>NZ_CAAAIM010000035.1 GCF_900639985.1 Legionella rowbothamii | reverse complement strand
TTTATTCAAAAACAACCCACGTTTAGCCTAAAAATTAGTCGCATAATAGGTTGTATGTGAATAAATAAGAGGTTTTCTCTTGTATTATGTGAAACAACTAGCCTAATTAACGCAGGGGTTGATTATCCGCTTAATACATACAGTTAGGTTACGATTAAGCCTGAGTAGTTAATATCAGTATCTCTTTTTTATGGGCAAAATAAAGTCATTTGTTATTCACATAATATGCCACCGGCTAAAATGGTAACTTGCTGCCCGAAACCCCGAGTAGAATACAAGCGCTTAGTGTAGCACGGAACACGACAAGTCGC
>NZ_CAAAIM010000034.1 GCF_900639985.1 Legionella rowbothamii | reverse complement strand
GGGGCATTGATATCCGGTCTGGCCACAGCCGCTACCGCAGGCATAGGCTATGGCTTAAAAACTATAGGGACTCTTAAAAACCTATCAAATAGTATAGGCAGGTATGACTATAAATACTTTCGCCCCTCCAGTGCCTTTGAAATGATGGAACAAAACGCAGCAAGCCAAGCATTTAACACCACCATAAGACGCCATCAACACTTCGACTGGACTGAATTAGGAGTAGCCACCGTAACCGGAGGTCTAATGGGCTCAAAAGCAGGAGAAAACCTCAGCAAAAAACTCGAAAACCTAGATAACCACACCGGCATGCTA
>NZ_CAAAIM010000033.1 GCF_900639985.1 Legionella rowbothamii | reverse complement strand
TACCTCTTTATTTACCATATTTTTAATGAACATCTGATTTATTCAGATTAAAATACTCTATATTCATAAAGCGCTTTAATCTGAACCATCACGAAGAACTCCGTCATTGGTGGAGCCGAGGAGGATCGAACTCCTGACCCCCTGCGTGCAAGGCAGGTGCTCTCCCAGCTGAGCTACGACCCCATTCTTTTACTTCGACATCTTGCCCTAACCTAAGTTAAAACAAAACCTCTCGCAAAAATCATCGAGGTTCTTCTTCACTATTCGAAAACAAACTGTGTGGGCACTTTGAAGCTTGGTGCTCGTATATTAAGGAGGTGATCCAGCCGCAGGTTCCCCTACGGC
>NZ_CAAAIM010000032.1 GCF_900639985.1 Legionella rowbothamii | reverse complement strand
TAGAGTAGAGGAATTGCAATCAGCGATTGCCCAAAATGATGATCACTCCGAGGAAGCCGCTCGAGTTCTGCGTGAAACCCAAGAGCAGCATGAACTGGTTTTGAGGCAGCTCGAGCAACGCCTACGCTTGGCAGAGAGCGCCCGTGAACAGGTTGTGAATGAGCTGACCGGGGTGCAAAGCGAATTAGAGGAACAGGTAAATGCGGTGCGCCGCTTAGAACAAGATGCGGTGGAATTAACTCGTCAGAACCAAGCCTTGCGCTTGGAATTGCAGACTTCGTATCAAAGCACCGAAAAGGTTCGTCGAGACTTAAGTGAGAAGTTGGCCCTGCACCAAAAAGCCGCGGACAGTGCTCAGTTAGCTGCCCAATCGACTTTAAACGACTTGAGGTCTTTGCAAGAAGAACATGCGGGTTTGCATGATAACGCACTGCAGTTGGAAGAGGCCAACCGTAAGTTGTCCTCGCAGGTGATGTCCTTAGAAGCACGAGTAGACGAATTAAGCGAAGAGCAGGCGCGCTTGCACATTTTATTGCGTACCGAGCAAGAGACGGTGACGCAAAGCAAAGAAATGTTAAGGGTCCAGGCCAA
>NZ_CAAAIM010000031.1 GCF_900639985.1 Legionella rowbothamii | reverse complement strand
CCTGAATCCATCTCGAACTCAGAAGTGAAACAGACATGCGCCAATGATAGTGTGAGGTCTCCTCATGTGAAAGTAGGTCATCGCCAGGGTTTTATTAAAGTGACGATAAGTAGTAATGGCTTTAAATGTCACTGAAGTACTTGCAAAGTGTAAGTGAGCGATACATGCCGGCGTAGCTCAGTTGGTAGAGCAACTGACTTGTAATCAGTAGGTCCCGGGTTCGATTCCTGGTGCCGGCACCATCTAAATTAAGTTGGCCGTCAAACAAAGTGTTGACAATCATAGCATCTTGAAAGACAATAGCGTTCTTTTTGGAGGGGTTCCCGAGCGGTCAAAGGGATCAGACTGTAAATCTGACGGCTCTGCCTTCGAAGGTTCGAATCCTTCCCCCTCCACCAGTATTAAGAAGAAAAATAGCGGGTGTAGTTCAATGGTAGAACTTCAGCCTTCCAAGCTGATAGCGTGGGTTCGATTCCCATCACCCGCTCCAATTACAGTGAAGATGTTTGCTTATATAATGATCTAAGCATATATATAAGCCCACATAGCTCAGGCGGTAGAGCACTTCCTTGGTAAGGAAGAGGTCGTTGGTTCGAGTCCAGTTGTGGGCACCATGAAATATTAATTTAGCATATGGGGAGACTTTCCAATGGCGAAGGAAAAATTTGAGCGTAAGAAGCCACACGTTAACGTGGGTACTATTGGTCACGTTGACCATGGTAAAACAACTTTGACTGCAGCGATTACGACAATTATGGCGAAAAAGTTTGGCGGTACGGCTAAAGCGTACGACCAAATTGATGCTGCGCCAGAAGAAAGAGAGCGTGGAATTACAATTTCTACAGCTCACGTAGAATATGAATCAGCTACAAGACACTATGCGCACGTAGATTGCCCAGGACACGCTGACTATGTTAAGAACATGATCACTGGTGCTGCGCAAATGGACGGAGCGATCTTAG
>NZ_CAAAIM010000030.1 GCF_900639985.1 Legionella rowbothamii | reverse complement strand
TACGACCAAATTGATGCTGCGCCAGAAGAAAGAGAGCGTGGAATTACAATTTCTACAGCTCACGTAGAATATGAATCAGCTACAAGACACTACGCGCACGTAGATTGCCCAGGACACGCTGACTATGTTAAGAACATGATCACTGGTGCTGCGCAAATGGACGGAGCGATCTTAGTAGTATCAGCAGCTGATGGCCCAATGCCACAAACTAGAGAACACATTCTACTGTCACGCCAAGTTGGTGTACCATACATTGTTGTGTTCATGAACAAAGCAGACATGGTTGATGATCCTGAGCTGTTAGAACTAGTTGAAATGGAAGTACGTGATCTATTAAGTAGCTACGACTTCCCTGGCGATGATATTCCTATTGTTGTTGGTTCAGCGCTGAAAGCACTGGAAGGCGACGAGAGTGATATTGGTGTTAAAGCCATTGAAAAACTGGTTGAGACAATGGATTCATACATTCCTGAGCCAGTACGTAACATTGATAAAGCATTCTTATTACCAATCGAAGATGTATTCTCGATTTCTGGACGTGGTACAGTAGTAACTGGCCGTGTTGAGAGCGGAATTGTTAAAGTTGGTGAAGAGATTGAAATTGTTGGTATCCACGATACAACTAAGACGACTTGTACTGGAGTTGAAATGTTCCGCAAGTTGTTGGACGAAGGACGCGCTGGAGACAACGTTGGTGTGTTATTGCGTGGAACTAAGCGTGATGAAGTTGAGCGTGGCCAAGTATTAGCTAAGCCAGGCACAATCAAGCCACACACTAAATTTGAAGCAGAAGTGTACGTGTTATCAAAAGAAGAAGGCGGACGTCATACTCCATTCTTCAATGGTTACAGACCACAATTCTATTTCAGAACAACAGACGTAACAGGTACTTGTGACTTGCCTTCTGGTGTAGAAATGGTAATGCCAGGCGATAACGTACAATTAGTAATTAACCTACATGCTCCTATTGCGATGGATGAAGGTTTGCGTTTCGCAATTCGGGAAGGTGGCCGTACAGT
>NZ_CAAAIM010000029.1 GCF_900639985.1 Legionella rowbothamii | reverse complement strand
TGGCTCTTCCCCATTTCCGGGGGCACTAATCAAGAACACAAAACTTTAACCCTTAACCTATAATTTTCAAAATTTCTAAATCCATAAGCACGACGTTGAATCAGCTTCATCTTCCGATGAAACCCTTCTGTAATGCCGTTGTTTTTAGTAAACCGCCACATTCTAACCACTTCTTCCCGCCATTGATATAATGTTTTACCTAGAGTCTTTAGTGAGTCGAAAGGACTTTCCTTTAGACTGGCAACGAGTTTAAGAAAGAGAGGTATTAAACGCGTACACTGCTTTGCGGTGCGATGTTTTCGCATGAGTAATCGATGTAATCGCTGTTTAAAGTAATATATTGCAGCAATGACAGGCTGTTTTTGCAAATAACGTTCCCGTCTATTGAGTCGCTTTACAGTGAGATTATTGGGATTGGTTCTCAATGCCGCCAAGAGACCTCGCTGATATTTCATTTCAGGGTCAATCTGCTGATAAGTCTGCAAACAGAATTGATTCAACAAACGTATCACATGAAAGCGATCGGCAACAATCATCGCATTGGGAAAGTAACGCCTGATTAACCTGCGGTAACTGGAACTTAAATCAATACAGACTACCTGTACCTTATCTTTTCCTTCTAACGTGTTGAGATAGCCTTCTAAATCCTTTTCTGAACGCCCCTCAACCACATCAAATATTTTATGTTTGGCCAAGTCACAAAAGGTTGTGGCATAACCCACTTTCCGATTAAATGAATGCTCATCCAGGCCAAGGACTCTTGGGCAAGGACGGTTTAATATCTTTTTATGACGAAGCTCATAACCGTAATGATACCAGCGCTCTACAGTCGATTTACCCAGCTTTAAGTCACGCGCCAAATCCTTTTGACTGACTCCTTTGCTGTGGTAGTGAAACACCTGTTTACGCAAACTCTCGCTCGCTCTTTGATATTTACCTATCCCGGGAAATCGTTGATTAAAATAGCGACCACAAGCAGGACAATAATACTTATGAGCCTTGATACACAAGTAACTGCGACGCAATCCAATCGACTCATGGCGGATTCGTCTTATGAAACTGTCTTTTTTACGTAACTTCTTATTACCGCAATGAATACAGCGAACAACACAACGATAAGTTACTTCGATATTTACCGGGTTCTCTCCACTCACCTTTTTAATAGAATATCCCGGTAAATTTAAGATACAATCTTTCTTAGGCATTTTAATCTTCCTTTTGACCGTCAAATCAAAGGGTTAGTCTAGACTAACTTGATTAAAATGCCCCCTTATTTGGGGTAGAGCC
>NZ_CAAAIM010000028.1 GCF_900639985.1 Legionella rowbothamii | reverse complement strand
GAGAGTGTTCATTTAACTGTGTCACCTCATTGCTTATCTAAGCCCCAAAGTTAGTCTGTCTTCAAAATAGATTTGTAGTTGGGACACGATAAGCGCCCAATTGTGCATGGGCTGATTCCATTTTTCCAGTACTTTCTGAGCAGCACAGTAAATGAGTTTGATAAGGGCGTTTTCGCTGGTGAATGCGCCTTTATTTTTAGTGTATTTGCGAATTTGTCGATGAAAACCTTCGACAATATTGGTCGTATAAATGATACGTCTGAGCTCTTCTGGATATTTAAAGTACTGTGATAGAGCTTCCCAGTGATTATTCCAAGACTTTATTACAGCAGGATATTTTTTTCCCCATTTCTCTTCCAGCTCAAGCAGATGATGCTCCGCTAAGTCTTTGCTTGACGCTTTATAAACAAGTTTTAAATCAGCCATAAAGGCCTTCTGGTCTTTGCTGACCACATACTTCAATGAGTTGCGAATTTGATGAACAACACAAAGCTGCACTTCAGTATGAGGAAATACTTCGGTAATGGCATCAGGAAATCCCTTAAGCCCATCGATGCTGGCAATAAGAATATCTTCTACCCCGCGAGCCTTAAGGTCATTTAAGACACCAAGCCAGAAACGAGCGCCTTCTGCCTCAGATAAATAGAGTCCTAGAATATCCTTTTTACCTTCTGAGTTAACAGCGAGAACCGTGTAAAAGGCTCGACTGATGACCTTGCCGTCAACACGTACTTTAAAGTGCATGGCATCAAGAAATACGATGGGGTATACCGATTCTAAGGAGCGATTGCGCCATTCAGTAATCAGCGGTAAGAGCTTATCGGTTATTAAACTGATTTTAGCGCTGGAGATTTCTAATCCATACATCTCCGATAAATGCTCGCTTATTGCCTCGTAGCTCATGCCTATCGCATAAAGTGCCAAGACTTTATTATCGAGTGACTCGTTGAGTACTGTTTGACGTTTTTTGACTATCTCAGGCTCAAAACTACCATCCCTATCTCGAGGCGTTTCCAAGTCAAAAACGCCAGTGGTCGATTTAATCGTTTTAGTCGTTTTACCGTTACGACGGTTGACGATACCTGTCTCAGAGCAGTCCATCATATGAGAATCCATTTCTCCTTCTAAGGCAGACTCTAATAACTCTTTAATTAAGGGGGTAAGGATTCCGTCTTTTCCTGTGAGCGATTGTCCTAATTTTAACTGCGCTAATGCTTCTGATTTGAACTCGTTGAAATCAAAATTCGATAAATCAATTGTCTTCTTACTCATATGCACCTCTTTTAAGTGTTAAATTATAACAAGTTAAAAGAGATGACACAGTTATTTAAACACTACC
>NZ_CAAAIM010000027.1 GCF_900639985.1 Legionella rowbothamii | reverse complement strand
TTCGATAAATCAATTGTCTTCTTACTCATATGCACCTCTTTTAAGTGTTAAATTATAACAAGTTAAAAGAGATGACACAGTTATTTAAACACTACCTTCCCTTCCTCTTTGGCTACGACTACATATTTACCATTTGCGTTTCTGTAAAAATCATGTAGTAAATAAATGTCTTCCGATTCTTTTTTGATTGTTTGCATAAAATATTTAAATCCATCTATTAGTGTATTATTTATCCTTCAGAGATAAAGTACAGAATTTTTTTCTCGGGCCAAATATTCTCTCTAAAATAAATTGACAATTTAGTTGTCTGCGGAGTTATGTCACTTGACCCTTTTTTAGCCGTAATCTCAGTAATTTCATTTTGGTTCAATGTTTCTTGCCATTCGGCTAATGCAATTTTAAATGCATCATCTTCTAGTTTTTTCTTTCGTTCTAATTCATTTTTTTTCGCTTCTATTAATAGAGCTTGAGCGATTTCTTGTGGTGACCGATAATTTTTTTCAAACCATGGCTTTCCCTTTCTAAGCCGGCCAATTAGCAAATTTAAAAGATCATCATAATGCTTATATTTTGCTGGTTCATGTTCCAATCCATATGCAAAATGTAAAATAGATTCTTGAACCATCTGGGGATCTGCTAACTCCGTTTCTAAAATATCCCTTAAGTGATTCTGATTAAATCCTATATCCTCCAATGGATAAATATTAATTTTTTTCCACTCTTCAGGTAAGTGAGTTTTATTATCGTGTTTGTTATTTACCGCTTTTTCGATGCCCATATGATTACCAATAGATATCCTATTGATATCCATTAGATCCTCATTCCCAACCATCCGTTTGTATTCTATCGCCGCATTTCGTATCAATTCAGTCAAGCTAAAAATATAGAATCCGCCTCGTCCTGTTTTTCCTCGTTCCCTTTGAATTAAATCTTTACTAACTAATCGCTGAATAGAGGTTTTAACCATTTGACTACTGGTACCAGTGATTTCAGAGAGAACCTCCCCTTTTATCACTCCTGTTGTTAGCATTCCTCTCGATGCACATCTCTCAACAATAAACATAAATATTTTTCTTTGATGTCCAGTTAATCTAAAAATAGCATCTAGAGTTGTCTCATCCTTCAGTGGACCGGCATTTTCTAACTTGGCTGTGTTATTTCGCTTTACTGTTTTCGTCTTATTGTGTGTTATAGGGCTGCCCTCCTTATTTTTAATGATCGCCTCATCTCCATAAGAGCCCTCTTTGATTTCCAATTGAATACTATTTGATTCCTTTTCTACTTCGTCCATATAATTCCATGGACGGTAATCCGACTTAACAAACTTCTTCTTTGATTTTTCCGCTAATTGATCGATTGTAGGCATCCGTTATCTCCCTTTTGCTACTTATTAGATATCAGCGGGGACCGCTTGTTGTTTCTTTTCTAATGATTTTTTGGTTGATTCGTTTGAATCTTTTTCTTGTACTATGGAAATGTTTAACAGTTCTCTAGTCAAAAGATCGACATCTTCACGTGCGGGAGAAATGTTTAATGAATCATATATTGACTCACCTTTTGTTATAACATTCTCGAATTCTTGGCTTTTTCTAATAACTGAGCGGATCATAGTATTTTCATAATTAGTCATCAAAAATTTCATCGTTTCGTGAGATAACGACGTTCTTACATCAAACTCATTTAATAAGGGGCGAAGCATAAGCTTTGTATGAAAATTTTTTTCTATGTTTCTAATTTCTTGCTTAGTAATCTCTAATCCTTCAAGACTAAATTCTGAAGGTGTAACTGGAGCAACAATGAAATCAGAAGCAAGTGCTGCTGCAGTAACAGAACTACCGAGAGCTGGTGGGCAATCAATAATGATTAAATCGTATTTGTTCTTTAACGGCGCGATCATGTCTTTATAAATTCGATCCAGGGGCAATCTCTTTAACATTAAGTTACTATCTAACAACGCATTTTCAATTCGACTTGGTAAAATATCCAGCCCTTCATATACAGTTAATATCCCATCCTCAATAGGTAGTTCTTGGTTAATAAGCTCTATCATTATTGGTGTATCATGAGAACTTACTCTACATGCTTTAGTCAAATTCCCTTGTTGATCCAGATCAATCAATAATGTTTTTGCTCCATAGAGAGAAGCTCTAACTCCAAGCCCTAAACACATTGATGTTTTACCCGTACCTCCTTTTACGATTTGAAAGCATAATACTTGGGGAGAAAAGTTTTGTGATAATAGCTCTTTAGCTGTTCTATGACCAAAATACACCCTATTACGGCTTTTTTCATGAAAAAGACTTTTTCTTTTAATTTGATTGTGTAAAGCTTGCGCTGTTACACCTAGTGCATCCGCTGCTTCACTTACCAGCATCTTTGGTTCCATGTTCTTTTCCTTGATGTTTAAGTTTAAAGGATATTTATTAACGAATCTTAAACAGTTTGAATTTGTCAGTCAATACTAAACAGCTATTAATCTATATTTATTCTTTTTTGTAATTAAGTATTAGTTTTATAAATATATTACTACTATTATGTTAACTTAAATGATACACATTAAGATTCCTATATGATTCTTAAATGTGTGCTTTTATTTTTCCATTAAGTTACCAATGCTATTTCAATGGCCTTTAGTTAACCAATTGAATTTTAAGTTAAAAGGATTAAAATATTGATTTTATCTTTGTTCGAAATCTAAATTTTATGACATAACCTTTGATGTCTATATAGATTTATAAATGAGTTCTTAACGATTCTTATATGAGAGCTTATTGCTAACTAATAGATATTCCATTGCTTACTCTTTGATACCCCTAGGGTTTCCATTTGGCTTGCAAATGAGCCCTATATGATACCTATATGATAACTTAAATAATATTTGAGTATTCTTTTTATACTTAATTAATTGATGATGTTAATTTATTATGGAGATATTTAGATTATGGTTATTTTTATTATTGAAATCGGCTTCAGTTAAATAAATAAACTTGTTTTGATAAACTTTAATTATTTAATAGTAATTTGATATGTTCTTACGTTTGGCCATATATTGCATGCGTTTATTTTTGTTAGATATTTAACATTAAAGATTTCGAACAGATGCTCATGCGAACCTCAATTAATTTCTGTTTGCTAAATAGATTTGTTGTTAGTCGCAAAGGTGTCTTTACTAATTCTTTAACTAAAGCGTTTGGAGTTTTTTACTTAGGTTAGATAAAGTTAGGTGCGGTGTTTTTGCAATGGTATTGAAAACTGTTTTTCTGATATCTTTATGATTTCTAATGTCTTCCAATTGATACCTGTTTGTTCATTTGCTTCATGCTTAGTGCTCACCGCTATTTTAAATAATGGTTGTAATTGCCTAGTGTATTCAAGAAGTGTCGCATTTTCCCCTTTGGTGTGAACTGCGTTAGTAAGGGTATTCAGGGCATTAAATGGACATGAATGATATCCATATGATTGCTAGACGAACCCAATTGATACCTCTTTGTTCATTTGTATCGTACTTAGCACTTATTGCTAGTTCAAACATGGCCGTAATTGATGTGCTTATAGCCTAGCCCTAATAATTTGATTATAAACAATGAAGCCGGAAAAGTGCATCAATAGAACAATTAAGAGTCCTAGGCAGGTTGTTAGCTTGAGCCCAATTGTGATCAATAGGATTAAGATCGGGAGAGTAAGGAGGCAAATACTGTAAAGTTACTTTCGCCTTTATTAATTGCTCTTGCATTGTTTTATCCTTATGGAAACCTGCATTATCCATGATAACCACACTTCTTTTGGGTAATTTTGGCAACAAATCATGCTCAATTCAACGATTAAAGGTCGCTATATTAATAGCCCCTTCAAATAAACTAACCGTAAGTAATTGATTGTCTCGTAAAGCGCCAATAGTATCGCTTACCCTTCAGAGAGCACCCATGAGATCGAGCCATATTATGGGCAAACCCTCTTTCATCCAAGTAAACAGAGGACGACCCTCTTCGTGATAATAAGTTATTCTTTTTTGAATAGAACGACGCCTTTCCTCATCTGCATTAGGATGTTTCCATTTATTTATAGGTTAATTTTAAGCGAATTAAAGCAGGACGAATCCCACTTATACTTACCTTAAAACGTGCAACGCGCTCATATTGATAACTATCCTGATACGCTTCAACATCTTTTTTAAGAGCTTCCATGTCTATTTTTGTCGCAGGTTTCTTTCGGTTCTTTTTCGGCTTTATCTTTTATACATTTTTCAATATCCAATGAGTGCGTCATAAATATATGATTACAATCAACATGTTATGAGTGGGTTATAGTCAAGTTATGGGGAGTTTTCCACATAGGAAAGAGAGGCAAAATTGGGTTTAGTGATGACATTATAGAGCCTTTATGTGATGTCTGTATGCTTTTTGGTTGAGTTATATTTGAACCCCTTTTATTCATTTACATATTACTTAGATGTCAATGTTAGCCTTAAGCGTGGTTGTAATTGCTGTGTGCAGCCAAGATGCGTTGATCTTTCCATTTCAAGCTGAAAGGATGCGGTGCAGTAGGTGTGGGCATTATAGGCTTGCGGCAGCCCCCGCTTTTTTATAATGGCAGAATGATGCCTTTAAGATTTCCATACGTATTCCATTTGCTATCTATTCGGTTTCTGATTGATTCCCATTTGAGCTCCAATTTGTGATCTATATTACATTTGCAGTGTACTTAGAAGTCGATGTTAGCCTTAAGCGTGGTTGTAATTGTTGGGTGCAGCCAAGATTTGTGGATCTTTCCATTTTGGTATGAAAGGAAGCGGTGCAGTAGGCGTGGGCATTATAGGCTTGGGACCGCTACCCCTTTTTTATGATGACTGAATGATGCCATTATGATTGCAGTTTGAATTCCAATTGATGACCTATATTACATTTGCACCATACTTAGAAGTCGATGTTAACCTTAAGCGTGGTTGTAATTGCTGTGTGGATCTTTCCATTTCGGGATGAAAGGAAGGGGTGCAGTAGATGTGAGCATTATATACTTGGAACTGAAGAGCCCTGCCTGTTTATAATAGACTGAATGATGCCTTTATGATTGCTATTTGCATTCCAATTGATGGCTTATATTGCATTTGCACCGCACTAAGAAGTCGATGTTAGACCTAAAGTGTCGATGTGATTGCTGTGCCCAGCCAAAATGTGTCGATCTTTCACTTTCGGGATGATAGGAAGCGGTGCAGCAGGTGTCGGCATTATAGGCTTGGGACTGAAAATCACTGCTTTTTTATAAGGG
>NZ_CAAAIM010000026.1 GCF_900639985.1 Legionella rowbothamii | reverse complement strand
ATTTTACGGATATTTAAGCGCTGGTAATGAGGGGGTTGATTATTCACATAATATGCCACCTGCTAAATCTGTAAAATACGTCCCGAAACCCCAAGATTCTACCTGATCCAGAAGAGTTATAGGAAAAATTCTATTTGAACTTGGTTTTGATGAGAGAATTTCAGTGGTAAATAAAGTGGGTTCATTCGCAATTAATTTGGGTCATCCTATTTATAGAAGCAATTAAAGTGGGCCAAAAATAAATTATAATCGCAATTAATCTGAGCCAAAAAAATGCGGTGATTGCGAGCCGAGGCGTTTATGAAAGCGAGCCGCTACAGGTAATGATTAGTTTTATTAATAAATTGCGAGAGCAGCAGCTACCTTTGCAAGAAGCTATTTTTAAGGGTTCGATTGCTCGTTTGCGCCCTGTGCTGATGACAGCATTAGTTGCATCTCTTGGGTTTGTTCCCATGGCATTGGCTACAGGTACCGGTTCAGAGGTACAAAGACCGCTTGCAACCGTGGTCATTGGAGGCATTATCTCATCTACCTTTTTGACTTTGTTGGTATTGCCTGGTCTTTATTATTTATTTCATCGAAATCCAAAAACGAATTAGTCCTCTTTATGATCATGACGATGATGAATATCAGGATAATGAGGATGGGCATGCCTAATCGGTAGGTGTTCGTGGTGATGATTGTGAGGCTCTTTGCCATCCCAAGCAAAATCATGCTCATGTTGATGATGTTCATCATGTACGTGACTGTGAGCATGATCCAAGGTGTTGTGGGTATGATCATGAAGATGGTTTTCGGTGAGATGAATCCAAACACCCCAGCCCATAAGTCCTGCTGCAATCCAAAATAATGAAGACGTTTGTTCGTGAAATATTAGAATAGCAATGGCCGCTCCAATAAAAGGAGCAGTTGAGAAATAAGCCCCTGTTCTAGCGGTTCCTAAGCCCCGTAGTGCAAGAACAAATAATACCAGACTTGCACCATAGCCAAAGAAACCCACAACCATAGCATGACCAATAGTTGGTATTGCAGGGAAAGTAGCTCCTAACAGTAAGGCCATCGTAATGCTGACTAAACCTGACATCATGCCTTTAACGCATGCTATGAATAAGGGATCTCCTGTGGAAACCATTCGAGTAAAATTGTTATCAATACTCCAACATAAACAGGCTCCAGCTATCAATAATGGCCCTATCACTTGAGAGTCTGTGCTTTGACCTTGTGGCCATGAAAGTAAAATACCGCCTGCAACAATAACTAACATTCCAAAAACAATTCTAAAATCAGTGCTTTCTTTAAATACCACCCAAGCTAACACGGCGGTTAAAACTGCCTCAAGATTTAGTAAAAGAGAGGTAGTAGCAGCACTCGTATGTTGCAGGCCTAGCATTAATAAAATTGGGCCTAACACGCCACCAAATGCAATAGCTCCTAATAGCCACATCCATTCATTATTCTTCAAACCGGAATGACTCCAGCCTCTATCTCTTATCACTCTAGCTATAAAAAGACCTAAGCCACTACCCGCGTAAAGCAAACCCGCTAATAAAATAGGTGAAATGTGATTAAGTAATTGTTTCGCAAAAGGGGTGCTACCACCAAAAAATAACGCAGCTCCTAAAGCAGCAGCAGTGGGAGAAATAGTTTTTAAATACGTCATTAAATATCCCTACGTTTTTGTCTTGGCGTGCCTTTACTTATAATCATTCTTATTTCTCCAAAATTAGCTACTATTTAAACAGATCAGAATGACTGCCTGTTCTAACAAAAATCGCAGAATCGTCTTTTATCATGTAAAATTAATAGCCAATCTGGCTCGATATGACATTTCCTACAATCAAAGATATAAAAAAGAATATTTCTGATTTATTGAGATATTTTAACGATTTCATAATAAAAACCTGGCGAATTATGTCGCTTATCATGATAGCGGATACGTTTTATATTAGATAAGGGTATAATTTTTTTAGTAATTTGCGAATAAGAAAAAGTCGTTATTTTTGGAGAAATTAAAATTAAAATTTTACCTTTTATTTCATCAATACTTCCCCAATACTTATACATCAAACTATTTAAATCAAAAACATGGGAACCAATAACTTTATATGAAGTATTAACTTTTCCTTGCTTAAAATATTTTTGTTGATAAAAAGCATATTCACTTGCAATATGATAACTATCAAGGGGTAATATAATTGGCGCATTATGAGTTTTACCCTCTAACTGCTGAGCAATATTGTAAATTTCCCAGGTAAAATTTTCCCAAGGAACTAAATTTTTAAATAGATAATCATTAATTTTCGGTTTATTCGATAAAATACAATAAATTATACTGCTGTAGATGAGCAACATAACTACAAAACTTATGGCCCATCCTTTACGAAAAGTGATGCCCATTATTTGTTGATTATCAGCAACTAAGATTGCAAGCCATGGTAGGATTGCGAGAAAGACGGGACCAATCCAATTTATTTTTATTCCATGAAACAAACTAAATAACGAAAAAATTATAAGTGGTACAGAAACATAGACCTGGAAAAAATATTTTGTTCTAACAGGTATAAATTTTTTAGAATATTTGGATGAAAATAGCATCCAGGCACTCATGACACCTGTTGGAGTTAAATATATAAGAACTAAACCTACCAACTCATGAAAAGAAAAAGAATAATAATCATGTAATCGGCGTGAGGTTTGGAATAAAAAAGATGCCCAATCATGAGTTGCATTCCAATAAATAACAGGGATAAATATAATCAATGCTATTAAAGCACAATAATAAGGCTCTTTTCTTGTGAACCATTTTCGGGATTTAGGGTCACCTGCTAAATAAACTATTGTCGCTAATCCTAATAACAAAATGGTATATTTTGAAAGTAACCCTAAACCAATCCATATTCCTGCCCAGTACCAACTTTTAGTGTTCTCTATAATAATAGCTTGGTATAGATAATACAGAGCAGCAGACCAACAAAGTATCAGCGGAATATCAGGAGTGATAATTAAAGAATGTATAAAAAAAAATGGTAGTATGGCTAGCAACATTATTGCGTATAATCCTGCTTCTTTTCGTATTAACACAGTTAATTTATAACTATAGTAGCTAGTGAAGAGCCAGCAGGGAATAGTTGCAAAACGAACTCCCCATTCAGTAACATTAAAAATTAAGATACCTAACTTTATTAAAAGAGCCACCATAGGCGGATGATCAAGGAAACTAAAATCAAGATGGTTTGAGTAATTCCAATAATAAGCTTCTTCAACCAATAAATTTGCTTTTAAGATAAACAATATGCGGAGCAAAAAAAGAAATGAAAACAGAATTACAAAAGGATGGAATGGTCTAATTTTGTTCATTTAAATCCTTTTTTAATAAATAACAATAGAAAAGCTTGTTCTATTTTGAGAGACTGCGCTGCAGAAGTATGTTAACACTTAGATTATTTGTCAATGCCGCTTTATTATTTTTTCCTATGTATAAGGAGGAGATATACTTTTAGCTGAGTAATTTGAAAGCTTTGGGTACTATAACGTCTAAATTTAAAATTCTTTGTTGCAATACTTCTAATTAACTCATAAATGAATTATGTTACCTTTAAATTAAAGGAAAATAAATTAAAAAGGAGTTCGCAAATGACAAATAATGAAATAATTGTGATTATTATTCCAACTTATAATGAAGAACGGTGTATTGAACAAACTATTAATGAAGTTTTTAAAATAACTTCATTAATTAAACATATTCACATCTTAATTTTTGATAGTTGCTCAACTGATAATACTCAAACAATTGTTAACCGTCTCCTAAAAACTTATGATAATTTGCATTTAAAAACCGAACCTAATAAAACGGGTTTAGGATCAGCTTATTTGCAAGCTATGCGTTATAGTTTAGATCAATTAAAAGCTACTATAGTCATTGAGTTTGATGCGGATCTTTCTCATCAACCTCGTTATCTTTTACCTATTATCGAAAAAATGCAATTAAATGATGTCGTTATTGGTAGTCGTTACGTAAACGGAGGCTCAATTCCTAATGACTGGGGAATTCGTCGTAAACTACTTTCTCAGTTAGGAAATAAATTATCAAGAATAATTCTTACTCGTAAATACAAGGACTTTACAAGCGGTTTTAGGGCTACAAATAATATTGTCCTAAATAAAGTATTACCCAAGCAATTTATATCCAATAATTATGGATATAAATTAGAGCTTTTATGGAATTTACATAAAATCAATGCAAAAATAATGGAATTTCCTATTGAGTTTATAGATAGAAAAATGGGGTCCAGTAAAATGCCAATCAATAGCATTTTTGACTCATTAAAAGTTTTAGCTAGAATACGGCTAAAAGAATTAAAGTTTTATAGAAAAATAGGGTGATCCTCCCTCGATTTCTAGGGATATAATCCCTTAATAAGGAGTTAGGATGAGTAATAATAGTTATAGAGTTTAAGTTAAAAGCTGTTGAGCTACTTGAACAAGATCATAAATCAATTCACCAGGTTGCCAAAGAGTTAGGTGTTCCGGAAAATAATTTATACAATTGGCGTAAGCAATTAATGAATCTCAATTTAATGAGAAAGAGTTAGAGCTAAGGCGCTTAAGATCTGGGGCGCGGAACTTGAAGAGGAACGTGAAATCCTAAAAAGGCAGCCGCATTTTTCGCCAAGGAAAGTCAGCGATCTACGCGATGATAAAATGTCAATCAGCTTTCCACAGCACCAAGCTGCTTTGCCGGGCTTTAAACGTGTCTACTAGTGTCTATTATGCTTGGGCCACGTGTAGGCCAAGGTAAAAGACATTTAGAAAATGCTACTCCGCCAATCAATTAAAGAGTATTTTGTTACCTCCCGCAAAACCTATGGTGTTCCAAGGTTGGGCTAAGCCAATATTTATTTGAAAGTATTGCCGAGGTACAACTACATGCGACACAATGGTTATGGACGTACAACAATGAACGACCCAATACTGCTATAGGAGGAATTCCTCCAAGGCAAAAATCGGCACTAGTTGCTTAATCCTCTGCTTTTAGCTTCGGTTAAAAATGGAGGGATTACCCAGGCCTCTAACCGAATTTCAGTTTCATGATTTCGGTTGCTTGTTTTAATTTAACTGCAATTGCAGCTTCAGAGGCGGAATGCCCCGCATTATCAACCATAATAAACGTTGAATTAGGCCATTTTTGATGGAGCTCAAACGCATTTTCTGGAGGCGATATTATATCATTTTGCCCATGTATAATAATTAAGGGTAGGTGGTTAATGATTCGTATGTTGTTAATTAATTGATTCTCATTTAGGGGAGGTAGCCGCAAACCTCAGAAATTTCCGGACAGTTTTTAGTCATTCCAGAACTCTTTAAATCGTATTGCTGCTATTTCTGTATACCGCAC
>NZ_CAAAIM010000025.1 GCF_900639985.1 Legionella rowbothamii | reverse complement strand
AAATTGAATTTTAGAAGTTTGGAAAATAACCTTTAAATTCATAATGTTAAATTAAGACCTGCGAATTCTGTAAAATGCTTCCCCAAACCCCAGGTGGTCGGCCTCAAGGACTTACCAAACAAGCTACTGAAAAAGCATGTGCAGCTGAAGCACTTTATCGCCAAGGCGAATTAACTTCTGAAAAAATAGCTCTGCAATTAGGCATTTCGAAACCAACCTTATATAAGTACCTTAAATTTAGATGCGTACCAATTGGGTTTAAAGACGCAAAATAATTACATTAAGCAGTTTCATTAAGGGAATTACCTATAAATGATTATTACAGTTTTGTTGTTACTCATTTCAGCTGTTTTTATTTATTTATCCTGTGAGTTTTTTGTTAACGGGATTGAATGGGTCGGCCATAAATTTAATGTGACTAAAAACGCGACCGGCACCATTTTAGCCGCATTTGGTACGGCACTTCCTGAGAGCGTAGTGACTTTTGTAGCGGTGGTTTTTGGCACTACTCCTGCACAAAAAGAAATTGGTGTAGGTGCGGCGATTGGTGGCCCATTAGTTTTGGCAACTATTGCCTATGCTGTTGTAGGATGGATCTTTATTACTACAAAAAGCAATAATGGAAAACGAATTTTATCAAAAACTACTGAACTGCGTCTTGGATATGATCAAATGTGGTTTATGAAAATATTCATATGTAAAATAGCAATTGGGCTATTTGCTTTTGGATTCAAACCATGGCTTGGAATAGGATTTCTGGTAGCTTATGCTCTTTATGTTAGGCAGGAAATGAAAGGAACAGATGATCCCGAACATTTGGATTTTATGGAGCCTTTAAAAATAAGACCCTATGATAATAATCCTTCACAAACCTGGGCATTGTTACAAACTATACTTTCCTTAATTGTCATTTTTATTAGTTCACATATATTTGTTCATCAGCTCGGAATCATTGGTCCAAGTCTTGGGTTGCCTCCTCAGATGGTGGCCTTACTTTTAAGCCCTATAGCAACAGAACTCCCTGAAATTATGAATGCCGTAATTTGGGTTCGCCAGGGAAAACAAATACTGGCTCTTGCCAATATCAGTGGAGCAATGATGATTCAAGCTACTGTACCTAGTGCGTTAGGAATTTTTTTCACTCCATGGATTCTTGATAATGCTTCAATATGGGGAGCAGTCATAACCATGGTATCTATTTTAGGTTTATACCTCCTGTTACGAAAAAGCGCTTTAACTGGTCTTCGGTTATCATATTTTGGACTATTTTATGTTGTATTTGCTGTTGGACTCTATTTTATTTGAAAATCCAACGTAGTCCGACTTAAGTCGGTTGGTTCCCCAAGCCCCTTAATAAAGGGGATGACTCTTATCTATCTAATCAAAAAATAAAATATGCTAAACTGTACAAGAAATATATTGAATTGTTCTTTAATGGGGAATTGAATAACTAAAGTTATCTGGTAACGAGAGCAAGGGGATAAAATGAAACACATCAAATATGGATTTGGAAAAAAAGTATCGTACTCCTTTGAGCTTGCAATTGAGAAAGTTACAATGGAATTACAAAAAGAAGGGTTTGGAGTTCTTACAAAAATAGATGTGTCGGAAACTCTGAAAAAAAAGTTAGATCAAGATATGCCCCCCTATCAGATTCTAGGTGCATGTAATCCACAATTCGCCCATCATGCATTAGAGAAGGAGCCGTCTATTGGATTGCTGCTACCCTGTAATGTAGTTGTACGACAGGATAATTCAGCCAATGTATTTGTTGAATTTATGGATCCACAAGCAGTATTAGAATTAGTCGGTAATCCTGAAATCAATCAGGTTGCCAGCGAAGTAAGAAGTCGACTTGAACGAGTACTGAGCGCTCTGTAAATACGGATCTTTATTAAAGATGACTTCTTGTAATAGGGTTAACGACATAATGAAAATCCAGTGTTTAACAAATGATAACTGTATCGATATAGTATGTTTTATGATGAATGGTAGTATCTTCTGAAGTGGCTTATTCTTTGATTCATCAAGTCGCTTCAAGTGGTTTATTTAACTGCAAAAAATAAATGAAACCTAAATAAACAATATGTTTTTATTTAATTAAATTCACCAGCTAAAGAATTAATCTTTTAGCATTAATATATATATAGAAATTATAAAGGAACGTGTTATGACAAAACCTACAAACGTAACCACGTTTTTAGTTGCTAGGCTTGATTGTCCAACCGAAGAACAAATGATACGCCGTCAACTCCAAACCATTCCTGAAATTGAAAAAATGGATTTCAATTTCATTGGTGAAGAAGTCACTATTTATCATTCTCTGGATAGCATTGAGTCACTTAAAGCACAAATAGAAACATTAGGAATGCGTGTCAGTATCAAAAGCAGTGTTAGTAACAGCAGCGCTGCAAAAATAGGACATGATAATTCCTGGCTATGGATTACGACAGCAGGGATGTTGGCCCTTATCTCCGAGGGAATGGCTTATTTATACCAAACAGAGCAATCCCTTTGGGTTGGGGTAATGGCTTTAGCAGCGATAGTAATCAGTGGACCAACAGTATTTAAGAAAGGCTTGTTTGCTTTACGTTCTAAAACTCTGAACATTAACAGCTTAATGTTCATTGCAATTACAGGGGCAATACTCATTGGCGAATGGCCGGAAGCAGCGATGGTGACCGTTCTTTTTGCATTAGCAGAACGAATTGAACGCTATTCATTAGACAAAGCGCGATTAGCCATTCGAAGCCTATTGCAAATTGCACCAGATGAAGCAACTGTTAAAACAGCAGCGGGCACATGGCAAAAATTACCTGTTGAAGGCATAAAACCCGGTACCATTATCCGTGTTAAACCTGGTGAACGCATTCCGTTAGATGGTATTGTTGTCTCTGGACAAAGTAGTGTTAATCAGGCGCCCATAACGGGTGAGTCCATGCCCATAAGTAAACAAGTTGGCGACAGTGTTTTTGCTGGAACACTCAATGAGCGTGGCTCGCTTGAAGTAAACGTAAGCAAAGAATCCGGCGATACTCTATTAGCAAAAATTGGTAAAGCAATAGAGCAAGCACAAGCTGAGCGCGCGCCAACCCAACGATTTGTTGATCAATTTGCCAAGTATTATACGCCTATTATGGTATTAATCGCTGTGGCAGTTGCGTTAATTCCGCCACTTCTATTGGGGTATCCATTTTACGAATGGATCTATAAAGCCCTTACTTTACTCGTGATTGCTTGCCCCTGCGCGCTGGTAATATCAACCCCGGTTACGGTAGTCAGTGGATTGTCTGCGGCAGCACATCACGGTCTTCTTATAAAAGGAGGAAGTTATTTGGAAATGGGTTATCAATTAAAGCTCATTGCGCTGGATAAAACAGGAACCCTTACAGAAGGAAAACCTGTAGTCACCGATTTTATAGACTATCAAAACACACATAAAAGAAGCGATTTATTGCTCTTAGCCGCAAGTCTCGACAGTCATTCTGAACATCCTGTTGCCCATGCATTGGTTGAATACTGGCACCAGGAACAACCTATGACTACTTTAGCAACTGTAAGTAAATTTGAAGCCCTTCCTGGTCGTGGGGTTATGGGGATTATTAATAACGAACTATATTATATAGGGAACCATCAACTAGCAGAAGACAATAAGGTTTGTAATTCTGATATCGAAAAACAGCTGGAACAGTTAGAGAAAGAAGGAAAAACAACGGTTATTTTAAGTACTACTAAAGCGGTGTTAGCCATTTTTGCCGTAGCTGATACGCTTCGCCCGACCAGCCAGTTAGCTATTCTATCGTTGCATCAACGGGGTATCAAAACAGTAATGTTGACTGGAGATAATGCAGTTACCGCGGCAGCCATTGCCAATGAAGTGGGGATTGATGATGTCAATGCTAATGTCTTGCCTACAGAGAAACTTAATGCGATGAATGAATTACTGGCCAGTTACCATACTGTTGGTATGGTAGGAGATGGAATCAATGATGCGCCGGCTCTAGCAAAAGCCACCATTAGCTTTGCTATGGGCAAGGGAACTGGTACCGCCTTGGAAACCGCTGATGTGGCTCTTATGAATGATGATTTAGCGATGCTGCCTTTATTTATTGATTTAAGCCGCAAAACAGTACAAGTGCTGCGGCAAAATATCAGTTTATCACTTGCAATCAAATTTGTTTTTTTTATTATGGCATTGGTTGGTTTAGCGACCTTATGGATGGCCGTATTTGCAGACATGGGGGCTAGTCTTATTGTTGTTGCTAATGGCTTGCGATTACTTAAATTTAAAAAAAATATGGGGTATGACAGATCGTTGGATTGAATAATCAATTAATAATAATGGGAAGGTTGATTATTCACATAATACGCCACCTGCGAAATTTGACATGTCCGCGTTGTAGATTAGTTCACTAAGACCATACCGATGAACACTTACCAAATCCTACCGAGCATTAAAAGGTTATCTCCTGTTGGCAACATTTTAATATGTTGGTACATTTACATTTTGCAAATCAGAAAAAACTATTAATATTCATGAGGTTGCGAAATTACTGTTTGACGATGAAACCATCAATGCTGGCTCTATAAGCCTTGCTGCATAAGGGTTATAGCGGGTCATGCTGATAAACCAGCGCTAGATGGAATTAACCCCTAATTCTGGCTGCATTTTCTTGGGTAATTTGATTTTGTGCAGCAGCTGGGATAAGTAAGTCGACCTCGAGTTCCAATAATTCTTCATTCGTAATTATAGCTTCATTCGCAAGATCACAAATAGACTTTTTGCAATAGATAGACTGCAGTTCTTTAGAGTTGTTTTTTATTTCAATCATGCGAGGTATATCGATGCCTTTGGTATTATAAATGCCTCCTTTCGAATCACTTATCGCAACAATTTTATAGCCATTGTCGTAAAGCAGCTTAGCGATACTTTGTCCAGCATTACCAAATCCTTGAACAGCAACTCGTAGCTTAGAAGACTGCCATTTTTTCTTTTTTTCAAGAATTTTAATGCAATAGTAGGCACCTAGACCGGTCGCACCCTCACGCCCAAAGCTCCCTCCCAAAGGAATAGGCTTGCCTGTGATTACCGCTGGACTATTTTTCCGAACAATGGTGGCATACTCATCCATCATCCAGCCCATGATCATCTCATTGGTATACATATCAGGAGCAGGAATGTCTTTGTCTGGCCCAATAAAATCCGCTATTAACTCAATGTAGCTTCGGCTTAACCGCTCCAACTCCATGCGGGATAACTGTTTTGGATCAACAATTACCCCGCCTTTTGCGCCACCAAAGGGGATGTCAACGACAGCGCATTTTATTGTCATCCATAATGCAAGAGTTTTCATCTCGTCTAAATCCAATTTCGGATGAAAACGTATGCCGCCTTTCATAGGGCCGCGGCTGTTATTATGATGGACTCGATAAGCTGGAAAAATTTTTAATTCACCATTATCCATCCGAACCGGGAGAGATACTTCCAGACAGGATTTAGGGTGTTTAAGTTTCTCCAAAGCTTCTGGGTCAATACGACAAAATGAAGCGGCTTTATCAAGCCGTGAAAGAGCATCTAAGTACATACATTCCTCCAATTAGTGCATTCACGAGGTTTCTTCAGAAAAAACCATTCATTATCCCAAGCCTGAACTCAAAAATAATTTCAACCCAATAAGCAAGAAAGCGCCTGCTTAAAAAAGTACAGCGACCCCAAAAGTTAGTGTATTTTGAGTGGTAGCCTCTCCCTGGCTTCGAAGAATCCGCTTAAGAGCACCATACTCTTCATCATGTTCGTACTCTGTAAAAATACTAAGCCCTGGCTTAAGACGATAATAAGGTCTAAGGATATAACGCATTTGGTTTAAGCCATTGCCAATCTCATTCTTGACCACGGTATGAGTGGCCAGAATGCTGCGAAGTCCTGTTAGGAAGAAGAAGTTATTGGTCAGCTGAGTAGCCCGCGCTAACTGAATGTCAAATTTCACACTGCCATCCCGGTAATACGTTCTAATGTTGGTATCAATGTAATAAGGCATCACTCCTTCAATCCCAATACCGGGTTGCCAATAAGGTCCTCCCGGGCGATAAAAATAATTGACCCCACCTTTAATGGCCCAAAATTGACTAATCAAATGCCAATAGAACACATCGATGTCCGCATTTTCAACGGATCCTTTATAAATTTCCGCATCCTCAGTATACAGCTGGAGCTTATTGTAATCTGGGCCATAGAGGCCTCTAAAAGACATTTCCTGAGCATTATGAAAAGGATCTTCACCCAGCTCGATATAGCTTGAGCGATAAAAGCCTTGATGATGCCCTGCGGGGTGTTTGATGAGTGAAGCATCCAATGGCATGACTTCGTCTTCTCTTACGATAGGTCGATTGATGTAGGCTTGCTGAACAGCGTAATTCTCTGGCTTTCGAGTGCCGTTGGCAATCTCGATGATGGTAGTGTATTGAAATACGCGCGCCATGCCCGCCGTCATGTGCAGAAGATGGTGGCAATGAAAAAACCATTGGCCGCTGGCCTCGGTATCAAAATCGGCAACGGCAGTAGCACCTGGAGCCACCTCAATGGTATGCAATAACGGATCGTAAGATCCATGACCATTGCGTAAAATAAACCAATGACCATGAATATGCATGGGATGACGCATCATCGAATTGTTGGTAAAAATAATCCGATAACGCTTTCCTGGCTCAATCAGAATCGGTTTGGCCTTGTATTCAGGTAGGCCATTAATAAACCAAATATAACGGTCCATGTAACCAAACAATTCCATTTTAATAATCCCATCGACTGGTTTATTAGGATTGTTGGTTTTTACTGCGGCTTTTAACTCTTGATATTTGGTTCCTATGGTGGTGGCCTTTGCCGAATCAAGTGACTCTATCTTATCGCCTATGATAGATGGTTCAGTTGGCATGGTCATAGAGCGATCCATCTTCGTCCCTTGATCCATCTTCATGTTGGGATCCATCTTCGTCCCTTGATCCATCTTCATGTTAGGATCCATCTTCGTCCCTTGATCCATCTTCATGTT
>NZ_CAAAIM010000024.1 GCF_900639985.1 Legionella rowbothamii | reverse complement strand
GTAGCCACCGTAACCGGAGGTCTAATGGGCTCAAAAGCAGGAGAAAACCTCAGCAAAAAACTCGAAAACCTAGATAACCACACCGGCATGCTACGCGCTGAGCTACAAACTCTAGCAGGAGCCGGTGCTCAATCACTCACCACAGGCACCCATTTTGATGCGAGCCAAGTTCTTAGCGATAATTTAGGGGGCGTGATAGGAAACGCTGTAGTGTCAGGGATGGTCTCGCCTCATTATTTGGATGAGTATGCTCAGACTATAGATGAATTATCTATTGATGGTTTATTAAGTGACTATCAAAAATCCGAGCAAGAGTTTAATAACTATAAAGAACAGCAATTGATTGAGGAGGAGCGTGCTGTTCCTGTGCCATCTTATGGCGGGTATAATAGTGAATATTGTGCCATTCCTGTAGAGGATAATAACTACTCTTCTATCCCAGAAGGTTTTTCTGATAAAACTCCGTTAACCCAAATTAGCGAAGCAGCTGGAAAAATTTGGGAAGATTATGGGGAGGAAATTCTAAGATATGGCCCAAAAGTTTTAGGTGTTTGGGGGGCAAGCTCACATGTTTCAGAAGTAGGTATATCACTAACAACGTCTGATTATTTAAAAATGGCAGGCTCTGCTGCACTGGATTTTGTTCCTATTGTGGGGCAATTAAAAGCAGCAGGTCAGGTATGGTCTGGTAAAGATTTGCTTACTAAGGAGCATCTTAATCGAGGTCTTGCCGCATTAGGATTGGTGCCTGGAGGAAAATTAGCATACACTGCATTAAAAGGGCTAGGAAAGACTGGTTCGAAGGTTGGTTTATTAAGTGGTAAAACAGCTGTTGTTGAGGAAATAGTACAAACGGTTCCAAAAAAGTTAACTCATACTAGTGAAACGGCATTAGATGGCTTAATTAAATCTTCATCCGCGACTCTTAGAAAGTCAACCCGTTCAACCTTTCTTAACGGAGAAGCTACCAGTGTAATATTAGATGAGCCACTTACTCTATATCGTGCCCATGGGGGGAAAGCTGGTAGAGTAGGTAGGTTTGCATCACTCGATGTTTATAAGAGCAAAGTTGAATTAAGGGAAAATCTAGCTTTATTGCAAGATTGGGGTAATTCTATTACAAAAATGACTACAGTTGAATTACCCAAAGGCACTTCAATTTGGGTGGGTAGAGCAGCACCACAAATTGGACAAAATGGAGTTAAATTGTCTGGAGGAGGATCCCAGATATTCATAGATGGGAAGTTAGATTCTAGTTGGTTTACTCAAACCAAATGGTTTAGAAATTATTGGAGAAATAATTAATGTCATTTCCTGAATATAATAATCTGCTATCAGAAATCAACAGACTATCTTCTATGAGCCAATTTGAACGCGAATCGGAAGGAGTTTATGCCGAAAATAGCCAATTAAGCTTTTTGTTAAAAAAATTAAACTCAAGTAAAAATAATTACAATAAGCTGAAAGGAATTGAACACTTTGTTTCAGATATAGCAAGCTCTGGTAGTAAAATTTTAGAGTTGTTAGATGATTATTTGGAGATAATACATGATTGATAAAAGAACCATACAGAAATCAAAAGAGGTAGAGTTAGCTGTTCCTGATGAGGGTTTCTCAGATGATTTTATTAATTCAATAAAGAGCATTTGTTCGCAATATGATGGTCTACAATCAGCTTATTTAGTATTGAAAAAGGAAGATGATGATATTTGTTTTTTGTTTGGGTTTCAATTCGGTGAGACTTATCAAGAGAATGATCTTTTAATTAATAATATCATGAATGATATTTTAGATTTATTTGAAGAGGATATGGCATTTGAAGGAGTATGTCTTGGAAATAATATTCAATTAAAAAGGGCTATTGAAGAAATAACGGAAGCTTTTTTTATAAGATGAAATTGTTCTAAACAAGACCATAAAAACCATGATGGCAGGTCTTGATTTTTGCGTTAATTATAGAAAATAATCAAATTAATTCATTCATTGAATAATAAGAATAAATTAGATCTGATCTTATATGTAAAAATAAGAAGAAGGTAAGTCCAGCATGGTTAGAGTATTACGTATCATATAACTTCACGAGGAAATAATCAGGAAAATATTTATTTATCAGATGAGGATAGGATTTTATTTTTAGATATTTTTTCTCACATATTCATGGGGTACAACCATGATATGCTATGCCTATTGCTGGATGAGTAATCATTATCATTTGCTTGTCGAAACTCCTCATGGGGATGCAGTTATTAAATGGGATATATACGCAAAAATTTAATCGAACACATAGTCGTGTTGGCCATGTATTCCAAGGCCGCTTTAAGGGAATTTTAGTAGAAAGGATAATTATTTTGCTCGAGCTCTCTCGATATATTGTTTTAAATCCTGTGAGAGCAGGAAAGGCCTTGTCTGCTGATGATGGGGTTTGGAGTAGCTCTCAATCAACTATAAATCAGTCACCAAAGCCTTCATGGTTATCAACAAAAAGCAAGGTTTGACCCTGAGCTATCCCGTCAAATTTTTAAAAAAAGAGATATAAAACAAGAAGATGTAACTATCAAAGAAATAGACATGCATGATTGTTCGTGATCTAATTCGTTTCGCCAGAAATAAATAGACTAGGAAAAATCATGCATGCTGTGAAATTATTGCAAAAGAATATAGAAAAGTCATGTTCTATTCGTCATAAGAAACGCCCTCAGTGTTTATTTGATGTCGTATTATCACTTATAAATTGTGGAAAGCTTTGGATAAGTGCCCTAGGTCGAGGTATGGCAAATCAAACGACACCTAAACATAATATTAAAAAAGTAGATGCCTTAATTGGTAATAAAAAACTTCATAAAGAGCGCAATGGTCTTTATTCTTATGTTGCAAAAACTTGGATAGGAACTTTAAAGCGCCCAGTAATTATAATCGATTGGTCTCCAGTGGCTGCTGATTGCAAGCATCATTTTCTAAGAGCATCCGTTACAGGTATTGGTCGAGCGATGACCCTATATGAGGAAGTTCATGCTCAAAAATATTATGCAAATACTAACATCCATAAACACTTTCTAAGAAAACTAAGCACCATTCTGCCCAGAGAATGCAAACCAATTATTATTACGGATGCGGGCTTTAGAAATACTTGGTTTTCACAAATAACGGCATTAGGATGGGATTTTGTTGGTAGAGTAAGGCATCAAACATTAATAAAAATAGAGGATTCAGAGTGGACAGACGTAAGACAGCTTCATCCTAAAGCAACAGCAACTCCCAAATACTTGGGGCAAGTAACTGTTGCAAAAGCGAATCCAATAGACATGCATCTTTATACTTTTCGAGAAAAAAGCAAAGGACGAATAAAAAAGACGATACAAGGCGAGAAGTGCTGCTCTAGCAATAGTAAGAAATATGCCAAGGGAGCTAAAGAACCATGGTGCTCGTTACTTCGCTACCCCAACACCACACAACAGCTAAAAAAGTAATGAAACTCTATAAGTTACGCATGCAAATAGAAAGTGCTTTTAAGGATATAAAAAACGCTATGGCTTTCGACTGCCTGAATCCGGCACAAAAGACATCATGCGGTTAGAAAACTTAGTATTGGTCGCCCTTCTTGCTATGGTCTCTACTTGGTTAGCTGGACAGGTAGGATTAATCAACAAGTGGCAATACCAGATTCAGGCCAATACAGTACGTGATGTAGCTGTATTAAGTATTACATTCCTAGGTCTTCATATTTTAAGGAATACAAAATGTTACAAAATCAAGAAAAAAGAGTTAAGTGATGCCTTATTTTATATCCGAGAAAGCATTATGTGCTTGGAGAAAATATGATTGTACAAAATTATGACGGGATCGTTCAGGGCTTGACCCTTCACGTATGTGAGCCTCACGTAATATTAAGAGCCTGTAATAAAAAACGAGCGGGTAGTGAAAAAACTAAGATAAAGCAATTACTATTTAAAGCACTTTGGCACAATTTTTAATTTATCAAGTGAGTAAATGTTGGTTCTAAGTCCCAAAAGTTATTAAGAATAATTGCCCCAAACGTTCGGCAGAGGCTTGCTCAAGATAATGTGCCCCCTGATGTACCTGAATGATTGTTTCAGTTGGTAAGTCAAGAATAAAGGCTAAATGCTCAATGCCTGCTTTAGTTGATTGTAATAGAGCATCAATCCATAGTTTTTGTTTACATTTATTTTGAATAAAATCAAATCTCAAATTATCATTAAACTCTATAATACATCCCATGTTATAACTCCGTAAATTTTATGAAAATAAGGTGGGACCTCTCCAAGCTTGAGTATTTTCGGTGGGTGTGCCAACAATAAGGTATAAGCTACGTAGATTCATCTGGTTCCGAAGTTAATTCATGGTATTTTTAATTAATATTAATGATGCACATATTTATTTCGGACATCATAAAATCCTTAACTTAAGAGGCTGCCTAAACAACCTCTTAAGTTAAGTTTTCCATTGAAGTTAGACTCGATGATGACAACATATGATTTACCATTTAATCCTTAAATTGATAAATATGTTCTTTCCATAGAGTTTGGACTCGATGCATTAGAACATTGCAGATAAAAAGAAAAAATTATTTTATTTTCATGTAAATTTCGAAACCTAATAATACGCAATTTGCACTAAACAAAATCAATTTAATTGACAGGGCTATTTTAGTAGAATTAGAATCGGACGCTTTTTTATAAATTATCTATAGAACAAGGATGTTGATTGATGTTTACAGCGGTTGATGAACGAAATGGATTGGTTAAATGTTTTTGGTCAGATATTCGTCAACGCTTCGCCAAAGTAGAGCCGATCTTTACTGAGATTGTAGATCAATTATCACCAAATCAATCTTACCCGCTCTATATTGCTTATTATCCTTATGGTGATACTGATGCGGATACATGCAGCTCCTTATTTCCCAATATAAATGGAGGCTATTATCGAATTACCGATCCTAACGTTCCACAAGATATTTTTAAGCATCTGGGATATAGTGCAAATGGTACGCCGCTAGGTATGATTCTTGAAAAAGAGCTGGAGTGTTTTATTGACTTGAAAGATCTACAAATCACGATTCCTTGGTTTGTTTTTAAGCCTGGAGATATTTTTCCTCTCTCGACTATTTTAAACAAAAGAAAAAGTCATGTTTATACACCTAATGGATTATTGTCTTCAACAGCTGGAGCGCGTTCTACATTTATGCTACCTAATATAGGCGCAACCGCAAATCATTCAAATTTACAACGAGACTTTAATATTAAAAGCCGGCCGGCAAAATCTCTGTATGAGCATTGGAAAATTTTTAGAGAGGTTATTAATAGTGATGTAATTAGCTCAGATTGGCGCTGTTGTATTGTTTATTTCTCCGAAAGTTGGTTAACCAGCTTGTATAATGATGTTGCTTGGAAAACGTTAAAACAATATTTGCATGAATTGGCATGGTATCGATATGAGTATGAACGAAATAGAATTTACTACGACATTACTTTTTCAGTCATACAAAAGAGTCGTAATTTAAAGCCTAATCCTTACCTTGTTGATACTGCGAAACATTTATTTGCTAC
This sequence comes from Legionella rowbothamii, assembly GCF_900639985.1. GTDB lineage: Bacteria > Pseudomonadota > Gammaproteobacteria > Legionellales > Legionellaceae > Legionella > Legionella rowbothamii. The sequence continues at coordinate 3,162 of NZ_CAAAIM010000024.1, read as the reverse complement.
TGCCCTGGGAGCTACTCCTGGTTATGCTCCGTCAACGGATAATAATGCCTTACCTGTAGATATTTTGCAGCAAGTTTTTGTGGAGTCTTATGGCTTAAAAAAATATAAGCCAACGGTGATGCAGCCTAAATATTTTAATTTTGAAACGGATTATTTTCCTACATATTATTCATTACAGCACCCTGCCACACGCATATTCTCGCCAAGATCAAGACTTGCCTCGAGTGCAATAAATGAAATGCGTGAGTTGGAACATATCATGAATATTTTCATCGAAGAATTATCAAAAGACAACGCATTATCTTCTGATACTGTATTCGGGAAAATAGCAAAAGTGGTTGATTTCAGCTATTTTCATAATGCCCTAGATAGCCATAATATACTTAGAAATTCTCTTGAGTTATTAAATAGTGATAGTCGGTTCAATGAAACTTTATTTCCACAAAAGAAAGAACTATCATTTGCCGCAGACGCATCTTTTTTAAGAGGGTGTGTCAGGATAGGTGCTGAAATACCAACACAACAAAAAACACAGCGTTCCAAGGAACATGCTGCAATACCAGAGTAAATTTCCACCAAAGTTCTGATAAATGATCCCACCTATCACAGGTCCTATGACATTGCTTGTTGCAAATGTGGTTTGAAATAACCCTAAGCTTTGCCCCTTCTTTTGATTGTTACTTAGTTCGTAACAGATTAGTTGAGCTGTAGAGATAAACAGCATTTCTCCGGTTGTCCATATAATACAAGAAAGAATAGCCAGCGCAAAGGTAGAAGAATAACTTAAAATCAGCATTCCTACGCCCATTAATAAAGCCCCTAATCCTGTTACTAATAGCTTATTTTTTTTGCTTACTAGTGTAGTTAACGGAGCTTGAAAAGCGACAATTAAGGCGGTATCTAAAATAAATAAAATGCTTACGGCATTAATACCTAAATGTGGAAATGAATCTTGAATATATAGAGGATAAGTAGCACCTAACTGTGCAATAATTAACCCGACAAAAAACACACATGAAATAATTAATATTAAGATTATTGGTGCGGCATTTGAATATGGATGTTTGTTGTGGAATTGTGCTCTAATTGGTAATGGTATATGAGCAGTTTTAGGGTTTTGGAATAGAAGATAAAGTGCAGAGCATAAAAGCAATAAACTTGAGAGATAAAAAATTGACTGAAAACCATAAGGACTCATGCTAGCAATGAGTACACCAGATGATCCTAACCCCACATTAGCTGCAACGTGAGAAAGACTAATTGTTTTATATCGTAAGAGGGTATCATTTCCACACATATTGAGCATCCAAACATTATTGGATGTTTTAAATCCATAAGCTGCTAGCCCAAGCAAAAATAAATTAAACATTAATGTAAAAGACGATTGTAAATAAATCAAAAGAAAGAATGCGGCAGATTGAGCGAAAAGGCTAAAGAGCGAAATAAGTCTGGACGAAAATCTATCTGATAGTTTACCAGCGATGAGTCCACCAAATACGGTGCCTAATCCATAGCAAGAGAGCAATAACCCAGCGATAGATGGGGTAAAGTGCCGACTATTAACAAAATATAGTGATAGGAAAAAACAAATACCGATAGTGAGTGTATTGATGCCCATTAAAATAATACCTTGCCAACAAAGTATGGGTAATCCTCTGTAGTTTGCGGCATATTTTTTAGCGAAGTCTATTAAGTAGTCCGTCATTTTTATCTTAGTCCTAATGCGATTAATACCGTCTCATTGCAACGGGCTTTTTTTACTGGAGGAACATATAAAGTTGAAATCGCCGATAATTGAATATCTGGGAGTTGTTGTAATTGTATGCGGGTTATTCTAGGTTCAAAGCCAGGATATTGCGCTGCTTCATAGATAATCATTTCATCTTCAGGGTTATAAAAATGTTTTAAATAATCTAATAAGAGCAAAATACCTGTTTTTTTATTATTTGTGGACTCTTGATCAAGAAGACCTATCGCATCAATTTGCCATAAAATCAAATGAGATGAGTTATCAAATTTGCGTTGGTAAATTAAAAAATCTGTCGCCTCAAACGATTGGCATCCCAAAGAGCCTGGATCTATTAGAAGATCAGCAAAAAGGCAGGCTTCTGCGGAGATAGCTGGTAAAATTTTAGCAAAATAACCTTTCTTCTGTGCTTGCTTTACTGCATCTAATCCCGGCTTAGAAAAAACACTCGGATGGCCATACAAAACAAAGCACACATGTTTTTTTTGATGTAAATGTTCTAAAACATAATCTGCAATACGTCGATATACTTCCGCACGCAAAGGGCTCGAATGATATAAAAAGTCTAATGACTCAGTATTTTTATTTTGTTTTTGTATCCATAATTTTAAAATCGGATCATTTACTAAATAAAGGACAACATCAGACTGTTGTATATAAGTAATAGCTTCAGTAGTTAAATGAGCAAAGAACTTAATTCCACTCCCAACAACAACAAGTGAGGATGTATCTGGACTTATTTCCATATTTACAACTGTCTTGAAATTTATAATTCAAAAATTGTGGTGCGATCAGCAAGTACCGCATTTTTATTGAATAGAGCTTTTAGGTTCGAAGAGTCATTATTTTCAATTATTTGTTGTAAAACAGAGTGTTTTTCTTTTAAAAATTTATCCAGACTTACTTTATGGTGAACTGTACTAGCCAACTGTTCGAAAAGCGTTACGATACTCATGCGGAGAGCCCTTATTGATTAAATTGTGATTTTAACATAGAGGTATAATAGTTTAAATCGGGTCAAATTTAATTTTGTTTTGCTGAATGATGTAATGGCAATTCTAATAATTTACACCTCTAGGTTGAGGCCATGAATCTGAATTATCGAGTGAAATCAAGTGATTATTGATGACTAAATTCAAGACTTGGCCCTGAGCACATAATGAGCAGGACTATCCGCATTAGGTGGAGCTATTACTGGCACGGCCGGTGTTGGCTCTGTGCTCGGCGTTGGGATTGCGGCAGGCTTCATTGGCAGCATAGCGGGCCAAACAGCAGCCAATCTTATGGGGATGCAAAGTGGTGTTGATTTTGGTGGGGCATTGATATCCGGTCTGGCCACAGCCGCTACCGCAGGCATAGGCTATGGCTTAAAAACTATAGGGACTCTTAAAAACCTATCAAATAGTATAGGCAGG
>NZ_CAAAIM010000023.1 GCF_900639985.1 Legionella rowbothamii | reverse complement strand
AGTCGTAACAAGGTAGCCGTAGGGGAACCTGCGGCTGGATCACCTCCTTAATATACGAGCACCAAGCTTCAAAGTGCCCACACAGTTTGTTTTCAAGTAATGAAGAATAGTCAGCGTGTTTAGCAACTCAATAGTTAAACTATGAGCTTGCGTCGAAATGGGTCTGTAGATCAGTTGGTTAGATCGCACCCCTGATAAGGGTGAGGTCGGTGGTTCAAGTCCACCCAGACCCACCATTTCAAAACACTTTAGATTCTTGTTCAGATTAAAGCGCTTTATGAATATAGAGTATTTTAATCTGAATAAATCAGATGTTCATTAAAAATATGGTAAATAAAGAGGTAACACAAGCGTCTTGTATAAGACAAAAACATATGATCTGAGGCAACTGAGATTATATGGTCAAGAAGAGAAGCGCAAACGGTGGATGCCTTGGCAGTAAGAGGCGATGAAGGACGTGGAATCCTGCGAAAAGCTTCGATGAGCTGGAAACGAGCGATTAATCGAAGATGTCCGAATGGGGGAACCCGGCCATACGTGAGTATGGTCATCGTTAACTGAATACATAGGTTAACGAAGCGAACTCGGGGAACTGAAACATCTAAGTACCCGAAGGAAAAGAAATCAAAAGAGATTCTCCAAGTAGCGGCGAGCGAACGGGGAGGAGCCTGGTGTGATTTATAGTACAATGAAATAGAACAGTTTGGGAAGGCTGGCCAAAGAGGGTGAAAGCCCCGTATATGTGAATTGTATTAGGAACTAAGCACGCGAACAAGTAGGCCGGGACACGTGAAATCCTGGTTGAATATGGGTGGACCATCATCCAAGGCTAAATACTACTTACTGACCGATAGTGAACCAGTACCGTGAGGGAAAGGCGAAAAGAACCCCGGAGAGGGGAGTGAAATAGAACCTGAAACCGTTTGCGTACAAGCAGTGGGAGCATGTCTTTGGACGTGTGACTGCGTACCTTTTGTATAATGGGTCAGCGAGTTACTTTCAGTGGCGAGGTTAACTGAATAAGGAAGCCGTAGAGAAATCGAGTCTGAATAGGGCGCGAGTCGCTGTGAGTAGACCCGAAACCGGGCGATCTAGCCATGTGCAGGATGAAGGTTGGGTAACACCAACTGGAGGTCCGAACCGGGTAATGTTGAAAAATTATCGGATGACGTGTGGCTAGGAGTGAAAGGCTAATCAAGCCCGGAGATAGCTGGTTCTCCCCGAAAGCTATTTAGGTAGCGCCTCGTGAATGATTGTTGGGGGTAGAGCACTGTTTCGGCTAGGGGGCTGTCATGGCTTACCAAACCGATGCAAACTCCGAATACCGGCTAATTGAATCACGGGAGACACACGGCGGGTGCTAACGTCCGTCGTGAAGAGGGAAACAACCCAGACCGCCAGCTAAGGTCCCCAAGTACTAGTTAAGTGGGAAACGATGTGGGAAGGCATAGACAGCCAGGAGGTTGGCTTAGAAGCAGCCACCCTTTAAAGAAAGCGTAATAGCTCACTGGTCGAGTCGGCCTGCGCGGAAGATGTAACGGGGCTAAAACTAGTCACCGAAGCTGCGGATGTGCACTAAGTGCACGTGGTAGGGGAGCGTTCTGTAGGCTGATGAAGGTGGATTGAGAAGTCTGCTGGAGGTATCAGAAGTGCGAATGCTGACATGAGTAACGATAATGAGGGTGAAAAGCCCTCACGCCGGAAGTCCCAGGTTTCCTGCACGACGTTAATCGGAGCAGGGTGAGTCGGCCCCTAAGGCGAGGCTGAAGAGCGTAGTCGATGGGAACCAGGTTAATATTCCTGGACTTTTTGTAAGTGGTGATGTGGGGACGGAGAAGGCTAAATGAGCCAGGCGTTGGTTGTCCTGGTACGTGCATGTAGGGGGATAGACTTGGCAAATCCGGTTTATCATTAACCCTGAGGTGTGATGTGGTGCTGACACTTCGGTGTACAGCGAAGTCATTGATGCCCGGCTCCCAGGAAAAGCTGCTAGCCATAACTTACAGAGAACCGTACCGCAAACCGACACAGGTGGACAGGTAGAGAATACTAAGGCGCTTGAGAGAACTCGGGTGAAGGAACTAGGCAAAATGGTACCGTAACTTCGGGAGAAGGTACGCCCTTGCTGGTTAGTTACTTTACGTAACAAAGCTGGTGAGGGCCGCAGAGACCAGGTGGCTGCGACTGTTTATTAAAAACACAGCACTCTGCAAATTCGTAAGAAGACGTATAGGGTGTGACGCCTGCCCGGTGCCGGAAGGTTAATTGATGGGGTTATCTTCGGAGAAGCTCTTGATCGAAGCCCCGGTAAACGGCGGCCGTAACTATAACGGTCCTAAGGTAGCGAAATTCCTTGTCGGGTAAGTTCCGACCTGCACGAATGGCGTAACGATGGCCACACTGTCTCCACCCGAGACTCAGTGAAATTGAAATCGCTGTGAAGATGCAGTGTACCCGCGGCTAGACGGAAAGACCCCGTGAACCTTTACTATAGTTTTGCACTGGACTTTGATGATAACTGTGTAGGATAGGTGGGAGGCTATGAAGTGATGACGCTAGTTATCATGGAGCCAACCTTGAAATACCACCCTGTTATTATTGAGGTTCTAACTTGGTCCCGTAATCCGGGATGAGGACAGTGTATGATGGGTAGTTTGACTGGGGCGGTCTCCTCCCAAAGAGTAACGGAGGAGCACAAAGGTACCCTCGGTACGGTCGGACATCGTACCAAGAGTGTAAAGGCATAAGGGTGCTTGACTGCGAGAGCGACGGCTCGAGCAGGAACGAAAGTTGGTCTTAGTGATCCGGTGGTTCTGAATGGAAGGGCCATCGCTCAACGGATAAAAGGTACTCCGGGGATAACAGGCTGATACCGCCCAAGAGTTCATATCGACGGCGGTGTTTGGCACCTCGATGTCGGCTCATCACATCCTGGGGCTGAAGCAGGTCCCAAGGGTATGGCTGTTCGCCATTTAAAGTGGTACGCGAGCTGGGTTTAGAACGTCGTGAGACAGTTCGGTCCCTATCTGCCGTGGGCGTAGGAAAATTGAGAGGAGCTGCTCCTAGTACGAGAGGACCGGAGTGGACGAACCTCTGGTGTACCGGTTGTGACGCCAGTTGCATCGCCGGGTAGCTAAGTTCGGACGGGATAACCGCTGAAAGCATCTAAGCGGGAAGCCTCCCTCAAGATGAGTTTTCCCATGAAGCCCGTTGAAGACTACGACGTTGATAGGCAAGGTGTGGAAGCGCAGTAATGTGTGAAGCTAACTTGTACTAATTGGCTGATTGTCTTGACCATATAATCTGAGTTGCTTTGGGTATGAAGCACTACAGGATGGAATTGTGTTACGAAGCGCAAAAAAAAGCGCACTCTTTATTTACCTGATGTGAAATTGCGGTATAATGGCTGCAATTAACATTAAACCAGTTTTCCTGGCGACCATAGCGGTTTGGAACCACCTGAATCCATCTCGAACTCAGAAGTGAAACAGACATGCGCCAATGATAGTGTGAGGTCTCCTCATGTGAAAGTAGGTCATCGCCAGGGTTTTATTAAGAAGAGAAAAGCGGCCTAGTGCCGCTTTTTTTGTTTCTACCATCCATAAAATCACCAACTAATTAACCCTATTTCTCCCGCACATCCTTGCATTGACGTAGGTTGCGCCCATGGCCCAACATAGCGCGCTGGCGCGGCTAGATGCTTTGTAACAATAAAATTACTAGCAACAACAGCCAAAATCCAATCATACATAAAAAAACCTGGTCGCAAGCAACCAGGCTACATTGGCTCAATAAAAAATCAGTAATAATCAATAGTAGTGGTTGTCACATCTATAGGTCCTTGCCTATAAGGAAATACCATCACTGGTTCCACAACAGGAGTAACCGCTACTTGCCGATAAGCAACAACTTGGGTACAACAACATCCAGACATAAATACCACAACCCCCAGCAGAACAATCCATTTCATCATGTGTCCCCATTTCTACATTTATTCAAAGTGTAGATTAATTGGTCACATATCGCCAATAAGGGCACAGATTTTTTTATCAATGCAACTCGTTCTTCCGGTTCATTTTGTATATACTCATCACCTTGATATCGACAGCAATTCGACAGGATGTGAGGATGTTAGATAGAGCCAGTGTAGTTGATGAACAATTTATTAAACGGGTACGGCAAGCAGATTTCCCTATACCCAATAGCTCAATTAGCTTAGAAACAGCAGAGCTGGATAAAAAGACTGCTATAGAATTGTTTGACTCCCAAATTAAATCGCGCTTACTCGATTTAATTGCCAGACAGCTTAAAGAAAAAGGCTTATCTTTTTATACCATTGGCAGTAGCGGGCATGAGGGAAATGCGGTTTTTGGCCAGGTTTTTCGATCTGATGATATGGCCTTTTTACATTATCGAAGTGGCGCCTTCTATGTACAACGATCGAAACAAGTAAAAGGGATTGATGGGGTTAAAGACGTTTTATTATCCTTAGTTGCAGCCTCTAATGATCCAATTTCTGGTGGACGACACAAAGTCTTTGGTTCAGTTCCCCTAAATGTTCCACCCCAAACTTCAACAATAGCATCGCATTTACCCAAAGCTTTAGGTGCTGCCTTATCGATTAAACGCGCTAAAGACTTAGGAATAGAAAGTAATTTAGATCCAGATTCAATTATTCTTTGCTCCTTTGGAGATGCCTCAGCAAATCACGCTACAGCACAAACGACCTTAAATGCCTGCTCATGGATTACGCAACAAAATTACCCATTACCCCTCGTTTTTATTTGTGAAGATAATGGCATTGGCATTTCTGTACCTACACCAGCGAATTGGATTGAGCAATCAATTAATTTGCGGCCTGGATTAAATTACATTGCTTGTGATGGCTTAAATCTGGCGGATATTTATGCAAAAGCTCAAGAAGCAGAATATTTAGCTCGCTATAAAAAGCAGCCCGTATTCTTACACATGCGCTGCGTACGCTTATTAGGGCATGCTGGCTCTGACATTGAGTCTCAATACCTATCTCAAGCACAAATAGAATTCACCGAATCACATGATCCCTTATTACATACTGCAGGGATGCTCTATCGAGAAGGTTGGATGAGCCTAGAAGGAATTATCAGCCTTTATGAAAGCAATAAACATTTAATTGAAGCGAAAGCAGCGGAAGCAATTAGCCAACCTAAAATGGACAGTGCTGAAACAATCATGGCTTCCATTGTTCCTAAAATTACGCAAAAGCAAAAATACGCTTTGCCCAACGAAGTAACTCGATCGGCGGTATTTGCCAGTGCTTATCCGCAATTGAAGCAAAAACGTAACCTTTGCCAGCACATTAATTTTGCGCTTACTGATTTAATGATGCAGTATCCAAATATGGTGGTTTTTGGTGAGGATGTAGGTAAAAAAGGTGGGGTATATCGTGTTACCGCGGATTTACAATTCCGCTTCGGTAAACGCCGCGTCTTTGACACCATCCTGGATGAAACTACCATTTTGGGTACAGCCATTGGTATGGCTCATAACGGTTTTATCCCCGTTCCTGAAATCCAATTTTTGGCTTATCTCCATAATGCAGAAGATCAATTGCGTGGCGAAGCATCGACCCTATCCTTTTTTTCTAGTGGCCAATACCAAAACCCTATGGTGATCCGTATTGCCTCACTCGCTTATCAAAAAGGATTTGGGGGGCATTTCCATAATGATAACTCAATTGCCGTATTACGTGATCTACCTGGCGTGATTGTTGCATGTCCTTCCAACGGCCCAGATGCCGCTAAAATGTTACGTACCTGCATGCGCTTAGCTCATGAAGAAGGGCGAGTAGTAGTATTTTTAGAGCCTATCGCACTGTACATGACGAAAGATTTACATCAAACTGGTGATAATGGCTGGTTGTTTGATTATCCGCAACCTAATGAAATGATTGCACCTGGAACAGTTGGCACCCAGGGGGAAGGTTCTACTGTTATCTTAACTTACGCCAACGGTTATTATCTATCATGCCAAGCAGCAAAAGTCTTAAAAGACGTACATAACATCGATATAAAAATTGTTGATATACGCTGGCTTAGTCCTCTACCAAGTGAAGCTATTTTGAAAGAAGTTGCTCAGGCGAAACGGGTACTTATTGTAGATGAAGGCCGACAAAGTGGCTCTATAAGCGAAGGGTTGATTACCCTGCTAGTAGAAGAAGCCTCATCGAGTTTGCAAATTAAACGCATTACCGGTAAAGATTGTTTTATTCCATTAGGGACTGCTTGGCAATATTTGTTACCAAGCAAAGAAAGTATTATTGAAGCGGTAATCGCGTTACAGTCAGAGAAAAGGGAGATAGAAATTGGACGACTTGTTGTTTCTTGATGAGCAATTGCGTGATGATGAACGAATGATACGCGACAGCGTCGCTCGTTTTGTTACTAATGATGTAGTGCCTTTAATGGCTGAATCCTATGAACAGGCACATTTTCCACGTGAACTGATTCGTAAGTCTGCAGAATTAGGTTTATTAGGGCTGACCTTACCGGCAGAATACGGTGGGGCAGAGGCTTCCTATGTTTCTTATGGTTTGGTATGCCAGGAATTAGAAAAAGGCGATAGCGGCTTACGTAGTTTTGTTTCCGTACAAAGCTCCTTATGCATGTACCCCATTTTCCGTTACGGGAGTGAAGAACAACGAGTACGTTATTTACCTGGAATGGCTACTGGCGAAATTATTGGCTGCTTCGGTTTAACTGAGCCTGATGCCGGTTCGGATCCATCAAGCATGCGCACCAACGCTAAAAAAGAACATGGGGGCTGGCGTTTAAACGGCGCAAAAATATGGATTACCAATGCACCAATCGCAGATATGGCTATTGTCTGGGCAAAGACTGAGGAAGGAATCCGCGGATTTATCGTGGATACGAAATCAGAGGGAGTAACTTGTCCTGAAATTAAATTAAAAATGTCCTTACGTGCTTCAATTACTGGCGAGTTAGTTTTTGATAATGTATTTGTTCCCGATGAAAACCTACTTCCAGGTACGGAAAAAGGATTAGGAGCTGCATTAAGTTGTTTAAGTCAGGCTCGCTATGGAATCGCTTGGGGAGCAATAGGTGCGGCAATGGCTTGCTTTGACGTTACCCGCGACTACCTATTAGAGCGTAAACAATTTAATAAGCCTCTAGCTTCGTTCCAGATTATTCAAAAAGATCTAGCCGATATGTATACTGAAATTATTAAGGCACAATGTCTGAATCTACAAATAGGTCGTTTGAAAGAAGAGCAACGCGAAACACCAGTAATGATTTCATTAGCAAAAGGGAATTCTTGTCGTGAGGCATTGAAAATTGCCAGAAAATGCAGGAATCTATTAGGAGCTAATGGAATTAGCCTGGAGTACCATGTTATACGGCATATGCTTAATTTAGAATCAGTCTTTACCTATGAGGGTACGGATAACGTCCATACCTTAGTGCTAGGGAAGCATATTACGGGAATTAATGCTTTTGGTTAACTGTAACTATTCAGCATTACGACTCAATGACCCCTTCTTCCATTTTGGTGGAAGAGGGGAGGCATAAGTGAATAGTTGTATTTAATTGTTCTAAGTAGCAATTCCTGCGTGTTTAATTGCAACTTACAGGGAGTATCACTATGTCCAAAATGATTTTAAAACAAGCCTTAATTCTAAGTTTATTTACATTAAGTATGTCATCAGTACAAGCAGATCAAAACAAAGATCTTTTAGTGAATCGATGCCATGATCTGGCAAAAATGGTTAACTCATTGGTGCTAAGCCAACATAAGCCGGCCTGTGTGGATAAGCTAGTATTAGCCTCCAACCAAATGAGCGTCGCAGCAACGTTGATTGCGGATGATTCTGTAGACCAAGCAAAACAAATAATCGTAAACGCAGTAAAAGCCTTACAATTTGCAGAACTAACTGGATGCAGCCATTATATTCCAATTTCGCATTCAAAATTAGAAGCCAATAAGCTAAGACATCTACTTTAATAAGCCAAAATCCTGCTTGAGGTGTTTTAAGTTGAATTTAAACCTTGTCTCTACACCTCAACTACTTGTTATTTTTTCCAGACTTAGTTATCATTTGTGTCAATCGGGGCGTAGCGCAGCCTGGTAGCGTACTAGCATGGGGTGCTAGTGGTCGAAGGTTCAAATCCTTCCGTCCCGACCAAGCCCAGTAAGGGTTTTAAGAGTTTTACCCCCTCCTCAAAAGATTTTAATGGGTACTTTAGTGGGTACTTAGAATAATATGTCCCCGGAATATAAAAGAAAGCCTGCGAATCAAGATGAAATCAAATGGGTCTTTCCCAATTACGGGGGCACTCACTATTTAACAACACAGCACCCTAACACGGGTTCTATAATTTTCAAAGTTACGAAAGCCATACGCTCTTCTTTGTATCAACTTCATCTTTCTATGAAACCCTTCTGTAATGCCATTAGACTTCCTAAAACGCCACATACGTACTATCTCTTCTTTCCATAGGCAGAATGTTGGCTCTTCCCCATTTCCGGGGGCACTAATCAAGAACACAAAACTTTAACCCTTAACCTATAATTTTCAAAATTTCTAAATCCATAAGCACGACGTTGAATCAGCTTCATCTTCCGATGAAACCCTTCTGTAATGCCGTTGTTTTTAGTAAACCGCCACATTCTAACCACTTCTTCCCGCCATTGATATAATGTTTTACCTAGAGTCTTTAGTGGCTCTTCCCCATTTCCGGGGGCACTAATCAAGAACACAAAACTTTAACCCTTAACCTATAATTTTCAAAATTTCTAAATCCATAAGCACGACGTT
>NZ_CAAAIM010000022.1 GCF_900639985.1 Legionella rowbothamii | reverse complement strand
ATTTGGCAAGACACTGCTTCTGAGATTCTTTGCGCCTAATATTCGATACGCTCTCTTTTCTTGCGATTTAAAAAGTTAAATTGACGCTGCATATCTGATCGTTCCCTTGCAAAAAAACAGCGTCTACTCCGGGAATTAATTTTTTGCGACAAAACCTGATGCAACACGTATGAATCACAGATGTCGAAGCCAGGTCGATTTTCAGATTATAATTGTTTATAATGTTGTCCGTTTAACCAAAGTTTTTCTATTGGTCTTAAATTTAATTAAATCAATAACCATTTTTCAGGAGAGAAAAATAACTTATTTGGAGAGAAATATTAATGTTCGGTAAAGACAAATATGCATCGATAAGTAAAGAATCAAAGCAAACAACACATCAGAATCCTTCTATTAAATCAACATCCGATTGTCAAAATGATTTAATTAGTACAGAAAAGCAAGATCTTGCTCCTAGAAACGAAAAATCAATAAACAATAAAGAAGGCTCCAATTTATATTTTTGGAATACAAATTCAAATACTTTTGACTCAAAAGGGGCTCAAGTGGTATGTAACCGTAGGAAGCGCCAGAGTGTAGAAAATAACCCTAATGGCGCTAACCAATATCGTTGGGATCTACAATCAGGTGCTGTTCGAGTAAACACGATAAACCCTGCACTACCAAAATACCGCACAGATAGTAGGGGATGGGCGTTGCTTCAGGAACAATCTGGACAAAAGCATCCTTCAACTACATTGCACGGCGATAAAAGAAAGAAGAGTTTGAGTTCGCCAGCATTTGACATATTATCTCCGCAGAATTCTTCTCCTGAACTGCAACTTTTTTGTGATGATAATGGAGTACCCTATGGAGAAAATTCTTATGAAGAAATTAACCAAGCATTTGAAACATTGTTACAGCAAAACTTATCTCTTATGTTAAAACTTTCTTGTGATGATAATGAAGTATCCCATGAAGGAAACTCTAATGAGCCAATGAGTAGTACTCTTAATTTGTAAAAGTTAAGCGTGTCGCTACCTCGTTAAAAATTCTGGGGGATTCAAGTCCCCAGAATTCACTCACCAACATGACAGGACCAATTCAACCGGTCTACTCACTCCAGAGGTCTTTATTGCACGGAAATTTCGATGGTTAGTGTTTAGAACCCCATATACCGCTGGTTTATCAGCACGTGTCTCTATAACCCTTATGCTGTAAGGTTTATCGGTAAAATAAAAAATTTATAGATATTGTTTGTTATTGGTCATAATCAAAACAATAAAAGTTTGATATATGTTCATTTCTATAATTAAACACTCATTTAGAATATTATTTGACTGGCGATACTGATAAACCAGCGGTATATGGAATTAACCCCTCTTCGCAGTCGCTGTGGGACGCCACACCCATTCCGCTTCTCATCGAAAAATACAATTTCAAAAGGCCAAAGAAATTTGGAATTCCGCTGCAACTGAGATGCTTTGCGCCTAAAATTCGACAAAAAATACTTTTTGCTCTTTCAATAGTTAACTTGACGGCGCCCTGAGATCCATCAAAAAGTTGGATTTTTACACATATTTTCTTTTTTGCAACGGAGCCGAATTACATCATATGCTCAAAAAAGGTCAGCATGCACAATCAGCCAATCAAACCATTTTTGAACAGTTCTATGGACTAGCGGCATAAACTCGCCACAAAATAAAGCCATATGTGGACTAAAAATATTTTTGCGACAGAACCGCAAGACAGCATAAAATGGTAAATTGCTTACCTAAACCACTTATACCCCATAAAATAATTTAAGAAGTTTAGCCATAAAGCAAAAGGCACGAAATAAACTTCGTGCCTTAATCACATCAAGATTGATATCAATAGGCTAGCTGTAATGCAAAACCTAGGCCAAAAAATAAAGCCAACGTAGGTTTATCAGGGGAGGTCTCCATAAGATTAGCAAGTATGGTCGCTCCCGTAGTTGCGTTCATATTCCCATAGTTGTTTAAAACAGCGCGCGAGGGCGCGACTTGATACTCAGGAAGATCCAGATTATGTTGGATATTATCTAATATTTTACTTGAACCAGTATGAATTGCCATATTGAAGTCACTTAAGGTGATATCAGAAAGAACCGTTAATACTTTGGGTAGATAATTTTGAGATAATCTAGCCACCAGTCTGTGGGGTTGTTGATAGAAAAAACCAAAAGGTGGTAAATGAGGTGGAGTTTTAGTCCCTAAACCAATAACTTCCAAAAGATGGATGTCATCTGGAGCTAAATTAGACCATTTATGAAAATGACTGAAATTTAATCCTCCCTGCTCATTGGAGCATAGTGCAGCAGCACAGCCCTCACCAAAAAGATAACGTTGTATTGCTAATCCAAGTAGTTTACATGATAAACCGGCCATTTGTTCGGCAGATACTGTTTTGCTATAGGCAATTAACTCACTTTGCAGCCACGGGTTTAACAGTGGGGTTGCCATCATTTCTACCGTTAATACAACGACACGTGCTTGAGGATATTTATGGAGATAAAGCTCAGCCTCGCGTAGACCGGAGATGAAACCGGAGCATCCTTCTCCCGTGAGGGCGATTACCGAAGGGCAAATAAACTGCTCATGCCGTTTTTGTAAATGACTAATTACTGAATAGCCAATATGAGGGGCGGGGGTATCGGTTATATTAGCAACCAAGATTAGTCGATCCATTTCGCGTAAAGGCTCTTGGTTCATCATCAATTTATCATAGGCAATGGCTCCTTGTAATGCAATAATGTCCATTCCTGAATGTTCCATCCACCAGTCCATTGTGGCTTCTGGCGTGCATAAAATATTTCTGTGGCTAACTCCTAAATTTTCAAAAAAATTGTCAGTTGATTTAATTTCATCGACAAAGTGTTTGCCTCCGAGTTTTACCATTACTTCGGAAAGTTCATTGTCTTGAGTGGCAAGTAATTTTTCTAATTCGGGAGTCGAGTATGATTTCCCGGGGAAGTACGTTTTTATCTCATTAATGTTCATATACAACTCATAAAGCACAAAAATCAAATAGATTATAGGTCGCTATTTCTTGCAGTGCACAATATTTTGTTGGTTCTTTGCGAAATCTTATCAAAATATAGTTGTTATCTTACTTGTATTCCTATAAGCCACCTGTGATTGGATTTTTCTGCGCTATTGAACTTTTCTGTTATAGGAACCATTTAATGGAGTTTAGTGCGGCAGCGTCGCTGTATTTTAATTATTCTCCATCAACAATATGAATTAATGTATCGGTGTGTTTAAGGAATGAATCGATCTTAACATGTTCCATTTCTGCTTTTTGGATAGAGGTAATAGTTTCTTTATTGCGAAGCGCTTTATCAATCACGTTAAAGAAGATCTAAGGCCTAATAATGTAGGATAGAATCATAATGTTATGATTAAAAAGAGAAATTGCATAAAACAAATTATTTTTTTCCCAGGAAAGATCACGGGTTGACTCTTCCTTTTTTAATTCTTGAATAAGGTCTTGTTTTGTAATATTTGATAAAGAATCAAAAGAGTTTATTGGACGTTGTGGTTTCGGTCCTATAGATACTGGAGAAATTGAAGTTGGGTATTTAATCGTAAGAAAATCATGGGGTATGAACTATGCCTCAGAAGCCTTAAAAGGCCTTCTTAATTGGAGTAAAAAAATATTAAAGCAGATTTTATTATTGTTTTTGCTCCCATAGAACACAAAGCCTCGCACCGTGTAATGGAAAAATGTGGGATGCATTACTATAAAGATGGAATTGGGCATGGTATAGAATGTAAATTTTATCGAATTAAGAACAGTGATTAGTGTTGTTGCATTAGCGAGTTGAATTCGCCCTGAACGGAAGTATCTTTAGGTCTGATTATAAAATTAATCAGACCTAAGAGATTTATGGATGCGTGGTTACCAATCTAAACTACTACATTTGACCTCTAGTACCTTCACTGAGCAAAACCATTGTATGAGCACAATCTTCCTCCGAAGCTCTATCTTCCCCAGCAGCCCCTTTAAAAAAAGTCATTGCTTTTAACTCTTCCGGTTTTGGAAAAGAAAAGCCTGGGTTGGGTTGATCTGCAGAACAAGAATTGGTTTTATCGCAATTTTGAAATTCGCAACGAGCAACATGCGGATCGCTTTTCATTTCCTCGGTTAAACCAGTCACGAAACTTTTAAAAAAACTATTCTGATCCCAAATGATAGTTTTAACTTTATATTTGACAGCATTCCATAACTGAATTAAATCTTTTCTAGGCTCAGCATGCGGATTAACCGCAAATTGATGAATTGAAAGTTCGATATCAGATCCATCCGGAAGCGCCTTAAATGCTTCAATAAGAGCAGGAATGTCTCGGGAAGCAGGCGACAAATCAGGGAGAGTAATACGTGAATCTTTTCGTTTAATGCTTGCTAAAACAGTTGGAAGTTGAGGTTTATTGGGAATAGAAACGAAGAGACCAAGCGTCCTAGGTGGCCTTGAAGATGAGGCGACCCTTGCATCTGATTCTGGTTGTTTAAACATTTATATAACCATTGTAGATATTTTACACATATAATATACGACAGTACAACTTATAACTATTTTTATTTTTTAACTGGTCGAATAATGATGCGCAAATGACAACATCTGAAAAGTTTACTGACTTTGCAAGAACTAGCGAAGTACTTCAGAGTCCATGGATTAGCAACACATCAGTTTAGTTTTTTCAATAATCAGTTAAATTAATTTAAAATCAACAAATTATTTTATAGTCTTTAAATTTTACGAACCGCAGACTCCCCAGCTTCAATGAGGGTGTTAATATTAGCAATACCATGAATTTCAACAGGAGAGCGGTCAGGAAATTCGGCCATTAATTTTAATGAGCCCCCCATTGCAGCAATATATTTGCCTAGTGTTGAAATTAACATATCTGATCGTTTTTCTAATCTAGAAATGCCATCTTGTTTCATATGCAACACCTTACCTAGGTCATCTTGAGTTTTCTCAAGAGCTAAACGTAAATCTCGCAAAGTCATTTCTTCGGCAATTAATTGATTAGCTCGCTTTTGAATAAGCTCTAGTCTCTCTTTTGAGAGAGAGGTCATTTTGTCATTTAGTGATCTAGTCATAATTTCACCTCAGTTTTTAGATTTGATAAATGCTTATCAAATCGTTGATCTGCTTTCTTAATTAAATCTTTATAAAAACGCTTTTCACTCCCATCAGTTTTATCACCACAAATGAGTAAAATTGCTCTCCGGGTAGGATCAAAAGCAAAAGCCAATCTCCACACCCCATTATCTGCATTAAATCTTAGTTCTTTCATATTTGAATGTTTAGAACCTTTTAATGTATCTACGTGAGGCCTGCCTAATTCTGGACCAAACTTTTCTAAAACTTTTAAATTGGCAAAACATTCGTCTTGAACTAACTCATTAAGTTCATCGAATTCTAAATTAAAATCGTCTTGAAATATTATTTCCCAGTTCATTCTCAAATTATGGCATTAAGTACATATGTTGTAAAGAACATGATGGTGTATTTTTGCACTATACGCAAACAAAGATGCAATTTGTTGAGATTAACATCACAATGCTCATCAAAAATTACATCAATAAACCAGGCTACCATAATTTATGTCTATAATTAAGTCATTAAGGGTTAATTTTATCCCGATGATTGTAGGATTAGCATTCCTAGTTATAATTATCTTTCTGACAAATTAGTTAGTTTTCAAAAAAAATCAACGACAGATATTGGCCAAATAAAAAATTTATATGGCGATTTAGAGATTCAACATTATGCGAATTTAGATGGTAACGCAGCCAAAATTATGGGGATAATAGATGGAGTAGTAAAGGAAAGTAAAAAATACCTAATTCTATTAGATGACATTTTATCCCTAGACTTGCGTGAAAACTTCTCCCAATACTTAAATTCATTAACTACTAGACAAGAAAGAGACATTATACAGGCACAAAAACATGTCACTTTAAATATAGATAAACTAAAAAATAAAAGGAAATGGTCCCCCGAAGACAATAATACAATTAAACAATTTGAGGAAAAAGCCGCTAATGACATCATTGCAGCCAGAAGTGGATATGCTTCAACCTATAATAACGGTATTGCTCTTAACTCTTTGCCTATGCTTTTGAATTTAAAATGGTATGTCATTAAATTTGAAGACACGAAATTTGACTTATTAACATCGGATAAACCAGTCTGCTTCTATAAACCATATAAAGAACCTGTTAAATCAATATGTCATTATTTGAATGATTTATTGAAAAACGGATACATACTATCTTTTCCTTTAACGCCCTCTTCATGTTTTTTTGCAAGTCTAGTGATTGGGAATCCCTTAAATGTTGGTAACATAATTAAATTTCAAAATAAATTATTATTTTCAAACCAACCTTTGGAAGTCTATACCACTTCAAAAATGCATGAATCTCTTATCAATAAATATCTAATACGCTCAAAAGAAGTAAATCTAATGTATCAAAATACCTTTAGCATTTAATCGGCTAAAAATCCCTCCAATTAAAAACGGATCTAATAGTGGATGGCAACTAAAGATCACACTAACCTCCTTTATGGTATTTTAGGCAATAAAACGGGGGGTTTGTTTATATGCAAATATTAAATTTATACGATACTATGTAAGCAAAAAGATTATTATAAAGGCAAAAATGAGTAACGTTAAATACTGTGGATCAGTCAAGGAGCTTCTGGAGCTTATAAATGAAAATAATCCAGAGAATTCCTGGATTAAACTTGCACCTGTAACATTTAAAAATCTTTCCCCGGAAGAGAGGCTGGCAATAGGTCAGACACTGACATGCAATACTACGCTGAGAAGATTAGACTTATTCGGCATTGAAATTCAGGATGCCTTTCTAATCAACATTCATAATGCTCTGGAGAAAAATTCTACCTTAGTGGACTTGGCTTTTAATCAAGAAGGTCACAATTTAAAAATATTAGATGCTCTTCGAGAAAAAATTTCCAAGAATCGATTTCTGGTACTCGAAGAGGTTTTTGTACCGCAACTTATTGAATTAGTTGAGCAGCAAGTAGGCGATGAAGAATTATTTGAAAACGCAAAAAAAGAAATTATATCAGGCAATGCGCATAATCTCTATACGCTCGTTTCGACCTATCCGCAATTATTAAATAAAATCGATATTTTTGGTGAGGGCTTATTGTATACAGCCGGAGACCATTATCAAATTGACTGTTTCAAAATCCTCCTAGATTTTTGTAAGCGGGATAACCGTTATCAGTCAAGAATCGATGAAATTTTATTTTGGGCAATTCGACAAGATGATTTTGTCCTGACCAGCCTCCTCCTCAATAGAGGTGGTGCCAATGTGAATGCAAATCTAAATGGCTATACCCCCTTGCACCGCGTGAACTCTCTAGACATCGCTAAGTTATTAATTGATCATGGTGCGAATGCATTTCTTACAATCGACTCCGAGGACATCGAATTAAGACCTCGTAACGGAAATACCGTGTTGCATTCTGTTTTGTATAATAGAAGAGTGCCCCTGGAGCTCTTGGAGTATCTGTTGGGACTAGGCCTTTCTGTCAATGCTCAAAATTCTGTTGGCTACACAGCTCTGCATTTATTGTGTTCAGAAAGAATAGGGACTAAGAATCACTTAAAACAAAAGATTGCTTTATTAATTAAGTGGGGGGCAAATCCCCTTATAGAAGATAATGAAGGGCGCATTCCTCTCCATTGGGCAATCTGGTTGAACCAAAATGTTCAGATATGGCAAAGCGTTACCCGTGATTATGTACGTACCCGCGATCGAACGAACTTGATAAAACAGGGAGTTCGCTCACATAGCTTTTTTGGCGCACCACTCAAAATTATGGAGCACATTGCACTGATGGCCGCATCAACTGAATCCCTGGAATATGATGCCTGTGAGACGATTGTTAAAAATCAGCTTTGGAAGTGAAATATGAAAGCTTTTTGAGGATAAAATAAGTAATAGAACGATACGAGAGGAAGTGAGAACTTAATAAGGAAAACTTTAACGTCTCCAAATTATAGCCTCTCGTATTTCATAGTATTCCCCTTTTAATCCATTCAATGCGAGATGGGATTTACCATAATGTCCATTAATTTATAAATTGATAGACAATGTAATAACCTAGTTATCAACTGTCTAAAAAATCGTATTTTACATTATTAGTGAACATTGTTTCTTCAAATCGATAAAGGAGATAATTTAATGTTATAGGTTTCGGGAAGCAAGGAAGAGCCAAATCACTTAAGCCTATTGCCCTTATTTTTTACAGACCAATACGATAATATTTTGGAGCATAACAGATACTATTGAATAGCTGTAGAGGGGCTATTACTCTAATGAGCGCCAAATTCATGGGCGCATTAAATCACATTATACCTTGGCTAAGCTGAAATTGTTTAAGCCAAGCTCGTTTGTGAATCTTATAAACGGTAAATTGTTGCTTTATGGACATTGAACGTTATAGCAATTTCACTGCCCGATTTACAAAGAAATAAATACTGTTTGAAAAGCAATGGAGGAGCCAAAATTAATCAATACTTCTAAACTGGGGACTCTCCCTAAAATGGTTTCGCAGACATATTAATTATATCATTACCGCTTTGCTGGCTTGAAGAGCTTTGAGCAAATATGCCAAGGTTTAGTTGAGGAATGGGCGACTCGGCATTGGAATCAATTATCTTCTTAATAAAATCCAGAACCTCTTTTAAATATCCCAAAAACGGACCATTGGGTTTACAATTAGGCAAAATTTCTTGAAGATCTGACAGCATGTAAAGCGACTCGTAAGTTACTAGATCTGTAGAGCCGTATCTTTTTTTAAACAATGGCTGAAGCAAAGGAGCGTTAAGGATCCTACACATTTCTTTTATAGTGAGTAATGACAAGTTGGTCTCTAATGCCTTAAACTGATTTTCTAAATTTGTATCTGGCGTTCTATCACCAATAATAGTTTGAACGATGGCTGAACAAGGTAGGCATCGACTAATACCATAGTCTGCTAATTGTTTACCTATTGTACCTTCCTCTTTAGCCAATACGGAAATTAGCTCCAGTACAGTTTTTTCAAGTATTCTATGAATGTCATCGTACTCATCATATTCTTTAAATAATTGGAGCATAATTTGATATTTTTCCTTTTTGGGTTTTTCAGATACAAATAATGCATTAGCTAATTCAAATACGACATCCAAGGGTACATTAGAGCAATAGTTAAAATGTTCAATAGCCTCATCCAGTTGATTTTGATTTATATAAAAACGCAACACCTGTATATGAAATCTTCCCTGTAATTCTTTATATATATTAATACTGTCTACACTTTCCAACATTGATTTAACATATTGAATTGAACAATTAACTCTACTTGCCCACTCAGTTTCTTTGCCTTGGTCAGCTGGGGTCGAAATATGCTGTTCGAGTATATTCATGTGTTTATTGATGCGTTTATTAATTTTATTAATATCTTTAGCTTTGTTGCGCAAATTTTCCGGCAGAAGTGACTTGATTCGTTCAAATTGCATAGGGATTTCGGCATCAATGAATATGTTGATTAATTTGGAACATCCTTTGAATGCATCACAATCAATCTCCGTAACGCCACCTGGAATAACCAAGCTAATTAAATCGCTGCATCCATAAAATGACCAGAAGCTAATTTTTGTTATGCTTTTGGGAAGAGTTATGCTAATCAACTTGGAGCAACGTTCAAATGCGCCCCACCCAATTAACATTACGCCATAAGGAATAACCAAGCTGATTAAATTGCTGCAACCCTTAAAAGCATGCTCCTCAATAACTTTTAAGCTGTTAGAAAAAGTTATATCGGCCAATCTGGAGCAATCCATAAATGCCCATCTTTCAATTGTCGTTACACTATCAGGAATAGTCACTCTAGTTAAATTTCTGCAACCAGAAAAGGCATAACATCCAATCGATGTTATGCCTTCAGGAAACTTAAATTCCCCAGAGATAATATCATTGCTATTAACTTCAACTAAACAACCATTTTCAATTCTCATTTTATTGATATAATATAAGGCAATTTGAGCCATTATAATACTAAAAGACCTCTAAAACAACCTAATTATGTCTTCGAGTCATTTTAGATTTATTCTACCATTTCAACGGCGCCGTCAATTTAACTTTTTATAACGCAAGAAAAGAGGACTTGCCGAATTTTAGGCGCAAAGAAGCTCAATGGCAGTGGAGTTCCAAATTTCTTTTTCCGCTTGAAATTGGCTTTTTCGTTGCTGGGCTGATGGGCATTTTCTACCCGATTATTGAGCCCCTTATGCGAACGATGCTCGACCCCTTTGCACATCTGGCGAATGGGCTTTGTGTAGCTCCTGAGCTTGTTTGTTACAATCACCCGAGGCTTGGGATGGGCATTCAATAGACGAGACAGGAAGCGGATGGCTGCCTTTTTATTGCGTCGCTTTTGCAGAAACACATCCAGCTCATACCCCTCATCATCCACGGCAGGCCATAAATAATACGTCGCACCACGAATCCGTAGTTGCTGCTCATCCAGGTGCCATTTGTCCGATAGCCTGCATGCGCGCTTTTTAATGACGTACTTAAAATGAGGCCCAAACTTAATGCACCATTGCCGTATCGTCTCATAACTGACATCAATACCACGATACAGCAAGCGCTCAGATACATCCCGGTAACTGTCATTAAACCGATGGTAACTCCATACCGCGATGCTGATTAACTCCAAGGGATAACGGTATCGTTTCGGTTTCCTTTCCAGCATCGCGATGTAACTCCAAATAAAATACAGTCTAGACCATAAGTTTAGTTGACGATGCCGTTTAAAGGCGCGTTGGCTTTTATCAAAAAAGCATTGGAAATATGTAGTGACAATCCTGTATTTTTACAAAGTGTAGCGGGTTGGTATGAACAATACATCGAAGTTCTTGAGAGAGTCGTTGAAGACGAAGATGCTGTACAGAAGAATATAGCAAGCAATTTTAGTTACGCAATACAATATTACCAAAAAGCATTATCAGTATGTCATGAACAAGACTTCGCATTAAGAAATATTATTTTATCTAACCTTACCGAATGTTTAGCGCAATATGGTCATCATTTGTATAAAAATAAAGATTATAAAAATGCACAAAAGGCTTATTTAGAAGCAATGCATTTTGATCCAGAACACCTTATTGTCATTAATCAAATTGGAATGTCTCTTTTTAAACAGGATTGTTTCCCTGAAGTAAGAAAGTACTTTTCGTCCATCTTGGAAAAAACAGAAGATAAACAAGAAATTGCAGATGCTTGGTTAAATATTGCTTGTACTTATAGATTAGAGAAAAAATGGGAGAAAGCTGAAGAAGCTCTTAGCCAAGCTAAGAAATTTGCACCTGAGGACTCTTCTATTACCGAGGAAGAAATGAAGTTGAATGAATCAAAATTGGCAGCACTTCTTATATCTACACCTCAAACATTATTTGGCAGCTCAAATCCTGATTCTCAAGGTGCTGGAAGCAAAACAATTCAAAACTCAAGTTTCCAATTTGAGTTTAACTAAAATTTTTGAAGCATATTCAGCTCATTGCCAGTTTGGGCTGGATATGCGGTAAAACCCATTGTTGGTCAGGATAAATTAAAAAATATTATTGATGAGTATAAGAAAAAAGGGCCAAAGTACCAGAGCCTACTTCATCAACAAATTAGAAGCTCGTATGCAAGTTATTATCGACGTATGATTCAACCTTTATTAGAAAACGTGGTTTTTCGTTCTAATAACTCAGAGCATCAACCAATCCTCAATGCATTGGCACTAATCAAAAAATATTTTGATAGCAACAAAGTTTATTTCCCAGATAATGAAGATGTCCCTATGGATTGCTTGCCAGATAAATGGCAAAAACGCATTGTTGATGCCCATACCGGAAAAATTAAACGAATTTGTTATGAGGTTTATGTTCTAAAAAAACTTGCGGATCGTATTAGATGCCGTGAAATATGGATTGATGGATCTTTCAAACATCGAAACCCAGATGAGGATTTGCCTAATAACTTTGAAGAGAATAAAGAAGAATATTTTGATGATCTGTCTTTACCTCTTGATGGAAATGTTTTTATTGCTCAATTAAAGCAAAAATTAACAGGCGCACTAACGGCTTTGAATGATAACATTCCGAAAAACCCAAATGTTCGAATAAGTCCTCAGAATGGTGGTCGTATTATTGTCACACCACTTACACCTCAAGCCGAATCAAAAAACATTGGAATTATAAAAAAGCATTTACAAGAAAAATGGGAAGGAACCAATCTAATTGATATGTTTAAAGAAGTCGATTTGGAAAATCGGTTTACCCATGATTTTATTTCTTATGGCCAGAAAACCTATTTAAAACCAAATGAAATTTCAGAAAGGATCTTACTTTCTATCTATGGGATGGGCACAAATGTTGGATTAAAACATATGTGGGGTTTGGGGAAGCATTTTACAGAATTCGCAGGTCTTAATTTAACATTATGAATTTAAAGGTTATTTTCCAAACTTCTAAAATTCAATTTCATCT
>NZ_CAAAIM010000021.1 GCF_900639985.1 Legionella rowbothamii | reverse complement strand
AGATAATAGGCAAGGTTCTTTTGCGTAGGTTAAGAAAACCCGAAGTGACTAAAAACTGTCCGGAAATTTCCGAGGTTTGCGGCTAGCCCTCCTAATTGAATTATTTATTGTCAATAACTTACTCCGCTAAGAAGCGCTCCGGTGTCTTTCCAGGGGTGGTTTTGGGGACAGATATGTTTATGATTGGACCTGCACTAAGATCTTTTTTACTGGTGTAAATGAATTTGTCATTAAAAAGCTTGATGCTTAATATCGAAAATTAATTAAAAGCTAAAGGTGAAGTTACTTGCGATGTCTCGGAAATTATACAAAACTCCTCAGAAGGACAAACTCCAATAATAGCCTCCATAGATTATGAAGATTGTGCTTAAATTCATAACTTCTCAAGGAATATTTGGCGATACAAGAAAAGTGATTGAGGTTCATAATTGGGGTAACAATTAATTGTTACCCATACTTTAAAATTACAAATAAAAAAACGTGTAAGTGTTATAATGGGATGATTAGTGCTTTTGCAGAATCTTTATTTTATCCAGAGACAACCCAGTTACTTTGGCAACAAAAACAGGATCGGCACCTTCTTCAAGCAGGCGTTTAGCAATTTCCCTTTCTTTATTAAGTTCGCCTTCAATTCGGCCTTCTTGTTTCAACTGTTCAGCTAAACTCATAATTTTTTCTCCGACTTCATGTGATATTTGGGTGTCAATTAACTTAAAAAAAGCATCCTTGTCACTTAATTCACCGCGTTCTAATAAGTATTGTAACACAATGGCAATAAAATCGCGTCCACCTGCTCTATCAAGTTGATGTAGGGATTTTGTAATTTTTTTTAATCCAGGCAAAATATCACGAGCAAAGATATGCTTTAAAGCAAATTCCATGACACCTGACCAGGCATGTTGTTTTAGTATTTCATCATCAATTTGCCCTAAATCAATGAGTTGAAATGGTTTTAAAAAGTATCGGTCTACTAAAGATTGAGGTGCATCAATTAAATCACCTAGATTTGTAGAAAATGGGTATTTTCGTTTTCCATGATAGACAACTAATGGATAAATCAAAGGGATTTTCTTATCATTTTTTGTATCATGTGTTTTTAAATGATGATCAATAATATTGCACATGTATTTAAGCATTCGGAAGGGCATTAATTGATCGGGTGTAGATTGATGCTCTAATAGTAGATAAAGATAAGCTTCATGTCCTTCGATTGTCGTCTTAAATAGAACATCAACGGCTGATTCTTTGCGCACATCATTAATATGCGATCGTGGTTGTATTTCCAGTTTTTCAAAATCAACACTTTGGCAAAGCTCAGCTGGCAACCAGGACATTAAAAAATCCCGAGCAACACGTTTATCCATCATAGCGGTACGAAAGAACTGATCGTGTGCATTACTAATTTGGTTATTATTTTTTTTAGTCATAGGTATTCGCTGTTTGTCAGTTCCAAATTTTGCCTAAGTTTGCTTCGACACATAATACACACCATACAGCATACGGGATAGGTTGATCCCCGCTTAGCCATCGTCTAATCGTGCGATCGCTGGTATCAATTTTTCGAGAAAACTCAACGCCAGACCATCCTACCATTCCCAAGACTATTTTAATTTCTTCACCGGAGGGAGTTTCCCATAATTCTGCCTTTTGCAAACACTCAGGGCGGATATTGCCCTGAGTGTTGTATGAACTAAAGTGTTCCATAAATTTCCTTTAGATTAAATTAAGCTCCATTAGGGAGTGTATTTCATTGTGACCGACTATAAAGTGATCAACTAATCTGATATCAAATAAATCTAATGCTTCTCTTATTTTCAAAGTTGCCTTGATGTCTTCTTGGCTAGGCTGCGCATCACCTGAAGGGTGATTATGCGCTAATATAATGGCGGTAGCGTTCAGATCGAGAGAATCTTTAACAAATTCTCTGGCACTAATTGAACAACTATTTACTACACCGGAAAAAACTTTTTTATATTCAATCAATCGGTATTGTGTATCAAGATACAACGCAGTCATGTGTTCTCTTTCACATCCCTCCAACTGGAATCTTAAATAGTGTTTCACTGAAGCAGCACTGTTAAAACGCACATCCTTTGTTCTTAATTTTGAATCGAGTATTCCTATTGCCTGTTTTATTATGTTTTTTTCATCTACAGTCAAATGATGCATTTTGTTCCCTTGCTTTACTACCCAGAGCGATTTGCCCGGATTTCATAAGCACTATAGGACAAATTGTCCTAATTGGCAATGGATATTTGGTTGAGTAATGACAATTTTTTGAGGAACAAAAACAGCTTTCTAATAGTAAGAGATTTTCAGATGCTCTATATATTAATAGTCCTTCCTTTACAGGCCGTTTCAAAAGTGTGTTAAGTTAATGTGACACATGCTCATGTTTTCTTTTTGTCTAAATTAAGCAGCTCTACAATTCTTAAATTTTCTATTCCAATTACAGAGGCACATTGCAAAAAAAAAGCAAATTGAAATGTACCTCGACTCAACTTATTCACAATACTTGCTTTAGTTTCATTGATATCTATTTCCTCTAATAAACACACTAATTTTTCATAGCTGATGTCTTTGAATTTTAACTCCGCTTTAAGAATACGTGATGCTAGGTCATGCCAATTGTGATTAGGCACATTGCTCTCCTAAAAGAAATAAAAGCTAATATTATAATATCAAAAATGATATTAAGTTATCAATTATGCTTGCATTAAATATCACATATGATATTATAGTATTTTAAATGATAACTTATTGATGAGAGGGTAGCATGAATTACTTGACGTTTAAGAATTATGATCGTGATTTCGTACGTGCGTATTTTGAACATAAGAGCACCTTGTATTGTGTTCAGCCAGGTTTTCACTATCTACCAGAACTTCTTGTTTGCAGTCATGAGGGCGAGCCGTCTCACCAGGTTACAGATGCGGTTAATTACTCATTTACGAACATGCCGCCGGATGGAGATTCGTGGGATTGGAGTGACGTCTGTGCGTTTTTCCAATGCAAAGAGATAACCAGTAATGGCCAGCTAATCAGTAGAATGAATGATTTATTTGAGGTGAGGGAATGAGCAATCCTTTTGGATTCTCAAGGAATACCCCCCCGAAAGGGGGGCTTATTAATCACTCGTTATTTAGGTAACTCGTTTGCGGGAGGCAAAAAATGAACCTAGTTGAGAATAATTATTTGGAATGCACCATAGATCCAAGGGAGATGATTCAAACAGCAAAGAATCATACAATTGAATTGGAAACGTTACAGCTTCACGACTGGAAACAAAAACTACTTCTAAATAAAGAAAAAGTTACACATAACTACATAGAAATTCACAAGTTTCCAAGTTATGGGTATGACTATACGGATCGGATACCCTTATATATCAATTTTGCTATCTACTTTAATGTAGCGTCTGGGCTATTTGGAACGCAACTTCAACAGGAACTCACTACTGAACGTGGGGACAAATACCTACATCATAGGTTTTACGAAGAATTGAAGTCTCTTAAAGCTACTTTGGAGAGTGCTATAAAACGGCATATAGATTTAGGAAATGAAGTGGAGGCGATGCTTTTCCCTGACTTTGGTTCCTTGTTAGATATAAACGAATGAAAATCTAATTTTACCTTAACGAAATTAAGTAATGATTGCTGTCTCTTATAAACAGTAGAGCAGCAGTTCTTTGCTCTTAGTTAGCGCTCTATAGCGCGGTACATAAGGACAATAATGAGTAAATTGAATTTAAAATGGATTATTATTTCATTAATTTTAATCGCACCCTATATCGAGTTAGCCCGTCTTCTAGTTGATTATTTTGCTCAGGGTCGTGACATTATGATGCCTAGTATATTTACTTTAGACCAGACGAGAAAGCTGGGTGAATTCGAGCTGTACACGGATCTACTTGCCTTAAAGTACTTCTTCTTGTGGTATGGAATGGGCGCAGTAGTTGGGCTGCGAAATCGTCTTCTTAGTGTGGGGTCAGAGGAGTCTGTTTATTCGTGGGTCTATTTATTTTCATTTATAGCAGTGTTGTTTATTTTATTGGCTTTGGTATTAGAAGGCTTAGTTTATTTATTTCAATTATATCCCTTTATGGTTATCTCATCTTTTCTTATAATCCTTAGCTTAATCGCTACACGAAGAACAATAGTCCACTCGGCAATAATTAGGAAAAAGAAATGAGCTCAAAAATAAAAAATATTTGCGTGGTTTTAGTTATGGGTTTGATTTTCCTTTGGGGTATTATCGCAGGGATTGAGAGATTGGTGTTTTTACATGCTGAGCAATACCCCAATTTTTTAGTAAAAAACACAGTTACTTTAGATTCAAAAGAAAAGATATATCAGCTGATTGACTTAACCTGTCCTCAGGGTGGAACCGATATTGTTAAGCGAAAAGATGCGCTCTACCTCCGTTGCGGATATTTTCTCCCAAACTCTTATGTCACGAAGATATTTATTGTAAAAAATTCGAACACTAATGGATCCGAAAAGAACACCAAATATATGGAAAAGATTAATGACCAATAGAGCAGCTAAAATCTTAATGCTTATAGTAGGACAACTATTTTTAGCATCAATGCTTCTTGCAATTACAGGAGATAATAATAATTTATTTATTAAGTCGTTACATATTCCAGATAATGTTTTTATACATCTTATGCACTGGGGACAAATCAATTTGTTATTTGTTTTTGGATGTTTAACTTTACTTGTAATACTGTTCTGGCTGGTAATTGTTCCATATTGGATCGATGGCTGGTTACGAAAACACAAATAACAAAATATGCAATTCTTATAACATAAGAATAATTGGATAAGAGGAATCTCGATGGCTGATAATCCAAATGATCTGAATTTACAATTATAAAAAATATCTGTGTGATTATAAGTTTGATTTTTCTTTGGGGTATTATCGCCAGAATCCCATGTCACATGGGATAGTTCTTGTTAATACCGGGAATCGGAAAATTATTAATAGTAAGACACATAAATAACCAGAAGGGGCATGGCAATGAAGTCCAAAATTTTATTGAAGTTTTTAATGATAACAACTTGTTTCATACTAATGATTAGCGCCCTTAGCTTATTTGCATTAGACCTTCCACCTTCGGGTTCTACACAGGGTCAAACAGTTGTTTTTGTTGAAGCCTATGCAGATTTATTGGTTAGCCTCCTTCAAGTGCCACCGATAGCCTATACTAGCTTAGGGAATATTTTTTTTGTTTTTTCTTTACTCTTTGGTTATTTTGCCACAAAAATTACGATCCCTTCGGAGGATGATCAGTCATTGTATTATCCTGATAAACATCGGAATACTTTCTAAAGTCCTCGTTTATAGCCCAGAAAATGAGGAGATTTATGTTGTTTGATGGACTAAAGATCTGGTGGATTTAGTACAGACCACTATGATTGACTATGACAAATTAAAACTAGCACATAGTATATCCTTAGGAGATAAGGGGGCTTTATTTTACAACAACATATGGAGCTTATAACTTTCCGATTTTTACTATTATTGGCTCCTCGGTGTTGTAATTGATCCTGTTAAGGAAATTGCTGATCTAATTATAAAGCATGAAAGTCTTACCAAAACAAAATTACATCCATAGGTTTCATTAGCAGATTGTAACAACAAGAAAGCCACAGCAAACCCCATAAATTCAACTTTTTTTGTATTGCCCTCAGGCCAAAAAAATATTAATAAATAATTATATTATTATTATTCAATGCATTATGATATGAGCAAAAAGTTTTTTTGATTAAATATTGCCCATCCACATGAATGTCCCATGATAAAATATCTCATAATTAAAAACATCATTAATTGGATGTCAATGGTATCTCGCTCATTGATTTATTGGTGTTGCTAAAATGTGAGGTTTTTATGAATAAAGAGTGGTTTGAAATGAAGGATATTCGTCGGAAGAAATTTGATAGTATGGCATGGATACCATTAAGAGCTGCTGAGTATAAAATTAATATTGGGACGTATGGTTACGAGGGTTACCAAAAAGAATTTTTTGGAGTTGGGTCTATAGCAATACCTTATAAACAAATTGAGGAAGCTAAGAGGCTTGATTGGACGGATATTGGCCGCAGCAGCAACCACAGCCATACTGGATGGTTTGATGATAAGCAGTATTTTCCAGCTGAAGTATATAAAGATTATCAAGGAAATGTAGACGGTATTCATTTGGTACTGGAGCAAACCTCTCATGATGAAAGGCATAATATTTGGCATTTAAATCAGGATCTTGTTCTTTCATTGGGAATAGTGAGAGAAGGCAACTCATGGGTTGATCCAATGGAAGATTATGCTGTTGTAGCAAGAATTCGAACTGATGAAAGCAATAAGACTGTTGTACTAGAAATTAAAGCACATTATTTAAAGGACTATCTCTGCGCGAGAGATATGGCTCTCTATATGACGCAATATTGTAATAGAGTTTCTATATATGCTGAAGCTCCTCCTTTTACATGGTCAGTTGATTCTGCCCAAGTGAATACAGAATCTGGAAAATGGCAAGGTGGCATTAGGGAAATACATGAGGGAGGAGGAATTTTTGGGTCTAAAATTGGAATATTCCAATTTGCGCGAATAGATGTAGAGGAGGAAGATGACATTCCAAGTCTTTCTGAAACACCTACTCAGGAGAACACTTCGAGCGCCTCATGGGAAAAATCTTTTGAAGGAAAGAAACTTTATTATGTGTTAGGGGAGTATTGGCGAAATGAAGTCATTCTTCCTAGTAAAACGAGTGCTAAAGTTAGAGGGGATACAGTTCAAAACACATGTGTCTTTATTATAGATGTAGATGGTTCTACAGCCAGGGGTATGGATCTCATTGATTCAGGAAAATGGTTGTGGTTTAAACCTGAAGTTATTATGGCTCTGTGTAATAGAAGAGGGGGGAGTTTAAAATTTTATACTGCTCAAACGGGCGAGGTCTCTTGCAGTTATAAGAGTGGGGTGAATTTCGGTTTAAATCATCTTTCTCTTATTAATGTGTTTGCTAAAGATATTGGAAATTTACCTGAATGGCAGCAGAAAATATGGGCGGGCTTTAATGTGGTCCCAGATGGCGGGGTTGGACACGAACTATTAGCTTCTCAGGTAAGAGGTCAACCAGCAACTACACAAGCTCCTGAGGAATACTTATTTGATACTATAAAGAACATAAATGAATGTTCACAAGAGAAACTGGGTATTCTGCTCTTTAAGGATCATGATGCAATACATGAGCTCCTCCCAAGAATACATCGATTTAGATCTACAGACGAACAGTCTTTCTATGCCTTAGCAAAGGATCTCGCTCGGTTGATTGTAGATTGCCTTGATATCCAACCTATGAAAAAGTTTGTATCACCACCCAAAAGTGAAACTTGGGGAAGTATAAAATATTTGGAGAATTTGTTGGCTTCAAAATATGATAGAAATCGAGTTAGGGAGGTAACAGCATCAATTGTTGGTGTGTATGAGTTGCGGCATGCAGATGCCCATTTACCTACAAGCAATATTGAAGAGGCATTTAAACTCGTAGGGATAGACACATCTAGACCGTACGTTGATCAGGGTTTTCAAATGCTATATAACGTGGTTGCAAGTCTGGCCAAAATAGCCGAAGCTTTAGAATTATGGGATTAGTCAACTTCATTATTAAGCGGGGCGTTCGTTGAAAGAATCTATAGCGTTAATATTAGAATGTATCAGACTTTATCTCAATAATAATAGGCTAAGTTAACTTAGCCTATCTCTCCCTAACTTAATTAATCCAAGTTGTTAATTTTTAGCCAGGAGTGAAACTCACTTAAAGCACAACAATATGAATGTCCTATAAATATAGCGTGCAAAGTGAGCCGTAAAAACATTAACGAGAGATTCGTACGGTTTAATCTAACCTAATATACAATTCTAGTTTAATATCCGCCTTATTTTGATTGAATTTGGTTCGTCTCGATTAATTATAATTTCAAAATTTGTTTTTGGCCTTTCAAAAAAATCTTCGATACTCATCCTGTTATTCATGTTCACGATTATCCCACCCACATCAATGTCTTGATCGTCATTTTTGATTGTTAAATGAAGTAGGCATAATCCCACATCGGTACAGGCATCCCATGCTTCGTACATCGTTAAAATCTTAGAACCATTATTGTTTAAGTATTCAGATATGCTAATCCCATTAGCACTTATTTTCAGCCCTAAAGCCGAATCAACAATAAATTTGAGAGAAGGGACGTTCATAAGAGGGCATAATTCTGGATCATATGTCATACAGTATGCAAGGGGAGGGATTGTGACCCACTGGCTTGATTCAATTGGTCCTGCTTCTACTAAATCAACGGAGCTGTTGGAACCTACGAGTAAATAATAACTGTCAGATGTTGTACCATCTTCATTTTTAGTCTTATATAAACAAACTGCCGTGTTTGAATTAGTGGGTAATTGAGGACTCAGATCAAAAATTTGTGCTTGATAACTAGACCATACACCTTCGAAATGATATCTACCCTTTTTAACAGGGAAAAAAGAATTGGGTTTATTCCACAGCCCCTTTTCTCCTTCTGGTAATTTACAGGAGCTAATACTTTTATTCCGTGAACAAATAATCTCTTTTGGACAGAAAACTTTTTCTTCGAATTTATAACTTAACGCAGTGTTTGAATAAAGTAAAAAAAATATAAACCAGTAAAAAAGGATATTCATATAAAAATGGGAAGGTTGAAAATATTGCAAATTATACACTATAAGATCAAGTGGTCAATGTTTATCCATGCCGTAGTGAATTGGCTCTGTTAGTTATCCAACTGTATCTTTGTAAAAAGGAATCATGGAGGTCTTAATCAAGCTATGCATTCTATAGCAGAACCATTGTGGTTGATTTTCATCTTTTTTTAATGAAGAATGCGGATATACGCTTATTTCTATCATTGAATACTATGAATCCAGGAGCCTTGGATTGATAATCCCCTCATAAAAGATATAATAACTCCACTATACTAATTTCTAAAAGTTAAACCTGTGGGTAGTTCCAAGAGTCTATTTTGCAGCGTATTCCTCAATATTCGATTGCAAAAAAGATGAACCAAAAAGCTCCTCAAATATAATATGTCGGTGGGTCTTTTGAGGAAAGGAAGTATTAAAGTCTCCAGCTGATATCACGCATCGGCAAAAATTTATTTTTATTCCCTCTGAGACAGTACTGTTATTCAAAACACTACTTACATAATTACTCAATTTCCCTCGATTGTCTTGCCCAAGAGCCTTTCCCCATTGTATATAACGATAAAATAAACCGATCGAATTATCTGTTTCAATAAGATTGGGATCTTTTTTTTCTAGTGAAAAAGATAATTTTTGCAACCATATATTAAGTATTTCTCTAATATCTTCTTTACTAAAATTTTTAATAGAATTATTTCTAAATGATACATCCTCTAAACTTTCTTCAAGAAATCTTATATTCTCCCTAAAGTGATCTAAATTATATACTCCATTGTTATTTGTAATATTGAAAGCAGAAAGAATATTCGCGATGAAGGATTTGGATAAAAATAAGTCATTTGTATCCACTAGCTTTTCCAAAGGAACGAATGAGGACAAATATAGTGCTATTTGTGTATAAGGACTTCCGCTTGAGAAATTTACATTTTTAAGCCACAGCTTATTTAGGGTTTCCAGATTAATATCCTCTGGTCTTTGTTGTAAGGGAACCTTATTAATCAACGCCAATGAAATATCTGCCGCAATATTTTGATTTGGCATATCCACTAACTTTTCAAGCGCACCATGAAAATCTCCCTGAAAAAAATCAAAATATACCTTTATGTCTTCTAATCGGTTTAAGTTTCTTACATATGCATGAAGTAAACTCCGTGGTAAGCCCAAGATATCGAGAATATAGTTACTATTAAAATGATCTGTAATAAAATAGGGGGTCATATCATACAGAGCAACCGAATCTGCTTCTGTTAATTTAAGATCTGGATCTAAAATTCCTAGGAGTACTTTCTTAATCTGATTATTTAATTTTAAAATATCTTGTTCAGA
Organism: Legionella rowbothamii; assembly: GCF_900639985.1. GTDB lineage: Bacteria > Pseudomonadota > Gammaproteobacteria > Legionellales > Legionellaceae > Legionella > Legionella rowbothamii. The sequence continues at coordinate 2,520 of NZ_CAAAIM010000021.1, read as the reverse complement.
TTGAGGGTTTTGTTTTTTTAATAGATGACTATATCCAGGTTCTCTTTTAATATTTTCTATATGCAAAATAGTTTCATGTTTTGCTAAGTATTCTTTAATAATCGGATTTTTAACTTCTATAGCTAATAATTGTAAGAATAGAATCATATTCCCTGAAAACTTAATAAGTTGCTTATTAGCTGAAGCTAATATTACAAGTTTCTTAATTCCTCGTGGCGTCACTAAATAATAACAAATTTCTCGAAGCTGGTGAGAAAATTCGTAGATAAACTCTTTGTTACAAATATGATGCGTTATTAAAAGCTCACTCAAAAATTCAACACGATTATCTAATGTAGCCTCAACATGGAAGGAAAGCGTTATTAACTTATCTAAATAGAATTTAACATCATTATAACCAGAACTTCCTAATTTATTTTCCACAACTAATTTTCTAATGGTTCTATTGTAATCAAGGCCCATTACACAAACTAAAGGCTCAATTGACTCCATAACCCTTGAAAAAAGTAAAAAAGGGATAATCTGTTCGGAACTTAATCTATCTATCTCATCGATAAAGACATAAAGCTTAATTTCGCTTTGCAATAAAATAGAGTTTATCTCTTGGAATTGTTGAGATGGTAACTGTTGAACATTTTTTTCCCATACCTGAATTAACTTTTCTACATCGGCAGCCCAATCCTTCTCGAAACTTAAAGATATAGGTTGAACAGGGTCCCTATATTGCAAACTTGTTTTGAATCGAATGATTGTTAACATTGATAAAAAAAGCTTTTTAAACGCTTTCTTTACGGCCTTATTATCAACTTGTTGAATTACTTTAAGGTAAAATAGCTCGATCAACTCGTTTACAGTTTGTTTGCCCTCTATTAATGGATCAAAAGAAATAACAACGTTATTTTTATTTTGGGCTAGATTACTTTTCAATAGGTTAATTACAGATGTTTTTCCAGCACCCCATTCCCCCGTAAGAGCAAGCGTTAAAGGAAAATAAGACTCATCTTTGATGATGTCTAAAATTCGCGGAATAATCGATTCAGAAACCTTTAACCTATCATGATTTATATTAGTAATTGATGTATCAGTAATTCTATTACTTTTTTCAATATCGTTATTTACTTTGAAAGGGGTCCATTTAGCATATAAAGATTTTAAACCACACATAATAAACTCCTGACAAGATTAAATTCTTAATTGCGGAGGTTAAATCTGCTTTCAGTTTTACATCTGACAATTAAACTAAAACGCTTTGAATTACTAGTCATACAAGCAGATTATTTCTCATCAAAATATTCTGATATTCTTTCTTTAGTTACATTCTTATGAACTTTTTTTATCAGGTCTATAGCAATAGCCAATGCTTCTTCTCTGCTGGAATAGAAAATCGGCTCTAAATAAGGCGAGCATTTGGTTTTGATATTCCCAAGAGCGAATCGAAATCATGACCATAATCTATCTCAATAAACCAACGGCCATTATAACTCACCGTTTTCTTTTCGAAAAAGCCTCTAATTCCACAAGAGTAGCCAAATGATCCACATTGGATTCAAAAAACATCGTTTCATGTGTTCCAGGAATCGCATGAACCGTGATCTCGTGTTCAACAAAAGGCTTCCATCCGTTAAAAGGATCATCCGCTAAAACAAAAGCATCCCAAAGATCATTTGCTTTAAATAACGTAATGTCGGCACGAATAGTAGGAAGTTCAAATGCTAATAGTAGTTTTTTCCTATACTCTTCTAGTTCTTCTAGGTATTCACTGGCTTGTTTTCCTATCCCCTGATTTTTGCTCAATAGTCCCATCGTATTGGACTTGATTAGCGAATCTGGGTATTTTGCCCATCCATCGAACAGTCCTAAAAACGTAACAGACTTGTTAGACCGCATTAACTGATTCGCCATCTCAACAGCAACGGTCGCACCAAAGGAAGCGCCACCTAAACAATATTCCTCCCCTTGATATACTTTATCGATTTCTTCCAAATAGAATTGTGCCATCTCAGAAATTGAGGCAAATCGGCGCGAATGACCATTAATGCTCTGATCCTCTATCCCATAAACGGTGTACTTCCCATCCAATCGTTGAGCTAATTGTTGATACCAAAAGACCGAGCCGCCTACCGGATGAACCAAAAATAAGGGCGTCTTATGAGGCCCCGATGATAATTTAATGACGCTTGAAGAAGCGTGAGCGTGCGTACTGTTACCTTCCGCAACCAATATATCCAATTGATGAGCAAGCGAGATAATATCAGGGTACTCAAACAGCACAGAGAGGGGAATTGGTAACTTAAAATGGCTTTTTAAGGCAGAAATGATTTGTAAGGCTAACAGTGAATCGCCTCCGAGTTCAAAAAAATTATCCTCAAGATGAATCACTTGCGACAAAAATGCTTTCTGCCAAATCTCAAGGCAAATTCTTTGGGTAGGGGTTTGAAGTCCAATGGTACGAAAACGTACGCTAAGGAATTTCAATATTTTCAGCCAGTTTATTGAACGGTCTTAGTTGCCCTTTCATTA
>NZ_CAAAIM010000020.1 GCF_900639985.1 Legionella rowbothamii | reverse complement strand
AAATTGTGCACGTCCTATTTTTGCAACGTAGCTTGTATAGGTTTTGAAATTACGCTGTTTTATAAGCTGCTCTAAAAAATCTCTTATTTTTTCATCAAGCTCCAAGAGGGCCATGCGAAATATGTCTCGCAGTGCATCTCGGACCGTGGCCATAGGCACAAAAATCAAACAAGCAGTAAGACTCGTCAAAATAAGGAGATCGATGTAGGGGGTAAAATATCCGTAGACCCCACCATGCAACAACGCGGCGATACCAAACGCCAAAAGGAGAGATGAGGAGATCAATCCAGACATTAGCCAACTTTGAATGTCTAATCGTAAGAATTCGGACTTGATTTTTCGGTTTGTTTTAATCAAGTAAAAATACATGCCCGTAGATAAAAAAAGACCAAAAGAGCAAACACAAATACCCAATCAAAATTCAACTCATGCCCACCAGACATTAAACGGCTCCGTTGCAAAAAAGAAAAGCTGTACAAAAAAGCAATTTCTGAATAGATCTCAGCCGTAAATTCCAAATTGTTCATTAATAAAAGAGCTCTCAGTTCGGTTACCATACATCCAAATATTGAACTGACCTTTTTTAAACATACGCATGATTTCAAACCCCCTGATGGTTGCACAAGCAGTTTCCATGGATTGAAATCCCCTGACGGGATTGATGAGACGCTTAAGCTTTCCGTGGTCTGCTTCCAGTCGGTTATTGCGGTATTTTATCTGCAGATGACTTACGTCAGAAGCCAGACTTCCCTCTGTTTCAATTCTTTAATGGCCTGGCCATAGGCTGGATTTTTATCGGTATTGATGACACTGACATCACAGGTGGCATTAGACCTGATGAGCTTTTTGAGGAAGCGTTTCGCAGCCTTTGTATTCCGGCGATGGGAAAGATAAAAATCAATCGTATTTCCTAGTTCATCAATGGCACGATACAGGTATTTCCATTCACCTTTTATCCTGATATAGGTTTCATCAAGATGCCAACGTCTAGCATAACGTTTCTTATGCCAGTCAAGGCGTTTTTTTAATTCAGGAGCATAATGCTGAACCCAGCGGTACAAGGTTGTATGGTCAATTTCCAAGCCCCGCTCCGCCATCATTTCTTCCAGATCACGATAGCTGATTCCATATTTACAGTACCAGCGAACACACTGTAAAATCACTTCACCATGAAAATGACGCCATTTAAAGGCTGTAGGTTTCGTTGAGCGCATTTAGGATCCCGTCCAATAGTTTTATTTGAAGTATAAACTATCGTTCGTTTTTGCAACGGAGCCAGTGCGGCTGCTAAAAATCATATATTTCGAGTACATCTAAATTTATTATAATCGGAAGCGACTTTATTTCAGGCTTAGTTATTAATCACCCGCAAACTTTGAAGTCAAATGGGGTGCTTAGCAATGTGTCCGATTTTCCGGGGCAAGATCAATTTGATGGGTAATCTTGGTCCAATAAACTGTTTTAATTAAATTAAGTTTAATTAAAAGCGATTACTGTCTGAATCTCCCATCGTTATATTTTAGAGAGAATAATATGTATAAATTTAATAGATACTCATGGTTATTATCTATACTCTTCCTTATTACATCCCTGAGAATGACATTCAAGTCTCAATCTGATTCGCTCAAGGGAATTATGATTACTGCCCCTTTAATTATTTTGTTAATTATTTGGTCAGAAATAAAATTTCCTAAGGGAAAAAAAATTATAAGTTCAAATTATTATAATTGGGATTTTTTCATTTTGACATATACCTTTGCTATAGGTGGACTTCTGACATTAATTTTACAATTTAGAATATCTGAATTTATGGATTTATGGCCATTATACTTATATTTCATAACGATTTTAGGCATAGCTTTCGCTTTTGTTTATTCATTAGTCGCGTTGCCTTTAAACAGACATAAAAGATACACTTTTTTTTATAGCGCAATACTAATCTTTTTTTTCTTACTATTTAGTCTTCTTAATAACTTGTTTCCAAAACAGCCAAATGAACTTTTATTTTACATATCATTAGTTAGTCTATTAGGAATTCATATGGTATTTATTTTATATAAATATACAAAAGGCCATATTAGTGAGTAATCTTTATGGAAAAACTGAGTGCTCATTTATAAATAAATTAAAACGAGGAAGCCAATATAATTGGCCTCCTTAATGAGGGTTACATTCCCATGTCTTTCATTAATCCAAAGTAATAAGGCGCTGTAATGCTTCTATGAAAATCTTCGGGATGTGCTTTAATACCCTTTTGGGTATATTTTCCACGCACTTCTTTTAAATATTTGATTACTATTTGCTTATACTCTGGTTCTATAACGCTTTTACCAGTATGGTTAAAACTTAAAGTCATCGGGCCAAAAAAGTAGCTATCTAAATCTGCATTATTTTCTTTACGTAATTCATTCACTATAGATCTAAGATAGATGCCTTGTAATTCTTTGGACTTATAGATTAACGTGTATTTGAGCATAATTGAAGAATAATGGTTAATTGATTTAAGTCGTTTATTAATCTTTTCTTGTTGAGCAATAATTTCTTCGGGTGAGTGAGTATCAATGTAACCCCTTAATGCATCATCGGCCATTCGTGGAGTTAATGTTTTAACATCAAGGAGTTCAGAAAAGAAAGATTTCAATAGAGGCTGTACATTATTCATATACGATTGAACAGATTGATGACGCTGATTATAAAGCATAAGATCTTGAACAATTGTATTCTCAACTTCAATATTATCAGTTTCATTATAAAGTGTTAACAATTTAGGAACCAAGTCTGGTTCAGCGTCATCAGCAATTAACCTATCAATCATTACACTTCGTTTTTCTTCATTTAAATTCGGATTACTTGCATGTTGTAATTGTATCGTTGATGGCGAAGTTACATAGTTTATGGGTGGCGCATCCATCATCATCTGAAAATCCTCCCTCGACAATTCACTAAGCTCTTCAGCAGAGACATCTTCTAATGTCTTAGTGTAAGAATGATTTTTATTTTCTGAGTCGTTTATTTTAAAGTTATAGTATGGGACGTTATTAAATAATACACTTGGAAGCCATATAGAGCCTGGAATAAGATTCCATCCTTGACTAAAGAATGCCCACCAAACATAGGTGTCACACCGCCAGGTACCGCACTCTAGAGCAATACCTTTTTCTGGAATTCCTCTACCGATATAGTACTTCGTATCCGATGTGTATTTAGGGCACCACCAACGCTGATGATTTGCTTCTAAAAGAGCCTGCTACCCTCTTTCCCCTCCGTCTGAAACACCCCATTTAGCCTCCCAAAAATTTGTTCTAGAGATAAAATTTCCCATTGTATTAATCTGGCCAACAGGTTCCTCTTTAAGCACCTCAATAACTAATAAGCTACCTGATTCATTCCTGAAGAACTGTTCATTGGTGCTGTGGTAATGCCTACATGACCAAAGCTTTTCCCAATAGGCATATCTAGATCGCGACCAACAATTTCTGCAGGGAATATTTTTTTTGCATATATTGAAGGGGGGAATACAAATGCAGCTAAAGCGATGCATATACTTAATGAGTTCGAATATGATTTTTTCATTGATAGATTCCTTTTTATTCCATTTTAAACATTTAAAGGTGTTAGATAACCTTAAGGGTGTGTAAGAAAGAACATTCCATAACGTGTAGGTGTAATAGTGTAAACTATATCAATTAGTTTTCTATCAAAAGTCTGGGACTTTCGTAAAAGATGAATTGGAGAAACTCGGTAATTTAATGATGAAGGCCACTTATGTGGTCTCCGATAAGATGAAGAGCATCTATTGGAATGTTATTTAAACGCGGTAATTAACTGGGGTACACTAAGCATGATTGAATGTAAAAAACTGGTATTATAGGGGTGTTGAAGTCCATTGAGGATTTGCGCAACTACGAGAAAGCTCATTTAATATGCCATAATCTGCATCTTTATCAATATGCCAGAAGACAGATTCTCCAGCGCCTGCGGTATGCGTCATGATTTCATTTGGATTCAATCCTGTTTGTTGTTCCAGCAATCCTTCTAAAATAAAGATGGAATCTCTGAGTGGGGTTAATTCCATATAGCGCTGGTTTATCAGTATCGCCAGTCAAATAATATTCTAAATGAGTGTTTAATTATAGAAATGAAGATATATCAAAAGTTTAGTTGACGATGCCTGGCGAGATTATGGATGGCATCAAATTAATTATGATAGTTTTAAGGGCCGGATGGTTTTTCAGATTCCTCAAGATTGTTAAATACACTTATTTTGGAAGCAGCCGTGGAAAAAAACAAAGGATACATCCCTGTTGTATAGGATCTACGATCTAGTTCTTTATTTGAAACACAAGACCCATAGGTGAATGATGACGATTTCTCTAAAATTAATTTTTATAAAAACTCTAAATACTCCTCTCTATTTATAATTGGATTCTCTTGATGTATAAGTGGGTTTTTTGTTTGTATTTCGATTTCAAGTTTTTCTTGTGCCATTAAATCATCATCCTTAAGCAATCGATACCATCACGGTCTAGAGATAGAATTACTGAATTTGAAAAGGCCCTATTTTTGATGAAATTTATGATTTTTGCAAGGAGTTTGATGAAGTGAAATTCTCTTAACATTTAAAGCCATTCATTATAATCTAACTCTTATTTTCCAAACAAATAGGGTGAACTTGGCCGACTACCTACCTTTCGGGGCGAGTCAGGGTACCTGTAAATTTGACCAGTTTGATTTTCAAAATGGTACTTTAGATCTTATCACGCCTAGGTTTCTTGGCTTTTTATTCAAATCTAAAACATACTCCCCAAATCACTTAAGATGTTTAGTCATGGGGCTCATGTAACTCACTATCTTCTTTAGTTATTTTATACCCTTCTTCTTCCACAGAACCCATATTAGTCCCAAATTTAATGTTTGAAAGCTTTTCGTTTGAATTGATCCTGACACATTGCTTCATATGAGATAATATCATTGAGTTCATTAAACAATTTCAAAGTATGCCAACCGCATGAAAATGATGGTATAACGGCCAATTCTTCTAAATTAGAACTATTTTCGCTTTTTACAACGATTGCCGTTAGAGTTTATTAGTTAATTCCATCCCTTATTTTTTCACTGACGCCTCTAAGCAGGTTTTTAATTGCTGTTGCAATGTTGATAATGTAATGACCTGGAAAGGTAAATTTATGAGTTTATTAAACTACTATCGATAATTTACCTTCTATGTTAGGAAAAAATCCCCGAAGGGCTAATAAGGATTAAAAGTTTTTTTGTGTGGAATTCAAGTTTTGCTTCATAATAACCATAAAATTCCCATCAATTAAATTTGATGAGTAATAAATTTCCTATGAGGTTGTGATGAAAGCTAAATTTTTTTCAAGTCTTCCGAGTGAAACTCAAGAGATTGTCTACTCATATCTTCCATTAAAAGATATCGACGAGCGTATACGTTCCAATGTTATCAAACGTGAACTGAAAAAAGCTGCGATTAATGCACTATTCTCTCGGCAAGATGAACTTGCGATTCATTATCAATCTCAATTACTAGGAGAATGGTGTCATGTATCAATTACCTCATTTCAAGATATTATTTCAAATAATTGGTGTTCAATATTGCGTACCTCATTAGATAAACCATCATCCAACATGGCTCATCGAACTCTTGGATTAGCATTTTTAAGTGCCTTGAAAGGAAATTCTGCATTAATTACTCCGAAAATATTCGAGGAGTTTGTGCTGAAATTAAAGGATAAAAATAGGGAGGTTCGTATCGCAGCTATGAATGTTATTTATTCATTTGCTGGGCTGCTCAATGAAATACAGTATGAAGTACTTATTAAAATACTCATCTCACTACATAAAAGATACAATTACGATGAAAATATAGCTGTGCAAAATGCGCTTGTTACACTGGCTCAGAACGCGAATGAGACGCAACGCGATAAGCTAGTCAACCATTTTACCCCAATGCTTGATGGTGGTGACGATGATCTTCGTCGATATGGCGTAAAAGAGGTCTTTGTGGCGCTGGCTGTGAATGCAAATGAAGCACAACGTGAAGTACTCATTAATCTGTTCACCTCAAGGCTTTATTCTAAGGCCCGGGTTGAAACTCGCAGCTGTACTGAAACAGAAGTCCTCGCAGCATTAGCCCAGAATGCTAAGGGAGCTCAATGTGAAATGCTCATTAAGGTATTTAAGTTAAGACTACATCTTTCCGATGTTAATGCACAACGTGAAGTAGTCAAAGCCCTTGTTGCCCTGGCATCAAATGCTCAATTTCCACAATTTAAAGAACTCATTGAGGTGCTGATACCTCAATTTAATAATGGCAACTATACAGGGGATGGTGCTTCAAAAAAAATCCTTGTCTCAATAGCATCGAACGCGGAGGGCGCAAAACGTAAAACTTTCATTGAAGTTCTTGTATCAAAACTTAATGATGGTAATGATTCCGAGTGTAATGCTGCAAAAAATCTCCTTATTACACTTGCAACGAATGCCAATAAAAAACAATACGATGCACTAGAAATACTTCTCACAACAGGGCTTGATAATAAGAACTTGCAAGCACGTCATATTGCAACAAGAACTCTTGTCGCATTGATTCAAAATGTAACTGCAACGCAACGTGATATGCTCATAGAAGAGTTTATACCCATATTAGGTGATGAGGATTCAAACATTCGTTCTGTTGTTATAGGTGCCCTTGGCGCACTAGCTCTAAATGCCACGGTAGCACAAAGCAGCGCACTCATCTTTTTACTTACTCCAAGCATTCGTAGCAAATGCAAGAATGAACGCTTGATTGCAATAAACGCTTTTACCATACTAGCTTCGAATGCTAATGTCGTGCAATGCGAATTACTCATGGAACTGTTTCTTCCAATACTAAATGATAACAATGATGAAATATGTGGTGCTGCAACAAATATTCTTGCTACTATAGCTCCGAATGTCAGTGAAGCACAACGAGACGTACTCATTCGAATATTCACTCACAAATTTAATCAAGGAGGAACAAGGGCTCAGTCTCGAGCAATGCATGTTATCATTGAATTAGCTCCGAATGCCAATGAGACGCAACGTGAAACCCTCTTTCAAGCACTTGTTCCAAAGTTATCTGAAGGTGACTTCTTTATAAATATTCTTAGCGTGCATGCTCTTGCTGCTCTTGCTCCGAATGCTAGTAAAGCACAACGTGAAACGCTTATGCAGCTATTTGCCTCAAAGTTTGATAATGAAAGCGGAATAATTTATGTGTTTGAGGCACTGGCTCATAATGCCAATGACATAGAACGCGAAACACTCATGAAACTGCTTACCCCAATGATTTGTAAAAGCAAATATGATATTTATGGAACTGAAGAGTGTAATGTATTAGCAGCAATAAAAATTTTTGATGTTCTGGTACCGCATGTGAATGAAACAGAAGCAAATACCTTTCTATCTAGACTCCTTCTGGCTGTTGATGATAAAGAAAGTAATATATTTTTCAGTGAGGCGCTCTTACGTGTGGCGACTATGATGCTCTATGCTACTGAGGATACAAAGGAACTGGAAGAATGGATTGTTGCAAAACTAAATCAACCAATACTGAATTCATCGCATAAAACCCGAGCAATATTAACTCTAGCAAGTGCATTGATCTTAAAAAAAGGCTCTGAATATCTAAAGCAAACTAATCTTTTATTGTCTGCAGAGGGTATTGCTTTAAAAATTCTAATAGAGTTTCATAGTACACTTGCAATAGATAACAAACCCTCCCAAACAATATTGCAAATAAATGGCTCTACACCAAATAAGGGGGCTCTTTAATCAAGTTAGTCCAGCCTAGCTATTTGATTTCGCGATCAAATTGGAGATAAATTAAGGAATCACTCTTTAGCACCCGATACTATTACCTATTAATGGTCCAATGGTCGTTAATTTAGATTCATATGGTACTCCTACTGGCAAAGCATGGCTTGTGCGTGATTTCTTAGTTCACCATTGGGAGCAACATATCTATATAAAGTAGCTCTAGTTACTCCTAGTTCCTTACACAATTCGCTGATAACAGTATCTTTATTACTCATCGCTGCTTGAGCTAATCTGTGCCTTTGTTAGAGCAAATTTACGACCACCTTTTTTTCTTCTTTGTCATAAATTAGCAGACATATAAAATTGATAGTCATTCTGCATCTACTAAATCGATTTTTTATACATAATAGACACCACTGTCCATTAATCGATATGGTAGACACTTTTGTTAGCGGTTCACCACCCAATCTTCATAAGTTAATGCAAACCGAAAATGATCGGCCCACTGGTTGTTTATTTTAAGGTATCGTTGAGAAAACCCCTCTTTAATAAATCCATTGCGCGTTACTAATAATATTGATGGCGTGTTAACTGGCTGTATATTAGCTTCAATCCGGTGAAGCTTTAATTCCATAAATATCTTTTCAAGCACAAGTTTCAATGCCACACTCATCAAGCCTCTTCCGGCAAATTTCTGATTTGCGCAATAGCCTAAATAAGCGCTTTGAAAACATCCGCGTATAATTCCGCTTATATTAAAAACTCCTACTAGATCATCATCTTTAAATGCCAAATAGGTCTTGTTCATTTCAGATTGAGACGTGTCAAAATATTTATCAAAACTTTCATCTGTTTTCGGACTATCAATAAGAGGACGATGAAAGTGTTCGCTTTCAACCATGGCGTTGATGAAAACTTCTTTATCCGAATAAAGTAATTCTCTCACGACCATGGAAAACTCCTGAAATATTTTGGGGGTCTACATTGACCTCTGGCCGGGATCTTTGTAAAAAAGGGTCATGTTAATATTAGACCCTGATGGAATTCGCTGTTGATCTAGGTAATTTTTTCTGCAGAATAACCAATCTCTATTATAGAAACGCGGAAGGAGAAAATCGGACGTTAATAGAAAATAAAAAGTTAAGGTAGACCTACCGTGTAGAAGGCATAATTTGATTGAAATTTGTTCATGACCATTTTTTACAAAGATCCCGGCCAGAGGTCAACATATGATTTAAATGATAGGTTTTATCAAAAGTGGTTACACTGGACAGAAGCTTTTAAAATGGGCATGCAGAATCATTATATTCAGTGGGTATGAAACGATTTGTACAACTATAATTTTGTCTTGTTATTTGGGTCGACTTAAACATGATAATAGAAAGCTTCCATCACAAAATGCCTTTGAAATTTTATTTTTCTTAGAATTAGTTAACCAATTGATATTAAATATATTAACATTAGATAGACTGCAACATTTAAAGTGATGGCAATGTCTAAGACCTTTATTCTACAAAGGTTTAACAGGTGAGTCAGGACAAACCAGTGCTATCTGGATAAACCCCCTCTAAATAAAATACAGTCTAGACCAAAAGTTAACTTGACGGTGCCAACTAATCATATTACTACCGCCCTTGGTATTGATGGCACCGATTGTAAACCCGCCCTTATTTTTTTGCGACAAAGCCTATCAATATATTCCCGACCAATCCTTGGACCTCAAGAGATAACATGGATAAACGCGTTTTAGGATTTCATAATATTTTAGATCCGCAAGCTTAACAACGGGGCTTCAATTCCACATCATCAACTATAGACAACATCTCCGAATTATCCGCAACATCTATGGCAGAGACCTCTACACTACCAGTTTCTTGTGCACTTTCCTGTGGAGGCAGCGAATTATCGACCTCTTTGGCGCGAGAGAAAAAAGTAATATCGGAAAAATCCTGGCATCGCTTGGGTAAAAATGGCTTACCTGGATTATTTTTTTCTAAAGAAACCAAGACCTCTTCCTGATTAGACGGTGACATTATTTGATCACCAGAAAAACGGCTCTGTTTCTCACTTAAAAAATTGTCCATCCTGTTTATAACAACATCAAAATGATTGAGCAATTCGCTCCAGATAGACCTGCATGCTACATATTCTTCAACTTGTTGGTATTCTGATTCTGTGGTATTCAGTTGCTGCGTAGCATCGTTATGTACTTTTGCCCACCAAATAATAATACAGCCTATCGCCATAGCAGATAAGCAGACCAATACAGGCTCTAGCACAATACTAAAAAGACAAGACACTATAAATGCAGCAATGTGGTCAATAGTAACGGACTCTTGAAACATCACAAAAAGTAACAATAGGGTAAAACCACCAAATGCAGAATACCAATGTAGGGTACTTATCATAGCCAAGGAAATGATTATTCTTAATATATTCAATAGAAGATTATATGTTTGTTGATTTTTAAGCTGATTAAGCACAATATGAACATCGGGTACTTTATGTTCATATACCCCTCTGGACTTATCAAGAATTGTTCGATAGGACTCTAAATACGCTTTAATCTTTTGATTATTTTCCGTGATCTCCGAAAGCCACACATTTAAGATTGGCTCATGCTCCCTAAAATCGGGATTTAATTTTAATTTTAATAGTTCGGCATAAAATCGCTCTTGCTGAAAAAACGTAATATTTAAAATATCTAGCGTAAGATAATTAATAAAATCTATGGGGAGTGCATGATGAGGAACCCGATTAGCCTCAATATAAGCTTTTATTTCTGCAATTTCTGCATCATAGCGCTTTAATTTATCATAAAAAACAGCCATATCCCTACGCCAGGATTCTGCAAAAGATTTAATCTCACTATTATCTGAACGCATTAATTCAGGAAAGGAATCATGATAAAGCGCGGTGTTAAGAGATATTAATAACGAAATACAATTTAAAACCTTCGCATCATAAAGTGGAGATTTTTTCGTCTTTGCCACCTCAGCCAATAACTGTTTCAGAGTTACTTTTTGGGGTTTCTCAGCAGAAGAACGCACATAAAAAAATTGATCCTTCGAATTTGTAACACCAGGGGGAAGTCTTTCAAGATCATCTAAACGATAAAAACCTCTATCAACACCTCTTACAAAATGAGGGGTTAACGACGCTATTGTCTTTTTTGACGTGTCTTCGGTACTCATGTCGATGACATGGTCTCGTTGTAAACGAGAACGAAACTCATACAGTTCCTGTCCACTAGCAAATCGTAAGGACTTATAAGGCATAACAATCTTTCTTGAAAAAACCAAGCTGCCATTATACATAAAGAACAAATAAAGTTCATTATTATCGATGCATTTTCACTTTGTTCTTAGGCAGAAGAATCGAGCCAATGGCCTCCCCATTAATCCATTCGGGACCTGGTGTACGTCGCCCCTATTTTCGGACAACATTAGTTCCCATTTGAAAAATGTAGTTGTCATTTATTGTCGTTTCACATACTATCTCATTCAATTTAATGCCAAGATTACCGTAATTTCATCTCAATAGTTCCGTCGGCATCGTCAAGTTAACTTTTGTTAACGCAAGAAAGAATGCTTGGTAAATTTTAGGTGCAAAGAATCTGGGCTGCCGCTGATTGCCAAATTTCTTTAACCCTCTGAAATTGAATTCGTTGCTGCAGTGCAGAGTTGGTATAGCGTCCAACGGTGGCTGCGAAGGGATTTCTGGTTTTTCCCATCAAAGCCAGGACGTTCTGAGCGCCGGCTGCTGATTTAAAGTGGATGAGCGATTTTTCTTTTCTTCGCGTGGGCTGGTGGGCATTTTCTACCCGATTATTGAGCCCTTTATGCGAACGATGCTCCACTCCTTTACCCATCTGGCGAATGGGTTTCGTGTAGCTCCTGAGCTTGTCCGTTACAATCACCCGGGCCTTGGGGTAGGCGTTCAGTAGACGAGACAGGAAACGAATAGCCGCCTTTTTATTACGTCGCTTTTGCAGAAACACATCCAGCTCATAACCCTTCATCCACAGCGCGCCATAAATAATATATAGCTCCACGAATGCGTAGTTGCTGCTCATCCAAGTGCCATTTATCCGATGCTCTTGGTGCTCGCTTCTTAATGACGCTCTTAAAGTGAGGCCCAAATTTAATACACCATTGACGTATCGTTTCATAGCTGACATCGATACCACGATAAAGCAAGCGCTCCGATACATCCCGGTAGCTGTCATTGAATCGATGGTAACTCCATACCACAATGCTGATTAACTCTAATGAATAGCGGTATCTTTTCGGTTTCCTTTCTAGCATCGCGTTCTTCCTGTAAATAAATTACAGTCTAGCTCAAAGTTAAATTGACGCTGCCATCCGCTACAATAAAACCATCATCATGACTAACTTCTGCAAGTATTAATGTCATAATATTAAGTTGTTAAATGGCAAAACCATAATGAGTACCATCTGGCAGCTCCACATCTAGGCGCAATTTTCCTCCAGTTGCTTCAACATAACGCTTTAAAGATGATAATTTCAGATCACGTCCAGGTTTTTCCATCTCCGCGACTGTGGGTTGTTTTATACCAAGAACATTTGCCATATCTACCTGAGTTTTTTTGACTAACTCACGAAGTTCAGACAAATGAATATTAAGTAGCATTTCTTCTGCTTTCTCTTCAGCCTTTTTAACTACATCTGGTTTCTCTACTGCAAGAATTTGTTCAAGAGTTCTCGACATAATAATTACTCCTTATTCGACATTTTCAAATGAGCTGTAAACTCACGATCAGCTATTGGGATCATCTCTTCATAAAATCGTTTATCATTTCCCGTTTTATTGCCAGCACACAATAAAATACCTTTCCGTTTTGGATCAAAGGCAAAGAATGCACGAATAGGTTCTCCCTGACTTTGGACTCTTAACTCCTTCATATTGCTATGACAAGAGCCTTTGACCGTATCTGCATAAGGTCTTGATAACATAGGTCCCTTCTCTCGCAATACGATCATTGATGCCAATACATTAGCTCGATCTATATCATCTAAAGAATCAAACCAGATATCAAAGGTGTCTGTCGTTTCTATGAGCCACATGCTCTCTCCTTTTATTATAGGTTATATCCTATATAGATTCAAACCTATAGTCAATGATATGGGAAATAAAATGGAGGTTTTTATGAACTTTTTAAACGACTCACCCAGGCTGTAACTTTTCTAAGTCGATGTGAGCAGATTGCCCAAGTGGATGTCAACTAAAAATTGTCGCGGTGTGATTTACCACGGAGTTTGGCTCGCTTAAGTTAAATTATTTGATGCAGGCATCCAACGATATAAAGTCGGTACAGATATACCAAGATTTGGTGCAACATCCTTAGGCAGCGTGCCAGACGCAAGGGCTGGAAATTTATGCATGACCAATTTCTACAGATGCGCAAAAGTCGCCTTTTTTCACTTTTTTTGGATATTTATCGAAAATTCATTGGCAACACGTCTATATTTAAAAGTATCTATGAGACTAGTCAATGGGGGCACAATGAAAAAATTATTAAAAAAGTTTTTTAATAAAAAGCGCCGTACAAATACTGATCTTAAAGAAAAAATAAATTATTTAATTGAAACAGATAGAAAAGATTCCGCGTCGGATGTGTAATAAAAGGCTCTGTCGAAAATAGAATATACGTCACACCCCAAATAAAATTCCTCGGCTCTTTCGAGTTGGTATATTTTTTTTGGATGTACTTCTTTATTAAATCCAGTTTTCATTTGCAGTAAAAGCTATGGTTAGCCACCGTCTTGGGGAGTCTTCTCCAATAGCCAATGCGATTTCATTACGAATTTCATCCAAGGTTTCAATGCTTGAAATTGGAAAATTCATGGGTAGTACTATATGTATTTCAATAAATTGTGCACGTCCTATTTTTGCAACGTAGCTTGTATAGGTTTTGAAATTACGCTGTTTTATAAGCTGCTCTAAAAAATCTCTTATTTTTT
>NZ_CAAAIM010000019.1 GCF_900639985.1 Legionella rowbothamii | reverse complement strand
ATGAGGTCGATGAAAAACAGCCCGAACACCATTCAGCGCTATACGTACTCGTGATCCGCGCCCCTCAGATAATTCGGCACCCAAGCTAATAAGGGGTTTGAAGTCCAATGGTACGAAAACGTACGCTAAGGAATTTCAATATTTTCAGCCAGTTTATTGAACGGTCTTAGTTGCCCTTTCATTATGGCATCGTTCAAGGTAAATGAGTAATGTCCAAGAACATTAATATGCTCATGCTGCAATGGTGAAAGCCTGACCTCATCTTCTTCTTGTATAACAATAGATTTTTGTTCTAAATGATTTCTTGCAGCGTTCATATAAATAGTATTCCAGAGTACAACAGCATTAGTTACTAGACCCAGGGCGCCCAGCTGATCTTCCTGTCCCTCGCGGTATCTTTTGCGGATTTCTCCACGTTGACCATGACAGATAATTCTGGCAACAGCATGTCTGCCTTCGCCACGATTTAATTGGGTCAATATTCGACGCCGATAATCCTCATCATCAATATAGTTTAAAAGGTATAATGTCTTATTGATGCGACCAGCTTCAATAATTGCTTTCGCCAGACTGGAGGGCTTATCACTTTTCAGTAATGATCGGATCAACTCGGAAGCATGCACAGTACCCAATTTTAGTGAGCCCGCAATTCTCATCATGTCATCCCAATGTTGCTCTATACGCTTTGGGTTTGCACAATTGCGAGAAATTTCATTTAATGCGGCATAATCGGCGTTTTTATCAATACGCCAGAAAACAGACTCGCCCGCATCTGCCATTCTAGGAGAGAATTGATACCCCAGCAACCAGAACAAACCAAATACCATATCGCTAGCGCCTGCAGTATCCGTCATAATTTCAGTGGGGTTTAATCCGGTCTGTTGTTCCAGCAAACCTTCCAGAATAAAGATGGAATCTCTGAGTGTCCCCGGTATGACAATTCCGTGAAATCCTGAAAATTGATCAGAAACAAAGTTGTACCAGGTGATTCCCTTGCTGGCACCAAAGTATTTTTTATTTGGACCGGCATTAACAGTGCGGATTGGTGTAACAAAACGCATCCCGTCTGCAGAGGCTACGTCACCACCACCCCATTTTTTTGCAAGTGGAATGGTGGCCTGGTGATTCACCAGTTTTGCATTTGCTCGAACAAGCGTTTCCGCACGGATATAATTTTGCCTGACCCACGTCAGGCGATGGCGGGTCAATGCTGGAATCTGGTGTTTTATCAAGGGTTCAAGCCCGATGTTACAGGCTTCTGCCAAAAGAACTGCACAGATACTCACGGAAAGTTCGTCTGCACGCGCATTGGATTCACTAACATGCGTAAATTCATCAAGAAATCCTGTATGGGCATGAATTTCAAGTATCAGCTCAGTAAGATCAACCTGTGGTAGTAAACCCGAAATTTGCTCGTTTAACAAGGAAAGGCCTGGTGAAATTTCCAGTTTATCCAGATTGGTAATTGTTAGTGCAGGACGTTTGCCAGAATTATCCATTCTAATGGCGTTATTTTCATCAAAATTGGCAGCAACTTTTTTGTAGGCAGCATCCAGACGGCCTGTAAGATTAGTTATCGCTTCGTGGGGAGATATCAGATGTCCCAATGAACGGCAGATCTGTATCTTGTTATTTTGCCAATCCAGCCCATGAAGTAATTTTGCTCGCGTATCACCCCAGCGATCGCTATTTTCAACATATAAATCTCTTCTTCTCAGACTGTCCTGCAATTTTTCCAGAAAGCATAAAATGTAACCCTGCTTTGTGATATTTCCATCCGGATCAAAAACCAGGCGTTTCCATGATTTGGTAATAATTTCCAGAGGAGGATTTTTCAGGATTTTTTTTCGTGATGAAATGATCCCGGCAAGATATTCCAGTGCCTCCAGTGTATTTTTTCCTGCGGGCGCTGCCATGAAAGTTATTCCATTAAATACCTGCGGTAGAAATTTTCGAACTTTCCCATATTGTTCAACCATCTCATCATGAAATTGGCTATCTATGGGTCTTGCCAGATGATTAACGATGGTAATCGATTCCATCAACTTTACTTTGGGAGTCAAAGCGTAAATCGCTTGACGCAACTGAACATCAGACATATTTTCATTGATAATCTGCTCGCAGGCTTTTGCCAACATAAGTGCTGATTTATCCAAATCTTTCAATGTCCGCAAACGTTTTTTCTGGCCAATCTTTTTGGCATCTCCTGCAATGCCAGTAATCAGCAGATCCAGTAAATCCATAGCATCATCAAGAGCAATGACTTCATACGATCTAATGAATGCTACCAGTATGGCTATCCGTTTTTCATCCGGCATGCGAGCGATTTTATTAGCGGAAATTATACCTGCATGTCGTGCTAAATTTTTGAGTCGCACTGGTGGAATATGAGAACAGTCAAACTGGCTGAATCCAAAAGATTTTAATTCCAGATAACGCTTCATTGCTTCCTTGAATGCAGCGGAGCTAATTGTTACAGGCCCCTTCCGGTAGTAATCAAAACGGGATGTTGGCTCCCCTTTAGGTACATGAAGAATAGCTTCAAGTTGCTGCTTCTGTTCCTTTGAAGGCAGGGATGAGAGGCGTTTCCATAAACATTTGGTGGCTCTTTCCCTAATCTCAGAAATAAGCCTACACAAAGTGGATTCTCCAGGTAAAATTATTTTGTTCTGAATAAGCCATGCAGTAGAAAAATCAAACATTAGTATCGGCCTTTCATTGCTTATCCAGGCTCTGGCATAAAGCAACCGGCTTAGTCTGAATGCCCATGGAAGTTCATTAAAATCCCTGTATCCATAATATTTACGGATAAGTGCAGTGTGTTCGCGTTTGGTCGTATCACGTTTTGCATATTCATCTAGCACGGTGATATCAGAAATTGAGAGCTGTTCTGCAATGAATGTCTTTATGTTGAGAGGAATCCGTGATAAATCTGAAATAAATGTCCCTAAAAAACGGGCAGATGTTATTTGTAAGGCAAAGCCAAATTTGTTTTGATCACCGCGTCGCTCAGTGATGAAAGCTAGATCTGTTTTGTCCAAATGAAAGTATCGGGCTAGCTGAATATCATTGGGTTCTTCAACATATTGACCATACCGTGCTTTTTGTTCTTCGGTTAAAAAATCCACAGCCATAAAACTATCTCATAACAACATCATTCATGGAATCCAATTAATGGGTGTCTACAATATTATAAATTGATAGACAATAAAAAAACCTTATCATAAACTGTCTATAAAATCATATTTTACTTTATTAGTAGACATTGTTTCTACAAATCGATTAAGGAGACATTTTTAGCCTATGCGACTCTTCGGATATGCTCGTGTTTCAACCAGTCAGCAATCTTTAGACATTCAGATTAAAGAGCTCAAGAACGCTGGTGTTAAATCACATCGACTATTTACGGACAAAGCTACTGGCAGTCATTGTGATCGCGATGGATTACAAACGCTTCGTATTAAAGTTGAGGAAGGTGATGTCATTTTGGTTAAAAAATTGGATAGACTCGGACGAGATACTGCGGATATGGTTCAATTAATCAAAGAATTTGATGCTATGGGAGTATCAATTCGTTTCCTCGATGATGGAATCAGTACAGAAGGTCCTATGGGAAAAATGGTAGTAACCATTTTAGCTGCTGTAGCCCAGGCAGAACGTCAACGTATCCTTGAGCGAACGAATGAAGGTCGCATTGATGCTAAACTCAAAGGAGTGAAGTTTGGACGAAAACGCACTGTAGACAGAGATAAAATTATTTCACTTTATACCTCTGGCATAGGCGCAACAGAAATTGCTAAGCAAATCGGAATTGGCAGATCAACCGTATATAAACTGCTTCAAGATAAGGTTAGATGACTTATTAAAAATAAAATCTTTTATAATGTAAAACTCTAAAAATAATAGTACACATTAAATGGAGTTATAATTAGTGCCTATAAATCCACAATTACCTGAAGAACCCATTCATCTGATATCCAAACCTTTGGTGTACTATATTCGTATTGAGACAAGTACAGCATGCTTATTATTGTTATTTACCCTTGTTTCATTAATTATTGCAAACTCTCCTTGGTCAAGCTCTTTTTTATCTATTTGGGAAATATCATTAGGAATCCACGTGGGTACTTTCGAAT
Source organism: Legionella rowbothamii (assembly GCF_900639985.1). GTDB lineage: Bacteria > Pseudomonadota > Gammaproteobacteria > Legionellales > Legionellaceae > Legionella > Legionella rowbothamii. The sequence continues at coordinate 10,317 of NZ_CAAAIM010000019.1, read as the reverse complement.
TTTCTCGCTCAGCGCACGCATGGATTAATGATGGTTTAATGACGTTGTTTTTCTTTTTTGTCTCTTTAGAATTGAAAAGAGAAATAGTATTTGGTGAGCTACGAGAGCCCAGGAAGGCCGCATTTCCTATTATGGCCGCCTTGGGTGGAATGCTCCTACCTGCTCTAATGTATCTTATGCTCCAATCCGGCGGACCAGGGCAGAAAGGATGGGGCACGGTTATGGCCACAGATACTGCTTTTGTGATTGGCTGCCTGGCACTTCTGGGTAAACATATTCCTCAAAGCCTCCGTATGTTCATGTTGTCCCTGGCGATTATTGATGATATTGGTGCGATTTTGGTTGTTGCCATCGGATATAGTCACGGCCTTTCTTGGACAGCTCTTTTCATATCGGTATTAGGGTTATTTTTTATACATATAATGAACGTTCTGGGGATTCGAAATATTAGCGCCTATTTTTTTGTTGGTTCTTTCATTTGGATTGCAATAGATGCATCAGGAATTCATCCTACTGTAACCGGAGTTATTTTAGGATTAATGGCTCCGACTAAAAAGTGGGTAAATGATAAACGACTACATACAATTTTAGAACACATGGTTTCATATCCACCTGGAGAACACTGGAGTGGCGATACGGAAGATCGCAAAGCACTTCACGTGACTGAAATAGCTGCTCGTGAGGTTCTTTCTCCAGTTGAACGATTGGAGTTTTTTTTACACCCATGGATTGGCTATCTAGTTTTACCTTTATTTGCCTTAGCTAATGCAGGCATACCTATATCTTCTGCAGATTTTACTCATGAAATTACCGCTGCGGTATTTTTAGGCTTCATTTTAGGGAAACCCCTAGGTGTTTTTGGGTTTAGTTTTATCGCCGTATTTTTTGGGGTAGCAACTCGACCTAAAGATCTTAATTGGATTTTGTTAGCTGGTGGCAGTATATTAACTGGGATTGGATTTACAATGGCTATTTTTATCGCTAATTTAGCGTTCAATCAAGAAGTTATCAATGCTGCTCGTTTAGGGATACTATTGGCCAGTATTTTTTGTGCTGTAGCAGGAGTTTTATTTATTTTAATATATAAGTTTTTTAAACCCTAAAATTATTAGGATATCTATCCTGTGCTATAATTAAATTAGAGTGTATAAACGTTTCTTTTCGACTTCATCATATTATACCTTCTAGTTCGCATTCCTATTTGCGCCTTTATCTTCTTTATATCGAGAATTAAAATGTTTACTTACACTGCAAAAATATATTTTGATGATTTTGAAATCACGAAACGATCTGGAAATGATTTGGAATCTCTTTTTATTTGGATGTTAACCCAAGCTCAAGGAAAATTGGGTAACTTAAGTGGCAAAGTTATAAACAACAAATCACATTTAGTCGAAAAAGAGTTCCAAGCATGTGCTTATGATTAATTTTTTAGCGTACGTTTTCGTACCATTGGACTTCAAACCCCGATTACATTGTTTTCTTTATTTTCTGAGCTTGAGCGAGACTTAATTAGCTTAAGGACCAAAGAGGCATTGGCTAGTAAAAAAGCACAAGGAATTCGGTTGGGTAAGCCAAAAGGGACTATTCAAAAAAGTAAATTTGATAATGATGTCGCCAAAATCAAAGAATTATTGTCATTGGGATTGTCTGTTAGAAAAATAGCTATTTTTTTAGGGTATACAAATCATATTGGTCTTAATACTTACATAAAAAAACGAGAGTTACGAAAACCAACAAGTTTAATCAGCACCACTACAGCTTAACCTATATGCTGATTAGCACCCAGGAGCTTTATAAAACCAGTGTCGTCGTAACCAAAATGCTACGTTCACGAGTGAAATTAGCACAGGCACCTCAACAAGGGGGCCTATAACTGTTGTGAATGCGATGGCAGAGTTAAGTCCAAAGGCAGAAATGGCTACAGCAATAGCCAATTCAAAATTATTACTTGCTGCCGTAAATGAAGTTGCCGTTGTTTTCTCATAGCTTGCGCCGATGATTTTTCCCATTGCAAAACTGACAAAAAACATCACAACAAAATAAATAGCCAAGGGAATGGCAATACGAATCACATCAAATGGAAGTTGTAACACCATCCCGCCTTTCAAAGAAAACATCGCCAAAATCGTAAAAAGCAGAGCAACAAGAGTAATGGGAGAAATTTTTGGTAAAAAATTGGTTTCATACCAAGCCAAACTTTTCCGCTTTATCAATAAAAAGCGAGTCAGAAATCCAGCAAAAAAAGGAATACCAAGATAAATAAAAACACTTTCTGCAATTGTCATAAAATTAATGTGAACTATTTGCCCTGTCATGCCAACCAGGGGTGGTAAAACTGTTAGAAAAAACCAGGCATAGACACTAAAAAACAACAGTTGAAAAATACTGTTAAATGCCACTAATGCCGCAGCATACTGATTATCTCCTGCGGCTAGTTGATTCCAGACAATCACCATAGCAATACAGCGTGCCAAGCCAATGAGAATGAGTCCGGTCATGTATTCGGGATAACCATGTAAGAAAAAAACAGCAAGGCCAAACATGAGAAATGGTCCAACAAGCCAATTTTGAATCAATGATAATAGAAGAATACGCCAATCTTTGAACACCAATGGTAATTCTTCATATTTAACCCTGGCCAAAGGAGGATACATCATTAAGATTAGACCAATCGCTATAGGAATATTAGTGGAACCAATAGATAAGGAATTTAAAAATTTTGGCGTGCCTGTAAAGTTAGAGCCGATAACAACGCCTACAGCCATTGTCATGAAAATCCATAATGTTAGATATCTATCTAAAAAAGAAAGACGATGATTATTGCAAGTGGTCAAGACAACAACTCCTTTTCTATTCGTTGTTGCAGTTGATTAAATACCGCTTCAAATGCTGTATTAATTTTCGCTTCAGATCCTTCCGCTTTAGCAGGATCAGGAATACTCCAATGGAGTTTCTTTGGTTGACCAGGGAAAATGGGACAGTTTTCACTAGCCGCCTGGTCACAGACAGTAATGACTAAATCAATAGATTCTGATTTAAATTCATTCCAGGATTTACTGCGAGGTGTATTTGGTTTGATACCATGGCGAGCAAGAGTTTCTATCGCTTTCGGATGTACGCTTCCAGTCGGGGCGCTACCTGCGCTAAAAGCCAGATAGCGATCATTCGAGTAATAATTAGTTATTGCCTCGGCCATAATGGATCGACAAGAGTTACCTGTACAAAGAAATAATAATTTAACTGGCTCAGTATTCATTAATCACAACATCCAGTTGTTTTTGACGGTGTATCACAGCAAGAGGTTGATGTCTTTTTGGTAGGCATTGAGCACGAACCCTCTGTTGTATTATCTCCAGAAAAAAATTGAGCGTCCTCCATAGTATGATAGGCTTCCCATGCGATTCCAGTAGGGTCACTCACCCATGATTTTTCTGATTTCGCATAACAACAAGTTGTTTCACCGTCACTATGGGTTGAAATATTGGCTTGAGAAAATTGGTTTCTAAGTGCGTCTAATTCAGCGGCATCATCCACTTGAATGCCTAAGTGTTCCACACCATGTTTTCCAGCACGGGTTGAAATAGCAAAATTAATACACGGGTCTTCCAGCATCCACTTGGCATAATCGGATTTAACTTTTATTGGTTTGGCTCCAAATAGGGCATTGTAGAAACGGATGCTATCAGCAAGGTTCTCAACACCAATATGAATATGAAAACGTTTCATGACTTACTCCTTTTTAGAATTACAGCAATCAGTTAATTCAATAACTAGACAATCTTGATTCCCAGGTTGTTGAATCTGAACTTGTTGTTTGCTGCAACAATCCTGAACCATGAAGGTGATAAAATCGCGCATTAACTCAAAATTTGCTGAATAAAATACATAACGCCCTTGACGATATGACGTGACAATTTGGGCATTAGACAAATGGCTTAAGTGAAATGATAGGGTATTGTGTAAAATACCCAACTCTTCGCCAATTGCTCCTGCCGATAACCCTTCTGGTCCCGCTTGAACAAGCAATCGAAACACTTGCAAGCGAGTTTCCTGAGAAAGGGTATCGAATATTTTTAGTGAATTTTTTATGTCCATACTTCTAGAATAGTAGAAATATTTAATTTAGTCAATCTGCCATTTAAAATATGAATTTTCCTGCCAAATAAATATAAAACTTACACTTAAGGCACCATTGACCTATCGTCTCATAACTCACATCAATACCGCGGTAGAGCAAGCTCTCCGATACATCGCGGTAACTGTCATTAAACCGATGGTAACTCCATACCGCGATGCTGATTAGCTCCAAGGGGTAACGGTATCTTTTCGGCTTCCTTTCCATCATCACCAGCTTCCCGCAAATAAAATACAGTTTAGTTCAGATGTTAAATTGACGCTGCCCACTGGTTATACCAGGACTTGCTTTTATGGTTTTTGGACTCATGCTGGGATAAGCATGTGGCGGCTTACGCCGCCGAACTGCTTAATCGACATGATGTCAATTCGGTCAAATCTGAGGCACTTGGTGATGATTATCTAGCGTCATCTGGTCTTCAAGTTGCGATTTGAGATCGATAAAATCGTTTGTTCTTACTTTACATAATGCCGTCATGGCACCCAAATCCGCGAGGCACGCACCAGGCACACACCGCCCCTCCGCCACAACACCCCCCAGGGGGGCACACGGCAGCCCTGCCTTATATATAGCAAAATCAACCGACAACTTGGAATCAACACTAAACCAATTTTCATCCTTTTTAGTTATCCAATTATAAAACTGCTTTGATGATTTAGGCTGCGAGGTAAATTTCGGCACAGGATAAAAAGGTTCATTAGAGCAGTACTCATAGACAACATGCATAGGAAAAAGATTTTCGGCACTACCTACACCTTCTCGCCACTGATTATCTATGTCTTCCCAATTTATAGCTCCTGGCGCATTGATTGAATCTACTTGCGTTTGCAGTTCTTTAATGATGGTATTTTCGAAATCAAAATGCTGTTCAGTGATTGTTTTTCCATTAAGCCTATAAGTGACTCCGTCCGTGTTCACTTTGTTGTATTGAGCATACAATCGTGCAAATACCTTTTTGCCTTCTTCATCCTGAGGGATGCACGCAATCATTGCTGCCCACATGTGTTTATCCAGGGCCCAAAGTGCGTATTCAAAGCCACTTATGTTCTCAAATTCTCGCCCAGAACAATCGGTCACTTTGCCCCGTTTAAACATTAAATTTATGTCCTGCTTTAACATCGCTTTAACCGCATCATGTTCCCCGCGGGTCACATGATGCAATAATTTACGAGCATCAATCACCGGTTTAAACAAAGCTAAATGATATTTTGATGTCTGAGCTAAGTTTATTAAATCACGGTTAGATAAATTTTGAGCGGTTTCAATTTTAAGTTCTGGTGGTAATTCATTAAAAGTCTCGGATTTGGATTGCATACTTTCACCTTAATTCTATTCACTTGGGATAATTTAAAAATGAATTATACGTGAATTAATTGAAAATAAATAGATCTATGTGATTATATAATGACCATATGAAGGGAGTGCTCAGAAATATTCTTACATTAATGCTAGGTCACACCCAATAGACAAGCTCAGGAGCTACACCAAACCCATTCGTCAGATGTGCAAAGGGATTGAGCATGGGGTGCGACAATCAATGGAATTGAAAGATACTCTAATAAATCAACTTACGGGCTTGGGGAGCAATGGAACAGCCAACCGACTTAAGGCTTTTCTGTTGTTCTTAATGGCCTTAACTCACCACGTTTTACCTCATCTGGCATGGCAAAGGAATATCGTCCGAGCATATTAATATGACCATATCCATATGCGGACAGTCTGGCTACATCTTCATCGTATACGGGGAAGCCTTCTTGTCGTAATTGATTAATGGCAGCATCCATGTAAATAGTGTTCCAAAGTGTAATGATATTTAAAACCAGTCCAAGGGCACCTAACTGATCTTCTTGCCCTGCACGATACCGCTGATGAAGTTCTCCTCGCTTACCATGAAAAACAGAACGACCTAAACTGTGTCTGCCTTCGCCCAAATTTAGTTGTACCAAAGTCTGACGACGGAATGACTCATCATGAAGATAATTGAGCATGTGGATAGTTTTGTCAATTCGCCCAATTTCGGCAATTGCTTTGGCTAAACGAGTTGGTTTATCAGCAACTTGAAGAGTGCGCATAATGCCTTCTGCGGGAACTCTCCCGAGTTTTAATGAAGCCAATAAACGTAAAATATCATCCCACTCAGGAGGAACAAGATTTATATTTATACGACTTTTTGCAAGTACATTGAGCTTTCCATAATCAGCCAACGGATCAATCCGCCAGAATCTAGCACCACCCATATCAGCCAATCGCGGACTGAAACGAAGTCCCAACAAACGAAACAGTCCAAATAGGAGGGCTAGCCGCAAACCTCGGAAATTTCCGGACAGTTTTTAGTCACTTCGGGTTTTCTTAACCTACGCAAAAGAACCTTGCCTATTATCTCATCAAGATTGATGATTGTATCATCCGTAAATATGAAATGTCCTTGGAAATGAATGTGCCGCCAAGCCACAGGGGATATTTTCTTTAACATAGTCAACGCTTTTTCATCACCTTCAGCTTCATATTTCTGCTTGAGCTTGGATAATATTGCAGAATTATAGTGAATGATGGCATTGGCAATGAGTCTGCCACACTGGTTACTAATCTCAATTTCACGATCCCCCTTGCCGGATAACTGTTTTTTCCCATATGCTGTTGCAATGGCGGCGCGTAATTGATGATACGATTCCACACGATTCTGTGAACGATGTACATCGCGTTGCAGTTTCCTGTCTTGTAAATATTTGAGGGTATAAATGCTGCGAATTAGTTTGTCATATTCCATTATTGCCTTGCGAGTCTTGTTGTCAGTGGTGTAAGTACATAATTTTTTAACAAGAATACTCTGCGAAATTTCCTTTAGCCCCAGAGCCTTAATGATGGGTTCAATATTTGGCCACTCATCTTCAATGAGTTGGCGATCAATTTTACCAACCGGCTTGATTAACCAATCATTATATTGAGCTGGATCATCGCCACAGAAAAGGTGCTTTAGTTGGGATTGCAAGTTGGTGAATCGTGGGCATAACTGGCCGCCAAACCAATCCATTATTGCGAAGTTGGTCTTGTTAATAATGTGCATATCGCCCGTAATGGCATTGGGCATGATGCTGCTTGTGTTGTTGTACCAAATATCAAAAGCAAAGTAACTTTCATGCTCGTGAGCACCAATTAACTCTGTTTGCAGGGGGATATGGTTGACCAACAGCGTATATGCAACAACGCCCTTGCCCTTTTTAAAGTATTTTTTAGAGCGCCTAGCTTTTAGGGTCGGTTTTTCAACCTCATATTTTTGACCATCAACGCCACCATAGAGAATAGCCATGTCCAATGCGTAAAAAGAGAAAACGGGCATTTGGGCAATATCATCACCGATGATATCATTGGCTTTTTTCAATGTTTGTAATCGCATGCGGGACTGATATATATCCAGCAGTTTGTCATAGGGAATATCAGAAATTTCCGCCATATTAAGGTTGCCGTTATTGAACGCTTGCGCGATAATAACCGCGTTGAGGCTGTTTTCATCTACACATACTTTGCCGTAACGAGGCTGTATGTGCGTAAAAATTGATGAATACCGGCACCGTTCATTAACAAATCGAAGTACATCTGTAATGTCGCAGAGTGGCAACTGATCATAAAAACGATCTTGAAGCTCTTCATCTCCCTCTGCCCTAGATTTTTTTAGATGAATCGTGTTTGTTTTTTCATCATAATGAAAGTGCTTGAGTTTTCCTTGAATCAAATCACTATTAAACCTCACCCATTCTGTGCGTAATTCAGCAATGCGATCGTCCAGTATTTTTTTGATAGGGCTTTTCAACGCAGGGATATCCAATGACTCAACCAGCACCCCTTTTTCATTGGCAGAACTAATCTCCTGTTGAAGTGAGCGATGGTGAACGCTGTCCGCCAAATAGAGTTCTCCCGCCTTGAGCCGTTTTTTCATTTGTCGGTAAATCCAAAATTCATAGCGATCACCATGGAATTTCTGCTCACCCTTGGCATTGGTATCGAACAAGAATTTTTGTAGCCGTTTAGGCCTGGTTTTCTCGGGACATGCCGTGATTGGGTATTTCTTTATTGGTTTTTCAAGATCAAATATTTCTTTAAGCCACGTTACGGCAGTAAGCCATGGACTGTCAGTTATCGTACTTGAAAAATCAATCGCCATCATCAATGGACGCAATTGCAGTTTGAAGCGATGAAAGTGCTTATCAACCATTTTCCATTGAAAATCGATTAATTTAAGCTCTGCTGCATTATTGTTTGATATTTTATCTCGCAGCTCATCCTCGGGTATAATGGTCGTGAATGCTTCTCGGCGTACTTTGCCAAAACTGACCTCATCAGACAGTTCTTTCTTGATAAATAACTCGGCTAATTTCTGCATAACAGACAGTTCTGATTGCCTGTTGACCGCATACTGAGAAAATGCGTCTTGCGCTTTTTCTTTGATCTCTAGCTCACACTCTTTGAGCTGAAAACAAAAGGCATCCATCAAATTATCATCGAGTTTAAGATACCGCTGGTGGATATAACACACAAGGTAAAGATAGGTTTGGTCGGATTTTAATTTCTTGCGCAAATCATACACGGTGTAATAATCAACAAGGCTTGCATAATATTGAAGATTTTGTTGGGACAATTTGAGCTTGGGTAATAGCGATTTGGCTAACAGATACAACGGTTTGATTGAAATCAGTTTGTCGCGTTCAGCGCTGATCATGCGTGGTTTAAAATCCTTGGCGTCTTGTTTTAGATCAGCCAATCCAGACAGGGTCTCAGTTTCCTTCTCAAACAACAGTTTTTGCAAACCCGACTTATCGGCTTCAGTCAGTGAATCATGAATAATCGTCCCCAAGCGTTTACGTTCAGCGTTCAATACGTTGCTAACAATCGCTTGCAGGGTTGTATATCCTGGCCGCATGATTTTTTTCTCTCGCATAAACCCTAACAATTCGATGACAATGAATTGCGGACTGATATCCCGGTAGATGATTTTTTCGGCTTTTTCACGCAATAATGGCTCGAATTCTTTTGACCATAGCTGGTAACCAAAATGCGCAGCAATTGCGTGACATTGTGCATAATACTGATGCTTGGTTATCTTTGTTGGGTGAAAAAACATATGCTCGGGGAAATATTCCTGCATGATAAAGTCAGTATCTTCTTGAACCTCATCCCAATGAATCGGGAAGAACATGTGCATGGATTTAAAATACCCGATTTGCAGTGCGCAATGGACTTGGGCTGAAAGATTGGCGCGATTACGAACCAATGCCTGCTCCTCAGGCGTTAGATTGAGGAAACTCAAGCGTTGTTCATTATCAAAATCAGGTGACTCATATAAAGCGGCCTTTTCTGCTTCTGATAAAATGGTCAATTGCTTATTGCTGGCTCGCATAATGAGAAATCATATGGCTTAAAATGGTGATGGATTCTACTTCAAAACTTTCCCTAAAGCATGTCTTTATGGGAAAATTTTCTCAGACGCATCAAGCTGGTGGCCGTGTTTCACCTCCTCTTGGACTGGATGCCAACCATCATTTTCAGGAAAGTAGGTTATAATTAAGGTATGAAACCTCCAAAAAAGATTAAAAATAGTGCTCGACGAGTACGTGAACACCTAACGCCAGCGGAAATTGATGCATTGATCCATGCAGCAAAAAGTACTGGGCGACATGGCCTACGTGATGCCACCATGATTTTGATGGCATTTCGGCATGGGCTGCGAGTTTCTGAATTAGTTTCATTACGATGGTCACACGTTGATTTAAAACAGGGTCTACTTTATGTTGTTCGGTTAAAAAATGGCATAGCATCACAGCACCCATTGTTTGGCCCAGAGTTGCGGGCGCTCCGGCAATTACAGCGTGATTACCCAGATACAGATTATATTTTTATGAGTGAACGCCTATCCCCGATGACAACGGATACATTTCGGAAAATCGTTGCAAGGGCTGGTGAGCTGGCCAAGATTGGCATGCCGATTCACCCACATATGCTTAGACACTCAACTGGGTTTAAACTGGCTAATGATGGACGGGATACACGGAGCATTCAGCATTACTTGGGGCATAAAAATATTCAGCACACAGTGCGGTATACAGAAATAGCAGCAATACGATTTAAAGAGTTCTGGAATGACTAAAAACTGTCCGGAAATTTCTGAGGTTTGCGGCTACCTCCCC
>NZ_CAAAIM010000018.1 GCF_900639985.1 Legionella rowbothamii | reverse complement strand
TAGTGTCTTGTAGCTGATTCATATTCTACGTGAGCTGTAGAAATTGTAATTCCACGCTCTCTTTCTTCTGGCGCAGCATCAATTTGGTCGTATGCTTTAGCTGTACCGCCAAATTTTTTCGCCATAATCGTAGTAATAGCTGCAGTTAAAGTTGTCTTACCATGGTCTACGTGACCGATTGTTCCCACATTAACGTGTGGCTTCTTACGTTCAAATTTTTCCTTCGCCATTTCAATAACCTCGTTAACTTTTATTGTTTCTTGATAATTGCTTCAGCAATGTTATTTGGAGCTTCAGCATACTTAGAGAATTCCATAGTATATGTTGCTCTTCCTTGGGTAGCAGAACGTAAATCGGTCGAATAACCAAACATCTCTGCAAGTGGTACTTCAGCTCTAACAATTTTACCCGCTGGAGAGTCTTCCATGCCCTGAACCAAACCACGGCGTCTGTTAAGGTCACCCATAACATCTCCCATGTAATCTTCAGGTGTAACTACTTCAACACTCATTATTGGTTCGAGTAAAACAGGCTTAGCTTTCAATGCACCTTGTTTGAAACCCATAGAGCCAGCAATTTTGAACGCCATTTCACTAGAGTCTACCTCGTGGAATGAACCATCAAACAATGTCACTTTAACATCCACTACTGGATAGCCAGCAATAACACCGTTTTGCATTTGCTCTTGAATTCCTTTATCAACTGCTGGAATGTATTCTTTTGGAATAACACCACCAACAATATCATTGATAAATTCATAACCCTTGCCAGGCTCTTGAGGCTCAATTTTAATCCATACGTGTCCGAACTGACCGCGTCCACCAGACTGGCGTACGAATTTACCCTCTTGCTCAACAGCTTGTTTTATCGTTTCACGATAAGCTACTTGGGGTTTACCAACATTTGCTTCCACATTAAACTCACGCTTCATGCGGTCAACAATAATTTCAAGATGTAACTCACCCATACCTTCAATGATCGTTTGACCTGACTCTTCATCAGTATGAACTCTGAAGGAAGGATCTTCTTGAGCTAATTTACCAAGCGCGACACCCATTTTTTCTTGGTCTGCTTTAGTTCTAGGCTCAACAGCTACTGCAATTACAGGATCAGGGAAATCCATACGCTCCAGAATAACGATATGATCTGGATCACATAAAGTATCACCTGTGGTCACTGTTTTTAAACCTACTGCAGCGGCAATATCACCCGCTCTTACTTCTTTTATCTCTTCACGAGCATTAGCGTGCATTTGTACTATTCGGCCAATACGTTCTCTTTTTTCTTTAACAGAGTTAAACAACGTATCGCCACTTTTTAGCGTACCAGAGTAAGCACGGATAAATGTTAATGTGCCAACAAATGGGTCTGTAGCAATTTTAAATGCTAAAGCCGAAAATGGTGCATCATATTTAGTTGCACGTGTAGTTGGCTCACCATATTCATCAATACCTTGAACATCGGGAACATCTACTGGTGAAGGTAAATATTCAATTACTCCATCCAATACCGCTTGAACACCTTTATTTTTAAAGGCTGAACCACAGAAAACAGGAACAATTTTGTTGCTTACAGTTAAATGGCGTAAAGCTTCTTTAAGTTCAGCTTCAGAAATATCTGTGCCTTCAAGATACTTTTCCATTAACTCTTCGCTTGCATCTGCTGCAGCTTCTACGATTAATGCACGATATTCTTCGCATTGAGCTTGCATATTTGCGGGGATATCAACGTATTTAAAAGTCATACCTTTACTTTCGTCATCCCACTCAATTGCTTTCATTTTAATTAAGTCAATAACCCCTTTGAATTCCTCTTCTGCACCAATTGGCAATTGAAGAACTACGGGGTTAGAACCTAATCTTTGGCGAATTTGGTCAACAACGCGCAAAAAGTTTGCGCCCATTCTATCCATCTTATTAACGAATACGATACGAGGAACACCATACTTATTCGCTTGACGCCATACAGTTTCAGATTGAGGCTCAACTCCAGATACGGAGTCAAATACTACAACAGCACCATCAAGAACACGTAAGGAACGCTCAACTTCAATCATGAAGTCTACGTGTCCTGGAGTATCAATGATGTTAATGCGATGTGGTTGGAATTGTTTATCCATTCCAGGCCAAAAGCATGTAACAGCGGCTGAAGTAATGGTAATGCCGCGCTCCTGCTCCTGAACCATCCAGTCAGTTGTTGCAGCACCGTCATGTACTTCACCAATCTTATGAGACATACCGGTATAATACAGTACACGTTCCGTTGTTGTGGTTTTACCCGCATCAACGTGTGCTGCAATACCTATATTTCTATATAATTGTAATGGAGTAGACACGGATTACCTCTCTCTTAGTTCCATCTAAAATGCGCAAACGCCTGGTTGGCTTTTGCCATCTTATGAGTATCTTCACGCTTCTTAACTGCAGAACCTTTGCTTTCAAAAGCGTCCGACAATTCACCAGCCAATCGTAACATCATACCTTTTTCACCGCGTGTACGAGCTGCTTGAACAATCCAGCGCATTCCTAAAGCGATGCTGCGATCATGTCTTACTTCGACAGGAACTTGGTACGTAGCACCACCAACACGGCGTGAACGAACTTCAACACTTGGACGAACATTGTTTAAAGCATCTTCAAAGTAGCGAAGAACGGGGCTAGAACCAGTAGCAGTTGTTGAGCCTGACTCACCCTCTTCATCTGACTTTTTCAGTTTCTTGATGCGCTCTTCCATAACAGAAAGTGCACCGTAAATAATTTTCTCAGCAGTTGATTTTTTACCACTGACCATTAATACGTTAATGAATTTTGCTAACAGTTCACTATGATGTTTAGGATCTGGCAAAATTTCTCTTTTGGGGACTTCTCTTCTTCTAGGCATTTCGATTTCCTACAATCAGTTATTTTTTATCTTTAGGTTTTTTGGTACCGTACTTAGAACGACCTTGTTTACGATCATTAACACCTGACGTATCTAAACTACCCCTTACTGTGTGATAGCGCACACCCGGTAAGTCTTTAACACGACCACCCCTAATTAGCACTACAGAGTGCTCCTGAAGGTTGTGGCCTTCACCACCAATGTATGATGAAACTTCAAATCCATTAGTTAAACGTACACGAGCAACCTTACGCATTGCTGAGTTAGGTTTTTTAGGTGTAGTAGTATAAACGCGTGTACACACACCGCGTCGCTGTGGACATGACTCTAGTGCAGGTACGTTACTTTTCTTCTTTACGTCCACACGAGGCTTTCTTACTAACTGATTAATAGTAGCCATTTGTACTTCACTCCGATATTCTCTTGTGATTATTTCGAATGCATAAGGAGGCCGGATTCTATATAGATACGACAGATTTGTCAAGTTTTAATCTGCCGTATCTTAGATCCGAACTAGTGTTCTTGATTATCCGCGTTTAATGCTTCGCTTAACGCATGTTCAACATCACTCGCAGTAACAGTGTGCATTACATGCTCACCAGCTGCAGCCTTAGCTCTTTTTGCCTTCCGGCCTTGATGATAAGCATAACCTGTTCCTGCAGGAATCAAGCGACCAACCATCACGTTTTCTTTTAATCCACGTAAATCATCAATTTTACCACTTACAGCAGCTTCCGTCAGAACCCGAGTCGTTTCTTGGAATGATGCAGCTGAAATAAATGATTCAGTAGCCAAAGATGCCTTAGTAATACCCAATAAAATTGGTGTACCACGGGCAGGCTGTTTTCCTTCGGCAATAAGCCTATCGTTTTCTTGCAGCATTGCGCTTTCTTCGATTTGCTCACCGGCTAGGAATTTAGAATCACCAGCAAAAGTAATAACTCGCTTACGTAGCATTTGTCTAACAATTACTTCGATGTGCTTATCATTAATTTTCACACCTTGCAAACGATATACATCTTGTACTTCGTTAACAATATAATTTGCCAATGCGCCCACACCTAATAAACGTAATATGTCATGCGGATTGAGTGCACCTTCAGCGATCATTTCACCGCGTTCTACGTGCTCACCTTCAAACACAGATATATGACGCCATTTTGGTATCAATTCTTCATGACATTGATCTTCGGAAACATTGATTATTAGTCGTCGTTTACCCTTAGTTTCCTTACCAAAGTTAACCAATCCAGATACTTCCGCCATAACTGCAGAATCTTTTGGTTTACGCGCTTCAAACAAGTCAGCTACCCGTGGAAGACCCCCGGTAATGTCGCGTGTTTTAGAGCGTTCTTGAGGAATACGTGCAATCACGTCCCCAATACCTACTAGACCGCCATCCTCAAAGTTAACGATCGCATCTACAGGTAGATAGTATTGCGCTGGAACATTAGTACCCGCTAGGTAAATGTCGTCACCATCAGCAGTTACTAATTTAACCATAGGACGTAAATCACGGCCTGCTGCACTACGTTGTTTCGCATCGATAATAACAATATTACTCAAACCAGTTAACTCATCGGTTTGTCTATTCATCGTCATACCGTCGATTAAGTCAACGAACTTCAAGTAACCACTCACTTCAGAAATAACTGGGTGAGTATGTGGATCCCAAGTTGCAATTACCTGACCTGCATCAACAGGAGAGTTATCTTGAACCGAAATCACCGCACCATAAGGTAGCTTATAACGCTCACGCTCACGTCCGAACTCATCAACAATGGTCACCTCGCCTGAACGCGATACCGCAACCAGGTTTTTGTTCTCGTGAGTTACAGTTTTAATGTTATGTAAGCGAATAACCCCTTTAGTCTTAATTTGAATATTGTTAGCAGCTGTGGCTCTTGACGCAGCCCCCCCGATGTGGAAGGTACGCATGGTCAACTGAGTTCCAGGTTCACCGATTGACTGTGCCGCAATAATACCTACAGCTTCCCCAGTGTTAACCAAGTGCCCTCGAGCTAAATCACGACCATAACATTTAGCACAGAGTCCAAATCGAGTTTGACAAGTGATTGGCGAACGAACCATTACTTGGTCCACGCTTTGCTTCTCTAACTGTTCAACCCAATCTTCATCCAATAAAGTACCTGCTTTAACAACAGGCTCAGTTTGGTTAGGAATATAAACGTCTGCAGCAACAACACGACCTAATACACGCTCATGTAGTGGCTCAACAATATCACCACCCTCAATAAGAGGTTGCATTAGAATACCTGTATCAATGCCACAATCATCTTCTGTAATAACAACGTCTTGGGCAACGTCAACTAAACGACGAGTCAAATAACCTGAGTTCGCTGTTTTCAATGCGGTATCCGCTAAACCTTTACGCGCACCGTGAGTTGAAATGAAGTACTGGAATACGTTCAAACCTTCACGGAAGTTCGCAGTAATAGGAGTCTCAATAATCGAGCCATCTGGAGCTGCCATCAAACCACGCATACCTGCTAGCTGTCTAATCTGTGCAGCAGAACCCCTCGCTCCAGAATCCGCCATCATAAAGATCGGGTTAAATGATTCTTGGCGTGTTTGGTTGCCTTTGGCATCAGTGACTGCTTCGGTAGCAATTTTAGCCATCATTGATTTAGCGACTAATTCGTTAGTGCGTGACCAAATATCGATTACTTTATTATAACGCTCACCATTAGTTACTAAACCAGAACGGAATTGCGATTCAATCTCACGAACTTCGTTATCTGCGTGTTCAATAATGCTCGCCTTATCGTCTGGAATCTCCATATCTTCGATACCGATAGATACTCCAGAGCGAGTCGCGTATTTGAAGCCTGTATACATAAGCTTATCTGCGAACATAACTGTTTCTTTCAAGCCAAAAATACGATAGCAACCGTCAATAACTTTAGAAATAACTTTCTTGGTCATAGTGCGGTTAATTGTGGCAAAAGGCATGCCCTTAGGTAATACTTCGGCAAGGATTGCTCTTCCAACTGTCGTTTCTACCAAATGATACCCTTCTTCATCATTTTCTTTCGCCATACGAATTTTGATTTTCGCATGAATATCAAGATGGTTTGATTCATAGAAGTTCTGAGCTTCTTGGGCACTAACAAATATTTTTCCTTCACCTAAAGCATTAACTTTTTCACGAGTTAAGTAATACAAACCTAATACAACGTCCTGGCTAGGAACAATAATTGGTTCACCGCTTGCTGGGGATAAAATATTATTCGTAGACATCATTAACGAACGGGCCTCTAACTGTGCTTCTAAAGTTAGGGGTACGTGAACCGCCATTTGGTCCCCGTCGAAGTCCGCATTATATGCCGTACAGACTAAAGGATGTAATTGAATCGCCTTACCCTCGATTAGTACAGGTTCAAATGCCTGAATACCTAGTCTATGCAGGGTTGGTGCACGGTTTAATAAGATTGGATGCTCGCGAATGACGTCATCAAGAATATCCCATACTACGGATTCTTCACGCTCGACCATTTTCTTGGCGGCTTTAATCGTTGTAGCTAACCCCCTAAACTCTAACTTACTAAAGATAAAGGGCTTAAACAGCTCAAGCGCCATTTTTTTCGGTAAACCACATTGATGTAATTTTAATGTAGGACCTACCACAATTACAGAACGACCAGAGTAGTCAACACGCTTACCTAGAAGGTTTTGACGGAAACGACCTTGCTTCCCTTTAATCATATCTGCTAACGATTTAAGAGGACGCTTGTTAGTTCCAGTAATTGCTCTGCCACGACGACCATTATCTAATAAGGCATCAACAGATTCTTGTAACATCCGCTTTTCGTTACGTACGATGATATCTGGGGCATTCAAATCCAGTAACCGCTTCAAGCGGTTATTGCGGTTAATTACACGGCGGTAAAGATCGTTAAGATCAGAAGTAGCAAAACGACCACCGTCCAGAGGTACTAAAGGTCTTAAATCTGGTGGAAGAACAGGCAATACATCCATAATCATCCACTCAGGCTTGTTTCCTGACTCATAGAACGCTTCTAATAGTTTTAAACGCTTAGTGATCTTCTTAATCTTAGTCTCAGAGCTAGTAGTTGGTAACTCTTCACGGAGATTTTTAATTTCATCTTCAAGACTAACTTGACGTAATAGATCACGAATTGCCTCCGCACCCATACGCGCATCAAATTCGTCACCATATTGTTCCATAGCATCAAGATAAGCTTCATCATTAAGCAATTGGCCTCGCTCAAGCTCAGTCATGCCAGGCTCAACAACAACAAATGCTTCAAAGTAAAGAACACGCTCGATGTCTCTTAAAGTCATATCCAGTAATAAACCAATTCTGGATGGTAATGATTTTAAGAACCAAATATGAGCAACTGGACTTGCCAGTTCGATATGGCCCATACGCTCACGTCGTACTTTAGCTAAAGCTAGTTCAACACCGCACTTTTCACAAATAACACCACGGTGTTTTAAGCGCTTATATTTACCACATAAACATTCATAATCTTTTACAGGGCCAAACGTTTTAGCACAGAATAAACCATCACGCTCAGGCTTAAAGGTACGGTAATTAATTGTTTCTGGTTTTTTTACTTCACCATAAGACCAAGAGCGAATTAATTCCGGAGAGGCCAACGCAATTTTAATTGCGTCGAACTCTTCACTTTGCCCTTGTTGCTTGAGAATCCCAAGCAAGTCGCTCATCACTGGAGCTTTTCTCATCGGTTCATTCATTGGGTCGTCGTTTAGAGTACTCAAGTCTA
Source organism: Legionella rowbothamii (assembly GCF_900639985.1). Lineage (GTDB taxonomy): Bacteria > Pseudomonadota > Gammaproteobacteria > Legionellales > Legionellaceae > Legionella > Legionella rowbothamii. Next base: position 7,827 of record NZ_CAAAIM010000018.1, on the reverse strand, counting down.
TGTCTCCAAAAATTGGTTAATCAGTATGTATCGCTGATACGGTTAATCGTGATCTAATTCAATATCAATTCCCAATGCACGAATTTCTTTTAACAATACGTTAAATGATTCAGGCATTCCTGGGTCCATACGATGATCCCCATCGACAATATTCTTATAGATCTTCGTTCTACCACCAACGTCATCTGATTTTACAGTCAACATTTCTTGTAATGTATATGCTGCACCATATGCTTCCAGTGCCCATACTTCCATCTCTCCGAAACGCTGTCCTCCAAACTGTGCTTTACCGCCTAGTGGTTGTTGCGTTACCAAGCTATAGGAACCAGTTGAACGAGCATGCATCTTATCATCGACTAAGTGGTTAAGCTTTAACATATACATATAACCAACTGTAACTGGGTTATCGAATTTATTTCCAGTTCTACCATCAGTCAATGTAGTCTTACCATCAGGAGATAAACCTGCTAGTAATAACATACTCTTGATTTCTTCTTCAGAAGCTCCATCGAATACTGGTGTTGCCATTGGTACCCCAGCTCGTAGATTATCTGCTAATCGGAATAACTCTTCTTCATTCAAACAGTCAAGATTAACTCGTTGCACACCATCATGGTTATATATTTTGGTTAGGAACGACTTAATTTCAGCAGCTGATTGCTTCGTATCTAACAGTTCTGCAATCTTATGGCCTAAGCCTTTAGCAGCTAAACCAAGGTGTGTTTCTAGTACCTGACCAATATTCATACGTGAAGGTACGCCAAGTGGGTTCAGTACGATATCAACAGCAGTTCCATCTTCCATGTGAGGCATGTCTTCAACAGGTACAACAATAGAGATAACCCCTTTGTTACCATGTCGACCTGCCATCTTATCACCAGGTTGAATTCTACGCTTCACAGCTAGATATACTTTAACGATTTTTAATACGCCCGGCGCTAAGTCATCACCTTGAATAATTTTTTTACGGCTATCGTTAAAACGTTTTTCCATCTCTTTAGACAACATTTCAAGTTGTTTTGAAAGTTGTTCCAACTGTTGGCTTACTGCATCGTTATCTAAACGAATATCAAACCATTTTTGCCGTTCAACTTTATCCAAATATTCTTGAGTAACCGTTGAACCTGGTTTCAAGTTAGCTGGACCACCTGTTGCTACTTTATCAAGGATTAAATTAGCGACACGATGATAAATATCTTCTTCGCGGATCCTACGCTCGTCAACTAAGTCTTTACGAACTCGAGCCAGATGTTCTTCTTCAATGCTCTTAGCACGAGCATCTTTATCTAGTCCGTCGCGAGTAAATACTTGTACGTCAATTACAGTACCGTTCATACCAGAAGGAACGCGTAAAGATGAATCTTTAACATCAGAAGCTTTTTCACCAAAGATTGCGCGTAACAGTTTCTCTTCTGGGGTAAGTTGTGTTTCCCCCTTAGGAGTTACTTTACCTACGAGAATATCACCCGCTTTAACTTCAGCACCGATATATACAACACCGGCTTCGTCAAGATTCGATAATGCAGACTCGCCAACGTTTGGAATATCAGAGGTGATTTCTTCTGTACCTAGCTTGGTATCACGTGCAATACACGTTAACTCTTCAATATGGATCGTAGTAAAGCGATCTTCTTGCACAATACGTTCAGAAATAAGAATCGAATCCTCGAAGTTGTATCCATTCCAAGGCATAAATGCTACAAGTAAGTTTTGACCTAATGCCAACTCACCCATATCAGTACAAGGACCATCAGCTAGGATATCACCACGTTGAATAAGATCCCCAGTATTTACAATGGGTCTTTGGTTAATACATGTATCTTGGTTCGAGCGAAAATATTTAGTTAAGTTGTAAATATCCACCCCGGTTTCACCTGCAGTAGTTTCGTCATCATTAACACGAACTACGATACGGGATGCATCAACTAAATCAATTATCCCACCACGTTTTGCAACCACAGAAACTCCAGAGTCTGAAGCAACAATACGCTCCATTCCAGTTCCAACTAAAGGCTTCTCAGAACGCAATGTTGGTACTGCCTGACGTTGCATGTTTGATCCCATTAACGCGCGGTTCGCATCGTCATGCTCTAAGAATGGGATTAACGAAGCAGCTACCGAAACAATCTGCTTGGGAGAAATATCCATATAATTAATTTTATCAGGTGTCGTTAATGAAAACTCATTCTGATGTCGACAAGGAACCAAATCGGCAAGAATATTGCCATCCTCATCTAATGCAACACTTGATTGTGCAATGTATTGATCAACTTCTTCAATTGCAGATAAATATTCAATATCGTCTGTTACACGACCATCAATTACCTTACGGCAAGGTGTTTCAATGAAACCATAATCGTTAGTTCTTGCATAAACAGATAAAGAGTTAATTAATCCAATGTTTGGACCTTCAGGTGTTTCAATTGGACATACGCGACCATAGTGTGTGGTATGTACGTCACGAACCTCAAAACCTGCGCGCTCACGCGTTAAACCACCTGGGCCTAATGCTGATACACGACGTTTATGTGTAACCCCTGATAGTGGGTTTACCTGATCCATGAACTGAGATAATTGACTTGAACCAAAGAACTCTTTGATTGCCGCAGATACTGGTTTCGCGTTAATTAAATCTTGTGGCATTAAGTTTTCAGATTCAACTAAGCTCAAACGTTCTTTTACCGCACGCTCTACACGAACTAAACCAACACGGAATTGGTTTTCTGTCATTTCACCAACACTTCGAACACGACGGTTACCAAGATGGTCAATATCATCGACCATACCAATACCATTTCGAATATCAATAAGCGTCTTAATTACAGCCATGATATCTTCTTTGGTCAATGTACCCGGACCATCATCATTTTTTCTGCCAACACGACGGTTGAACTTCATACGGCCAACAGCAGAAAGATCATAGCGCTCATCAACAAAGAATAAGTTTTTGAATAATGCTTCAGCTGCTTCTTTAGTAGGTGGCTCACCAGGTCGCATCATACGATAGATTTCTACCAAGGCTTCTAATTGGCTTGAAGTTGGGTCAATTTTAACCGTATCAGAAATATAAGAACCATGATCGAGATCATTGGTATAAATCATATCAAATTGATGAATACCATGAGATGCCATTTTATCCAACAACTCATCAGTTACTTCATCATTTGCTTGAGCAACAACCTCACCAGTTAGTGTGTCGATTATGCTTTTAGCTAATGTTTTGCCAACCAAGTAATCTCTAGGTACGACAAGATCTTGCATCTGGCTTTTTTCCATTTGCTTAATATGGCGTGCTGTAATTCTTCTGCCCTGCTCAACAATTAACTCACCCGTTTCAGGAACAAGAATATCAAATGAAGCAATCTCACCTCTTAAACGTTGTGGTATCAATTCAATATGATACTCACCATTTTTGAGATGGCAGCTTGTTATTTCAAAGAATTCGCCAAGAATGTCTTCAGTTTCGTATCCTAACGCTCTTAATAAGATGCTAACAGGGAGTTTACGTCTTCTGTCAATTCGAACATAGACGCAATCTTTAGGATCAAATTCAAAATCTAACCAAGATCCACGGTAAGGAATAATGCGTGCAGAATAAAGTAATTTACCGGATGAGTGAGTTTTACCTTTATCATGCTCAAATATAACACCAGGTGAACGATGTAATTGTGAAACTACGACACGTTCAGTACCATTCACCACGAATGTACCCACGTCAGTCATTAGGGGTATTTCACCCATAAATACATCTTGTTCTCTAATATCTTTAATTGGCTTAGGATCTTCGCTTGCGTCTTTATCAAGAACAACAAGTCTTATCTTAACCCTTAATGGTGCAGAATAGGTTAAACCACGTAATTTGCACTCGCGAACATCGAATGCTGGCTCGCCCAGCTTATAACCAACATATTCAAGTCGTGCATTACCAGAAAAACTTTCGATAGGAAATACAGAAGAAAATGCAGCGTGCAATCCTGTATTAAAGTGTTGACTTAATTTGCTATCGGCCTGAAGAAAATCTCTATAGGATTTAAGTTGAATTTCAAGCAGATTTGGTATCGCCATTTTATCGGCTTGGGTACCAAAGCTCTTGCGAAATCGTTTTTTCTCAGCATGCGAATATTGAGGTTTAGCTTCTGCAACGGCCATGGTGGTTCCTCTGTAAATTATTGATGACTTTCAAACACGTAAACCCAGCCATGAAAACATGGCTGGGTTCAATCTCATAGATACAACTATATTATTTAACTTCTACTGTAGCACCAGCTTCTTCAAGTGATTTCTTGAGGTTAGCAGCTTCATCTTTAGATACAGCTTCTTTAATTGTTGAAGGAGCACCTTCTACTAAGTCTTTAGCTTCTTTCAAGCCTAAACCAGTAATTTCACGAACCGCTTTAATTACGTTAACTTTGTTTGCGCCAAAGCTAGTCATAATTACGTTGAATTCAGTTTGCTCTTCAGCAGCAGCGGCAGCAGCAGCTGGAGCAGCAACTGCAACAGCAGCAGCGGCAGCAGAAACATTGAATTTCTCTTCCATTGCTTCGATTAGTTCAACAACTTCCATAACAGACATGTTTGCTATGGTATTTAAAATTTCGTCTTTAGACACAGCCATTACTAGCTCCTGATTTAAAAAAATTAATTAATGATTAAAGGATTAACCTGCTTTTTTGTCTTTTACCGCTGCTATAGTTCTCACCAACTTAGCGTGAGGCTCAGCAAGAGTTCTAACAAATTTCTCAACTGGCGCTTTCATTACATACATCAACTTAGCAATTGCTTCATCCTTAGTCGGTAAGCTTGCAACTGCATCAATTTGACTTGCTGCGTATATTTTTCCGCCTACTGATAATGCCTTAACTTCAAGTTTATCGAATGTCTTAGCAAACTCTTTAAGCAGACGAGCTGCATCGCTGGGCGCTTCCAGAGATAAAGCAACGAACAACGGGCCAACAAGCATGTCACTCAAGCATTCAAACTCAGTGTCTTTAAACGCTCTGCGAGTTAAAGTATTTCTTACAACTCGAAGATAGACACCTGCTTTACGCGCTTCAGTGCGTAATTGCGTCATTTGATTAACAGTTAAACCACGATAATCAGCAACAACTGCCGAAATAGCTTTAGAAGCGACTTCAGCCACTTCTTCAACTACTGCTTTCTTTGCAGCTAAATTTAATGTCACGTTACTGACCTCCTAATGTAAACAAATCTCAAGGATTTGCCAGTTATGGTGGCCGCCTCTTTTAAATGGAGCCGGTTCACCGTCTGCGCAGGAAATTAAGCCGAGGCACCTGCGGTCTTCGACGGCATGGAACCAAATCTATGCCGTGAATTCTTAAAAATGGGTGGATATATTACACAGGTAAAGATGAAATATCAATACTTAGTCCAGGGCCCATTGTTGTAGATAAAGAAATTTTCTTCAGGTATTGACCTTTAGATGAAGATGGTTTCGCCTTTTTCAAGTCGCTAATTAATGCAACTATGTTTTCCAATACATCTTCTGCTGCGAAATCAGCTTTACCAACTGAACAGTGGATAATACCATTTTTGTCAGTTCTATAACGTACCTGACCTGACTTAGCATCTTTAACTGCTGCTTCTACGTTTGTAGTTACAGTACCAACTTTAGGGTTAGGCATCAAACCTCTTGGACCGAGGACTTGACCTAATTGACCAACGATTCTCATTGCATCTGGAGTTGCAATAACCACATCGAAGTCCATTTTACCCGCTTTAATTTGGTCAGCTAAATCTTCAAAACCAACGATATCAGCACCAGCGTCTTTTGCTTTAGTTGCGTTATCGCCTTGAGCGAATACAGCAACACGAACTACTTTACCAGTACCTTTTGGCAGATTAGTAGATGAGCGAACAACTTGGTCAGATTTACGAGGATCAACCCCTAAGTTAACACTGATATCTAAGCTTTCACGAAATTTTGCTGAAGCAAATTGTTTTAATATAGCAACAGCTTCACTAACAGTATAAAAATGATTTGGCTTAACTACTGTTGCAATATTTTTTTGTTTCTTAGTTACTTTTGCCATGGTGACCCCTTATTCTAAACCTTCAACTTCAATACCCATGCTACGCGCCGTACCTGCAATACTTCTAACTGCGGCTGCTAAATCTGCTGCAGTTAAATCAGGTGCTTTAAGCTTCGCGATTTCTTCAAGTTTACTGACGTGAAGTTTAGCCACTTTCTTAGTGTTAGGTGTACCACTTCCACTTGCAATACCTGCAGCTTTCTTCAATAGAACTGAAGCTGGAGGAGTCTTAGTGATAAAGGTGAAGCTGCGATCACTATAAACAGTGATAACAACAGGAATAGGTAGGCCTTGTTCCAATTGTTGTGTTGCAGCGTTAAATGCTTTACAGAATTCCATAATGTTCACACCACGTTGACCTAATGCAGGTCCTACTGGTGGACTTGGGTTCGCCTTTCCGGCTGGAATTTGCAGCTTAATATATGCTTCTACTTTTTTTGCCATATTTACTCCTTACGGGTCAAACACTAGTTCTAGAGACAAATTAAGTTTGTCTTAGTAAATTTCTAGCTCCCCAGTTTACAAAAAAAGCCTGACCAGCTCCCTACCGTAGATTTACATCTACAGCAGGGAAGCTGGTCTAGGCACTTAACAAACTATGTCTTTTCAACTTGACTGAATTCAAGCTCGACAGGTGTAGAACGTCCAAAAATAAGAACTGCTACTCTTAGTCTGTTTTTCTCATAGTTAACTTCCTCAACAACACCATTGAAGTCAACAAATGGACCTTCTTTGACCCGAATAACTTCACCCGGTTCAAAAAGAATTTTAGGTCTGGGTTTAGTAACCCCGTCTTCAACACGTTGCATAATTGCCCGTGCTTCTTTATCAGTAATTGGTGTAGGCGTTTGGCTGGTTCCGCCAATAAAACCTAAAACACGAGGAATTGCACGAATCATATGCCATGTTTGATCATCCATAACCATGTTAACTAAAACATAGCCAGGGAAGAACTTACGTGTGCTTTTGCGCTTTTGTCCAGAGCGCATTTCGACAACTTCTTCAGAAGGAACAACTACCTCACCAATCTTATCTTGTAAATTGTGGTGTACTGCACGAGACAAAATTTCGCGCATAACAAAATTCTCATAACCTGAATAGGCATGTACAACATACCATTGCTTTGACTTCTGCTCTTCCACCGAATTCACCCTAAATGTGTTATTTTAGCAATTGCCCACATCATTATTGAATCTATTCCCCACAGAATAAATCCAGTTAATGTAACCATAACAATAACAATAGTCGTCGTCTGTATCGTCTCTTGACGTGTAGGCCAAACAACTTTTAATAACTCAATTTTTGACTCTTGAGCAAATTGATAAACTTGTTTGCCTGTGGTTGTTAGGTAAGCAAAAAACATAGAAAGTACGAACCATCCCAGCCATACCATAGACTGAACTGGCCCTGAAAAAGTGTAATAGTAGGTGCAAAAGAACGCGCCAGCAGTTAATAACGCCACAGCTAGCCAAGATAAAATATCTTTTGTCTTATTTGGATTTTCGTTTGAACTTTTCATATTCACTTGTAGTTGGCAGGCCAGGAGGGAATCGAACCCCCAACCTGCGGTTTTGGAGACCGCCACTCTGCCAATTGAGCTACTGGCCTAAATTTACTTGGCATGCGTTAAGATTAACGCATGCCAACATTTCACCTTACTCGATAATTTTCGCAACAACACCGGCACCAACTGTACGGCCACCTTCCCGAATTGCGAAACGCAAACCTTCATCCATCGCAATAGGAGCATGTAGGTTAATTACTAATTGTACGTTAT
>NZ_CAAAIM010000017.1 GCF_900639985.1 Legionella rowbothamii | reverse complement strand
CCGTACTTAGAAGTCGATGTTAGCCTAGTGTGGATGTAATTGCTGTGGGCAGCCGAAATGTGTCGATCTTTCACTTTCGGGATGATAGGAAGCGGTGCAGCAGGTGTCGGCATTATAGGCTTGGGACTGAAAATCACTGCTTTTTTATAAGGGCGGAATGATGTCTTTATGATTTCCAATAGGATTCCGATTGATTGCCGGTTGAGTTCCAATTGATAACCTATATTACATTTGCACCGTACTTAGAAGTCGATGTTAGCCTAGTGTGGATGTAATTGCTGTGGGCAGCCGAAATGTGTCGATCTTTCACTTTCGGGATGATAGGAAGCGATGCAGCAGGTGTCGGCATTATAGGCTTGGGATTGAAAATCACTGCTTTTTTATAATGGCAGAATGATGTCTTTATGATTGCCAATCGCAATCCAATTGATTGCTGTTCGGTTACCGATTGATTGCCGTTTGAGTTCCAATTGATGACCTATATTACATTTGCAGTGTACTTAGAAGTCGATGTTAGCCTTAAGCGTGGTTGTAATTGTTGGGTGCAGCTAAGATTTGTGGATCTTTTCATTTCGGGATGAAAGGAAGCGGTGCAGTAGGTGTGGGCATTATAGGCTTGGGACTGTCACCGCTTTTTTATAATGGCTGAATGATGCCTTTATGATTACCATTTAAGTTCCAGTTGATGGCCTATATTTCATTTTCTTGGCCAATAAGCATAATCCTAATTGATTGCCACATGAAATTATATAACCCAATGGCATGTTCATAGATCAAAGCGATGCTGCTTTAAAGCGTATAGAAACCCAAATAATGGAAAACGGTGGCTTGATTGAAGTATTAACTCAAAGTATCTATCAACAAAAAAGTAAAGAACAGATTTCCATAATGAGAGTACAAATCAATACATTAAGAGCGGAACTCGATGTTTTATATGATGAGCAATGGGTTATTGAAAAAGAGCTGGAAAACGAAGAAAACACAATGAAATGGTGTGTATGATCGTAACTTAATCACTTTGTTTAAAATGTTCTATAATTTCCTAAGAAGGATCTTATGGAACGAATAAATGGCAGTCTCTAAAGAACAAACGGAACAAAACAACGAGCCCTCTCTGCCGTTTACGTAATATTTGAAACATACTACTTTAAATATCAATTGAAATTGTTTCGGTATTTTTTGAAAATTTAATACCTTAAAGTATTCGCAATGGTTGGGTACAAATAGATTACTTGGCAGTTGCCATAAATCGTCGCTGAATTCACTGAGTATTTTATAAGACCCATCATTTGATTGGATGGAGCTGATAATGATTTTTGTGTTTTTTGAAGACAATATTTTGTTTATGTTATCTAATTTTTGAGTGTAGTGGTTTAAAAAATCGGTTTCTGAAAGCATCATTCTTCTATTTCCAGTTGCAATTGGTCATTGGTACGCCAAAAGAGGTGGGGAGCTACATAGGCATTTTTTCTTTCTTGCTCTACTTTTTGGTGATTGAAGTGAGGAGTAATTTGGGTATCGATAATGCGAATAATATGAGCGTAATATCGATTCCAACTTTTTGCGCCAATCACGTTTCGTTCTTTGATGAGCAGCCAGTAAAAACTAAAGAGTCGATATAAGTCATCTTCAGTTACCACAAAGCTTGAGCAGCGAAAACAGGCCATAAAATTGATACATGGATTCCCATTTTTGGGCGCATAATCGCCGTAGGTAGTATTTTTGCATCGGGCAATTGGCGTATTCTCTGTATCTTGTTTCTCATCATGATTTTTTTTAAGTAGCTCCTGGTTTCGTAGTTCCCCCATGAGTCGCCAGTTGTTTTGCGCCTCAGGAGGGGCTTCTAAATAATAATCATTAGATACTTTGACACTATGTCCTGCTAATGAAGCAGTCACGAAAGGGTCTTGTCCTGAGAGTTCCCACATGCGATTTTCGAATGTTTTACGAAGACGCATTACATTGAGTACAAGTGGCTTCTTATCTGGATTAGTTAATTGGTTCTGAGTGACAAATAATTTAATGCACTTATGTAATGTGTTATTCGTTAAAAGAGTAACAGCCCCTTTATTTGCTCCGGTACATTGATAAATAAACAACTGGTTAGGAAAGTGACTTTGCTTGCGAATAGTATGATTGCGTTGTTTTATCATGTGAATAACGTTATCTACATCCATCCTAATGGTTTTGCAGAGACTCAACTTTTCTGAATATCTTATCGCTTGAATATGAGTATTTTTCCCCCGTCGTTTATGGCTGACTAATAATCTACGATCTTTTTTAACGGGTGGGGTTCAATACACTCTGTGCTTAGCTCTAAGATCGGGGTTGGATTTAAACCAGTACGAAGAGCAATGGATAAAACACAGATTGATAAGTCATAGCTCGATAATAAGTCATCGCATGCTCTTATACGTTTTATTTCATTGGACAAGGCACGGGTTATATTTTTAATTTCTAATTTACAAAGAGGCTTTTGTCCTTTTGTAGTTCGCTTACTGTGTGGGTATGGATTTTTAGGAAAAATATTGTTCGTTAATAAGCCTTTGTTTACGAGATGCATTAATAAGGATTTCGTAAAGTTATATATATTTCTTTGTGTCACTTTTGCAGTTCTTTTTTCTGCTAGAAAGCTGATAAATTGTGTAATTAGTTCTTTATTAATGCCCCTAACATAAAGCTCCTCTCCAGAACTACTTGCGATAAAATGACAAAAATGGATAAATTCTTTGAAACCTCTGCAATAGCATACAATGGAGTAGACCGTCAGTGTTTGCTCGTTGCTTTGAATGGCCTGTTGTAATAATTCTTCGATCGCTTTTTTACATTCGAGTACTATAGAATCACACTGATTTCCATAATAAGGAGAAAAATCAAATGTTCTTAAACTCCCTGGGTTTTTGGGAAAATGTATTTTGGTTTGATGGGAAGAGTATTGGGGTGCAATATCCTTTTTATTTTCTTGTAGTTTAAGAGAGATAAAATAATTCTCTTTCATTTTAAAATTCTTTTTAGTCATAAATTATCTTTCACAAAATGAATCAATTTCTTTTTGGTAGCTTGTGATCAAATTTTCTTCGATCTCAGAGAGATAGTGCAGATATTTTTCGGTAGTCAAAATGCTGCTATGGCCTAAGCGGTCTCTGACATAGAGCACGGGATCTATTTGCGTTTTACGTTGGCGCATTTCATAAAGTGTATGCGTGGCATAGGTATGTCTTAGCATGTGCGGGGTGACGTTAAATGATAAACCTAAATTATTCCAAAGATTGTTGAGGCTTTTCCCTCCCTTACTCCATGGCGTGCCATTTTTATTTAAGAAAAGCGTATGCTGTTTTTCTCCACCTATTTTTTCCAATTGATAGCGCTCATGTATTACATAGTCCCAAAGTGCAGCCATTAAAGCCCTCGGTATATCAATACCCCGAGGTCTACCTCCTTTGGTTTTCATATCTGCAGGATTAAGGTTGATGCGGATGATGCTTTTATAAATACCTCTGTTTTGAGGATTGAAAATATAAGCCACCGGAAATGTTGCTAGCTCTTCTTTACGTAAACCACTGGATAGAGCGAGACGTGCCATAAGCTTTTGAGTAGGATTTTTTATTGCGGCTAAAAACTCTTTGGCTTGTTGTTGGCTCAGTAATTTAATGCAGGAGTGTTTTGTCTTTAGTAATACATCGGGTACTAGTTTTGAAGAACCAGAGACGTCAATATGAGCTAAAAATCTTTTTGATTTCTGTGTTCTGACCTCTTCTAAATTATAGGGTAAGGATTTAACCCAATTCATTTCTAAAGCAAATTGATAAAATTTAATGATAATGCGAAGGCGGTAATTTACTGTATTAGGACTTAAGTTCATTTCTGAAAGTGACCAATCTCGGTATGCTGCAAGAATGCTGTAATGAGATGCCTTATTATCAACACGCCAATCAAATAAATTGGCTTCCAGAAAACTAAAGTAATCGTAGAGCGATTGCCCGTAGGCTTCCCAGCTTTTTATACTTTGGACTCTTCCTCGTTTAATGCAAAGGTGTATAAGAAATAATAAAACTTCCTCAATAATATTCATTTCCGAATCAAGCAGAATGGGAAATTTTTCATAACTTAAGCCATAAATTTTAAAATCAGATGTCGAAAAGACTAAACGCATGTATATGAGCCCTATAAAGGTTTATTGGATGTGAATTTGTAACACTTTTATAGCACCATAACACATGATGCCAGCCGAACAATTTGGTAAGCACTTTAAATGTTGGCGTGAAGCACTCTGTGAAAAAAATGGAAGGCCTTATAAGGGTCGAGCCTGCTGCGAAAAGAGTGGTCCTTTATTTCGGAAGATAGAAGCCGAACTTTATAATCTCTGGCCATCCGTAGGTCTTGTGAACCAGGCACGTTCCAATTACCGTTTTTCAGTACTGGAGAATAAGTCACAATTTTTTGGATGTGACATCACAATTGATAAAAGGACACATCGAGTAGAGCCACCTGATTACGCTAAAAGAATTATTGCCCGCGCTAATTTATTTATTGCTGAGCATTATGGAATTCCTTTAAGTGATTCACAAAGCAAATTATTTCAAGCCTGGAATACTCAATTTCCTCCTTCAACATGGGAGCTGGAATGGTCAAAAAAAGTTGCCGATATAGAAGGGTACGATAATTCCTATATCAATAAAGGGTAATTCAGACAGATTGTTGATTGGCTCAGTTTGAACAGGGGTGTGTATTTTTAATCTTCAAAGCACGGGATTTTCTTTGAAGCCTATCTAGCCTGAGTAAAGCAAAAAAACAAATGGCCGATAATAAAACCATGAGTCTGGTAATAAATCAATTATCGAATACATGGAAGGATTGCCATGAAATTAAGCAAGGACAAAGAAATCAATAATACGACACTTTTGGGTATTCTAATTGGTGTAGGAGTCATTTCAGCAGTTATGGGTTTTGATAGTTCTGTTATTATCCTTCTCTTAATTGGTACTTTTTTTATCGTATATCTGTTTTATCCGCGCTCTGGAAACAAAAGCAAGCCATTAAAAAAAGATGTTCAATTAGAGCAGATCACTCTTGCTTCACCCAATGAGCCAATCTTATCTCAGGCACAGCGTGAGCAAATAAATAAGAGATGGGTTGTATTTGGGGAGAAATCCGCATTTTGCCCTTCCTGCCATGCATCATTGCCAAAATTTCCTGTAAGAAAATCTAAATGTAAAGCGTGCAATCAAAACATTAACCGAGGCCAGAATCCATTAACTAAAGAGTACGTGCTTTTTAGTGATAAGCAAGATCCGCTTTTTATTGAGTTATTATGGATGTCTAATGGAGCCTGGAAAAACTGGTTTGATACTTTTAATGAAATTGAAACCATTCGAAACGACCTTGCCGTGGTATACAAGAGCAGTGATCCCTTTAAAATCCCTTTTAATGATGTTATATGGGCTAAAATACAAAGAAATTTTGTCTTATTGATGTCAAAAGGGCAGTGGTATCCCTATTTAAGAGAGCTTGAAAAAGGCATTCGCTTTTTAGATGAAGAACAACGGAATCAAGCATCACTCCCTTTAATTTATCAGTATATTTATCTGGCGTGTAATGTTGCCAGTCTTACTGGCACGGAATATGAAGAATACTCAATTATGCCGCCCAGTATCGGGCAAATTTATTTAATCGAAAACAATATCAAAGAAATAGCGAATTTTGATGAATTGTATCTTGATTTCATGAATACCAGCTCTTCTTTACCAAAACTTTTTAAGGGAACGGTTGAAGAGGCATTAGACCAATATAAAAAAGAAAGAAATGAATATTACCAGGCTCTTGCAAAAACAACTAGCAGCAAGTAAAGGATCTGAAAGGTTATATTTTTCGGGATATAGATAAGCCGATGTTCTATGTAATTAATCCCACAGAGAAATGCCTAATTGATTAATATATCAATATTTAATGTTGTTCATTTATCTGGATTAAAAATTAATGAAATGAAAAGAGGTAGTTTAGGAAGTTCTGTCTATAATTAAAATATAGGATTTATAATGAGGTTAAAATATGAGTGGAATAGCTGGCCAAAAGAAATATGAAGGCCGAATTCTCATAGACAATAAGGTTATTTCAACAATAAATGGAAACAGTATTGATGAGTTACAAGTAATTCTTACATCAAGATGTGAATTAGAAAAATCTGGCGCTGTTGGCGAAATTATTGAGCTTTGCACAGGAACCATAGTTTATCAGTGTCGTAAGCAGTCTGAGTAAAAGATTAAATGTCTTTATACCTAATCTCCAGGTATGAATGATTAAAGATGTACTCTTCACCAACTCAATTGAGTCATAGCTGTAAAACATTTAAGGATACCACTCATAAAAGCATCATAAAGCTTTAGGCAATTAAGGATACAATACCTGCCTTGATTGTGAGTTTATTTGAGAGAGGGGCAAACATCATTTATTTTTTTTCTTGACAGAATATTTGAATTTTACAATAGCAAGATTAACTTCTATGCTTGCTTCAGTTTCAGATGTGTCGAGGTCATCAGGAACCACTAGATCTGAAATTAAATCACCGGTTTTTTGCATGAGCTCTTGGTACTTTGGTGAGTTTTGTGGGGTTTGTGGTATTGCCTTAATAGTGCATGATATTTCTCTTACTTTGGTAAAAGTTTCAATAATGGCTAAAGTGGTCTCCGTTGCCTTTGGGCTTTTTAGTATTGTCGCCAACATATAAAGACCTTTCTCAGTGAAAGCCTTAGGGTTTACTGTTGAATGCTTTAGTCCATTGAACCGGTGGAAATTTTCCACCAGTTCATTTTTTTCACGTTTATTTAATTGAATAATATAATTCTCAGGAAACTTATCTGGGTTATTTTTGACTGCTTTATTAATATCCCTTGTTTCAACTCCGTATAGAGTGGCGATGTCAGAATCGAGAATAACATGAGTGTTTCTGATATTTATTATTTGTTCTTCAACGTCTAACTGACTGATGTTCATTATTAAATCCAGTGTTATAGCCTGATGCGCTATTATAAGGTGAGCTGAGTTTTTATCCCAGAATAATTTAAGAGGACAGAGGGTTATTTATAGTGTCTGGCAGATATGATGAAGTTTGAGGTAGATTTAACGTCCCATATCTATCTCAAACAGAGTAATACAGAAAAATGTGCATTGAGGACGGCTTAAATTTCATCTTAAAAAGAGACAGATAAATTTCTATAGAAGTTTTTTTGCTTTAGATACTAATTTTTGGTTTCTTAATAAGGAGATCATTAGTTAAATTGAGCTGATCCCTATAGGTAAATTTCTTATAGGTTGACCAAAGATTTAAATAAACAAGCAACTTTCATTTGGACTTCTACATTTACAATAGAGGTAGAAAGATTTTGTAATGCATATTAATCAAAGGTTTATTTCTTTTAGCTAATTCTTTGTTATAGGCTATTGATTGTTTTAAAAAATTATTTTCATTGGATCTCGATAATCTATCATTGGGCTCATCACTTTCGAAAATGGTAAATATATTACTTCCTGTTCATCCAATATAGATTTAACAAGAGCATTACAGGATTCAAGCGTATCATTGATTAATGATTGCTCCTCTTTATGAGTTTGGCTAATTGCTTCCATATATTTTCTAACATGAAATTTCATATTATATTTTTCTTTTTGATGTCAGCAAAGGTAAGTGGTTGTTCCAGTAAGCAAATGTTCATTAAATAAATTTGCGCGGCAGAGAGATAAATGGCTGCTCGCATAGTCTGTTTTATGGATTCAATGGCGTCCTCTATCTTATCTCCTTAAGTCTTAAATAAATCATCCATTGCTTCAATCATCAAATTCGTTACATCAATTGCATTCGAGGCGTGCGCAATGGTATTGCAGGTGATGATTTGCTTGACTCCTGATTTTTGTAAGTCCTCATAGGCCTTTCCTGCAAAGAGGGCATGTACTCCAATACAAATAGGAGGATTCATGTGGAGTGATTTTAAATGGGTAACTGTTTTAATCATGGTAGCTGCTGTTGAAATAATATCATCGACTAAAATTGGTGTATGGTTTTGATATAAGTCAATTTGCGGAATGGTTATTTCGACGAAATTATCGCCCTTTCTTTGTTTTTCCAGAATTAAAAAGGGTGCATTAATCCTTTGAGCAATGCTTGATACCCATTGCGAGCTTTCTGCATCGGGTCCAATAAGCAATGCATCAGGTACATTAGCTTTAATCCAGGCGGCAATGGGCTTAGTTGCATGTAGTGCAATTGCCGGAATGGAATAAATGTCATTTAAATCGTGCCAACGATGAAGATGTGGGTCAATGGTCATCAACCCATCAAAATAGTTTGAAATTAGTTTAGCAAAATAGTGAGAAGTAATACTGTCTCCAGGTTGAAACCGTTTATCCTGGCGCATGTAAACAAGATAGGGTGCGATGAGACCTATTTTTTTTGCTCCTAATTCTCTGGCCGTTTCAGCAGCAAAGAGAAGAGGCAGTATTTTGCCATTGGGATTGATTAAATCAGCAATCATGATGACGTCTTTGTCGTTCACTAACGATTTGATGTTCACAACGGTTTCATTGTCGGGAAACTGATGCAGTGTGAGACTGCCCATTTCATAACCCAATTGTTGCTGCATCGCCTTGGCAAAATGGTCGCTGCCAAACAGAGAAAAGAGGATTGGGGTTTGCTTCATGTAAATTCCTCAATATGGATAACAGGATGCCCTTGTCGATGAAACGTCAAGGCATAATCAAGCTCACCTTGAGTTTCTGCATGAACAATCAGTAAGGGTTGACCTTTTTCTACCATAGTATTTAACGGCGTTAAGAGTTCAACTCCCGCAACTTTTGATTTGGGCGCCCCTGCGAGTTTTGCTAGACGGGCTATCAAACGATTATCAATATTTGTGATCATACCTGCTTGATTAGATACAATGGTTTGGGTGTACGGTGCAGAAGGAATATCAAAAAATCCACCTTGTGCTTGGCAAATTGCTTCGAATTTTGTTAATGCTTTTCCACTATTTAACAGTGATTCTGCCAGTTGTTTACCAGAACCCGGGGTAACTTTGGATGAAAATTCGAGTAGATGGCCAGCCAAAGTTAAGGCACGATCCCGCAAATCTTGAGGTGCTGATGGGTGACAAGAAAGCACAGAAAATACATCTCTCGCTTCAAGAGCAGGGCCGATACCACGACCAACAGGTTGAACTCCATCTGTAAATACACTATTGAGTTGGATAGAGAATTTTTTTGCAATTCGTTCTAAGGTATTTTTTAAAGTTGTTGCTTGTTCCATCGTCCTTACTTTTGCCGTAGGACCAATGGGGATGTCAATGACAATGTGGGTCGAACCTGCGGCGATTTTTTTAGAGAGAATGGAAGCCACCATCTGTCCTTCGCTGTCTAAATCTATGGAGCGTTCAATGCGAATAAGTAAATCATCCGCAGGGCTTAAGGCAACTGCACCACCCCAAGCGATACACCCATGTTCTTGCTCCACTACTTTTTGCAAGGTTTTGATGTCTAAATTAACTGGAGCAAAAACCTCCATGGTGTCAGCTGTTCCTGCAGGCGAGGTTATGGCTCTGGATGAGGTTTTAGGCATCATGAGTCCAAAGGCTGCTACAATAGGAACCACAATTAAAGTAGTTCGATTGCCGGGTAAGCCACCAACACAGTGCTTATCCACAATAAAGGGAGAGGGCCAGTGCAACTGTTTTCCTGTTTGAACCATAGCCTTCGTTAAATCAAGAATTTCATTGGTGTTAAATCGACTCCCTGCACCTCCTGCAAGAAACATGGCTATTTGAACATCGGAGAGTTGCCCTGACACGACATCAGCCACAATGTGGTTAATTTCTTTCGTTTTTAATTCATGACCATAAAGTTTGGAACGGATAGAGCTTAATGAGTCAAGTGGCTTTGGGTGTTCAATAGAAATCTTATCGCCCACCTTTGCGACAAGCAAATCCCAAGCATAGCTCGAGAGGCTTGCCTCGCCGGGTTTGAGTAAATTCGATGTTATGTTAGTTGTATTGATGGTGGCAATGATGGTTCGGTTATTGAGTGTGATTTGCACGCGAGCCTCGGCTACAAATCCCTCTGATCGACAGATGTGACAGTCTTCACGCATGTAAATAATCGCTGTTTTTGACGTGTTAATCCCTATTTGAGTTAGCGTTAAATCCGCATGAATGGTGTTCACGTGAGCTCTTCCGTTTGTTGGTAGTGAGGAACAATGCAAGTCCAGCCAAATTGCTGTTCTATTTTCGTCTTTAATGAAGATGCGGCATTTGGTTCGCCATGAGTAATAAAGACTTTTTTAGGCGGTTTACGAAAATGGCTTAACCAATGCAGTAGTTCTTCATAATCTGCATGAGCTGAGAGATTACTTAAGGATTCAACCTGAGCTTTAACAGGAACCATCTGTCCGTGTATTTTAATTTCCGTCTCTCCTTGAATCATACGTGCACCACGCGTTCCACCTGCTTGGTACCCGGCAAAAAGGATGGTGTTCTCATGGTGAGGGGCATAGGCTTTTAAATGAAATAAAATACGTCCTCCTGTTGCCATGCCGCTGGCAGAAATGATGATTTTGGGAAAATGATTGCTATCGAGTTGTTTGGACTCCTCAGGAGTTCTGATGTAGGTTGCAGTGTCACACAGGTTTTTGCATTCCTGTTCCGACAAGCGGTGGTCTTCTTTATGGTGACACAAAATGTGGGTCGCATTGATGGCCATGGGGCTATCGAGATAAACCGGAATATCCGGGATGGATTTTTGCTGTTTTAATAAAGCGATGTAATGGAGCAAGCTCTGTGCACGTGCTACGGCAAAGGCTGGAATAATGATGGAGCCACCTCGTTGCACGGTTTTGTTAATAATGTTTTTTAAGAGTTCTGTAGGAGAGGTCTTGTCGTGGAGGCGATTTCCATAGGTTGATTCAATCACCAAATAATCAATCTCTTCAATGAGGCTTGGCGCTTGCATGACAAAATCATGGGGTCTCCCCATGTCGCCAGTAAATAAAAGGGACGTATTATGGTCCTTCATGCGAACAAAGGATGAGCCTATAATATGACCCGCAGGGATAAATTGAACATTGATCTCTTTAATAGGTTCAAAAACGGCATCGTAATCTTTGGGGTGAAATTGTTTTAACGCCAACTGTGCATCGTCTATTGTATAAAGGGGTTGGGCGGGATGGTGTTTGGTATAACCGTACTTATTTGCATTTTTGGCCTCTTCCTCTTGCAGATGACCACTGTCTGGTAAAAGAATAGCACATAAATCCTTAGTGCCTGGTGTGCAGTAAATAGGACCAGTGAAGCCATTTTTTACTAATAAGGGTAAATAGCCGGTATGATCAATGTGCGCATGAGTAAGAAGTACTGCATCAATGGATGCGGGGTTAATCGGTAGTGGTGCCCAATTACGAAGGCGAAGCTCCTTATATCCTTGAAATAATCCACAATCCACCAAGATTTTTTTATGGTTTGCTTCAACCAGGTACTTAGAGCCTGTTACAGTCTCTGTTGCGCCTAAGAACGTTAATTTCATCATGATGTATCTCTGTTTTTCTATTCAGTATAGTGCAAGTTATGAGTTCATGCTGGATAAACTATTATCGAAACAAGGGGTTATTCATTATACCCATAAGGGTATGGCTTGACAGAGCATAGGTGAGGCGATACATAATGGGACTATTTAGAATTCTTAATAGTGCATCCATTCGCTCAATCGTTCATGCGATTAATGCTTGGATACTCCCTTGAATGTTATGGTGGAAATTATTAAAGGATATTAAGCTATGTCAGACCACTCGTCACATACAAAAGAGCTTTCTCGCATCAATCGTGCTGTTGGCCAGCTTCAAGGTATTAAGCGCATGATTGAACAAGAACAGTATTGTGTTGATATTCTGTCTCAGTTGCGTGCTGTTCACAACGCCATAAAATCCATAGAGCTTAGTGTGCTTGAAACCCATATTATTGGGTGCATTGCCGATGCTTCTTGCTGTCAGGATGAATCACTCAGGGTGGAACGCATCCATGAGATTATGGAACTACTTAAAAAATACGAATAGGTGAACTATGCCACACGAACAGGATAATGCAAAACCCACTGAAGGCGCAAAGAAGCATACGTGTTGTCATTCCAAGCAAGACACGCATCAAGGAAAGCCTGCTGCTTCCAAAGAAGGTGAAGCGATGATGTACACATGCCCCATGCACCCAGAAATTCGCCAATCTCATCCAGGTAATTGCCCGATTTGTGGCATGACCCTAGAGCCAGTTACTGCGACAATCATGGAGGAAGTAAGTCCTGAATATCGGGATATGCGCCGTCGCTTTTGGGTTTCTCTCATTCTGACCTTGCCAGTTCTGGTTCTTGAAATGAGCGGGCATGGTAAAACGCACCTCATTTCTGCAACTCAGTCCGTCTGGATACAGATGATATTGGCAACACCTGTTGTGCTGTGGGGTGGTTGGCCTTTCTTTGTCCGTGCTGTCCTTTCACTAAACACACGTCTGAACATGTTTACCTTGATTGCCATGGGTATCGGTGTGGCTTGGGCTTACAGCTTAGTGGCTGCCTTATTCCCACAATTATTCCCGGCGGCTTTTCGGAAAGAGGGCGTGGTAGCCATTTATTTTGAAGCAGCAGCGGTGATTACCACTTTGGTTTTGTTAGGCCAAGTGCTGGAACTCAAAGCGCGTGAACAGACGGGAAGCGCGATTCGTGCCTTACTGAAATTAGCCCCTGAGAGTGCGCGTCGCTTGAAAGAAGACGGTAGTGAGGAAGAAATATCACTTGAGGCAGTCCATGAGGGGGATTTGCTGCGCGTACGGCCTGGTGAGAAAATACCTGTTGATGGCGAAGTACACGAAGGTCATAGTCATGTAGATGAATCGATGGTTACTGGTGAACCTATGCCTGTAGCCAAGGAAGTGGGTAGCAAAGTCATTGGTGCGACTATAAATCAGACCGGTAGTTTTGTCATGAAAGCCTTGCATATTGGCAGTGACACGATGCTGGCACGCATTGTACAGATGGTGAGTGAGGCACAACGAAGTCGTGCCCCAATCCAGCGTTTGGCAGATACCGTGTCTTCCTGGTTTGTGCCTATTGTTATTTTGATTGCTGTGGCGTCCTTTAGTATATGGGTACTCTATGGTCCGCAACCCGCATTCAGCTACGGTCTCATTGCGGCAGTTTCGGTGCTCATTATTGCTTGTCCTTGTGCCTTGGGCCTTGCCACACCGATGTCGATTATGGTCGGAGTTGGACTTGGTGCGAGAAATGGAGTACTGATAAAAAATGCAGAAGCGCTGGAGCACATGGAGAAAGTGAATACTTTAGTGGTTGATAAAACGGGTACATTAACTGAAGGACATCCAAAGCTGACACAAATTATCACAGCCGATGAGTTTGAAGAAGATGATGTGTTGGCTTGGGCTGCGGCACTAGAAAACAACAGTGAGCATCCGCTGGCCAATGCCATTGTGGCGGTAGCAAAAGAGAAAAAGCTGACCTTATCTCATGTTTCAGAGTTTAATGCGCCGACGGGCAAAGGGGTGATCGGAATAATCGAGGGGCGTTCCATTGGCATCGGTAATGCCAAGTTGATGCAAGAGCTTGGTGTTCACAGTAATCTGTTAGTGGCAAAAGCCGATAAACTACGGGCCGAAGGGGCTACTGTGATGTTCATGGCAGTGGACGGTAAAGCGGCTGCAATTTTGGCTGTCGAAGATCCGATTAAAGCCACAACACCCGATGCCATTCGCGAACTTCAGGAGGATGGAATTGAAATTTTTATGCTAACTGGGGACAGTAAAAAAACAGGTGAAGCGGTTGCCGCTAAATTGGGCATAAAACAAGTGATGGCTGAAGTCATGCCTGAAGATAAAAGTCGTATTGTGGGTGAATTGAAGGCTGAAGGTCGTATTGTTGCTATGGCAGGAGACGGGGTCAATGATGCGCCAGCACTTGCCAAAGCTGACATTGGTATTGCCATGGGAACAGGTACGGATGTGGCCATTGAAAGTGCTGGGATTACCTTATTGCGTGGTGATTTAAATGGCATTTTAAAGGCTCGGCGTTTATCGGAGGCGACCATGCGCAATATCCGCCAAAATCTGTTTTTTGCGTTTATTTATAATGCACTGGGTGTGCCCATTGCAGCAGGGGTCTTGTATCCGATGACCGGGATGCTTTTAAGCCCAATTATCGCTGCTGCTGCCATGTCATTGAGTTCGGTATCCGTCATTGGGAACGCGCTTCGCCTACGGTGGTTACACGTATGAAGAACTCTTGGGTTTATCCATTAACAATGGCCTGTTACGTACTCATAAAAAGAATTTTTTTTGGGCAGCCATCAAGGCTTAATAGAACTCATTCACTGACCTTAATCTTCCTTTTGGGGTTATGGCCAGTCGTTGTATGTTCCCAAGCCGCTTTAAGTCTTAATGAACTGACACAACGTGCCATAGAGCAGAACAAAGACTTAAGAGCAGCTCGTTACACGGTTGCTATTGCAACCGCTCGTTTAGTACAAGCAGGGCTTTGGCCTAATCCAAGTCTCAATCTTTCAAACAATGACGATCGCTTATTTAATGATGAAGGAGAATATTCACGAAGTGCTGGTTTTAGCCAAGCATTCCCTATTTCTGGACGTATTGCAAAACAAAAGACAGTTGCTCGCTTAGATGTGTTGAAAGCCATTGCAGAAATCAGGGAAGCAGAACGTCAACTCAGTAGCAAAGTAGCGAACGCGTTTTATGCGGCAGTGATTACTGAGCGTCGCTTGCACCAATTGAATTATTTATTACAAATTAACCACGAACTGGTCGATGTCATCCATAATCGTTATCATGCGGCGGAAATTTCAAAACTCGATGACAATTCAGCGCGTATTGAGTATCTGCGTATTGTGCAAGAAAAGCACCTGTTGCATAGTCTTCGCATCAGCCAATACGCGACGCTTAATCAATTGATGGGGCGGGCCGCCAATTCTCCCTTATCTCTTAAGTCGGATATCATCACAGGGAACAAGCTTCCTGAATTAGCTCGCTTAAAAGCGCTAGCACTTAAAAATCGTCCAGATCGCCAAGCCATCGTGTTGTCGATTCATCGCGCCAATGCCGATCGCCGCCTTGCAAAAGCCGAGCGTTTTGCTGATTGGACTGTAGGGTTTGGGGTACAGCAAGATAAAATTGTTGTGGAAGATGGACCACGCCAACCAGCCGATCGCACCTTAGGTATTACTCTTTCTGTTCCCCTTCCTCTTTTAAATCGTAATCAAGGGCGAATTTTAGAAGCAAGTCACACTGGAACTCAAGCAATAATGGCGTTGCATGCCTTGGATTTAAGTATTGCGACGGAGGTGACCAGTAACTATGAGCAACTCAACGCTTTGCGAATGAGTCTTAGGCAAACGCAACAAG
Organism: Legionella rowbothamii; assembly: GCF_900639985.1. Classification (GTDB taxonomy): domain Bacteria; phylum Pseudomonadota; class Gammaproteobacteria; order Legionellales; family Legionellaceae; genus Legionella; species Legionella rowbothamii. Next base: position 11,254 of record NZ_CAAAIM010000017.1, on the reverse strand, counting down.
TTTCACTGAAGTTAGGGGTTGATAACGTAAAACTGGCCCGTGAGTCTTATGAAAATGGGCAGATTTCGCTTTTGAATGTGCTGCAAGTGCAAAAACAGCAAAATGATTTGCAAATGACTTATCTCAATACTTTAGAAAAGTATTTACAAGTGTATGTGGCTTTATGTACGGCTATTGGTCCTGGTACAACGCAAGGACTGTGCCCTTATTTAGTGTATCAAAGGAATGGGGATGACAAATGAGAGTGCGACAGCGAATTAGAATGGTGGTATTAATGAGTATTGTTTTTGGTCTAGTCTTTCCTATTCAAGTGAGTTTTGCTCATGGGGAAGAAATTGAAGTGAGTGAGGGAGGTGCCAAAGGCCCAGTTCATTTAACACTGGAACAAACTAAAATGCTTGGCATTAAGGTAGAGGAAGCAACCAACCGTCCTATGGCGCAAATGCTTGGTTTGAATGGTCAAGTTCAATTGTTACCTAATGCACAAGCGGATGTCAGTATTCGAATTAGTGGTAGTGTGACAGCCATTGATGTGAATTTAGGGGACAGTGTCAAGCCAGGACAACGCATCGCTACGGTGCAATCAAGGCTAGTGGGTAATCCTCCACCAAGTGTAGCGGTCACAGCGCCAATTGCAGGCATTATTGATGCCCGTAATATCAACTTGGGTCAAGCCGTTGAACCCAATACCGTTCTCTTCCACATCAGCAATCGCGATAAATTGCTAGTCATTGCTCAGGTTTATGAAGAAGATTTGGGTACGGTGAACGTAGGACAAAAGGTTACTATTCATGCTTTAAGCTATCCAAAACGAACATTTCCAGGTCGAGTCACTTTAATTGAACCCAATCTTGACCCGTTAACCCGCACTGTAAATGTGCGAATTACTCTGGATAATGAAGAAGGACTTCTTAAACCGGGCATGTTTGTGCGTGCCAATGTCATTTTAAGCTATAATGAAGCAGCGCTTGCACTACCCAATGCAGCCCTGTTGCAGGCGGATAATCAGGAATTTGTTTTTGTGCAAAATGGGGATGCTTATGATCGCGTCGTTGTTAAAATAGGGGCGGTAGACGATGACTATTCAGAAATTACAGACGGTCTAGTCCCAGGTGATCTCGTTGTGACTCAAGGACATCGTGAGCTTTATACGTTGTGGTTGAGTGGTGGCAGCAAGCCTCAAAAAGGCAACGAGGAGCATCATTAAATGTTTACGCACTTAATTGCCTGGTCTTTGCATAATCGCCTCTTGATTTTAGCCTTAACCCTTATTCTTTGCTTGCTGGGTGGTTATACTTTAAAACAAATGCCCGTGGATGTGTTTCCTGAATTTGCCCCGCCTCAAGTGGTCGTGCAAACTCAAGCGCCCGGCATGGCAACCCAAGATGTGGAAACCTTAATTACCTATCCTTTGGAAAGTGCGATTAACGGCACGCCAGGGGTGGTTAGTGTACGTTCTAAAACGTCTGTGGGTCTTTCCACCATCACGGTCGTATTTGATGACCAAACCGACATTTACCGTAATCGTCAATTAGTCAATGAACGCATTCAGCAAGTCAGCAACCGTTTGCCACCTGGTGTTGATTCACCCATCATGTTACCGGTAACGTCCGCTGTGGGATGGCTGGTTAAATACGCGCTAGTGAGCGATACGGCAAGCCCTGAAACCTTGCGTACTATCTCGGATTGGACCATTCGTCCACGGATTCTGGCTCTAGGTGGCGTGGCCTCTGTAGTATCCCTTGGTGGTGAGGTCAAACAATACCAGGTACGCCTTATTCCAGAGCGTATGTTAGCGTATCGAATCACAGTTGAAGAAGTGCGGCAAGCACTGACTTCCGCCAATCAAAACGTACCCGGTGCTTTTCTGCATCAAGCAGGAACTGAATTGGTGGTGAGCACCATTGGACGTATTAAGACGCTTGAGGACATCAAAAAAACACTGATTGTGGTTCGTAATGGAGTGCCTATTACCATTAATAATGTGGCACATGTTGCTTTTGGCGGTGAAATTAAACGCGGTGATGGGAGCTATAATGCACAAAATGCAGTGATTGGAACCATTTCTAAAGCGTATGGTGCTGATACGGTCACTACCACAGCGAAAGTAGAAAAGGCGCTTGCGGATATAAAAGGGGCACTGCCTGCTGATGTGACCTTAATGTCCGAGGTATTTCGTCAGGCCAATTTTATTGAATCCGCCATTCACAATTTAACCCGAGCCTTGCTTGAAGGGGCGGTGATTGTCATTGCGATCCTTTTTGTCTTTTTGATGAATTGGCGTGCTTCTTTTATTACCTTTTTGTCTATGCCGGTTTCGTTTGTTATCGGTCTTTTAGTCCTGCATTATTTTGGTATTGGCATTAATTCCATGACGTTAGGCGGTATGGCGATTGCCATTGGAGAAGTAGTTGATGACGGCATCATTACGGTTGAAAACGTCGTGCATCGCTTACGGATTAATCGTCAGGAAGCTAATCCCTTACCCACTATTGAAGTGGTTTTTGATGCAGTACTTGAAATTCGAAGCTCAGTAGTTTATGCCACGATCATCATCAGTCTAGTCTTTTTACCCATCTTCTTTTTGTCAGGGATTGCCGAGCGCATTTTTAGCCCTTTGGCCATCGCTTATATTGCCTCTGTATTAGGTTCTCTGGTGGTCTCAATCACCATGGTACCCGCTTTGTGTTACCTGTTACTGGTACATCGCCAAGAAAAACAACACGATGCCGAAGTGAGCCTGCATGCTTTATCGCAAAAGGAACGCCATTATGCGGTAGAAAAGGAAAGTAACCATGAGGACGAGTCCGAAACCCGCTTTGTCTTGTGGCTTAAACACCATTTTTTAACCGCACTCCAATGGTCTGTAGCACACTGTAAAACGGTGCTTGCCCTGGCTCTATCAGCTTTTATTTTTGCCTTGGCATTAATTCCCTTTTTCGGCACTTCTTTTTTACCGGAGTTTCATGAGGGAAACTTTATTGTCGTTATGAGTACGTTGCCGGGAACCTCGCTGGATGAATCCATGCGTTTAGGCCAACAGGTACAAAAAGCGTTACTTCGCTACCCGCAAGTGATTTCTATTGCGCAGAGGGCAGGACGCAGTGAGCTGGATGAAGATGCTTTACCACCTAACATCAGTGAGTTCGATGTGTGTCTTAATTTTGATAAAGACCCATCCATGCCGCCTGATGAATTGTTGCGCCGCATCCGTGCGGATTTAGCTAATATTCCAGGCACGGTATTTAACGTCGGTCAATTTATTGCCCATCGTATGGATGAAGTGCTTTCTGGTGTACGCGCTCAGGTGGCTGTTAAGATTTTTGGTGATAATTTGGCCACACTCAATGAGCTAGGGCAGTCGATGGAGGCCCTGTTAAAATCAGTGCCAGGGGTGGTGGATGTGAATAAAGAGCAACAGATTAAAGTGCCACAGCTGGTTATTGAACTGGATCGCGAAAAAGCAGCACGCTATGGGGTTAACGTCGGGCAGATTTCTGAAGACGTGCAGGTGCTATTGAATGGGATTAGTGTTTCCAGCGTTTTAGAGGGGCAACGAACGTTTGATTTGTATCTTCGTATGGATAAACCAGGACGTAATAGCGTCAAAGCAATTCAAAACATGCTCATTGATGCTCATAGTGTGGGTGAACACAGCACGACGCAAATTCCCTTGCGAGCTGTTGCCGAGATTGCTTTGGAACCGCAACCTTTTGCGATTAATCGAGAGAATGTGCAGCGATTGCTGGTGATTTCCTTTAATGTGCAGGGTCGTGATTTAGGCAGTGTGATTACTGAGGTGCAACAAGAAGTACAGGAAAAAATCAAACTTCCTACCGGTTATTTTATTCAATACGGCGGCCAATTTGAAAGCCAGCAACAAGCCTCCAGAGTAATTTTGGTTTTTGGTGGGTTGGTGATTTTTGTCATGTTGATTTTGCTGCATAAAGCTTTTGGTACCTTTAGAGAAGCGTTATTGGTGATGTTTAATTTGCCTTTGGCACTCATTGGCGGGGTCATTTCACTGTTTTTGGTTAGTGGCGAGATGAGTGTGGCGGCTATGATTGGCTTTATTACCTTGTTTGGTATTGCTGCAAGAAACGGAATTATTTTGGTGAGTCATTACAATCAATTACGATTGCAGGGCAAAACTCGAGAACAAGTGGTCATTGATGGTACTATGGACAGATTAGTACCCGTATTAATGACTGCCGCAACGGCTGCACTGGGGTTATTTCCTCTATTATGGGGCTCACCGGCGGGTAAGGAGTTGGAGCGTCCTTTGGCGCAAGTGCTTTTAGGTGGATTATTGACATCAACGGTCTTAAATATGTTTGTGGTACCTACCGTATATAACGCCATTGAAGTGTGGCGTGAAAAGCGGATGTAATTCAATGAAACAACTCAAGGAGAAAAAACATGATGCAGTGTACTTTGAAACAAAAAAAACAGTTCTGGTTTGGATTTATAACCAGTATTTTTCTGGTTTGTGGGTACTCCCAGGCATTTGCTAACCCGACTGAAGAACCAACAAAAACCATGCCCACAACCATTCCAGCCATTTGGGAGGCTGTAGATATACATGCTGCGTCCATCGAGAAGGCGATAACCGACAATCAGTTGACCTCCATACACGAACATGCGTTTGCCATTCGTGATTTAGTCAACGCGTTACCGCCTTTAAGCACTGATTTATCGGATGAGCAGAAAAAAACACTGCAAAATAATTTAAGCTATGTTGACCAATTGGCCACTCGTCTTGACAAAACAGGAGATAGTAAGGATAAAGAGGGCACACAAACCAATTGGCAAAAATTACAAAAAATATTAGCGCAGATACGCGCGTTGTATACCCCAACCTCTAATTAATCCAGGAAGCTGTTATGATGTATTCTGTTGTTCGCGGTTTATTGTTCACCGTTTTAGTTTTAAATAACCTAATTGCAGGCGCGAATGCGCCTGTGTCGCAACCTGCGAAACCCACCGTTCTCCTTATCAAAAAATACACGACTACAATCAATGGCAAATCAAGCGAACTGTTTAAAATAGAACAGCCCGATGGAACCTGGGGGTTTCATGGGGTCAAGGGACAGATGTTTGACGCTATTGTAAAAAATCAGACGGATAAACCTACAGCAGTTCACTGGCATGGTTTGGTTGTCCCTAATGATCAAGACGGTGTGCCTTACATCACTCAGGCTCCTATACCTCCAGGAGGAGAATACCACTACCATTTCCCCCTAAAACAATCGGGCACTTATTGGATGCATTCGCATCATGACTTGCAAGTCCAACAGTTCTTGTCGGCTCCACTCATTATATCCGATCCTGATGAAGTCAAAAGCACTAAGGAGGTGATTTTATTGCTTGGTGATTTTAGTTTTAAAAAACCGGAACTGATTTTTGCTGAATTAAAACACGGCCAAATGGCGCACATGCACCATGGCGGTGGAATGGCTTCCGTGGATGGCAAGCATGCAACTCCTGATTTAAATGATGTGGCCTATGATGCCTTTCTTACTAATTATCGCACCCTTAAAAATCCTGAAATCGTCTCTGTTCGTCCTGGCGATACCGTACGCTTGCGCTTTATAGCAGGCTCTGCAATGACCAATTTCTTTATCAACATCGGACAATTACAGGGTGAGGCCATTGCCATTGATGGCCAGTCGATCAAGCCTGTGAAATCCAATCAGTTTCAATTACCAGTAGGACAACGTCTTGATGTACTGGTTAAAATTCCTGCTGGTGAGAAGGCTTATCCTATCCTTGCACAAGGTGAGGGTACGTCCATGCAAACGGGCCTTATTCTTGCCACACCAAAAGCAACCATTCCATCGATGAAAGAACAAGCAGATTCCACAGTTGGTGCGCTTAATTACGATCAAGAACTTAAACTCAAGGCAGTACATCCTTTAAAACCAAAAAGTCCTGGGCAAACACTGTTGGTCAATTTGGAGGGAGATATGATGAGTTATTCATGGACCATCAATAAACAGGTGTGGCCTCATATAAAACCCCTACAGGTTATTGCTAATAAACGTGTAGAGATGGTGTTTCACAATCAGACCACTATGGCTCATCCCATGCATTTACATGGTCATGTATTTGAAGTGACTGAAATTGATGGTAAAGCCATTAAAGACGGAGCCATGCACGATACCGTATTGGTTTTGCCTAATTCAACGGTGAAAGTACAATTTGATACGGATAATCCGGGCAATTGGATGATGCATTGTCATATGCTGTATCATCAAGAGGGTGGGATGATGACCTTGGTTAATTACAAAGGAGTAGCTATGCCGCCTTTAACCATGACGCATGAAATGCATTCCTGATTGATTATGTGTCTTTAAACATCCAGGGAGTTTTATAGAGAATGATGACATTGAGTCATTTTTAATTAAAAGAATAACAAGGAGCATTAAATGGGAAAAAAGAAAAGTCATTATCTATTAATTACGCTCTTAGTTGGGCTTTCAAGTTGTAGCAAAAATGTAGAGCTTACTTCAGAAGGTGCTCAAATCAAAGTAGTCAAATCAGGTCAAATTAGCCGAAGTTGTCAGTATTTAGACACGATTTCTGCTTACGATGTGAACGGAGTCTCACAGTCGTATCAATCCCATGAGCATTTGTATCAAGATGAACTCAATATTTTAAAAAATAAAGCGGCTCTTTTAGAAGCAAATACCCTCATGATTACCCAGCATCAGTCAACATTTACAGGTAATCCAAAAAATGACCTGGTTGATCAACATGGGTTAGAAGGCAAGGCCTATCGCTGTAAATAGTATTATTTTTGAATGTGATTGAGCTCTCTTTGGAGGGCTTATTACTAATAAATAAGAAATTGTATTGATAAAAAAGTCGAGCTACCGAATCAGGGAATACTCATTTCCTTTTCACTTGATAAGACCTGACTGTACATACATACTGAGCCATTGATTTTCCTTTGTTTGGCAGCATAACTAGCGCGGTCAGCTTCCTTGATAACGGCATTAAATGTATCGAAGATTTTTGTAAAAATATCCTCGGTGGTCCACAATAGAAAGTACTAAATCATTTAATGTAGTGGTGAAGCATGGATAAGCAAGATATCGACTTACCTTATCAAATTGGGCATGATTTTTTTTCGTATCAACTGGATTGTTGGCAACGTTCTATTTTGTTTTTGGATACCTTGCGTGAGCGTGCTAATAACATGATGGAGCATGAACAACAAGGGTTGCCACCATTACTTAATTTTAAATATGAATTAGTCCTGGATGGGAGAACGTTAGAGCCCAAAGCGAATTATGCCTTAGTTAAAATTCTTGAAGTAGGCGATATTTGCTTTAATAAATGCTTTGATCCCACTACCTCTCCTGTGATTGTCGTTGATCCCAGGGCAGGTCATGGACCAGGTATCGGTGGGTTTAAACGGGATTCTGAAGTGGGCATTGCACTACATAGTGGCCATGCCGTGTATTTTGTCATTTTTTATCCCGATCCCATTCCTCACCAAACATTAGCCGATGTCTTGGCAACCATGCGACATTTTGTTGAAAAAGTTCAAGCATGGCATGCAGGCAAATCGCCTATTCTTTATGGTAATTGCCAGGCGGGTTGGATGCTTGCCTTATTGGCTTCTGATTGTGTGGGATCCGTTGGCTTGAATGTCATGAATGGCTCACCGGTTTCTTATTGGTCAAACAGTGAAGAAGAAGCCAATCCCATGCAATTATTGGGTGGACTCTTGGGTGGTGTATGGAGTGCTCGTTTTCTATCTGATTTAAAGGAGGGCACATTTGATGGAGCCTGGTTGGTCTCTAATTTTGAGTTGCTCAATCCAACCACAGCGATTTGGGATAAGTATTATGGTTTATTTGATGAAATCGATGTGAAGAGTGAGCGATTTTTAGAGTTTGAACGATGGTGGAATGGTTTTTACCAATTTAGCGAGGAAGAGATTACAGCAACAGTGAACACTCTTTTTATTGGTAATCAATTGGAACGCGGTGAAATGTTGATTCATCAAGGATGTACTTATGATTTAAAACGCATTCAAAATCCAATCGTTGTCTTTGCTTCCCAAGGCGATCAAATTACCCCACCTAGACAGGCCTTGCATTGGATAAGGACTATTTATCCTACTACTCAGGCTTTGAAAAAGGCAAAACAGCGGATTGTCTATCTTCTTCATCCCTCCATAGGGCATTTAGGGATCTTTGTCTCAGCCAACGTTGTTCGTTTGCACCATCGCGCTATTTTAGAACATACTGCCGCTATTGAGAAATTAAAGCCAGGACTCTATGAAATGGTGATCATTAATCCAACTGGTGATCCTGATTGCAGCAAAGAGCAATACCAGGTGCGTTTTGAAGAGCGCGAGCTCACTGAACTTTGCACAAGTAGTTCCACAGAGCCTTTTGAAAAAGTCCGTCAAACATCAGAAGCCAATGATTCGATTTACCAAAAAACAACGCAACCTTTAGTGCGAAGCCTAAGCAATCCTTTCTTATCCTGGTGGCTTGAGAAAACCCATCCCATGCGCCTAAGTCGCTATGTTTTTTCTGAAAAAGTAAATCCACTCATGAAAGCAATCGAACTATTAGGCCCACCCATTCAAGCCAATCGCCGCATGGCCACAGAGAACAATAGTTTTAAAAAAATAGAGCATGACTTTGCGCAGATGATGAGATATTCATTGGAATTCGTTCGAATAATGCGTAATGATGTCATGACGAATTGGTTTGACGCGCTCTATAAGGACCCCGATTAATATTTAGGGTGTTAATTCATGGAGCGTATGGCATAAAACTCCTCATCAAGGTCCTTCTCATGCTCTAAGTCACTGAGTTCATGACGCTCTTTCTCATCAAGGAGGGGAACAGTTTTGCTTGTTTTTTCTGTGTATTCCGTCGTAACAAAACAATCTTTCGTGTTCATACATTCCTTATTAATGAATGTGCATTAAATCATTCAAGATTATTTTTTCTTGTCCTTGCCAACGACGAGAAACAACCCGCTTTGTTGTTGCTATTTCCATAGCCGACATTTAGCATAACGGATTACTATATCAATTGACAAAAGTAAGGAATAAAAGAGCCATCCATAGCATGCCCATAGCATGCCCATAGCATGGCTGTTTTTTATAGGAAATCAAGGATGAGGGGGATGCTGGTTCCCCAAACTGGAATAAGGAACACATCAACCATGATAGAAATTATCCCCAATTGGCACCCCATTTTTGTTCATTTTACCGTGGCTTTATTCACTGTTTCAGTGATTCTTTATACCGTCATCTTTTGGGCCTCCTACAGCCGATGGAACACGAGCTTGTTTGTTGTCGAATGTGACATAGTGGCTCGTTGGTGTTTATGGCTGGCCGCATTGAGCACAATTACCACTGTGTCAGCTGGGTTTTATGCCTTTTATACGGTGGAACATGGTGCTATGGCGCATGCCGCAAAAGTGATTCACCGCAACTGGGCTCTCGCTACCGCGAGTGCCATTTTACTTATGGCTTTCTGGGCGGTTTGGCGTTATATTAAATCCCAAAAACCGACTGTGACCTTCTTAATGGCGTTGTTCCTTGTCCAAGTGCTGTTGCTCACGACGGCTTGGTATGGAGGGGAATTAGTCTATCGCTATGGGTACGGTGTTCTTTTGCCTGCAAAAGCAGAAAAAGCGGTATCGCCACATTAATACGATTTTTATAGAGGGATGGAAACATGTTACAAAAGGACTTGCGTTGTTCAATAAGGAACTATTTCTTTATTTTTTCCTTTTTATTGTTCAGTTCTTCTGCTTTGTTTGCCCAGCATGAGCAACATAGTGCTTCAACGCAAAAGCAGACTTCTCCCAAGACAACAAAGCTTCAGCCTAAACCTGCGAAAAACAAAACGGAACAACCTATTGCTAAAAAGCAACCTGTTAAAACGGTGACGCCTCTCACCATGACAGGCGGAGCAAAGCATACGGTTAATTTGGTGGTTGCTTATAAAACGGTGAATTTTGCAGGAAAAACCAGGCGTGCCATTGCCGTCAATGGGCAAATTCCGGCACCGACCTTGCATTTTAAAGAGGGGGATGATGTCACCATCAATGTATACAACCATTTGGATGAGGGAACGTCCATTCATTGGCATGGTCTTTTAGTCCCTTGGCAAATGGATGGGGTAGATGAGGTGAGTCAAAAACCAATTCCTCCGGGAGGCGTGTTTCATTATCGCTTTAAGCTTTATCAACGGGGAACCTATTGGTATCACGCCCACGCCAAGGTTCAAGAACAAGAAGGTTTGTATGGTACTTTTATTATTGACCCACCATATCCTCCTAGCTATCACTACACCAAAGATTATGTGGTGGTGTTATCCGATTGGAGCAATACTCCTGCTGAACAAGTGCTTGCGAATTTAAAAAAAGACGGCGATTATTACGGTCCTCGATTTCCCCTCCAACCCTCACTCATGAAATTTCTTCATGATTATCGTAAAGCCCCTCCCGAAGAGCGTAAAAAATTAATCGCCGATTATAAAATGATGCAACAAACGCGCATGAGTATCTATGATTTAAGTGACGTGGCTTATGATGCGTATTTATTAAATGGTCACTCTAAATCTCATCCTTGGAATGCTCCTGTGAAGGTAGGGGATACCGTGCGGCTACGCTTCATTGGCGCGGGAGCAAGCACCATCTATCGTGTCAAAATTCCTGATGCCAAAGTGGACATGGTGCACATCCAGGGAAATGATGTGACACCTTACCCCATTGAGGATTTTTGGATCGCACCGGGTGAAACCTATGATATCTTGGTGAGCATTCAAAAAGACAAGCCTTACATTATTTATGCCGAGTCGATTGATACCCTGGGCAAAGCTTATGGATCCTTAGTGACTTCCCCTAATCAAGTCGTCAATTATCAGCAAGTCATGCCCTTTCCTGAGCCGCTTCCAGTCACGAGAGACATGATGGAAAACATGATGAAGTCAGGCATGAATCAAGGTGTCATGAATACAAAAGCATCAACGATGATGAATAATGTCAGATCCTCCCAGGCAATGAAACAAATGAGGATAACCTCACAAATCCAGAATGGGAATTTACCAAGTTCTTCTCATCAAAAACAACCGATACATTCTAAATTAAACACTGTTACGTCAAAAATGAAGCAGGACATAAACCTGGATCAAGGGACGAAGATGGATCCCAACATGAAGATGGATCAAGGGACGAAGATGGATCCCAACATGAAGATGGATCAAGGGACGAA
>NZ_CAAAIM010000016.1 GCF_900639985.1 Legionella rowbothamii | reverse complement strand
TAAGTCTTGGTGTAACATCAGCTCTTCTTGGCTGGTGTGAATATCGTGATAAAGTATAGGAAGCATAAGTATCCTTAGTTTAAATAAAAAACCGAGCAGCAAATCTAATTCAGAGAGCGCCCGCACCAAAGTCACGAGCCGTATTGGCTTTGCCTTGAACGACCTTTCTGTCGTTTCGTAATTCGTCACTTCCAAAGTGGAGGAACATGCCCCATTGCTTCACTGCGGTAAGGACCTATTCTGATGACTGTTTAAAAACACCTCTCTAAATTGTTGATGCCCCTAAGACCTAATCTAATGCGTGAGGAACGTTTCATACGGAATTAATTTAGTCCAATAAAATCCAATCTGGATAAATATTAATGATATTGATTTAAATTGAGAATGCCTGCTTTGGAAATTAATTTATTCCTAAATGGAAATTTTGATGATGCCTTCAAGCCCAAAGGCCTTGAGGGGGTTAGGGTATGCTGATCTTTGCTGAGCATATGATGTAATTCAATGCCAGCCAATGCGGCATCGGTGGAGTGAAAAGCCCTTCATTGACTTAGTAATTTTTTAATCAATGGATGGTCTTGTTCAACAATCTTATTTAGGTATTTGATTTGAAGAACGGCAATTGGGGCAACACGCCACCGACCATAAACAAAAGCACCAACTGAATATTAATCGAATCAATGCCCACTTTATTGGCGCCCTTTTATCTATAGATACTTTATCTGGTAAGCCGTTAGAACCGATAGCCTTCTCAAAAAATGGCATCGTCAAATGAACTTATGCAAAGGAATCTAACTGCAGATTTGTAGCATGTCCTCTTTACTACATCCCTGAATAAAAGGCCTGATTTACATCCTCTTCAGCTGAACATTGTTGTTTTATATCCGTATATTTTACTTTAAAGTCATTAAAAGGGTCTGCATTGCCGGTCTTATCAATTAGTGCACTAAGAGGTTTATCATCCAACGCAGCCTTTATTATTCCCCCTAAACGCTCCCGGTTTAACGCGCTTTGGTGAATATCCAACGATGACTCCACGGCATTGCCCAGCAAAACATCAATCAACGCATCTGCAGCGTCAATTTCTTTAAGTAATTCTTCATGGAGATGGAAATCCGGTACAAATAGTAACATACAACGATACTGATTAAGATGATCGATTAACTCGGCATTTACCTCAGATGGAACATAATTCGATTTGCAAAACTCATTTGATTGAGAGGGTATAAATCCTTGTGTAGTTGCGATTTGAATAGAGTCTCGTAATTCCGGAGATAGCTGCAAAATTTTTTCTTTTACCTCGGACGCCGTTAGGTTTTGATTTTTGGGAATAAGAATAACTGAAGCTTTCAAATCTTCACTATGAGCAAGTTCAAGGAATTTTAAATTAGCTAAAGAACTACGATAACAAAAACTAGTTATATTCCCAACCACCATTATAAATCCATCATCATGAGTCAGCTCCTTTATATGCTGCCACCCCATTTCCCCGTCAATTTTAAAGAGCGCTCTCGATGGCTTATTTAAGTTGTAAACATCCGAAGGCAAAAACTCTAAAATGGTTAACTGGAATTTATTTTTTAAATAATCTGGCACAGAGTGCTTCGTGATATCCATACAAAGATCGGGTTCTAATTTTGGCAAGATGTCAATAGTAAAAAAAATATCTCTTGATGGATGTATTTTATGATCACACTCACTATTGTTGTGTGAGCAACCAATAACTACCGCTTGTGTGGTACTAGCCTTCTCATTAACAGTATCTAACTTTGTGTCCATAGTAATCAATTTGTGAAATAGTAAGCATTCTTAATGTATAGCACTATCTTATAAATTAAGCTTATGTGTGAGTAGTAAAGATGCAACTCGTGATTGATAATGCGCGGGCAACTCTCTTTTTGAGCACGTTCAACTCCAATGGATAACGGTATGTTGTCAGCTTCCTTCCTAGTATCACGATCTTCCTGAAAATAAAATATAGTCTAGCGCAAAAGTTAACTTGACGAGGCCAGTGGCTTTCATAATGGATTATGCTGATACGTGAACGAGGCCTTGAACTGGCTCACACTACTATATACCGCGGGGTTCAGCACTATGCTCCCAAACTTAAAAAGTGACTTGAATAGCATAGGAAACGCTATTCAAGACGTTGGCATTTGGATGAGACGTACATCAAAATAACGGCTAAACTGTTTATTAAAAATTTAATTAAGAGTAATCCGACGTGCGATGAGCGTAATTAATATGGATAAAAATTAAGCCTACGGTCTAGGGATTAAAGCGTTAAAACGGAGCAACTCTAATTATGAGATTATTTGCACGGGAGCCGCTATTTATAATACATTTAGCAAAATTGACTCTCGACTTTATTATTGGATTTATATGAGCACATCTCAATATAGATTGGAAGAACTGTTACAACAGGCTCATCTAACAACCTTTCTAGCTAAAAACGCCTATCCAGAAGAACGCTTAACTGGGCCTAGTCTCTATCAGGCCTTTCTGCCAGCCTCCAAAACAATTAGCAACGAGCGTAATTCCTCTGCATCGTTTGATGAAAAGGTATGGGGTGAGGACGGACTTAATACTGCTCGCGAGGCTGCCGAGAAACTTAAAGGGAAGCAATTTCTTAATCTCTTACAGTTCTACACTTTTATAGCGAAGAAAAGAGCTAACTATGAATATAAAAAGACCAGAAAAGCTGCGTCTTTTGCGTTTGGTTCATTCCGGGACACTGATGAGGGTTGTCATATGGAGCTTAGTACCTGTTTAGGCAAAGACGACGAATATAAAGACCAATATGGCTATATGCTAGAATTACTTCAGATTTTTTTTCCGAAGCCCGATATAAAGAAGGTGAATGTATTTGATAAGAACTTTAGAAGAGTTGAGGCTGAGATGAGCATCTTTGTTATCAGGGGTACCGTTCGCCGTGAAAAAGATAAAAATCCATATTCATTTAAGGAGCCAGGAGAATATGAGCGCCCCTTTACTACAATAAAAACCTATAAAAGTCCCTGTGATGGCGTAGAATTTATTTACTTGTTGCATCCCAATCTTGAACGTTATGAGCTTGATGAGTTTTTTAATCTTGTCGAAGCAAAATTCCCCGACTTGTACGACTTAACCAATCGAGAAAAGTCTATCAATTCTTTAGCGGAAATTGTGTGGACCCTTGCTCAAGCCGTACCTACAAAACGAGGCAATGCCTCAATCATCGAACGCCTCTATCGCAGTGTGCAGTTAATTCATGATGAGCATTATTTACCGCATTACCGTTTTCCACTTAATATAGATTTATTGGCCATTGTTACTCCCTCTGCAGAACAATTTAGACAAATCTTTGGAGCCCTTTTCTATGATAAGGATATGCTCTCCTTGATCGATAAAAATCTGGACAATATTCAGATTTTTTTACAATCTTCCCAAGTGCCGCATAACGAGTTAACCGCATTACAGCTTCAATTAAATGGGTTAAAAGAGAAATTTAGATCTAAGGAACAATTTGTCAAGCAAGCGCAAATAGTATTGCAAGGAAAGGATAGATTCCGCTATTTTAATTCTCCCTCTTCAGACAATAGTCCAAATACAGATGCAGATCTCATTCTGTCGCAAAAATATTTTTAGGCTACGAACCCTGAGGGCATCACTTTTATTCATAGAGGATTGCCCCAAATATCACAAAGAATTGTGTTTAGATTAATCGGAATATTAATGCGTTTTCTGATGATTTGCTCCAATAGGTTGTGTCTCAAAAATTTTTCCAGCAGCTAACGTATAGAATTGTTCAAAGAGCGTCATTTTTTCCATACGCTCGCAATTATCCGTGAGGGCTAACGTTAAGATAAAGAGTTTACCTCGATATCTTAAGCTCTTTGCACAATTCCCCAACATTTGTCTCTTTGTCTTTCATTAACGCCTGTGCCAAACGAATCTGATTTCTAGTCAATTAAAATTTTCGTGCGCCTTTTTTCCTCTTGCCCTTGCTGATCGAATACCAGCAAGGGAGGAACCACCAGAAAATCACTCATTTTCTTTGTGATTTGAAATAAGGAAGAAATCATGGCTAATCAAAGCACAAAATTACTGGTTGAGCAAATCAACACAAACTCATAAGGCATCGACAACTAAACTTGTGAACCGGAAAAAAGTAGTGTTGTTGACGATATCTTTAAGAGTTACTTAATAATCGAATGGTACAATTTAACCCACTTTGAACAAATAATAAGAAACCTATGAGACTGAAGGAATTGTTAGAAAATTATCTACAAACTTCTTACGATAAAGCAGATTCTGTTACTTACATCTCGAAACATAAACTGGATAGTGAAATTCCACAGGGAATTATTGAGTTTATTGAAAAAATTAACGGCGATGAGTTGATAAAAGATAAAGAATTCCATCTGTTCTCAAAGCAATTATCTAAACTGAATGAAAAAGCGAAAGAGTGCATAATCCATTTACTTTCTTCCATAAGTTTTAATAAGTATAATGAACATAAAAAAAACATTAAAAATGAGATTACTCGTATTGAGCTCAGCCTGGCAGAAGGCAAAAAACTGCCTAAAAGCTCAGGAAAAAACCACCAAAAGTACCTTGGACTATTCAATTGTTATCAGCTCTTTGCTCATCACGTTTCTATATATGAGGGAAGCAATTACTTCACCTATCCTGGGGTGACTCGTAAAAAGCTAAATAATATTATCATTAAGATACCCTTTGCACTTAATATACTAAGATTAGTTGGAACGCTACCTACGACTGATAATTTCAATGGATTTAATCTAAGCACTCCCTTTTATCCTTTACAATTAGACATTCGCCAAAAAAGAGTAATTTGCTTAAAAAAAGGGATTAAGCCCAGCGATGACTACTTTCCATATAAAATGGTAAAAAAAATCACTATAGGAGATACTGGTGATACTACTTTTGTCGCTACGAATGGTAAGAAGATACTTTTTGTACGTGGAGTAGATGATTATTCTCCTGATGCTGTTCTGGCTTCTAAAATTGCTACTTTAGTCAGCCCTCACCATTTCTCTTCCGAACGCTTGTTAGATAATCGCTTGGTTGGCTCACGGAGAATGGCTAACTATGCTGTCTCTTTAGCAGATGACTGTACCCTCGATCTAAGAAAAAGATATATAGAACAAGAAAATAGAATATTTCCGGGTTCGGGTATTATTGATGAAGTGACCAATTTTATTGATGAAACGGATCCAAACATTGAAAATTTTGGCTTTTCCTCCATAGATGTCTATCAAAGCCACCTAACTAAAATTGATTTTGATAGATGTAGTGTTACTTCAAAAATTTCAAAAAAAGAATACGAACGTGATATATTAACTCGCTCTACGTGGGGAATTTATCGCAACCCACCTCATATACAGAGTGATCCTGCTTATATCAAAGAGAAATTATTTGCTCGACTAAAACTCTCAATGCTTCACAAAGAATTACTCCGCTCTCTTTCTGATAAAGCATTTGCCCCAGAGGATGCTCAATTAAGAGATAGAGCAGTTAAGGAATGCATGAACCGCAGCAATATCGCATTAAAGCTATTTTTTAAACATGCTCGAGTTAAAAATTTTCTTCACCAAAATCCTACAATACTTAACCAATGCTATCATCAAATCGTAGAGTATATCTCAACTCATTTTGTAGAGGAGGAACAAGAGCCATTAAAATATTCATTAAGGAAGCAAGTTGAGACTATTCAGATTAAAGTTAAGAAAAAATTAGGTATAAAGTTAACGCTGACTGATTATGTAAAATCAGAAATTGAAGCCTTATCCACTGTAGCAGAACATCAGATAGTGGCTCAATATAGTAATCCTTTTATAGAAGCAAAGCCTCTAAGAACGAAGGCTGAGTCTGGAGTTGCAAAATCTGAAAGCTCTTTTTTATCAAGAAATTGGCTAAAACTGTTAGATATAACAACCATTGGTAAAAAGACAGCTAATGAGGAGCATCGAACCTCCAATGCTGAGAACACTGACAATGAAGATGCTCTAAAACCTTCTCCCGAGGTACAAAACTTGATCCAGCAAGTTGAAGTTAGTAGGCAACTGCTTGATAATGAGATGGCTAGAGCAGAAAATGCACTTGTTCAGCTCCATAAAAAATCAAAAAACAAAAGCGAAGACCCTGAACATAATGATGTATCCAGCAAATATTGAATCAGATAGGAAATGGAAATGAATGGTCTAAAGTTTTTTAAAAAAACCTTTGATGCTCTGGAAAACCAAGCTAGAGCAGAGGATCTTGTTCAGATGCAGCAAGTGAGCACGCAATTACATGCTGCGCTAGATAAATATAAAGAGTGGGTAAATAATAGTTTTGATTTATTATGGGATAAACGGAATCAATATAATCAATTTTTAGAAGATAATATTAGTCATTCTCATTTAAATCCCGAGCAATACAAGCAAATCAAAACACAATTTAAACAACTTGAGTGCGATATTAACGCTTTAAGCGATTTCCTTAAAGAAATAAATCCTGAAGTGACAATTGCGTACTATGAGAAAAAACTAAGCTCTATCAATGAGCAAATTCACGCTCTTAAGCGAACAGCATCATGCACACTATAAAATGGCAAGTGGGTTGTTAATAGCGCTGCCTGGCATCTTCAAGTTAACTTCTGAGCCGCAAAAAGATCGGTTAATACATTTTAGTCGCAACGAATCTCCGCAGCGGCCATCTAAATCTCTTTAGCTTTATGAAATTGGATTCTTCGTTGATGAACGGAGTGTGTGTAACGCCCAACAGCGAGCGTGAAGATATTTTCCGGTTATTGAGTCCTTATGTGATCGATGCTCGGTGCCTTGACACACCTGGCGAATTCGTTTTGTGTAACTCCTTAGTTTGTCCGTAATGATAACCCGGGAGATAGGTGTTTAATAGACGAGCCAGGAAGCGGATTGCAGCTTTTTTATTGCGCCGTTTTTGTAGAAATACATCCATTCAAAACTGTCTTCTTCCACGGCACACTATAAATAATAGGTTTCGCTATTGATGCACAGCTGTTGCTCATCTCAATGCCATTTATCTGATGACATGGGTTCACGTTTCTTAATAAACTGGGTAACGATATCTTTTCGTCTTTCTTTCCAGATCGAAAATGATTTTTTTATGTAAAAAAAGGAAGTTATTCCTCTAGAAAAAAAGGCTATAATTAAACTTAATGGTTGAAAAATATAATCATAAGGATAAATTTCAAATGGAATTTCCAGGTGTTTCCCAAGCGCAGATAGAAGAAAAACTGGTCACCGAATCCTATAAGAATTATTCAATTTTAATCGTGGGTGATTTTTTTGCTGCAGTCTTATTCGCCTTTATTCTCTGGGATAAAGTTAGTACTCCTCGCTTTGTGGCCATATGGCTCCTATTGATGTTCGCGGTTAATCATCTGCTAAGAGGTCTATTTGTTCTTAAATATCATCAATTAATAAAACAAGGCAATTTGCGTCATGGACGTTTTTGGAAAAATTTTTTTATACTAAATCAGTTAATATCTGCTATTTTTTGGGCTACAGGAGGATTATTCTTTATTTTGGTCGATGACCCACTTACGCGTTTAGTTATTTTTGTGTATCTCACGGGTTTGCTCGGAGCACCAGTGTCTAAATTAATAACTTTTCATTTAGCATACATAAGTTTTATGCTCCCCATCTTGTTGGTAATGCTCTTGTTGTCGTTGTCTATTTCACCATCACTGTCAATTTTTCTATTGTTGGCTGCGTTACTTTATTTTACTGTAATGCTCCTAAGTGCTGATGTAGCTCATCAAACATTAATAAAAACACTTTACTTAGAAATATACAGCTCTAATCTTTTATCTGATTTAAAACGCAGTGAAGCAAATTTTCGTAACACGATTGAAAATGCCCCCATTGGAATGGCACTTGTCTCACCAGAAGGAGAATGTTTACATGCCAATCAGACACTACAAGATACCTTAGGTTATAGTAATGCTGAATTGTGTAGCAGAAGCATGTTCGATATTACCTACCCCTCTGATATGTCTATGACTAGAGACGCCATGAGCAAACTAATTAAGGGAGAAATGCGTATTGCTCACTTGGAAAAACGTTATATTCGTAAAGATGGTCGCATTATCTGGGCCATGGTCAGTTACTCACTAATTCGAGACGAACAGGGACTCCCGCTTAATTTTATTATACAAATTAAAGATGTTAGTGATCGCATACAAAATGAAGAAAAAATGCGACAGCTTAATGAGAGAACCATGGTGACTCTAAATGAATTAAAACTACTTGAACATGATGAAAATTTATTAAATAAATTAAATCGTTCCTTGCAAATTTGCGTTTCAGGAGAAGAAGCGTACCCACGAATCAATTTAATAGCACAAGAGTTATTTCCTGAATTAAGTGGTGGTTTATCTGTTTTTAATCAATCTGCTAATCAACTCGAAACGGTATTTCAGTGGGGGCCAGATCAATTATTGCCAAAGTTATTTTTTCCAATAGATTGTTTTGCAATCCGCGAAGCGAATACTATTCTTGTTGATGACCCGCAGAAAGCAGTACCTTGTAACCATTATTTAACAGCTCCGCAAGGAGGCTATATGGGATTACCGCTATTGGTGCATAATGACCTAATTGGTGTCATTCATTTAGTGACAGCAAAAGGGAAAAAACTAACACAACACCAACAGGATATAGCAACTTCATTTGGCAATATTGTTAAACTTGCATTAGCTAATATTAATTTACGTGCCTCATTAAGTGAACTTACACTACATGATCCTTTAACTAATTTATATAATCGGCGGTATTTAAATGAGTTTTTATCGCGCGAATTAATTCGAATCGCACGCGAAAAAAATACACTATGCGTGGCAATGCTGGATATCGATAATTTCAAGAATTTTAATGATACCTACAGTCACTTAGCCGGTGATGAAATTCTTAAATCAATAGGGAGATTATTGATCAGTAAATTTCGTGAAAGTGATATTTCTTTTCGTTTTGGTGGCGAGGAGTTTACTGTGATATTACCAAATATGACCTTAGATAATGCCTTTGACAGAATGGATCAATTCCGCGAGCAGTTAAAAAATACAATAGCTTATTATAAAAACAGACCATTACCAAGCATTACCGTTTCGATTGGAATAGCAGAAGCCCCACGACATGGAGCTACCATTGAAGAGATAATAAAAGCCGCAGACCATGCACTTTATGCGGCTAAAGAAGCAGGTAAAGATAGAGTCAAATCCTATATATGACCTCCGGAGTGAGTAGACCGATTGGATAACTTCAACCAGCCCGTCCTCAGAACCAGACGTGCAGAACTACAAACAGTTCTTCATTTGAGTATGTATCAATACCAATGTTCGTAACTGATTTCAAATTATGTATCCGAGTCTGGGAATTGATACCAAACGATCCATAAAATTATTATTGTCTTTAAGAAAGTTAAAAGAACCCCCTAATAATAAAGCCTGTTGCCTAGGCACATGCTGATGAGCGAGAGCTACAGAAAACAAACCCACACTATAATTATAGAAATGCTGATAAATTAATGATAATTTATCATGCTAATTCAATGGGATAACTATTAATAAGGATCTGCCAATGAGGGCTAGGGTTAATCAGAAAACATTATTTTTCAGCATTATTATATTTACCTTAGTCTTAATTAGACCTGCAATGGCATCTGCTCCATTATGGACGTATGAAGCCTTAACCGCTACAGCGTTTTCTTTATCTTCAAGTAGCAATGCCACTATTCAGTATAGAGTCACTAACCAGTCAAGAAGGATTCATACATTATCAATGACACCTATTACTGGTATAACTGCATCAGGCTGTGTTAATCCGCTTGAATTTCATCAATCCTGTATCCTTACTTTACAGGTTAATGGAAATTTTTTAACAAAAGATGTAGTTGGCGGCCCCTCCTTATGCCAGAATGGTAATCCCCTGATGTGCTATCAACCGGGCTTTAATGAGCAATTAAATATCCATCTGACTCCTTCATCTCCTGCTATCGCCACCCTACAATCCGATGTTTCCAGCCTAGGACTTTCAGTAAACGATACCATGTTGAACCCGGCACTCACAGGAAATCCACGTAGTATTACCATTACTAATACGGGAACATTGATTGCACTCAATGTGACTTATAGTATCATCCCGGCATTGCCCACAGGGACGACTATTTCTCCGGCTAATTGCGGGACGATGGCTCCGGGATCGTCTTGTATATTAACTGTAACACCAGGCATTACACCGAGCGTACCGCCGGGAGCAACTCCCCATCCAAGTATCATTACATTTCAGGGAAATAATACTAATTCAACTTCAGTAGCGGTAAATGTTGTGACTTATGGTAATGTATATCAGCAAGGATACGTTTTTGCAGTTGACGATACTCAGGGCTGTACCACAACTCCCTGCACCGGAAGTATTGGTGGGACCGTAGCTAGTATAACTGATCAAGCAGCACTTCACCCCAACGGCGTAATATGGTCTTCAAATGGCGATGGAGGAGCCAGTGCAAATGTATCCAATGATGTTATTCCGGGTATAGACCCCTTTTCTACTACCCTCCTCAGCTCACCAACCTATGCCGATATGGTATTAAATTTTAATGGAAATTACGGCGGGTTTACTCCTCCTTCATCTACATTATTCTCTTCATGTAATGGCGGTAGTAATGGTGATTGTAACTCTAAAAATATAATGGCTTTTTACGATTACATCCTTACAGGTACACCCACCCATTATGGTGTAACTCCCTTACAGTTTTATGCTGCTGGCAGATGTCATCTCTACAGCATAGACTCTAATGGGAATGTTCCCTGCAGCACAGGTACTTGTTACAGTGGATGGTATTTACCTGCAATTTGTGAAATGGGACCTGATTCAGGCAATCTTATTTGCCTTTTACTCCAACAGAATATGGTTAATAATCTTAGTCTCTTACTTGGTGACCCAGCGAGTCCAAATCCGTCTACTTCCTGCCCCTTAGGTTCTTCGTGTTTAGCCGGTCGTTACTGGAGTTCCACTGAGTACTCCACATTCCCTTCTAACAGTGCATGGTATCAAGGCTTTGAAATGGGCGGAGTAAGCCTTCAATCTATTCATTCTAAAAGCGAACAGGACGCTGTACGATGTGTGCGCGCATTAACTCCTTAATGCAGAATAATATGAGTTCATCGAAATTACATTTGCATTTTATTGCGAGTGCATTTGCAAAATATTGTGAGTCCAGCTGATTCTGTTTGCGAGTACTAACAGTTTTGGATTGAAACCGAAGAAATCGATGTGGACACCCAGACGGATGAGGAAACTAACAGTACCAGCGTCCGTTTAGGTGAAGGGCGTATGGTAGTCAAAAAGCATCGTATGGCGCGAGACATTCATGGCGAATTAAAGGATGTGGGCAATGAAGAAGAAGGCTGGCCTATTTACGTGCTCACCCCTACTGAAATAGCTAATGTACTTGGGAAACAGAAAATAATTCCTGGCCATGCCATGATTTTTAATACCGAATCCTAAAAGATTCTTTATTGGGAATAATAATACGCTCATTAAAGAACATGAGGCGAAAATCATCCCCAAAAACATAGCTCGTCTTTACAATCTACCTCGAGCTAACGGTTTATCCACGCTCACCACTAACAATACCCATTTATTAGTGAAACTCACCCGAGATGTAGCGAAGCAAACAAAGATGTCTCACAAGTATTCCCCTGAATTTATTTTTGCGCATGACTTTACCCGGTTCCGTTGCAAAAGCAAAACCCTGTACAAAAATACATCTATCTAGATAGATCTCAGTCCGATTGCCATACATCCAGATATTGAACTGTCCTTTTTTAAACAGGTGCATAATTTAAAAGCCCCTGATGGTTGCATAAGCAGTTTTCATAGATTGAAACCCTCTGAGCGGATGGATAAGACGCTTGAGCTTTCTGGGGTCTGCCTTCAAGCCGATTATTGCGGTATTTTATCTGCAGATGGCTTACATGATAGGCCAGATTTCCTTCCTGCTTTAGTTCTTTAATGGCCTGGCCATAGGCTGGATTTTTATCGGTATCGATAACACTGACATCACAGGTTGCGTAGGGTTAGATTTGATGAGCTTCTTCAGGAAGCGTTTCGCAGCTTTCGCATTCCTGCGGTGGGAAAGGTAAAAATCAATCGTATTGCCTTGTCATCAATTGCTCGATATAGGTATTTCCATTCGCCTTTTATCTTGATATAGGTTTCATCAAGGCGCCATCAACTGGCGTAGCGTTTCTTATGCCACTCCAGTCGTTTTTTTAATTTCGGGACATAATGTTGAACCCAGCGATAAAGCGTAGTGTGCTCTATAGAAAGACCACGTTCTGCCATCATTTCTTCCAAATCCCTGTAACTAATCCCGTATTTACAATACCAACACGCAGAGTGCAATATTGCTTCACCATGAAAATGACGCCATTTAAATGCTGCAGGTTTCGTTGAGCGCATTTGAGATCTCAGTTAATAGTTTTAGCTAGAAGCATAAACTATGGTTCGTTTTTACAACGGATCCCGTCAAATACATCAATCTAGTTCCAACTCTCACCGTTCTAGGAACTACCTCCAATAATTCAGTTAAATAGTGGTTCACTATTTCCTGTTGATTTTGCATCACAGCGCAAGTTCAGGAGCATAAGGCCTAGTAAAGCCATTCCTCTTTTTATCCAGGCAAGATTCTTCTTGCTTTAAATATTCAGTTGCTTCAACGACAAGCGGTAATACCCGTTAAAACATGTTAGTAAAGTTCTGGATTCCTTAAAGAGTTTTGGTTTTTTCGGAGCATTCATCATTAATATCCTCAATACATTGCGAGGGGGGTATTACCTCAGAGCTGAAAAATCGGCTAACCGCTTGACTAACTTTCATTAAACGAGGAAGAGGTGCGGCATTTTGTTGCTGGCTAAATCCTATATCTAAAACTTGTTTGAGTCCTGCAATGAGAGCAACATGGGCTATTAATACATAAAGATCGTTTATGACAGCTGTCGCAACTAAATTTTCAATTATGGCATGAAGCTCTGATGAGGCTAGTTGTGTTGAACGATAAAATTTCACTCCTTTGACTTCTTTAGTAAAAAGTCCCCATTTATTTAAAAACTCTGTATGATTGGTCGCCATATTCAGTGCCGCTAAGGCACGAGCCGCACGCAAAGGATGCTCGTCCTGAGCAGGAAGAAATGCTAATTCCGCTACCAGGGCTGCTTCATAATTATTTAGCTTTTCTTTTAAATCTTCAGCTTTTAAGTGATACCTTTTCATAATCCTTATTAAATAGGAATCTTCTTGGCGCAATTGCTTGAAAATAATATGAATCTGTTCTTGGCGTTCAAAACAGGCTAATTTCTCAAAGGTAATGACCGAAACTGTATTTAACTTATGCTCGGCTAAATAATGTTTAATCAACTTTTGATGTTCTAATGAGTCGGTTGCAATCATTAGGATATCTTTGCCAAGTTTTAAAGGCTCTTCTGTTCGGTACTCCATGGAGCTAGGATTATGTATCACCAATTTTGTTTCTTCATCGCAGATGAAAATAATAGGAAAAGGCTCGTCGATGAAAGATTGAAAAATCGTATTAGAAAAAATATCTACTGCGTTTTTAGACAGAAGGTTCTCTAATATAGGGAGTCGTCTTTGCAATGCCAGGCTTTGCTCTAACACATAATCGTGAAGCCTCTTAAAAAAAGAGTTCGATGCATTTTGCTCTAGAAGGTCGGACAAAAAAAATTCAATCCTACAATCAGCAGCATTTCTCAACATTTGGTAGCCTAAAGAGGTCGCGGTATATCCAAAATGAGAATTACCATGTCTAGAATGAGTGATTTTAAAAATAATCGTTTCATCTAAAACGACATTTCTCGAATGAGAATTATATTTACATCTCACGATAGACGTTTCTGGTAGTTTCAGTAAATGCGCAACGCTTTCTAGCTCTGAGATAGAAACATTTGGATTTTCATAAATGGCTTTTATATCTATTTTAGTTTCGATTATTTTTTTTAATATATTTTCAGCTGTTAAATGTGTATAAATAGAGTCAATCGTATCTTTTTTCGCCATGGGATCAAGTCTATCAAGTAATTCATAGTCTGGATTTATTTTGCTTCCAAGCAGTAAAATCAAATATAAAAATTGCAAAGACGCTTGGATTTGTTGGTATACAGTATCAAGCTCTTCCTGCGTGATCCATTCAGAATTATCAATTCCTATCTGCTTTAACCTGGCAATATAAATTAGCATCAAATTAATATTAGAAAATAAAGTTCCAACCCCAGACTTAATATTTTCTTGGGCAAGCGTGATCATCTGTTCTTTATTGGATAAAACTTTCATGAAAGCATATCTTTGAACATCATTAAGGGAATAATGCTTTCCAACTAACCTCCCAAAAGCTAGTCTTGATTCCGCGCTTATCGTATCTAAACCTCCCCTAGTTAGCTCACCGCCGAAGGGTGCTATTTGGTATTGTTCTATCGTCCAAAGGGGGGAAAACAAAGTAAAGTCTGTATGAATTAACTGTGCTAATACAGAGGAGTTAGTACCGTGTATAAATAGATTTGTGGTTTTATCGTGCATTTTAAACATCCTACTAATAGACTAATTTTTAAGCCAAAATCCATTTTAATTTTTGTTTGTAAAATATACAAACAGTAAAGGAATTGAAACCCAAATCAAGGGATTCACGCTGATTGGGAGGGCTGCTAAGGCTTGCGCTAATTCAGAGCCGCTTTTTTTTCAAAATCATTAAAGTATGTATATGTGCTGCATCAAATGCTCCTAGGCGAATTATTACTACTGATGTAATTACCATTGATATCGAAAATAAAATGATTCTTTGTGCTCTTAGGGCCAGTTTTAGACATTAGGAACTTATGTATAACATCACAGATTTCCCAGGGTCCTTATTAGTAGAGCTTGTGATTAACAGGTGATTCCTTTGTTTAATGTTAACCCCATGTTGGCTAAATAGTAGCAACATTGCTTTAAATTGAGAATGCACTCATTTGGAAATTAATGTATTCTCAAATGGAAATTTTATGATGTCGAGAGCTTGAAGGTTATAGGAAATTCAAAAGGAAAATACAGTATAAACTATGCATTAGTATGAGCACCGTCAACTAAACTTTGAGCCACAACGTGGTTTATTTGGTTCCGTCGAAAATAGTAAATAGGAATTACAGTGTTCTACCTAAAAATTTAAAAATGATTTTGCCAATGCTCCGTTTTAAAGGACGTCACTTTCCCAAAGATCCCATATTAATGTTCGTAAGATGGAGGCTTCGCACTCTAGCGACCATAAGTTTTAATATAAGGGTATAACTCGTCGCCTTCTACATCTGGATCTGAACCAGGTATTGGGTAAATCGAAATAGTTGAGAAGCAAAATCTACCTCACTATCATAAGAGCCATGATAGTTCTCTTCTAACAATTTAGTAGCATCTAAGATGCTATACATGGCCCTTGGCCTAAAAATAAATTAAAAAGATGAAATGATTTATTCATGGGCCTCTCCCGATTCAATTAAAAATAAATAGGTTGGATGTTATGACAATGAACATTCCCCTGACCGATTTTTACTATATGATAGTACATTTTTAAATACAGACATTTTTGCACCTGCTCCCCACGTAGAGTTTATCAACCCTCAAAAAAAGTAGTAACCTTTGATTGCTTACCAAATAACGCTTGCATACCTTTAGTCAATACCAAAGTTAGAAAAATTATTGAAACTGTAGTTCCTAATCAAGTACAGTTTATGAATGCAAATCTTCATTGCACAGATGGTATTTTAAGTAATACATATTTTTACATGATTATATTGCCTGCCATTAATGGTCTTGATCATGAAAAGTCCGTTTATTCAAAAACTCCAGGAGATGAGGATATTTTTTCGTTTGAACGTTCTATTTATAAAGAAAACGCTTTAAATGATTTTCATATTGCCAGATGTCGAATATGTTGTGAATCTTCTCGTTAGTGAACAGATTAATGCTGCTTTTGACGAAGAAAAAGTTAGTGAGGTTAAATTAATTCCCCCCAGAAGTTTGCTCTGGACGAGTAAAGCGGAAGCCAGCCTGCACCAATGACTCTACGGCTGCATAAAGATTTACTCCGCATCCCTTCGGGCTGTCTACGTAAATCGCAGCCCATCGCGGTCTCCTTGCCTCGGCGTCCCCTTCCGTGGCGAGCAGTACTTGTCGAGTTTTAGATGTGGATGCCCTTTTATTAAAAAAATTTTTACGATAGCCCCCTTAAAATGACATATACTACTTATATTATTGTAAAGTACTTAACGGAGTAAGAAATGAGCAAATCTCCACATGACTTAGAAAGTGAGTTGAAAAAAGACGCAGAACTGAAAAAATTTTTTGCGTTACACGAGAATAATAAAAAAACAGCAAAAGAAGTAGAAGAATATAATTTGCTTTTAGCCACATATGGCAAAGAAATTCTTAAAAATCCAGACATTATAAAAGACCAGAAACAAGAGAATGTTAATTATCACGCTCCAAAGATGCAAAAAGATACTTATGAGCAGATTAAAAAAGATTACGAAGAAAGTAAACCAGGTAGAACAGTTGAAGAACAAGATGGACACGTTAGTTTTTCTTTTGAAAGCAAAGAAGAGGCCATTTCTTTTTTTAAAGGGCAAGCGGAAAAAGGTCGTGCATTCGAAGTTTATGATTCAGCAACGGATCACTGCATCCATTCTGATGGTAAGAATTTTGTCCATGGGACACTGAAAGAGGTTCAAGCATACAAGCAAAATCCAGAAGCGTTCAATTTAGGCAAAGATGGCGCTTTAAAAGCGAAAGAAGCAGAGGCACATGAGAGCATAACGATGAAGGCCATCGTCAACTAAACTTTGAGCTACACAGTATTTTATTTCAGGATGCTCGTGATGCTGGACAGGAAGCCGTAAAGATACCGTTTTAGCCATTGAAATTGATAAGCATTGCGGTATGGAGTTACTATCGGTTTAATGACAGTTACCGCGATGTATCGAAGCGATTATTGTCTCGAGAGATTGACGTGAGTTATGAAACGATACGCTAATGGTGCATTAAATTTGGCGCTTATTTTAAACATGTGATTAAGAAGAGAATGTTCAGACCATGGGGTAGATGGCACCTGGAGGAGCAGTAACTGCGCATTCGTAGCGCGACTTATTATCTATGGAGTGCCGTGGATGAGAGGGATTATGAGCTGAATGTATTTCTGCAAAAGCGGCGTAATAAAAAGGCGGCCATCCGCTTCCTGTCTCGTCTATTGAATGCCTATTCAAAGCCTCGGGTTATCATTACAGATACGCTCAGGAGCACCACAAAGCCAATTCGTCAGATGGGCAAAGGAGTAGAACATCGCTCGCATAAGGGGCTCAATAACCAGGTAGAGAATGCCCATCAGCTCACGCGCAGAAAAGAAAAATGCCTCAATCATTTGAAATCATCCGCAAGGGCACAAAGCGTCATCGCGCTCATAGGAACCATTAGAACCCTCTTTGCAGTAGCCATCGGGCACTACACCAATTCGGCTCATCAACGAAGAATCCAATTTCAAAAGGCTAAAAAATTTGGCAAGTTGCGGCTTCTGAGATGCTTTGCGCCTAAAACTCGACAAGCACTCTTTTCTTACGCTGTAAAAAGTTAAGTTGACGGCGCGACCCTCGATACAATAAGCGCTCCGATACATCCCGGTAACTGTCATTAAACAGATGATAACTCCATACCGCAATGCTTATCAGCTCCAATGGGTAACGGCATCTTTTCGGCTTCCTTCCTGGCATCACGATCTTCCTGAAAATAAAATATAGTCTAGCGCAAAAGTTAACTTGACGAGACCAGTGCTTTCATAATGGATTATGCTGATGCGCTCGATAAAACCTATTGCCTTTAAATGGAGACATATTCAAGGAGGATTAATCCTCCATTGTGTTCGTTGGTATTGTAAATACCTGCCCAAAACTTAAGATCTTGTAAGTGAGTCTTTTTTGCAACAGAGCCAATTTTTATTATGTCCAAGTGGCAATGGGGCCAGACCAGAACCGTCCCCATTATTGCTAATTCCGATAATTAATACTTCGATCCTTATCACTAGATAACTCCTCATAACAAGGCTCCCGCTCCTTGTCTTTTTCAATAGTAGCTTGAACGGGGGTTAGGACCACATGATTATCATTGCCTATATCAGGCGCAGCAGATATAGAGCTTGGTGGTGAGGAGGGGGAAAAATTCAGGCTGGACAATATTGATGCGGTTGAACATAAAGAAGAGTCCTTATCGGTTATAACTTCTGTGCTAGCTCGGCTAAGGTTTTTTTTAGGGCTAGGAAAAATAAAGTTTGATATTTTTTCTTTAATATTTTGCCAGGTATCCTGAATTAAATGAGGGACACCCAACAAACCCACATGCCCCTTACTCGTGGCGATTGTAGTTAATCCAGCGCCAAGGGTGATACCCACTGTAGCACCTATAAGTGCACCAATAGTAGCCCCTATAAGTGTTCCAACAATAGGTACAACACTGCCAACTAAAGCCCCAATGCCTGCGCCAACTCCACCACTTAGCCCCCCACCTATGGCCATATAAACACCAGAAGAAACAATATAAGACAATGCACCATTATCACCGTATTTAGTTCCGGTAAGGAGTGTGCGCAGAATTCCTTGGAAAGTTTTTGTTTCTTGTAAGCTCATATCTTTATCATATTTTAATTCTGAAATAGTATAGAAACGGAAATCAACACCCACTTCTTTTTCTTTTCCGGCAGCAGCAATGTAGAAATCAAGAAAATCCTGTTTATTTTTAAACAAATAAGCTCCATGATTAGAATCCATATATCTTATATCACCATTTTCCCGAACACTTAGATAACAAGCATGGGCATTTTTTGAGTCTCGTCTTGATAAATAGAGATCTTTCCCTTTATGTTGCTCAGCAAACTCTAAAATTTCTTTGGCTTGTTTTTCTTGGTCTGGACAAAAATGCTCCCTGGTAAGCCTCGAGTATTTTATAGTTGCCTGATCTTTTTCTCTATCAGCCTGAAATTTCTGATAATTATGAATTTCCTGATTTAAATCAATTTTTCTGCCTGGATTATCGTATGGCGATAAGGTTGGATTAGCCATGGAGTAAGTAAATCCAAGACATTCTCCAGCCGACATACCCATCTTATAAAGCTTCCCTTGTTTTATTTCAGCAATAAGATAGTCCGGTGATTGAAATTTTTCATATACCATCGATGGGGAATGGCTTTGACTGGGCGTTCCAGTTGCTGCATCTGGGGTGAGTTGGCTCTTGTTTGTTTTACTCTGTAGTTTCGCCTCAATAGTAGTCAAATCATCTGTTATATATTTTAAACAATCATAACTAAGGCTGTGTTTTTTTGTTTCAACGTATTCATTAATCGATTTAATATCGCTAGATAAGTTTTCATAATTGTTTTCTTGGATGCGTTTGGTAAAATTGTCTTTTAAGGTGTTTAAAAAAATCTGATCTGCAAAAGATGATTCATCATGTTTCATTTTCGCGGAACCAGAAATAAAATGTATTGCACGTTGCAATAATGGGAGCCCTCCAGAATTCAATTGATCTAATTGATTATTTATTAAATCAATACAAGCATACAAACTCATAAGAAACTGCCAGAAATAAATCTCTATGATTAAAATTATATCAGTAATAGATTAAGTCATCATTAAGTCATCTTTATCGAAAGGCACAGATTTTGGACGGGACAATTTTTAAAGCAATACTCCTAAAGCCAATAAAAGGTATCCTCAATCTAACTTTTTCTCTACTCTGTAAATTATTTAGAGGAAGAGGTTTTGTCGCAGAAAACCCTCATTATTTTTTGGCCCAATAACGATGATGTTAAGTGTCCTCGGCAATAGGCCCAAGCAGTCGTTTCAGGAATTGAGTTGCACCTGATGCTTAAAAAAGGGCAGATGAAAAATATGGGGCAGATCCCTGCAAGCAATTTTATGAACTTGCAGCTTAACCACACCCACAAATGGCTTTAACTGACTGAAAAATTTTCGACAGAACCCAGGACAGAGCAAAAAAATAACTTAACTGGACTGTATTATTTTACTTGACCACTTCACAGGTCACGAAGTTATTTAAACATTCCCTTCAACCGCCAGGAGAAAATTTGGTATCTTCTTCCGCCGCGGGCTCCTCATTTTTGGAGCGCTGAGAGATAAATAGCTTATATTCTTTAGCAACGCCATTTACAAATGTATCTGCATGAGTATTAAATAGCTCATTAGGCCACTTTTTTGTTGCCCACATAACTAGAACCCCAGGTAAAACACCAGTGGCTATCGTTGCAGCAACTACAGCAATCCCCAAAATGAAATTAGCAGAAGAGCGGGTGTTATCCCTTTTAATAGACGATAGATTATCCTTTTCATTTAATTTTTGATAAAAACTATCAATACAATCAAAAGATAGAGAATATTTACACTCTAGCTTTTCCTTTAACTCCTTTACTAAATCATAATTTTTATGTTCAGAGTTTAACGTAACCAGATAGGTTGTTGTTAGGTCTTGTAATCGTGCTCGAATTTTTTGGCATTCTGGTTCTGCCGCAACTTTCTTTAATTCCTGATTCACTTTCTCTATACGATCTGTGAGGTAAATGAAATACTTCTCTTCTGTATGATTGTTTTTGCCTAATAATAATCGATCCTCAAGCGAAGAGTTAAGATGTTTCAAGGAATATAAACAGCTTTCTAACGTATTTTTCACCTTTCCTGTCTGTATTGATGAGTTGTCCAATTCTCGCTTAACCTGTTCGATATTTTTTTTAACTGCAGCATCAAGCGCAGTATACAAAGACATTTTTTTATCGAATAACTCAGTTATACTTGCATTATCTAAGCATGTAGTTGCTTGTTTGATTGTTTCAGCGATTGCATTTTTCTCTTCTGGAGTTAGAGCAAGCTCTTGTACCTTTAATAATATCTGTGATAGGGATTGAATCTCTTGGGTTAAGGCCTTAAGTTTGTATTGTTCTATCTCTAAGGCTCGTTCTACACTTACAGGCTGGGTATTTTCACCTAAGATTGGATCGAGCAGTTCATCTAAACTAGCTTTTATATCGTAGCTTTGCATAACGATAGTTTTTAAATGTGGGTCATCTTTTTTTAATGCCATCATTTCTGCATGGTTAAAATCATGAAATCCATCCTCCCCATTTATTAATTTTAAGGTATTAAGGCAACCCTCTTTAACGATTGCGGTTATTTCATTTATCGAATGCCCATCTAACACCGAAGGCTTATCAAAAATCACTGGAGGTAGTCCTGCTTGCATGAGGCAGTAACACATCATGGTATTCACAAAAGTACGACTGTTTCCATCTGGAAAAGGATGAAGTTGTTCACAGCGCTGAATGTAATCCACTATGATGCGAATCACTTCATCTACATTCCTTTCATTTTTAACTGCTTCAAACTGCTTAATAAAGTTCTGGGTATAACCTTCCATTATCTGGGCGTAGTTATTGTCCTCTACATCTGAGTCCCCAGAAGTGTGAAAAAAACCGCCCCTAAAACGAAGATTGTTATAAAATTCATCTATTTCTTGGTCTGTATACGATTGATTAAGGCAGTCTTCTTTATTAACAAAGTCAAGTTCTCCGGAGTCAGGATTTAAAGTATAATGATAAGCGGTCTCTTGTGGATCGGCACTACGTTGTAACAATTGTTTTAAGCCTTCTTTAGACATATTATTTTGGCTCATTCCAAAACCTGCTGAACCATCCATGCAACCTGCATTCATTACATCGTAAAATCCGTCATTTTTATGCATAATCCGAAAATGAATTTTTTTAAGCAATTCGTTAGGAATCTCCAATGGCTTCTGCCCTTGACCGATACCATGTTGAATAGAGGCTAGTAGACCTTGTAGCGCTTTCAGTATTTCATTTTCATTCTGCCTTGCGCCATCCTCAGTTTCATAACGCCTATCATAACGCATCGGTCCTACCTCATGTTTCAGTTTGACCCCATCCACATACAGACGATATAGTTGTTCTGTAGGGATATTTCTAAGATGTGATAAGCCTTGTTGAAAATTACCGAGCTGTAATTTAGGTTCTGTATTTTGAGGTTGAGGTGTCATATTTTATGTCTCTGTCAAATAAGTAAAAAGTTACCTTAAGAATAAATGCAGCTTACTTCCCAGTGTTTGATTATCACCCTTATTGGACAAATTTTAGCATGCATGGTTGTTATTTTCTATGTGCTTTTAAAAAAATAATTTAAGCGAAAAAAGATCGTATTGGCCCGGAATTGGGCAGCATCAAATTAACTTTTGCATTAGACTATATTTTATTTTCAGGAAGATCGTGATGTTTAGAACGGAAACCGAAAAGATACCGTTACCCATTGGAGCTGATAAGCATTGCGGTATGGAGTTATCATCGGTTTAATGACAGTTACCGCGATGTATCGGGCGCTTATTGTATCGAGAGAATGACGTGAGTTATGAAACGATACGTCAATGGTGCCTTAAATTTGGCGGTTATTCTAAACACGTGATTAAGAAGAGAATGTTCAGACCATCGGATAGATGGCACCTGGATGAGCAGCAACTGCGCGCATTGGAGGAGCGACTTATTATCTATGGCGTGCCGTGGATGAGGAGGGTTATAAGCTGGATATATTTCTGCAAAAGCGACGTAATAAAAAGGCGGCCTTCCGTTTCCTGTCTCGTCTATTGAACACCTATCCAAAACCACGGGCTATCATACCAGACAAGCTAAGGAGCTACTCAAAACCGATTCGCCAGATGTGTCAAGGCACGCAGCATCGCTCGCATAAAGGGCTCAATAACCGAGTGGAAAATGCCCATCAGCCCATGCGCAGAAAAGAAAAATGCCTCATCCGTTCTAAATCGCCCGCAGGGGCGCAGAGCGTCATAGTACTCATGGGGAGCACCAAGAATCTCTTTGCAGTCAACGTAAGCGCTATACCAACACAGCTCATCAACGAAGAATTCAATTTCAGAAGGCTAAAGAAATTTGGCAAGGCGCAGCCTCTGAGATTCTTTACGCCAAAACTCGACAAGTCTACTTTTTGCAGGTTAAAAAGTTTAGTTGATGGTGCGATGACGATGCCATTTTTTTTATCAAGGAATAAACCCGCCTTTTAATGAAAAAAATTTGTTCTATTGATAGAATATAGGTGCATATCTTTTGAAAGTAGATTATTCATGCCTCATCAAATTTTTAATGATTCATTTATGCGTCCTGACATCCAAGATGCAACCCCTGGTTTTTCTGTCATTTATGGTGAAGAACCATTATATTTTTCCCGTGATTATCAAATAGATATCAAAGCACAATTAGAAGATTTTCAAGAAAGCACTGATTTTAGCGCCTTTAAAAACCAGTACAATAAATTATTGTGTACCCTGGAAGCTTGGTGTCATGAGCATAACTGTTGTGTAATGCTCAATGATGAGCTTGCACGGCATGAAGAAAAACACCCTGCATTTGAACTCTTTAGAAAATATTTATTTGACCAAAACAACTATTATGAAAAGAGCGAGGAAATATTCTTTAATGAAGGGAAAAAAAATCTAGAAGAATTAGTGCTCTTATTGAAAAACGAGCAAATTTTTCTTGATGAAAAAACAAAGATTCTCACGGAATTACAAATAGGCTTAAGTGTGTGTGCAGATGGAATCCAAACCAACATTCAAAATGCAAAAAATGCTCTAAAAGCCTGCACAGGCATCAATGAGACCATACAGCAGATAAAAACAGAATTCATTCAACAAAATACCCTTCCCTACATTCAAGATCGATTTGGGGATGAGGATGATTTTGAATCTTTTGAAATTCACTATACAAATACTTTTTGTAATGAGGTAGCCCAAGACTTTGGATTATCGGAACAAGAAGACAGCTACATTAGCGGCATTGAGAAAGATATTTCTCCCTCAGTGTTCTTTTATCACAAAAAAATGTTGCAGGAGGAGTTCGCACCCCGTCCGATGCTTGAGCTTTTGCTCATCAAACTTCGAAGTGAATGGAGCGCTCTGCATGCCAAGCTGAGTGAAAAAATGAATGCGCTTAGAACGAATATCTCCTCAGTAAATAGCTCTGAAATTGGCCAAGATAACAATAATAATTCCCTATATGCCGAAGAAAGCACCTTGATCAGCAATGTACTGGAGCAATGGAATCAAAAATATGGAGCTTTAATTACCCTGGGCTTTTATGATTTCGTTGAGCTGGATGATACAAACTACACCATTTCTATTCTTAAGTTATCGACCCTAAATGAGAACTTAGAACCCAAAATCATCAAAAGGTTTAGTGAAAAGTATATTGAACCAAATAATCGGTTCAGCTTACATATTACGCCCGATCTTATACTTCGTTTTCATAATGGTCTGCTTTGGGCTGAAAACGACCAGCAGCCTGAGTTACTAACCCTAGAACACATTGAAAGTATTAACACAGAGCGCTTATCCCATGACGATAAAACTCATTACTGCCAAATACTGGAGCAGTTATTCCAACAGTTTCCAAAGCAACAAGACAAAGTCTTAAATATATTAACCCCTTTAGATGAACAATTTATTAAACTAATCTGGGACATGAGATTAATTCACTGCATCATGGGTTTAAACCGTATACAACGCGGAGAGTTTCTAAAACGTTACTTCCAAGAAGACCAAACTGGTTTACAAGATCTAATAAGCCGTTATCCACAGAAACTATTAGAGCATTTATATTCCAGACCAAACCCAATAGTATCCCATAGCTTTATGAACTCCATATTAAATTTAAGCGGTGATTTTGAAGAAATAGGAATAACAACCCTACTCGGATATGCCGCACATGCCCAGTGTTGGAATCTTATTCATGATTTTGCGGAGCAAGAATGGCTTACACAAGAAAACCTCTTAGCGCCCACTCATTATCTAGGTCATCGGTACGTTAATGTATTATGGGCTATCATTGCCGCAGAAAAATGGGAGCTATTTGATGAACTGCAGGATTCCGAGCTAATCACCTTAGAACAACTCAAGGATTCGCCGTCAAATGAAGACAGTGAATATTATGGGTGTAATGCGCTATTCCTATTGTGTATTAATGAACAATGGGAAGCCATCGAAGAACTTTTAGACCGAGAAGAAATTACCATCGAATTATTAGAACCGATAAGACAGAACGGAGTAGATCAAGGAATAAATATTTTACTCCTTTTAGTATGCAAGAAACAATGGGAATTAATTGACATTCTTTTAGAGCAAGACTTAATTACACCATCGATGCTGGAGGTTTCGCCGCTTCAAGGCAAATACCAAGGAGTAAATGTACTGAGCCTACTCTGCTGGTACCGAGAAATGGATTTATTTAATCATCTGCTAGAGGAACAGTTAATTACAACCCCCATGTTAGCATCTACGGTTATGAGCCCTGAGATGCAAAGTCTACAAGGTATGAATGTGCTGTCTTTACTAATCAAAAACAAAGAGTGGAATATACTTGAAAAATTATTCAGGCAGGAAGAATTAATTACCTCAGAACTACTCAGGGCTACACAGTTTTCCGGATCTGCTAAACGATTCAATATATTATGGGTTTTGGCAGCAGCCAAACAAGAAAAATTAATTAACATTCTTTCACAAAAACAATTAATTACCCCAGATATGCTGGGCGCTTTATCTGTGGGAAATCATGAAGTAACGCCCTTGCCTTATTGGTTAGCTTGCATTCAGCGCTGGGGGATGCTTAAAGCATTATTTAACCAGGAAGGATTAATGACTACGGAGCTACTCGAATTTAGAACGAAAAACCCCATATTGCCGGAAACTAGTTTATTGTGGATTTTAGTGAAAAATCAACAATGGGATTTAGTTGATATTTTGTTAAAAAAACAATTAATTACGACGTCCATGCTGGCTGCGATACCTCGCACAACAACCCCTTTTAATGGTACGGAAGAGAAAGAGTCGATACTTTATCTATTAGGCAATTATCAGCAATGGGAGATTCTTAAAAGACTATTCAATCAGAACGAATTAATCACTACAGAGCTTCTCTCTCCTATCGTCTCCTCAGGACTCAATCAAGGCATCAATTTATTATTGCTTTTAACATACAATCAACAATGGGAGTTAATTAACACGCTGTTGCAGAAACAATTAATTACTTCACAGATGCTGGCAGAAACACCTAGAGTAGGTGGCTGTAGCGGGGTTAATACCCTTTATCTACTCTGTGTTTACCAACAATGGGATTTAATTAACGCTCTTTTACAGCAGCAGTTAATCACCTCCGACATTGTAGCAGCACGACCGACAGAAGGTGATTATCAAAACTATAGTTTGGAGGATCTCTTAAATAATTTCCAACAAGAGGCTTTAATTGAAGCTTTTGCACAACAAAATCTGCTCGCTGAAGAGCAAGACACATTCCTCCCGCAGGAAAGTTATTTAAGCAGGTACAACTTATTTAATGTAACCGATAATAAGGAGCGAAAACGTAAAAATACGGACGAACAGTATGAAAATCCTTATGAATCCAGCATCAAAAAACGTAAGTAAAGGGAACCGGGTTGCTAACGACATCATCTTATACACATCTCTGCCGTTGGCTCCGTCAACTTAACTTTTTATTACGTAAGAAAAGAGCGCAAGCGTGTCGCTACCTCGTTAAAAATTCTGGGGCATACTAGTCCCCATAATTCACTCGCCAACGCGACAGGTTAAAGGCCGCGACCGTCCTGTATCCGGCTCGTTTGCTCTGGACGAGTAAAGCGGAAGCCAGCCTGCACCAATGACTCTACGGCTGCATAAAGATTTACTCCGCATCCCTTCGGGCTGTCTACGTAAATCCTCCAGCATATTCCGAAACAGCAACAAGTGCATCTGCAACACCATAAACTGAACTTATCTCAACACCCTTCTTACTGATTTTTAATATTAATATCAACACACCTTTTTTATCAGTTTTAATCTTTAGTTCTACGCCTAGATATAGATTAGCTGCTTTGATAATTACTGAAGGCATGCCTTGATGGATTTATTGTAAAGAGCGATAAAAATAGTTGATTTGATAGTGCTTGGTAAAGTTATCATGGTTATCTTTGATAGTATTTGCAGAAATCTCGGTCTAGCTTAAACGTTACTTTAAGGCACCTTGTGTTGAATGAATGTTTTAATTAAGCCAGAAAATATGAATATTGTTCAACCTCTCAATAAAAAAAGATAAAAGTGATATATTAAAAAATGATTATAAATCCTCTCGATAAGACGGAGATTGTATGCATTCGATAGAAGTTGTGTTAATTATGCTACTTTCAGTAATTGCTAGTAGTTATATTGTTAGAATGTTGCCGTTTTCATTGCCTGAACCTTTAGTACAGATAACACTTGGCATCACCATTGCCAGCATCACTGAACAAGAAGTTACACTGGACCCGAATGTCTTTTTCCTTTTATTTCTGCCTCCATTATTGTTTTTAGATGGATGGCGAATTCCCAAAGAAGGCTTGTTTCGTGATCGAACCATGATCT
This sequence comes from Legionella rowbothamii, assembly GCF_900639985.1. Lineage (GTDB taxonomy): Bacteria > Pseudomonadota > Gammaproteobacteria > Legionellales > Legionellaceae > Legionella > Legionella rowbothamii. The sequence goes on along the minus strand of NZ_CAAAIM010000016.1, from coordinate 8,515 downwards.
TGGCCCTAGCTTTAGGACTGGTTTTGTTGACTGTAATTGGAATTGGCTTATTAATTCACTGGATGATTCCGACAATGCCTTTAGCAATAGCTTTTGCACTAGCAGCTATTGTGTCACCAACTGATCCGGTTGCGGTTGGTGCAATTGCAGCACGTGTCCCTATTCCAAAGCGCCTTATGCATATCCTTGAAGGTGAATCTCTTCTCAACGACGCCTCTGGTCTTGTATGTTTTCGTTTTGCGGTAGCTGCTGCAATGACAGGCACATTCTCACCCGTGTCAGCTTCACTGACATTCCTTTGGGTAGCCTTAGCGGGATTGTTTATAGGAGTCGGGGTTACTTGGGGAATCAGCTTGACTCAGCGGGGACTGGCATTAAAAATCGGTGAAGATAGTGGCTCGGCTATTCTCATTAATTTACTGATACCTTTTGCTGCGTATCTCATTGCTGAAGAAGTACACGCATCAGGTATTCTAGCAGCAGTTTCAGCGGGCATTACTATGAGCTATGTCGAACTCAGTGGGCGTGCACTTGCTGCCACCCGTATTCAACGAACAACTGTATGGAATACAGTACAGTTTTCACTCAATGGCATTGTGTTTGTATTATTGGGTGAGCAATTTCCCGAAATTATAAGTTCAGCTGTTTCAACAGTACAACAAACGAATCATAAAGAAGCAGGATTTTTAATTGTTTATGCATTAGCTATAAATATTGGTTTGGCAACGCTCCGATTTGTGTGGGTTTGGGGGGCATTTCGGTTATGGATGTGGCGCTCACAGCGTCGCGGCAAGATAGGGACGAAGTATGCACATTGGCGCCTAGTCGCCGCAGCATCTCTTGCGGGAGTTCGAGGGGCAATAACATTAGCTGGTATTATGACCTTGCCGTTGGTAATGCCTGATGGGACGCCATTCCCAGATCGAGCACTAGCAATTTTTTTGGCCATGGCAGTAATTCTAATGTCGTTATTGGCTGCCAGCCTCGCTCTTCCCTGGTTGCTAAAAGGATTAGAATTACCCACTGATGACAAAGAGGTGCGGGAAGAAGATTTAGCACGATACGAATCAGCACAGGCTGCAATAATGGCGATTGAACAAAAGCAGCATGACTTAGTGACTAACGCGGCGACCGATGCTGAACTTTATTCCAGCGCTGCGTTACGAGCAATAGCTGTATATCAGCGGCGCATGGAAAGTATGGATGCTGAAGTGGATACACTGCGAAAGGCGGACAAAGCAGAACGTGAGCTGTGGCGAACAGGATTGAAGGCAGAACGTAATCATATTTTTCTTATGGCAAGGAAGCGTAAGATTTCGGATGCAACATCCCGCCGACTTGTAAGAGAAATTGATTTGATAGAGGCCCGCCTTGGAGAGGCAAGCAAAAGCGAGCATAAAAGATAAACAAATTTGTAGAAGCAAAGTATATACATATGTCTTTAATTACCACGATTCTAACGGTCTGGCCTCCATATACGCAAATACCTCCAATCCACACTAAAAATACGGGCTCATCACCAAGACTATTTGCCACTACCGAAGCGATTGAATTTCCTATGATCGAGGAAAAAGCGGAAGCAGCAATTCTATAGAAAGAGGTCTAGAAATAGATATACCAAGACCTCTTACTAATGCAGTATTGTTAATTACTAATTACTCTCTATGAACATCTTTTCAAAGGAAAGGAATTGTCGTTAATCAAAAATGGCTCAGAAATACCAATGTTTGCAGGTATATTTTCGGCTTTCTTTCCAGCATCGCGAGATAAAAATAAAGTCTATAGTACAAATTGAACTTGACGCTGCCCCTGAAAACACTTACAGCCAATTATAGCTTGTGTATAAAACCTCTAGCAAAAAGACCTCACTGAACATCATTTAATGACTCTGATAGTGGCTAAGACCATGCCTCAGTCCAACAACCTTTTTCTTAGGAAATCATCAACTATGGGGCTAATAGTAGCCCCGTATTAATAACGCTTCAAGATTAGTGCCTTGGCGTTGTCCGAGGCTGTTGCTGCTCTGGCATTAGATCTGCGGGACTCTGATTCAAAGAGGGCGATGAAAAAAATACCATCTTTGAGCTGAATACGCTGACTTTTGGCACAAGAACCTCCTGTTGATTTAGTTCTTGATTTAAAATTTCTTTAAAAGACGCGTCATTATCTTTATATGCATCACTATGAAAATAAATAGGTGTTGGTTTATTAGCATTCTCCGAAAGAGAATATTCAACACTACTACAGGCTTGCTGTTGCATCTTCTCTTCCACTGATATTAAAGAGGTCGGTATCTCTTCAATACGATTGGGACGTCTGAATAAATAAATTATCTCTGAAGATGTCTTTGGTCCTCCTTTAGGATAATAAACTCCTTCACGCCAAACCTTCATTTGCATGCTGGCATTATTAATACCATCGTTAATTAGTTCTAATGTATCTAACAAGAGCTGTTTTTCCTTAAAATGTAATCCAAAAACACCTCCAGCAGTAAGGATATTAAAGTTTATTTGCAGTAACGGTTTTAAAAAAAGTCTCTTATATTCGTCCTTTGTGCTATAAAGCTTCCAGGCTTGAGCATTTTCATTACTTCCATTGAGGCCATATTTTTCTTGAGCGTCAAAAAATGGAGGGGAGGTAAATCCAAATGGAGAATAACCTCCAATGCGTTTGACTATCTCATTTGAATTCACCGTTTCGATTCCTTGCTGATACAATTTTGCATTAAAATCAGGGTTATATTTTGGTTTTAAATCCGCTATAAGCTCATTCCCTGCAGTAATCACTTTAGGGTTGGGGTCGAAACCAACATAACCCTTAAATGCTTTCCCGTTGTTACAAAGAATGGCTGCCGTTAATCTATCTAGCCACCCTATAGATGAATCGAAAAAATTGATTGCTGTATTTGCACTAATAATATTTTCTTGGACCAGATAATTGTATATATCAATTACCGCGGTAGGCCTAAAATGGGTAGGTGGGGATCTGCGATTAATTTGAGATTGGATATGCTTACTTTCAAATGTGTCAGGCTTGCTCTTCCCCAGAAACTTATCAATTGCAGGAAAAATCGACATATGTAAATGGCGATCGTCATTCCAAGTCTCCTGATTTGATTTATTCATTTTTTTTCGGGTGTTAGATATCTCATGGATGATAAAACGATCAGAAATCGCACTTCCGCTCTTTCCGCTAAAACGTAAGGAAAATGTGTTATTTTCTGTGGGGACAGTGTGGCGATAATTCAGAATTTTTTCCACCGCAGCTGAATATGTTTTGCCAGTATAGTCCTCCATATTAATTAAAGGAATGTTATATTCTCTAATAGCTTCAACTACTGGGATAGAAAAAACACGGATGAAAAGTTTTAATATTAATATTTTTCTATTCTCATCTTTCGGCAATAGCATAGGCTTTACCGTTTTTTCAAATTTTTTAAAATATTCATTAATCGTATCCCTAGAGATATATACTTTATTGTCTGCAACGAGTTCAACCTTATCTATATCAAGAATTCGTTGAATGGCTGAAATAAATTTCTCTTTTTTTGTATGTTTAATTTTGTAAGCAGATAGATTGTATCCTTTAGCACCATTGGATAATTTTTTTAATAGATCGGTTGTCCCTATATCGTTTAGAATACTTATAAGATCTAGACTCTCTTTATCAGGAAGTGTAGTTTCTTTCACCGCCTTTGGAGCACAGGCCTTAGCTGAAGTTGAGTCGCTATGCTGTGCATGGCTAACCAAGATTGAAGCTTGGCTATTTTCCTGGACGACTGGAATTGCGGTTTCTTGGGTCTGAGTTAGAGGGGGCCGAGAAATTCCGGCGCTTAAAGAGGGAATTGGGGCAGAATACTTGCTTTGATTTAAGAAAAGAAACACTTCACCTGCGAATGTTAAAGGGGGTTTAGGAAAGGTGGTATTATGTTTGTTTTTTTTCGTCGGCATACTTGGCGGTGTTGATGACTCAGATTTTAAACGTTTTTTTGTATTTGGTTTATCTAAGCTTGGCGAATGCGGTAATTCAGAATTGTTGCTTTTAATTTCAGACACTTTAAAACTCTCTTTGTTATAGATTTGCAAGTCGAACCGTCAAGAAGAATATCGAAAGATAAAACCATTTTTATTAAATCATCGACATTTGGTCTATATTAAATAGATGGTGAGCAAACTCGACCCATAATGGTGCCAAATTATACTGTGGAAATTAAGTTCAATCAACCTGTATTGCATAATAAATTTCCTCCAGATCCTACGGTGTCCGACCAAATTTGGGTCATTTTTACTGACCAAAGCCAATTTGATTATTTCTTACAAAAGAGAGTTTTTGCTGATATCAATAGACAAAGTCAGTCGCCGAATCTATATCTCGTGGAGAGTTGTAGTTTGCATTACTCCAACTCAGGAGACAGGGAGCAATTATTGTCTTTACCTATCCAGACCGAAACTGCCTATGTTTCATTCCAGGAGAGGAAGATATTTTTTATCCGATTAAAAAGATAATCACGTTGTTTGTGTAGAGGATTGTCTCAACCAGCTTGCAAGATTACTTTCCTAAAGAAGATAGTCCTGAACCGATCACAGACTCTGCTGCAATGCAGAGGGTCGTTTTAAAGTTTACTGAATATGAAACATCAAAATTACACCATCCGCGATATATAAAAAATGAAAAGAACACTACTTATTTACATGAGGCGGTGCTTTTGCAGCGAGCAGATATGGTCCAAATACTTTTAGCGGATGGGGCAAAGACGGATTTTCGGGCTACTTATCGGATTTTTCCGGACAATCAATGCATTGAGATTACTGCACAAGAATTAGCTTCGTATTTAAATTATTCGGAGATTGAAGATCATTTGATGTCAATTTCACCTGGAAATAAGAGTTTCTAGGCACAAAGCCCGGAACAAAAATTTTTTAAGAGCTAATAAGGCATCGTCAAATTACCTTATGTTAACGCAAGAAAGAGTGTCTGTTGAGTTTTTAGGCGCAATGAATATCAGTGACAGGCCCCTTTCTTTGGCGTTATGTCTGCTGTGATGCCGATTTGGTGTGTACTGGCCAACGGAAACTACAAAGAGATTTCTCCCCCCCCCAGCCGGAATCCCCGTAAAAAAGGGTCATGTTCAATTTTTAATCCCTATTAATACCAAACTGTAATGGCATTGTCTGTCGTGACTTGGACAAATCAAAAACACCATAGAGGTTAAAATTCTCCCTAAAATACGCCGATAAAATCGATAAATCATCTTTACTATACTTAACTTTTTCAGCGGAAGCTCATTTAGTACATTGGTTGTGTTGGTATAATTCGCATTATCAAGCGAATTGTTATTAATAATTAAACTTCCTCCAGTAGCTGCGCTATATCCGATACCGCTAGCAGCACTACATCCACTATTGTCGATTGTTGGATTTAGCATGGTCTGGGTGCCACTTGTAATAGAAATGTTGACGCAGGAAGCCTGTAATCCTGGGCAATATAGTCCACTTAAAATAGGCAACATCATAAATTTGCTGCTCATCCTTGTGCTCGAAAAATGAATCCATTACTCTCTTTCATGTACTTAACTCTCCTTAGTCGATAAAAAATTGCATTCTCTTATTGATTCATCCCGAACTATATTCTTGTAAGCCGAATAGCGAATAGATAGATGTTAGGGCTTGCCCACAGAATCGGTCCTGCTCACTTAGTTGCGAATCCCCCCAAAAGATGAGCACTCAACAAGTTTAAATGCATTAAATGAACTAATATACGCCTTCATTTTCGGATATAGATTACAGGGTGTCCTATGAAAAACCCAAAAAAGTGATCTATCTGAGTTGAGCTCCCACAGAGGGAGCATATTTTTATAAAAAAATGGGGTATCGTTTAATAGGCAAGATTCCAAAATGGTTTTGCAAACGTGTATCCTCAAAATTTCCATTTTGGAATAAATTAATTTCAAAATGAACGCATTCTCAATTTAAAGCAATCTTGATAAAATTTGTACAACATGAGTTTGATTAAGATTAATTTAATTCAGTATATAACTTTTGTTCACTAACTAGGTTAAGTCTTAACTTCATAAACTAGTTTACAGAGACATTTAATTTAATAAATAAACATTCATCAAAAGAGGTCGTGCTTGCATTTGTTCAGGCCTCTTTAAAAGCCTTGATAAGTTGATGATGGGATTATGGGTAGCGGTTGCAGGGTATCTATTAGTTTAGCGCCTACTGGCGTAGGCGCATTAGCTGCTTTGAAACAATCCTATTATCAGCTGAGGGGCACTGGAGGACGATCGGTTAATTGAAACATTTAAACAAACAATCTAGGGCACGAAAGCCATGAACTGATTCTGGTCGTGGCTTTGCAGCAATCTGATAAAACTGCTTCCAGGTAGGTATATTGCGAGCACGCGGCAACTGTCCTCATTAGATTTTTAGCTCAACTTTTCAGCACACTAAAACCATCCTCTTATTGGTATGTTTTAGTGTCAGCCATATTCTTTTTTTGCGGCATATGTTTCAACGATATACAACATTTTTTATTTAAACTAAGGATACTTATGCTTCCTATACTTTATCACGATATTCACACCAGCCAAGAAGAGCTGATGTTACACCAAGACTTAATTCTAGCTATAGCATCAGGGGAAAAAACTCAAACCAAACAATTAGTCAATATGACTTACCTCGGTAAGCCAGTGTATCGAGCCAAAATCAATGACAAATATCGCTTAGTTTATACCCATGAAGAGTATGAAGAAAAAAAAACGCTCATGATCTTAACCGTGATGGAAGACCATGACTATAATAAATTAAGGCGTTTGCTTGCCCATTCACAAGGTGGACATGAGGCTTTTCTAGAGCTTGAAGCTGAACCGGAAACCGCACCCGTGTTAAACCCCAATAAAGAGCAATTAAACTGGAAGCCAGCAGTTTCTTACATGACTAAAATTTTGTTGCTCGATGAAAGCCAACAAATCGCGCGAAAAGTTCCTGCGCCAGTTATTTTTATGGGCGCCCCTGGTTCAGGAAAAACGAGTTTAGTTTATACTCAGATGCTACGCTATTTGAATTCAGAAATGGAGAGAGAACAAGCCAGCTCCTCGAGTCCGCCTAAAGTACTATTTCTTAGTCCATCCGCCGGCTTAGTTGATAAGCATGAAAAACAATATAAACAGGAGATGCCCTATGCTCCTGATTTAGTGATTTTTAGAACTTGGGAAAATTTATTGCAAAATGCCTACCCCCACTGCTCGTTAGTAAAGGGGGCCGAATTTGCTGACTGGTTAAAAAAGCAGGGGTGCACTTACCCTAGTAAAAATGTTCATTATGAATTTAGTTTAATGACCGCATTAGGCACCCCTAAATACTTGACGCTTGGAAAACGCCAATGCCATTATTCTGGAGATAAAGCCAAGCAAGGTCAATTANATGCAAGCATCTATTTGGATGAAGCGCAAAATCTACCCCCCGTTGCTCTTAGGTCTTTGATACCTTTGGCATTAAACCATCATCTAGTAAGTGCTTTAGATAGTGATCAATGCTTGTTTTCTTCGCCTTACATTCAAAATTGCTTTGAAACTCTGTTGCATATTCATTGTGGGAACTATTCTGAAGAAATTCTTACTCAAGACTGGCGTAGTCCCCCTGAAATCACTGCTTTAGGAAACCGGATAAATGAAACAAAGCATAAGCTGGATGCCGATCGAAAAAAAAGAGCTTATAAAAACGTCCAATCCGCATTGACTACTAAAGGAAGAATTAGTTGGATCAACGCTCAATCCTTCCAAGAAATCGGCGATACTTATGGTGCATTAGCAGGTACAGCCGTTATTGTCTTTACATCAGATGAGGAAGTCATTGCTGAGGTTCAAAAAAAACTTAAATGCATCAATGTTCTAACTCCCGCTCAAGCGATAGGCTTAGATTATGATACGGTGATTCTTTGGAATCCCTTTAGTCATGCCCCTGAAATCACTCAATTAGATCCCTCTATAAAACAAGAATACTCCATAGAACAATGGAATGCGCTTAATACACTTTATGTAGCTATTAAACGCGCTCAACAGCGTTTATTTATTTACGAAGAACAGAAACGCTGGATGCAATCGGAGATTGTAGAACTCCTTTTAGGGGTACATCCCATGAATGAACTTCATACCTCAGAACTAAAATCGACCACTCCTGAGCAAGAAGAACTCAAATGGCTCGCCCAAGAAAAATACCACCGAGAAGAAGGAAATATTAACCAGGCGGCTGCGATTAGAGTCCATCATTTACCTACATCCCCTACTCATCCATTACCCGTTGAAAGCCCATCTCCCGAAAGAAGAATAATAAAGCAACCAAAAAAAGCAACTTCCTCCTTTACCCTGGACAGGGACAAAGAGTCCGTTAAGAAATTGTTGCAACGAATTCAGGGCAAGGATTGGAGCGCTATAAAATTATTAATCCAGCATGATAAAGCAGAATATTATTTGTACGATGTTCCCCCAGAGCAAATGAATCTCTCTAAGGAACAT
>NZ_CAAAIM010000015.1 GCF_900639985.1 Legionella rowbothamii | reverse complement strand
TCTAAGCGGCGCACCGCATTTACCTGTTCCTCTAATTCGCTTTGCACCCCGGTCAGCTCATTCACAACCTGTTCACGGGCGCTCTCTGCCAAGCGTAGGCGTTGCTCGAGCTGCCTCAAAACCAGTTGATGCTGCTCTTGGGTTTCACGCAGAACTCGAGCGGCTTCCTCGGAGTGATCATCATTTTGGGCAATCGCTGATTGCAATTCCTCTACTCTACGCGCATGAGCGAGAACCGTTGCTTCTGCCTCTTCCTGTAACAGCCTTACCCTCACTTCTGCAGATTCCAGTTGCTTGGCCTGGACCCTTAACATTTCTTTGCTTTGCGTCACCGTCTCTTGCTCGGTACGCAATAAAATGTGCAAGCGCGCCTGCTCTTCACTGAATTCGTCTACTCGTGCTTCTAAGGACATCACGTGCGAGGACAACTTACGGTTGGCCTCTTCCAACTGCAGTGCTTTATCATGCAAACCCGCATGTTCTTCTTCCAAAGACCTCAAGTCGTTTAAAGTCGATTGGACAACCAACTGAGCGCTCTCCGCAGCTTTTTGGTGCAGGGCCAACCTCTCACTTAACTCTCGACGAACCTCTTCCGTACTCTGATGCGAAGTCTGCAACTCCAAGCGCAAGGCTTGGTTCTGACGAGTTAATTCCCCCGCATCCTGTTCTAAGCGGCGCACCGCATTTACCTGTTCCTCTAATTCGCTTTGCACCCCGGTCAGCTCATTCACAACCTGTTCACGGGCGCTCTCTGCCAAGCGTAGGCGTTGCTCGAGCTGCCTCAAAACCAGTTGATGCTGCTCTTGGGTTTCACGCAGAACTCGAGCGGCTTCCTCGGAGTGATCATCATTTTGGGCAATCGCTGATTGCAATTCCTCTACTCTACGCGCATGAGCAAGAACCGTTGCTTCAGCCTCTTCCTGTAACAGCCTTACCTTCACTTCTGCAGATTCCAGTAGCTTGGCCTGGACCCTTAGCATTTCTTTGCTTTGCGTCACCGTCTCTTGCTCGGTACGCAATAAAATGTGCAAGTGCGCCTGCTCTTCACTGAATTCATCTACCCGTGCTTCTAAGGACACCACCTGCGAGGACAACTTACGGTTGGCCTCCTCCAACTGCAGTGCTTTATCACGCAAACGTGCATGTTCTTCTTGCAAAGACTTCAAATCATTTAAAGTCGATTGGGCAGCTAACTGAGCGCTCTCCGCGGCTTTTTGGTGCAGGGCCAACTCCCCGCCAACCTCTGCTGTGTTTTGTTGAGAAGACTGCAACTCCAATCGCAAGAATTGATTCTGTCTGCTTAATTCCACCACCTGATGTTCTAAGCCGCGGACGGCTAAAACCTGTTCCTCTAATTGCTCCTGCACACGAACCAGATCGTCCACAACTTGTTTACGAGCGTTTTCTGCCAAGAGTAGGCGCCTTTCAAGTTGCTCTAAGTCCAGTTGATGCTGCTCTTGGGTTTCGCGCAAAATCTGGGCTGCTTTCTCGGATTGCTCATCATTTTTGGCAAGCGTTAATTGCAACTCATCGACTTTAGACGTGTAAGCAAAGGCTTTCGTATCACCCTCTGCACGTAACTTCCGCACCATATCTTCTGCAAGATCCAGTTGCCTTGCTTGGACTCGTAGCATTTCTTTGGTTTGGCTTATAGTGGATTGCTCAGCAAGTAATAACTCGCCTAGCTTTTCTTGCTCTTGAGTTAAGCTTTGTACTTGCTCCCTTAATCTATTTAGTAAATCCTGGTCCGGTACTAAAGTAGCAATTAATGAATTCAAATCATTACCTTGGCGTGCTACCTCTTGTAAGATTTTAACAGGTAAATTTAATGCCACAACTTGAACATCTATTTCTACACGAGGTGTTATTTCCTTTAACAATTTGCTATAGAATTTTTTTGCCGTATCTTCTGACGCGTCATCAACCAGTTTTTTAAATAGCCCCAGTTTCAGTTCAGTTGATAACTTATCATTATGTAATAAATCACGTAATGCTGGATGGCTATTAGAGTTACTTGCTTTTTCAATCAGCCAATCTTTATTAACTAATAATGCAACAATACGGCATTGCTGTAATTCTTTTGTTCTGAAATCTGGAGAAATTTCATCAAATAATTGATTTAATATCTTAAATTGATTCGTTTCACTCTTTTCAGAATTTAAAAAATTTCTTAGCGGATTTACTGGATGTGGATTACTTAGTAAGTGAACCAGAACCTTCTCTGGCTCTTCGCATTTGGCCTTAATATGAGCCAACATTGCGGTCAGAACGGTATACTGGCCTTGTTCTAAAATGTAATTAAATAAGTTCTTGCCTTCTTCATCACGTTGAGTAAACAGTTGTGTAAACTCAGCCTTAGAAAGAGAAATGTCATCAGCTAATTGAATGAGATTTTTTACCCCAGAATAATTACCATTTTTTGCAGCAATCAAAAGAGGATAAGCATTCGTTTCAACGGGTGGCTTTAATAAGAATATTTTTGCAACATCGACCATTGCTTGAAGTTGAGCAAAAGGAATGGCCTCTAAAGTATTTTCATCGGCTAAAAATAAATGATAAGGAGACATGCCATCTGGTGGAAAAACCAACTTAAGCATTTTTTGTGGATTAATCTGATCTACCACTCCAGAATTTAGCTCATTGTACTTAGTGAGTATTTGGTTAAATAGATCTTTATTCCCCAGTACAGCACAAAGATGTAGTGCTTGATTAATGAACTCATCATAAGCGTGCCCCTTAGGTAACAAATTTAGAATAGTAGTTAATTGCTCCTTATTGTTATTACGAATAGCAATATGAAAGCCATTTGTTGACCATTTAATATAAGGTGCCGTTTTAACTTGTTTCGTTGGACCATACTCAGTCATCATTAATTCGAATAATTCTTCCGAGGTTGCTCCCGCCTTAGTTAAAGCCTTAATTAAATTAGAAAAAACATCGGTCATACCTTGTTCTGCGGCGTAATGCAGTAAACCATTCGCTTTGACTTGACCAATAAATGCCTGATTAGGTTGGGTTATTTTGCCTAACAAGGAATTTAGAATTTGATTTTGACCTGTAGATATAGACTCCGCTAATAATGATCTAAATGGGGCATGCTCCCCAATAAATTTATCACTAAACTGAGGCTCATCAATTGCCTGATCTAAAATTGCAATTGCATTCTCTATCTGCTCTTTTGTCTTTGGATAGGTGCATAAAATATCCATTCGTTTTAATTCGCCTACCTCGACTAACAACTCATCTGCTCTTAAGTTAGATCGAGCGTGCTCGTTAAAAATCGCTTGTAATGTCTCGGCATGTTCAAGTGACTGCTTATACCCAAGATTATGAAGATTTTCGTAGCGTTTAATGCATTGCTGTGACGCTGCTATAATGTCCTTAAGCTGGATTTTATTAAACCCCTCACCACTACCAACTACACTACGAACTCGAGTTAAAATGGCATTAATATCATTGAGAATTTGGTGCTCAGGATTATCTTCTAGTATCTCTCCTTGAGCCCGTAAAGATTCACGTAATGAATCCTGGATCATTTGTAAACGACGATATAAATGGAGCGGCTCTCCTTCACGCTGGTTGGAAGGAATATACATCACTGCATCTTTGTTACTGTATACGTCACTTTCTTGTATTACATCCATGCCACAAGCAAAATACTGATTGAATTTAGCTACATCAACAATTTTTAATCCCAATGGTTTTTTTCCATCAATATCTAAAATGCCGGGAACAATATAATCGGTGACAGCACGTCCTTTTACTAAAGTAAAATAGGCCTGACGGTTGCAAATACCAAAAATCATGGTCGTTAAAGCCCAATCATCCATATCCGGTTGGCTATTTTTTAACACGGTATTTAATTCAGGCTTAGGTATACTATCTGACGCAGGCTGTACACTTCGGTCGTGCCCCAACACGGTAGGGCTAATATAAGGTAGAGTGCCATTACGCGCGCCATGTAAGATCTGTAACGTTGGGTCCACACCATAACGAAAACCTTCATCACTTTTCTCTATGTAGCGCCCACTAGCGTCAACGCATTTATTCCCTTCGGGATTAGTACTGTTTGGCAAGTCAGCACCGAATATCTCAGCAAAAACCTCTGCAACCGATTTTGATTTCTGTCCTTCCTGAATTCGTTCAAATCCTCCAGTTGCCCAGTCAATGTATTTTACTTGATAACTACCATCAGGATTCTTTTTGTAAAGGAAGTTTTCTGGCTTAATGTCATTATGTGAAAAACCCAAATCGGCAAATCGTTGGGCCTCTCTAACAATTTCTTGCGATAACTCAAGACTTTCTTTGAGAGAATCGAGCGCTTCTTGTGCGCTAGAACGCCCTCTTTTTATAGGGTCGTGATAAGCAATATCAGCCTTAGTATATAAATTTAATTTCTTGTTAGCCGTATCAGCATAGGTCTCCCCTTTTGCACGTTCAGTTAAAATTAGATATTGACGAGGGGTGCCGGTCTTGGAAAACAATCTCCCAGCCATTCTAGCCTTATCATTTTTGATCCAATACTGAGTGCCACCAGAAATCAGCCCATATTTTTCTTGCGCTGCCCTGGAATAATTCTGCAGAATATCGCTTTCAATTCGGTATAAAGGATCATCACGTGCTGTAATAGGTCGTGTTCTTAGATCGTTACGACTGGTGTCTTGAAAAGTAGGTGCCGCATCATTATTAGGTACATATCCTTTTTTAATGATTTGGTTTAAACCGGATAATAAGCTTTCAACCTCTTTTACTGAGCCGTATTGGCCAACTCCCAACAGTTTGCTATGAGTAAATAAACGTCCTTTCTTCTCACCCCCACGGTAGGCTTCGTCCAATCCTTCAAAGGGGGCGATAATCCCGCGACTACCACCATACGAAAAAATAAAATCCCCACCAGCAGGTTTCACCAAAGAATAAGGAAGTTTTATTCCACCAATATCAACAGAAACTGAGGCAACCTGCTGTCCTTTTTCATCCGAAACCTTTACTGTAAATTGACCTGTAACAGAATGTTGCACCTTGAATTGAACACCACTAATATCAGCAGGTTTTATGGCAGTTGCTATTTCTTTTAAAATAGAAAAATAAGCATCTTGTTCTGCACCCGTTAGGGAAGGTTCACCTTTTTCCGTCCGCTCATACAATCGAGACATTTCTTCTGCCATGATCTTAACTTGCTCTTCCATGTACGTAATTTCTTCAGGCGTTTTTAAATTCAATGTGGGTACCATAGAACGATATTCTTTAAGAAATATCGCTTCAACTTTCTTAGCAATATCACTTCCTGATTTAAAGGCATTCTCTAACTCTTCTGACAATTCTTGCCTTTCTCGTGCAGAGGAAGAAATTACAATTGATTTTTCAATAATGGGCTTAACTGATTCCGCAGCTTCAGAAGGATTTAATTGGGATAGTTTTTGATATGCATCGTTCAAATACCCATCAAGTCCCGATAGTTCTAAAGCTTGTTTAAAATGACCAGCCTGAAGGTGTTTAAATGCCGTTTCCAGGGTTAATGAAACGTGCGATTTAATCGCAGGGGTAGGCGCATTGAAGGCATCTTTAACTTGTTGATAACCATAGACAGAATACAATTCCAATAACTTGCGTACTAATAATTCATCACTGTTATCTAAGTTTAAATGGCTAATTTCTGATACTTGAGTTTTATTAATCTGGCTTTTAACTGTAGCTAATTGTTCTAAGAAGGCCTGAGCTTGCTCTTCAGAGAGCTCACCAGAGTGTGTCATTCCCACAATTTGTCGTTCTATAGCTACAAGTGATCTACCTCTTAAGCTAACTCCCTGGACTTTACTCGTAACAGTTGATTCCTTGAGAAATACATCCATTAATGCTTTCTCAAGCACTCGCCTAAACCCCCCATTCTTTCCAATAATATCAATCAGCTTTTTAGCAAATGCCTCATCACAATTGAAGTAAGAGAAATTGACCTCTATTTCTCCATTAGGCAACAATTTGACGATTGGGTTCACACACTGTTTTTTAAATGTATCTTTTATGTGTTGCTCAATTTTAGGTTCACTTGCATTGAATTTATCAGTATTGCCGCCTTTTTTAAGCCCTTTGTCTTTGGCCCCCTGATAAACCTCGGCTAGAATATCCTGAAACTTGATGAACTTTAGATCCTGACCAGGCGTATAAGCTTTCGGTTCTTTTTGTACTTTAAAAACTACATCCTCTTGCAAATATCGTTTTTGGGCGAGACTAGCAAAAACATCATCAGTAACTTTGCTTTTAGTAAATAACTCCATATCTCTGATGTTTCTAGCCCAAAATAAATCACGTATGAGGTTCGCTTGTGTCTTTTTTGCATATTCTCGGCGATCTTCCTGGCCAAACCTTAATGCATGAAACAGCTCTTTCCTTGCTTTAAACGCGTTGATTCGTTCATCATTGCTCCAGTCCCCTGTTATACCTATTTGCAATTTTTTTTCAGCCTCTACCAACAAATCACCAATAGATTTTCCATTAGAGGCTTTATATTGACTAAGATTATCAATTACAGGGGATTGATTAACATTGATTAATTTAGAATGCAAAAGACCTATAACCTGTTGATATTCAATGTATTTATTAGATTCGCTCTTCAGAGATACATTATTGCAATCACGTCTTATAATTTCATAAAAACCCATATGGACAATTCGTTGACATTGATTACCCAATTGAACATCATGTGAGTTATTTTCATAAAGGCTAATAGCCTGAGTTATCATGTCTTGAATATTTGACAATGATAATGTTTGTAACTGAACTTCCTGTTCTTCATGCTCCAACTTAGAGAGCACCTCAATATACAATTGAGTTTGTAGTTTTTTAATGGTAGATGGCGCATCAGAAAGCGTGTAAGCCAAGTGTTTTATATCACGAAAATTTTGCGCAAGTAATTTAATAAACGCAGGCAAATCATCAATAATGGGTTCCACGCTAAGCTCAAGAGAATGGTTATATTCATCAGAAATAGCGCTCATCCGGATCACTATTTGTTCTATAAATTCTCTCTGCTTTTTTTTGTATTCTTCTAACTGCTCATTCGCTACAAAATTATCAGGAATGCCCTCTGGTAAGTCTGATAACTGCCTCAAAAGTTGCTCATGTTCTCTTTTTAGCTCTTGGTAAGCAAATACAATTAACAATTTTTTAAGAACATCAGACGAAGGCCCAACAAAATTAATAGAATCGATACCATTAATAAATTTTCTACAAAATTTCATGCTTGAGCAACTTAATTAAAGCCAATGTGTTATAAATTTTAGCTTATCTTTCTTAAGGAAAAATTAAACTATTGGGCATAGAGCTAACCCACAACAAAACTCTTGGGCTTGGCGAGTAAAACACTAATCAGGAACTACCCCACTGGACTGCATTCTCAGCAAAACCGATTCATAGCACCTAACGGGATAATTCCATCTTTCCTGATTGGTTACAGGCAAAGAAGGGCGCTATTTATTCACAGCAATTTATAACATAAGGGCTCTCGATCCAATTTTACCCAATACAAAATTATTCCATGTCCTTTTGAATTTCCTAACCTCAAACTAGGAAAAAACTAATTTGGGAATTCGTAGAATGTGTTTTTGGCGAATAATATAAATAAATTGTTTTTTGATATAATAACTTTTAAATTGCCAGCAGCCGACTTTCATCAAGGTCAGTTTAGTAAACATTGAGCGAGCACCCCCAAAGAACAAATCCTCTTGCGATAACTGTCCAAATATTCTACGATAATGATTCTAAACACAAACTTTATAGCAAAATAGATAGAAGAGTGGCGCTTGGGGTGTGAAATGCTAGTTAGGTATATTAAAAACAGCCGTCTTACTAAAAAAATCAATGAATTAGATAGTGCTAAACATCAAGACTTAAGTGATCTAATTCAGTCATTAAACCTACCTGACCTGAAGCACCCCTTTTTTCAAGCAGAAAACCATACTACCGAACCCTATAATCAATACGAACTGTATTTAACATACGCCTATCTCTCCTATCTCTATATTAATAAACAATTAACCTATCCTGGTGTAGAAGAAGATTTATCTGGTTTTTTAAGTCATATAAAAATAAGAGAACAAGATCAGCATTGCCTACCCTGTCTTGATAAGGATGATTTCTTACAAAGTTATTTTATTCATGCGGCCTTACAGAGCTATCCCGAAAAAATTAAACTCTTTAGCACGAACTTACCGGAAAACAAAAAACTGCTTCGAGAATATATTAAACAATTGCGTAAAGATTTCCCTATGGTACCTAAAGAGAGGCTTAAACAGATAATTGATTCCCTATCGGGAATTAATAGCATTTTTTTTAAAGTAACCGCTACCCGTGACGATGATCCTCTGCTTTATAACACAATTAGGCCAGGCGGGCGTATCAATGTAAGTTCAGCAACACCATTTAACGATACGCGAATAGTACCGTCTATTAGTTTCATCCGAGCATTGGCACAAGAATGCAACCCAACTCATCAAGTGACAATGGAACCTATTTTTGGTCAAATTAACGTAGACACGCTGCACAGAGATTTTCATCAACACAATTGTCATCCGATTAGTCTTTATTCGACATGGGTGAAGAATAACGTAGTATCAGTACATCACACCGAAAGCTCTAAACTTAGCATTGCAATGCACGATGCCTATTACCACTTTATGGCCTTATGCCAATTTGAGCCAGGGGCTCTTTACTTCTTAACAAATGAATTGTGCCCCGCATTAAAAAACTTAGCTATTAATAAAAGCCTTGCTATTAATAGTAGTGCAATACTTTCTTCCCTTTTCGAAAAAATAAACGACTTTGCTATAATTCCTAATAGTACTGAAAAAGAAAGTGTGTGGTCATATATCAATAGTAGAATCACTTATCCATCCGGAAACTCGGAACCAGAACGATATCGACACAACCGGATTATTGATTTATTAATCATGGCTATTCACTCCCTTAAATCAAAACATGCATTTATCGAAACAAATTATCAAATAAACCTAGATGCATTATTAGAGCAAATGAAGGCCCGCCTAACTCTTACGCCCCCCCCTAAATCTGTTATCAATTTAGTTGACCTAATAAATTTAGTAGCAGAGCATTCAATTAGCTATGGTGTACATGAATCTATTTCTGCAATTAATTTTTTACTGGGCCAAGAAATATCAGTCAATACTGAAATGATTTTATTGTTCGTTCAACAAAGCCACCGCCAATTAACGATAATATTAAAAGATATTGTTACTCTATACGGCGTTGATTTTTTCCAACAACCTATTGCAGAGATCAAGAAAAAAATAGACAGCCATCCGAACGTTGAAGAACCCTCTATTCCGGAATACATAAGATCAACGTACCTAGCCGAACAAGCCCTTCCCCTAGTGAACAGATCCATCAAAAAAATGCTCCCTAAAGATGCCATTGACAGCATCGTAGATGAAATAGTCCCTGTTTTTTTAAGCAAGGTTGATTTAACAAACCTTCCTACAAGGCCGGTACGAACTTATTTAGAACCATTTCAGCCCTTCTTTAGCAGTCCTACATTTTTTATGTTTTTATCACATTTTAAAGAAATCACTGTTCGTTTTTCGAAGCAAAATTGGCAAAACATAATCAATTATGGCGAACTAGTTGGATACGACTTCACATCTATGGTTCAGAGCATTTTGTTAATTACCCCCCAAAACAAACATTTGTTAACAAATGAACTCATGGACTTAATTTTAACTCCTCCTACTTATACACCTTATACCACCACAGCGTTATCTTTAAGCGAGACTCAAAATCAACATGCGCAGAATATCATCGAAGTTTTCGCTTTCTTGGCGAGAAAAATTGAAGAACGCATGCCAACTCAAATAAACTTTTTTCACGAAAAGCCACCCCTTCTGCAATTGGCGTTTCGACAATTTTTGTATGCCATGAATAAAGAAGACCTTCCACAAGAAACTATTGCACAACTCAATGATGATTGTGAGTTCCGCTTATTCTCGGAAAAAAAGGAATATAGGCCAATTATTGAACTATTCTGTCCGATGCAGCGCAACGAATTTAATATCAAGCTCATTTAAATGATTTGGGTATCGCAGCTAAAACGACTCTCACCTCGAATTTTGTTCCCAGACATTAATGAAAATACCTTATGGAATATTAAACTAAATTATTTTGAAGCAAAAAAGGTTAAAGGGACGCTAACAAATAGCAATTTAAAATTACACGTAATCAGGGTCCTTACGATTTATATTCTAATTTCTACTCGACTTCATTATACTAAACCACGTATAAACAATGGATTAGGGATTATCATGTTTAAAAAGTTTTTATTGACATTATTCACGGTGAGCACCAGCTATGCTGGTACTATGGGGTGCGCTAAAGAGGCAGTGACAGTTCCTTGTGCACAGCAAGGATGGGAAATTGGTGGCGGGGCTTTGTATGTTAGGCCTTCTTCGAATTTGCTGTTAAATCCTTATATAGTAAGCGGTTTTATTAGCGCTGATAATCAACATTATAGCAATCTATCTTCTCCTTGGGATTGGGGATTTACCTTGACGGCAGGCTATTATTTTAATACCGGCAATGATATTAATTTGAACTGGCTGCACTATATTGATAACTATCAAGCAAGCAAAACAGCATTTTTCCCTGGGACCGCAGATGGCATTCCTGCGTCTACGAGTATAGAAGCATTCCGGTTAAAACCCAGAATTGATATTGTTAATTTGGAAATGGCGCAAAGTGTGAACTTAGGCAGTCAAACTGGGCTTAGACTTCATGGCGGCCTTCAATATGCGAATGGCCAAGTTACTCGTCAAGTAGCAGCCTCTCAACAATTAGACAATGGCCCAGTAAATTTATATCAAATCACCTCCTTAAATGCTAAATATGATGGTATAGGTCCGCGTCTCGGCGGCAAATTAACACGAGCACTACCTTATAATTTATCTATATTTGCTGAAGGAGCCACCTCGCTTTTAATTGGAAAGGCACGAACTAAATTATCCGGTGAATTTCGCAGCTCTATAATTCGTCCTATTACTGGTTTTAGTAATACAACAAGAATAGTTCCAGGCCTCGATATGAAAGTTGGCGCAAGCTATAGATTAAATATGAATAGGGGGCAATTCGACCTGACTGCAGGCTGGATGTTGCAACATTATTTCAATATGTATACCCAGTTACCTGGTGATGTCTTTAATCTTGAGACCACTGCGACTAGCCACGAATTTTCTTTAAATGGTCCCTTCATCCAAGGAAAGTGGGTTTCTAAAGCCTAACCTGGGAACAGTACAACATGCCGGATATTTTGATAAAGCTTAAAGCTTATTACCAAGCAGGCATGTTGTGCCTACTATTATCTCTTGCCGTATTATGGCAAAGCACTCAAGATAGTTTCCTCTTAGGGATGAGCTATACCCTGATTTTAGCCTCAGCTTTGGTTTATTTCTCTGCACAATGCCAGCAAGTTAAATGTAAGCTCACCATTCTTCATATCGTACTGATTTTATGGTTGCTGTGGATTTGCATTCCTCCCCTATTAGGATGGGTACCTCTCAGTAGTTTATTTGGTATTTTTCAATGCAGTTTGTGGATCTTTATTTTTTTTATTTCCGACCAATCAAAAACAAGCTTATGGAAGGTATTTTTTTACACCCTTTGGTTACTGGGAATAATTAATGCTTGCTATGCATTGTTCCAATTTTTTATTTTAGGTCAAATGCCTTGCGGTCTTTTTATGAGTAAAAATACTGCAGCAGCGTTTTTTATGCTCACATTATTAACGATTAACGGCCACTTTTTAACCCAGCCTATTCAAAAAGAAACAGGCAAGCATCATGCTTTTTACCTTGGCCTTTTAGGGATTAGTATTTTTATTTTGTTAATCGCTTTATTCGCAGCGTTTAGTCGCGGTGTCCTAATCAGTTTGGGCAGTGGATTGCTTTTGGAGTTTTGGCTGCTGCGTAAATTAATAGTTAAAAAACGATTCCTAAATTTTCTCGGTTTGTTGTTGCTCGCTATCGGAATTTTAGGTCTTTTTTCCCAACCTGAAATCCAACATCGTCTAGTGCTTTTGCAACGAGAAAAATCACGTTGGATTATTTGGCAAGGAGCATGGGCTTTATGGCAAAACAGCCCTTGGCATGGGATTGGGATATTTAATTTTATGCATTATTATCCCGCCTTTAGTCTTCCAGGAGACGGCTCTTTATTACAATATGCTCATAATGATTTTTTACAATTACTAATCGAAACAGGCTTGCCAGGAGGATTGATCTTATTGAGCCTCTTGATAGTCATAGGCTATTCTTTTATCGGTTATTGCTTACGGCAAAATCAATTAGATCCGAAGCGGCATATTCGCTTAGTGATTTGTTTTACTGCCTTGATGAGCTTCTCGCTGCATAGTATGGTGGATTTTAATTTTTATGTTCCCAGCATGAACCTATTATTAGGATGTTATTTAGGCTGCTTGCATCGTCTACTGAAACAAGAACAGCTTATTACTACTAGAGTCATTAATTTCTCAAGTAGGAGTAAATGGATATTCAACAGCCTAATTGGATTGTTTTTCCTTTTCATGAGCATTAACTGGGGACAATTATTGCTCATGAGTCATTATAACGCTAGTACAGAAGAAGCCATGCAAAAAGGTAAATATCAGCTTGCCTTAAAAGAAAATCAGCATGCTTTAGCTTGGGGCAAATCAGCAGAGCTTTACAGTCAGCGAGCAGATATTCTTTTGCAACTAGGTCAACATGCTGAACACGAGACCCAGCTTCACCAATTTACCATGCAGGCGAACCAAGCCATAGAAAAAGCTATAGCCATCAACCCTTATTATGCCCATCCTTATGCTCAACGTGCCTTAGTGCAATTATTATTAAATAACCCCAAGCAAGCCCAGGCCTTTTTTTATCAAACATTGCGCAAAGATCCTCATGATAGCTTAAGCCGTATAACCTTTTGTCGCTTATTAGTTGCTCAGCAAGAACTTATAGAAGCACAGCACATTTTAGAGCAAGGTTTAAACTATCCTATACCCGCTGAGCAAGCCGAGCTTTATTTAAATTATCTAGCAAAATTACGGTACGAAAATGGTGAACAACAACGTGCATTGATGGTTGTGGAACGTTTAAAAAAATTGTCTTACTATAATGAGGATTATAGTGATTTAGCATAAAGCTCCTAGGGACTACCAATCAAGAATAAATCAGCCTGCAATCAGTAGATCAAACGTATTAGTGCATTGATTGGTAAGCGAGCCAAAAGGATTTCATCAATAAAGTGTATAAAAAACACTACATAGAAAGGTAAAAATACAATAAAAAAACGTAGGCTTATATAACACAATATGGATGAAAGAAAATCCTGACATCAACATTTCAATATACTAGTGAGGTTCTATTGGATAGCCCTGTACTTTATACATTTAGACGTTGTCCTTATGCTATCCGAGCAAGGATGGCGCTCGCTTATGCCCAAATATCCGTAACTCAATATGAGGTGGATTTGAAAAATAAGCCCACGGAATTACTAGAGCTCTCAGCCAAAGGCACTGTTCCAGTCTTAGTTTTGCAAGATAACCGTATTATCGATCAAAGTATTGATATTATGATGTGGGCGTTAAAACAATCCGATCCTGATAATTGGTTGAAACCAGAACTTCAATCATATTGTGATGAGTTAATTCGTCAAAATGATACGCAATTTAAGCCTATTCTGGATTGCTATAAATATTCCCAAGATCCAATAGTCGCCGGCAGTTACCGTGAGCAAGCCCATAGTTATATTAAGCAGTTAGATTCCTTACTAATATCCCAACCCTACCTGCTTGCCAAACACATAAGCTTGGCGGATGTTGCCCTCTTTCCCTTCATTAGGCAATTTTTTATGGTAGACAAGACCTGGTGGTTTGCGCAAAGCGAATACGCGAATTTACAAAACTGGCTCGATTCTTTTTTAGATTCAGAACTATTTTTCAGAGTAATGCAGAAAAGGTAATTCCTAAACAACTTTAATTCATTCAAATTATAAAAACAAATTAGCTGCGCACGTAAAAAAGGATTTTTTCTATTATTTAATAACTAGGAAGTATAAAACCTTAAGCCGTTAGGCCTTGACGAAGCAATCCAGAACAGTACTTCATTAAAATTTGTTTCTGGATTGCTTCGTTCACAATGACGTCAATTTATAATTTGGAAATTAAAAAATTAGTTCGTTCTGCCTGTTCTGGCACAACCATGCTGCTTATTAACGGTTTAAAAAACAATAACCGGGGTTGACCACCAAATTTAGCAAATTCCTCTGGCTCTTGATGTTTCAGTGTTTTTTGTAGGATTCTTTTTGAACCTTCATTTTCAGGATGAACTGTAGCAACAATTTCTTTAATGTCTCTTTCTAAAGTTTGTTCACTTTCAGAAATAATATATTTAATAAATTTCTTTCCCAAAATAGCAAGTTCAGTCCCGTAACCATTTCCCCAAAAATCTTTGTCAATAATATAAGCAATTTCACCGACATTTGAATGGCCCTCTCCAACATGGGAAAAATCATCTAGCGCATGCCTTACTTGCAGAAACCCTATAAACTCTTGGGTGCTTGAATGATAAATGGAAAACACAGAAAATTTATTGTCAGAATTCCATTCCTTTAGTTCATTTTTTATGAAACCTCTTACCTCTTCCGGTGTCCAAGCTTTTCCTGTGCCAAATAACCTTACATTTTCCTGATTTCCTAAAAGACGAGTATATTTCTCAATTAAATCGTCCTCCCCCTCTTGGTTAAGGGATCTAGCCTCTACTTTACTCGAAAAAATTGAATACTGATTCGACTCATTTCTAATAAGTACATCACCCAGTTTTTTTGATTTATAAATTACCCGTCTCATGTAGATTTTCCTCAATGTATGTTTTATTCAATGAATGAAGTTTACAAAGTTGTAAGTACCGTTTCACGTCTATAAAGAGGAGTCTGTAGTAAAAACTCACTAATATTGTGCTTTACAATATCAGTAAGACTCTCATTATGAGCAAATACTTTACGTTGTCGTTCGGAACTAGTTCCGGCGTCCATAATCATTTGAAGAGTAGAAAAGTATGTTTGATAATTAAATTTTTTGATGTAGGGATTTAATTTTTCAATCCACTCATTGATATCCTCACGCATTAACTTAGTTTTTCCTTCTGTATTCATTAATAATTCAGCGTCAAGTCCATAACGAATGGCTCGCCATTTATTTTCACGAGAAAGCCAATAAGGGGGGCAGGCGACCGATTCCAACCAACTCCCATTATCAGCAAACCAATGGGCAAGCATATGAATCAGCGCAACTAATGCAAGGGTTTCTGCAAGAGTCGCAGTACCATCACAGACACGAATTTCCAAGGTTCCAAAACCAGGGCTTGGTCTTAAATCCCACCACAAGTCTTTCAGTGACTTAATTGACCCACATAACTTTAATGTCCTATATAGGCTCTCAAAATCTTGCCAAGTTTGAACATGATAAGGCTGACCTGCCGTAGGTAAGGCTTCATAAGTAGTTGGCCTATAGGCAGCAAGCCCTGTATCAATTCCTTGCCAAAAAGGAGAACTTGAAGAAAGAGCTAATAAATGTGGCAAAAAATACATAAAAAAATTATTAAAACGAATACATTCTTCCCCACTGGACATGCCAAGATGTACGTGCAAGCCATAGACGCTCATACGACGTGTAAGCCATTGATTACGATCAATTAACTCTTGGTAACGAGTTGTGGGAGAAACCAGCCAATCAGAATATTTAGAAAATGGGTGAGACCCTGTTGTTGAAAATAAAACCCCTAGCTCTTTTGTTGCATGCTGTAGTGATCCCAGTGTTTTATAAAGATCATCTTCGACTTCCTGAGCAGAACTACATTTATCCGTATTCACTTCGATAGTACTTAAATAAAACTCTGGTTTAATTTTTTCGAGATGTTTTGTGGCATTAAGTACCTCAGTTGCTCTTGAGCATAAGTTATAATCTTCAGCATTGATGAGTTGCAGCTCAATTTCCACTCCTAACGTTAAAATACCATTACTTTTAAAGTAAATTTCCTCATTCTCCGAGGCACTCGTCAATTGCGAAGTATTTCTAGTTAAAAGGTCATTAATTTGATTATCCATCCGATAACCCTCCTTTGTTTATAATTTTTAAGAGAGTGCTAGTAATTGAGTTACTACTTTTTGAGGATATTCCCATAACGATCTTGAATACTTAGATACTACAAATAACACTCTTATTTTTATTTCTGTTGATATAATTCGTATTCAAATCATTTTTTATAGTAAAGGTTAAGCTATTTTTTTTCAACCTTTATAAACGGGATACCAACATGAGAACCTTTATTTAATACCTTAATTAGAGACAAACTATTTTTACTAAGGCTGCTATAGTTTACTTAGCCACTTAGCTATAATAGAGGGCCTTAACATACTGGTAATTACAATTTATGTGTGATACTCCCCCAAGAGTTGACAAAGTTACAAATCAACTCGATCACCGTTCTAAAACCATTATTCTTGCTGTGCGAAAAATTATGCAGCAAATGGACTATCACTCAAGAAAACTAAATAAACATTATGGCTTAACAGTGCCTCAGGTTATTTGCCTGTATGAAATTTACGAAAATGGCATGATGACCATCTCCTCACTTTCCAAACGGGTCTATTTATCCATGAGCACTTTGGTAGGTGTAATTGATCGTTTAGAAGAAAAAAATCTTGTTAGCCGGACTCGTGATATTAAAGATAGACGCAGTATTTATATTGATATCACAACAAAAGGTAAAGAGTTTGTACAAGAAGCCCCCTACCTATTGCATAATCGATTAAATGAAAATCTTCAGGCTTTAACCGAGCAAGAACAAAATGTTATTGCGAATTCCCTTGACCTACTAATTAATCTTTTGCGAGAAATTTGATTTTTAAAACATGGGGAACAGATCTTAAGATCTCTTAACCATACTTAACTAAAATAGTATTATTTGATGTCTAAGCTCCAAAATTACCGCGACTTGCCCCTGTGATATCTAATTTATTTGGGTTTTTATGGATACCGCGGTCAAGGCGCATTAATTCGCACCATTATTGGGTAAGAAAACATAAGTGAGCGACATTAACGAAAGATTGTTTTTTTTCTACCAATGCTTAAAGAGCAAGATTTTCCCCAATATGTCTATGAGCTAATGATAATAAATCCTCGATACATCTCTTCATCTCTCGTATTAACTGCATTCCATAAATCCTCGACCTTTACCCAGTATGCAGGATATTTATATCGTGCTACATCAAGAATTAAGAAACGATCTGTTTTTTCATCATAAGCAGCGATTGGCGAATGATGCCCATTCCCCTCTTGTTGCAACTCTGTTCTTAGGAAATTAACAATAATAAATTGCTCATTTAATAATGCTTTTTTTAATACGGATCTAAACTCGTCAATCGAGAGCTCATTAGCAAAAAATAGGTCACTTTTTAGCCCAAAACTTTGAATTACGCGATTCAAAGTGAACAAATTAATCCCTGATTTTTTAACTTCCTCCGGGTTAATAATCTGTTGCACCTGCTCATTGAAAAAGTCTTCCTGTGTAAAATAATGATAAGGCGCATGTTGAAAATCAGTGGGGGCCGATAGGCCAGATGAATTTAATACCATCACAGCACTCGCAATTCCGCAATAAGTCAGCGTTTTTTGAGTAGTAAAATGCTCAAGAAGCTTTAATAAATTCTGATTTATATTTTTGCGAAAAAGAATAATCCCAGGTTTGCTTGAAATACCGATTAAATTATCGGGTAGGGGTTCAACTGCGTAACATTCAGTAATAAAGATAAATATAAAGCATAAGCACGCAACTTTTAGTTTCATAAACATAAGGTTCCTACGTAACGGTTTTCACAGAGAATAAATAAAAAAATTAATGTCTGTACTTACTACAGCTGGGAGCGGATGGGGATTATCAATGGAGAAGGGTTAAGTGTATTCATTAGCATGCATCTCATAAAAGACAACTCCAGAAATTCATGTTGTATTCTACTATCTTCAATTAATTATGTACAATTTTTTCTCATTAAACTATAGGATTTACTAACCTAGAAGTACTGTGAGAGAATATTTCTCCCCATCAGATTTCTGGTATCAACAAAGAGACCTCAACCGACACCATAATTTTTACGGCTTAACGATGCAGTTTTAAATGAAAAAGGCCATTAGTAGGTGTTCAACTCAGAGTGTCTATAAGGGATTTAGAAATGAAGCGGGATATTGCCGCTTCATTTCAAGATAATTAATCTTTTACTTCACATTTTATTTGTGTGCAATCGCGGCAATTTTTAGCGGCAAAAGCGAAGGATTCTGCTGCAGTGCCTTGAGTATTTGCCATTTTATCATCTGCAGATTTATCATCAGTTCTCTCGCTGCTACTCGCATTTGTAGTACAAATCCATTTTTCATTCATATTAGTTTGAACTGAAGCAAAGCTAATAGTTGAGCTAAAAATAAAAAAACTTATAATTAATTTTTTCATAATGTTTCCTTATTTAAATCATCATTTTTAATGTTTTATGTGATTGCGGAAGTCCTTAACTGCCTTCTCAACTTCATCTTTTGAGTAACCGTAATGTTTTTGAAGTTTTCCAAAAATTTCCTGATGATTTCCTTCAATGACTTTAAAGTCATCATCCGTTAATTTACCCCAGGTTTGCTTCATTTTACCTTTTAATTCTTCCCATTTCCCTTCAAAGATGTCCTTATTCATGATCCTTCTCCATAATGGTTTCCGTCTAAAATGTAGAGCAACTTATCAGAAAAATCCAATTTTAATTAAGAGCTAATTTCCCTAAGAGAGCCTAACACTCTATTAAATAAACGTTATTTTAATCCTAAAAATATTACCCTCTTAAATTCAAGCCATTTAAACTTATAATCATGTAGAAAAAATCTAATTTGCTTGGCTATGCGATAATGTAGCGAACAAAAAAGTCTAATACTTTTAGTGAATTGTAAAAAATAAAATCAAAAAAATATAATATTAGTTATACTATGTAGGATAAGAACTGTAATACTCTAAAAAATACGTCAAAGCACGAGATCTTAATATTAAGGGACGCAATATGATCAAAGGTTCTGAGCTCTTAGTCGCGGCACTCGAAAATGAAGGGGTTGAATATATTTTTGGGATTCCTGGTGAAGAAAATCTTGATGTGGTTGAAGCGTTGCGCACCTCCTCCATCAAACTGGTATTAACGCGACACGAACAAGCAGCTGCATTCATGGCAGCAACCTATGGTAGATTAACCGGGAAACCAGGTGTTTGTATAACCACTTTGGGTCCTGGCGCACTAAATCTTACTACGGGTGCAGCATACGCTTTGCTTGGGGCAATGCCGATGATTATGATAACAGGGCAAAAAGGCGTTCTCTCATCGCATCAGGGCCGATTTCAGATAGTGAACACCGTCGCGACAATGCAACCACTCACCAAAATGTCGCGCCAAATTGTTTCACCGTCAATGATTCCTACTCTGGTACGAGAAGCATTTCATATTGCTCAAGAAGAAACTCCAGGTCCGGTTTATTTAGAACTTCCTGAAGATATAGCTGCTGAACGAAGCAAAAAAGTGAGTCTCACTCCACCACATCCCATCGAATACCCGATTGCCAATGAGCAAGCCCTAAGTCGCGCAGCAGAGATGATTATGCGGGCTAAACGTCCCTTGGTCATGCTGGGAGCAGCAGCCTCTCGCCCAAGAGCCACTAATGCGCTTGCCGACTTCATTCTGCGCACCAAGCTACCCTATTTTACAACTCAAATGGGTAAAGGCACCGTTAGTGGGGCAAGAGAATATTACATGGGAACAGCTGCACTATCCGCACGGGATTATGTGCATGAAGCCATCGAACAAGCGGACCTGATCATCACCATTGGTCATAGTACCGTAGAAAAGCCGCCATTTATCATGGAGGGTACAAACCTTAAAGTCATCCATGTAGGATATCAATCAGCTACAGTGGAACAAATTTATTTCCCTCAGGCAGAAGTCATTGGAGATATGGGCCCTTCATTAAAATTGTTGGCAGATAAAATCGAAGGAAAAATCCCGCATGCCAACGCCCTGCTTCCTTTACGTGAAGGCATTTTGAGTAAAATTTCTGCTCGAGCTACAGAAGACCGCTTCACCCCACAGCGACTCGTTTATGACATTCGGCAAGTCATGCCCGAAGATGGGATTCTGGCGCTGGATAATGGCATGTATAAAATCTGGTTTGCGCGAAATTATCGGACACAAATGGCCAATACCATTCTCCTTGATAATGCCCTTGCAACCATGGGAGCAGGACTTCCCTCTGCAATTATGGCATCACTATTGTATCCTCATCGTCGCGTAATGGCAGTTTGCGGGGATGGAGGCTTTATGATGAATAGCCAAGAATTAGAAACAGCTGTACGTCTTAAATTAAACCTGGTGGTACTCATTCTTGAAGATAATGCCTTTGGAATGATACGTTGGAAACAAGCCGTTGATAAGTTCCCAGATTTCGGTATGACATTTACCAACCCTGACTTCGTCAACTACGCGGAAGCTTATGGAGCACGGGGTACTCGCGTGGAATCAATTGAGAATTTTCAGTCGATTCTTGAAGATGCATTTACCACTGGTGGTGTACATCTTATTGTTTTTCCGGTTGATTATTCAGAAAATAAGCGCGTTCTTGTTGATGAATTACAGCAACGACTTCCCCCAGTTAATAAGGGAGTCTAATCATGAAAAAAACACTGCAGGTAGTGAATGCATTTGACCGCAGTCTAATCACCGAAATTCCTGCTGATGATGCAAAAACACTAGAAGCAAAGCTTAATCGAGCAACCTTGGCTTTAAACAATCGGGATGGGTGGCTTAAGGCTCATGAGCGAATGGCCCTATTGAAACGAACAGCCCAATTATTATCCGCTCAACAAGAACGTTTTACTCAACTGATTGCTCAAGAAGGAGGGAAACCCTTTACTGATGCAGCAGTCGAAGTCACTCGAGCAATTGACGGTCTAAATGATGCTGCTGAAGAATTACGACACTTTGCTGGTAAAGAAATTCCTATGGGGCTGACTCCTGGAAGTGAGCATCGTTGGGCATTTACGATTAAAGAACCTATTGGTGTTGTTGCAGCTATTTCAGCTTTTAACCATCCATTAAATCTCATTATTCATCAAGTAGCTCCCGCAATCGCGGTAGGATGCCCTGTTATCATTAAACCAGCAGTCCCTACTCCCTTATGCTGTTTAGAGCTCGTTATATTATTACGCGAAGCCGGCCTTGCCGAAGAATGGTGTCAAACCTTTATTACCGATGACAATAACTTAGCAGAACAATTAGCAACCGATAAACGCATCTCATTCTTAAGTTTTATTGGTTCTGCTAAAGTAGGTTGGTACTTACGTAGTAAACTCGCTCCCGGAACTCGTTGTGCCTTGGAGCATGGTGGAGCAGCGCCTGTAATTGTGGATCGCAGCGCTAATTTGGAAAAAACGATTCCCTCTTTAGTTAAAGGTGGATATTACCACGCAGGCCAAGTTTGCGTTTCCGTGCAACGAATTTTTGTGCATCAGAAAATTATTGACTTATTTATGGAAAAATTTGTTAAGCAGGTCCAATCACTTCGTATTGGCGACCCCATACTTAAAGAAACTGAAGTAGGACCCCTTATTCATCCACGTGAAGCAGAGCGCGTCCTATCTTGGGTTGATGAAGCCGTCTCTCAAGGTACAAAATTATATGGCGGAGGACGTCTTTCTGAAACAACATTAATTCCAGCGGTATTATTTAATCCACCTGCCGATGCTAAAGTATCCCAGTTGGAAATTTTTGGTCCAGTAACCTGTGTTTACGGGTATGAAGACCTTGAGCAAACGATAAAAATAGCGAATTCGCTACCCTTCGCCTTTCAAGCCAGTGTTTTTTCAGAAAACCTAGAACCCGCTTTAAGAGCAGCAGAATGCATTAATGCCTCAGCAATACTCATTAATGATCACACTGCCTTTCGCACTGATTGGATGCCATTTGCTGGATTAAAACAATCGGGTTATGGCACAGGAGGGATCCCTTGGACGATGAAAGATATGTCACAGGAAAAAATGATCGTTCTAAAAAGGAATTAGCTTAAACATCCACACTAAATAATCCTTGGCCAGCCATATTGATGTGTACTAATTTCATTCTTATATGAGTTAAAATATTGTATAGGAATACAGTATCTAATAATTCATTATCGAGACAACTAACAAGAACTATCTAATACATTAGCTCATTTTATAATGTCAGGAAAAGATCAAGGAAATGCATTAATTCAGATAAATAAAGGAGCAGAAAAGCGCCCAAAATATCCTCCTCCAGGCATCACTGCTTACTCTCTCTGATTGGTTTGGTATTGCCGCTACACCTGAGCCGGAAAATGATTTAGAGGAATCGGATCTGCTCACATTGTGCGTCAACTAATCTAGATCCATCGTCATTGCGAATCAAGTGAAGCAACCTAGGGGGGCCCGTGCCGAAAACTCCTGGGTTGCTTCGTCATTGATAATCATAGAGAAATAATGCAAAAATAAGATGGCTTTCACCGGCGTATTACCTATCCGTCATCATATTGAAACACTATGTAACTATGGAGAGTTCATGAATCAATTAATTACTACGTGCCTCATTTCCAAAAAGCACAATGTTACACATGTTGAGTTAGATAATGAAATCATGGTCTTAGAACCTACGAGCCAAACATATTTTGGCTTAAATCCTGTAGGCGCAAAGCTATGGCCTCTATTCGATAAACCAGGGAAATCAATGGAAGAAGTGATACAATTTTTAATGCAAGAATACCATATTGAATGGCTAAAGGCGGCGGATGATGCGCTTTCGTTTATTCAAACGATGATCAATCACAATATTCTTGCTGTTGAGCCACTCCCTGAAATCGCCTGAGTAGTTCGTTGAAGACTGGCGCATGTTTAGTGCGCCCCCCCAAATAATTCATGTAATTTTTTTATAATTTCTTCTGGCTGAAACTTCACAAGAAAACACCCGTATTCAGCGGCCACTTCCGCAATGAGCGTAGGATTAGAAATACTGGAGTTGAAGATCACCGGAATAGTACTGGCTTCCCCGCGAATTTTTCTTGCCATTTCCAACCCGCCCATACGCGGCATTTCAAAATCAGTGAAAATTAAGTCAAACTTGTCAGGTTGTTGCATGAATTTTTCGTACCCATCTTGACCATCTACTGCCTCAATGCAATGCATGCCTTGTGCGGATAAAAGTTTGGATACCTGGTACCGGAAAATTTTTGCATCGTCAACAACAAGCGCAGTTTTACCAGCCATAGAAGAGGATGACGAGGAAGCAGATATCGTTTCATTATTAGGTAAGTTAAGCAGACCTAAATGAGCCAATATTCCCTCCAAATCAAGCAAATATAAAAACTGATTTTTATAAGGAAACAATCCATTGAGCATACAAAATGCGGAATTCTCTAAAATTGAAGGAACACTTAAAATTTGGCTGTTTTTAAGCGATTCAATACGGTAGGTAGCATGAACTAAAATGCCAACAACCATATTGAGTAATTGGCAAATGATTATTTTAGTCTGGTTGTACCGTTTTATTTGTTCAACATGCTTAGCAAACTCAGAATCAAGCAAAGAGTTTGTTGGCGAACTTGGGGCTAATTGAGAAAAATGCATGTCCGGTTGTTTTAGCACTAAAGATAAATCCATGACCGGCACAGCCTCTTGATGGTGTTCATATAGACCAATAAAGGGCAAGTGGGATGCAGGAAGACATGAGATTCGCTCGTAATCGACAACCCCAATAATCTTTTGCGCATTAATACCAACTAACATCGCCTGAGAATCTGCGATGATAAGACATGGAACCATGAGAAAGTTTTCATTCTCTGTAGAATGCTCCTGTACAGCCATCATTCACTCTCCTTAACATGAAAGTCCCTTTCATCCAATAAACGTACGGGTGAATTATTGATATTTGCTGTCGCCGAAACAAGCAATTTAAGCGAGACATCGACGCGTCTTGGACGCTCAATAATAAGGCCACAAGGGCTATTCTCATTAAAATCGGCGACTAATAGCAAATGAGTCTTTTGTACCTTATAGGTTTCAATCCCGTTAGTGTATTTACCCGTAAAATCGACTACCGGTATAATCTGCCCCCCCAAGTTCACAATTCCTAAGTACCCTGGAACGATCTCCGGATAAGGTGTAATTACAGGCACCTCGACAATCTCACTAACATAATGAATATCTAAAGCATAATGTGAGTCACACATTACAAACTGGATAAAGGTTTTCTTCTCATCAACAATTTCAGACTCTTCAAACTGGAATTGCTTTATTATGTTTTCAAATTGCATTGATGCTTACCTCATGCCGACTCATAATATGTTTATATAGTTTTTCAAGTGACAAAATGAATGCGGAAACCCCTGTAGTTAAAATAGAAACTCCTTGAAGATAATTTAAAACAGGTATCCCTAAAGGTAATGCTTTGACAATAAATTCTGTATTTGCAATCAACTTATCAGCAATAAACGCGCATCGTTCCCCATTAATTTGGGTAAGACAAACAAACATTTCACGTCTCATAAGCGAATCGTCAGCGCCAGTATTATCAAAATACTTAGACAAGAAAATACATGGGACAAATTGATTATCCACATTTAACAAATATTGATTTTGGTTGAATGTAATATCATTTCGACGCAAGGTGTAGGTCTGCATAATGTCATGTGTGGGAATACCATAAACATGATTGCCTACACTCACGACGATTAAAGGGATAATAGATAATCCAATGGGCAAGTACAAACTAAAAGTGGTCCCCTCACCTACTTTAGTATCAATGTGAATTCTACCTCCAGATTTATCAACATAGGTTTTAACCACATCCATTCCCACGCCTCGACCTGAAATTTCACTGACTTGTTGAGCAGTAGAAAAGCCTGGGGCAAAAATAAGCTGTAATGCATCCTGCTCATTCGCCACACCTGAAATATCGATTCCTTTAGAACGTGCCGATTGTAAAATGCTCTGAGCATCGATTCCCTTACCATCATCGCTAATTTTCAAAACCACTTCACTACCAATAATTTTTGCATCCATGCAAATCGTACCTTGGCGTGGTTTATTATGCTGTTCACGTAGTGAAGGCGCTTCAATTCCATGATCCATTGCATTTCGCACTAAATGAATTAAAGGGTCACCTAAAGAATCAAGAATACGTTTATCAATTTCAGTTTCTTGCCCACTCACTTTAACTTGAATTAATTTGTCACTACTCTCAATATAAGTACGGATGGTTTTTTCCATTCGTGAAAACAGACTTTTAACCGCCGTCATACGCATACTGAGCACAGCACTTTCAAGTTCAACAATTCGTTGGCGTAATGAATTATCGAGTACTTCCCATTTGAGAAATAAATCATTTTGAATCCCCGTATTTTCAAAACCAGTTTCCACTAAATGAGCAATTTGGTTTCTCAATAAAAAAATCTCGGAGGTAATATCATAGCTACGTTGAATTCTGTCCAAAGGTACGCGAATCAAATTTGCTGTGTCTTTTTTAGCTTGGCTTTTCGTCGCATTAACTTGCTCCTCAGCCAGTTGATAAGGAGCACCCTCGGGTGTAACGGTTGGGGTTAAGGCCTCAGGTACCTCTTCAATTTTGGGCTCGACTACTGCGTATACAGGCAACGCCAAAGATTGTGCTTCTTCTCGCTTTTTAGCCTCTGTCAGTAACAGTGTTTCAATTTGATCGATTTGGTGAGTCACCAGAACTACATCAAAATCGTCAGGAGCTTTTTTCTTGGTACTCAAATAACTTTCAAGTTCATGAGCCACCTTAGTTAACTCATCCATTTGAAACATCGCTGAGCCACCTTTGATGGTATGAACGCCCCGATAAATTGCATTGACGTTATCAATCTTTTCTTCAGTGGAATGTTCGTCCGCATAAACTTTTAACAAATCATAGAGCTCTTCGAGAACTGCCTTAGCTTCCTCGAAAAACATGAGTATTATTTCATCATCATCCATAGTGTTAAGTCCATTTACAATGTCGAAGCTCGCAATGCGATGCGGAAATTAAATAATTTTGTTTAATAGCTTTTGTATGTCATCCAAGCGTTCTGAGAGTAAAAGCACCTTCTCTTGCAAAGAATCACTTGCCAATTCCACTTTACCAATCGACTCCTGTGATTTTTCCGCAAGACGTGCAACCTCATGAGCAACAATCGCAAACCCTCGCCCTTCTTGACCTGCCCGAGCGGCCTCAATCGATGCATTCAAAGCTAAAAGATCCGTTTTGCCAGATAAATCACGCACGACGCCCACCATTTTATTAATGGCTTCCACAGAAGAGATGAGCTCACTAAATACTTTACGAATATCGCTAAAATGATGATTAATATCGCCCATCTCTCCAGAATTGTGTTTTAGTATATTATTTTTATCAGTAACGGCTGAATCAACTCGTTCACCCTCTTGATCCATTAAAAAACTCATAATCCTTACTCCTGCCTGACTTATGTTAAACGTTGGGTTTTTCCCACTTCCAAATCATCGAACCAATCAAAAAAACGCTCTACATCATCCCCTCGAAAAATAGCCCCATGTTGTGGGCATAGCATTTCAACTCCTAGCTTTCTAACCCGTGATATCCAAGCATCTTTGGCCGTATTGGAGGGCATCCAACGTTGATGAAATTTTTTCATATAGGGTGCATGAGCAGCAAAATCAGTAACAAATAAATCCGCATCATGAGGTAATAATGCAGCTCCCACATCGCCACTAAATAAAATCTTAGATACTGGATCAAATAAGTGGAAATTTCCTGATGAATGCAAATAATGAGCGGGAACAAGCTGAAAATGGCGATCGCCCAATTTTATTTGCATGCCTTCATCTGGCACCGAATATAAATTATGAGCAAATTTATACCCGAAATGAGAAATAAAACTACTCCATAACCAAGATACATAAACCGTGGCATTGGGTGTTAATTCCATCCACATGGGTAAAGAAGACATAATATCTGGGTCTTGATGAGAACACATATATGCCTTAATAGAGTTGAGGTCTATTACTTCTGAAACCATCGACAAAACACTAGGAAAAATTTCCATGCCCCCGGGATCAAGCAGCATCGATTCGCCACCGGCCTGAATAATATATTCATTCGTATCAATAACCGATTTAGGTTTATTAGGATCGCGCGCTAAAACAGTCCATTGAATATCACCATTATCATAGAGAACTACTTTTTTCATCCTATCCCTCACTAT
The DNA here is from genome assembly GCF_900639985.1 of Legionella rowbothamii. Classification (GTDB taxonomy): domain Bacteria; phylum Pseudomonadota; class Gammaproteobacteria; order Legionellales; family Legionellaceae; genus Legionella; species Legionella rowbothamii. The sequence continues at coordinate 9,837 of NZ_CAAAIM010000015.1, read as the reverse complement.
TCCATGGTAGTTTGTTTGCGTGCTTAAAAATCATAAAGTAATCTCGAAACACATCATAATCATGTGACAACACACTGAGTAACTCTTCAAATGATTTAATTAAGGAGCCCACGGCAGCCATACCCAGCTCACTGCGAAAGAGTTCTTCTTCGATTCTCAATGCAGTAAGGGCAACAAAAATACGATTAATTAAAAACTCAAACACATTGAACTGTACCTCAAGTGCTTTGACACCATTTCTAAATTGAATAAACCCAAGAGCCACTTGCTTTTGTAATCGGGAGGTAACATCATTTGTCAGCTCATGGTTCGTAGAATAACTCTCTGAAATTTGCACCAGGAAATAACTATCAATATGATAAAGTGCTATTTTCGAGGACAGGACTGTTTCAATTAGGCGACTAGTAACCTGAATTATAGTGTTGATTTTGGTATGCATCTTACGCGATGTCTTTTCAATCTGGCTGGCTATTTCAAAAAATACACGTGCTTTATTACCAGTTTGACTTGCAACAATAGATGCATTCACTGAAATATCTTCTACACTACCAATAGTTCGCTGCATTCTTAACGCTAATCGACGCAACTCATTACACGCTCGATAATGATGATTTATGTTATTTTCTCTATCCATATGACTCACTTCATATTCTTAATTACACGTCACATTCTTGTTATTTAAGACAATGGAGCTTCAACATAAATATCAAACTTTAAGAAACAAGCATTATTTATATATCCCTATCAGAAATAAGCTGGAAATCTATCAGACAATGAACAACTCTTTTTGAGTATAGCAGCATATTTTTTTTTTGTATGAAATCTGAAGGTTACGTTAAAAAATCTATAAAGAAATGGGCAATTTATACGGTCATGCGGCTGATCAGCTCAGCTTAAACTTAAGTAATTTGAAATAACTCGAAATACTACCTATATTTTATTGGCGGAGAGAATAAAAATTAAAAGGGACTATCGGTGAGATCATCTAGCATTCGTTTATTTCTATTGTTCATTTTTTGTATTACATGCGGCTTATCAACTCCTGTACTAGCGCAAGAAAATACCGAAGTGGTTCTTTTAATTGATACCTCAGGAAGCATGAAACAAAACGATCCGCAAAATTTACGAATCCCCGCAACCAATTTATTGATTAATCTTCTTAAAGATAGAGCCCAACTTACTATTTTTACTTTTTCTACAAATGCTAAATTATTAGTACCTACGAAAGAAGCCTCTGACGACTATGTGAATCAATTTCACGCCAAAGAAAAGCAAATCAATTCTAGAGGCCAATTTACTAATATTCTTGCTGCACTAAAAGCAGCTAATGGTTCATGGAAAGACAATAAATCTCGATTTATTGTTCTGCTTACCGATGGAAAAATCGATCGCGGCTCCAAACAACAAGATAGTGACGATAAGCAAGTCCTCAATAATCAGTTACTTCCAGAATTGAAAAAGAATCACATCAAACTCTATACCATAGGCATCGGCTCAAATATCGATGAAGAATTACTGAAATCTTTAGCGAGCCAAACTAATGGAATTTATCAGTTTATCAACTCCATGTCTGATGCAGAAAAATCCTTATATAATGCTTTTACTTCAGCCATTCCGGCGCAAGGTATTCCACTGGAAAAAGCAGACAATAACGAACGAAAAATCCCAGTAGATGCAAATGTAAAACAATTGTCCGTAATTATTGAGAAAAAAAATCAAAAAGCGCCAATTGCTTTATATAAACCTGATGGAAGTATACTTGAGTCAAAATTCCCCTCACTGAGTAAATTTATTTTCATCGATGTGAAACATCCTGATGCAGGCGCATGGAAAATAAAAGGGGATGAACAACAAGAAGAACGAGCCATTATTTTAACTAATTTAGAATTAATAACGAATAAGTTAAGTGGCGAGTACTTTAATAGAGAATTAATTACTATAAACGCGAGATTAGAATCAGAAAAAAGCCTCAACGAGTTACCTCATTTATTAAAGAATACGGCAGTAACACTCAGCCTAAAAAATGAAAAAGATAACTTTTCTACTCCCATTCCTCTAATCAAGAATATGCAGTTTGAAAAAGAGTTTCTCTTAGACATGTCTCCAGGAGTAACCAAAAGTGTAGTGACTGCAAAAAATGATTCTTTTGTACGGGAAGAACAATCTTTGTTTAAAATAATGCCCACACCGTTTCAACAAAGCATCGTCAATAACACCTTTAAAGTCGAATTAATTAATCCACACATTGAACGAGATTCAGTACAAATCAAACTAATAAATCAAGAGCGAAGCGCTTTATCAACTCTTGCTCCTAATAACGGGGCTTGGCAAACCAATATTGATACTCTGTGTAACACCCAGGCATTACCTGAATTTTCACTGCAAGCTGAAATTACGGCAAAATCACCAAGTGGGCGTCCATTAGCTTTGCTCTTACCACAAGAAAAAATTATTTGTAATACCGCCCCCGTACAAATAAGTAGTTATATTGCACCTATCCCCTTAGATAAAATAGAAAGAAGTACCCCTGGCCCGACGGTTGATAAAACAAAACACATGAATAAAAGGCACCCCCTATTATCAATTAATCTAGTTTCCATGATTGGCTTACTTGTATTAATTTTTGTATCAGTTATTTGTGGCTATTTCTATAAGAAAAATCAAAAAATATATAAAGAGAAAATGGATGAACTAAGGGGAAATGATGACATCTGAAGCTGTGTTACCAATAATACTAATTATTACTTTATTAACCTGTTCATTAATCGCCTTCTTTATTCACAAGGCATTAACCAATCGTGCCAAAATAAAAATATTATCTGATGCAAAAACTAAGGCTGAAGTATATATAGAAAATAATGCCTCTGAACTCACTCCGATCCTCATTAATTTTTATGGCGATCAAAGTGAACATTATTTAAAAAATATAAAGAAACAAAACCAGCTCATTTTAAACCAATTAATTCTATTAATGATGGAGTGTAAATCCAATATTGCTAATCGATTAACAAACACATTTGAACTGCTGGATCAAGCCTATGTGAATACATTTTATGAAGCAGCACAGCATCATCGCTCGCTCACCAATCAGCAGCAACCTCCAGCCGCTCATCATCAATCTATTGAGCAAGAAATAGAAGAGATGATTTTAAAAATGGCTCACTTATGTAATCTAAATGTTGATGAAAAAACGCTTGAAAATCCTGAGGCTATAAAAAAAACGATTAGTGATTGTATGGAAAAAATAGAAGCCGTTTTTGAAGAAAATAAAACGCATGCGGAAGAATCGACCCAATATGTAGACTTAATTGAGCAAATTCGTTTAGAAAAAAAAGACATGCGTCAAACGATAAATCAAGCACTAAAAATTTTAGAGCAAATATATCAACAATATAAAATAGAACTAAAGCTTGGCGAGGACATTACATTTAAGCAATTTAATTATGATGAATTAGCATCCATTTTTAAATTAACTGAATCGGATAAAAAATAAGTAAATCAAATGCCATCGGATGCAAGGAGAAAATATGGACACCAATAAAAATATTTTGATAGTCGATGATTTTGCGACGATGAGAAAACTACTGCTGAGCATGTTAACAAAACTAGGATTTACTAACGTGACTGAGGCGGAAAGCGCTTCCAAAGCATGGGAACTCTTGCAGAAAGAGCATTTTGATCTGGTAATTAGTGACTATAATATGCCCGAAATGAATGGTATAGAGCTTTTATCATACGTACGAAAAGACAGTGCTTTATCAAAACTCCCCTTTATTTTACTCACAGCAGAAAACGATACAGATTTGGTTATCGAATCCAAAAAATATCACATCAATGCCTATATTCTTAAACCTTATAAGATTGATGTCATCAAGGAAAAATTGCAAACCATATTTCCTGCATGATAAGTCTGGATACCGCGGTCAAGCCGCGGTAGTTCGGTTTTATAAGGGGTTTAGCCTGGTTGCAGCAAATCCTAGGGCATAGATTACGAAATACGATAGTTAATGCAAAATCCTAAAACATAAGCTACGGTTTCCTAAACACTTATAAGTCTTAAAAGGATGTCATAATGTCATTAAAAGGAAAGGGTTTGAGCGAATTGCTAATGGAGAGTATAGCCTAGTAGACTAGAACAATGTTCTGTATGTTAATTACAATCATATTGTTTATGCCTTAGCGTTAAATGAGGCAAATCACCCAGAAAAAGGGATCAAAATACTGCATTCGATTGATTATCATAGCCTGTCAAAAATTATTGAGGACTCAGGGAGTATACCCACTATCACAATGTCGGCTTGATATTATTTTCATCGTCAGTATCAGTGTTTGCTATTGATTGTTCTACTTCGTCTATTATTTTATTGAATCGACCTTTAATACTAAACAAACCCCTTGTACGGGCATCAATTTGTTTCAATTCTTGCTGATGACTTTTTAGCAGTTCCTTATCAATATTAGGAGTAGATAAGGCTTTCGTTAATAGTTCTATCGCTTGGATTGCTTCTTCATATTTCTTACTTTTATCCGCAGTTAAACCTGTGGCAGTCAGCAGTGTAGCAAATTGACTTTGGCTTTTAATTTCGCCTCGAAGTTGGTTGGCATACACTTCCAAGCTGATTATTTTTTTGCTTAATTCCAAACACAATCTATTGTCTGGCTGTTCTATATCAAGCTGCATTTTATTTTCTATTTGATTAAAAAACTGCTTACATTCTTGTATCGTTGGTCGTTGAGACTCATCGGCAGCTGTCATTTTTTCAAGAAAATGTTTTGTCATGAACTGGTCATAACTTAAATAGTGTTTAATCGTTAAGGATTCTTTTTGCCCGTTTTGAGAGTTTATATCAAATTTTTCACCAAGAATTATTCCTAATGAATAAATATCACTCGCTTTAGAAAATCTATATCCATGGTCTGTAAAACAATCAGCAGCCATGTAGGCTCTATCTGAAGACGCACTTGTATAAACATGCGTTTCATCATTAGAAATTAACTTAGCTCGGTTAAAATCAACAATATTGGCTTGGGCAGTTTCTGGATCCCAAATAACATTCGCAGGTTTTAAGTCGGAATGAATAATATTATTGTCATGCAATAGCCCGAGATTGATACACAGTATAGAAGCTAATTGAGCAAAAGTAATCGAACCATAACTGTATTTATCTTTATGAGCTTTATTTTGAATATCTTTTCCGGGATGCAAAGGCATGGCTACCACAGCCTCTTGAATCGTAACTACTCGTTCTTTAGTAATGCCTTCGCCAAAGTCCAGGGTAACATTTTTAACGCGTTCTCCTAGAGAAAACCCCTTGCTCTGTTGAATTCTGCTAAGAATATCATACTTATGTTCAGTTTCTTCTCGTGCCCTTTCGATGTCTCTTTTTCCAAGGGTACCACCTGCACTATAGTCAGTAATTTTTATTGCAACCTCGGTATCAGGAATTACCCTGCCATTTTTAATATCGAGTTGAATTCCATGTGACACCTCTCCAAATGCACCTGAACCTAGTTTTTGCGACACAAGAAAATAGATAGAATTCTGAGCCTTATCAAAAAGTCTCACAATTTTAAGTTGCTCATCTATATCTTCAACGATGTCATCTTCAACGATATTAATAGAGTGAGATTTAGCAAATTGCTCAATCGCTTTTCGTGAAAGTTGTTCAATAACTTCTTGTGGAGGCTGCTTTATTCGTTTTTTTTGAGCGTCTAATTTAATACCAACCTTAGTCATTAAGCTCTCCAGGAAATATTCATGATTTATATAGGACGCACAACTTAATCAGTGCTTTTTATATAATTATATTGCACAAATATTAACAAATTATTAAATTTTAATAATTACATTACTATGCAATTCGAATCGGAACTCGAATCTTTATCAGAATCTTTATCCGAATTAGGAATAGGCTCATCTGGAGTGAGTGTTGGTTTGTGGGTCGCACCAAATATTTTAAAAAAATTATACATAAAACTATTAGGCTGCGCTGAATAATTCCAGTCGCTGCTGAGATGCTGAATGTGCTCTATGTATTTACCGGTTGCATGAATTGTTTTATATCCATTTTTGCCAGCAGCCGTTATATTCTTTAGGTCATCATCAACTAAAACGATGCTATCGGGCGAACCTGTGTACTTCATATCTTTTATGGAATACATAATATGTTCATTTTTATTAGCCTGACGAGGATGGGCTGGAAGCCACGATTCAATATGTATTGCTTGAACTTCATCCGCACTTAATCCAATTACTTCTTGCAAATATCTTGGAATGAATGTACTTCCATAAGCATTAAATGATGCAATTGCAAGACTATGGCCTTCGCTAAGAATCGAGCGAATGATATCTCGCCAAGTATTGGGACCTTCAATTGGGGGAATTTCTTTGATGACATCCCACATCTCATCCATTTTCGTAAGATGAGATACTGCATTGTGAGTATTTTCAGAAGCGATTGTTTCATCAAAATCCAGAATAAATAAAGGCATGCTTAGACCAATTTAATGATATTGCTTGGTAGATCATTATACACAAAGGATAAAACAATATCAAATAATGTGCGCGTACATAGTTTAAACAAGGGGCTATTTCCTGCCGCCTCGCGCTTAAAACCACAACATTATGCATACCGTAAAAAATACGGTATTTCAAAATAAACTCATCTTATACACTAACCACACCAAAAAATTTACCTAGAGAGAGATTATGCTTACAAGCCCTGTTGCCAAACAACTGCAATTAACCTTAGATGTGATTAAAAAGTTACTTCTAATTATATTTTTTTCTTCTTTTTCAGATTTTTGAAATATTCGTTCGCCTCCTTTATTCATTTTAATAAAAGAGACTTTATCTAATAATGATAATTTGTTTTCTAATTTCCTACTTAAAAATAATCCAACACGGTAGGTGAAAAGAATAAAAAGCCCCCCCAAAATATTAGATTTGAAAGTCCAACGGTCGGAGGATGGTAAGAGCTTACATAAGTTTTTGAGCTCCGTTGCAAAAACGCAAGATGTTTTATAATTTAGACTAATCTCATTAGTTGATATTCTATCCTCATGCGCTCAACACAACCTATAGCCTTCAAATGGTGTAATTTTTATGGAGGAGCGTAGCCTTGAACTGGATCATACAACTATTTATCGTTGGGTTCAGTCCTATGCGCCAAAGCTTAAAAAGCGATTAGATTGGCATAAGAAACGCTATGCTAGACGGTGGCACCTAGATAAAACGTACATCAAAATAAAAGGACAATGGAAGTATCTGTATTGTGCAATTGATGAGCAAGGTAAGACCGTTGATTTTTATTTGTCTCATTGGCGCAATGCGATTGCTGCGAAACGATTTATTAAGAAATTAATTAAAAGTAATCCAATCTGTGCTATTAGCATGATTAATACCGATAAAACCCCAGCCTAGGATCACGCGATAAACGAATTAAAACAAGAAGGAGTCCTAAATAATCAAGTCAAACACGTGCAAATAAAGTATCAAAATAATCGTTTAGAGGCTGACCATGGCAAGGTTAAACGTCTCATTAATCCGGTCTGAGGATTTCAGTCAATAAAAACAGCCTATGCTACCATTAAGGGGTTTGAAATCATGCGAATGTTCAAAAAAGGAGAGCCCAAACTCTGGGCTCTTGCGGTATGAACCGCTGGGAGATGCCTAAAACCAAGGTTGTGTACCACCCAGGGATTTAGATACAAAGGGTTTGGAATGCGGATTAAGTCCGGGAGAAAAAAAATGGTTGGGGTTGAAGGTATTGAATTGAACCTGGCGGGGTTGAATAGACAGCTCAAATACCCCCTGATTAGTTCTATTTTCTTGACCAGAAACCCCTTGGTCTGAGAGTTCATCGACCACGCGCAATACGGCCTGTTTGACCGGATGAATCTCTTCCCCTGAACAACTACTATGCAGCCCTTTCCCATAGATTAAAGTAAGCGCTGAAATAGAGTCCTTTGCCTTCATCTCCTGCTGTACACGACTTTTGAGTCCGAAATAGACTAGGCCAAATGACATTCCATGCAAGTTTAGTCTTGCCCCCTTCTTCATATCACCCAGCTTAAATTGCTCTATGGCCTCATTAATCAAGGCTTCTGCCAGTTCGGCATCCGGCTCCTTACTCTTGGCAATCGCATCTAGGGTGCTGTTGTAGGTAATGGCATCAGCCAAGTTTGCCTTCTTGGCTTCTTGAAGTAACTGCACCGCCCGCTCGGTATCCGGCTCCTTACTCTTGGCAATCGCATCTAAGGTGCTGTTGTAGGTAATGGCATTGGCCAAGTTTGCCTGCTTGGCTTCCTGCAGTAACTGCACCGCCCGCTCGGCATCCGGCTCCTTACTCTTGGCAATTGCATCGATGGTGTTGGCGTAGGTAATGGCATTGGCCAAGTTTGCCTGCTTGGCTTCCTGCAGTAACTGCATCGCCCGCTCGGCATTCGGCTCCTTACTCTTGGCAATCGCATCGATGGTGCTGGCGTAGGTAATGGCATTGGCCAAGTTTGCCTGCTTGGCTTCCTGCAGTAACTGCACCGCCCGCTCGGCATCCGGCGCCTTACTCTTGGCAATCGCCTCTAGGGTGCTGGCGTAGGTAATGGCATCAGCCAAGTTTGCCTTCTTGGCTTCCTGCAGTAACTGCACCGCCCGCTCGGCATTCGGCGCCTTACTCTTAGCAATCGCATCTAGGGTGCTGGCGTAGGTAATGGCATCAGCCAAGTTTGCCTTCTTGGCTTCCTGCAGTAACTGCACCGCTCGCTCGGCATCCGGCTCCTTACTCTTAGCAATCGCATCTAGGGTGCTGGCGTAGGTAATGGCATCAGCCAAGTTTGCCTTCTTGGCTTCCCGCAGTAACTGCACCGCCCGCTCAGCATCCGGCTCCTTACTCTTGGCAATCGCATCTAGGGTGCTGTTGTAGGTAATGGCATTGGCCAAGTTTGCCTTCTTGGCTTCCTGCAGTAACTGCACCGCCCGCTCGGCATCCGGCTCCTTACTCTTGGCAATCGCATCTAGGGTGCTGGCGTAGGTAATGGCATCAGCCAAGTTTGCCTTCTTGGCTTCCTGCAGTAACTGCACCGCTCGCTCGGCATCCGGCTCCTTACTCTTGGCAATCGCATCGATGGTGCTGGCGTAGGTAATGGCATTGGCCAAGTTTGCCTTCTTGGCTTCCTGCAGTAACTGCACCGCACGCACGGCATCCGGCTCCTTACTCTTGGCAATCGCATCTAGGGTGCTGGCGTAGGTAATGGCATTGGCCAAACCTTTGGTTACAGCCATCTTATGTACAAGTAAAGAGTACTGAGGTTGATGCAATTGAGACAGGCGTTTAATGAGTTGATTTAGAATTATCGTATTAGGGAAAATATGCTTATCCAGCATCTCAGTCAATAACGAGGTGACCTCATCCAGGCCTTTGTCTTTTAACTGCTTGCTGTAGAAAATGTAAGTGCGTTTATCAGCATCTGCTTTTATATTGCACCCTTCCATTCGCATTATTAATGAATTGAAAGGAGCAACTTGGTTTCCAGTCTTTTTGTTTTGCTGTCTAGTTAATCTCATCGATGTAATCCAAAAATCAAAGTGTAAAATATTAGCTCACAATAGATATTTACTCAACGATAATTTCGTATCGTTCAATGCACGAATGGCTTAATGTGTACGTCGGGGCTGTTTTCGGACAAGATTTTTGGGTTTACATATAATAAATTGAGTAATCAATGAATTTGTTGATATGGTGTAGGGGTGCAGCGTCAATTTAACTTTTTAAATCGCAAGAAAAGAGAGCGTATCGAATATTAGGCGCAAAGAATCTCAGAAGCAGTGTCTTGCCAAAT
>NZ_CAAAIM010000014.1 GCF_900639985.1 Legionella rowbothamii | reverse complement strand
CGCTTATCGTGTCCCAACTACAAATCTATTTTGAAGACAGACTAACTTTGGGGCTTAGATAAGCAATGAGGTGACACAGTTAAATGAACACTCTCCATTTAAGGTAAACTTTCGCACCCAGGCATTATTTCGATTTCGTGAAAACTTAAATGCTTTTTCTTTAAGTAGAGTTCTTATTTCCTCACTTGGCTTGAAACCAAAGTGAATGCAAATCTTTTGATCGTCACTAATTGTTACCTTAATCCCATTTTCAAACTCGTCATCTATCGTTTTAGAATTTGTCTTTTCTACCTCGGTTATTCTTTTTTTATAACGAGTAATATTAGCCCCTAAATTTTGCAACTCCCATCTTTCAAAACCTATAATTTTTCCACGATAATTTGGTTTCAATAAACCTGCTATTTGTGTTTCATTTAAATTGAATTCCGTGTGCAATAGACTTTTAAACTCTGCTAGTTTTTCGGGTGATATATCTGGACAACCATTTTTAAAATACTTTCTAATCAATTTATTGATAGCCTTCATTTCTTCACGTTGCGCTTCCAATTTCTCAATTTTATTCTCAATTTTTTCACCTGCATTTGGATCGTCAGTTTGGATTGATGAGCCATCACCATAAGGTAATATGAACTTTAAAATATTTTTAACGGATTTGTTTCTAAATTCGGTTATTGCTGTTAATTTGGCATCCGCATAGTTAGAAAGTTTTTGATTTCTTGCAATTGGGAAGTTTGCTGGACCAACAATAAAACTTGACGCAACCTTGGCATATGCGAGCAACCATGAGTTGTATCCAGTGCTTAATTTTTTACGATGAGACTTAAACCATTCCTCAACAATAACATCAAAATCACCTCTTACTTCTGCGCCTCTTTTAGAAGCTTTACAAATTTCATCCAGTACCGTTTTTTTGTCTTTTAAAAGGGATTCTACGTATTCGACACGTACTTGTACCGCTCTTTTTTCGGGTGAGAATGAAGTGTTAACAAAGGCTAGTTCGGCTGCAGATTGGTTAATATCATTTAGAAGGTCTGCTGCTTGAGGAATGTGTTGAATGAGTTCATTTTCTATGTTTGTAACGTAAGTCATGATTTTATCCTTTTGTGTTTTAAACATGTGTGTCTGTAGTAGACATTTATATAATAACATAGTGCCGACATATGCCAACAAATAATTGTTGCGAATTATTGTTCTCAACTCCCTTTGGTTCGTTTCTTATTCCTTAACCCTCCCTGCGTGTATGGCAGCGTTTTATTTCACGTTAATCTTTAACACATAGGACATCATCAACCGTTGGTTTCGTTTTCTCTTCAGAGCATCTAATGTTTTTTGAAGGGGTGCGCCAAGCTTTCTAATTATTTTTTTAGCCATTTTTTATTATCCTTATTGTTTATAATTTTTTTGATATGCCCCGATATAGGGGGCATGCAGTTAATCAATTGCAAGTAAAATCAAGTCTCTCTCAGGATGCTGAATGGCAAAGTCACGTAATGCGTAATATTTATCAATTAAATAATCATCACCTTGTTGCTCAGAAATGCCATTAATCGAAAACAATGTGACAATAACGCCCAAGGCTTCCGGGCTAACAAATCCGTTAAAGCCATTTCCATCAACAAACATTTCCAACGGCTGCTCTAATGCCGGAGCAAGAAAGAATCCCTCGTTGCTTAGCTCGTAGAAATTCCAATACCCGCCGCTGTATTGATAGCACATAGATTGAGCAAGGTAATAAATAATATTTTCAAATTGAATGACATGCCTTTTTACATGTTTAGGGAGGAAGTTTAGGCGATTTTTTTCTACTACGAGTTGCTTATAAATGACTTCATTACGGTTCATTATTAAAAATCCTTATGTGTGTTTCAAACGTGTGTCTTTTCTCAGACATTTATAGAATAGCATATAATCATATTTATACAACAATTATTTGCAACAAATTATTGTTGTAATATCTTCTTCCCTGTATTACACTATTTATTATCGAGCAACGTAACTCTTGAGGTTATTTTAATTTATACCTATAATAACCTTAAAGGTTATAATTTGGACAATTCCATGAGCGAATCAAGACGGCCAAGTTATAATTTAAACGATATTAAAAAAGCGTTTAACAATGAACATAAATTACGAATGACGGTATCAGCCAAACAAGGGCAACTAGCGCTTGGCTTCTCCGATCATGATGTAGTAGAAGCCATACAAAGCTTAACAAGTACTGATTTTTATAAATCAATGGAACCAATAAACCCAGGTTTTACCGCTTGGCAAGATGTATATAAAGCTAATTATAAAGGTGTGCATCTTTATATAAAGTTTCAAGTAAACAGTTATGGCGAACTTATTCTCTCATTTAAGGAGAAATAATATGAAAAAAGAACTATGCCCAATTTGTGGCGAACTGGCAGCAAGCCATGAAGAGCGAAGCACAACCTATAACTATAAAGGACACGCATTTTACATCATGCAGCCAGCCCTTTGGTGCGACTCATGTGGGGAAGGGGTTATAAGTCCTGAGGATAACAAAGCCACTGCCTTAGAAATTCAAGGGCATCGCTCACGAATTGATGGTATATTAACGCCTAATGAAATTGCAAAAATACGAAAACACTTAAACCTGAATCAAAAGGATGCCAGTCGTCTATTTGGTGGTGGCATTAACTCGTTTAACCGATATGAACGAGGAACCAACCCAATCCCTAAGCCGTTAAGTATGCTTTTAGTGCTTTTAGACAAACACCCAGAGCAATTACAAGAACTATTAATGTCTCCCGTAGTTAATCCATCGGAACAGAGCGCAAGGAGGCTATAAAATGAAAGAAACCTTACAAATTACATTAAGAAAAAACAGGAGGTCTGAAGATTTAATTCAGATCGCTCGAAAAACCAAAGGTGAAAACATTTCATACAGTTATGGGCAGTCTAATCCCCCCTTACCAGAAGAGGCGATTTTTTCAGAAGCCGAGCTATTTGAAATTTCATGGTTTGACCAAATGGTTAAATTCTTTCATGAGCATCAAGACACTAACGCAACCGATTTAGAGCGCTATAGACTCTTTCTGCCAGAAAATTTTTATCAAGCCATTTATGAATTACACAAAAAATGCCAAGAACACAAAATTGACTATAGACCCGTAGACTCATTGCTTAAGTCCATCATCAACAAGATTAAGGCTACAGAAAAAAGCCTGTATGAAAAAACGGGGATCACCAGTAATGTTCTAAAAGAGATTCATTTTAAAGATCTTTCAGAAAATGCAGATAGACTTAATTCCTCAACCCTGGAACTATTCAAAAAATTGATTGAAATTCCTGATTTTTATAATCAGTTTAAGCAAATTGCTACAAATGAATATAAGAAAAACCCCAATATAAAAATTGGCCATTTTAAGGGGTATGCACAAGGACATGCGCTACCATCAAAATGGATCTGCGCCTGTGCAGTGGATGTAATTTCAAAAAGCGAAAGCCCGTTCAATATTCTCAACTCAGAAGAACTTCTTGATCTTTGGATTAAACCTAAATTACGCTCAGGCTTCGAGCTTTCCCAACTTTTATTCCGATTAAGAGAGATAAAATCGTCACCAGAGTTTATTAGATGCGTAGAAGATATATCCCAACTTTTTTTATAAACATATTAGAAAGGCAATCTTAATGAAAAAATTATCTTGGTGATAAGCTGTTACTTGCTTTTTATGTTCTTCATGGCAATTAGCTTGAGCCTGCTTTTAAATCATTTTGCATCGTCAGGTGTTTATCTTTTTTCCAATTTTAAGCATGAATTAGGAAGTTATAGCAATTTTGTTATAAGTAAATTTCCGTATTTTAATGGACATGAGTACTTTGTAAGTTATGTTTCAGCAGGTATAGGCTTCATATGTTATATGCTGTGCGGAAAAATAGATTATTAGTTGTCGCGCCGTTTATCTAAGCCAGCTTAGCTAGACATAAAAACCAAAAATAATATGAGCTAAATACAACTGCGAGATAAATGACAGCTATATAATTTGTTGAATTGTTTTTATTACTTAGCTTTTACGCAACCAATTTAAAGCTGTTTAGCTCACCCTCTATTTCAATTTTTGTTGTCTAATCGACTAAAAAACTCCGTTGCCCTAGCCTGATTTATTTCCAGCAACCGCCGTTGAAATTGCAAAAAAGTCATTGATTCACATTCGTCTAATTGAAATCTGCTCACGGGCTTAGCATTGTCCAAACATTCTCTAGTACTCCACATCACCCCAACAAGATACTTTTCTTGGTGCTGCGCATAAATAATTTCAGCATGAAGAGGCTTGCTGTTATTGGGAAAATATTTTTGGTGTTCTTGATAGTCTTCACTGCCTTCATCAATTGGCCAAAAGAGTCGTTTTACTTGATAATTTTCGTAGCGATTTTTCCCCCGAGTCACATCCCTTAAAAAATTCTTAAGCCCATTATCTTGTAAATAAGTATGTCCCTCATCACCATAATGCTTAAAAAATAATTCGGAAATTCGATCAATGGGGCTTTTTTCGGTAATAAAAAAATAAGGCCAAAAGATGGGCTTTAGTATAAGATAGGATTTCAGGCTAGGGCGAATTTGAAAGACATCAATATCCATAGTTCTCTTTACTTCATTATACTTCAGCAAGGATTGAATAGAGCCCAAAATACTCATAAATAATCCAGCCACATAAAGCGCAAGAACCCAATGAAACAACTCTAATGACATTTCTCAATTACTCCTTTTTAATAGCACTCAATAATTCACCTACTCGATGACGCAACATCGTTGCATGAATGTTATGCCCACGAAACTCATAGTGAGGCCACTTGGAGTGGCACTCTTCCAGTGCAGACAGCATTTCATTGCGAGTCATCGGGGTTTCACTATAGCCAGGCCAATCTTCGTAGTGATTGGTTTTTACATCAACTCGCCACTGAATGACCCACGCTTTTTCTTCATCTGCCTCGTTCATTAAATAACCTATTTCCTACGATTGGTGCCTATTTTACAACAGGGAAGCTCTAGGCGTAAAATAGCGTCTTTAGTTCCAATTATATAGCGCGATTTAATGTCCCATTCTTATTTAGAGCACCCCTTACCCAATCAAGAGCATCCACAAGGATATTGGAAACAGCCCATACCGCTCGTTTATACTCTAAATAATGAAGCCCCTTATCCTTTAGACGCATTACCGAACATACTCCAACGTGTAGTTCACTCCTATCAATGCTATGGACAACAGCCGTTATCCCTAGTCGCGAATGGTGCTTTAGCAAACCTCTCTCTGGCATGTCAGGCTCATGCTAATGTTGCTCGCGACACCTATTTAACTAGTCCTGTTTCATTATATTTCTTAGTGATTGCCAGCTCAGGAGAGCGTAAAAGTGCTGCGGACTCCCTTTTTTCTAATGCCATTCGTCAGTGGGAAACTAACATAAGAAAAAAACGAGAGCCTGAACGATTAAGCGCACTAACTCAGCATAAAGCCTGGCAAATGGAGCGAGATGGCTTGCTCACCCAAATCAAACGCGCCACCTATACAGGGGAGGACAGCGAATACTACAAAGAATTACTTGAAGAGCTAGTTCACCAAGAACCAGACATCCCCATACAGCCTACCTTGTATTTTGAAGATGCAACCCAAGAAGCACTGGCCATTCATTTGGCACACGGCTGGCCAAGTGCCTCCCTATGGTCTGATGAAGCCGGAATCATACTCGGCAGCCACAGCATGCAATCAAACCCGTTGCGTTTTGTTGCCCTGCTCAATCGCTTATGGGAGGGAAAGTCCTTTGCGGCACATCGCAAAACATCCCAAAGCTTCATTATTGAACAGCGGCGCTTGACGCTAAATTTAATGATGCAACCCTTGCTGTTAAATCAAATGATTCATCAGGCCACGGGTGTTACCCGTCAAAGCGGTTTTTTGGCGCGTTGCCTTCTCGCCTTCCCTGACAGCTCCATGGGAACTCGTTTTTATCAAGAACCTCCAGAACAACTGATGGGTTTAATCGAATACGAGCAGCGTATCACGCAATGCCTGGAACACTCTCAACGCTTAACCCAAGTGGGGTGTATTAATCTACCCACACTAAAAATGACCGCCGCAGCAAAGCATTTATGGATTCAGTTTTTTAATAGCATTGAATCCGGTCTTACAACCCAAGGGCAGTGGATGGAAATCAAAGATTTTGCCAGCAAAGCCGCTGAAAATGCAGCGCGTCTGGCAGCCCTATTTCATCTTTTTTCAGGACGAATAGGGGACATCCGTGCCGAAGATATGGAACAGGCCATTACATTAACCCGCTGGTATTTGTGTGAAGCAAGGCGTTTATTAGGGCCTAAGTCGGCACAGCCCTATATTGACGATGCGCGTAAACTACTTGATTGGCTCCTAGCACGAAAACCAGAAATGCCAACCCCAAGAGAGATACTGCAATTTAGTCCTTTACGTAATAAAGAGCTGCGCGATAATGCATTGGAAACGCTCATCGAACATCACTACATTCGTCTCACCAAATTAGGAAATAAAACCCGCATTGAACTCAATCCCCGCGCAGAGATCTGTTGAACCAGCAAAATTAGCCAACAGCGGCATGCAGAGTTTTACAATCGCGCAGTTCTGATTGTATTTCACGAATTCTAACTAAATTAATCATTAAAACCTCATCTTTCTCTGGTGATAAAAAAACGCCATTTGAATATGGTTGGTCATTTTTTATATCAAATAACCTTAAATATTTAGCGAATGCGGTTTTACTCATACCACATCTTGTGGAGACATCATCTGTAAGAGGCATAGAAAAGGCGTATTTATCAGTCAAAGTTAAAATATTATGTATGAATGTACTTTTTAAACAATGATACATATTGAACTCATTGGTTTCGTGACTATCATTAACCGATATACGGAAAATTTGAACATCCTCTAAATCATCTACGTGAAATCCATTTTTTGGACGACTTTCATTAAATAGCTTTGCAAGATGTAGCCTACCATCCAGTATCATATCGTGTTGCTGAGGGGTAACCAAATAGCCGCTAGGGAAGTTAATGATATTATTTTTTACCAGTACAAGAATCATTTTTACCAGGGCAATAAAGTGGCTCCTGCACTTTTCATAATTAATGTTATTTGACTCAAATCGATGATAAGTTTTTGTTTTTACGCCATTAATACATCGATTAGCTATTGCAATGGGGGTAATATTTTCCGGTGCTCCAGAGAAATTACCAGAGTTGATATTATTTATCACATTATGGTCACAGCATAAAAAAGACAACTCAAAAGACTCTACCGTTTCGTCCAAATAAAAATTGATAATTAAATCTTGAACAAATGGCTTTACGTGTTTATACCAACCATCTTGAAATTCCGAGCACCTGTAAGCAATAGACTGCTGATTATCCTGAAGCCAATCATAATTGTAGCCAAATATTTGACATGCTTTTATTTGAGCATTTTTGTCAAATAAATTAATCAATATTTCCTTATTAGTGACATCAGCTCGACTGATCTTAATGCCTGTTATCCACTCTAGGAGCATGCTCAAATCGTTGTAATCTATTTTTTGATCATCAATAATTTTTAAGAAACTGTTTATTTGATGGTCAAAAGTATCATTTATCTTGGTATACGATTTCTGATACTCATTAATCGTATGCTCTTTTACTTTGTTTAAGGTGCTGACTATGGCTGTGTTAATGGAAGTTGTTTCTGCCTCAGCAATGCATTCATAAAACTCTTTTATTTCTGCTGGAATCCTTAAGGTTGTGGTAATTAATTTATCGGTTTCTGGGCCGATATTTTTTTGTAAAAATGTTTCAATCGCCTTAAAAATAGTTGATTGGAAATTACTAAATAAGCTATACGTCATTTCGTGATTCATTTTGTCCCTTAAATTTTTTTGACACCAAAACGATACTATTAATAAACATGATATTGCAATACTTTTTGAAGGGAATATTTGTTAATAAACCATCATCACTAATAGGCTTGATTTGGATGCATTCGGCTTCTGAAAATGACAATTGAACTCAATCCCAACTGCAAATAATGGATATCCGATTCCGATATTTGCTACATCTGCTACATGGGCGCAATAAAGAGCTAAAAACGCGCCCATGCCGCCGTACCTCTTGACATGAATCCAGCAAACACAGGAAGTTCATGCATTTCCTCTTCATTAAAATTAAGAAGGCCTTCCGTAGCAAAATGAAATCTACGGGAACGCTACACCGAGCTACACCAATTAAACCACCAAAATACATCCTCAAATAGACAAAAGAGGATGTCTTCAGTTCCAGCAAGGGTTTCTGTAAGTTTTATCTTTATTTGGCAGGAAAATTCAAACTTTAAATGGCATGATTATGATGCACTAAAAATTAAGTGGTAAATAACCCGACGCAAACGGATCTTTTATGCCGTCCATTCATAAAGCACCGCTGGACAACTCTTCTTCATTACCGGAGCCGTCATTAAAATCTATTATCTGAGATCCATGGCTTTCATAAAATCGTCTAGCTCCGATATTTTCCTGGAATGTATAAAGCTGTAATGGAGAACCTAAAATCGATTTAGCCTTTTAATCATTAATGTTCCAACGCCTTGACCAACAGAGTCGGGATAAATATAAAGTTGCCTAATCCGTCCTGTTCCCTCGTCATTTGTTAATGACATCATACCAATAATAATACCCCTTTCTTGAGCAACAATTACTTTCTCTTCAGGAAGAAGATTATTACGAATCCACAGGAGGATACTTTCATCCGTATGTATTAATGGCGCAAAGATTACCAGTTCTTTGCTTAATCTCAGGTAAACATTTGCAATTGCATTTACATCTGCATTTATAACTCTAAGTAATAATGTATTAATTTTCATTTTATATCAGGAGTTCTAGCCCCAACCCTCCACTTTTTACTGAAGAGACAATAAGGTATCATTGATAAACAAAAAATATTACAGTTATTTTAGAGTTTTTGATTAAAAATTAATTGAATTGTCGGGTTTATTTTGAAATACAACTTTTGTCAGTTCTTCCACAGGACCCGTAAGAAGCGTTTCATCAAAATGCAAAATCATTATTTGAAAAAACGTGATATAAAGAAAGGTAGAGGAATACAATTGTTAATTCACAAGAATAGACACTAGTAACGGATTAAAGCATTAAACCTTGGCACGCTCCGGGGGCACGTTTCGAATGGGTTTGAATAAAAATGGAGTTTAAAAATATGGCGAAGGTAGTTGTTATAATCCCTACATACAATGAAAGCGAGATAATAGAAAAAACTATCCATGAAGTTTTTAGTACTATGTCAATCAATAATATAATGGTTCATGTCTTAATTTTTGATAGTTGCTCGACGGATAAAACACAGGAAATTGTCCGTAATCTCCAGCTAACCTACCCTCACTTGCACTTGCAAATTGAACCGCGAAAGACTGGTTTAGGTTCCGCATACCTACAAGCCATGCAGTATAGCCTGTATGAGCTTAATGCTGATATTATTTTTGAATTCGATGCTGATTTATCACACCAACCACATTATTTACCTGAAATGCTTAGGTTAATGGAAGCCTACAAGGCAGATGCAGTAATTGGTAGTCGATATGTTCGCGGAGGAAGTATTCCTAAAAATTGGGGTTGGCACAGAAAATTTTTATCTATCTTAGGAAATTTTGTAGCTCGAACTTTTTTAACCCCAAAATACAAAGACTTTACTAGTGGCTTTAGAGCTACTAATTACTTGGCTCTTAAAAAGATACTGCCTCAACAATTTATCTCCAATCATTATGCCTATAAATTAGAATTATTATGGCGACTACACAAATCAAAAGCAAAAATTATTGAATACCCTATAGCCTTTATTGATAGAGAACTAGGTAAAAGTAAGTTGCCAGCAAACAGTATTATTGACTCACTTCGAGTTTTAACCATTTTACGATATAGAGAGTTTAAATCTTATTTTAGGATGTGTGGGATAGGGGTTATAGGCATGCTAATTCAATATGTGCTTTATAATTTATTACGTATGGAGTATTCTCCTTTTATAGCAGCGCAAATAGCTGTAAGTATTGCGATATTAAATAATTACATTTTAAATAATAGAATTACATTTAAAAAATGTATTTTAAATAATCAATTAAAATCAATTTTTATCTTCGCTATTTACTCTATATTCACGATTATTTTTCAAAGTAAGTGGGCGCAACTGGGTGTGAATTATTTTGGTGGTGGTTATATAAAAGAAAATTTAATTATAGCGGTAGGTATTGTTATAGGCTCTTTTCTTAATTATATTTTCTATTCTCGAATTATTTGGAATAACAAAAGTCAGATAGAATTAAATGCATCATAATTACCCCTAAAATTGCTAACATCAAGAAGGCTTAAATGGACAATAAAAAATTACTTATGGATATATCATCGAAATCCAAAAATAAAATGTATCTTTTTGGGGTTATAGTGACCTCATTCTTGATACATTTCTATTTTATTAATTCGGGTATTTTACTGGTTCAAGAAGCATATTATTGGAATTATGCACAGCACCTTGATTGGAGTTATTTGGATCATCCACCAATGGTAGCCATTCTTATTAAATGCTCCACTTTAATTTTAGGTAATAACGAATTAGGAGTGCGTATCACAAATATAATATGCTTGGTGTTAACCGCTTTTTTTAGCTATCGCTTAACGCAATTAATTAATAAAGGTGCGGAACTTTATGCAGTATTGCTATTGGCCGTGCTTCCCTTTTTTTTCATTCAGACCTTAGTTATCACGCCAGATGTACCATTATTAACTTGTTGGTCTGCAAGTTTGTATTATCTATATCGAACTATCATTTTAAATGAGTCTCGTTGCTGGTATGCCGCTGGAGTGTGGGTAGGCTTAGGAATGCTTTCTAAGTACACAATTTCGTTATTAGGTCTTGCTGCATTATATTATGTTATAACCACTCCTGCAGCGCGCTATTGGTTTAAACGTAAAGAACCTTATCTTTGTATGTTGATTGCTTTCGTACTGTTTTCCCCTGTTATCTATTGGAATGCTACCCACGATTGGATTTCTTTTTGGTTTCAAAGCAGCCGCAGAGTGCAAGCCACATCGTCAACTAGCGTTCATTATGTTGTTGGTCTATTAGTTTTATTTATTATGCCTATGGGGATTCATGGTCTATGGGAGTTGGTTCGACCTAATGCTTCCTTAAAACCTGATATTAATAAAGATGCTAAACGATTTATGAGTATTTTTATTTTGGTTCCCTTATCTATTTTTATAGTATTTAGTCTCAATCATAAAATAAAATTTAATTGGATTGGTCCTTTATTTTTAGCCCTCATACCTTGGCTTGCTCTATTGATGACACACTTCCCTAAAATACACACCATCTGGGTAAGGGCATCAATTTTTTTATTAATATTATATACAAGTGCTTTTTTATTTTTTAATTTCCACACATCGGAAATAATTCAAAAAAAATTCTTCAGAAGCTTGGTTGCATGGAATCAGTTAACACAGAGTTTCAATGAGTTGGCAGAAAAAATTGAGACAGATACTCATTTAGCACCTACTTTTGTGCCTTTAGATAATTATCATATAGGGAGTGAGCTGGAGTTTTATCAGAATAAACTTTTAGGATTGGGTATCATCGGGAAAAAGTATTCTGTTGTAGGCTCACATATTTTTGGAGAAGACAGCTTGATGTATAAATTTTGGTCCAAAGAAGAAGATTATATTGGAAAACCGTTAATATTAATTTCTACAAATCCAGATTATATTGATACTGCGTTGTTAGGAAAAAAGGTAAGAGAGATAATTTCCACACACACCATTGCGTCCTATGGTCAAAAACAGAATGTATTAGGGAGGCCTTATTATTATAAAGTTGTACAGATGAATGGGTGATTCGACCTTCGTCATAGGGTGCAAAAAAATTCTACTTTTGACATCAATTATTTTCCGGAGGGATTGCCGGTAGCCTCAAACCTCAGAAATTCAAGGAAAAAATGCAACTATTTATAAAGTAATCAATAGGATTTCCCAAAAACCGTGTTTGGCCAAAATCAAAAAAGGGCCGATTGCCCTTTCGTTACTCTGAATTTTCTGAGGTTTGAGGCTAACCCTCCTATCACCAACTAATTTTTGGGATAGCGACTTCTAACGTTGGTTTGTTTACAATGCTTCTCTTAGTTTTCTTTTACCTACATAAGTATTAAGCCCAATGTGATTGCTATATCCTAAATAGTTAGCAATTTTTCTAACCGATAAACCTAATACTAACAGTTCTTGGATTTTAACAGCGTCTTTGTCAAATTTACTTTTTTGAATGGTGCCTTTTGGTTTCCCTAACTGAATTC
Organism: Legionella rowbothamii; assembly: GCF_900639985.1. Taxonomy (GTDB): domain Bacteria; phylum Pseudomonadota; class Gammaproteobacteria; order Legionellales; family Legionellaceae; genus Legionella; species Legionella rowbothamii. The sequence goes on along the minus strand of NZ_CAAAIM010000014.1, from coordinate 30,324 downwards.
CTTGCATTTTTTTACTCGCCAACGCTTCTTTAGTTCTTAAACTAATAAGATCCCTCTCCAACTCAGCAAAGAGCGAAAATAAGGTTATCATGATTTTAGAATTCATATCATGTTGCTTCATATCCAGGTTTTGCTTTATAGCAATTACTCGCACCTGCTTTTTGATTAATTCATTAACTAATCCAATAACCTCTGCGGTGCTTCGACCCAGTCGACTGAGCTCAGTGACAATTAGTGTATCGGCATCATCCAATACTGAAAGCATTTCGTCAATGCGACGTTCTTTAGTGGTTTTTCTACTTGAAATAGTCATCTGAATAAAATCATCTACTTCCAGTTTATTTTTTTTAGCAAATTCAAAAATCTCAAGCTTTTGATTGTTCAAATCTTGCTTGTCAGTTGAGGTGCGAAGATAAGCAATTGTTTTGGCCATAATTTACTCAAAAAATAGTCTGTTAATGTTTAACCTAAAATAATAGGTTTAATTATACAGTTAACTATAAATATATAAAGTGTAATAGAGCAACAAATCTGATGTATAATAACGTCCGTTTTAATGCATACAAAAATAACCCGTGGCGCGACTAAAAATACTTTCCAGTGACGATATTAATAAATTATACAAATTACCCGCCTTGGAGGATAAAGACCGACCGTTTGTATTTGAGCTAGATGAGGAAGATAAGGAGTATCTCAACTCTTTTGATAATATCCCTAAAAAAATCAATTACATTTTGCAAGTTAGTTTCTTTAGGATTTCGCAATATTTTTTTAATTTTACGTTTCAAGGACTCAGGAAAGACACCTGGTATGTTATTAAAACTTATTTTCCTTGCGAGAAATTTCCAAAAAAACAAGTGAATAAACGGCATCATTATGACAACCGTAATGCCATTTTAAAAAAATATGGCATGTCAATTTATTCGAGCAAAAATAAGGCTATAGCTATCGGGTACGCCAAGGAGTTAATAAAGCAACATGCCGTACCCAAATATGTATTTAATTCCCTGATAGAGTACTTCCATCAGCATAAAATAGTCAGGCCATCCTACACCACCTTACAAGAAGTGGTTTCTAAAGCTTTGAACCATGAAAAAAATAGATTAAGCAATAAGATATATACCCTAACTGACAAACCGTTCAGAGAATTATTGGCAAACTTTCTCGAAAAAGATGAGTTATTTTATCAATTGACTGCTGTGAAAAAAGATCAAAAGGATTTTACAACTGGAGAGATTAATACCTCCATAAAAAACCATCAATTTTTGTCCGCTCTTTATCAAAGATCCACCGAAATCATTAAAGAACTGGGTATTTCAGAACAAAACATTCTGCATTATGCTGATTTAGCTGTGTACCATACCTGTTACGGTTTGCGGGCTATGAAACAAAAAAACTTATCTCGACTATATCTCATGTGCTACGCTCACCAACGCTATTTAAAAATCAGCGATCACTTGGTTGCCAGTTTTATTTATAAAATGAATTATTACACAGGTGAAGCGGAGTCTTACCAGGCACAGGCCATTTGTGATGCTAAAAACGAAGACAAAGACCAACGTCATGCAGCCGCTGCAATATTATCACTCGTAAACAATAAAAAGGTGGCGGATTCTGAAATACGGAAAAAAGCATATGAGATTATGCCAGAAGAGAAATTCCAACAGTTCATACAAAAAATTAAAAAACCAAATTTTACTCCCGAGTTTTATCGTTGGGAATACTACAGTGATGCAGCATCGACCATTAAGTTAAATACCCGAGCCGCATTTAAAGCTCTGGATTTTCATAGTAAAAATAAGGCGTTAAATGCTGCTATAGTTTTCTTAAAAAGCCACTATAACTCTAATAAGTCATTCAGCACTTACCAATTTAAAGACATACCCCTTGAATTCATACCCAAAGTGCTTCAGCGCTACGTGATTAAAAAGGTTCGATTGGATAAAAATAATAAAAAGGTAAAAACCATTGACCCTGACAGGTATGAGGTGATGCTTTATCTTCAAATTGAAAAGAGCCTAAAAACAGGTTCAGTTACCATTTATAATAGTTTATCTTACCGCTCATTAAATGATGAGCTACACCCCAAACAGGATTGGGATGAAAATAAACATTCAATCATTAAAAGCCTTGAGAATAAACTGTTGGCAACGGATATAAACGATATCCTTAAACAGCTTACTGATCGATTATTCCTGCGCTATAAAGAAATAAACGATAAAATTGCATCAGGTCAAAACAACAAAATTAAGCTCAAACACAACAAAAATGGAGAGGTTATTCGCTGGCAGTTACCTTATAAAAAATCAGACGATGGTGTTAATAATCCTTTTTATGAGAATTTACCCCTCACAAGTATCGGGAAAATCATACAGTTTGGTAATAACCATACCGGATTTATGAAAAAATTTACTCATATCTTGCCAATAGGCAGTAAAAAACAAGCTGATGAAGCGGCATTATCGGCCTGTCTTGTTGCAAAAGGTACTGGAATTGATATTGATAAAATGAAAGACATTAGCGATGTTAAAGAACATGACCTAAAGTCAACTTATGCTGATTTTATTCGCCATATGACCTTAACACAAGCAAGTGATGTAGTAATGAGTTGTGTAAAGGAATTGCCAATATTTGAAAAATATACCCTGGCTGATTATGGAATCCATGCAAGCATTGATGGACAGAAATTAGAAACCAAATTCAATTCTATTATGGCAAGGTTCTCAACAAAATATTTTGGATTTGGCCAGGGAGTATCTGCTTATACATTGTCCGCAAACTGGCTGCCCCTATGCACAAAAATTATTGGAGCAAATGAGCACGAAAGCCATTATCTGTTTGATATGCTCAATAGCAACACTAGCGATATTGAAGTTGCAGCGGTATCAGGGGACATGCACAGTATAAACCGAGTTAATTTCATCATATTGTTCCTTTTTGGCTACCGTTTTATGCCTCGGTTTACTCAATTAGATAAAAAAGCAAGTTCAAACCTGGTCAGTTTTGATGAGCCTAAGCTTTATGAAGGAATGCTTATAAAACCAAGTAAAAAAGTGAACGTTAAATTAATTATTAAAGAATGGGATAATATTCTAAGAATAATGGCAACACTTGGACTTAAAAAGAGTAGCCAAAGTACTATTGTAAAAAAACTATCATCTTATCAATCTAATGATACTCTGAGAGCGCTGATTGAATTAGATCAAATCATCATGACCTTGTATGTGCTTGATTATATTGACGATGAAGGTATGCGTAAAACGGTTCATCGTTCATTGAACCGAGGAGAGTCTTACCACCAAATAAGATCGGCAATAGCTAAGATAAGTAGCAGAAAATTGGTTGGAAGAACAGAAATTGAACTTACTATTAATAATGAATGCGCTCGTTTACTGGCTAACTGTATTATTTTTTACAATGCTTCGCTTCTTTCTGGACTTTATGAACATTATAAAAAGGACAAAGCGGAGGACAAGTGGTTGAAAATTATTCGATTATCTCCCGTGGCATGGCAACATATCAATTTGATTGGAAAATATGAATTTTATAGTGACAGAGAACTCCCTAATTTACATGAGGTTATACAAAATTTGATATCCAATGAAAAAATCGATTTATTGGCTACAACTTAGGCTGGTAAAGGGCTATAAGGGCATGCTGGGAAATTTCGTACCTTCCTGCAAAGAACCCCTTAAAAACAGTCTTCGTTTGTGGCGCGTATTGAATAAGCTCTATCAAATGATTGCTGAACACCACTTGCCCTGGAGTAACCGCCACATCCTTGCCTGGTATGAACTGTTCAGTACCAGTAGGTGGTGTGCCGGTTATTCTCTCAAATAGGTCTTCAACAGCAATTTCAGTGCCACGAATCAAGTTAAATCCATTTGAACGGATTGTTTCATGGAATAGATCAGGATTGGTTAAGACAAAATTAGAAGGTGACCACGCATCAAGGAATTGTCGCGCCCAAAAGGACACGGTACGCTCAACATGGCGAGGTAAGCCTGGAACCTGAGTTGTGGCTCGTCGCCACCAATCTTCAACCTGAAGAAACCCTTCAGCCCACAAGCGCCAAGGCATGGTTTCCCAGCTTTCTTTATGAAAACGAACATCTTTACCACCAGCAGTTTTGTCAACACATATCACGTTATTAATACAGTCATGGGCATGCATGGCAGGATAAAATGCTAGTTCCAGTAAGAGACCAGGTGACTCTGCCAATTGAGACAGCCATACAAACCAGGCATTTCTAACCGAAGCGGGACTAATACCGGCCGTACCTTTGGCAAGATGGGCCTGAAAGGATTTATTAAGAAATCTAAAAAAATCATCCAATTCATGCCTATCTTCAAGCGAGCAACACGATTCATCATCTGTTTGTTCAAGCGCCATTGAACACCTTGTTGCTGCTTTGTCTGAATGGCTTGTCGTATCTGATGCGTTCATAACCCCTATCCTTGGTGTTGTGATGAAATAGCAGTGACCTGCGCAGTGAACGAATATCTCCTGATTAATCCCCTCTGCTATCTTAATTAAAGTAAAAAATCCCATATCCTGAAAATCAACATGAACCAATTAAATAGTAGCACAAGACTCAACGGGTTATGATTGCTTAATAACAGCAACACCTTTTAGTTCAGACTTTTAATGGCAGAGTGTTGGTGTCATTGTTCCCCTTCATATCCACTTGCCAGCGCCACATCACATAAATCACCGGAATAACGATTAAGGTCAGTAATAATGCGGAGAATACGCCACCCACCATAGGGGCAGCAAGGCGCTTCATCACATCAGCTCCAATGCCTGTAGCCCACATAACCGGTAATAAACCCAATATGTTGGCCAATCCTGCCATCGCCATAGGACGAATACGCGATACGGCACAAAGCTGTACCGTTTGAATTAAATCGGGCAATGTGTTTAGTAACCCTTTGGCTTTCTTTTCATTGTACTCTGAATCAAGGTAAGCAAGCATGACTGCACTGGTCTCAGCAGCAACACCGGCTAAAGCAATCATCCCAACCCATACTGCGATACTCATGTTATACCCTAATAGAAGGAGCAACAAAAACCCACCGAACAGAGCAAAAGGAACACCAAGCATCACCATCAAAGTCTCCATAACACTGCGGAAGGTAAAATAAAATAAAATGAAGATAATCGCTAAAGTGAGTGGTACAAAAATTTTCAAACGCTCATAAACCCGTTGCATAAATTCATATTGGCCTGACCAGGCCAACGTATAACCTGGAGGCAATTTAATTTTTGTTTTTACTTGTTGTTTTAAATCCTCAACATAACTACCAATATCTCGGTCACTGATATCTATAAAGACATAACCCGCCAACATCCCATTCTCATCACGAATCATGGCAGGGCCTGAACGAAAAGTTAACGTGACTAATTGGGCAATAGGCACTTCTGCACCACTGGGTGTTTTAACCAAAATACGATTTAATTTATCAGGATCATCACGTAGCTCTCGTAAATAACGCACATTGATTGGATAGCGCTCGCGACCTTCAATGGTGGTCGCAATATTCTCACCACCGACTGCGGATTCAATAATGCGATTAACATCCATAATGGTCAAACCATAGCGAGCCAGTTGATCGCGATTAATTTCAAAATCAAGAAAATAACCTCCTGCGACCCGTTCTGCGTAAGTCGTTCGTGTTCCAGGCACTTCTTTGGCAAGCATTTCAATTTCTTTACCAATGGTTTCAATTTTCTTTATGTCTGGACCAAAAATTTTAATCCCTAGGGCGGTGCGAATTCCTGTAGTGAGCATGTCATTGCGTGCTTTAATAGGCATTGTCCACGCGTTGCTTACACCCGGAAATTGCAATGATTTGTCCATTTCGGCGATCAAACTTTCATAAGTCACCCCTTTACGCCAAGACCCCTTAGGCTTTAACTCCACAATCACTTCCATCATATTAAATGGTGATGGATCGGTGGATGTTTCAGCGCGTCCCGTTTTTCCAAAAACATTGTCGACCTCGGGAAATGCCTTTAATTTTTTATCCATTTCTTGAAGCAAGGCTGAGGCTTGCGTCACAGAAATCCCGGGTAAAGTGACTGGCATGTATAAAATAGTACCTTCATAAAGAGGTGGCATGAACTCAGTGCCAATCATTTTATAGAGAGGGATAGTAGATAATCCAACCAGCACCGCAATCACCATGACAAAATTACGATGTTTTAAGGCTAATTTTAAAACGGGAGCATAGATTTTTTGCAAGAAACGAGTAATCGGATGTTTTTGTTCGGGGATAATTCGTCCACGCACCAAAATGGGTAATAACATCGGGATTAAGGTAATGGCTAACAACGCACTCATGAAAATAGCTAAATTTTTAGTATAAGCTAAGGGGGAAAATAACCGACCTTCTTGTGCTTCCAAGGTAAAAACAGGCATGAAGGAAATCGCTATAACCAGCAGCGATGAAAAAATAGCCGGCCCTACTTCCTTAGCAGAATTAATTAAAACCCGGGTACGATCACCCTGACTCCCTGATGCCTCCCAATCTGCTAATCGTTTATGAGCATTATCGACCATGATAATGGCAGCATCCACCATATCCCCAATGGCCACGATAATACCGCCAATCGACATGATGTTAAGACCAATATTGAAAAAATAAATGGGAATAAACGAAATTAAAATCGCAAGTGGCAAGGTAATAATCGGAATTAAAGCAGAACGGAAATGTCCCAAAAACACAATGATTAATAGGCCAACTACAATAAGCTCTTCAATCAGATTCCAATTGGCTGTTGAGATTGCCTCACGTATGAGGTTACTGCGGTCATAAACAGGGACTATCTTAATACCCTCAGGAATTGCAGAGGCCAATTCTTTCAGTTTTGTCTTTATCCGATGCAATACCTCCAACACATCTTCGCCAAAGCGCATAATGACAATACCGCCGACTGTTTCCCCTTGGCCGTTTAAATCAACTACCCCACGTCGCATGTCCGAACCAAGCTGAACGGTCGCCACATCACGTAACAAAATGGGTGTTCCATTCGCATTGATACCCACCGCAATTTTTTCAATATCATTCGTTGATTTAATGTAACCTCGTCCACGAATCATGTATTCCACACCTGAGAACTCAATAACGCGTCCCCCAGTGTCATTATTGCTCATGCGAATTTTTTCAATTATTTCGGGGATTGACAGGTTATAGGCGAGTACTTTAACCGGATCTAAATTGATTTGATATTGCTTGACAAAGCCACCCACACTGGCCACTTCAGATACACCAGGAACGCTTCTTAACCAATAGCGTAAATACCAATCTTGAAAAGTACGTAATTCCGCTAAATTGTGCTTTCCTGATTCATCGACCAAGGCATATTGATATATCCAGCCTACAGGTGTCGCATCAGGTCCTAATTGAGGGGTCACCCCTTCAGGCAATTTTCCTGCCAGTTGACTCATGTACTCCAAGACACGAGAACGCGCCCAATAAATATCTGTTCCGTCTTTAAAAATGATGTAAACGTAAGAAAATCCAAAATCAGAAAAACCACGCACCGCAACCACATTGGGTGCCGATAAAAGAGCGGTCACAATGGGGTAAGTCACTTGATCTTCCATGAGATCGGGAGAGCGACCCATCCAGGTGGTATACACGATGACTTGGGTGTCCGAAATATCAGGCAGAGCATCCATGCGGGTATTTTTTAAAGCCAACCAGCCCATTAAGGAAAATCCCAGCACGAAGAGCAACACAATAAATCGATTGCGTGCACAAAACTCAATGATTCGCTCAACCATAAAATCCCTTTTTATTAATGTTGCATACCACCCATTGCTGCTTTTAACTGGCTTTCAGAGTCAATCAGGAAGTTTGCTGAAGTAATAACCTTTTCTCCTTCCTTGATTCCTTGCTTTATTTCAATCAAATCCCCTGCTCGAACGCCCAACGTTACATTTCTCCATTCAATTTTACCATTACCATGATAGATAAAAATTACCGCTCGCTCACCAGTGAGTAACACTGCATTTTTATTTACAACGAGAAGCTTGCCTAACGGGATTTTTAATTCCAAATTGACATACATACCTGGCTTTAATTGTTCACCTTGATTGTCAACCTCAAACCGAACTTTAGCGGTACGTGTTTTCATATCCACCGTGGGATAAATAAATTTAAGCTTGGCCTTAAATAACTTATTTGGCAAATAGGTCAGTGTCACATCAGCCGTTTGTCCAACCTGAATATAAGGCAATTCATATTCATAAATATCCCCTAAAATCCATAAGTGGGACAAATCAGCAATCGTATACAGCTCATCCCCAGGCTCAATGCGCATTCCTGCAAGCGCCATTTTCTTAATCACCGTACCTTGGATTGGTGAATCAATGGTCATCGTTCTTGTCACTTTGCCCGTGCGTTTAAGTTGCTCAATTTCTTTTTCAGAAATTCCCCATAACAAAAGCCTTTGATAAGCAGCTTGAAAAGCACCCTGGGCACCTGTTGCAGCTTTTGACGTTGCATTTTTACCTAAGATTTTTTGAGCATGCAGGGCAAGTAAGTATTCTTGTTGAGTTGAAACTAAATCGGGGCTATACACAGTAAAAAGCGCTTGCCCTTGCTTCACCTGTTCGCCAGTAAAATTGACGAATAATTGTTCTATCCAGCCATCAAAGCGCACATGAACATGTGCTACAAGTCGCTCATCAGCTTCAATACGTCCTACAGTGCGAATCGATTTATTGACCATTTGAGAAGATGCAGACTCAGATGTTATGCCAATGGATTGCAAACGCACAGGATCGATAACAATCTCATTCTTCGACGTGGACTGATTCATATCCATCGTGCCATGTTCATCGTTTGTTCCTTGGGCATGAGTTACTTGCAAAATAACCAAGAAAATAGGAATGAGAGCGAACTGTTTAATCACTATAAAATTCATAAGAAAGTCCCTGTGGTTTCTTCTATCTGAGTAATTGCCTTTTCATGTTGAACAATTTCACTTTGTAATTCCAATTCATTCTCTTGCAAGGTTAATAAATTATTGAGTAAGGTTAGAAAGTCCACTTTTCCAACACCATAAGTCGCTTGCGAAGAAGTAAAGGTTAATGTGGCTTGAGGAATAATGGTGTATTGAATCAATTGAATTAATTGCCCAGAGCGTTGAGCCAATAGATAGGCATTTTTCACCTGAAATGAAAGCATTTGGTAGGTAGTATGGAGATCTTCTATATCGGCATTGTAGCGAGCAAGTGATTCCCTTACTTCGTTATTTTGTTTTTGCATAAAATAAAGGGGGACCGTTGCTTTCAGCAAGACTTGATAGCCTTTGGTGTGCATTGCCGTATCATGCAACCGCCCTCCTTCGATTTCAACATCAGGAAAATAATCCATTTTACTTAATTGAACACCCTGACGACCTTTTTCTACATTTCTTTGTTGCATTTTTAACTGTGGCGAGCGGCGTTTAAGCAGTGCATCAAAATGTTTTATATCGTATCGCATGGACGTTACGGACAAAGATGAAGGGGTGTTAATGGAAATATCCAGGGAACGGTTTAAAAGACGATTAATGTCGGCCTCTAGTGAAGCTCTTTCTTGCCTTAATATCACCAAGCGCATGAGAAGGCGTGAAATTTCGGTTTGTGCTCGAAAAACATCTTGCTGCGGTGTCTTGCCAACGCTGTAATTGGTACGTGCACTTTGTTCCATATCTTCAAGAAGGAGTTGATTTTTTTGCAATATATCAATCGATTTATTAGCAAAATAAAGGTCATAATAAATTCGTTTTAGTTGTGCAATAACGGCTAAGCTGGTTGCTTGATAATCTGCCGCAGCTCGTTTTGCCTCAAGCGTTGCTATCCGTCCTCGGACCACCAACTTCCCAGGGAAAGGAATTTCTTGACTACCGCCAAGCATTTGCTCTTTTCTCGGATCTACGTCTCCAGGAATATTACCAGACATGTTAATGTAACCAGCATTAAGCATGGGGTCAGGCAGCGCACGCGCTTGTGGAATAGCATGGTTAGCTGCCAACCAACGATCACGCGCAGCCTTAATTTGGGGATTACATCTCATGGCTTCCTGGATGAGCGCAGATAACATGTGTGAAGGCTTCGCATGGACTACTAAAGAACCAATAGAAATATTGACTAATACAATAGCGATGTAGCACCAAACGATTTTTTTAAAATTAAAACGCCTCATTGGATTTCTTCCTTAACAATTTTTGAGTTTCCAATACTAATAAAGGAATCATCCCTAAAACCACCCAAAGTAGGCACTGCGTTAATGAGACAGCGCTAATCCCAAAAATAGCTTGTAACATTGGAATATGATGGATCAATAACTGCAGTGAAAAACTGATACCCACAACAAAAAACAATCGTATATTTGAAAAAAAACCGAGTTGCCAAATTGTTTTTGTCCGACTGCGGGCACCAAACGCGCGCAAAAGATTCGCAATCACTAATACTGAAAATGCGGCATCTTGCGCCTGTATCAAATCACCATTTACTAAGTACTCATAGCCAAAAATGCTTAGTACGACTAAGGAGGTTAGAAATCCAATAAAAGCCACACGACCTAGAAAAAATGCATCCATAAATGGCTTTTCAGGATCTCTTGGAGGACGATTAAGTGTTCCCGGCTCTGTCATTTCAGTGGCCAGAGCAATTCCAGGTAGTCCATCCGTGACTAAGTTAATCCAAAGTAATTGAACAGGTAATAAAGGCAAGGGCCATCCTATTAACAAGGCCACAAATACTATCAGTAATTCACTGGCATTCCCTGCTAATAAATAAGCAAGTGTTTTTGATATATTGTCATAAATTGTACGACCTTCCTCAATGCCCGCTACGATGGAAGTAAAACTATTATCCATTATAATCACATCTGCTGCTTCCTTGGTCACTGCAGTACCTGTTTTTCCCATCGCAAGGCCAATTGATGATTCTTTTAATGCAGGCGCGTCATTGACCCCATCACCAGTCATTGCAACAATCTTTTGATTTTTTTTCCAGGCACGAATGATTTTTAATTTATGCTCAGCAGACACCCTGGCATAGACTGCAATTTCTGTGACGCATTTCAGAAACTCATCATCGGACATTTTATCAAGCTCGACACCTGTTATTAATCGATCTCCAGCATTTAAAATACCAAGCTCTTCAGCAATTGCTTTTGCCGTATTCGGGTGATCGCCTGTGATCATCACGGGTTTTATCCCAGCTTGTTTGCACCGACTAACCGAGTCTTTTACATCTGCATGGGGTGGATCTTGTAATCCGACAAGTCCTAAAAAAACCAGATTATTTTCGATGTCCTCGTCGGCTATTTTACTAGATGAGAACTCTAATCGACGCTCTGCAAAAGCCAAAAGTCGTAATGCTTCACTTGCCATTAATTGACAGGATTGTTGCATACGAGCTCGATCATTAGATGTCATTTCTTTTATTCCATCGTGCGTCAATAGATGGGTGCAGCGCTCCAAAAGAATTTCCGGAGCCCCTTTTACAAAAGCAAATAATTGATCAGCCTCTCGACATAAAACTGTCATGCGTTTACGTTCGGAATTAAAAGGCAGTTCTCTGACACGAGTAAAAGTGGATGTTAGTTCATCACGCCAAAATCCAACTTTAGCAGCTGCAATCAATAGTGCAATTTCGGTCGGATCGCCCACAGCAGACAATTGATTGTTTTCCAAAGTCAGCTCAGCGTTATTGCAGGCAACGGCTGCGCGCAGGGCGGTCTTTAATAAATTATCTTCTGAGATTTTAATTGGTTGACTTTGACGGGTAAAATGACCTGTCAAGTTATAACCTTCGCCAACAATATTATAAATACCCTCAGCGGTAATAAGTTTTCGTGCTGTCATTTCCCCAACCGTTAACGTTCCGGTTTTATCAGTACATATAATTTGTAGACAGCCCATTGTTTCAACTGCAGATATTCGCCTTACTAATACAGCACGTCGTACCATACGTTGCACACTTAATGCCAAAGCAACAGTCACCACAGCAGTTAATCCTTCAGGGATGGCTGCAACTGCCAAGCTGATTGAACTCATAAATAATTTAAAAACTGGAATATTGCGAAATAACCCTAATATAAAAATTAAAATGACAATCGAAAAACAAATAGATAATAAATAAGAGCTAACTTGATTTAATCTCTTTTGTAAGGGTGTCTCATCGCGTGAAGCTTCGCCTAGCATCAAAGCAATATGCCCCATTTCAGTCTGCATTCCGGTAGCTACCACAATGGCGCGCCCAGTGCCATTTGCAACCGCAGTTCCCATAAATACCATGTTTTTTCGATCAGCCAATGGCGTTTCTGCAGGACAGGAATTAATATTTTTCGCTATAGGTAATGATTCCCCGGTCAATGATGCTTCGTTTATTTTTAATGATGACAAGTCGATAAGACGTGCATCTGCTGCAATTAAATCACCACTTTCAAAAAGGATAAGGTCCCCAGGCACAATATCAGGAGTAGGAACCATCTTCGCATGCCCATCACGTAATACAGTGGCTTTTGGAGCGGCCATTTGTTGTAATGCTAAAATAGCGCGATCTGCTCGATATTCTAAAACAAAGCCAATGACAGCATTTAGTGCAACGATGGCAAAAATAGCAATCGCATTTACCTTCTCCCCGAGTAATAATGAAATAATGGCTGATCCTAGAAGTACCCAAATAACTAAACTATTTAATTGTCGTATAAAAATTATTAGGGGAGACGTTTTTTTTTGTTTGGTCAATAAATTAGGGCCTGATTCCATTAATCGCCGCTCAGCTTCAATTTGAGTTAATCCTTGGGACAAATCCATTTTGAAACCAGCAGCGATATCCTGGGATGTTCTTTCATGCCATATTTGTGTCATTGCATCTATCCTTTGCATTCAATTTATCCATTTTTAGCTAGCAAAATATAAAGAGACATCGGCAACAAACAATTGCGCCTATTTCATCCTATGCGTAGACGATATTTATCACATAATTATCTGCAAAGACAGATAACCTCCTGTTCTAATTAATAATAAGCGAGAACTTATGTCTCGTCTAATTAGAATAAATTGAAGTTATCTGAACTCTGGTATTTATCGAACTAAACAACGAGCATCATGGTATGTGATCAATACCTGCATTTTAATCTGGTTCCTCAAAGAACGCTTCAAATAAATTGGTCATAAAATCATTATGAGTTGTTCTGACTGACTCATACACATCCCTTATCATCTGATCTGTTTTTAAGATCGCTGCCACCTGCTATTCTTCAGCGATTTGCTTTAATTGGTCGACTTAATAATTCGATTGATTTCATTATTGGATTAATTTTTTCCAAAAAAACACAATGACCTATCGCATAGGATAGGTTTGCTCGATCCATCAGGATACTCCTTACGGTTAATAATGTAATCCTGGCCTTAACCCTATGATTGAGTGTACAATAGTGCCCAAATACACCCGCTATACACACTATAACATGGAGTTATCAGCATGAAAAATACAAGGAAAGTCGCACTTATTTTTGCTTCATTAACCCTAATCAGTCTCTCTTCCATGTTAGGTGCCTGTCATACATCGACACACAATTCTGAGGCAACTCAAGATGGTTACGGCGGAGCTGGTGGACATGGAGGAGGACATGGTGGCATGGGTGGAGGAGGTCACTAATGTGACTTTATTGAAGAACAAATTGCCTGAATACGATCTAGCATGCTCATCAATAGAAAGTTCAAGCTATTCTAAATTGCTGTCTTAAGGTGGCAATATTATTAATCGATGTTCTTGATAGTGCTGGTTCAATTTTTATCATCTGATGCAAATAAATAGTGTTGACATATTGCAGATATTAAACCAAACCCCTAAAATTTAAGGATTGAAAAAATGTCAGACAAAATTCGTGGTAAAGTAAAATGGTTTAATGAAAGCAAAGGCTTTGGCTTTATCGAAAGCAGTGGTAAAGATTACTTTGTTCACTTTAGCGCAATTCAAAACAGTGGATTTAAAACCCTTCCCGAAGGGGCGAAAGTACTGTTTAAAGCGGGCAAAGGACCAAAAGGACCGCAAGCAGAAGACGTTGAACTCATTAAATAACCTATTATTTTGATTTCTCCTATTACCTTCAGTGAAAGAGGGTACTGGACAAGAACAATATGTACTGTAGTAAATCAACTGGTTTTGCATTGTGAGCCAGTCAACATCAAAGAGGGATAGCGATGTATAAACGGATTGCGTTGGTAACTGGGGGTATGGGGGGTATTGGAACAGCGATTTGCCAAGAAATGCACCATATGAATTATCAAGTGGTTGCCTGCTATTTCAAAGGCGGCAATCATGATTTGGCAAGAGATTGGCAACAAAAACAATTCCATCAGGGATTTGATATCGACATTGCCTATGCAGACATTTCGTCATTCAAAGATTGTGAACAATTAACGGATTTGGTTATTGAACAATATGGGAAAGTCGATGTGCTCGTCAACAATGCAGGCGTTACTCAGGATGCCACATTGAAAAAAATGACTGAAATGCAATGGCAAAACGTCATTAATGCCAATTTAAACAGTGTTTTTAATATGTCTAAAACGGTATTATCCAGCATGCTGGATAATGCTTATGGGCGCATCATCACCATTTCTTCCGTTAATGGCCGCAAAGGGCAGTTTGGCCAATGCAATTATTCGGCAAGTAAATCAGCTCTTTACGGATTCACGATGAGTCTAGCTCAGGAGGTAGCAAAAAAAGGCATCACGGTGAATACCATCTCCCCAGGTTATATTAAAACCGAAATGCTCTCATCCATGCGAGAAGACATCTTAGATACCATCGTTGCCCAAATTCCGGTTGGACGCTTGGGACAGCCACAAGAAATTGCTCGATTAGTCACTTTCCTTGCAGATGAACAAAGTGGATTTATTACGGGAGCTAATTTTGATATCAATGGCGGCCAATACATGTAGCGGCTGACTTTGAATGAAATTGTATCTTTATCGCCACATTAGGGTCGGAGCAGATAAAACGTGTAGAATACCTCTGCACTTCAAAGTGCGATGACAAAATAATAAAGAATAATGAGGGAACATATGACCTATATGAGGGATTCTTGGCTGTTTAAAATAAACACTGTAAACCTTTTTAAAGTTATTTTTATTGTTATTTTATTCTTTCTAGGAATAAATGCCTATGCAGGCACGGAATCCTATCATATTCAATATCATAAAGATTCCAAAATTAAAACCCCGTCATTAGCCAATATCGAACTATTAATCGAGCTCCATCGCGGTGGAAATTCAATAGGAAGACTCACGCCAAAAACCAATGACACTCAGGACATACAAATTGATAACATCTATGGGGAAAATTTAATTATTCACATTCTATCCATCAATAATGATGGCAAGAGAATAAGATGCTGGGGTGTATCAACACCCAAAACAAGCACGATTGAAATAAAGTGTGGTAAATAAAGTTGCCAATAACTAGCACCATGTGTTTATAAATAGTGCTATTACAATAATGAGTTAGATAATGATACAGTTTGTTTTAGTATTGTCTCAACAATCACTTTATTTCATTGCAAGGAGCATTGATATGCAAACGGCCAGACTCTTTAAAGCAGTTATTGGGTTAGTGACCTTAGTTAGCTCAATACTTCTGTTTACCTCTTGTGCCACATCCACAACGACCAATAATTCACCCAGTGTTTCTCGAACTTATGAAGGACATAACAGTGGAGGAAAAGGTTGGCATTAATACTCATTATCTGGTCTGTCTTTTGCTCTTTATGGTCGGTTGGATACCGTTATGCTAGAATGTTACGTTAGGATAATACATTGAAAAAACAATAAGGAGATTTCATTATGTTTAAACGGAATGCGTTAATTCTATTTGCAGCATGCAGTTTGATTGCCACACCACTCTTTGCCGATGATATGAATGGTATGGGAATGCAAAGCAATACTCAGCAGTCAGCCCCAACACAAGAAGAAATGAAGCAAATGCAAGAAGCACTAAAACAAATGCAAGACATGCATAATAAGCTCATGAACGCTAAAACAACAGAAGAAAAGAAATCATTAATGCAAACTCAAATGCCAATGATGCAAAAAGACATGAAGATGATGCAACATATGGGTGATGATGCAGCAAAAAATCCAGAAATGATGGAACAACGCATGAAGATGATGCAAATGATGATGGACATGATGCAAACGATGATGGATCGCAAAATGATGGAATGCCCAATGATGAAAATGGAATAAATTCTCTTTTTAAAGCACTATAGTGCAATATAATCTAATCACAGGTGGCTCTCATTAACCTGGTTTTCTAGAGAGTCATCTTGTTACACTTGGATTATCAGTAGTTACATTTAACTCTAATTATTCAGAAAAGACCTGTTTCATCGAGTCTTTTAAAAGAGCGATTTCGTATATTATTAATATCTAATGACACGGGGATGGTAGTTTCAATCCATTAGACTTCAATCTGGCTTTGCTTTTTAGAGGCAACCCTTGTTGAATGTGATTAGCATTTTGATGTCTATTTTTTAAATTCTGTTCTACAAAAGTTTTGTACTTCGTACACTGAAGTGGACAATATAGAGAACACCTAACATGAGTCTCGGATGACCCTGGGAAATTATGGATAAAAATGCAGCAGTTACTCACCGTAGTGAAAAACCAATTGGCAGGATAGTCGAAATCAATGGTCCTGTTGTAAAAATATACTGTGATAGTTTACCTCCTTTGCATCAGTCTCTTAAAACCTATATCGATAGCGATGAATATGTTTTAGAAGTGTGTCAGCATCTTGATCAACATCATGTGAGAGCCATAACTCTCCACCGCGCTACTGGATTACAACGGGGATTAACCGTCTATGATCAAGGCACCCCATTGCAAATTCCAGTTTCTCCAGAGTGCTTGGGGCGACTTTTAACTATTTTTGGTGAGCCTTTAGATGGTGGCTCACCATTAGAAACCCATGAATATCGCGATATTCTAGCAAATCCTGCAGCCATTGAAATGATGACCACTCAAGAAAACGTTCTTGAGACAGGAATTAAAGTGATCGATTTACTGTGTCCCTTCGTCAAAGGGTGTAAAACGGGTTTGTTTGGCGGCGCAGGAGTCGGAAAAACGATACTGCTGATGGAATTGATGCATGCCATTATTCAATTACATCAAGGCACCTCCGTTTTTGCAGGCATTGGTGAACGTATTCGCGAAGGACACGAATTGTGGCATGAGATGAAATCAGCTGGGGTGATGGATAAAACCCTAATGGTATTTGGTCAAATGGATGAATCACCCGGAGTGCGTTTTCGCACCGGATTATCGGCATTAACATATGCTGAATATTTGCGTGATACATTGGGACATGAGGTTCTTTTTCTTGTTGATAATATTTATCGTTTTGTACAAGCAGGCAGTGAAATTTCAGGACTTCTAGGCAGAATGCCTGCCAGTGTCGGTTATCAACCCACATTAATGACCGAGATAGCAGAACTTGAAGAGCGCATTACGTCTACCGCCAAAGGAGCGATTACTTCCGTACAAGCGGTTTACGTTCCAGCAGATGATATGAGCGATCCTGCCGTTACTGGAATCATTACTCATTTGGATTCCATCATCGTGCTCTCCCGATCACAGGCCAGCAAAGGCATTTATCCTGCAGTGGATCCATTAGCTTCCAAGAGTAAATTTATGGATAAAATCGTGCTGGGAGAACGACATTATTCGATTGCGCAAGCCGTACGAGAACACCTAGAGCGTTATCAAGAATTAGAAGACATCATTTCCATGATGGGGATTGAAGAGCTTTCTCCTAAAGACCGTGATATGGTATTAAGAGCTCGCAAATTGCAACGCTATCTTTCGCAGCCCTTTCATGTGACCAAACAACAAACAGGTATTGAAGGAGAGTCCGTTTCCTTAGAGGACACATTAGCAGATTGTGAATCGCTCATCAAAGGCGATTACGATGAATTGACGGAAGATCAATGCTATATGATAGGTACTATGAAAAAGAGGAGATAAATACTGCCATGGCGAGTTTTGATCTGCATCTGCAGAGTTCGACACACTATGAAACAATTCCTCATGTGGTCAGTTTTGTTGGTGAGGATGCTTCTGGACAATTTGGTCTCTTGGCTCACCATGCCCGGATGATGACTTGCTTGAAGTTTGGTTTGGCGTGGTTTCGTTATGAAAATAATGATACTGAATATTTAGCACTACCAAAGGCCGTCCTTTATTTCAATGAAAATCAATTATACATCGCTACAAGACAGTATTTTCGCAATAGAGATTATCAAGCAATACAAATGACCATAGAGAACGAATTACAGATGGAAGAAAAAAACCTTCTGGGCATCAAAGAAAGCTTGCAGCGTTTGGATGAAGAAATGGTAAAACGTCTATGGGAATTAAAACGGCAGAATACCTATGGAACTTAAAAAGTCAAACAAGGAACTGAAACAACAGGTGGCATTGAACGTCAAAAAAATGGATAAGGCCAAAAAGGCGAAGTCCACTTTATTGGCGCAAACTGCTTATCTGGGTACACTGGGTTTCGTTTTTATTCTCCCCATCATTGCAGGAGCGTACCTGGGGGTCTGGTTAGATGAACGACTAAAGGGGTATTCTATTAGCTGGACAATCAATTTAATCCTTGTCGGCGTGATTATTGGTGCAGTGAATGTGTATCTCTTGATTAAGGAATAGCCGTGGGCTCAGAAGGATTTTTAGCGCATTTTGCATTTTCAATAGGCTGGGTGCACATCACCCAAAGTGTCTTGACCACATGGTTTATTATGATGCTATTATTCCTTTGTGGATGGCTCTCTACACGAACATTATCCCTACAACCGGGTAATGGCCAAGTGATTTTAGAGGGGATTTTTAGCACGATGTATGAAGCCATTGAAGAAGTGCTTCCTGAACACGTTGAGCTGGTATTTCCATTTGTTGCTACTTTATGGGTTTTTATTCTCATGGCTAATTTGATTGGCGTCATTCCTGGATTTTATTCACCTACGGCTGACTTATCCGTGACAACCGCCTTAGCAATCATGACTTTTTTGTCCGTGCATTGGTTTGGAATACGTGCCGAAGGGTTGCGAGGCTATTTGAACCATTATATGACACCCACGCCTTTTTTATTGCCGTTTCATTTAATCAGTGAACTATCCAGAACAGTAGCCTTAGCAATTCGGTTGTTTGGTAACGTCATGAGTTTGCAGTTAACAGCACTGATTGTGCTCATGATTGCTGGGTTTTTAGCCCCTATACCCATCTTGATGTTACATATTATTGAAGCAACGATTCAAGCTTACATCTTTGGGATGCTGGCTTTAATCTACATTGCCGGGGGAATTCAATCACAGGAATTGAGGAAACAAGGAGAGTCGTTATGAATAGCATCAGTTGGTTTAGTTTAGTCTCAACAGTGGTTGCGGCGCTTGCCATTGCAATAGGAACCATAGGGCCTGCTCTGGCGATGGGGCGTGCGATCAGTCACGCATTAGATGCTTTAGCAAGGCAGCCGGAAGCTGAAAAATCCATCACCAGAACCTTATTCATTGGTTTGGCCATGATCGAATCCTTAGCGATTTATTGTTTGGTGATTGTCTTGATTATTTTATTCAGAAACCCATTACTGTCTTATCTTGTTAATCAATAAGGATTAAACTAAATGGATTTATCCTGGTCAACCTTTTTATTAGAGCTCATTAATTTTCTTGTCCTCATTTGGATTTTAAAGCATTTTCTTTATGTGCCAATACAAAAAACCATTTTGAATCGAAAAAAAAAGGTACAAAAACAATTAGAAAACGCAGAGTTACTTCACAAGGAAGCCAAACAGCTACAAATAACCTATGAACATCGCCTTACTGATTGGCAGCAGGAGAAGGAACACTTGCAAAATGAATTCCAGCAAGCAATGGATCAATGGAAAGCCGAAGAAAGAATTCATTTTAAAAACAATTTAAAGAATGAAAAAGAAAGAATCGTGTCACAAGAAAGACAACAACTCGTCGCAATGATTGAAACAAATTCGAAAGAAGCGTTTATGCTGGCTGGGAAATTCGCAAAACAATTGCTAAAACAATTGGCTGACCAGCATCTTGAAGAAAAAATAATTGAACAATTCATCATGAATATCAATACGGTACCAGTGGAACAATTGCAAATGGGTGCTGATGCTTCTCTTGAGAACGCGGTGATGATACAAAGTGCCTATCCCATCAATGAGCCTCAACGAGAGCATCTCGTGCAAGCCATTGAACAGCTATTGAAGACGAAATGTCCAGTGGAATTTGTTGAACACCAAGAGCTTCTGGCCGGTTTGACTGTTCAAATGGATTGTGTATTCCTACAAGCCAACCTTCGCGATGAATTAAAATTCTTTACAGAGATATACAATGAACTGGTCTAACCCTCCTTCTTTCCTTGATAAGCAACGGCAACGGATCGAAAACTATGAATTTCAAATCAGATTATCCGAGCAGGGACAAGTCGTCTCTGTGGGAGATGGCATTATCTGGATCAAGGGCTTACCTTCTGCTGCTATTGATGAAATTCTAATTTCGTCAGATGGTTGTTGTATCGCCATGGTTTTTCATCTTGCTGAACGCCTTGTTGGTGCGATCATGCTCGTCCAAACCCAAAAATTAAAAGCAGGCACGCCCATTTTTCATCTGAAGCGGGCATTAAGCATTCCAGTGGGTGATAAGCTTCTTGGACGAGTGATTGATCCTTTAGGAAATCCATTAGATGAGGGTGGGCTGCCTCAATGTGATGAGCAAGGATTACTGGATATCCTATCGCCACCGATTATTAACCGGGATTTTATCAATCGCCCATTGTATACAGGAAATAAAATGATTGATAATTTAATTCCCATTGGAAAAGGGCAGCGGGAGTTAATTATCGGTGATAATGGGCTTGGCAAAAGTTCTCTAGCTATTGATATTGTGATGAATCAAAAGGATAAAAATGTTCGCTGTGTCTATGTGTTAATTGGTCAAAAACGCTCCACGGTGAGCAATACCATTCAATTATTAAGAGAAACGAAGGCTTTAGACTACACAACCCTTGTTGTGGCACAAGCTACGGCATTACCTGGATTACTTTATCTCGCGCCCTTTGCAGGATGTGCCATTGCCGAACACTGGATGAACAAAGGGTTTGATACCTTGGTGGTGTATGATGATTTGAGTGCTCATGCCAACAGTTATCGTGAACTGTCCCTGTTACTGCGTAGACCACCCGGTCGCGAAGCGTTTCCTGCTGACATATTTTATCTGCATTCCCGTTTATTAGAGCGCTCAACCTGTCTTTCTCCTCAAATGGGCGGTGGCAGCATGACCGCGTTGCCCATTATTGAAACCAAAGAAGGGGAAATTGCGACTTATATCCCTACGAATCTCATCTCAATCACTGATGGACAACTATTTTTTGATGAACAATTGTTCTCTTCCGGATTTCTTCCAGCCATTGATATCACAAAGTCGGTCTCGCGAGTAGGCGGTAAAGCCCAGCATCCACAAATTAAAAAAGAAGCAGGTAGAATGAAACTAGACTACATGCAATTCCTTGATTTGGAAATTTTTACACGCTTTGGTGCCAGGCTTGATGCCAGAATGCAACATCAGATTCACAAGGGGCGTATTTTAAGAGAAATATTGAAACAAGACAGGCTTTCTCCTTTGCCTATTGAATTCCAACTGGCGTGGCTTATTGCCTACAACGAGGGTTTATTTGATGAAATGAATTTAGAAACCATCACGCCTGCTCTCAAAAAAATAGAGCGTGCAATAAAAAAGGATACTTTGTCATTGGAAAGTCCTCGAAAAAAGTGGCTCAATGCAGTGAGCACTTGGTTAAATGAGTAAACCCGTTATTCCTTCCAATGTAATGAGTATCTGTAACCTACGGACGATTTTATGACCAAGCGAAGCAAATTGAAAGAGCATCTTCATGCCTTAGAAGATATTGGCAATATCATGACAGCCATGAAAAATCTCTGTTCCCTTGAACTAAGTAAAACGACTAAATGTCTTTCGATGCAGGAAAAAACAATGCAAACCATTCAAGAGGTGAGTAGTGATTTTTTAAGTTTCTACCCCATGTTCTCCATGAATGAACAAGGGGCTCATCCGGTAATTTATATTCTTATCGGCTCAGAAAGAGGATTTTGTGGCAGTTTTAATGATCAGGTAATGAGTCAGTTAAACACCATTAAGGAGAACCATGCTGAATTGAACCTGGCATTCATTGTTATAGGGCATAAATTAGCATTAAACATGCGTCATGATTCTCGTGTCACGGCAACGATCCAGGGACCTAATGCCATTGAAGAAATTCCGGCTGTCATTTTAAAATTGCTACAGGCTTTGGAAGACGTTTCGTCACAAAAACATATAAAGTTACACTCCTGGCAGTGGACTATCCTCTTCAATGAAGAGGATAACAATCAAGTTCAAACAAAAACAGTGCAACCCTTTAAAGAATTTTATGCAAGTAATGTTACTCATTATTCCATTCCACCGGTTTTAAATGCATCCAATGACCAGTTTTGGGCTGAATTGGTTGAACACTACTTATTTTCAATGTTGTATTCCATTTTTTATAAATCATTTTTTGCTGAAAATCATCAAAGACTCCTTCACTTGAATAATGCATTGGATCATTTAGAAAGGAAAAAAAATAGATTAAACGATCGTCTCACGTTACTCCGTCAGGAAGAAATTACCGAAGAAATTCAGAATATTCTGCTCAGCGCAGAAGCAATCATTGGTCGCGATCTCACTTAGAAATACCAAGTACAAAGTAAACTACGGGACTTCAACCCCAAAACTAAAAAGGCTATCAAAGTGAGGAGCAACTATTAAGTTTATTTTTAAAGAGTTAAGTCAGATTCATTCTAAGTTATTGGAAATTTGTTACGGAATATGGGATAAACTAATATTAACCAGGAAAACAAATAATCTCAGCTAAAAATACAAAGCGGGCTTTGGAGGGACAGGATGCCGTTTCAATACATTAAAAAAAAGTTTGCTCCGCTTCGATTGTTGCAACAATTGCTCGTTTATTTCATGTTACTGGTGGCCTCCACCGCTTTTGCCCAACCCTCAGCAGACGAGCATTCCGCACATCATCCAGGAGGAAGTGAGAAAGAAGGCGAGGGAATGGGTGGCATGATGAAAAACATAGGTTCCCCTTCTCAGGAGCCTTACCCCTCTTTAATGAATTTTCAGGCATTATCCCCAAAACAACGCATTGAAATACAACAAATGGCCCACAAACGCATGGCATCGGGTATTGCGCTCATGAAGGGTGGACTGGGTGAGCTTTTGTCTGCATCAAAAAATAACGATTACGCTAAAATGCAGGAAGCCTTAGAGAAAGTACGGGAAGGGATTGCCCAATATGAGAGTGCGCTGGCAGCGCTTCGTGCGCTTGCTGAGGGAAAAAATCCGCGCTACATCGCATTACAGTGGTTTAAACGTGAAATGAATCTCCTTCCAAGTGCTCCAGAAGCCAATAATATCTTAGGAGGGCCTTTTTTTCATTTAACGATTATAGGCCTGTTTAGTCTGTTTTTTTTGATCATGATTTGGATGTATTTTTTCAAAATGAGACGAGCCACTGCATTGCTTGACCGTTTAGTAAAACAAAATAAGGCTGCTTCTTCGGAAGCATCACCCCAATCTTCAAAAGCACCCGAACCAACACCATCCTTAACATCAGTAGAGCCCATTACGTCCTCTAAAGTTTCTGAAGCACCATCAGAAATCACAGCCACTGCTCCAACTCCCTGTCCCGTTCATAAATGCCCAATTCCACAGTTTCCAGTCATGAGGTCGCTCACCGAACCGGAAGAGAAGTGGGAAGGAAAACTCCGCGTTTGTCGTATTTTTCAAGAGGCTCCAGGAATAAAAACATTTCATTTGGCATCCCAGCATCAGGTGGCTTTGCCATTTACCTATTATCCTGGCCAGTTCATTACGCTCACTGCGGTGATTGAGGGGAAAACGATAAAGCGCAGTTATACCATGGCCTCGACACCGACCCAACTACATTATTGTGCCATTACGGTAAAGCGAGAAGAACAAGGCTTGTTTTCTCGTTATTTGCATGACCAAATTAAGGAAGGGGATTTACTGGATGTGATGGGGCCTAATGGTAAATTTACTTTTACGGGTGAAGAGGCAAAGAGCATTGTGCTGATTTGTGGAGGGGTGGGGATTACTCCAATGATGGGTATCATCCGCTATCTCACTGATATTGGGTGGCATAATGATATTTATTTGCTTTATTGCTGTCGCACGACCGTTGATTTTATTTTTCGCGAGGAATTAGAACACCTTCAGGAACGATACTCTAATCTCCATGTGTATGCGACGATGCTGCGTTCACAGGGAACCATTTGGATGGGTTTAGAAGGCATGTTTACCAAGAATATTATTGGCCATCTTGTCCCCGACATTGCCTCTCGTCGTATCCATGTTTGTGGTCCTCCAGCAATGATGGATGCGGTACTGGATATCTTGAAAGAGCTTAACGTACCAACCGACTTGATTTTAACGGAAGCGTTTGGTGTGGAAAGAAAACCTGAAATAACGCAGGCAGACATGGACTTCATCAAAACAGATGCTCATGCGATGGTTTCTTTTAGAAAATCCAACAAAACAGTTCCGATTTTGCCAGATCACACACTACTTGAAATAGCCGAAGCAAACAGTATTGCTATTGATAATGCGTGCAGAACCGGTCAATGCGGGTTATGTAAAGTACAATTGCTGTCAGGGGAGGTAACCATGGCTTGTGACGATGCCCTTTCAAAGGAAGACAAGCAACACGGGCTTATTTTAGCCTGTCAGGCAAAAGCCACCAAAAATATTGAGGTGGATGTTTAATGAATGCGCCAGGACGTATGATGGTTTTGGGCTTGGTACTGTTAATGCTTATCACGTGGCTAGGCTTTAGCGTCCATGTGTCTCCTCGATTTGCTGGGAGTTTTTGGGGTGGAGTTTTTGGGGTTAGTGGCTCGATATTGATGCTGATTCCCCTATTCTATCTCTTTATTAAGCGCATTTCCTTTTTGAAGAATTGGGTAACACAGTATGTCTCCATGAATACCCTGTTGTCCTGGCATATTTACACAGGCATTATTGGTTCTATTTTAGTCTTGATTCATACAGGGCATAAATTCAATAGCGCTCTGGGTATCGCTCTTACTGCAACGACACTCATTGTCACCATCAGTGGTTTTATTGGTCGTTATCTCATGGGCTTTATGACTCATGAAATAGATGAAAAAAAGGCCATACTGGTGGGATTGCAAAGGCAATATCAAATCGTTGCCCAAGAATTACAATCGAGTACCTACTCCAATCAGAACATAGGGAAAATAAGTCTTATGAGAGCGCGCTTCCTTCTATGGTTGCTTGAAGATACCGCATTTGAGAATCATTTAATAAAATCTGCAGAGATACGTGCTTTGTCTTTAGCGGAAACCATCTCTGAGCTTGAATACGCCATCCGATTTCATGAGTACTTCAAACGCGTATTTCAAAAATGGTTAGCATGTCACATTATTACGGCACTGGCATTGTATGTTCTGCTGGGTTTGCATGTGTGGTCTGGAATTTATTTTGGATTAAGGTGGTTTCAATGAAGCTGAGCTGGGCCACACTGGTTGTCCTTATTGTTTTAGCAACGCTGTCGTTTGCCGCCTATTATACGTCTTATCATGGGGATGAGGTCAGCGGCTTGACTAACGTGGCAGAATGGCAAAGAATGGCAAGCCCTGGAGAGCTATCCAAGAGCCACTCTTTTCTTAGTCACAACTGTACTGCGTGTCATACCCCAGTAAAAGGTGTTGAGGCAGTGAGCTGTATTGCATGCCATGCCAACAACGAGTCTCTTTTAAAACGCCAACCCACCTCATTTCATGCCAACATTGGCAGTTGTGTCGAGTGCCATTCTGAGCACCTGGGTAGAGAGGCACGTATAACTCATATGGATCATAATGCGCTGGTTTCGTTAGGGTTTCAGCAGATCAATCTATTTTCAAATGCGAATGATGAAGAAGAACGGTTGCTTATTGAGCAAGTTAACTACTTTCTAGAGCAGAATGAATCCACCAGGCCAACGTTACTGGTAAACCCCCATTTATCAAATAAAGAGCTTACTTTACGGTGCGCATCATGCCACCAAAACAAAGACAAGCATTTTAAATTATTTGGTGACGATTGTTCTGCTTGCCATGAAACAGCTCATTGGAACATCCCTGAATTTAGACACCCATCCGCTCGCTCAATGGATTGTGCCCAATGCCATAAAGCACCACCAAGCCATTATATGGAACATTTTAATATGATCTCAAAAGTGGTTGCTCGTGAGGAACATGCTCGTGTTGACCAATGTTTCCTTTGTCATCAAACCACTTTGTGGACTGATATTAAGGGCGTTGGATTTTATAAGCATCATTGAGGGAAGATTTAGACTTCTCCATTGATGCTTTTATTCTATTTTCCTTAGATTTCAAAAAATCCTTTTTCTAGTTGTATACCCATCTCCTTCATCTACGATTTATTTTGCATTGAGATGGTCGGTTGCATATTCATTGGACTTTGAAAATAACCTTGTTGCCAATACTTTATTCCATAATAAACGGTACAAAGCGTGGAAGTCATTGAGAATAGGATAATAAGCAAACCAAGAATTGTTGCAAGACCCGCTCCCTTTTGCTGCTTTGACCAAACCCATAACGCGGTTCCCGCAGACAAAGCAATTAACCCCAGTGAAAATGCAGTGTGAAATTGAAACATAAAAATCTCCTTATACTTACGTTATTTAAAAAATTGGGGGATAAAGGCCGGTGTTTTCTCTGCATAGCGTTGGTATTCTTCTCCAAACTCCTTAGAAGTTTCCTGTTCTTCTTTACGAGCA
Organism: Legionella rowbothamii; assembly: GCF_900639985.1. Lineage (GTDB taxonomy): Bacteria > Pseudomonadota > Gammaproteobacteria > Legionellales > Legionellaceae > Legionella > Legionella rowbothamii. The sequence goes on along the minus strand of NZ_CAAAIM010000014.1, from coordinate 3,360 downwards.
AGTTTCACATACATAGTAACAAGGATAGGAAACATAATTAAGGTCAGAATGGTTGGCCATTGCAATAAAAATCCAATCATTACGAGAATAAACCCATCATATTGCGGGTGACGAATTTTGGCATACAGTCCTGTTGTTGCGAGTTGATGGTTCTTTTGAGCACGATAAAGCGTACCCCAGGCTGATGCAATCGTCCAAAGACCGCCGATAATGAAGACAAAACTTAAGATATGAAATACATCAAAATGGGGATCTCCTTTCAACCCAAATAGGGTATGGAGTAAATGGCCGCTGTCATGACCGTATAAATCCATTCCAGGATAATATCTAGAAAGCCATCCTGACAGTAAGTAAATGGTTAAAGGGAAACCATACATTTCGGTAAAATAAGCAACCACGAAAGCAGAGAAACCCCCAAAGGCACGCCAGTCTCGCCCTGTTTTAAACGTTGTGGTAAAGCTATAGGCAAACAAAATGAAGATCGCCGAATTGACAATGACCAACAGCCAAAACCCATAGGCATAAGAGGTATGTTCCATTTTCGATTAATCCTTATTCTCAGACGAGTCACTGTCTTCGCTATCAGACTTATGATGATGCTCTTTTTCGTGACCTCCATGTCCTCTATGCATAAACAGATGCATTAGTGGACAGAGTAAGACTAACAGCAAAAAAGGCGAAGCCCCAAGAAAACTAGCAATGTGAGCACCATGCTCTACAATCAAGAAATAGCCAATAATCCCAATAATGATGATGGCAACCATGCCAGAAGGAGAACTCCAAAAGCCCTTCTGTTTTTGTGGCGTTGGTGGCTGTGGATGATGCTTAGGTTCAGACGACACGATGTTCACTCCTTTGCTCATTCATTTTTATTAGTATAGTCCATCTTTATAAAGGATTGCGCCAGTAAAGTATGAATCTTATGCCTATTTAAAAATTGATCTAATATCATGTCTTGTCTATACTTAACACGATAAGTACTGGATTTATAGCAGTTTGGAATCACGCAATCACTTCCTTTACAAGGAGTGGCACTATGTGGACTTTAAAAACGTTGAAGCTATTTGTTGCTGTAGCCGCTTTGATAGGTTCAACTGCTGTAGCTGCTGCCTTTGATACCTCAATCAAAAATGAGTCACCATTAGGTTCTATGATATTGGCTACTAATGTACCTCATGCACCTCATTGGATACCTCATGGTGGACATGGCCAGTGGCATTGGAATGGACATAAATGGCATTGGATTCAATATCACCAAAATTGGCATCAAAATTGGCATCACGGTGGTCACGGCGGACAAGGTGGACATGGCGGCGGACATTAAGAGTGGGAATTCATCCCCAAATCTTGATGTGTGTGTAAGAATATTAACATTTTGTTAAGCAGTTTTTTTGTGCCAAATAGAACCCGCAAGATAAATAAGCCGCCGTCATAAAGACGTGAGGAATACCATTCTATTCTTTGGGAAGAGTAAGCCTAATATCCCAATTAACAAGCCAGCTCAATGATATGATAATGATCTTCATCACGGGTATAGTAATCACTATTATTATATAAGCTATTCGCCTTTAGCTACTAATAATAAGATACTGAGTCCCAGTGAGAAGAAACATGAAATTCAAACAGGATAATCTCCTTATAGACTCGGACTTAAATTTGAAAAATATCCGCGAGTTCCTTGGGCCGTAACTGCTTTGTCGTATCGACTCAGGGCATGAATGTAAGCCGCTTGCCGCATATCTGTTTGATATTGTTCCATCAGCTGCCAAATATTCTTGAATTCACGGGATATGATAGTCTGTAATTCTTCTTCAACTTTTTCCATAGTCCAATAATAACCTGATTTATTTTGCACCCACTCAAAATAGCTTACGATTACCCCACCTGTATTGGCTAATATATCGGGTACAATTAATAGTCCCTTTTTCTGCAATAGTGCATCGGCCTCTAAGGTTATTGGACCATTTGCAATTTCAATGACTATAGGAGCCTTAATTGGGGTTAATTCCATATAGCGCTGGTTTATCAGCATGACCTGCTATAACCCTTATGTAGAAAGGCTTATAGAGCCAGCATTGATGGTTTCATCTTCTAGCAGTAATTTCGCAACTTCTTGAATATTAATAAGTTTTTCTGATTTACAAAATGTAAATGTCCCAAGCATATTAAAATGTTGCCAAGCAACCGGTGATAATCGTTTAATTTCATTGCATAGCGCCTCGTCACCGCGCTGTTTAGCCTGATCTAAAAGTGCTGACAATAAGGCTGTGTTGTAATAGATCATGCAACAAGCCAAGATTTTATTGCATTGATTATTAATTTCTAACATTTTGTCAGTTTTTCCTAACAATTGCTTGCCACTGATTTTGAGTATGGCTGAACGTAACTGATGAAATGCTTCACCCCTATTTAATGCACGGTGAACACAACGTCTCATTTCAACATCATCAATATATTTAAGCAGATAAATGCTCATAATAATCTTATCAAACTCGATTAGTGCCTTTAAGGTAGAGTTTGTTTTGGTATAAGAGGATAGTTTTCTTATCACCGTACTTTGTGAGGTTTCTTTCATTGCAATGGATGCGATAATTCTTAAGATATTATCCCATTCATCAATAATTAATTGTTGGCTTATTTTTTTAGAGGGTTTTATTAAAAATTTACTGTATTCGCTTGTCTTTTTAAAGGCAACAAGATTTTTGTCAGCTTTTCTGTTTATTTTGGTGAACCTCGGCATAAAATCATATCCAAACAAATACATCAGTGCGAAATTAACTCGATTAATGCTATGCATGTCTCCAGATACGGCTGTAATCTTTAGATCGCTGGTATTGTTATAAACAATATCCAGAACATGATGACTTTCATGCTCATTTGCACCAATTACCTTAGTATTAACAGGTAGATGATTAGCAATTAAACTATAAGAAACAACACCCTTTCCATAACCGAAATATTTTGTTGAGTACCTTGCCATAATGGTTTGATATTTTGTTTCTAATTTTTGTCCATCAAGACTTGCATGTATTCCATAGTCAGATAAATTGTAATATTCAAATATAGGTAGTTTCGCAATGTGATTAATAATTTGATCGCCAGCCTCAACTAACGAATCAAGCCGAATAAAAGTACCTTCAACATTATTTAAATCTTGAATACTTACATCAGAAGACTCAGCCAATCGCTTCTTCCCAATAGAGGCTCCTTGCGCTATAAGGTAGGCTTTGGCATGTTCAGGTTTTACCAATGTCTTAGTTCCTTTATGGGGAGGTAGCCGCAAACCTCAGAAATTTCCGGACAGTTTTTAGTCATTCCAGAACTCTTTAAATCGTATTGCTGCTATTTCTGTATACCGCA
>NZ_CAAAIM010000013.1 GCF_900639985.1 Legionella rowbothamii | reverse complement strand
ATTGTTCCAATTAAACCACTAGGCCCATAACCCCAGTCTTTACTGTAATTCCACCGAGGAAGACCACCTATAAGGAGTAAAATTAACAGAATTATCAATACCGTACTTAACATAGTAACCTCCAAAGATAGGGTTGATTGCTCCTGAGGAGCAATCAACTTATAGTTATATTTGGTAATATTGAGTGATTGTTTGTGTCACATTACGATCGGCGAAATTGGGCCAGTGGTCTTTATCAAATCCTGGGGCATTTTTTAGACGTTCTTTATCAATGTTTAAAATAAAGCAATCGTCCTGTGTATCGTAGGAAAATGCATTCCAAGGGACTGCAAAAAATTTATTTCCAAAACCCAGGAATCCCCCAAAATCTAAAACCAGATAATTAACTTGCCCTGATATTTTATCGAGGACAACCTCGTTAATATCGCCAATATCTTCTCCAGAAGTATTCTGAACTTTGACGCCAGTTATTTCACTGGCTTTTACTACATTACGATTTTCCATTTTTAATCCTCCATGATGGCATCCATTGGGGTTAGTCTTTTGCTTCGCATGTTATTTTGGTGCAATCTCGGCAGTTTTTAGCAGCAAAATCAAAACTGGATGCGGCTGAATTATGGCTTTTTTCCATTTGTTCATCGGCAGCCTTATCCGAGGCGACATCACTGCTACTTGCGTTGGTGGTGCATACCCAATTTGTGGTCATATCTGTGGTTGACGCCGCAAAGACGGTGGAAGTACCGAGTACAAGCAAAACCATTAGTAATTTTTTCATTTATTGCTCCTTAATAAGTAGAATTATTTGTCCTGAAAATCTTTAACTACTTTCTCTACTTCCTCTTTGGTGTAGCCATAATGTTTTTGTAATTTCCCATAGAGCTCTTGATGATTTCCTTCAATTTCTTTGTAATCATCATCTGTAAGCTTACCCCAGGCTTGTTTCATTTTGCCTTTTACCTCTTCCCACTTTCCTTGAAAGATATCCTTGTTCATAATAAATACTCCTTTGGGTTTGTGAGACAAATAAGTTTCGTGCATAGCAATAGCACTGCTCATATATTTAGAATATGCGCGCAAATAACCACACAAGAATGAGAATGCTAATCGGGACACCTAATAACCAGGCAATGATATATTTCATGACTTCCTCCATGAGCATCATAAAATGTAATGTAAGTATAGGGCAAATTTTTTACTCTTGCTATTTTTGTCTTCTCAGGACAAATAAATTACGAAGTCTCACCCACACTGAAAATGTCCTCCGTGTAAGATAAACTCGCTAGGGGCAAGTCGGTTCGGGTTCTTTAGGAACCCCAAAACTAAAAACCAATCATTTTTTATTTTGATCTCTAAGTTTCCAAGTTTCAGTCAGTATTAGAGCTAACGGACCATAATTCCACATAAATCTATTTTCTGGTAACATTACATTTTTTAGTCAAAAATTATTATATATGGAGCATATGTGCCATTATTTACCTCCAAAGATCTCGTGCCCTTGGCTAAAAGTAATGTAGGTTTAAGACTCACAGGGAATACAAATGAGGCTAAATTAGGTGGATTAGGCGATGCAATACCGTTATCTCATCTAGGTGGAGCTAAAGATATTATAGAATTTGTAACGTTGTCTCTTCTTCCTGAACCGCTAAAAGACCAAATGGAGAATATCTATAATCGATACAAGGAAATTGAGATCTACTCAAATGATTGTATGCCTCGACTGATACTACATTATGCTGCAAAGAATAATATTGGCGATGCCAAGGAACGGTTATCTTATCAAAAATATGATGTAATCACAGCGTTTTATTTTAAATTGGAACTTATGTCGATTGAGTCTGAAGCTAAAAAGCTAGTTTCTTTTTATACCGCCACATCAACGACAGCTCCTCTAGAAGTTATTACAAGCAAATGTCCTTATTTAGCCCAAGAATTAGCTCATAATTTTAATGAAAAATTTCTGTTACGCTTGAAGATAAATTGGGATGCATATGCAACTAGTGATGACATGGATTATCTATTTTTATCAGACAATTTTCAGGTCCGAAACTATGGCGAAGGCTACGATTTTAATAATTATCCTTTGGGAAAAGTAGGCCGCCATCAATTTGATGCTGCAAATGTTGTAGAGCAGGTAATGTTTTTAGGTGGTGAAAATCGTACTCCTAATGCTGAAAAGACATTAGCTCAACGTATTTTTAATTCTATAAAAAGTATCATGAAAAATGATTTATATAATTCATTACATCAGCTTCATCAAAATATCGAAACAAAATTATCACAACATCTAGACTATCCTATTGATTTTAAAAAGGCTTGTAATGAGATGATTGCGTTAGTTGCTAAATTACAAGAAAATGAACAGCTTTCATCTGAAGAGGCGATTGATTTGATGAAAAGGACAGAAAGCTTAATTGATAATCCAGCAGAATATAAAACATTTCTTACTGCAGCGAAAGATTATCGTATGGTTTCTGGAGGAGAATTATCAGCATATATGATGTTGATTGCTGGTTGGGCTGCTAAGATTATGACAATAAACTGTATTGGCGATGCTTGGATTCAGCTTGCAACTGAAAAGCTTGAGTTAATCTCAACATCTCAAGAACTTGCTAATGTCAGCCAATCCTACTCAACCAGTCTATAAGATAGGCTTGTTTTTCTAATTTGGATTTATGGGTTGAATTTGTGAAATGCGGTCAACTCTCATTGTCAGTGGTTGTATTTGATCCGCCGAACCCAATTAGCGAAATTTTAGTTTTTATAGAATACAGAGGTATAATAGCTGCAAATAAAATATCGAAATATTCGGTTAAAAGCCAACCACGGCAAGCTCAAACGCCTGAGAAAACTCGTTCGAAGATTTGAAATCATGGGCATGTTTCAAAAAGGACCGTTCACTATTTGAATGTATAGAACACGTTCCGAAGTATCTCATCAATGAACAATTCCGCTTATACAGTTGAGATCTGCCCAAATCTTAAATTTTTGTGAATTGAGTCTTTATTGCAAAGGAACCATTGTAAGGCATATCGAGTTTGTTGTAATCGCGTCGGTAAGCATCAATAAATTCTTTATCATCATGCGTCAGTGTTACAGGATATTTTGCGTAGGGCTGGTATGGCTCATTAGTAAAAAATCAACTAGCATGAGGCCTCATAAAACGCTCGTTTGTTAAGAAGAAAATTTTATTGGCTTAATAGCAATGCAAGTGTATCATCTACCCATCTTATGAAACAAAGTATTATTTTCCCGATTTATCATCAAATTATGATGAAAATAACATGCCAAAATTAGTAGGATATGCTCGTGTTAGCACGAATGACCAGGATGTTCAATTGCAACGTGCAGCAGCAGGTTGCGCTAAAAATAAAATATTCATCGACAGAATTTCTGGAGTACGCACTGAGCGGCCTGGATTAGATAAATGTAGAGCTGAATTGAACGCTGGTGACACTTTATGGGTGTAGCGATTAGATCGATTGGGTCACTCCATGGCGCATTTAGTTATTTTAGTTGAAGATTTAGGAAAAAAAGGCATTGGATTTCGATCGCTCTGCGATGGTGCTATAGATACAACTACCGCTTCAGAAGAGCTAATTTTTAATATTTTTTCTTCTCTAGCTCAATTTGAACGCCGCCTAATGCAGGAAAGAACAAAGGCTGGATTAGTAGCTGCAGGCGCCAGTTTTTATCGATACATAACTCTATGAAAAAATTTATTGTTCAGATTTTACTTTATGCCGCTTTTGGTTTTCTAACAATGCCAATCTGGGCTAAGACTACAGAAACTGAAACGACTTCAATTTCTTTACCCTATCCTACGATGACAGGCCCACTTGTTGCCAATTCTAATCCATTTGATATTGAGGCTGGTTCTCTGGGAAAGATTTATATCAACGGCGTCATAAGCGGCCTTGGCCTGTCGCAGAATAATCCTGTAAGGCGAAATCCAAATTCACTGCTCGATGTAGATAATGTCCAGCTATTTATCCAGAATAACAAAGGTTTGCTGCAGTTTTATGTTCAGGCAGGTGGATATTCTTTGCCAGCTCTAGGCACTCCTTATTTGCGCATGGACGATATGACTCGCGATTTTTTTGGCCCCGTTCCAATAGCTTTTATTAAATTAGCTCCTAGTGATAATTTTTCGATAATGGCGGGCAAATTATTCACTCTCATCGGCAATGAAAATAACTTTACCTTCCAAAATTTTAATATTGAGCGGGGCCTACTATGGAATCAGACTAATGATCTTAATCGTGGCGTGCAAATGAATTACACCCATGGGGCCTTCAGTGGCTCAGTTGCTTTAAGCGATGGTTTTTATTCCGGACAGCTTAACTGGCTCTCTGGGTTGGTGACCTATACTATTAATTCAAAACATAGCTTAAGCGTAGTAGCTTCCGGCAACATCAAACATGACAAGGTATCCAGTCTTGTGACTCCACTGGCACAGAATAACAGTCAAATTTATGACTTAATCTATTCTTATAATTTCGGACGATTGACGGTAAGCCCTACATTACAATTTACTCATGTCCCCAAAGATCCAAGCGTCGGTCTACTGGACTTCGCATCGACTTATGGCGTTGCTCTAGCGACAAAATTTGCTTTCAATACCTATTGGAGCATCGCTGGTCGTGCCGAATATATTGATACAGCAGGGGGAACCAATGTAGCTTATGGTCATGGGAGTAACGCTTGGTCGCTAACACTAACACCAACTTATCAGCGAGGAATCTTTTTTGCACGCGGTGAAGCTTCCCTCGTGCAGGCAAACAATATTACTGCGGGCTCGGCCTTTGGTCTGGAGGGTATAAAACGCTCACAAGAGCGGTTGCTTATTGAATCAGGTGTATTGTTCTAGCATTCGCCTAAATTATAGTCTTCCGTATATATATATTTAGCACATAAAAAATGTATTTGGCTCAAGTTCCTTTGCTTTTTATTCTAGCCAAGAAACCCATCTCACTTCATTTGAGTGATTTCCTAAAAAACAATATACAGGGGAAATACAGGCTTTCTAAACGATCACTCTGCAATATCTTTCAACGCAAAGTTTATTTTGATACATTTCTTGAGCTTAGGAAGATCTTTAAAATTGAGAGGAGTAAACAGCAATGAAATTTATTGGCAAAGCAAACGATGTCACCCTTGAGTTGAAAGAACTTGATATTTCAAATACTGATAAAATTCAAAATTTGCTTAATATAGCCGCGGATGAGGCGATAATTTGTGCGGTGAATAGGAGTGGGTTGGAGGGTAGAACGGAGCTCTATGTATGCGAATCCATGGAAGATATGCAGGAATTTGAAAATAAATTAAATTTAGGTGAAGTTATAGAGGTGAGGTGGTATACCGCAAAGAAAAATCCAACGCCAATTTCCAAAGTCGATATTTCTGGGTTAGATAAAGGGGCGATTCTAGTCGCGTTAGTTAATAATGCCAAAACAAGCCGGAGCGTAAGCTATATTTTGTCTCAATTTTCTTCTCAGGATTTAAAGGATTCATTTACTATCAACGAAGCAAATGAATTATTGAAAAAAAATAAACGCATCGATTATGTAGGTCCAGTGGGTATAAAAATGAATTTTGAGGAAGACACTCTGTTTGTTAAAGAATATGATAAAAGGCATTGCCTTCCCGGCAGCAAATGTTTAAGCGCTTATGAAGTCATAAACAAGTTAAGAAATGACGCTCAACCAGCTGAGACAATTTTAAATCAATTTTCTTTTTTGAGTTTATCTAATAAAACTAAAACTCAAAAACCAGACTCTACTGCTAATACAAACGAGTTTGGATTTAAAAAAGGATTTTTAAATTGATTTAAATGAAGCAAATGTTTCGTTGAGATGCCTTTAGGTCTGATAAATTTTAAAAATGATATAAGAGAGAGGGCCGGTTTCTCTCTCAAATAGCCCCATTAAGTCTGATTAATCAGAATGAAATTGCCATGTGGTTTGTTGTAGCATACAATGCTTCCCCAAACTCCAAGCACTTCCTTTGTTTTGGCCATGACATAGGCCTTTTTTCCTTTATAGACGTTATTTTCTTTAGCTCGAGTAATGCCTTATAGTTGGTTGTTCTCGGCGTAAATTTGTTTCAAACTCAGCAAATACACCCACGATATCCAGAAACATTTTTCCATTTTAAACTAATTCCGTTTTTGCAACAGAGCCAACAAATTCATTTAATTATCTATTGTTATGTTTGCCATATAATAAATAGCTTCTTTTATCGCTTTGTCAGAGCAATTTTTATGCGGTATATCAGCTTCTTTACATAAACCTCCATGAGGCATTAATCCTTTTCCAATACTTGCTTTATAGAATAAATAATCCATTGCTGTTTTGAATTGTTCTGGGTGGTCTTTCAATTCCATTTCAGCTTTATTAAATCTGATACTCCAGGCTTTTTTATCAAAGGCAGCAGGAGCATGCATCCCTTTAGCAAAGGGAGGAGCATGGCAAGTTTTGCATGTTATTTCATAGGTCTGCTTACCCAAATCACTGGCTATCAAGGGCGTAGTAAATGCAATCAGAAGAATAAATAGTCTATTTTTCATTCTATGTCCTTTAGAAAAAGTAATATGACCTATAAAATCGGAGCTAGTTTTCAATTCTAACATTTTGCTGCGGAAAAATCTTATTGGATTTTCTTTCATATTATGAATTAAGATGCAGAATATAATTCGCTGATTCACGAAGTATTTATGAAAATTTCTTTTTTTAGCACACAAAGATATCAACGGCCCATTTTTGATCAAGTAAATCAACTCCATCATCATGAAATTAATTATTATGGTTTCGATCTGAATTCAGAAAATATCGGGGCAGTTCCTCCAACAGATGTGGTATGCTGTTTTGTGAATGATTTCATTAATAGGCGAGGTGTGCAGCTAATCACTTTACCCTCGGCAGGATATAACTACATTAGAGAATATAAATAACTTTGAGAAAAAACAGGCCCAATTTATTTGGTCATGACAACATTATAAAATCTAGATTTTTATGAACAGCATAGCGAACAAAATTGATCATTTAATAAATGAAGCTAAATTATACCTTAATGAGACTCAATCTTTATTAAGTAAACTTTTGCAAGTAACAACTGATAGTGACGATGACGGCTCTTCTGATGAAGATGTAATACTCAAAATTCAATTAACGCTGCAATATCGTTTAAGCTGCGAAGATGCTTTGAGCTTTTTATTAAGTCTTGATCATAATTTGTTGTATTATCTTGGAATTCAACCGCAGCAGTCAGCTAAAATGAATATAGATCGATTAGCCTATGCAGTAGGCAATGAAGATTTAAAACAGATCCTAAATATTTTAGCCATATTAACTGGTTATCTGTCTAAAATTATTGAGCGATATAAAAATACCCATACTTCTTTTGCATTACGGGATAGACGGTCTCAAAAACATCACCTTATAACAAAAGAATTCTCCAGACTACTGGACAAACAAAATCAGTTTTTAGACGTAGTACACAAGCTTGATTCGGAAATGGAACAGATTATAAAATTACAAGCGGGAGAGCCTATTTTGGATTACATTGCGGCCTTAAGGGGACCTATTTCACATTTTCACCAAGCCATCATGAATGGTCTTGAGCAGGGAAAACAGCTCTACCTCCAAGTAAATAAAAAACCTTTGCTTGACTACCAACTCAATAATTTGCTTAAAGAAACCGAACAAGTACTTCACCTAATGCCTAGTGTCTATAACCCAAACCCCAATTACTCTATTAAACAGTTTGATAACCCAGGAACATCTGAACAATTAGAAAAACGTGCTGCCGCAAAACGATTACGGCCTTTTTTTGGATAACTAATTTATACTTCTTAATGACTTGAAAATAGATTGTCCGCTTCATTTATTGGGTTGAATTAATTTTTTTATGGAGCTAAAAAAGAACAACTATTTACCTTTTCCTAAAGACATTAAATCAAATGTTAGAACATTTTTTTAAAGAATCGACTGATAGGCATGGGCTCCACAGCTGCGGATATTAAGGAAGAAAAAGATAAATTTATCGTTGTTGCAGACATTTCTGGGATGAATAAAGAAGATATCAAAGTTTCATTAACCAATACTGTATTAACTATTCATGGTCAAAGGCACTTTGAAAAGTCTGAGAATGAAGACACTTATTCATGCATGGAGAGAGTGTAAGGACAATTATATCGTCGTTTTAGCCTGCCTCAATCTGTTGATGAATCAAAAATTGAGGCTCTTATAAACATGGAGTTCTTAACGTTTGTAATTCCTAAAAAAGAATCAAATGTTGAAAAACAAATCGAGGTAAAAATATCATAATTGAAAGGTCATCTTAAGGATGACCTTAGTTACTTCGCTAAGCTTGCGTTTTGAGTATGAACTACCTTGGAGTCCCATTTCCATGTTCTAATTTCCGGTAAGTCTTGCCCATGTTGCCTTATGTAGCTCTCGTGCTCCAATAATTTTAATTTAATGTGCTCAATTAGTTTTTGCTCTTTGTAACCTGTGGCAGGTAAACAATTAAGAACATCGAGAACCAAGTGAAAGCGGTCTAATTTGTTTAATACAGTCATATCAAAAGGGGTGGTGATTGTACCCTCTTCTCTATATCCTCTGACATGTATGTTTCTGTGATTTGACCGATTACTGGTCAATCGATGAATGAGCCATGGATATCCATGATATGCAAAAATGATGGGTTTATCCTCAAGAAACAAACAATTGTACTCTTCATCATTTAATCCATGTGGGTGTTCATAATCGGGTTGCAATTTCATTAAATCAACGACATTAATAACACGAATTTTTATATCGGGTAATTCAGCACGTAAAATAGAAACTGCAGCTAATGTTTCAAGAGTAGGAACATCTCCTGCACAAGCCATAATGACATCAGGAGATTTTCCATTATTGTGACTTGCCCATTCCCAAACACCTATTCCATTGGCACAATGTTGCTTTGCTTCATCGAAGGAAAGCCATTGTGGTGCTGGATGTTTTCCTGCAATGACTACATTGACGTAATGTTTACTCTGTAAACAATGATGCATGATAGATAATAAACAATTTGCATCCGGTGGAAGGTAGACGCGAATTATTTCTGCTTTCTTATTAATTACATGATCAATAAACCCTGGATCTTGGTGAGAAAATCCATTGTGGTCTTGCCGCCAAACATGAGAGGTCAGCAAGTAATTAAGGGAAGCGATTTTTTTACGCCAAGGAATAGATGATGTAACTTTTAACCATTTGGCATGTTGGTTAAACATAGAACTAATAATGTGGATGAAGGCTTCATAACAGTTAAAAAGACCATGGCGACCAGTTAATAAGTATCCCTCCAACCACCCCTCACATTGATGCTCACTTAATACTTCCAGTACTCTGCCTTGTGTGGATAAAAAATTGTCATTAGGCAGAGTTTGAGTATCCCATTGACGTTTGGTCGCTTCAAATACCGCTTCTAAGCCATTGGATATGGTTTCGTCTGGTCCAAATACACGGAAATTGTTTGAATTTAACCGAATTATATCCCTCAAGTATGCCCCAAAAACACGTGTATCACCTATTCCTTGCATGCCGCGTTCTGAGATTGTTACAGAATAATCACCTGGATCAGGTAAATTAAGTGTCTTTAATAACAAACCACCATTAGTATGAGGATTAGCACTCATCCGCTTTTCATTCTCAGGGGCAATAACTCTTAACTCATTGAATAATTTACCCTGCTCATCAAATAAAACTTCGGGTTGATAACTTTTAAGCCATTGTTCCAAGATTTTTAAATGCCCCATGTCACTAGAGCAATTAGAAACGGGTACTTGATGAGAACGAAAGGTTCCTTCAATCTGGACCCCATCTACCATCTTAGGAGCCGTCCAACCCTTAGGAGTCTTTAAAATAATCATGGGCCAACGTGGGCGTTGCGTACTCTTATTAGAACGCGCATCATATTGAATAAGTTTAATCTGCTCGATGACTTGCTCAAGAATGGAAGCCATCTTCTCATGCATCACGTGAGGATCATCTCCCTCCACCCAATACGGGGTCCAACCATAGCCATAAAACAATTGTTCCAGCTCTTCATTCGTAATACGAGCCAAGATGGTTGGATTCGCTATTTTATATCCATTTAAGTGAAGAATGGGTAATACCACTCCGTCGGTTACTGGACATATAAATTTATTGGAATGCCATGCGGTTGAAAGAGCCCCGGTTTCTGCTTCCCCATCTCCAATAACACAAGCAACAAATAAATCTGGATTATCAAATACAGCCCCAAAAGCATGACTTAAAGAGTAACCTAATTCACCCCCTTCATGGATAGAGCCTGGGCATTCTGGGGATGCATGGCTTGGAATCCCGCCTGGGAATGAAAATTGAGCAAATAACTTGCGTACCCCTTCTTCGTCTTGGGTAATTTCAGGATATAGCTCACTATATGTGCCTTCAAGGTATGCATTCGCTACAACTGCAGGACCACCATGGCCTGGTCCTGAAATGTACATCATGTTTAAATCATATTTTTTTATAATATGATTTAAGTGGGCATAAATAAAATTTTGACCTGGAGTGGTTCCCCAATGGCCTAATAATCTGGGCTTAATATCTGAAAAAACTAACTCGCGCTTAAGTAGTGGATTATCACGCAAATAAATTTGACCTACTGATAAGTAATTAGCTGCACGCCAATACCTATCTATCTTGTTAAGAACATCTTGGGCAAGCATTTCTTTCTCATTTTAAAATAGGTACACCTAATTTGAATAGGTATTATATAGAACTCATAATTTGCTTAAAATACTAATGTGAATAAATTAAAGAAGTGGGCAATTATGGCTAATAATGCAGACAGTATGCTAGATTTTTAATCTAGGTTCATTAAGTATAATTCTAATTATCTTCTAAGTCATGATTTACAATCTAATCAAAGTCTTATTTTCGAATGTGATTTCTTAACAGGTAATATTCCAAAGCTCCCGCTAGAGAGTGCACATGAGGCCTTATTGGCTGAATCAGATAAACCGTAAATGGAATATGATAGCCGTTTGCCTTTATTTTTACAGGAGGTGTCGGAGAAAATTCCATTTTGGTTCGAGAAAATATTCAAAAATATCTTTCATTTTTACCGCCCTTGAGACCACGTTATAAACCAATGAAGAGTGGATTATGGCAAAACACGCGCTCAAACCTCTTAAGTCAATATCCAAGTTGGATCGATGTTCTTATTTTTGTTACATTAGCATCCAAATCATCTCAAGGGTAATTATGAATCACGAACAATCAAAATTCCTTCCAACAATAGGCGTCTATCTAGGATCCCACATGGGAAGCAATCCATCTTTTAAAAATGCCATAATCTCTTTAGGGAAAGGAGTTGCTGAACGTGGATATACTGTAGTCTATGGTGGAGGTGGGACAGGATTAATGGGACTCCTTGCTGAAACTGTTAAATTATATGGTGGAACCGTTATCGGGATAACTACTGAGCACCTTGCTGAAATAGAAAAACCCTGTGACTTTCTAGATGAATTGCATGTAGTGGGTTCAATGTACGAACGAAAACGTTTAATTCATGAAAAATCATCGCAGTTGATAACGATGCCAGGAGGAATAGGCACATTTGATGAGCTATTCGAAACATGGTGTGCTATAAAAATAGGCGTGATTAAAAAACCGTTTGGACTGATTAATATAGATGGATATTTTAACTCCATGATTGAATTTGTTTCTTCTTGTACTAACTATGATTTTTTAAACGAACAAGATATAAAAATTCCGACTATCTATGACGAGGTTTCCTCATACATAAACTATTTAGAAGAAGAGCGCAAAAGTAAATTTATCGAAGCCCACATCAGTAATAAACAAAATAATGATAGAAGACATCCAGTAGCTGTTTAAATCTTACATCCAGGATAGGGCGTCAAAAGGAGGGCCTCTCCTGTAGGTAGTTCTCTGTGTAACAATCTGCAAACGAGCAAGATTTGAACTAGCCAATTGCAAAGCAGGTTAATGCCTAACTCGGTTGGCCGTTCCCTTACTCCCCAAGCCCAATATATAAAAAATTTATTTTCCTTGAGCTTGAAGAGGTATCAATTGATTCATACTGCTTAAGCTATGAAGGGAAATCGAGTGGGCAAGTGCGTATTGGCGGAGCCACTTATTATCTATGGCGTGCTGTGGATGATGAGGGTTATGAACTGGATGTGTTTCTGCAAAAGCGACGTAATAAAAAGGCGGCCATCCGCTTTCTGTCTCGTCTATTGAACACCTATCCAAAGCCTCGGGTGATTGTAATCGATAAGCTCAGGAGCTCCACAAAACTAATTCGTCAGATGGGCAAAGGAGTCGAGCATCGCTCGCATAAAGGGCTTAATAATCGGGTTGAAAATGCTCATCAACCCACACGCAGAAAAGAAAAGTGCCTCATTCGTTTCAAATCACCTGCAGGGGCACAAACCGTCATCGCGCTCATGGGGGAAACGCGTAATCTCTTTGCTGTGGCCGTCGGGCGCTATACCCATTCAGCCTCTCATGGAAGAGACCAATTTCAAAAGGCCAAAGAAATTTGGTGGTCTGCTGCAACCGAGATTCTTTGCGCCTGAAATTAGGCTCCGGCTCCTTTTTACATCACTAATAGTTTACTTGACGGTGCCATACGAAATTATCGTTGAATAAACATCTATTGTGAGCTAATATTTTACACTTTGATTTTTGGATTACATCGATGAGATTAACTAGACAGCAAAACAAAAAGACTGGAAACCAAGTTGCTCCTTTCAATTCATTAATAATGCGAATGGAAGGGTGCAATATAAAAGCAGATGCTGATAAACGCACTTACATTTTCTACAGCAAACAGTTAAAAGACAAAGGGCTGGATGAGGTCACCTCGTTATTGACTGAGATGCTGGATAAGCATATTTTCCCTAATACGGTAATTCTAAATCAACTCATTAAACGCCTGTCTCAATTACATAAACCTCAGTATTCTTTGCTGGTACATAAGATGGCTGTAACCAAGGGCTTGGCTGATGCCATTACCTACAACAGCACCATCGATACGATTGCCAAGAGCAAGGAGCCGGATGCCGCGCGGGCGGTGCAGTTACTGCAGGAAGCCAAGAAGGCAAACTTGGCTGATGCCATTACCTACAACAGCACCCTAGAGGCGATTGCCAAGAGTAAGGAGCCGGATGCCCAGCGGGCAGTGCAGTTACTGCAGGAAGCCAAGAAGGCACACTTGGCTGATGCCATTACCTACAACAGCACCTTAGATGCGATTGCCAAGAGTAAGGAGCCGGATGCCCAGCGGGCAGTGCAGTTACTGCAGGAAGCCAAGAAGGCACACTTGGCTGATGCCATTACCTACAACAGCACCTTAGATGCGATTGCCAAGAGTAAGGAGCCGGATGCCGAGCGGGCGGTGCAGTTACTGCAGGAAGCCAAGCAGGCACACTTGGCTGATGCCATTACCTACAACAGCACCTTAGATGCGATTGCCAAGAGTAAGGAGCCGGATGCCGAGCGGGCGGTGCAGTTACTGCAGGAAGCCAAGCAGGCACACTTGGCTGATGCCATTACCTACGCCAGTACCTTAGATGCGATTGCCAAGAGTAAGGAGCCGGATGCGCAGCGTGCGGTGCAGTTACTGCAGGAAGCCAAGAAGGCAAACTTGGCTGATGCCATTACCTACAACAGCGCCATCGATGCGATTGCCAAGAGTAAGGCGCCGGATGCCGAGCGGGCGGTGCAGTTACTGCAGGAAGCCAAGAAGGCAAACTGGGCTGATGCCATTACCTACAACAGCACCCTAGAGGCGATTGCCAAGAGCAAGGAGCCGGATGTCGAGCGGGCGGTGCAGTTACTGCAGGAAGCCAAGAAGGCAAACTTGGCTGATGCCATTACCTACAACAGCACCATCGATGCGATTGCCAAGAGAAAGGAGCCGAATGCCGAGCGGGCGATGCAGTTACTGCAGGAAGCCAAGAAGGCAAACTTGGCCAATGCCATTACCTACAACAGCACCATCGATGCGATTGCCAAGAGTAAGGAGCCGAATGCCGAGCGGGCGATGCAGTTACTGCAGGAAGCCAAGCAGGCAAACTGGGCTGATGCCATTACCTACGCCAACACCATCGATGCAATTGCCAAGAGTAAGGAGCCGGACGCCGAGCGGGCGGTGCAGTTACTGCAGGAAGCCAAGCAGGCAAACTTGGCCAATGCCATTACCTACAACAGCACCTTAGATGCGATTGCCAAGAGTAAGGAGCCGGATGCCCAGCGGGCGGTGCAGTTACTGCAGGAAGCCAAGAAGGCAAACTGGGCTGATGCCATTACCTACGCCAGCACCATCGATGCGATTGCCAAGAGTAAGGAGCCGGATACCGAGCGGGCGGTGCAGTTACTGCAGGAAGCCAAGAAGGCAAACTTGGCTGATGCCATTACCTACGCCAGCACCATCGATGCGATTGCCAAGAGTAAGCAGCCGGATGCCGAACTGGCAGAAGTCTTGATTAATGAGGCCATAGAGCAATTTAAGCTGGGTGATATGAAGAAGGGGGCAAGACTAAACTTGCATGGAATGTCATTTGGCATGGTCTATTTCGGACTCAAAAGTCGTGTGCAGCAGGAGATGAAGGCAACGGACTCTATTTCAGCGCTTACTTTAATCTATGGGAAAGGGCTGCATAGTAGTTGTTCAGGGGAAGAGATTCATCCGGTCAAACAGGCCGTATTGCGCGTGGTCGATGAACTCTCAGACCAAGGGGTTTCTGGTCAAGAAAATAGAACTAATCAGGGGGTATTTAAGCTGTCTATTCAACCCCGCCAGGTTCAATCCAATACCTTCAACCCCAACCATTTTTTTGCTCCAGGACTCAATCCGCATTCCAAACCCTTTGTATTTAAATCCCTGGGTGGTACACAACCTCGGTTTT
This sequence comes from Legionella rowbothamii, assembly GCF_900639985.1. Lineage (GTDB taxonomy): Bacteria > Pseudomonadota > Gammaproteobacteria > Legionellales > Legionellaceae > Legionella > Legionella rowbothamii. Next base: position 30,298 of record NZ_CAAAIM010000013.1, on the reverse strand, counting down.
AGGCATCTCCCTGGAGTAATACTGCAAGAGCCCGGAGCTCGGGCTCTCTTTTTTCTTTACTTCACCTGCGACTGCCGTCATGCTTTCGCGTCTTTTTTAACTATCCGGGGTTTCGGCCAGCAATTTACCATTTTGGCGGGTCTAGAGCTAACTCTATGAATCCAAACATTTTTTATTCAGACCAAAAATTACGATTTTATTCAAAAACAACCCACGTTTAGCCTAAAAATTAGTCGCATAATAGGTTGTATGTGAATAAATAAGAGGTTTTCTCTTGTATTATGTGAAACAACTAGCCTAATTAACGCAGGGGTTGATTATCCGCTTAATACATACAGTTAGGTTACGATTAAGCCTGAGTAGTTAATATCAGTATCTCTTTTTTATGGGCAAAATAAAGTCATTTGTTATTCACATAATATGCCACCGGCTAAAATGGTAACTTGCTGCCCGAAACCCCGAGTAGAATACAAGCGCTTAGTGTAGCACGGAACACGACAAGTCGCAGGCCTGTGCGCCTACGGCGCCTTGATATTCAGTAGACATAAAACAGACTTTGAGCATGGGGTTAAGAGCATAATTTCAAAAATGACTTGCTTTGCAGGTTTTTGCAAAGCTAAGTCAAAAGAAAAGGAACGCACGGGTTAAAAGGTTAACGCTCGAGAACATCTAACCCCAAACCCATTGGACTTAACCAGAGTGAGAAACTGATGGCTGCCACTACTAGTGAAGGATTCATACCACGCGCCGTTCTGCGGATTGTTCGCATACTCGGTGGAACTCCAGTAATTGCCTGCAAGGCAATCTGCGCCAGTAGGAGGAGAACACGAAATACTGGGGGTTGCTGAGCTTGGGTCTCCAAGCAAGAATGCAAGACTGGCCACCATGCTTTGTTCTCCAGTAAGACACGTGGTAAAAACATTCACCGCATCCATTTCACAAACAGCAGGCAAATACCAATCGGAATATGCATTAATGGTTGCCGTGCATAAGCCCGCAGCATAATATGTTCGGTTTGTTGGTCCAGCAGAAAGCGTATAAGGACTGCCACCAATACCATAACCTGTTTTATAAGCATCATAAAGTGCTAAAATATTACCGCTATTGCACTGCCCCTCGCTTGCTCCATTACAAATAGCAAACGCACTTGATGCCGGAAAGGGAAAAAAGCTTGTATTGGAGTACGTTGCGTTGTACGTTGTTTGTGCGTTGGCATATGAATCGTTTGGCGTAGAACTGTCAGCGATTAATGGAATAATATCATTACTGCCGTTTGCGCTTGCCCCCCCGCTTCCATTGGAACTCCAAATAATACTCGTGGCTTGAGGGCCGGAACTAATATAAGGTGCGGCTTGGTCTACCAATGATGCCACTTTACCGGCAATGTTGCTTGTAGTGGTGGTCGTGTCATCTATCGAATAAATAAAACCACCTTGATACAGACAGCCATAGCTCAATACCACAACATCGCTCGTTACAGCGGTGGTAACATTAGTGGCACTAACTGTAATGGTATCAGGTGTTGGCGCAATCCCTGTGTTGCAGTTGGAGGTGGGGTTAGCGCCTGGCGTAACTGTAATCGTGCATGTAGCACCTGCAGCCAGAGTAGAACCACAAGTTGATGATGCCGTAGTTGCAGGTGTTCCCCCCGGCCAAGTCGGGTAGGTAATGTTTAAGCCTATAGCATCATTTATTCCGGTATTTTGAATTGTAATCTGTCTTGGATTTCCAGTTAATGCCGGATTGAGTGTTGTGTCGTTAACTGAGAGAGCTAAAGTTGATGGCGTAGCACTCAATGTTGTTTGTCCTGGTTGACATTGCACTGCATTAATGTTGAAAAACGTTGTATTTGTATTTGTTCCTTTGACCACTACATTAGGTACTAGAAATGGACTGGTTGCACTGGAAATAAAGGAGATAGTGCAACTTGCTTTTGGATTTAATATTTGTGGGCAACTATTATTTTGAGACACAAAACTTATGAAGTTTGTATCGGTAGATGATGCGGTTATGTTTTTGGCGCTGATTAGGGAGTTATTGGTCACGGTAATGAAGCCAGGGGGATTCAAACAAGTAAGGCTACTGATATTTACGGTGCATTTTTGCACAAAGTTAGAACAGGCCACCGCACTGTGCTCCTCAGACTTTAGCGCGATCTCTGCAATATGAACTGAATTATTTTTTGGTGGTATTTCTATCAAAAGTGATTTTCCAGCGGAGGCTTGTTGCGCAAGCAGCAACAATGCCAATAATCCTTTTTTTAACATGATAACTTCCTTAGTTGAATGTTGTTTTACTACTAAAGAAAACTGTAACAAAGGAATAATTTAAAGACAAAATAAAGCGTAAGAACTCTATAGATATTTTCCAGATATGGTAAATAGGTTGATTAAATCCAGTATGGATATTGATGGCATCGTCAATTTAACTTTTGCACTAGCCTGTATTTTATTTAGAGGCCGAGCGTGATGTTGGAAAATAAGCCTAAAAGATACCGTTACCCCGCACAGCTTATCAGCATTGCAGTGTGGAGTTACCATCGATTTAATGACAGCTATCGAGATGTTTTGGAGCGCTTATTATATCGAGGGATTGACGTCAGTTACGAGACGATACGTCAATGGTGCATTAAAGTTGGTACCCAGTTTAAGAGTGTCATTAAGAAAAGAGCGCCCAGACGCTCGGATAAATGGCATTTGGATGAGCAGCAAGTGCGTATTCGCGGAGCCACTTATTATGAGTGTGTTCATTTAACTTTGGGGCTTAGATAAGCAATGAGGTGACACAGTTAAATGAACACACTCAATAGAAAGTATATTTGAAGTTACTGTATCAGTTGTTGTGGTTAAATCTAACTATGTCACCTCTTTTATTTGTACAAATTATAATAAATTCAAAGAGGTGACATAGTTATTTAAACACTACCTTCAACTGCCAGGAGAAAATTTGGTATCTTCTTCCGACGCAGGCTCCTCATTCTTGGGGCGCTGAGAGATAAATAGCTTATATTCTTTAGCAACGCCTTTTCCAAATGTATCTGCATGAGTATTAAATAGCTCATTAGGCCACTTTTTTGTTGCCCACATGACTAGAACCCCAGGTAAAACACCAGTGGCTATCGTTGCAGCAACTACAGCAATTCCCAAAACGAATTTAGCAGCAGAACGGGTGTTATCATTTTTAATAGACTGCAGATTATCCTCTTCATTTAATTTTTGATAAAAGTTATCAATGCAATCAAAAGACAGATAATATATACTCTCTAATTTTGCCTTTAACTCCTTCGCTAAAGCATAATTTTTATGTTCAGAATTTAACGTACTCAGATAGGTTGTGGTTAGGTCTTGTAATCGTGCGCGAATTTTTTGGCATTGTGGCTCTGCCGTAACTTTCTTTAAATCCTGATACACTTTCTCTATACGATCTGTGAGGTAAGTGAAATATTTCTCTTCTGTATGATTATTTTTACCTAATAATAATCGATCCTCAAGCGAATAGTCGAGATGTTTCAAGGAAGATAAACACTCTTCTAACGTACTTTTCACTTTCGCTGTCTGTGTTGACGAGTTTTCCAATTCTCGCTTAACCTGTTCGATATTTTTTTTAACTGCGGCATCAAGCGCAGTATACAAAGACATTTTTTTATCGAATAACTCAGTTATATTTGCATTATCTAAGCATGTAGTTGCTTGTTTGATTGTTTCAGCGATTGCATTTTTCTCTTCTGGAGTTAGAGCAAGCTCTTGTACCTTTAATAATATCTGTGATAGGGATTGAATCTCTTGGGTTAAGGCCTTAAGTTTGTATTGTTCTATCTCTAAGGCTCGTTCTACACTTACAGGCTGGGTATTTTCACCTAAGATTGGATCGAGCAGTTCATCTAAACTAGCTTTTATATCGTAGCTTTGCATAACGATAGTTTTTAAATGTGGGTCATCTTTTTTTAATGTCATCATTTCTGCATGGTTGAAACCATGACAACCATCCTCGCCATTTATTAATCTTAAGGTATTAATACAACCCTCTTTAACGATTGCTGTTATCTCGTTTACCGAATGCCCATCTAATACTGAGGGCTTATCAAAAATGACTGGCGGTAGTCCTGCGTGCATGAGGCAAAAACACAACATAGTATTTACAAACGTACGGCTATTTCCATCTGGAAAAGGATGAAGTTGTTCACAGCGCTGAATGTAATCCACTATGGTGTGAATCACTTCATCTACATTCCCTTCATTTTTAACTGCTTCAAACTGCTTAATAAAGTTCTGGGTATAACCTTCCATTATCTGAGCGTAGTTATTATCCTCTACATCTAAGTCGTTCCCACTAGTGCGAAAAAAACCGCCTCCAAAACGAAGCGTGGTGTAAAATCGATCTATTTCTTCTTCTGTATACGATTGATTAAGGCAGTCTTCTTTATTGACAAAGTCTAATTGTCGTGAGTTTGGATTTAAAGTATAGCGATAAGCGGTCTCTAGTGGATCGGCACTGCGTTGTAACAATTGTTTTAAGCCTTCTTTAGACATATTATTTTGGCTCATTCCAAAACCACCTGAACCATCCATGCAACCTGCATACACAGCATCGTAAAATCCGTCATTTTTATGCATGATTCGAAAATGAATTTTTTTAAGCAATTCGTTAGGAATCTCCAATGCCTTCTGCTCTTGGCCTATTCCATGTTGAATAGGGGCTAGCAAACCTTGTAGCGCTTTTAGTATTTCATTTTCATTATTCCTTGAGCCATTCTCAGTTTCATAGCGCCGATCATAACGCATCGGTCCTTCTTCATGCTTCAATTTGTCCCCATCCACATACAGACGATAGAGTTGTTCTGTAGGGATGTTTCTAAGATGTGTTAAGCCTTGTTGAAAATTACCGAGCTGTAATTTAGGTTCTGTATTTTGAGGTTGAGTTTGAGGTGCCATATTTTATGTCTCTGTCAAATAAGTAAAAAGTTACCTTAGGAATAAATGCAGCTTACCTAGATGTTTAATTTGCGCTCTTAATGAGCAAAATATAACACATATGGTTGTTATTTTCCATGTATTTGGAAAAAACAATTTAATCCAAATGTTTATTAATGAAAAAGAAAAGAGCCTTTGAACTCGAAATGGACTGCATGAAGTATAGTGGTAATTTGTTAATTTAGGGGTTTTATCAGTTCTGTTGTGGTGGATAATTGCTCTGATATTAATCTTATTAGAGTGTAAAAAATATTAAATTTACCCCGTGCAATTCCACTCTCAATAATCCTTTAAATAGTAATTCAATATGAGCGACTCTTACTTTTTGATTTTGCATCACAGCGCAAGTTGCGGAGTCTTAGGCCGAAATACACACTATTATAATATAAAATTATAATATAAATTTTGAAATTTTTATTAGGAGATCTTAAATGTTTACTCTATTTAGTGTTAAAAATGATACCGTACAAACCATTGTAACGAGACTTACTGCTAATGATCCTTCTTTAGAAGTAGTTAAATGCGGTCAGCTTCGTTTAGATTCAGAATCTTCAAGAGAGATATTCAGTGCTCTTAAATATAGTACTCATGTTAAAAAACTCGAATTTCTTGGTAATAACTCGAAAGGGGCTATTAAATTTTTAGGAGAATCGATAAGAAGGCATCAATCTCTAGAAGAAATCTATTTGGGAACTAACGGGTTAGATGATGAAGATTTTTTTTACCTTTTAAATTCTCTAAAAGAAAATCTCTCTTCCGTTCAATTATTGGACGTTAATACTAATGAGGGAATAACCGATGTAAGCGCCTTTCATATTGCCGAATTGATAGGAAAATCTACTCGTATTAAAAAAATGGATATTTCCTTTACTAGCATTACAGACAAGGGGTTACAAGAAATTTTAGATACACTAGAAAAAAGTCCTGAATCTTCTCTATTGGAATTATGTGAACCAGATATTCTTAACTATGGACTTCTTACACAAAATGAACATCTTACTCAAAAATTAAGTGATTTTTTTAGTACAAAGAAAAATAGTATGAACACGAATATCATCTAATTTGATGAAAAATATGGCCCAAGCCTCATTGCCAGTTTGGGCTTGGTAACACCCACTATTTTTATGAAGCTTTTAAAAATGGATTAGTGTAGATAATTCAGACTTAAATGACCACGTCACGGTGCTCTGGTGGGCTGTGGGAAATAAGCAATGGGCCTTGGTCAGCGAGCTGCTTAAACTCCCAGGGGTTAATGTTAACGCAAGCCCTGACGAAGGGGCTGACAAAGGCAAAACAGTGCTAGCGATTCTCGCCGAAGCAGGCCAGTGGGAGCTGGTGTTTTTTGTTTTGGAATCAAGAGCTGCTGCAGAAATATTGGATGACTCCATTACTAAGCCCTACCAGGAAAATAAAGACTCTATTTTAGCGATGGCCTTTCGTGAGTTCGAGCCAACAATAAGAGAACGGTGTCTATTTGATTTGTGGGTAAGAGATTTGCTCAAAGGACCACCGCAAATGTTGAATCAGGAAGAGCTTGAGCAAAGGCTTATGGCGCAATTAGACACCATCATGAATCCATAGCGGCAGTTTTTAATGACTCGTATTTAAGCCGTTTTAATCAGCCAAATTACCTGATGAATTACGTTTAATGATTGCCGACCTTGCTGTAATTAATGCGCATCCCTTTTTGCCTCACTATGCACCAAAGTTAAATGAGAGCTTGATAATCGACATTTGCCGTAGAAATCCTCCTGAACAAATAAAAATAGAAGCTGAAGCCCTGGTCTTTCATCGCGACATTTGTCATAAAGTTGCCACCTTAGCTTTGAGTAAATGGCGACAATGTCAATCAAGAGAATTTCAGAACAGGTTGATAGCTGAGGCTTAAAGGTAAATGGAAAACAGTTAGGTTGCATTGCAACAATTACGCAAGACAACAGCCCACTCAAAATATTTTATGTTAAGACCTATTCGAATGGTACATCTAGTGAAGATAGATTCTCCAAAAAATCCAAACCACGACTTAACGAATTACTCATTTATAAAACTTTAGAATATACTGGATTTGGACCAAAATGCCAGTTTATATCACAAGAGAATGATTATTTCGTAGCCACACAAGATCTGAAATACTCTAAAAAACCACAGATGGAAACAAACAATTTACGTTATTTAGTGAAGAGGTTCCTAAAAAACGTATGGACAAATTAGTAAAAGATCTAATCTCTCTAAGCTTGATTTGTCGTATTATGGGACTTTCTGATTTGCATGCAGAAAATATTGGCTACTCATGTTCAATATTAGATAGTGAACAAGGTGGTGAAAAGCGCAAAGTGTACCTTTTCGACTTTTGCCCACCGGAACAATTTGACTCTGCACTCGGTGCACAAATCGTAGCATATAAAGAAGAGCTTTTAATTTGGAGAAATATGTCTGTCTTACACCCATCATGGAGAAATATCCGCAATTCCCATACGTAAAAGATTTACCAGGAAATTTTAGTTTCTTCTTGGAGGAAGCTATTTCAACTTTACAGATCGGGCAAAGCAATCGACCGTTAAAATTGAATTTTATGGACTCATTATGTCGAGCCAAGGAAGAGGTTCTCAGTATCAATCATTATACCAATGATGAAAGAGATGCTCTAGTTAACTATTTTAATTTAATACAAAATAATTTTATAAATTTAGGTTCTTTTTTAATAGAATTAAATGCCATCGCTCTACAGCAAGATATATAGAGAAAGCGGCTCGCATTTATAATTGCATTGACCCGAATTGATCATCAAAAGTGGGATTACAATCTTTCAGGCTCCGTTGCAAAAACGAACAGTAGTTTATACGTCTAGCTAAAACTATTAACTGAGATCTCAAATGCGCTCAATGAAACCTGCCGCATTTAAATGGCGTCATTTTCATGGTGAAGTAATATTGCACTGTGTGCGTTGGTAGTGTAAATACGGGATTAGTTACAGGGATTTGGAAGAAATGATGGCAGAGCGTGGTCTTTCTATAGAGCACACTACGCTTTATCGCTGGGTTCAATATTATGCCCCGGAATTAAAAAAACGACTGGAGTGGCGTAAGAAACGCTATGCTAGTCGCTGGCACCTTAATGAAACATATATCAAGATAAAAGGTGAATGGAAATACCTGTATCGAGCAATGGATGAACAAGGCAATACGATTGATTTTTACCTTTCCCACCACAGGAATGCGAAAGCTGCGAAACGCTTCCTGAAGAAGCTACTCAAATCGAACCCAACCTGTGATGTCAGTGTGATCAATACCGATAAAAATCCAGCCTATGGCCAGGCCATTAAAGAACTAAAGCAGGAAGGAAATCTGGCCTATCATGTAAGCCATCTGCAGATAAAATACCGCAATAATCGGCTTGAAACAGACCACGGAAAGCTTAAGGGTCTTATCAATCCGGTCAGAGGGTTTCACTCCATGAAAACTGCTTATGCAACCATCAGGGGCTTTGAAATTATGCGCCTGTTTAAAAAAGGACAGTTCAATATCTGGATGTATGGCAATCGGACTGCGGTCTCATTTATTAATGAACAATTTGGAATCTATAGCTGAGATCTATCCAGAAGCTTTATTTTTGTACAGGGTTTTGTTTTTGCAACGGAGCCAAATTTCGTACCTTTTTGAAGACCTCTCCTTAAAAATACCCCGCAAAAAAAGAGACATTGTGACCAATTCAAAGATAGCAAAGGAAATCCATTGAATCTATTATCATTGGGCATTACGCCTAACGCGGCATATAACCCCCAAAAAGGATTTTTCAATGTGAGGGGGTGGGGTTAAAAAATAGACAATTAGATCTTGTATGGTTATAATGCGACATTTTAAAGCCAATGTGAGAATAAAATGATTATAAATGAGGTACCTTTCACACCAATTCAATATAAGGTCTATAACCTTATTAACGGAAACGAGCATGCACAAGTCGAAAAATATCGTGAGGAAAATGTAATCTCGGCAGTTGAAATTGCAAGACTATATATGATAGCAAATAATCTCAAAAAAGTTGAGGAATACCGCACTCAGCACAATATTTCAGTGAATACAATAGCTCAGTGGTATGCCAAGGTCGGCCATCACGAAAAAGTCGAGGAGTACCGCAGCCAGTATGGGGCCTCTCTAACCTCTATTATCCAAGGATATATTAGAGCAAAAAAATACGATAAGGTCGAAGAATACCGCGCTCAGCACAATATTTCAGTGAATACAATAGTTTATTGGTATGCCCAGGTCGGCAATCACGAAAAAGTCGAGGAGTACCGCAGCCAGTATGGGGCCTCTCTAAACTCTATTATCCAAGGATACATTAATGCAAAAAATTACGATAAGGTCGAAGAATACCGCGCTCAGCACAATATTTCAGTGAATACAATAGTTTATTGGTATGCCCAGGTCGGCAATCACGAAAAAGTCGAGGAGTACCGCACTCAGCACAATATTTCAGTGAATACAATAGTTCATTGGTATGCCCAGCTCGGCAATCACGAAAAAGTCGAGGAGTACCGCAGCCAGTATGGGGCCTCTCTAAACGATATTATCCAAGGATACATTAATGCAAAAAATTACGATAAGGTCGAAGAATACCGCGCTGCGCACAATATTTCAGAGCATGACATAGCTGTTGGGTATGCCATTATCGGCAATCACGAAAAAGTCGAGGAGTACCGCAGTCAATATGGGGCCTCTCTAAACCATATTATCCAAGGATACATTAATGCAAAAAATTACGATAAGGTCGAAGAATACCGCGCTGTGCACAATATTTCAGAGCATGACATAGCTCGTTGGTATGCCCTGGTCGGCAATCACGAAAAAGTCGAGGAGTACCGAAGCCAGTATGGGGCATCTCCAAGTTTTATTATCCAAGGATATATTAAAGCAAAAAATTACGATAAGGTCGAAGAATACCGCACTCGTTATAATGCTTCGGTAAATGAAATTGCATGTGGATACGCTGCTGCAAATAACCACAAAAAAGTAGAGGAATACTTCACTCAACATCATGCCTCAGCCGAGACGATAATCAAAGGCTATACATTCACAAATAACCAAGAAAAAGTTAAAGAGTACCAAAGCCGGGCTAATGTACACGCAGAAAGCCAAATAAAAGGCGGTATTCATTCAAAATATATAGCAGGTCCACTTTCTCGCCTGCCCCAACCTTTGCATTCATCTACAACACCTCCTCGTCCTGTCACCGAGTGTTCTTTTGAGCAAATCAGTAACCTTCCCTCCATGAGCTTTTCCCATAATATTACAACTATTGATCTCAACATTAAGACGCTTGAGGCGTCTTTTATCACGTTAAACCAAACCACGCCCGAGGTTGTGCAGTGGACATTTATTTGTGCTGGCAGAAAAACTAATGCGCTTATTCCGCTTCCCCACAACAAAGGAGGCTGTGTATTAATTTGTACCGAGGACGAATCTAAAGAATTAAAACCTTATGTATCCCCAAACCTTCATTTGCTGGTTATTAAACGCCTTGATAGCAAGTATTATGGACACTATGAGTCATTGGGAAGCATTACCGCACGGCGTATTGCACTATTCCTGTATGCTCATCATTTCAAGCTTGAGGAATTCGTTATGCTGGATGACAACATCCAAAAAATATCATGGAACCCCAGCTTAATTAACGGAAATACCTGGGATGACGCCTTTACTTTTTTACAAACTGAGCTCGGCCCAAAAGGTTGCATCAGTGTTGCTACGATGAACGGACGTTCTAAAAATACCGGGGAACTTGGCTCCAAGTTATTTATGATTAATATGAAGCTCATCCGTGAAGTACTTATCGATAATGAAGACATTTTTTTATTATTTCCAGATGCTTCTCATGGAGCAGCGTGGGGAGAAGACTATTATTTTCAAATTTTTCTCCACCATCTGCTGAAAGAAAAAAAGTGTCCTGGCTATGAAATAATGCCAACTGCCAATATTGGCCTTTTTCGCTCCCAGAAAAACAAAAATGCATTTGCTGCCACGGGTAAAAAAGCGGAAAAAATTAATGGCATCGCCTTTATAGATGGAATCACTGAACAATTGTTGGAACTTGTAGAAAAAACTAAGGTTACATTTAATGGACTTATTGAGAGCAACTATAAAAGATATGCACAACAAGCAGAGTTTATCCAAAATACCGATCTTTTAAGCCTCCATGCACAAGCAAATAATCGCTTAAGGACATCCACGGTTACCGCATCAGCTTCTGAAAATAATGGCCAGAATTTTAAAGAACGGTTTTACACATTAATTAATGAATACGATTTTAACACCAGTGTGCTACGCCCCTATCAAGTAGAAGCGGTGCATAACGTTCCTATACTCGATAAACCCGTCTCCCGCCTCGTAATGGCCACCGGAAGTGGAAAAAGTATTATTCAAGCCACCTTAGCCCTTTTTGCCTACCATGCGTCCGCACCCAATCAACATGTATTTATTATCACGCCCCAGATCGATCTGGTTATTCAGTTTTATGAGGATTTAATGAAATATAATCAGTCTTTGACTGATAAACATAATTCGCTAAGTATACCTGCTCAAGCAATAGTGACTGTTTCCAGCCATGCTCAGAGCTTAAGTGCCAAATCCCTATTAACAAATAATCATTTCAGACAACAAAGATCAATTACTATCTGTTGTGCGGACAGTTTCTCCAAGCTCATGGAAGAGAAAGATGGCGCTTTAGTACGTAGTGCCTCATTAATTCTTCTGGATGAATATCATGAGTATGCATCTATGGTAGAAAAGGTACGTAAGCTGGGTGGCCCACAACTTATCGCCAGCAGCGCCACTCCTCCCAAAGATGATATTATAAAAGATACCGTCTATTCCTTTACTTTGGAAGATGCACTGAATGGTGAGTTTCATGCAGGAATTATTACAGGCAAATTTAATCGAGATTACTCCACAGAAAACGTGAAGTATGTAATCAAATGCTTACCACAGATCCTAAAGACTGAATATCATCCAGGATTTGGAGATAGTGGTCCTTTAGCGAAAAGTAAAGGAATTATTTATCTCGAATCGATTGAATTGTGTGACTATGTTAAAAAAGTGCTTGATCAACAGGGTATTACCGCATACGCCATTCATAGCAGCAATGGTTTAGCCTCGACGGAGGTAAAAAACTTTATTGCGAGTACGAATCCGGGCGTTTTACTTGCGGTAAGAAAACTACGCTTTGGTTTTGACTGCCCAGATCTGGCCTGGCAAATCATTGCTCGTAAACCGTCGCAAAAAGAACCGCAAAAAGATATTGAGCAAATGCTCGGGCGAGTAATCAGGCGCTATGAGGACAAGATTGGTTATGTGTTAACTTTTAACGACATTTATAAAAAGTATCTTAGTCCATTAATTAGCAAACAAAACAAAGTTCTGGCCGTTGAGCCTGATTTTTTAGCCCATGACTTGCTATATCGAATTAATGCGCTAGGTTTTTGTCAAGTAATTGATATGGATGTCGAAGCACCACCGGAATCAACGTCCATAGGATTTTTCTCAACGCGCAAGAGAAAGCATGAAGAAGACCGCGAAGAAGACTTTGTTCGCCTCCGAAAAAGAAGTCGACGGTAATAATCTCCTGCTTGCAGGAATTAGTACAAAACACGAACCAGCCAGCTAATAGAATAGCTGCTGGTTCCTAAATAAGTGCTCATGCAACTGCAACAAGGATTATGCCAAGGCAGCTGTCATCACATTGGTGATCACTCCACACCCCACAATGCTTATAATCTCTCCAGGATAGCAGTATCTTTTCGGCTTCTTTGATAGCATTTTTTCATTCGGTAACTAAACTTCAGTGAGCTCAAAATTTAGTTGAGGAGGCTCGCTCTGCCTCTAAATAAAATACAGTCTAGCGCAATAGTTTAGTTGACGGTGCCCTAGCCAGAAATCAAGATTGCGGTCTGGTTATTTAATGCAGAGAGCAAAATAGATAACCGGTCATAGTGGTAGAGTTCGAAAGCGGGTAGTTCTTTGTTCTCAAAGGGCGTCGAGTTCGAATTAAGAGTTTGTCTATTAACTACCTTCAATTTCTTTTGGGATGATTGAATCATTAAGGTGGAATTATAAGCGCGAAATCATTTTGCTTTTACGCCTCGCTTCCGCTGCGCGTAAAAAAATACGCGCTATTTTTCGCGCTATTCGCTCTTCTAAAACCAAATTCTCCTCGGAGTTTTGCTTCTTTTCATTGCTCCACCATTTTTGAAAGGTACCTTTCCATAAGTTCGTTCAAATCACTTTAATAGGGTGTGGCCAATAAATAGGCAGGCGCGTAAGCCTAGTATTGCAATGATGATGTGCTCTAAATGGTATGTTTTTAAAAAAAGGTGCCAGGCATTTTTTAATTGTTCCGCGTGAATGGGCTCCCCACCATACTCCATTGGGCTCTGTTGCAAAAAAAGCATTGATTCAAAAAAACTTGTATTTTGGGCAGATCTCAGCCGTATAGACCAAACTGCTCATTAATGAATGATACTTCAGTTCGGGTACCATACATCCATGATCCTCTTATAAAGATTACGGTAAAATCAGGGGGCCCGCATATAGCTTCGCTCACATTCTTTAAAAAGTCAGAACAAGGCTGAATTTTATAACCTGTTGCCAAAGCGCCTTAACATATGCTCGATTTCGATACGATTAACCCGCTTTTTTTCCTTGGCCTCGCTCATACCACCCGAATCCAGAGTCACGGTTTTACCTTGATAAATACAACCACAATAAATCGTTTCGAATGATTCTGAAATAATTGCTGCACTATTTTTTAGACTGAGCAAACGAACTGGGTGACTCAGCCCATACCAATTTGACTTAGACACAGTAGGCTATAGGGCATCGTCAAGTTAACTTAGTGCTAAAATTAATGCTCTGGAATCATCCTTTATAGTAGCCTATAAATCCAATTGATTACAATATGGGCTGGCGGTATAATTATTAGCTCATATAGTTTACGGAGGTTCATTTTGCACACAAATAGTCTTTATCGAGTGATCGAAGCAGGGTTAAACTTTACGACTATCTCTAATGTAGTAAATGTGGTTCAGAAGAAGAATAAAGATTTTTATATTTTTGAATTAGGGGTTACCCAGGACATCCAAGTTGGGAAGTATAAACTTTCTGCGCATCATATTAGCGCCTATAAGGATCATGAATTTGGCATAAATTCGGATAGTCAGTATCATTACACCGCTTATTTCACAGATGAGCAACATCATGAATATTGTCTCCATGCTTATTATTCATCCAATGACGCATTAATCGTTAAGCCCCTACTCTCAAAGAAAGTGGGTGAGCAATACGAGATTATAAATTCCGACGACCTTGAAGTGGAATTTAAACATATTGCTAATCTATATGTTCGAGACTGGGTTAGTTCAGTGCGTAACTCCCAGAAACAGTTAATTGCCAAACTTAAAAAAGAGTATGAGCAATGTGATGCTTACTCCACGGCATTATCAATTGATTTTCAACAAAATAAAGAAGCCTATTTAGACTCTTTAGATGGACAAATTAAGAAATTGGAAGAACAAATGCTCTACGTTAATGATCCACATCCTTTAAAAAGAACAGGACAACTTTTAAAAGATATCATGGATTCAATTAGTAATAACGTTCAAACCGAGGATGATTTGGAAATACCAGTCAACGAAGAGCCTCCACACGAACCAGATGATATCATCAGGTTTTTCTCGGCATCAGCCCAGAAAAAAAGCAAAGTCCCGCAGAAAAAGCTTACTTTTCCTCACGAACTTACAAAATTACAACAGGCTTTTGAAAAACTACCTGTAATCGATCAAGAATTAATAAATGCTTTACCGGAACTTTATAGAGAAATTTTAACACTGCAACTCTATTTACATACTTACAAAACTTCCTATGAAGAGATCAAGCAACTTCAATCACTCACCAAACAAGTTGAATCAGCAGGTCATAAACTACTAGAAAGAGTGTTATTACGTAACGAGTTTACAGCGGTTCGTCAGTTAAATGTATTTCATAATAATGTCTCTAAAAGCATTATTAATCTTGCTTTAACGCAAAGACCCTTGTTGTTGGATTGTTTACTTGAAGAGCGCATTCTTCCTTCAGATTTTAGTAATTTTACTGTTTCAAAGCAGGAGTATAAATCCTTTTTAGATTACTGTTTTAAAAATGCGAGTAATAAGACTACTAATTTATTTGAGGTGATCATTAAGCATAATCCTTTATTATTGCTTGATAGAGATGCCAATCAATTACCCTATGCGGCAACCCTCCTTCTCCAACAAGAAAACCATGTATTCTGGAGGGTATTAGAAAAACATAGTGCAAAAACCATTGAGAATACTGCGTTTTTAAGAAGGCTTAATCAAATTATATTACAACAGAGTAACCAAGCTAATTGCCCCAAGAAAATCTGTTCGCAAATTAACAAATTAGTGAGTGAAAATCTTCAGCGTATTAAGAAACTGGAAAAAAAACC
This sequence comes from Legionella rowbothamii, assembly GCF_900639985.1. Classification (GTDB taxonomy): domain Bacteria; phylum Pseudomonadota; class Gammaproteobacteria; order Legionellales; family Legionellaceae; genus Legionella; species Legionella rowbothamii. The sequence continues at coordinate 14,831 of NZ_CAAAIM010000013.1, read as the reverse complement.
AATGTTTGACTCCCTAGTCCAAATTGCTCGTGCAAAAGTTCAGACAAAAACAAAGAAGAAAATAAACGGTCTGGTGTCTAGATTAGAGAATGAAAAGAAAAAAATAGATTCTATGTTTGCTGATTCAATCGAAGAATTAGAGAAGCAAATTATTCAAGAAACCGAAGAGATTGATCGGCTAGAGAATTTATTTCGGATAGGCTCACACAATAAAAATCGCCGCCACACAAAGGACCATCAAGAAGCTTTCAATTTTAACGTTAGGTTCTAAAATAAGTAGCGAGCTATATAGTTCCTCCCACGGTCAAGTCCATGGGAGGCAGCAATTTATTTTATTATTTTAATTAGTGATTTTGCGTACACATCGTACACCCATTGGAAAACTCCTATTAGCATTAAATTGGGTATCCCCACTAGCTAGCAATGTTTGTGGCATCGTCTAAGAGAAAGCGCGAAGAAGATTTTGCCCCCCCGAAAAATAATCCGACAGTAATAATCTCCTGCTTGCAGGAATTAGTACAAAACACGAACCAGCCAGCTGATAGAATAGCTGCTGGTTCCTAAATAAGTGCTCATGCAACTGTATCAAGGATTATGCCAAGGGAGCTGTCATCACATCGGTGATAACTTCACATCCCCATGCTGATAATCTCTACAAGATAGCAGTATCTTTTTGGCTTCTTTGATAGCATTTTTTCATTCGGTAACTAAACTTCAGTGTAGCTCAAAATTTAGTCGAGGAGGCTCGCTCTGCCTCTAAATAATACAGTCTAGCGCAAAAGTTTAGTTGACGGTGCCCTAGCTTATCCGTTTCGTTCTCCAGCCATTTTTCCATAGTTTCTCGGAACTCATTCTGGTATTTTTCTGGCTTCCATGGATGGCTCATGTAGTTAATCAAGGTTTGGGCCATTTTAATTTCTTTATCCGTTATATCTTGTATGTTTTAATCTCTTCCTTAAGCACATTAAGTTCATCTTCTTCGCTAATTTCATCAGCAAAATGGGTAAGGTAAAGTAATAGAGCATGTTCGTGAGGAATGATAAGGCTCAACGATTCTTTGGTTCGGATAATGACCGTTGCAACCCCCACTTTATTCGATTTCTTCAAGGCTTCACGCAATAAAACATAGGCTTTTTTATTTTTACTTTCGGGTTGCAAATAATAGGGTTTAGAATAGTAAAGGCTGTCTATTTGGTTGAGGTCTACAAATTCCTCGATATCAATGAGCTTAAATAAGTCGGGGCTTGCTTTTTCTAGTACCTTCTCAATTACTATAATATAGCTTCCTTTTTCATACTCCCATCCTTTAACAATATCATTCCAAGGTACTTCCTTCTCTGTCTCTTCGCTGACTCGTTGATAGCGAACGCGAGATTTAGTTTTTGAGTCTAGAAGATGGAATCTGAGTTCATTGTTTTCTTCTACGGATGGATGGTTACTTAATTCTAGACTGTTCAAAACAATAAGAAGTATTGCCATTGGTTTGTACTTTCAAATGAGGAGATGAGTAGCGTTCGTATCACTTCACTTTGGATATGAGTAAGCAAAAAGGGACGCGGATGTTGCCCAAAAGAGGGGGTTAGTGCCTACAGTCCTATAAAATAAGAAATATCTTACATCTCATTAAGTAGCTTACTTATGGCTAATTCTAATGGTTTTTCTATAATGAAACTCGTTTGGTGCAGCTCAATCGACAGGATGTCGACCTTGAGTCCTTTATTGGATTCTGAGGTGTATTGTAGCTGCACACAAGCACGTCAAACGAATAATATAAATTTTTTCTCGTACGTTTTTATTGCAAACAGAGTTAGCATCCATAGTTAAAAAAAGGCTGCTAATTTCTAAAGTGCTAAATTGTTTACTTAATCATCTATATCACTATGCTCCATATGGATTTTTTTATTCCGATCAATTTTAATGCCAAAAGAGCCAGATGCTTTACGCTTTTTAAATCGCTCACACTGACATCACAGGTTGGGTTAGATTTGATTAGCTTCTTCAGGGAGCGTTTCGCAGCCTTCGCATTCCTGCGGTGGGAAAGGTAAAAATCCATCGTATTTCCATTCACCCTTTATCTTGATATAGGTTTCATCGAGGTGCCAGCGACTAGTGGATTTCACCGATTGCCTGGTCACACATTGCATTCACTGGTAAGTACAATTTTAAAAAGAGCAATGGCGATATTGATGTGAATGCTATGGTTAGCGAGCTTGAAAAGCATTTAAAACGGTACTTCTGGAAGGCTGCCTAACCCAGAACGAACACTTTTGGGGGGTCTTCCACAGGACCCGAACCAGTGTTATCTGGATAAACCCCCTTAGAGATGCAAGTTTCCCGTGACAAACTTGCATAAAGCCTCCTTCCACTCCAATCCGTACGTTGGGACGCGCAGGCGACAGCCAGCCAGTTTTGGTTCATGATCAGGTCTGGGAAAAAAAGCGAATTCGATGACCATCTGGGTCGCAGGTTACAAACGTGTAACCAAACTCCATCGGTGTTGGTTCTTGTATCATTTTAAAGTTCTTAGTTTGATAATTTCTAAAAAGTTCATCAACAGCTTGCTCATCGGGAACCACAATAGCGAGTTCGCTACCGCCACCCAATGCAGTTGGTGCAGGTAACGCAGAATTTTGAAACCATAATCCCAATCGCAAACCGGATTTTAATAGAAACATGGCGTAATCAGGCTGAGTGTGGATAGGCTGAGCATTGAGCAATTCTGAGTAAAAATGAGTACTGTTTTCTATATTGCTCACATAAAATAGAACTAAATTGGGGTCGAATGTCATGATTTATCCTGTTTTTTATTTCGTTAAATTCATTGGAGAATATAAAACAGAGTCATGACAGTTTTTGTCAGCATCATTCAATAGGATTGGGGAATGTTATGTAGGGTGTGCCACTTCTTTAAGAAGGTTGAAGGGCACCGTCAATTTATCTATTACGGTTCGTTTTATCTTGGGGTTAATTCCATATAGCGCTGGTTTATCAGAACGACCCTCTATAACCCTTATGCAGCAAGGCTTATAGAGCCAGCATTGATGGTTTCATCGTCTAACAGTAATTTCCCAACCCCAAGCATATCAAAATGTTGCCAAGCGACTGGTGATAATCGTTTAATTTCATTGCATAACGCCTCGTCACCACGTTGTTTGGCGTGATCTAAAAGATCAGGATAAGGCTGTGTTGTAATAGATCATGCAACAAACCAAGATTTTATTATACTGATTATTAATTTCTAGCATTTTGTCAGTTTTCCTAACAATTGCTTGCCACTGATTTTGAGTATGGCTGAACGTAGCTGATGAAATGCTTCACCCCTATTTAATGTACGGTGAACACAACGTCGGGTTTAATTACAGGATTGGGGTAAATGCGAATTACAAGTCATTAAATAGCCTATAATTCAACCAAATTTGGCTAAATAAAAAAATTTATCTCACGTAAAATCATACTGGTTTATGGCTATCAGCCCATATTCTATATGATGTAAATCCTTTCAACTTACGTCAAAACTAATCGTATAAGAAGCATTATGCGATTAAAATAGAACTAACTCATCGAGTAATTAGTATTTTTACTATACATTATTAACCTAAAATCTAATCGTATAAAAAACAATGAATTATATTAATTAATATTGACCTTTATTTGTGCGGAACAAACGTCACGCGGTGTTTGATTATGTTCTATTGGATTGCGAAATAATAATACAAGCGGGCACCGAGTATTGATATCATGCTTATGCGATTAGTTTTGACGTAAGTTGAAAGGATTTACACCATTATAGAATGGGAACTATGAGTCATTTTACTGGTCGAGTTTATAAAATATAATTTTTTTGATTCATATCTTTTTGGTTAATTTATAGGCTATTTTAGGGTTGTAATTCGCATTTGCCCCAATCCTGTAATAACACCCATTTTTGAAAAAAAGACGAAGTAATCTCGTTAGTTGATGCGAATGGGTTTTGGAAGCGCGATTTGAGTGGTGTAATTCATCATCTGTCTGGAAGATAGTTTAAAGAGTAGGTAGGACAGTCGCATGGCGTGTTTACAGAGGATGCAGTCGAGAAGATTGTTCCCCGATTGGTGTTTGACCCGCAAAGCCCAGGAGTGTTGTTTTGGGTTGGTATGTGCTGAAAAAGGGTAGAGACGATGGGCAGCAATTGTGAGCGTAAGCGATTGGCAAGAAATCCAAAGTATCGAGTGGGTCGAAATCCTTTTTCAGGCAGGTGCTGAATAAATCGGGTAATAAAATCAAAAGGATGTAGCTCGGTGTATTGAGTTTGCTTGGTGCGATGATTAAGAAACTTAAAGAGCGGAGAGGTTCCGTTATAATGAACGAGGCGAGAATTAGTAATGGCTGGTCGTTTGATGTAACGACCTAAGTATTCGATGTCTTTTTTGGGATTTTTGTGGGGTTTGGCGCAATGGACTTGCCAGTATTTGGCGTATTGCTGAGACAGCATGGCGCTCATGGTTTAGTTTCTCATCTCAAGTTTTTTTTTTGAAAAAGAGGCTTTTCCATTGCAGGTCGTTTGTTAATCCGCCCTGAGTTACAGAAACGTGACGATGCACATGCCAGTTGAGGGTTCTGCCAAAGGTATGTAAGGCCATGAAGATACCGAGTTTGAGTCCTCGTGCTTTTAGCCAGTTGATTGAGGATTTTTCCCCTAAGCGTGGGTAGTTGATTCAGTAGATGTCGGTTTACCAGGAATAAATCACTTAAGGCTTTGGGCATGGTAAAGGTAATGTGCTGCCACGGGCAGGGCGGTAGAGAAATCCCGTATAATGGGACTCGACATAGGTGCTATCTGTATAGGGGCCGTATACAGGATCGGTGCCTGCATAATTATCCGTGATGTGTTCTTTTAAATAAACAATATCTACTCCCAAGAATGGCTCTACCTGAATGGGTTTACTAACAGTTATTAGATGCTTTGCAACAAGATTCACATCATCGACGATGAATTTAACTGAACTTCCTGCGGATGTATTTAGTAAGAACTGTTCTGCTGGGCCAAAATAATAAGTTGGACCTACGGAGGTATTGGGTTTATTTGCTGCAAAATATGCATTGCTGTTGCTATTAAAATGCAGTCTAATGCTATTTGATCAACGCAATTAGTAAAATGGTAATCCAACTCTAAATCAAAAGATGCGCGATATCCTGGTTTCACTGTTTGGGGATACCAGTTAGGTGCAGAGAATGGCAACGGAGTAGTGTAGACAGCATATTGAAGATTATTTGCACCAGGCTGTAAAAAAAGACCAGTAATGCTCCCTCCAAAGGGAGATACTTTCATGTCTTTATCTATATAGCTACCAGAAACCGAGGTTGCAGGCAATGAGATGGCTAAGCGACCTCAAGTGCTAATACTTTGTCCATATAGAACAACATATCCTGCTCTTCAATATCCTGAGTAAAATTATATTCCCCATGCAAATTGAAATAATGCCAACTCAGTGGGTGGGATGTTTCATTACATTGGAGTCCCCGCTAGTCCTGCTACTCAAGTGATGTAAATTAGAGTTACGGTTTCTTAGGCTTCATGCTGGTTTTGTGATTGGATTCAGGGATGGTTTTCACCTTTTTAGATTCATTGCTGGTGAAAAAACCAAAGTCCATCTCATTCGCTTTTCTTTTATGGGGATTATTATCGAATAAGCACAGTAGAACCTCTTCTTCCATGATGCATGCGATATCATAAGGGGTAATGCTGAGCGTTTTTTTTGTCGTACACTGATGTTGTTTTATGAATTGCTCCATGTTGTTAATAATGCGTTCAGAGTATTCACTGGTAGCAATTTTCTCAGAACAATGCAGGGCTAGTATCCTAAGGTTTTCTTCCGTTATTTCGCAGACTGAATGCACATTTACTCCTGATTGGATTATCTGATCTAATGCATCAATACAACCATATTGAGCTGCTATAAAAGCAGGGGAGGATCCATTATCTAATGGGGTATTCAAATCCACTCCAAATTGGGCCAAAGTAGCAACGGCTTCCCCCTGATCCATTAGGACGGCAGCATGAAGAGGGGTATGGTCTTTATCATCTCTTAAAGAGGGATCTGCTCCCAGCTTAATCAACAATACCATCGCCTCAATATTATTTCGTTGGGCCGCCATATGCAGCGGTGTTCTTCTGTCGTCATTCCCTAAATTGGGATCAGCCCCCAGGTTAATAAGAACTTTTATTGCTTCGAGGTTATTTTTTTTGGCCGCGACATGAAGGGGAGTAACGCCATTATCATCAGCAATATTAGGGGATACCTTGAGCTTGATAAGAGTAACGATTACTTCAACATGATTTTCTATCGCTGCGGCGTGTAGCGGAGTTGCTCCATCATTATCTCCCAAACAAAGATCTGCTCCAAGTTGCTCAAGTGCCGTGATGGCAAGGGGATGTCCTTTTTTAGCTGCAATATAAACTGGTGTAGCCCCGGTTGTGCAGTTGCCTTTATTGATATCAGCTACTTTCTTGGCAAGGAGCGATATGCAGGCTACATCCCCGTTTCTTGCCGCAAGAAAAAGTGGCGTGTAGCCTGCACTTATGGTATCTACCTCAATTCCATTGACACACAGAAAATCTATAATTTCCAAGTTGCCATACTGAGTTGCCAGATAGATTAATGGATAACCGTCATAATTTTTATTCAGGCTGAGTCCATATTTTAGCGATTCAATAAGAACCCAAATATGCTCGTTTTGAGCGGCAAGATAGACTAAGTCATATCCATTATATTCTCGTTTTAAAATGTCTTCGGTTAAGACTAATTTGTCATTTAATTGATCAAGGGCAGTGGTTACTTTGGCTAACAACTCATTATCGCCCGTAGTAAAAATAGCAGTATTAAAGCCAATATATGGGGAAGCAGGCTCTTCTCCAATCAATGCATTAGCTATTTCTTCAGCCAATGAGGGCGTTTCTTCTTTAGCAAAAGTTAAAGGAGGATATTGTTCTATATCCATGAACTTCCATCCAACTCCGGGGGTATAGGATAGTGCAACAGAATGATCAAATCCGCCTATAATCATTCCCCAGCGTTCTTTTGAGGAAGTATTCGTAGAGCTATCCAGCACATCACCGAGTTTATCAAAATATAGTTTGACTTCTTCTTTTGTATACATTGCCGGGTAGGAATAGATTTTATGTAATCCACCTCGAGAGCGCATTGCATCAGAAGTGATAATATCTGAAACAGATTCAACGTCTGATTGAGTCAGTAGCCTACCAAAAAGAGACGTGTAAGACTCAGGATCTTGTTGTAATTCCATATACTCACAAAAAGCTTTAATATCCAGTAACTTTTTATCTTCTTCGGCTAACTGCTCTTCTGTTTTATCTTGTATCTCCAGGGTTTGATTTATTAACGATAGGCCATAAGAATAAATTTCTTTAACTCGGTTTTCAAATAAGTGTTCTTCACCAACCAAGTACGCTTCAAGCCATCGAACCGCAAATCCATGACAAGAGCTTTCAGGTGAAAGGTGGCCGAATTTTTCTTGTAATAAAATTAATAATGAATTGGTATTTAACGACATATTAATCCTGGGAAAGCAGACTAGTTAAAAAATGATAATTTATGGTTTAATAAGGATCAATAAAATTGACAGTTTATTTAGCCTTACAGGAGGTCAAACTGGAAATTTCTGATGCTTCCGTTTTGACTTCTAAATAGACCTCCGGAGTGAGTAGACCGATTGGATCCCTCCAGAGGTCCATTTGGTTTTTCTATTTGGGGTCCTGTGGAAGAACCCTCTGCAAGCATTTTCTCATAAACCGTATTCAAAATTATAGCGCTGTAAGCAATAATAGAGCTTGCAACAAGCCTTACTGCATGAGGACTGACTTGGAGATGGAGCAATTACACCTGCTATCTCAGTACTTTCAGCGCTCGAAGGGTTAAATATAATATCACCCTCTTTTTGAACACTACATACTACCAGCTGCTGTTACTATTCTTCTTTTTGCTATCCAGTCTACAGGAACATCTAATATCGGGAAGGCATTTGGTCCAGTGATGGCATTGTGGTTTTTAACTATTGGAATATTGGTGCGTGGGGAGTTACTAAGCATCCTTCAATATTGCTTGCAATAAATCCAACGTATGGTTTGACTTATCTCTTCTCAAACGGCACAACCGGATTTCTTATGCTCGGAGGGGTATTTCTTTGTGTCACTGGTGCAGAAGCATTATATGCAGATATGGGACATTTTGGTGCAAGATCAATCCGTCTTGTGTGGTATTGGCTGGTTTTCCCAAGCCTTATACTAAATTATGCAGGGCAAGCAGCACTTGTTCTAGAAGGAGTTGCGACAAAAGATAATATTTTTTATCTGTTATGCCCCAAGGAACTATCTCTACCACTTGTATTGCTTGTTACAGCTGCCACATTATTGCCAGCCAATCTATTATCACAGGCGCATTTTCTATGACTAGACAGGCTATCCAACTGGGTTGGCTGCCAAGACTCCGAGTCACACAAACATCTTCTAAAGGTTATGGACAAATATATGTAGGAGTTGTTAATTGGCTACTCATGTTTGCTACGGTGGGTCTTACCATTGGATTTGGCCAATCTGAAAATTTAGCATCGGCCTATGGCGTTGCAGTATCTGCAACGATGCTCATGACCTCAAAGTTACTTTTCATTGCAATGCGTGAATTATGGAATTGGAGCTTACTTCAAGCAGGGTTCGTGGTGGGTTTATTTGTAGTTATAGATACCCAAATCTTTCAAAGTTTGTGGAAGGTGGCTATGTACCTATTATTTTTTCAGTCATTATCTGTAGCATTATGTATATATGGTATAAGGGGTACAGGCAGTTTCTATACAGCTAAAAGATAAAACCATTTCACTTGATTATTTTATGGAACAAATACTACAAGAGGGTGTGCCACGCGTACCTAGAACAGCAATTTTTCTCACACGAACCGAACAGGATGCGCCTCCTGTTATGATTTGGCATGTAAAGCAAAACCATGTATTGCATAGTCAGATTTTAATTTTGAAGGTTAATACTCGATCTGTTCCATGGTGTAAAGATCCAGATAGGTTAAAAGTTAAAGAAATCGTCCCTAATGTCTGGCGAGCGGTTGCTTATTACGGATTCATGGAGCAACCAAATATACCTAAATTACTTGAGCATGTACATGCTCAGGGGCATAAAATCAATCTCATAGGTGTTACTTATTACGTTGGCCATGAAACTATTATTCCTCGCAGTGATGTGAGGGTAATGCCAAGATACCTCGAGTATATATTTGCTTTCATGCATCGGAATGCGATTCCAATAAGTGATTATTTAAGGCTTCCACCTGATGCGGTGGTTGAGATAGGGAGGCAGATAGAGATTTAAGGGGAAACTTATTGATAAGATTTTATTAATATGCAGCTCAGAACGAACACTTTTCGGGGTTCTCCCACAGTCCTCTATTAGCAGAATTTGATTGTAAATTAATTCGCGAGCCTACCTAGGGATTAAACTCCGCTGGGCACGTGGGTGAAAGGGCAGCAGGCCTAAAGGAATGTCTCCATCTGCAATTGAGAAAGCCGCTATTGCAGATCCACTTTACAAAAGTGGTAGTATTCCAGTTAAAAAATTGGGGAACACTTAGGTATTTCAAAGACGACTTTATAGCTGTACTTAAATATCGAAATATGGGTAGCACGAAAAAAATATGATTTTATGAATGGTGAAATGCGTGGATATGATTAATACTCTCATGAAAAGGCTGTGTTCTCCGTTTATTTTAAAAAAGTATTACAGCCTCCATTCACTAATATCTAACTTTCATGATGAAACAAACGAAATGGCTATGGAAAATTTGCGCAGTAAAAAAAGGAATATTATTTTCATCTACAGTTATTTTTTAGAGTGGGCTGCTTTGCCGGCTTTTCTGAAACCCTATCAAATCCTCATTCTAAAATTTAAAACAATACTTGCCAAACAAATACCTCGGAGTGATTCATTACACACTTAAAATGGTTATTGGGTGATAAAGATGAAACAGATTGCCATGAAAATTAAATTTCCAAATCTAATAAATTTGTTTATCGAACTGAACTGGAAATATTTTTTCTATTTCGTGGTGCTTTCATTCTCTTCATGTGTTTTAGCAGGGCCACCCTTCATAACAGATGATCCAAATCCTGTAAGCTATCAGCACGAAAATTTTTATTTCTTTTCGACTATTGATAAAGTATATAATGGCCAACTAATTACGCTACCGGGGTTTCAATTTGATTATGGTATCGCTCCTAACCTTGAAATAACAACAATCGTTCCGTTTGTGTTTCAAACCAATGGAGAAAATACTCTGAGCTCTCAAGGTTTGGGGGATATCAATCTAGGCTTAAAATATGCACTTCTATTAGAAACAATTAATCGGCCACAATTGGCATTTTCTCCCATCCTCATCATCCCAACAGGCAATGCTAACAAAGGATTAGGCAATGGGGGCAGCCAGCTACATCTTCCTCTCTGGGTACAGAAATCTTGGAATGATTGGATAAGTTATGGCGGAGGGGGTTATGCTTTAAATTCCGCACCAAATATGAGCAATTCTTTCTTTGGTGGCTGTGTATTACAACGACAAATAAATGATAAGCTCATGCTCGGTGGTGAAATATTTAGTCAAAGTGCAATTTCTAATAACTACCATTCTTATCTATTGCTGAGCGTAGGGGGTAGTTATAATATAACGCCAACAATTAGTACTCTTTTTAGTATAAGTCATAACGTAATAGGTATGGAACATTTAGTAGGGTATCTGGGTCTTACTATGACTATATAGAATATTTAATTTTCATGGTAATAAGCAAATTCTATTCTGCCCGTTACATAGGGAGTGCACAACTTTCACAGTAATTTTTTATTACAACCATTTTCGATGCTTAAAATATTTATAAGGCAACCACGCAGCGGATAATATTAGACCAATAGCAAATAAGTACCCATACTTCCATGATAATTCAGGCATGAATTGAAAGTTCATTCCATAGATGCTCGCAACGAGTGTAGGAGGTAGAAAAATAACGGCTGCAACAGAAAAGATCTTAATAATATTGTTCTGCTCAATGCTAATCATGCCTAATGTTGCATCTAACAAAAAATTAACCTTTGTTGAAAGAAAATTGGCATGGTCACTTAACGAGGCAACATCTGTACTTAAGGTTGCTAATCGTAATTTTCCTTCCTTACCAATTTTTGAGTATGCTGTTTGTCCAAAGAATGAAATCAAACGATTGAACGTTACCAGGCTCTCACGTGCTTTCGTGTTAAGATCGCCATGTGCACCAATTTGTTGCATAAGCTGGAGATAATCGAGTTTTTCTGTTGGGTTGTTCTGAGGTCCAAAAATAGTTTTAGAATAATGATCTAATCTGCTTCCAACAAGTTCTAAGATATCTGCCAGGCGATCAACAGTTGCATCTAATAGTTCAATGAGTAAAGTCACAGCATCACGTTGGGTAAAATCCATTTTTTTTACTTTTGAGATAAAGAGTTTAAAGGATTGCGACTCAATATAACGTATAGTAATTAACTGTTTCTGCGTGAGAACAAAGGTAACAGGATCAAGTTGAGGATCAGGCGAATCGGATTGAGCGAGCATCATCGCAGTCATAAAAAGGACATCATTTTCCTTATATAGCCGGCTAGAGAATTCAATTTCGACCATTTCTGCGCGTGTGGGGATATTTCGACCTATGTATTGTTCGACTTGCTCTTCCTCTCCTATTGATGGAGAAAATAAATCGATCCAAATAGAATCTTCAAGTGATACTTGATTTTCCATAGTGATGATTTGTGGAGCGATCATTTTTCGGTTTAAATATGCAAGCATAAGAATCCATTTAAGTTATATTAATTTTTTATGTATTCTTGATTCAAAGATCAATTTTAGTTATTCACCAGTATTAAATGAACAATAGATTATCATATAAAAATGGTCTATTGTTGGATCTTAAATCCGTCTCTCAAAGTACCATAATTTTAGTTTCTGTGTAATTTTTTACAAGCTATTATTTTGCATAGACACTTCGGAAAGATTTATATTTGAAAGAACAGGCATATTTTTCTGATGATAAGCGGATACAATTGTTTTTTCTAAGCGTATTATTTGCTCTTCTAAGGCCCCCTAGCAACCCATCTCCTCAAAGGGCCACCCAAGAATAAACACCTCATTCTTTGCTATGCTTTCAACAAAGTGAGGAGACACTCCATGAAAGAACAACGAGAGAGAATGAAAGCTTCTGTGGAACGCTCAGACCTTTTAATAAAAATATTTCCTGGCTCTACCATAGTAAGCTATGCAAATAAGGGCAACGGCAAACAACTCGGTTGCATTGCCAAGATTCAAGATGCTGGTGGCGCCCAAAAAATATTTTTTGTGAAGACCTATTCGAATGGCACACGCCAAGATGAAACATTTGCTAGATGCTGTAAGCCTCCTCTTCATGAATTGCTCATCTATAAAACGTTAGAACGTTCTGGGTTTGGTCCAAAATGTTTTTTTATTTCGGACCAAAGTGATTATTATGTGGCAACACAAGACATTAAGTATTCAAAAAAGCATCTCGAAGGAGACAAAACATTTACGCTATTTTGCGATAAGGGCTTTCCTCAAAAAAAATTATCGTTCATGCATGATCTGCTGTCTTTAGATTTAATTTGTAAAATTATGGGCTGTACGATTTGAACTCAACAAATTTAGGTTACTCAAATGTTAACGGTCGGCATAAAGTATACTCTAATGATTGTTTATATTATTTCCATGAACCAACTCGCATCACCATCAATCCACTATCTTTGAGCTCACCCATGCGAATATCGATATTGATTCCTCCTCTAGGAATTCCAAGTGATTAGCTGATAAAAATAGTTATAAAATTTAGTATTCAATTCATGTGTTGCTATACTTACTTTTAGCCAGCAGTACAAAATATTTGAACCCCACCTAAACCCAAGGGTTCAAATTTTGTTCTGCTGGATTCTTTCATAGCCTATTTATTACCCTCTTTGTCTGCTAAGTGGAGTTTAATAATCCAATGTTCATTTATACTAATGAACGATTTAATAGACATTCATAGCCTAGCATTAGCCATAAGCTATAATGATAATATCTCTAATTACTATTTAGTGGGGAATGAATGGCTAGCAATTGAGACATGAACAAATTTTCAGCCGTTGTTCACTATTTGAATTCAGGTAAATAGCATTCTGCCTTTATCAGTATTGATTGGAGTACACGCGAGTAATTCGTTTGAACAGCATCATTAACTTAATGTTAAGCTGGTTTTCTAAATCGAGCACGTTCGTTTGATACTTACTCAGAGGGCTCCCCTGTTTTTTTCGAGCAAATAAAATATAATTTCCAGTGTGGGAAAGACCTGCAAATAGTTCGGAAAAATAACGTTGTAAACACTGAATGAAGCGTGAATTATGCTCTGGAAGTTGATGATAGTTTACCACCAGCCATCCATTGTCATCCAAAATGCGAGCGCATTGGAGAATGAATTTTTTTTGCATTTGAAAGGGATTCATGCCATGAGCTTGATACATGTCTGCAAAAATAATCTGAGTGCTTTGTGCATCGCATTGTACTAATGCCTTTTGTGCGTCAGAAATGACGACGTGAATATTGGGCTGGGTTGGCATTAAAAAGAAATTAAGGGCCACTTCATGCACTTTCTTACGGAGCTCAATGGCACGGATAGTGCATTGAGGCATGAGGTAATGAAGTGAGTGAAGAAGACATCCACCGCCCAAACCTAAAAGGGTCACGTGTTTGGGGTGAACAAAAGCCAGAACTAGGAGCATGATTCGAGTGTATTCGTGTGCAGGAATATGTGGCTCATTTAAATTCAAGCAGCTTTGTTCATAAATGGGGTCAAAAGCAAGTACACGCTTCATTTTCCTATCAATGACTAATATATCACCCCAACTGTCTCTGGTGCGATAAATAATGGGATCGCCAAAAAAATCTTTTTCATTTCTATCAGAGCGAGCCAATACTGAAAACATGATATTCCTTCAGGTAGCAGATAGGGAATTATATCATATACCGATATACGATTTAATCACTTCCTGTGAGATTTATAGCCTGCCTTGGGCGTTTGATGGGATGAACCTCCAATATGTGATAACGGAGTAACTGCTATATGGGTTTGTCTAGCTCGCCATAAATCCCAGCTTTGTTGGATATTGAGCCAAAATTCGGGTTCTGTTCCTAATGATTCGGCAAACGATAAGGCAGAGTCTGCAGTGACTCCTCGGCGCATATTAACGATTTCATTAAGGCGGGCATAAGTCCAGCCTAAATGGTCGGCAAACTGCTTTTGTGATAAATTGAGCGGCTCCAGGAACTCTTTTAGTAACACTTCCCCTGGGTGCGCTGGAGCTCTGTTTTTTGGTATCATAGGGCATACTAATGCTAGTATAAATAATAGATTTTATACCCATATAGGGCAACGTCAACTAATCTTTTGGACTAGACTGTACTTTATTTACATAAAAATTTTCATGCTGGAGAAAAAGCCGAAAAGATATCGTTATCCAGTGGAGTTACCATCAGTTGAATGGCAGTTACCGGGATGTTTCGGAGCGTTTATTGTATCATGGGATAGATGTCAATTATGGAACGATAAGAAAGAGGGGCAGCGTCAATTTAACTTTGAGCTAGACTGTAATTTATTTACAGGAAGAACGCGATGCTAGCAAGGAAACCGAAAAGATACCGCTATTCATTAGAGTTAATCAGCATTGTGGTATGGAGTTACCATCGATTCAATGACAGCTACCGGGATGTATCGGAGCG
>NZ_CAAAIM010000012.1 GCF_900639985.1 Legionella rowbothamii | reverse complement strand
TTAGGCATTTTAATCTTCCTTTTGACCGTCAAATCAAAGGGTTAGTCTAGACTAACTTGATTAAAATGCCCCCTTATTTGGGGTAGAGCCTAATTAATGATGTAAACGTAATGGAGTACATATTATGTCATCTAATCAACATTCAACATGGGTTGTTGCCTTAAACTCTAATGATTGCAGAATATATGAACTACATACAAAACCTTATCAACTAACGTTACATAAAGAAATCATACATCCTGAAAGCAAACTTAGGGACATCGAATTAACTTCAGACAAGCCTGGACGCTATAGAGCGGGTGATATGGCTCATGGTGCATACACTCAACCATCCGATCCTAAAGAAATTCAAATCGAAGCTTTTTCAAGACATGTTGCTGAAGAGCTTAATAAAGATAGAAATATCGATGCTTACAACAAACTGATTGTTGTAGCGCCCCCCCATATGAATGGGATTTTATTTCAACACCTCAATAAACATGTGAAAACCTTAGTAACTCATAATATAAAAAATGATGTACTTAATTTAAAGGAACCGGAGTTGGCTGACTTCGTGCACAAGCATATGCTTAAGTAATCTATGCAGAGATTAATAAATGCGAAAATGAACAGCAAGAGGGAAATACTTACCTGGAAATAATATGAAACCCAATTTTTCAGCGAGAATAGTTCCTCTACAAGAAGTTTATGTCGCAAGTTATAAACTTGCCTTACTTATTATGGAATCCCCTTATAATTTTGATACAGTGATCGCTATAGCAAGAGGTGGATTTCCCATAGCGCGCTTTGTTTGTGATTTTCTAAACATTCATCATTTAGGTTCTGTACAAATCACACATTACACCGCCGGAGCTACGGAGGTAGAACAAATGCAAATCATCGCTCCAGTCAATGCTGTAGTCGAAGGCAAAAAAATATTGCTTATTGATGATGTCAATGATACGGGAAAAACCTTAATCACTGCACAGGACTATATCCAGGCTATGGAACCTACCTTACTTAAAACAGCCGTGATTCATGAAAAACCAAACACAGTATTTAAAGTCGATTTTGTGGTTGAGAAAATAACAGAATGGAAATGGTTAATCTATCAATGGGCAGTTGCAGAGGACGTTCTTGCCTTTCTTTATAAAGATAATATGTTAGAAGAAAAAGAAGAAGTTGCACATGCTCATTTAACTAAAAAATATAAGCTCGACATTGATAAAAGATATTTTCATGACATTTTGCAATTAAAGGAAAATTATTACAAAACTCCCTAACGAGGAAGATTAAAATGCCTGAAAAATCCCCGTTAAAAATTTTTTTAAGTGGCGATGTATTGACAGGTAGAGGTATACCTCTCAGCATCCCATATGTATCGACGCATATAAAGATACACCTAAAGAACTTCGAAAAAGATTTCAAGGTCTTTGTTTCATCTCATTTTTTTGCTCGCGATCAACTAGACTAACTACATTGTATAACATCCCTGCCAATAAAACCGTGATGTCATCCATAGTAATAATACCGATTAACGATTTCTGCGAATCTACTACGGGCAGACGACGTACTCCTTTTATTTTCATAAGTTCAAGACAATCGAACAAACAATCATCTTCTTTAACCATTAATAGTGAGCGAGTAATTAAGTCCTGGACCGTTAAAACTGTTGCTTCAAGCCCTACGGCCATAACTTCTACTACTAAATCGCGGTCAGTCACTATTCCAATTGGAATTTGTTCTCCTTCATGCTCTTCAACCAATACCACATCACCAACATGATGACGACGCATCAGTTCGGCCGCAGTTTTCACTGACTCACCACCATTCATTATAATCACATCCCTATTACAAAATTCACCAATCTTCATGATTGTCTCCTAACATATTGCCTCATTTAATTTGAATCAATTAATATTTTAACCATAATTTAACTTCTACATTTTCGGTTGTTCTAAATAAAAAGATCGATAATTTATATCCAATCCATTATTCATACGTAAACTAAAATTATAAAGTCTCTAACCTATTCAATTTGTATCACTTTCAAGAGATTGTAATGCTGTTGTTTTATCAAAATGAATGATGGTATCAAATTGATAGGGTAAATGGGTAAAGAAATAGTGGCTTAATCGTTCTGTTTCAGGCCGATAAATAACGCCTATAGCTCTTTGTAATCGTGGAATTTTAAGAAAATGCTCCAGTTGTTCATTACCTACCAGATTTAAAATAAAATTTTTATAACATACAAAATGAAATAATTCCTCATAGCTACCGGGAAGTCCTGGGAGAATTTTTTTGCATTGAGCAGGCTCATCCCAATCTGTAGCAGCAGTAACAAAACCATCATAGGTTGAAAAGCCAATGGAATAAGTATCAGCATGTTGCTCTCGTACCAGCTGCCCGATGTTAACCTCACCTCTTGCTCCCATTTCTGTAGCACGAGCGTCTCCTAAATGAGAATTATGGGCCCAAATAACTATCTTGGCTGGTTTATTAAAACGATGCTCCAAATGGTCGGTAATTACATTAAGCGTTTCCACCATATGATTATCACGAATATTCCAAGAGGTGATATGTCCTTCAAACATGGAACGATAATATTCTTCTGCATTTTTAACTAAACGGGCATTTTGAGCTGCAAAAAAATAATCATCTTCAGCACGTTCATCTTTATTCTGCATAAATTTAAAAGCATTATGTTGTAATTCATAGAGCGTTTCTAGCACCTCAACAATGCAGGATTTTTTTATTCTGATATTCGTTAGGTAGCCGTACATTTGGGGATCAACATTGAGATGATCAAAACAAGCATAGCGCTTTTTGGCCTGCTCAGCAGCCTTTGGATCAACCTTTGTTAAATAATTAATAACCGCTTGCATGGATGCATTAATACTGTATAAGTCAAGCCCATAAAATCCAACTTTGTTTACAGTGCTTGGCAAATCATTATATTCACGTAACCACTTGAGGAAGGGAGGCATGGTGGTATTGCGCCACATCCAGGTCGGAAATCGTTTAAAATCACCCAAAGCACTCTTGTTATCATCCACATCACTTCGACCTTGGATGTAGCGGTACACGCGGTGAGCATCAGGCCAATCTCCCTCTATAGCTACAGCCATAAATCCCTTTTTTTGGATAAGTTTTTGGGTTATTTCAATACGAGTCTGATAAAATTCATGCGTTCCATGCGAAGCCTCACCTATCATAACAAAACGTGCATCACCAATTTGTTCCATCAGTGAAGAACAATCAGTTGGTTTTTCTAGCGGGAGAGCGGCTTCATTAATCACTTCAATGAGCTTGAACTGTGCATCAATATTCATTAATAGTCTCCTTTTTCCACTATAGGGAGTACTTGATGATTCATTGAAGTAGCTTTTAAGTATTTAACAAACCAATTTCTTGCAAATTTTGCGGCCTCATCAAGAGCCCCTGGCTCTTCAAATAAGTGAGTTGCTCCGGGCACTATTTCCATTTTTTTTATGCAATTTAATTGGGACATCGCCTCTTTATTAATTTGAATGACTACTTCATCATAACCACCAACTATGAGTAAAGTAGGCGCTAGAACATGTGCTAAAGACTCTCCAGCCAAGTCAGGTCTTCCACCCCGTGAGACTACGGCATAAACGAAATCGGGCCTAAGTGCCGCAGCTACTAAAGCAGCACCTCCCCCGGTACTCGCTCCAAAATAACCTATGGATAAAGAACTCAGTTGCTCTTGCCCCAAGCACCATTGAGTTGCATCAAGTAATCGTGAGGCTAAAAAGTCAATATCAAAACGAAATTGCCGTGTGCGACTATCAATAGCATCCTCATCAGGAGTAAACAAATCAAACAACAAAGTAGATAGCTTAGCCTCGTTTAAAACTCTTGCTACGTATTGATTGCGTACACTAAATCGACTACTGCCACTTCCATGCACAAACAATACCAACCCACGTGCTTCTTCGGGAATATATAATATTCCATCAAGGGTAACATTGCTGCTTGGAAGCGAAATATTGTGCGGTGTATTTAAAGTAAAATGAGACATGATTCACCTAAGCGCAGAATGTATTGAATGGGATTTTTTTAGTAATTCAATAACTTCGTCATCAGAGATTTGTGGGAAATTTTCATACCATAAACCTACAGCATAAAAATCAATTGGCTTTAGTGGACAGACAATCCTTTCAACCAAATGAGCCATTTCCGAGCAAGTTGAATAAGCTGCAACAGGAATGGCTATAACGATAGATGTTGGTTTGTGAGTACGGAGCGCTTCTATTGCAGCCCTCATGGTAGAACCCGTTGCAATTCCATCATCGACCAATATGACTATTTTTTCTTTCAGATTTGGAAAAGGTCTATTACCTCGATATAATTGCTCTCTACGCAATAATTCCTCACGTTCTTTTTCTACCACATTCTGTATTGTTAACCGATCTAGGTTTAATTGATTCATCAGCGGCTCATTAAAAAAAACCGTGCCTCCTGAAGCAATTGCCCCCATAGCAAGCTCTTCATGACCGGGAAGCCCTAATTTGCGAACAATAAAGACATCAAGAGGCGCTGATAATACAGTGGCTATCTCATAGCCTACTGGTACTCCCCCTCGAGGCAAAGCTAAAATAATTACATTTGGATTATGGGCATAGTCCTTTAGATATTTTGCTAAAATAACACCTGCTTCATATCTATCGATGAATTTATCCATTATTCACCTTGACGAAAGACAGTGAGCATATGATAAATTATAGACCAACAAGTTTTGATATATAACAAACCCACAAACCGTGGTGATTAATTATTGAACACACCCTCCTTTTTTGGTCTAAAATTATATTGATATCTCTTACAGAAACAAATTGTATGGATAAAGCTCTCATAATTAGTTTATGGATAAGGAGATGAGACAATGACCAGTTTAAAGAAATATCATCAAAGCGAAAATGTTATCAGCCCTTTCTTGAAACTTCAGCAAGAAGTAAGTCATGCAATGAATGATTTTTACGATTTGTTTGAGCCCATGAGCATTGATTTGAAAAAATTCGAAAATATTAAACTTTCCCCAGCTCTAGATATTGTTGAAGATAACGAGTGTTTTAAGATTGAAGCTGAAATGCCAGGCATGAGTGAAAAAGACATTACAGTAACTTTCAATGATAATAGAATTACTATCGAAGGTGAAAAATCGACCTCCAAGAAAGATGAAAAGAAAAATTTTGTAAGTCGTGAAATTACTTACGGTCGCTATGAGCGTACGGTTTCATTGCCGTTCACTGCGGATGTAGACAAAGCATCTGCGTCTTTCAAAAAAGGCATGTTATGGGTAACTATACCCAAAAAAACTCAAAGCACAGGCAGCTCGAAATCAATAAAAATTGAAAAAAGTGAATAAATTCGGCTAATTAGAATCTCTACTACCGCAAACACTATGCTTTTGAGCAACGGTTTGCATTTTTTACAAATCCCCTGTGGATTTCTTTGAGTGATAATCAAATGTCATTGCTCAAATTCATGGGGCATTTGTTAATTTTTGCATTTAGACAATAATTTATTTTTGCAAGAAATTTAAGTGATGCCTTAATGTACATCATTTGGAGCTGAATCATTAGTTACGTGTAAATTAAATAAATCTTCTTCATTAAGTATTTCTTTCTGCAATAACAATCGTGCTCCTTGTTCTAGGCAGTTAATCTGTTTTTTAATCCTGTCAACAGCCTCAGCAAATGCAGTTTGTATTATTTTATGGATTGCCGCATCAATCTTACGGACAGTATCCTCACTAAATTTACGCCGAGAGTGAGCAGCGAAAGGATTTTCCAGAAAAGCTTGAGGCTCTCTATCGTAAGTTACAGGCCCTAATTGTTTATCTATACCATAATGCATGACCATACTGCGAGCAATTTCAGTCGCTTTAGCCAGATCATCTGCTGCGCCAATTGTGTAACAAAATATAATATAAACCAGTTCTTGAAAGATTTTATCTTGAGCTAAACCAATAAATTATGAAAAACATCAAAATCCAGACGCCCCCTTCAAGAGGTACCTGGATAATCGTTAACATGCTATTTGGCTAAGCTCGATAGAGAGAACGTTGGTATTCATAAATCAATCGAGTCTGAACCTATTGATACGAATTATTTAAAAGTATTCTAAAATAAAATGAAGGAGAGGTGTAGCTCTGTATTTAGCTATAAGCTAGTGATAAATAGCGTGCAAACTCGGATGACGAATGGAAAGGTGCTAAAATCGACAAGTCCCAGCAACTAGTAATCTTAGGATGAGTAGAATAATCTTCTACCCTTACCTCGCTATAATTGAGCCAAACATCATTGATATATAGTTGACAATTAATAAACAATAACTAATTATCCACCATATAATTTACAATTTGGATGTAATCAATGAGTATTTTAGACGACTCGGTTATCTTTGCTGCGGTTATTCAGCAAGGAGGGTTCAGTCGTGCTGCTAAATATTTAGGTATTTCTAATGGATTGGTAAGTAGACGCATTACGCAGCTGGAATCACAGCTTGGGGTCAGCTTGATTAAGCGTACAACCAGAGAATTGCATTTAACCCCGGAAGGCAAGCTATTCTTCCACCACGCTGTCCGCATACAGCAAGAATTAGACTCAGCAATAAGCCTCATTCAATTGTCTGCAAATAAACCGAGAGGATCCATTAGAGTGAGTGCCCCTCCCTATTTTGGTCGACATTATTTAACATCCATTATCATGAAATTTTTAAGTGATTTTCCTGATATTAAAATTGATTTAGTGCTGTCCAATAATCAATTAGATCCCATTAAAGAACAACTCGATTTAGTAATACGTGGCGCAGGATTTATAGCTGAGCCACGCTTGCAAGACAGTAGCATGCAGATGAAATTATTATTGAAGGATAAAATTGGATTATATGCAAGTGCATCTTATTTGCGCATGCATGAAGAGCCTAAATGTTGTGCTGATTTATCTTCTCATTTACTTATCAATTATTCATTTCAAAATCGACTTCAGGAAAAAGAAAAATGGCCTTATTTAAAAAATGAGCTTCCTGGGGAATTCGTCTTTGAACCTACATTTAACGCCAATGATATTGAAAGCTGCATGAATGCATGCGCTTCGGGACTTGGCATAGGCCGGTTTACCGAGTTAAATGCCCGAAATGCAATCCAAAAAAAACAAGTCCACCCTATTTTAGAACAATATGATTGGGGAACTTATCATTTATTTGCTATCTATCCACAACAGCAAACTCTACCCGAAAGAACAAGGTTGTTTCTGGATTTTATTTTTGTGCATACGAAAGCATTGCTAAGCGACACAACATTACACAATAAACCGCCCCGTACTATGCATTCTAAACCAATTTAGACTAGTCTCGTGCAAGAGTAAATCCACTAAAAAATCTCCGTATTGTCCTACAGCTAGACCGGCTTACCTTCTCTTTAACGCTTTATATCTAAATAGTAAAATGTGTTATTAATAATTGGCCATTGTTTAAATATTTTTAGTTCGATAGATTGCTTAAACACAACGCACAGGGTGCGCTTCGATATTCCACTTAAATTAGCCACAGGGAATTGAGCATGAACGACTATAATTTTATTGAACTACCGGTGATTGATATTTTAAAGACGTTAGATAACAAAACAGGCGATAAAGAATATAATAAAATCAAGGAAGCATGCAGAAAATACGGCGCTTTCTTTATTCGTGGATTTGAATCAATCGCACAATTAAATGCTCATGGTCTTTTTTCTGAATCATCTTGTTTCTTTGATCTGGATATATCAATAAAAAATAAGTACGTTGCATCTGCAGATAATCACTATTTAGGTTATAGGGGAATGGGAAGTGAATTTAGTGAGTTAGCCCATCGCCAATATGAACCTTGTGAACAATATAAAGTTGGTTATTTACACGACATCAAAAGTAAAATGTCAAAAATTGACACAGAGTCAATTCAAGCCCATCGTTTAATTTTTAAAAAATATTTAGAATCTTCTTTTTATTCTTTTGACCGTATTGGAACATACATTTTATCCGCCATCGCTAAGAATTTAAATTTAGGAGAAAACTATTTTAGTAGTCATTGTAATAATCCCAACCATCAATTAGGGCTTAATTGCTATCCAGCACAGACCACCTCTTTAAACGGGGATAATATTCAGCAATATGGAATGAGTGCACATAAAGATTTATGCCTTGTAACCCTAATTGCTCAGGACAAACCAGGGTTAATGTTAAAGGATGAGTATGGTGAATGGAAAGTAGTTCCCTATGTTCCCAACACATTACTTGTCATGCTAGGTGAGTTTATTGAAAATTGGACTGATAAATATTATCAAGCACCACTTCATCAAGTTTTGAAATCAACTGCTCAGAGAAGACTATCGATTATCTATAAAATGCGTCCCAATTATAACACTGAAATTCCTGTCATTGAAGGCATCAATCCTCACTCTAATAATGCCTCCCGAAAAAGTATTCATACAGGAAAAGCTTATGATAATAAATTAAAGAATATTATGTATATCAATAAAAAAAAGGAAGAAGGTATAGAAAATGCGATCTAAAATTTTCTTATTACGAGAGTCTAGCAATGGTGAAAAAAGGGTTGCATTAATTCCTAGTGATGTCAAAAAAATAATTAGTCTGGGCGCTATTGTTTATGTGGAGGATTATGCAGGCTTTGGCGCCGGATATACCAATGCGGATTATACAGCTGTCGGTGCTATCATCCGTCAAATTGACTTCGAACAAATTGAACGCTGCAAACAAGTATTTGGTGATATAGATATCATTGTACGCGTTAAACGCCCTAATCGAAAACGCGAGAAAATAGAAAACAGTGTCATTAAACCCCACACTAAAATAGTAGGCTTATTAGATATTCTTGAACGAGGTGCTGAGCATATTTCAGAATATAAGCAAGCTAAAATTGAATATTACTCATTGGATCAGTTTATTTTTCCTCCGGGAACTCCGATGGATTCATTGAAGGAAATGAGCAAAATAGCAGGTAAATTAGCACTTCAACACGCTATTTACACTTTTGCAAATCCCATTAAACACATTTCAATTCTTGGTGGCAGTGAAGCAGGTAAAGCAGCATCGCAAGAGTGTATTAGGCTCAACCTGGCACATACGATCATAACTAGTGACCGCTCTAAATCGAAACATCTTTTGTCACAAGGTATTCATAGTGAAGTTATCGAACGTGATTTACCGCTAGAAGTGAGACAAGATAAAATTTACCAAGTGGTTAAGGATTCTGACATTATAATAACTACTGCATCAGTCGCATGGACTACGGCACCGTTATTAATTTCCGAATCAACCTTATACAAATTAAAGCGAGGAACAGTCCTTGTTGACTTAGCAACATCGGATGGTGGGAATGTATTTGGTAGTAAGCACGATGAAATAATTACGCTATCAAATGATGTAAAAATTATTAATGTCAGTGGATACCCCAAAAAGGCCCCGATTGAAGCAAGTCATTTTTTGAGCCGCGCAAATTGTTATTTCCTGCACCTGTTATTAACATCATATGAAGCTTTGAAAAATGCGCATAATAGTGCTGTACCAAAAGAATAATAATTGAACTTCTTTAAACCTTTAAATAAACAGATCAAGGAAAGTCAGCCAATTCAAAGCCCTACCCAACATCTAACGCCTACGCTACCTGAACACGAAAATTAATGCTATTGAAATCACAACAAATTCCTGTGCAACAGGCGCAGCTTCGATCGGAGAACCTAAAAGATACCTCCCATAACTGGACCATCAGTTAAATATTTTTTCTTAAAAGCACAAATTGCTATTTTAACAAACAACCGATTGATTTAAAATGAAGCACCCTTAAGGGAAATTAATCCAATATTCTTCAAGTGTACTACCGTTCAATGAATGCCTTAGCCAATGGACTATTAATTACATCTTGTAACCCAAATTAATAATAAAAAAGGAGTACCAAAATAAATGTTCAGAGACCTCATCCTACAAATGCGCCGTACATTACAGCAACATAATATTAATGTTGAGCAAGAATGGATTAACGTTAAGGACTTTGCATCAGCTCAACTCTACAAAACTTACTTTGACCAAAATTACAACCGTTTCTGGACCTTCGAAGATCCGCAATATATTGCGCGATGTCGTTTATATTCAGAGAATAAAGAGGAATTTATAACGATTGAGGATATAAGCAATGCGTTTACACAAACCTGCGATTTAACTGATCTAATAACCACACCCGAAAATGAATTTTTGTCAATATTTCAAAGTACGTTACAGAGCAAATCCCAAGCGAATACACCAGTCCTCCCTACGTTTGCTTTTTAACTATATTAATAACTCTCCGAGCTAAAACTACTTTCGCTTTTTGGGGGGCTTATTTGCCCAGCATTACATGAAAAATGTAAGATTGTTGTTGCAATTCTAACGTCAATCAAATTATGTTGTGCTTCCCTCCTTCTAGTTATAAAGACTATTAACTCTCTTCATCCATTTGAACACTCCCCCACATCCCGCTCAGAACAATTGTTCATCAATGACCTCCATTATTCAAGAGTTTCTCTTTGTCACAGTGCTTTGGCGTGGTGTCAAAACAGCTAAGACAAGAGCAACAATAAATAAAGCAGGAACATCACCATATAAATGAGCAAAATGCTGAGGGTAGTATAGTGCTTGGATTGCCATGATACTGCCATGGACTATACTAGACCAAACCGTAAACCAAATTAAACTTAAGTGCTGAATTGGATCCTTCGCGGCCAGGATTAAAAAAATTCCCAATGTAGCATAAACTCCTAATATCATTTGTAAATAGACATTCTGACCCACTAGATGCAATGCCCAACCGGAAGGCCAAAAACGAGTTAAGGGATATACTGCGAAGGTAAATATCAGTCCAAAAATCACTAAAGCAACACGAAGCATTTTATAATCGTTGTGGATATCCATAATAAACTCCTGGTGAAATACACCTACTCCTTATATTAATTATAGATTGGATGTCATTAGCAAGGAATTCGAAGCTCTCGTTGCTGAATATCTTTTAATATATAGCCGATAAGAGTGATAATCATTACCTGGCATCAGCTCTGTCGCCATGGAAGCAAGCTACTCATTCCTCGAACTCAAAACACGCAAGCAATTACATGCTTATCAAAAAGTCTTACCGCCATGTCTCCTCCAAAATAAGGTCAGCCTTGAAAGAAGAAAATAAACCTTAATTGAACAACTCCTGACAGCCACTATACTCATAGTGTTGAACAAAAGGAGAATATTATGAATAAAAATGAAAATGGAAGGGCACAACAAAATCCCCAAGATCAAGAAGGATCACAGGGCCAGAAAAAACCTGATCAAGAACAGAAAAAACCTGTTCAAGAACAAAAAAATGAGCGGTCCGGACAAGGAACCAATCGATAATCCACCTCTCGCTAGAAGTTTTTTCTAGCGAGCTCTTTTTAAAGCCCCGTCTTTAAGAAAAGAACACTATACCCCGCTCTGGACAGAAAAGGATATTTTAATGAGTAAGGGAGAAGTGGTGGATGTGGCTGCAAACCTTTTTAAGTAGTTGCTATATTATAATTTAGAGCAAAATGAAATCCACTCCCCAATACCACTAAAGCATGAAAAATTTCATGATATCCAAAAAGAGTAGGAAAAGGATCCGGCCATTTTAAAGCATAGATTAGAGCCCCTAAGGTGTAAGCTATACCTCCTAAAACTAATAAATGTAAATTTATTACGTTTAGAGAAGATTGAATTTCAGCATAATAGAAAACACCAATCCAACCCATCACCACATAAAGAAGTGCGCGAGTCCATTTGGGCAAATGGGGCCATAGAGTTGTCATCAACATCCCAATAACTGCAATTAACCAAAGAGTTGATAATAACTGCAAACCTATTGCGGGTTTTAATTTAAGGAGACAAATAGGGGTTGCAGAACCTGCGATTAAAACAAAAATAGCAGCATGATCAATTCGCCTTAATAATAAATATTTTTTACGACTCCATATGTAACAATGATAGAGCGAACTAACCCCATATTGCATAATTAGACTTCCACTATATATCAGACTAGCTACGAAAGCCCGAGGTCCATTGCTGTAAATCATGAGGTAAGTACAAAGATAAAGAATAAGAAAAAATGCTACTCGATGTATGTGTCCACGTGCGAGAGGTTTCATTTTGAATAGTTTCCACCTGTCTTATCAAAATTAAATTGTCAATATCTCATTAGCTACATTTGAATATACATTATATAAAAATTTAAACCCAGCTCTTCGGTAGTATGTTTGAAACGCCTTAGTTTAATTTTTTGATTCTATAAATTCTTTTTTTATAATCTTAAAGCGAATAGGTTTTAATGAGTAATTATTAGATTGGGGTGCAGAACAGGCCGTTAACCCAATGATTAAATCCATCTGGCTTTGAAATATAATTTTATCTTCCGGCTTACTTAAAGGAGGATTAACGCGCGTTCTCCCTTTAGGTGTTAGACTTACATTCATAAAAATATTAAAAGTAGTGGTTATATGATCACAGGAAAGTTTATAAGGTAGAAATACTTGTGCTAAATGCTCATAACATCCCGGCGTTTCCCCTGGAATACCATAAATGATGTTGAACGTCTCGCTACTGCACGGAGCAAATAAAAAATCATGCTTTTTTACATCGTCATTAATAATACTCAGCATTTGATTACTTTTATTAGAATATAAATGATCCCCCGTAGAAAAAGCTATTTTTCCATTATAATCAATTGATTTCCCCGAACTGAGAAACTCACTCTTGTCATTAAGTGCAAAACAAAATAAATCCGCAACTTGTTCGCCCTCAACATCTTGCACTACTAGCAAATCTCCTTTATTTAAAACGAAAGCTTTTGCTGAGCACGGTTTTATCATTTCCCACTGTTGATGTGGAGAGACTTTCTTTATAAACGGTAAAGAGATATGTCCATAGGTTTCTCGACCACTGTATTGTAAGGCTTCTGAATCTTCACCAAAATCGTTTACCATCGGATTTACTGAGCCTGAATATTTTATGTCTCGTTCGCGAATTTTAGTTCGCATAGGCTCAAACTTTTCCCTTTGTTTTAATTGTTCGAATTGCGCATGAAGATTAAAAACTAAGGTAGGACGAATAAATTGTCTTGATTTTCGTGAGCTATGAGGATGGAGGCCTACAATAAAAAAACCATACCCTCCAATACTAAAACTAAAATGAGCATTGGTCACATCAGAGCTTACCTGGGTATCCCAAGGATAAATTTCTTTATCCAATTCATGCAGCCGTTGTAAACGATGCCATAATGAGGCCTCAAAATCTTTTTCTGAACTACCTAAAGGCAATTCAAAAATAACAGCCAATGTTTGTAGGGTGTTTTTTCTTTTTTTCCACAGTTCAATAAAATAATAAAGACTTACTAAAATATCTACATCATCTTGAGGGGAGTCTAAATTGTTAGCAATAATTACATTAAGGCAGTTTTTTTTAATGGCCGCTTTGGCACCAATACAAGGAAATAGCGGATCTTCAATAAAATGAAATAAAGCGCTTTTCAAATCTTCCATAAAAACTCCTTCAAAATAAAATAAGAGCTCGATTTTGAAATTATAAATTTAGTTTTAGCCCTGGTTTAGGATTAAAGGTTGGCTTACTGCTCAGTCAATCCTCATTAGAATTCTAGTGCGGATTGACTGAATAAATTCAAGAATTAAAATTAAGATGCTGCATTTTGCCTCTATTCATATTTAATTGGAGGATTATATTTTTTCCAATCTTCTTCCAGAGTACTGTTAGGACGTGCTTCATGAACGCCTAAAACAATGCCTCCGGATTTAATTCCAGATTCATAAATTTTAGCTTTATCCTCAGGAATTCCCCAACCGATTAAGGCTCCGATTAACCCCCCAGTGATTCCACCAGCACCTGCTCCGGCCAATCCAGCCGCTAAGGGTCCTGCAACAACTAAGCCTAAACCAGGAATAATGAGACTTGTTCCAATAGCAGCTATTGCCGCAACAATCCCACCTATAGCAGCTCCTGTAGCACCTCCAACGCCTGCTCCTTGAGGAGCTTTTGATTCTTCTTTTACTAAAACAGAATCATAGTATTTCTTGCGAGAATCTTCGGACATAATGACATTGATGTCTTTTGGAGTATACCCATTTTTCAATGCGTCATTATATGCTTTTTCTGCTGACTCTCTGTCTTTAAATAATTCCGTTGTAACGAGCATATCTTTTTTAGTACTCATGATAATTTCCTTATATGTTAATATAAAATTAATTTATTAATTTGAAGACTGCATTATTTATCGGGGTAACAATAAATAACTGTTCCTTTAGCATTTTTAGGCTTTAACACTACAGGATTCACTCTTGCGATCTGTGGTTTCTCATTAAGACAACGATAGCCAGAATAGGTATAATAATAATTACCTTCAGGCATTAAAAAACCCTTCGCAGTAGAATAAGTATGGTTATTTGCATCGACAGTTATAGGAATGTGTTTCCATGTTTTCGTTTGAGTATTGATTGGGTTTTCGGCTAAAGCCACCGTAGTCAATAGAGATAGGACTAAGTTTAGAATAAGTCTTTTCATTTTTAATAACTCCTTGATTTAGAATATTAATAAATAAAAATTCATACCGCCCTCATTTAAGTAGCAAAAAAATCAATGAACCGCTCTAGTTATTAATTTTTATCTCCACTCAGTTTTATGAGAATCATTCTTTATGGCCGGAGGTGGTAGCCACCTGAGAACTTTTTGATGCCTCATTTTGGCTTCATGCATGAGTTCCTGAGCTTTTAGGACTTGAGCCACTTGCTCTTTTTGTTGAGGCATGAGCGCCGCTATGAGAATGCGTTGCGTTTGGTTGAGATCCAGACATTTTATTCATGGCTGAACTCGAAGTAGATTGAGTTTGCCGCCCTAAATCTTGTGATTCTTCTTCAACATCATGGGACAAATTTATCCAGGATTTTTCCAATATATTAAATAATTGAGATATATAATCTAAACTCGTATGACTGTTCTCTATAAAAATTTTCATGTTTTTTTCTAATAAAGCTTGGGTGCCATGAATTTGTGTTATTTTTTGAGGCTCAAGGTAAGAAAATTTTTTCAATGTTTTTTGATTAAGTTCCATAATTTGTTGTATAGAATCACTTAAATTAAACGGATTTGTATTTAAGTTAACATATTGCATGGTGATCTCCTTATTGCATTGCACCATGTTATCTTAGGCTACTTTTAAACAATTGGCTGCTACAGAGATCCTTGAATGATAAAGGAAAACCCTACTAATACCATCCCTGGACAAGGCAATCAGGACATACAATAAGTCTAAGGTTTCCCCTATGTTATCAAAGGATAACCTTGGATGTTCTTTAATCAAAAAACAAATAGTATTGAGGCAAGTTTTATGGAGTATCGGAAAGAAGTATTGGGAGTAGTAATAATCAATATTATAAATTTCAAATAAACTTTATATCAATAAAGGTATAAGTTCTTATTCAATTATAGCCAATCTTGAGATGCTTAACAGAGATCTTTAGTATATTAGGAATCAAGATGTCTAAAATAAATCCAAATATCTTTATTGTGGAAGATGACACTGAAGTATGTTGCGCATTGAAATATCTTTTCGAATCAGTCCAGTTTAATGTAGAAATTTATAAAAATGCGGATCTCTTCCTAGAAAACTTTAATTATACTGTAGAAGGCTGTCTTATTGTAGATGTGCGTCTACCAGGAATGAGTGGGCTTGAGTTGCTTGAGCAGCTAAAACAAAATAAGAATAGTTTACCTGTGATCGTAATTACTGGATATGGAGATATTCAAATGGCTGTGCGAGCAATGAAGGCAGGAGCTACAGATTATGTTTTAAAACCTTTTAATGATCAATGTCTATTGGAGTCAGTACAAAAACAAATTGATGATTCTTCTAAGAACTATTCATGGAAACTAATTAATAAACAACTTAATGAAAAAATTAATAGTTTATCGAGCAGAGAACATCAAATTATTGATTTAATTTTAGATGGAAAATTAAATAAAGAAATAGCCTATGAATTGAATATATCTATGTCTACTGTAGAGGCGCATCGAGCAAGCATTATGCACAAGATGGAAGCCAAAACTGTAGCTCATTTTATTAAAATGTATTTACAAGCTCAAAATAATAGAGCTTTATTATAATGAAAGCAGAGTTTTCAATTAGGCCCTGAATAAAAAACTTGAACTAGTTTTTTTGATTGACTCAATACTTCAAGATGGTACTCTGCTTGAAAAATTAAATACTGATCCTAAAATAATGAAAAAAAAAAAAACTACCTCTTTAATTCCAAATTTAGATGATGAGGCTCTTAGCTCACCGTTTATCGTAGCAATTGGGGCATCAGCAGGTGGACTTGAATCATTAAAAACCTTTTTTATGCATTCTTTTGAAAACGCCAATATTGCCTATGTGATTATTACTCATCTCAGTCCAACTCATGAAAGTCATCTGCCTGAATTATTACAATCATGCACCTCAATTAAAGTAGAGTCTATCAGCAATCATCAGAAAATTTTAGGTAATCATATATATGTCTTACCTCCTGGAAAATTAGTCACCATTCAGCGTGGTGAATTGGAATTAATCGATCCGAATACGCAGCCAATAAAAAAATTGCCTATTGATTTTTTCTTGGCTGCTTTAGCGCAAGATCAAGGAAAAAAAGCAATATGTATTATATTATCGGGAATGGGTCATGATGGCAGTATAGGACTACGAGTATTACGAGAAAATGGAGGGCTAGTGATTGCCCAAAACACTCAATCCGCTCGATTTGAGGGTATGCCTAAAAGTGCAATTAACACGGGGTTAGTCGATTACATCCTCCCGCCTGAAAAAATTTATTCTTTCTTAATCAAATATATTGCTCACTTAAATAATAAAATAGCCACCCTTGATGAAAGCATCTTTGATGAAATTCAAAAAATTTTAAAATTAATAAAGCACCATACAGGACATGATTTCTCTCTTTATAAATCCAATACCTTATTCCGTCGCATTCAAAAGAGATTAGGAGCTCTTTGTATTCATAATTTATCCGATTATATCTATTATATCCATCAACATCCTTCGGAATTAAATATCCTTTTTAAAGAACTTCTCATTAATGTGACTAGTTTTTTTCGTGATCCAGACGCTTTTGAAGTGCTTAAAAAAGAATTATTGGAAAAAATATTAGCGCATAAAGATAAAAACCGTGATTTAAGAATATGGGTTCCTGGATGTTCGACCGGTGAGGAGGCCTATTCTATTGCTATTATTGTCTATGAATGCATGCAGTCTCTAAAATTAAATTATAATGTGCAAATATTTGGAACAGATATTGATGAAGATGCTATAAAAATAGCGAGAGCCGGTGTATACCCTCTAAGCATTAACGCAGATATTTCTTCTGAAAGATTACAGCAGTTTTTTATTAAAGATAATGATTCTTATAAAATTAATATAGAAATAAGAAAAATGATCATATTTGCCGTACAAAATATAATCAAAGATCCCCCCTTTACTCGGCTCGATTTACTTAGCTGTCGTAATTTATTCATTTATTTAAGTTCTGAATTACAAAAGAAAATCTTTCCATTGCTGCATTACAGTTTGCTTCCTAAAGGATTATTGTTTTTAGGTACCTCTGAAACCATTGGTAGTTCTTCTAATTTTTTTAACACGGTAGATAAGAAATGGAAAATTTTTGAACGAAATCAAAGAAAATCCTCCTTCATCTCAAATCGAGAAATAACTTTTAAAAATGATCTGCCAACAAATGCAACAATATTGGAAAATAATATGCAAGATACAGAGCAAAATCTGTCAAATTTGATTAAGAATATACTACTAAAATATTATGTTCCTGCGTGCGTAGTTATAGATGAAAAAGGAATGATCGTTTATGTTTATGGTAAGACCAGTAAGTTTTTAGAGTTTCCCTCAGGAGAAGTACGACTTTCTTTTCTTGATATGATTCGTCCGGAATTAAGATCCGTATTACACAGTGCAATTCATAAAGCCTTTGAACAACAAAAAGAAATTATTTTAGATAATCTTCAAATTAAAGAAAATGATGTACTTAAATACATCAATATAAAAATAAGACCCATCAACAAAAATACTTTAAGTAACAAGTTATTATTGATCTTATTAGAAGATACCCCCCAAGCGATAAATGAAAAAATTGAGCCCCAAACTAAAGATAAAAAAGTAACCCAATTAGAACAAGAATTAAAGTATACAAAAGAGAATTTACAAACGACTATAGAAGAGTTAGAAACATCAAATGAAGAACTTAAATCCAGTAACGAAGAATTACAATCCACTAATGAAGAGTTACAAAGTACCAATGAAGAAATCGAAACCTCCAAAGAAGAATTACAATCTTTAAATGAAGAATTATCAACTGTTAATACAGAGTTAGAAAATCGTATTGAGCTACTATCAAGTGCAAATGATGATATTAAAAATTTACTGGATAATACTGAGCTAGCAACAATTTTTTTAGATAAAAATCTTTGTATTAAACGGTTTACTCCGAAAGCCACGGAAATTATTAATCTAATTGCAACAGATGTTGGAAGACCGGTAAGTCATATTGTTTCTAATTTAGAGTATGAAAAATTAGTTGAAGATGCCAGAACTGTGTTACAAACTTTAGAGCCGATTAGCAAAGAAGGTATTGATAAAAAAGGGCATTGGTATGTTATTAGAATTATCCCTTATCGTACAGTTTCAGGACACATTGAGGGAGTGGTAGTTACGTTTTTGAATATACATAGTCAAAAGAAAGCAGAAAATAAACTATGTACCTTGGAAAATGAGTTAACGATTCTAAAAGAATCCAATACCACCTTACTCAATGCCATTCCTAGCCCTGCTATTATTTTAACTATAGAGGCCAAAATAATCATGGCAAATACCCTATTTTTGGCCCGATTTAATATGCCCATTGAGGAGGTTGAGGCTCATTCCATTTATAAATTAAAACTCGGGTGGGATATAACTAATTTGAAAAACTTAATTGAAAAATTATTACCATCACAGAAAATAGTAGAAAATTATAATTTTAAAATTTCAGAAACTCAAACGAGTCAAATTAAAGCACAGATAATTTCTTCTTCAATAATTTTACTTATATTCTCTGACATATAAATAAAACAATGGGAAACTGACATGTTAATGGATTTAAAGCATGAAGAATATACGCAACATTATGTTCATAAATTAAACCAAAAAATTATTTCTTTAAATGATGAGTTAAATGCATTAAAAAAGGAACATCAGAATTTGTATGACTACAATCCTTCAACTTTTTTGACTATAGACAGTAGTTACATTATTCAAAATGTTAACTTTCAAGCAGCACTGCTTTTAGAGCGTGAGAGAAAATCATTATTTAATCATTGTTTTTTAAATTATATTTCAGGAAGCGACCAAGAAAAATTTCAAATTACCATAAATACTCTCTTACAGGAAAAAATAAAGCAAATAGGTGAATTAGAAATATTACGAAAAAATGGTGAAAGAAAATATGTTACTTTTGAGAGCTCTTTCCTCGAAAAGAGTTCTTTAATTTTAATTCACTTAATAGATATCTCCTCTAATTATTTACTAAAACATCAAAATAAGGATTTAGAAAAATCGTTCATTTTACTCAATCAGTTATCTCATGGAACTACTGAGGGGCTTGCTGCCATTGACGAGAAATTTAACTTTAAAATTCTAAATAATACATTTGTTGAAATATTTTCCAAAATCTTTTCCGTTAAAGTCACCACAGGTATGAATTTAATTACGAGTCTTTTTGAATTTCCTGACATAGAATTAAAAATTATTAATTCCATAGAAAATACCCTAGAAGGGAAAAAAAAACCTATTATTATCGAAAGCCGCAGTAATAAAGTTGAACTCTATTACTGCTATCAAATTGATATTCTGGATAACATGGAAAATAAGAATAAAGAATTTATAGTTAGGATTGGAGATATTACCGAATTAAAATTACAAGAAAGGATTCAGCATAAATTGCAGCAAGAGCTAGCTCATTCTTCCCGAGTAAGTGCAATGGGAGAAATGGCGTCCGCTCTTGCCCATGAAATTAATCAACCTCTAACAGTAATTAATGTTTACAGTCGCAGCTGTCTCTTTTTAATAAAAAACAATCTCAACACTCAAGATATAGATAAATTAATCTCTCCTCTCGAAAAAATTGCAATGCAAACCGAGTTGGCGGGAGAAATTATTCATAATATGAAAAACTTTATGCGTGATGGAAGTATTTCGATTGAAGAAACTGACATTAATCTATTAATAAAAGATACTATTTCCATTTTGCGGTATGAGTTGTTGGATTCTAAATTAAAAATCGACTTGAATTTAATGACAAGGCTGCCAAAAATCATGATAAACAAAGTTCATATAATGCAAGTAATTTTAAATTTAATACGTAATAGCATCGAAGCATTTCAGGATGATCAAGAAAAAAACAATCAAGTAATAATTGAAACCACTCAATCGGAGAATTATTTAGTTGTTGATGTACGTGATAATGGCCCTGGAATCCCGGAGGCATTTAAAGATAAAATATTAAAAGCTTATTTTACTACTAAATGTAAAGGTACTGGGATTGGACTTGGAATTTGTAGGTCATTAATAGAAGAGCATGGTGGAGAACTACATCTAAAAGAACATCCAGGCAAGGGGGCATGGTTTACTTTTACATTACCAATTTTTGGTCTAAGTTCCCATGAAAGATACTAAAATTTGTATTATTGATGATAATCAAAACGTTTGTGACTCCCTTAAATTTTTGATTCAAACGTTCTACAAACTCGATGTTGAAACGTATAATAATCCCCTCCAGTTTTTAGAAAGATTTTCGCCTACTTGGCAAGGATGTTTAATTATTGATTTATTTATGCCTTCATTAAGTGGTATGGAGCTGATGAAAAAGTTAAAAAAAATTAATAACAACTTATATATAATTATCATAAGTGGTCATGGAACCCCTGCAGTAGCAAATGAATGTTTAAAATTAGGCGCCTATGCCTTTATAAATAAACCCCTTAAAATAGATGACCTTCTGTGCAAAATAACTTCGATTACGCAGTTAATTGAAGCGTGAATTTTTTGATGAGTATAACCACAGTACATTCATTAATTCCACGAGGATATTACCTACCTTCTTTGGGTCCCCCCTCTGTAATTTCTGTCACCTTTGGAAGCAAGTGTTGATAACTTATTTGAAATAATACCGTATTTTTTACGGTAATATAATTTGCTTATATGTATTAAAGCAGCACAAATAATGGTTAACAAATGAAACAATACTCTCCTGAATATCTAGCAGCCAAACAGGTTATTTTCAACACTTATGTAATGCCATTTTTAAATGCGATACAAAATGCAAATTTACCCATAGAGAAGGTGATTCAAGTAAGCATGAACCATTTTCAAATAAGTGTTGCGAAAAGTTACAGTATTAATTTGGCTAATTATCTGCAAAATATTAATCAAACAAATACAGATCCTTGGCTTATAACACTACTCTTAATAAACGAAGAATTTAAAATCGCCTATGTTAAATTAGGGCAATTTTAAACAGAAGAGGTAGATGTAGACGCTGAGAAAAAAAAGAAAACAAAAAGAAACCGAACAAACTAGAACTATGGTCCGTGAGTTATTACTCGAAAAATTAGCTCTTTTTCCCGAGTTTTACCCCACCCAAATTGGGTACTAAAGTAATCCTTTCTACCGATGAAGCAACAGAAAATCAAGCAGAATCATCTGCTGGGCCTAATAGAGAACATAGGTAAAGCAGCCCCT
This sequence comes from Legionella rowbothamii, assembly GCF_900639985.1. GTDB lineage: Bacteria > Pseudomonadota > Gammaproteobacteria > Legionellales > Legionellaceae > Legionella > Legionella rowbothamii. Next base: position 25,168 of record NZ_CAAAIM010000012.1, on the reverse strand, counting down.
TTTGATTACGATAAAGACCCATAATCGTATCACACAAAAAAACATGCCCATTTATAGGGCATATTTACTATAATTTAATATAGGGAAGTAAAAGATAAAGAGGAACTTATCATGAGCATGATTAGGAAAATCCACATAGTATTTTATTTATTTGCTTCCATTATCTTATTTAACACAGCATTTGCAGATCCGTTGACAGATATAGCCAGATTAAATTTAATTACTGGTAGTGTTAGCTTACTTCCTGCAGGAGAGGAACAATGGGTTGATGCATCACTTAATAGACCTTTAGTTGTAGGTGATAGTCTATGGATAGATGCATCTGCAAAGGCGGCGCTGGAATTTAACAACAAAACCGCGATTTGGCTTAATAGCTCGACCAGTTTCAAAATAATAAATCTCACAGAAAATCTAAGGCAATTTCAGTTGGCAGAAGGAACCATGGTTTTAATTGCAAACGAAATAAAAGCTGGTCAAACTTATGAAATAGATACACCCAATATTGCCTTAATTATTAATAAGCCTGGATATTACAGAATTGATGTCAAAAGCAAAGAAGACTCCTCTTCAACTGGAGTCAGTATAAAAATAGGTTTGGCTGAAGTATATGGCCAAAATACCTCTACTCCCCTAGAAATAAAAGAAGGGACTACTTGTCGTTACACAGGTATTGATCTTCAAAACCCTGAATGCAACCTATTCAAGTCTTTAGATGAGTTTGATAATTTGGTATTACAACAAGAAAAGCACACTTTAGAGGCTAAAAATACTCCTAATTATGTTTCCCCTAGTGTTTTAGGCTATCAGGATCTTGAGTCTTCTGGTAGCTGGCAGACTGACGAGAACTATGGAGCTATCTGGATACCAGAAAATGTAGGTTCAGAATGGGCTCCTTACAGCGATGGACAATGGATATGGTTAAATCAATGGGGATGGACGTGGGTGGATAATCAACCATGGGGATTTGCACCGTTTCATTACGGTCGTTGGGCTTTTATCGATGAGCAATGGGCTTGGGTTCCTGGTCCTGTAGATGTTGAAGCTATCTATGCACCTGCCTTAGTCGTTTTTGTTGAAACAGACAGTAACAATATTTCCTGGTTTCCTTTGGGTCCTGGTGAAATATACACTCCTGCATATGCAGTGAGCCGTGCTTATTTTAATAGATTAAATATGAGTAACACTTATTTTCACAATATTGATGTTAATAACTGGTATAGAAAAAATAATTCTCAATTTGACTATAAAAATAAACACATTGAGAAGGCGATTACTAGTGTTAATAAAAATACCTTTATAAATGCTCAACCAGTTAATAAAGCAGCTATTAAACTTACCCAGCCTGAGTTGCTTAAAGCGTCTTCTCTCACTCATGCACCAATAGCGCCTACAAATCAAAGCATATTGGGGGGGGCCCTTACAAAAGGGGTGAACCCCCCAGATAACGTCTCTCATCAGCGCATCATTATTAAAAATCCGCCCCCTGCCCCACCCGCCCCTTTTACTAAAGTAAAAGGTGAGTTAACAAACAACCCAGGGGTACCATTAAATAGTCAAAACTCAAATACACCATTGCCAACCAAGGTAACCCCACAACCTTTAAATAATCCAGTCAAGAAAAATCAGCAAATTCAACGCCCTACGGAGCATCCAACTCCGATGCAAACTCCTTCACAACGGCCTGTGATAAGGCATGAGAACATTCAAAAATCTCCTGCTCAGCCCGTGATAAGGCATGAGAACATTCAACAACCTCCTGCACAACCCGTGATAAGGCATGAGAACATTCAACAACCTCCTGCACAACCCGTGATAAGGCATGAGAACATTCAAAAATCTCCTGCTCAGCCCGTGATAAGGCATGAGAACATTCAAAAATCTCCTGCTCAGCCCGTGATAAGGCATGAGAACATTCAAAAATCTCCTGCTCAGCCCGTGATAAAGCATGAGAACATTCAACAATCTCCTGCTCAGCCCGTGATAAAGCATGAGAACATTCAACAATCTCCTGCTCAGCCCGTGATAAAGCATGAGAACATTAGACATTAAAAAATTATTGTGAATTTAAAAGTATTAATTGAATGATAAATATGGTGCCTCCATGCACTATGCTAGAGCAAATAAAATTGCGGAAAATAAGCGGATTAAGACTAAAAAGCTACCACAGAATTACCTTATGGTTTTGAGGTAGTGGGAAGGTGCTCTTCACGTCGTTCTTTAGTATTTTTCATACTGCTCTGGAAAAAATTATATGGTGTAACAAATGCTTTTTGACGCGGGTTCAAAACATTATCGAGTTGGCTAAATGCATCCATAAATTCCGGAATATATGTTTTCAATTGATGATTATCGTTGTAACGGATGATTTCCCCAATAAAAGAGCCAGTATTCCTAATGCGTTTAAGAAATACAGCGACATCCAAGGCATTTTTCACCGCCTCCTTTAGTGGGACCGTTGAATGTTCAAGAATCATTTTAAATAAATTAAAGTCATTATTAATTACACAAAGTCCTAATGAAGTAAGCCCAATATCGCGTTTTATATTCGAATCAGCACCATGTTGTAGAAGAAGTTTACACATTTCAATGTAATCTTTTTTATAGGCGATTTCCAACAGAGATTTAGATGCACCATCAACATTCTGGATTAAGCCATTCACATCCAGATCTTTACGTTGTGCAACCAAATATTCGAAAATAGACTCTCGGTTATATTCCACCGCAGTTTGAAGTAGTGCGCTGGTTTTAAGAGAGCAAATTTGGATGAGAGCACCCAGTGAATTTTGCATCGCTCTATAGCGATCGTCATTTCTTAATATATCCAGAACATAACTATTAATTTCTTCTTGCAATTGGCGCATTTTGTCCAAAACACTAATAAAATCATCCGTATTATTGTGGTTCGTTTTTTTGGAACCTTTTGGGGACGGGTTGGTATCACTTTTTTTGAGAATATTTAATTTTTTTTGATATAATTCATATTCTTGCAGGATTAAACTCGACGTTCTGGTTTTTCTATTACGGCTCAAAGCGTTAATTTTGTTGTTCAGGCTATCCAGTTCCATAGAATGAGATTTGTTTTCCATCGGTTTGCTTTCCCCTATCAAGGACAGCTCTTCGGAAACAGGGGTCGCCGCTATAACCGGAACGTTACCGCGAGGAGCGGATTCAAAAGAGGCTAATTTTTGTTGCGTATTGTCAAGTAAACTTTTATATACTCCGATACCAGCTAAATGATTTTGATTAAACAGGGTGGCGCTTTCAATAAAATCAATCAATTCGCATAAACTACGTTTATAGTTTGATAATGTTTTTTTGAGTAATTTTTGAGATTGATGGGTCTCCGCTAACCTACTCAAATTATGTGCTTTATTTGTGAGTCTATCATACTGTTTTTTGTAGCTTTGCTGCTGTTCTGAAAGAGTATCTAGAAAAGTTTGGATATTTTTTTTGCCAAAATTTAATAATTCTTCTTTAGATTCTAGTTCATGGAAATTATTCTCTCCATCTCGGAAGGTATAAAAAAGATAATCACCAGATAAAGTATAAAAGAGGTGTACGCAATATTCGTCCTCAACGTTATCTATTAAATTTACCGTCAAATGAAATGCGGAATGGGCCATTTCTTTTTTATCTTCTTCATAAATGGAAATATGAGCATCAACAGCGATAAGCTTATATGTATCGATATTAATTCTATTTTGAGGCAACAAGGGAAAATGCAACATATAATAAGGGCCATTGTCTAACGAGTTGCTCGGCTGAATTCGAAATCCTTTTTTAAACGCTTCGGGTTGCTCATCAATAAGCAGATATAATGGATTACTGTTTACTTTCATTTTAATACTCAGTTAGTTCAAAGAATTTACGTTAAAAAACATTTAAAAATGTGCTTTTTATTAACCTTATGATTGTTGTTTAGACTTTCAAAAAGAGAGGGAGTATAAATAATAAACATTATCGCAATATTAAGAGATCGCTTTATTTTATGCAGTATGTTGAGAATTTGTAATTCCTCACATTGCCAGGCAACTTAATTTAATCAAATAGATTGCAATTTGATTCAAATGGGTGATTATCTCTCGATAGAATTCCACCCTGTTAATGCATTTCTTCAAACACATCTTGTCACGGAGCAACAACCTAATCATTAAAACCTCGTTTTATATTTGATGTTAGAATCAAGACTCGGTAATAAGCATCAAAAACAATTCTGTGCTCCACATTTCTCATAAAAATTGGTGATGCAGGAAGCATAGAAATGTTCAATCTAATTTATCTGTCAGGCATGATGTCATTGTCCCTTTTAGTTGCTATTTGCCTGCTGTGTTTTTTCAAAATAGATTCAAACATGTTATTAAGAAGAGATGGATGAACTAGGAGGCAATAATGCCATTTGATACTTTTTATTGAATATCACCACCATAGCGACTATTTACTTGACCATACTCTTTGTGAAAAAAATTAAATCAAGCGGCGAAAGATAAAAATCTTGGAGGAAGTAAAAAAGCAAACTGGTGTCTGGTGAGCTAATCAACATATTAATGAGGAAATATTCGATGATTATTTCGCAACCAATAAATACTTTATAGATTTAAAAGAAAAAATAAAAACCGCCAAGCGGTACTTCAGTACAAACTCTGGCTTAGATGCAGAATCCTTTTGCCTATGCAATTTTGGCTCAAATAAAGTTTCTTTCCTAACATAAGAGCACAATTTCTTAATTGTGCTCTTATGTTACGTCATTCGCTAACAAAAATGACGGAATATAGATAAATTAACTCTATACGACAAAGGTGATTTGGGCGACTAATTGATTTGCATACGTATTATGAGCACCAAGAGCAAATGGTACGGGAACAAGTTGATTATTTACAAGCATCTGTCCTCTTTTCAAGGCCGCATCACCTAAACTACTGAATCGATAACCTAACCCCAAACGGGTATATTGATTAACATCTGCATCCACCCCAAGCCCAACATTGTAGCTAAATCTAGTTGCATTATGCTCTGCGAAGAATGGAGTTGTATTCCCCCCCCCTGCTTGAACAGCCGTTGCCCGAAAATGCTCCATATTAGTAACTGCTGCCCCTATTCCAGCTGAGGCATAAGGATGATAACGTGCGTAAGTAGTCGTTAACAATTTTGCTGAAACAAGGAATTGGTGCGCGAGGAAATTGTAATTGTAGCGATGCAGCGTTGATACCCCAGATGCCATACTTACAGTATTAAGCCCCTGTACTCCCACAGGGCCAAAATAATTATACTCCAGACCGGCTTGCACCAATAAATTATACCAAGATATTGGGTGTTCAATTCCGATAAACCCTCCCAAAAAACCATCGCTTTGACCATCTTTTAAACTTCGGTAGGAATAAACAGTACCTTCACTCCCCAAGTAAGAAGCCCTCCCCCCGGCATTAACATTGGCATAACCGCCAAAAAAAGAAATCACTGAACGATAGCTCGTAGTCGCACAATTAATACTGGATATACCTGAGTCACCAGCTAAAGCACATGAAGAGTACCAGCAAGCCCCAACAATACCTAGAACAGAAATTCCTAAACGCATATCATTTATCCTTAAATTAATTTCTTTTAATATGTTACATAAGTAGCGATGCTAACATAATATTTTGTGATAATAAGCAATCAATTAGAATTAATATGAAGTGACGGAGTCACTTCATGGCCGTGATTTCTGGGCCCCGGGCCAACCTGCACTTTGCCGCAGATAATGTGTTTTTTTGCAACAGATGCATTGCCCGTGTACAATAATGTTTTTTATTTAAACAAAAATTATGCTTCCTATCCTTTATCACGATATACACACCAGCAAAGAAGAATTAATGCCTCATCAGGATTTGATTCTGACCATAGCATCAGGTAAAAAAGCTCAAACCAAACAATTAGCCAACATGACTCATCTGGGCAAGCCTGTATATAGAGCAAAAATAAATGATAAAGATCGTTTAGTTTACACCTATCAAGAGCATGAAGGACAAAAGAAATTGATGGTCTTAATGGTGATGGAAGATCATGACTATGACAAATTAAGGCGTATACTTACTCATTCACAAGGTGGACATGAAGCCATTTTAGAACATGAGCCTGAACCTGAAACTTTACCGATATTAAGCACCAAACCAGAGCAATTGGACTGGCATCCAGCAGTCTCCTACATGAGCAAAACGTTGCTGCTTGATGAAAGTCAAAAAGCTGCACGGCAAGTTCCTACACCAGTTATTTTTACGGGTGCTCCTGGCTCAGGAAAAACCAGTTTAGTTTATACCCAAATGCTACGTTATTTGAATTCTGAGATGAGCACAGAACAAGCCAGCTCCTCGAATTCACCTAAAGTATTATTTCTTAGTCCGTCTCGGGCTTTGGTTGAGAAGCATGAGAAACAGTATAAACAAGAGATGCACTATGCCCAAGATGCTGTAGTTTTTAGAACTTGGGAAGATCTATTAAAGAACGCTTATCCCCAGTCTACCTTAATAGATGAGCCTGAATTTGCTGATTGGTTACAAAAACAGAGTTGCACCGAACCCAGTAAAAGTGTCCATTATGAATTTAGTTTAATGACTGCTTTAGGTATTCCCAAATATCTAACTCTTGGAAAACGCCAATGCCACTATTCTGGAGATAAAACCAAGCAAGGACAATTGCTACGTTTATGGAATAGTTGGGAGAACCACTTAAAACAAAACAATCGTATAGACCCTATGGTGAGTTTATTGCCTCCCGAGACAGAGCCTTATGCGGCTATGTATTTGGATGAAGCGCAAAACCTACCTCCTGCTGCCATTAGGTCTCTAATTCCTTTAGCTTTAAACCATCATGTTGTAAGTGCCTTAGATAGTGATCAATGTTTGTGTTCCTCGCCTTACATTCAAAATTGTTTTGAAACACTATTACATATTCATTGTGGAAACTATTCTGAAGAAATTCTTACTCAAGACTGGCGCAGTCCTCCAGAAATTACCGCTTTGGGAAATCGGATGAATGAGGCCAAGCATAAGATGGACGCGGATCGTAAAAAACGAGCCTATAAAAACGTGCAATCGGCATTGACTACTAAAGGAAGAATCAGTTGGATAAACGCTGAATCGCTTGAAGCAATCGCTGATACTTATGGTGCTTTAGCTGACACCGCAGTAATTGTCTTTACCTCAGATGAAGAAATGATTGCTGAAATTCAAAAAAAACTAAAATGTATCAATGTTCTAACCCCAGCTCAAGCGATAGGCCTAGATTTTGAAACGGTCATTCTTTGGAATCCCTTCAGCCATGTACCTGAAATCACCCAATTAGATCCCAATATAAAACAAGAATATTCGATAGAACAATGGAATGCACTGAATACACTTTATGTAGCGATGAAGCGCTCTCAAAAACGTTTATTTATTTATGAAGAACAGAAACGCTGGATGCAATCAGAGATTGTGGGAACCCTTTTAGGGCCACATCCCCTGAATGAACTTCATACATCAGAGCTAAAGCTGACAACTCCGGAACAAGAAGAGCTAAAATGGCTCGCTCAAGAACATCATCATCGAGAAGAAGGAAATATTAAACTGGCAGAAGCGATTAGAACTCGTCATTTGCCTACAGCACCTGTTCATCCATTGCCACTTGAAGTACCGCATAAAGCAAAAAGAACAGGAAAACAGCTACAAAAAGCCACTTCTTCTAACATCCTAGACAAGGAAAGAGAGGTAGTTAAGAAATTGTTGCAACGAATTCAAAACAGAGATTGGAGCGCCATAAGATTATTATTAGAGCATGATAATGCGGAATATTATTTGTATGATGTGACTCCAAAACAAATGAATCTTTCTAATATTTCCCCTAATATTCTGACCTGGATGATGTTAAGTACTCCAGAACGTACTTCTCAAACATTAAAAACATTCGTCCGAATACTTTCTGATTTAACGGCTAATAAAAACAAGAAAGCTGGTTCTTTTTTCACTCTCTTGTCTAGAGTCTTTAATAATGGAGAGAATGATAAATTTCTAATATTAGAGCATGTTTTATCAGCTATTACGCAAGAACCCCTTAAGACATTTTCATCATTAAGTTCCTTTCTTAAAAAGAACATTAGCCCAGAGCATTTTGCTCTTAGTGTCAATCCACCAAATTGCCTACCTTCATTTTGGGAGCTTGCAAAAAGTGCACATTGGGAAGGAGTAAAAAGATGGAAACTATTAGGCGCAGATTTAACTCGCTGTGATGAGAATGGAAACTCGCTTATGATACTCGCCGCTATGAACCCCAAAAGTAGCATTGAGGTATTTAAATTTTTGAGAGATTCAGGAATAGACCCAGATTATTTCTCTGGTCAAAGTAATTGTTCAGCTGTCCATGTAGCGGCCCTTGAGGGTTTTGTACCGAATCTTAAGGCTTTGAAAGAAATTGGCGCTAATTTGAATCTTTTAGGAGGTATTTCAAAAGTGCTACCTCAAGGGGTCAGACCTATTTATTTTGCAATAAGCAAAGGGCATACTGATGTGGTTCGCTTTTTACTTGAAAATGATGCGTGTTTACCCACGGTGTTTGACTCAGAATCATTTAGAGCGGTTTTTGTTCCCAAAATTTCGAATATTTCTCAGAAGAATGCAGCGGTACATTATGCACTAGAGAAAAAAATACAAGAAAGTTATCAATCGGCAAGTATTTTATTATTTCCTCACGAACAGGCTCTTTTTTCTGAACAACCAGAAATAGAAAACCTGCTTTTAAATTCCCCCTTATATCAGAAATTAAGAGCAACGATACAAATGGGTTTTTTTGGAACAACAGCACCTGGAGCTGATAGAATGGAAATACCTAATGAGGATAAAGAACAGTCATCGTCTATTAGTCTCAACAACTATAAGGATTATGCCGGCTTGTAGGTTGGGCCCATGGCCCAACATAGAGTTCCTGCAGAGCTCGCTACAGTGTTGGGTCATGTATTTTGCGAAGATAAAATCACTTCTAAATCACCACCATAACTCAAAATATTGACTCGCTAGACCCTTGATATATTATGATTTTCGACACACATCGAAATTTTATCTATTATTGAAACGATAGATAAAATAGACTTAGTAAGCGATGCAATTAAAACAATACCAATTCGGAATCAACTTAGGCTCATTTTTAAGTGTGGCTTTTCAAAGATTGAATATTAAGGGAAGTATTAACATGACGGACAAAAACAAAACTCAAAAATTTACCACAACAGATTCAGGAATACCTGTTCCTAGTACTGAACACTCACTGACGGTAGGACCGAATGGTCCTATTGTTCTGCATGATCATTATCTCATTGAGCAAATGGCTAATTTTAACCGTGAAAGAATACCTGAGCGCCAGCCACATGCAAAAGGAAGTGGCGCCTTTGGACATTTTGAAGTAACGGAGGATGTCAGTGAGTATACTAAAGCGGCCGTGTTTCAGCCTGGAACGAAAACCAATCTAGTCATGCGTTTTTCAACGGTCGCAGGTGAGCGTGGCAGCCCAGATACCTGGCGAGACCCTCGTGGATTTGCAGTAAAATTTTATACTACAGAAGGAAATTTCGACCTTGTTGGCAACAATACTCCAGTTTTTTTCCTACGAGATCCAATGAAATTCCAACATTTCATTCGCTCTCAAAAACGACGTGCAGATAATAATTTGCGTGATCATGACATGCAATGGGACTTTTGGACCTTGTCTCCTGAGTCGGCACATCAAGTCACGTGGTTAATGGGCGATCGCGGTATTCCAAAAAGCTGGCGGCACATGGATGGTTTTTCAAGTCACACCTATATGTGGGTTAACGCAAAGGGAGAAAAGTTCTGGGTAAAATATCACTTTAAAACAGATCAAGGCATTGAATACCTAACCCAGGATGAGGCAGATTATCTTGCCGGAAAAGATAGCGACTATCATATGCGCGATTTGTTTGACGCAATCAAGCGTGGTGATCATCCAAGTTGGACTCTCCACATGCAAATTATGCCATTTCATGAAGCAGAAACTTATCGCTATAACCCATTTGATCTCACCAAAGTTTGGCCACATGCAGATTACCCTCTTATTAAAGTTGGAAAACTTACCTTGAATCGTAATCCAACCGATAATCACACCGAAATGGAACAACTTGCTTTTGAAATAAATAATATGGTCCCAGGAACTGGTATTAGTCCTGATAAGATGCTTCTTGCGAGAGTCTTTTCCTATGCTGATGCACATCGAGCAAGATTGGGTGTTAACTATAAGCAAATACCTGTCAATAAACCACAATGCCCAGTCCATAGCTACAGTAAGGACGGAGCCATGCGAGTTGAAAATGTTGCGGATCCTGTTTATACACCTAATTCGAAAGGCGGCCCCGTAGCCGATAGTTCGCTCAATCCTGAAGTAGCGACATGGAACGCCCATGGGGATTTGGTGCGTGAAGCATATACTTTGCGTAGGGATGATGACGATTTCGGGCAAGCGAATACATTAGTGCGAAAAGTAATGAATGATGAAGAACGAGACAGACTTGTGAATAATGTGGTTGGCCATCTGAAAAATGGTGTAACTCAGCCAATTCTAGAAAGAGCAATCCAATATTGGAAAAACATTGACCATGAAATTGGGCGCCGTATAGAAGAAGGAGTAAGGCAACCCTAGTGCTTTAAGCTCAGGTTTTTTGTTAAATGCTTGGAGACAGCCCCAGATGGGGCTTGTCTCGTATACTCAACAAAAGAAATCGGCTAATCGCATAGTGGACTTGGCTTTTCTTGTTCTGCAGCCCATTCTGCATCAACAAATTTATCCTGACACTTTCTAGCAAAATTATCCCAAAGAGGGTTTTATCTTATTGCCTGCTGCTTTTTCTTGCTCAACCAAAGATTCAATTTGAACAATAAAATATATTTTTTTATCTAAATCATTTTCTCGGATTACAATGTGTTGCAAAACAGAGTAAAACTTTTCCGCAACATGAGAAGAAATATGCTTTTTGATTGCTTGGAGAAATACATCCATATCCATTTCTTTATACCATTTAGCAAAAATCTGGCAAATTTCATGGATAACAAATGGAGTATCTTCAGTGAGAAGCAAATGTATTATCCCATCTAGAAACTCGCGACTTTCCCAATGTGGCTGTTTTCCAATTAATAAAATAGTGTTTGCTCGTATATGTGAATTTTCATGCATTAGGAACTCTTTAAGTTTATTTTCCAATGCTGTTCCTCAAAGATTTATCTTTGCTAAGACAGAGAAAATATGCCGTATCGTATCATGTGATTGACGCTCCTCAAGACAAGAGAACAAGCCAACTTTTACCTCTTCATTGTCTAACACATAGCTATTACTTGTTAAAAGCTCAGCAGCGTGATATGCAGGAACAGGCCCTTTAACTGTTTTTAATATCTTAATTAAAAGAGGAATCAATTCTTTTACTGTAGTTTTGCTAAGAGGAATATTTTTTAGTACCCCGAATGCCTCCCAATGCCCAAGATCTTTTTTAAGGGTCGCTAGCAAATCTTGTTGTACTAGCTCCGTTGGCTTAGGGGAGTTTTTTTTGGAATTAAATTCAGGAGAATCATCAAAGCTTACTTGTGTGAGAATAGTAATTACTCTGGAAACAAGAAAATAATCCTCATGTTCTAGTAAAGGTAATAATAATTTGAGCGTTGTATTTGGAATCACAGCGGTATACCGATACCCTTGAGGAATAAAACTGAATGAGCTGGGTGTTAGTTTGTAATATTGCTTCTTCTCAATATTTTCTTTTAGCTCTGCAAAGGCAAAATGGATTGCATCACAATGTTCTAAATATAAGTCTCGGGTGGCAAACCAAGCTCGTGGATTATCATTAAAACTATATCTCCACTTTTCTGAACTGGTACATATACGTTGAATATGCGTCACCGCCAGTTGGCTCAAAACTGTCTGTACTAATATTAGATATTAAGTCCATACCGTATTTTTTACGGTATGTTAAAGTTGTGGGAATTCTTGAAAATTATTTGGTGTAAAACACTCAAGTAAGTTCGATTGAGCTCAGACTCGATTGATTTATTTAATCAAATTTCAATCGAGTCTGCCCTCATTGATGATGGGTTACAATAATTTGTATATTTTTTTCCCGATCCAATAGATGACAAAACATACACATCCCCATAACACTGCTAATGGTAGAAAATAAACCATAATTTGAATCAGGCTATAGGTGAAACTCCTCAAACCGTTAACCAAATCCACATAGGAACTTTTAAATGCTTCTACTATTCGCCATTGTGACTGATATTCATTTTGTATTGTTGGACTCATGTTTAAGGTAATACTAATTAAAGACAAAGCAACTGACTCTTTATAATATTTTATTTGCCCTTCAAGAACATCTATTTGCCCCTGAGTATCACTCAACTGTTGATGTACCTTAAGCACATCCTCAGTCTTTGTTGCACCAAGCATAATTTTTTCGAGTTGGCTTTTTGATTTCTGTAGATTTTCTAGCTGGCTTTGTAAATTGACGTATTGCTGAGTAATATCCTCTCCACTAATACTCTCTTGTGTCACATGAGTAGCTAATGATTTTAATTGTTTCAATACATTATTTAAACCTTCTGCAGGAACTCGGATGCTGATTTCACCCCAAGTACTGCCCGCATTCTGGCTGATATTAGAGTTTACAACATATCCGCCTGAGGTATTGGCCAGATTAGTGATGGCATCCAAGCTATGATTAATATCATTCACTTGTAATGTAATATTGGCATTACGAATGATCATGCGCCTTATTACATTTTCTGCAGATGGCGATAAGGGTGTTGTTTGAGGCGTGGAGGTCATTGCCGCATTATCCAATCGAGCATATGCTGCTATAGGAGCTGGGGCCGAACCCGGGATAGATGAGACGCTGCCGCTACCATACATTGTTGCCCCGGTTACGCTGAATAACCAGTGATAAGAGAGAAATAATAAAAACAAAACGCCAATAAAGGCTAAGAAATATAATACGACTTTCTTCATCACTCATGTCCCTTTGTAAGAAAAAACCTCTTAATTTTGAGTATATAAATTTACGCATCCATCCTTTTAAGCATAGCAAAGATTAGGTTTGAACAACTAGGCTCCTATCCGGTACCCTTCATCGAGGGTCGACAAAAGATATTGCAATGACTTGTAGGTTGGGCCGCTGGCTCAACGTGGAGTTTTGTCGTGGTTCGCTGCCTTGTTGGGCCATAGGCCCAACCTACAGTTTATTATCCTTTTTAATTAATTATCATTAGAAATGCTATACTAAAAAATGAATACACGTGTTGGATTAATAAACAGGTAAGTTTTCTCATAGAACACTTAAGTTTTACCGGGCCAGAAATTAAATTATCCAACAACTCATCAAACAGTATGACTTTATGCAAAACATAAGGAACTATTATGTTTTATAAAAAGATAATGTTAGCAATTGATGGTAGCGACACGTCTAATTCTGCTATCGAAGAAGTCATTAAATTAATAAAAAGCCAAGATGCCGAACTAAAAATTATCCATGTTGTTGACGAATCCTTGATTTATTACGGGGGTCCAGGTTTTGATTATTCTGCATATATAGAGGTGCTAAGAAATGAAGGGCAGGATATTTTAAACAAAGCGAAGCAATTCATCGCAGAACAAGTACCTATTAAAGTTGAAACAGAACTTCTTGAATTAGGGCAATTGCAAGGAGGAAGAATCGCTGAACTAATTGTAGAAGCGACAAAAGAATGGCCTGCAGATTTGTTGGTTTTAGGCACTCATGGCCGAAAAGGATTTAGCCATTTCCTTTTGGGTAGTGTAGCAGAACATGTGATGCGCATTGCTTCTACACCTGTCCTTCTTGTCCGTGCTGCTTAAGACAATAACAGCTAAGCACTCTTTATTTATTAGGATAGTCCCGGGCGCACTGCCATTAACTGCAGGACTTCTTTATTGCCTCCTACACGAACAAACCATCCTTTGGTAATTGATTTGCAAATTCAACAATTAAAACTCTATGTTTAATAATGAAGGGGATAAGCAAAAACCTGCTGTGCCTGAAAATACCAACAGACCATTGGCATCTTCTACTTTAATTTACAAAAAAATTACTGCATTTTTTAATCACTATTTAGAACAAAAAATAGAACCTCAATCATTATCTCCCTATCCCCTAGCTAGGGATGGTGGATTAAATCCAGCATTAAAAATTTTAGCAGCTAATAATGGCTGGGCATGATGAAGATTTGGCAACAAACCATAATCGATTCACATTCCCTTAATGGAGCTAAGTCTAATGGCACTTACACTTTCACCTTTACCCGTTGTTGGACTTCGTTGCATTCAGCGCGAACCTACGTCCACTGTAAAGAACTTAAGTATGTGCCAAGACTATTTCATTGATTCCTTAATTATAAGGGCTGTAATAAACGTCTTTGGATGAATCATTGAGCGGATCTAATTTCTCTCGACCCGCCTCAAAAAAGGTAACCCGTTCTCTTTTTTTGCTTGAAGTATTGGTCTTTAGGCTATCTAAGAAGTTAATTTGATTATCACCTATTCTTTGACGGGTTTCTGAAGTTAGCTTATCCGCAAAAAAATCCCCCTTATCCCGCAGTAATTGCACGCCTTTAGGGGAAATGCAGAACCTAAAAAAGGGAGTTATCCCCTTATAAATTCCTTCGTGAATCAGTGGTTGATTCAATAATTGGGCATCAATAAATGGATAAGTAGAAGCATTGGATCTTGGAGAATAAAATGAACCACATTGTTACGATATCTTATAACAGCTAGCCAAATTTCACGACGTTGTTCATTAGTTAATTCAGGCAAAGCTAAGTGTGTTTCAGTATACTCATATGTAGAATTATCGTGCCCCAATGGGCATTTAAAATTTCAAAAAACTGAGGTATCAACTCATTATTCTGCTGCATCAACTTAAAAAACAAAGGACTCGTTAGGAAGGAGTCTAAAGCAAGACCCGCAGGGAGCCGAGGAGTGTCTGAATTTAACACACACAGCGAGGTCTTGATGTGGCACAAGAAATGCGCCGGGAAAGCCTGGTTGATGCATTGTCTTCTTCGCGTATGGGCTCTAATAGCCAGGTACTTACTAAATTTAAAGCTATCCTTAATTCATTTCCCCAAGAAGCCGGAGGCACTAATAAGGATTGCATGAAAATTCGATTGATTTCATAAGTGGATAAGTCAACGCCTCCCTCCGCATTACGGTATTGTTCGACCCAACGAGTTAAGGTGCCTCCATCTAAAATCAAAGGATGAGTGGGTGAACCAAGACTTAAAGTCTGGAGCTGCTCCCAAATGGCTTGATTCCATCGCTCCTCTTGGATTACTAGCATAAAAAAATTGCGCACAAACTCTTCGTGACGGCTGACTTTGAATGCAGCAAGCTGAGTCATAAAATCTTGGCATAAAGCTTCAAACCCAGCGGTAAAGGTTGATTATGAAAATAATCTAAAAGTCAGGATAATTGCTCTTCGTAAAAAAAAGCATAAAGAGGAGCTAGCATAAAATCCTGATTTCCTGGCCAACGTCTTTTAAAGTAAACCCCGTACTCTCTATTGGGATCTTCAATGAAGCAATCTCAGATTGCATTGCTATAATTGCAGTATCTTTTGAAAAACCACCGTTTTCTCCATTTACTAAAATGGGAATGTCTTTTTGAGCATAATATTCAGCAATAGATTTTAAATCGGAAGCTTTTAATTGATAGGAAGTTTTATCTCCTTGAAAGAAGGAGGTTTTATTAATCAAAGGCATCTTAATGCTCCTCTGGAAGCAATATTTTTTCGCCTATTTTAACACAAATTGACTTAAAATTATCAGATCTACGAGTTCTGATTTTGAATAGATATGCTCTTTTATAAAGCTCATATAGGTCCGCCATGCCCAATAATTATGGACCATTCATGCTATAGTTTCTGTTTGCATCATGATGCCCCTCTCCTTTATTTTTGTTATCGTTCCATTGCGCAGAGCCGCGAGCTCTTCTTTACCCTCCTCATTGACAGGTAGGCTGCAGATTTAGGCCCCATTACCATGAGCAGCAACTAACCCAGCAAGTGGTTAGGCATTTGGTTAATGTTACTCACTGAAACCCCAAGGACTTGCGTAGATATGATTTATAAAGCTCTCTTTACGTCTGTAATTTCCCTCCTTGAAAAAAATCCAATATGTCTAATCATTCAGAATGATACTATTTAAAATCAATAAGTTAGAAACAACCATTTTCCCTTAAGGACTGTAAGTGAAAGATTTAGCCTGTTAACTCTATGAATAAAGAGAAGTTTATGGGATAATTATTGCCCAACTTCGACAATATTAATATAGTTATATGAAAATTAAAGCACTTTTATTAATGACTTCTCTTTTTTTTCCTTTCGCTTTATTCGCTAGTAGTGGGACCTGTCCTTTAGCAAGCGGAATCAATGTACACACTAAAAAGCGGACTTTAAATATATGTAAACACGGTACTGTGGTTAAGTCATTTAAAGTCGCACTTGGAAATAAAGGCGTAGGTAAAAAGAAAGCCGGCGATAATAAAACACCTATTGGTTTATATAGCTTAGCTTACCCACGAAAATCCAAACAATTTAAAGTCTTTATTCCAATTCTCTATCCAACGTCAAAACAAGTAGCTGCTGGATATACAGGTAGAGATGTAGGAATTCATGGGCCTACTCAGTCAGGAAATGTATTTGGTTGGTTAAGTAACTTACCAGGGTCAACGCGTGGTTGTGTTGCTGTTGGCAAAAATAACTACATCGAGTATGTTGCAAAGTGGGTAAAAGCTAATCCAGGAACTAAGGTATTAATTATTTAGATTTTGGGCTTTATGCATAGAGATCTGAACAAGAATCCAACTGAAATCCCGTATTACGTTGCGCTAATACGGGTTACGGTTTATCTCATATACATCTCTCTCACCCCAGCCCTAACTTTTTCCTACGCGTAAGAGTTTTCTTATTCAGCAATGTACCGATCTTAGATGTTCTTCCATTATTGTTGCATCCATTTCCCTTGGTTTCATTGGAGGATTAGGATTTAAGATATAAAACAAGGATGGAAACCATTTCCCCAACCCAGCTGGCTCAATTAATTCTACGGGGGTACTGACAATATAAAAGTTCATAAATGTTTTCCCTTAATACATTAAAAAACTAAGTTACAAATCCCTTTGGCACCAAGAACCAGTACTAGTTTTTTTGAAGCAATCAACAAAAACAAGACTCAAAATGAAAATAAATCCAAATTGAATAAAGATTGTCTATCTTATATTAAAAGAAGTAAGCTAAATACAGTAAAAAATACGGTATTGAATCAATAGAGACAAATGCGTCTTAGCAAGTCATGTTTTTTTTGTTAGACTTAAAAAGAGCTATTTTTTATACACAGAAGTATTAATACAAATTTAGTTTAGGGAAATTTTTATGCTAAAAAATACGCTAAATACATTTGGAAGTATGTCAAAGTTCTTCCACTGGGTGATTGCTTTATTAGTTTGTGCCCAGTTTTATTGGGTTTGGGCACCTAATCTTATGACGATAAGCAATGCAATAAAAACTCAATACGTGCTATTACATAAATCATTTGGTGTAACCATTTTGCTTCTCTCCATATTGTTTATCGCATGGAGAATGGTAACTATTCGACCTTCTGCCCTATATAAGCCTTATTGGCAACACATACTGGCAAAGATAGTTCATTACTCCTTATTTATATTACTATTGGCTATGCCTATCTTGGGTTATTTAATGGCAGCAGCTGATGGACGAGCGGTGAGCTTTTTTGGCTTATTTAACTTACCCAATTTAATCTCTACAAATCAGCAAATGGCAGATTTTTATTTTCAAACTCATTCCATATTAGGATATGCTTTTGCTACATTGATTGGTTTGCATGTTGCTGCTGCATTACATCATCACCTTATTTTAAAAGACGATGTATTGAAAAAAATGCTGCCTTATACAGAAAAATAAGCAATTGGTTATTCCCGATAGAAAGGAGCTTTCATAAGCTCACTTTCTATTTCAAGCGATTTTTTGAAAAACTTATAATACGCAATTAACCAAAATATCCCTTCTCACTGGTATTAAACCCGCCATCTAAAAACCAATACAGATAGCAAATTCCAAAGATGCAAAGGAAAATCCTATAGCTTTAAAGTAAACATAAACTCAGTACTCGCCGCATTAGATATCTTCCTTTATTGTATTTGGGCATTTAACTCTGAACGAGGCTCGGCTTTGATTACGGCATCAGTTATCGAAATGCATTTCGCCATACTTCGTTCTAACCCACTGGAAAAAAAAGTTTTTTGCGATAATTAGGATCGGACTTATAGGTATCCTCTAACAGATCCCGTATGCCCTCTAACGAATTGGCATTTCTAATATTTTCGATCAGTGTCAGTGTTACTGCGACTTTATAAAGGGTTAAATCTTTGTCTCTAAATATTTTTGTTGTCAAGGAGGGGCTAAATTTACCCTCATAAAGTGATCCACGTGAATTAATATATCTTTCTAGTTCTTTAATACAGCCTTCTTTAGTACTATCAAGGTTAGGCGATTTTTCAGCATTTAGAAGGGCATCTGCTTTTTCTCTTTGTTCACTTTGAGCATAATCACCTATTAAAGGGGCTTTGTCTCCCAAACGGCGCGCAAAAAGCTCATTTTCTTTTTGCTCATCAAATGCTTTTACTGTATTGGGCACATCTCCATCGTAATGAGCATTACGACCTTAAATTTAACACTTACAGCATTTATCTGTTTAACTTTTGATAATAAAAATTTTTGGATATCCATACTAAGAATCGTCAACTTAACTTATGCTCTACACTGTAGTTTATTTACAGGAGAAGCGCGCTCCTGGAAAGAAAACCGAAAAGATACGGTTATCCCTTCGAAACCGATTCGCTCGATGTTCAAGGATACCAATCCTCGCCACTTCACTAGTTAAGCTGAGGATGCCCATTTAAATGCTATTACAGGAGCTTTCTCTACTTATATGTTCCGCATCAGAATTTTGAATCGATTTCAAAAGAGATGTTACTATGAGATCGTATTCTTTTTCAGCGCATGTAGAAGCTAGTGTTTGAAATACTACCCTCACCATCTCCTCAATACTTAAATTATGAAAACTAGGTACAGTCGAGGATTGGGCCAAGCGAAGTCGTAAATGTTCTAAATAATATTTAGGGGATAACTCAAATATAGAAAACATTGTAAAAGGTTTTAAGAGTGGTGCATAGACTGATGAAAGTGCACGCTTTTTTTCATCCTCATATGTAAGTCCAAGACAAATCGCTTCGAAAGCCATCATCGTCAACTTAACTAGTGAAGGGGCCAGAAAAAGCAAAAGTTAAATTGATGGTGCCCTCATTACATTAATGCAGTTACTTTAATGAGTTCTTGTTGGTGCATTCATCTTGATTTGTTGAGTTATTTTTCTCTTCGGAAAAGAAGGTATTATTATTGTTCTGAGAGAAAGAATTGACTATCAATTGTTTTTCTTGCATTGGAGGAGAGGCGCCCAATATGCTGGTCGAGGAGGTTCTAAAAGGATTAATACGGCCATCCCAAGGTATAAATGCGGTCATATCATTAAAGTAGCTCAGAGTGGGAGGTTTTAAGGATGGAACTGTGTTAGATAGCATTAGCTTATGGACATTTGCCGATAGTGTTTTTTCTATCTTTTCGTGCTCCGTGTGATTTAATGCTTTATGTTGATAACCTAAGGTGATATGAAAAGGAAAAGCAATATTTTCAGTTAAATTAAAAAATGAAGCAATGCTCACAATTTTATCTTTTTGTGCTGTTGGAATATCTACTACTAATTGTAATACAGGCTTGGTAATAATCTTTGTACTTTGTGTAATTGAAGGGGAGAAATTTAAAAACATCAGTAAATGCTCATGCATTAATTGGAAAAATGTCAAGTTCTTATCAATAAATGCCAGCCACTGATCTTCAGATGTATGATTTTGCACAAATAAATTATAAGTGGTCATATGATAACTGGTTACTGGAAGCAATGAATAGTGCTCGGCTATAAGAGGGTCTTGCTGTAAAAAATTAAATATATTTTTCCAAAACGGCTCATCCTCAGAATGAATGCTGGATATAACTGATAATCCGGGAAATGGTGTGAATTTTCCTTCCTCATTTATTTTGCCCATAAAGCACTCACAAAGGTCGTTTTTATGTACATTTTATACGCTTTTAGTTATCAAGTAAAATATTTATGGTATTTTTTTACCCAATTGAGCATTAATAGATCTATAATATAAAGACTTAAAGTTCGATATTAGGTGTCAATGTGGCTAAAAAGATTATTTCTCCCGGTCAAGCGGTATTACTACTTATAGATCATTATAAAAAAAAATCATCAGATAAAGACATAAAAATATTAACAACTTTGTATTTAAATGGTCTCTGCAATCCTAACGATTGCTCGAAGTTTGATCAGTATGTAGGTAGTAATAAACGTCTTTTCCGACCTTATAAAATCATCGTAGAACCTTCCGTGATCAATAATGACCCTACACGCCGGTATTTTGAAACCCATTTAGCGTATGAAACCCTAATGCATGATACCCACGAAGTCGATCTCAATAAACTAATCAAATATGTAAATAAATTAGAACAATTGATTAAAACTAATGATCTTGTCCGTTATAGAAAATGCTATGCTGTATTAGAAGGGAATTCAGAAGAAGGTGACTCTAATGTACAGAAAGAATATGCTGATTACATGAGAAGGCTTAAGACAGGGGAATTATTTCCAACGCTTAAAGCAAACCAAAAATTAGTTATTGAGTTATTTATTCGAGCATCTTTTCTTGCAGTAAATTGTGCACAATCAGATAAGATTAATCTTCCTCTTAATATTTATGGAAAAGGGATTTATGCAGAAGATGCGCGCGGGAAAGAACTATTACCAACAACACCACAGGAGGCTTCCAATCATGCAGGTAATGTTCGATCCCAGCATTTTGGTTTAATGAAAGGACACATGCCTTTACCTTCGGATGACAAGGCTATGGCAGAATCGATTATCCCTTTTCTAAAAGGTAGTGATCAATCACGATTTGTGTTTGGAAAGATGTGGCCGGCATTAAACTTTTCCCGCCAGATGCATCCATTTTCTAATTCTATTTCCGGTAGTATGCTTTGTCAGTTACGCGCGCTATCCTTTTTTAATCAAAAAAATGAAGGTTATTTTAGTGAATCCCATAAGGAATTCCAGTCTTTTTTTAAACTCTATATTTCTACCCTTTTATTTTATAACGGTGGTCATTCTTTATTTGAGTTTGTTGCTCCGCTGATCTTATTACCTGCTATTCAGAATGAATTCAGCAAAAATAAGATAGATTTTCCTACCCTTACAATAGCCAACATTTTTAGCTCTGATCCGATGCCGTTAAATAAAGCCCTAGATAAAGCGATTGCTTATAATTTTCAGTATTTACGAAAGCAATTAATCAATGACGAAATAGTCTTTTTTAAATGGCCTAAACGAAAGCGTGATAATGATTTGGAAGAAAACAAAAAATTAAAGTTTACTTCTGACGAACCTTTCGAGGATGAACCAGAAAAAAATGAGGATATAAAAAGCACTTTACTTTCACCAAAGAAATGAAGTTATTCTATTTAATAGCTTAAGGTTTGTATCAACTTGGGGCTGAGCTACCATAGAGATTGATTTCTAGGGTAGCTCAGAGACGGAGTCGAACCGCCGATGAAGATTTTCAATTCAAATACTTTAGGGACGTTGCCTAATTATTATTAAATCATGAAAACCTTTATTATCCTTTTGTAATCAAGTAGGTTTCACTTTGTGATGAACTCGAACAATTTATGAATATCATTTTCACATAGAGACTTCGTCAATCAACCTTTGCTTATTATTAATCCCAAAACCAAGCAATATGAATTTCATACTGAAACAGCAATATAGTAAATACTGGCAAGTGCATTGCATCAAACCCCATAAAATCAGAAAAAAGACATCCAATACTTAGGATAGTACAACACTGTTGAGCTTAGCTAGTAATCAGGAAATAACTTTCTGGATCGCATTCCCTGCAAAAACTCCATGCAATTTCCTGTCCTTTTTAATAATTGTGCGTGAAGAAATCCCAGATGCTGCTTAACATTGAAATTCAAAACCATTAAGCCTAATACGGTCTACAGGGGCTGTTGACAAACCAATTCCCTCCTAATTAACTTGTAAAAATTCTTTTTTTAGCTTAAACCGTTCCGCGGCATATTTTCATCTGTTCGATCGTGCTCTCTCCGGGTTGGATAAGCTCGTTTCTCAGCACCCAAACTCAAACTACCTAAACTCGTCAATGGCGACATTTTTTCTATTACAATACCGATCTCTTTCGAAAGATTATCCAAATAACTTCTCCCCAAACTCTCCTCTAGGACTGGTATCGCCTGTTCTATGACAACTTTAGATTGTTCAGAAAACTGCTTCAGTGCATCAAAATCAATGGGTTCTTTGAACGCCTCTTCTTTCAGTTTGTTCAATCTCTTATGTAATAAAGTTGCAACTCTAAATGCCTTATCATTTTCAATATCGCTAATGTCCTCTTCAAAAACATTTAAAAGAATATTAACTTTAACTTTTGCTTTATGCTGTTGATTAAGCACAGTTATTGCTTCTTGATAAGAAATTTTTCTAATATCTCCTTCAGCGCTAAGTTCATCTCCCTCATATAAATTTTTTAAAAGTGCCGTACTCGTTGGTACACTTTTTCCTTTTTCAGCTGAGTACAAAACTTTTCTTGTTTGCGCACTTTGCTCGGATACTAGTTTTCCTTTTTGCGTTAAGAAATCCATATCCAAATGTTTTTTTATAAAGTTTTGTTCACTAACTTTATTACGGGTATACCAGTTGTATCGGGGACCAGCAAAACCGCTAGTCGAAGATTTTATAACAACATCTGCAAGTGTAGGATCATTATGTTTAAGATATAACAAAGCAGCGAATACTTTACTGCTCCCAGCTACGGGTCCCCAAAGATAAATTTCCTTCTTGCTCCTCTTCTGATTATCTGCGTTATAGTTAAGAAGAAACATTTGTGCTTGTCTCAATGCAATATCTGTTTTCTGTTGCAAATCAAATTTTCCATAAGATTTATCAACAACTCGCCCCGTCTGATCTTGGACTAAAAGGGCAACACCGGTCACCTTATCTTGGCCACTGCTCTTAAATACTTTTTGTGAACGAGCAACTTCTTCATTTTCTACTCGCGTCCCTTTATATACACCCAAAGTTCCCTTAATCAAGGGTCCAACTTCAGTATCTGCCTCATAACTACTCTCGCATTTAGGTAGTCCTTCATCTAACTGATCTCTTTTTACTTTATCATCTTTAAACCCTAAAAAGCCGTCTTTTTCGATTAGCAAATTAGCCTTCTTAGGTAC
The DNA here is from genome assembly GCF_900639985.1 of Legionella rowbothamii. Lineage (GTDB taxonomy): Bacteria > Pseudomonadota > Gammaproteobacteria > Legionellales > Legionellaceae > Legionella > Legionella rowbothamii. Next base: position 1,719 of record NZ_CAAAIM010000012.1, on the reverse strand, counting down.
GTTGGGCATCGCTTTAGTTTGAGATGCCTCCAATTTTTGTAGTCGTTCATTTGCCAATACTACAAATATTCTATACACATCAGGATTAACTAAATCCTTCACATATTGATGTGGCAGCCCTATGGTTAAATGCTCATTTTTTGTGGCTTTGGCTAAAGTTTTTAAAAATTCCACATCAATACTTTTCTCAATTATTGCTTTAATAGCGACAATTGCCTTTTGATTCTGATCTAGTCTGGAAACAGCGATTTTAAGTAGATGCGTATAAAAATTCTTGTTTTTTAAAAAAGCTATTTGCTTTTTATCTAAACCAGCAGCCTCTAAATCTTCATTGCTAGTTGCTAATTTAACTTTGAGTAGCAACGCTTCCCCACCAACTCCAACTTGTTCTTTTAGCACAGCAATTGCATTTTTCTCTAATGCTGCCAGACGTCTTCTTCCTGTCTTATTAATTTCAGTAAATGCTGATGGCACATTTCCCAAAGCCTTGACCTCTGCAGGATTTAACCCAACACCAATCAACTCCTCTTTGCTTTTAGCAGTAGCAACTATCCGTAACAAAACAAGATTGTTGCTGGATTCAATCACTGCCCTCAGAGAAAGTATGGCTTTTTGTCGAGCCACGGTGCCCAGTAGGCCCGTCAAACGCTTAATTTCCAATTGTTTGAGATGTGCCTCTGCTTGAACTCTCGATTCTGCCTCTTCAAGTTGTATTACTTTCGCTGATAACTCAAGATTGCTTTCCTCCAGCTGCAGCGCTTTATCGCGCAAACGCGCATGTTCCTCTTGCAAAGACTTCAACTCATTTAAAGTCGATTGGGCAGCTAACTGAGCACTGTCCGCGGCTTTTTGGTGCAGGGCCAACTTCTCACTTAACTCTCGACGAACCTTTTCGGTGCTGTGATGCGAAGTCTGCAACTCCAGGCGCAAGGCTTGGTTCTGACGAGTTAATTCCACTGCATCCTGTTCTAAGCGGCGCACCGCATTTACCTGTTCCTCTAATTCGCTTTGCACCCCGGTCAGCTCATTCATAACCTGTTCACGGGCGCTCTCTGCCAAGCGTAGGCGTTGCTCGAGCTGCCTCAAAACCAGTTGATGCTGCTCTTGAGTTTCACGCAGAACTCGAGCGGCTTCCTCGGAGTGATCATCGTTTTGGGCAATCGCTGATTGCAATTCCTCTACTCTACGCGCATGAGCGAGAACCGTTGCTTCTGCCTCTTCCTGTAACAGCCTTACCCTCACTTCTGCAGATTCCAGTTGCTTGGCCTGGACCCTTAGCATTTCTTTGCTTTGCGTCACCGTCTCTTGCTCGGTACGCAATAAAATGTGCAAGTGCGCCTGCTCTTCGCTTAATTCGTCTACGCGTGCTTCTAAGGACATCACCTGCGAGGACAACTTACGGTTGGCCTCTTCCAACTGCAGTGCTTTATCATGCAAACCCGCATGTTCTTCTTGCAAAGACTTCAACTCATTTAAAGTCGATTGGGCAGCTAACTGAGCACTGTCCGCGGCTTTTTGGTGCAGGGCCAACTTCTCACTTAACTCTCGACGAACCTTTTCGGTGCTTTGATACGAAGTCTGCAATTCCAAGCGCAAGGCTTGGTTCTGATGAGTTAATTCCACCGCATCCTGCTCTAAGCGGCGCACCGCATTTACCTGTTCCTCTAATTCGCTTTGCACCCCGGTCAGCTCATTCACAACCTGTTCACGGGCGCTCTC
>NZ_CAAAIM010000011.1 GCF_900639985.1 Legionella rowbothamii | reverse complement strand
TAAATCAATTGTCTTCTTACTCATATGCACCTCTTTTAAGTGTTAAATTATAACAAGTTAAAAGAGATGACACAGTTATTTAAACACTACCGTAGGAATGGGCATGTACGGATGCTTTCGAGTTATTGGAGTTCGCTGGGCTTCCAGCCGAGCCTACGCTTGCTAATCTTTAATATTCCCAACTAAGCATATATATTCTAAGTTGAGTGTCATCTGATTCACTGGCCGTGAAACATTTTAAAGTTGCTTTATTATGCTTATCTATTCTAAGGCTCAACTTCTGTTTTCTTAAAATGGCTGCTACAGCTGCATTTTTCACTTCTTCTGACGATCCGAATACTGAGACATAACCAAGTCCATTTCTATATTTGAACTCAAAACAAACTAAAGAGTTAGGTTCAGCATCTTGAACTACAAAATCTATGGTTTGATTATGATGTTCCGGTTTAATAATTGTTGTGTAAATGTGATGAGGCTTGTGATAAACAAACCGTTTTTCAAAAAAACTACCTTTCTCCTTTTCTTTCTTATAAGCGATAAATGGTGCGCAAATAAGACCAATTAAAAGGTATATTAGATAGGATCCAACAAAAGCTATTGCGCCGATTGCTAAGGAATTTAATTCCTCCATCATTTTATCTGTACCAAAAAAATAACGGTAAAATGAGAGAGTGATTGCGGGTGCAATCAGCGCCAAAATAAGCCCCCTATTAAAAACAGGTTCCGTTGCCCAGTCAATAAATGCATATTTGGAAAATCTGCATATCCTCAATACTTGTTTACGTAGCATTTTTGTCCCATTACTTTATTGTGATTTAGCAAAATTATTAAGATATGTAGATAAGAAACAACAAGATGCTTCAGGGGCTAGTCTTGCTTTTTGCATAATACGAGACAAAAAGGAAGGTTTGATCCCATAAACTTCAAGTTGACTCAAATATTTAGCTTATTCTTAGTGGTAAAAACAATGAAAAATACAATTTAATAAAATAAGCATAAAGTAAATTAAAGTAGCAGCGCCTGTAAAAATCAAAATGCAAAGGGTATTCTTTATTTTTGTAGAAAGATTTGGAGAGGGTATGACATCTATAACTTTTGCTAAACCATCATCTGACATAACATGAGTATTAATATCTGTATAAACAGTTGGCGCAAAATATAAATAGGAAATAGTTATTTGCGCATTAGGAACAAGAATGGGAAAAGAAATTTCTTTTCCGCCATTAGGCAAGTTTGCTAGTTCATATTTGATATTTGGGTAAATATTATAATTGGGTAAAAAATTATGCCCTAATCTTACATTTTTAGTGGGAAGTTTACCGGTGTTTCTTACTACTACAGCATGAGTATGTACATTCATTGAGGAAATATGACCTGCAATAAAGTTAATATCTCCATATATTGAAGGTGAGGTTTCACTTAGTGTAATTATTTGCTCTGTTATTTGTAACTCATTATAAATTTCAGTCTGCAAGGATTGAGTAAGTATAGTATTACCTTCAGAATTGAGCCCATAGATCCAAATATCATTTCTCACACGGATAATCAGAGGAATTTTATTTTTGAAATTTGCATCTAGAAATTCTTTAGCGGGTAACTCCTTCATTTGTAATAAATTGAGTGAGTATCCTTTATCAAGTGGTATTTTATGTGCTGATACATGGCCATAATACGCAATGAGTCTGGGTTTATTATACAAATACTTATTTAATATAAAGGTTAAAAGAGCTGCAATTGTAGAGGCAAAAAGAGGAGCATAACTTTTCCAATCCATAAACGTTTCTCCATAGAGTGCCAATTTAAATGGGAAAGCCCCCATTTTATTTGTCTACATTGCGTCTACATGACTTTTACGAATTTTCTATAACTACACGTAACTACTTGATTTTATTGGTGGGCCCACTAGGACTTGAACCTAGGACCAACGGATTATGAGTCCGCTGCTCTAACCAACTGAGCTATGGGCCCGGAAGAGGAGTTTATTTTAAACTTAAATTGAATATTGTTCCAGTTTTTTTAGTAAGTTTTTATAAGCAATTGGTTTTATGTGTTTTAAATGCTTTTTTGCGTGTGCTTTTGTGGGGCTGTATGTTACTTTGAACTATTAGTATGTTTGAGGTAATCATTATGTCTTATATTCGTCTTTCTAATAATGGCTCTACTCCATTTGAACGTCTGTTGGGGCATGCCCCGCATATTTTGGAGCCGTGGAATGGTTTGGAAGAGGCTTTTTTTAAGAGCTCAACTTTTGGGGATAATTTTTTAGAGCAAGTGCGACGGGCTTTGGCTTTTACGAATCAGTGTCAGTATTGTATGGCTAAGGCTGGTCCTCCTGATAAGGATGTGGGAGAGGCTCGTTTGCTTGTGGCTTTGCGGTTTGCTAATAAATTTGCCATGGATCATAGTACGGTTAGTGAGCAGGACGTGAATTATTTGAAGGATTACTTTTCTGAGGCGGAAGTTATTGAACTAATTGCTTTTTGTAGTTTTATTTCGGCATCACAACGCTTTGGAGCGGTTTTGGGACTTCAAGAGGCTGCTAAGTATAATAATTGAAGGAGAGGGGAGTGTATGGCTTTCCTTGCTGTTAGTTAGGATTTATATATTGTAGGTTGGGCCCATGGCCCAACACCATGCATTGAGCCGCAGAAGAGTTTATCGTTGGGCCATGGGCCCAACCTACATGCAATGTCACTTCCCAAGTTTTGAGGCTAAGAGAACGTGGGTTAGCCTTCGTCACCTTCGAGGAAACTTCTTAGTTTCTCTGAGCGTGATGGGTGGCGTAGTTTGCGTAGTGCTTTCGCTTCGATTTGGCGAATACGTTCGCGGGTTACGTCGAATTGCTTACCTACTTCTTCCAAAGTATGGTCGGTATTCATTTCGATACCAAAACGCATGCGCAGTACCTTGGCTTCTCTGGGGGTTAAGGTTTCCAAGATTTCCAAAGTTGCTTCGCGTAAGCCTTCAGCAGTTGCCATATCGATTGGCGACTCAATGTTGTTGTCTTCGATGAAGTCACCTAAGTGTGAATCATCGTCGTCACCAACTGGCGTTTCCATCGAAATTGGCTCTTTAGCAATTTTTAGAACTTTGCGAATTTTGTCTTCGCTTAGTTCCATTTTTTCTGCTAACTCTTCAGGAGTTGCTTCACGGCCAGTTTCTTGCAGTATTTGTCGGGAAATACGATTGAGCTTGTTAATGGTTTCAATCATATGGACCGGAATACGAATGGTACGTGCCTGATCCGCAATCGAGCGAGTAATTGCTTGTCTAATCCACCAAGTAGCATAGGTAGAAAATTTGTAACCGCGACGGTATTCAAATTTGTCTACTGCTTTCATCAAACCAATGTTGCCTTCCTGAATTAAGTCGAGGAATTGTAAGCCACGGTTGGTGTATTTTTTGGCAATCGAAATTACCAGACGTAAGTTTGCTTCAACCATTTCTTTTTTGGCGCGGCGTGCTTTTGCTTCACCAATCGACATTTTACGGTTGATGTCTTTAATTTCACTAATGCTTAAGCCATATTCCACTTCAAAAGAAACCAGGCGTGATTGGATGCGTAGAATTTCTTCTTTGTATTCCTCAATACGCGGCATATCTAATTTTTTAGCATGCTTCGTAGTGATGTTGCCTAACCATTCAAGATCAGTTTCTTGTCCTGGGAATGTATCAATAAACAGCTTACGCGGGATACGCGCTTTTTCGATACATAGGCGCATTATATTACGCTCGTATTCACGAATATGATTACGTAATTGACGGAAATGTCGGGTTAAGCGATCAACTTGTCGTGAAGTTAACTTCAGTTTTAAGAATGATTCGGACATTGCCTCTAAAGCTTTTAGGGTTTTAGCATGTGCTCTGCCGTGTTCATTTCCAGTGTTAATTGCTACTTCAAGAGAAACACGTAGTTCGTCAAAGTAAATTTGCGCTTGTTCCGGATTTGGGCCATCATCAACTTCACCCAACCCACCGTCACTTTCACTTTCTTCATCGTCATCCGCTAAGATTATCGCTTCTTGCTGCACTTCATCAAGCATAGAGCCAATGCTTGCAGCTGGAGCAACTTCTTCGTCACCGTCAGCAAAGCCGCTAATGATTTCGTTAAGACGAATTTCTTGAGTGCTGACGCGTTCGTAATCATCAAGAACTAATTGTACAGTTTCTGGATAGTGCGCCAGAGACTTAAGAACTTGATAAATCCCTTCTTCAATGCGTTTCGCAATACGGATTTCGCCTTCACGAGTCAGGAGCTCAACAGTACCCATTTCACGCATGTACATACGGACCGGGTCAGTGGTACGGCCGGTTTCTTTGTCTACAGACGCAAGTACCATTGCCGCTTCTTCAATATCAGGTACTTCTTCAGTATTAAGTAGAAGAGCTAATTCGTCATCGCCGGGTGGGAGTTCAAATACTTTAATATTCATCCCTTCTAACATACTGATAATGACATCGAAATGTTCGGTATCAACGATGTTAGGCAATAAGTCATTGATTTGACTGTAAGTCAAATAGCCCTGTTCTTTTCCTAGGCTGATGACTTTGGTTATCTGTGAGCTTTGCTGTTCTTGATCATTCATGGTCATAGGCACTTCTTTTAAGGACAATTAAGCATTACAAAATGTTCTGATTATAAACTGGCTAGCAGGAACATGCCAGTAGTTTATTGAACTATTTGCACTGATTTGTTCTACCCCGCGCCAGGCTTGGAGTAGGGGTTGTTTACATTTATATGCTCGCGGTATTCTGGCTCAAGTCAGAGAAATGTAAACAGCCCCGGTACGTTTTTTATGTTTACACGTGTCGCTCCTGTAACATTTTTTGCAAACTCATTCGCTCCTCTTCGCTTAAGCCCTGTTGACGAGATTTTTCAATAAGGCGGCGTATAATTAATTCTTGGTTTTGTTTTTGCAAAAATAAGATTATATCAATAAACTCCTTTACCAGTTCTGGTTCAGGGACTTGATGATTCCACGCTGCCAGCCGATTAATAAAATCAAAATAGGAATGGTTACGCCAGGTTTCAATTAATGAGGCGGTATTGGCTTGTGGATTTGCTGCAAGTTGCTGCAATAGCTTTAATAAAATTTCATGCTCGTTAGCATCTAATAAGTTAGGAGCAATTTGCTCTTTACACTTGGCATAGATTTCTGGATGTTGTAAGAGTAGGGCCACTGCAATGCGCATCGGGGTGCGTGCGATGGTGGCTGTTTGTTCTTTGGGGGCGACCGTAGGTGCTTGGTCGGTGAGCAAGAGATTGAGTCTATGACTTTCGATATGCGTTAAACGAGCCAGTTCATCAATCAATAATTGCTTATAGGATCCTTCCGTCATTTTTTGTAAAAAAGGTTTGACCAAGTTGATTAACTGCGTTTTCCCGGCGGGATTTTGCAAGTTAATGTTTTTAGCCAAGGTATTGAGAAAAAAACGGTGCAAAGGTATTGCTTGTTTTAACCGAGTTAAAAAGTTCTCATTGCCTTCTGCGCGTACTAAACTATCGGGATCATGCTCTTCCGGAAGGAAGATAAAACGTGCATCTAAGCCTTCATTTAAGTAAGGCAAACTGCTTTCAAGTGCACGCCAAGCAGCCTGTTTTCCTGCATTATCTCCATCAAAGCAAAATACTAGTGATTTAGTATGTTTGGCTAGCAGTTGGATGTGGTAGCTGCTGGTCGCAGTACCGAGAGTTGCCACAGCATTCATAATGCCATGCTGTGCTAAGGCAATAACATCCATATAGCCTTCAACAATAATGATGTAATCAATGGATTTCTTTTGTTGCAAAATTTGATGCAACCCATAAAGCTCTTTGCTTTTTTGAAAGATTACGGTCTCAGGGGAGTTTAGGTATTTGGGTTTTTGGTCATCAAGTACGCGGCCGCCAAAACCAATGATGCGTCCGTGGCGATCATGGATCGGGAACATGACTCGATTGCGATAACGATCATAAATTTTGCCATCATCATTTTTTACGAGCATCCCTGTAGTGATTAATTCTTTTTGATTGCGAGGGAATGCTTTGTCCAAATTATGCCAACCTTCATTGGCAAAACCCAATTGATATAATTTGGCAATTTCACCACTTAATCCTCTGGCACGTAAGTAGTTGATTGCAGTTTGTCCTTCGTGTTTGAGTTGTTTTTGATAGTAAAGGTTTACCGCAGACATGAGTTTATATAAATCCTGCGAAACATTATTTTTCTCATTTTGCCCATCACGAGGAACAGTAAGCCCTATACGAGTTGCTAAGGTTTCAATTGCATCAATAAAGCCTTGGTTTAGATAATTCATCACAAAGCTAATCGCATTGCCTGAGGCTCCACAGCCAAAGCAATGGTAGAATTGTTTCCTGGCAACAACGTTGAATGAAGGGGATTTTTCATTATGAAATGGGCAGCACGCAGTATAGCTATTTCCCCTTTTTTTAAGGGGAACATAGCTGTCAATGAGCTCAACCAGATCAGTGCGTTGCAGGAGATCGTCAATGAATGGCTGCGGAATTAAGCCAGACATAGATATCCTCAGCTTAACTTGGCCTTAATTAGAGTGCTTACTTGCGACATATCAGCACGGCCTTGCAGATTTGGCTTTAACTGTGCCATAACTTTGCCCATATCTGCCATTTTTTCAGCGCCAGTAGATGCAATTGCATCGTGGACCAGTTTTTCGATTTCTGCGGCAGATAATGGCTCAGGTAAGTACTTAGCAATAACTGAAAGCTCAAATTGTTCTTGTGCTACTAAATCGTCACGATTAGCTTTTTCGTATTGAGAAATAGACTCTTTACGTTGTTTACTCATTTTATCCAAAATCGCTAACATGCGTTCTTCATCGACATCAATACGTTCATCAACTTCAATCTGCTTTACTGCTGCAGTGATTAAACGTAATGTGGTTAATAGATTTTTATCTTTTGCACGCATTGCGTCTTTAATATCATTGTTGAGACGTTCTTTAATAGTCATGATCTAATCCTTAGGTGAAGGAAATGAGGCTTGTACAAAAACCAAAAGGCCACAAAATGTGACCTTGGTCAATAATACAGAATGAAAAACTTTATTTACGGCGACGTTTTACATTTTGTCGTGAAGAAGTGTCACGAGAAATTTTCTTTAGGTGACGTTTCACTGCGGCAGCTTGTTTACGCTTGCGCTCAGCAGTTGGCTTTTCATAAAATTCACGACGGCGTAGCTCGGTTAAAATTCCGGCTTTTTCACAAGAGCGCTTGAAACGGCGCAGTGCGTATTCTGGGTTTTCGCCTTCTTTGACGCGAACTGTAGGCATTAAGTTTTTCCTCTAACAATTTATTCTGAGTAGGTGGGCAATTCTAGTGCGACTTGAAGCCCTCGTCAAGATTATAGCATGAAATTATTTTGTTTTTATTTTATGTTATAATTTTTAGTTGATTTATTATTGTCAGGTTTGCCATGTTGGTATTAGGTATAGAGTCTTCTTGTGATGAAACTGGGGTTGCTATTTATGATTCGGGTGCAGGCTTATTAGCGCATGCTTTACATTCCCAAATTGACACACATAGGGTGCATGGTGGCGTCGTACCTGAGCTCGCTTCACGAGATCATGTGAATTACCTTATTCCTTTACTTGATGAAGTATTGCAACGAGCTAATTTGAAGAAGTATGACCTTGATGGTATTGCTTATACTGCAGGCCCAGGGTTAATTGGCGCTTTATTAGTGGGGGCTTGTTTTGCCAAAAGTTTGGCTTATGCATTAAATATTCCCGCTTTAGGTATTCATCATTTGGAAGCGCATTTACTTGCCGCTAAAATGGAAACACCTTCCTTGGAATTTCCTTTCATTGCGCTTTTAGTGTCGGGTGGCCATTGTCAATTAATTGAAGTGAAAGCATTGGGCGATTATCGATTATTAGGCGACACCTTGGATGATGCGGTGGGGGAGGCTTTTGATAAAACTGCTAAGCTAATGGGAATTCCTTATCCAGGTGGCCCTGTATTAGCCGCCCTTGCAGATCAATGTGAATCGACTCCCTATCGTTTTCCACGTCCAATGACGGATAGGCCAGGTTTGGATTTCAGTTTTAGCGGTTTAAAAACTTTTTCCCTGAATACCTGGAATCAAAGCAATAAAGATGAGCAAGCACGAGCAGAAATTGCCAAAGCATTTCAGCTGGCGGTGGTGGAGACTTTAATCATTAAATGTAAACGTGCGATACAAGATTCTGAATGCAAGCGTTTAGTGGTTGCTGGTGGCGTAGGCGCCAATAAGGCTTTGCGCATGGCCTTGCAGCAATGGATGAATGGAATTGGTGGGGAGATTTATTTTCCTGCACTTGAGTATTGTACAGATAATGGGGCTATGGTTGCCTATGCTGGTTGTCTACGTATGGTGACTGGGGAACAGGATTCGCACGTTGGGGTTGAGGTTAAGGCGCGCTGGCCTTTGGCGTAGACATTTACAATTCCCACTAGCCTTACTATAGAAAGCCGAATTTACCGTGGCTTGGCCACGGTAGCCAGATTAATCTTGTGCCTCATTCCCAACTTATGGATACCGCAGTAATTCGTGAGTATTATTTGTTAAGGGCAACTTAAGTAAGTGCCTACCAGCGTACTTTTTATGAGGGGTAATTTATCCCTTGTCTTTAGGTTCTTCCTTTTTAGGCTTTTTCGTCTTGGGTGCTGCAGGCTTTTGCGTAGACTTAGGTTTCTTTTCAGCTTCATCTTTTTTAGCGGCTGTTTTTTTTACGGTAGCTTTTTTTATGGGTCTTTCTTTAGCTACTGGTTTGGGGGTGGCAGCTGCTTTTTTTACGGCTGTTTTTTTACGTGCGGAAGATAATTCAATAACTTCAGCGGTTGCTGGGTGTTCATCTGCGGTGATATCGGCTGAATTGGCTGGAAGCGGAGTATCATCCATTACTTCTTCAAGGACACTCTTTTGTTTGAATTTAACCTTGGATTCGGTGCCATCGATCAAACGAAGAATATTGTCTTTATGTTTGATTAAAATTAATACGGCCATAAAAAAGATAGGTGGGAATATTTCGATACGGCCGATAATTAGTATGGAATAGAACGGTGCTAAGCTGATCGAAACAATAGAAGCTAGAGATGAGTAGCGAGAGAATCGAACAACCAATAACCAGGTTGCCGTCACCATGATCCCTACAATAAATTGAAAGCCTAAAAGAGCACCAATAGCAGTAGCAACGCCTTTTCCCCCTTTAAACCCGAAGAAAACCGGGTACATATGGCCAATTACTGCGGCTAAGGCAACATAGCTCACTAGGGTTGCATCAGCACCAAACATTTTGGCAATAAGAACAGGAAGGGTACCTTTGAGTAAATCCGTGACTAGAACGATGGTGGCGTATTTTTTGCCCGCCAGTCGCAACACATTCGTTGCACCTGGGTTTTGAGAGCCCTCTGAACGTGGATCAGGCAATGTAAATGTTTTACATACTATAACCGCAGAACAAATCGACCCCATTAAATAGGCAAGTATGATCAAAAAAGCAGCTAAAATCACGGATTACTCCTTTATTTAGACTAGTAATATCAGTTTTTGGATAAGAATTACCTAAAACATCTAATAAATCAATGCCTTTTTCGCTAAAAAATCCCCTAATCGTCCTGCTTGCTTGCACTTTCGGAGTCTTAAATCGCAATAGAATTGATTTCCTTATATTCTAGGCGATCCTTAACTAAAATTCGCGTATTACTGTGCTTCTGGTAAAAAAAGTGCTTGCAAGTTATTGGTGTATCTTCTGCCAAACTCAGTAACTTGCCAATGAGTTTCGGTCAGATAAATTAGTTTTTTCTGAGCTGCCACGTGTAAGGGTCTCAATAACTCAGCTTGATCTAACCCAGTGCGCTCGGTGAATAGTTCTAAGGGAATGGCTTGTTCTAAACGTGTTGTGTTAAGCATGAATTCAAAAATCAACTCAGAACCTTCTACTTGTTCCATATTGGCAAGAAAAGGTTTTTCCACGTTTAGGTAATCTTTAGGTTGGCGATGTTTCCGTGTTCGTAAAACACCATCATCAGTGGTTATTTTTCCATGAGCTCCTGCACCAATACCTAGATAATCGCCGAATAACCAATAATTCAAATTATGGCGCGATTGTTTATTCGCTTTAGAAAAAGCAGAAATCTCATAACGGGTAAATCCAGATTCTTTTAACAAGGTTAACCCTTGCTCCTCTAAGATGCAGGCATCATCTTCGGAGGGGAGTGGTGGATTTTCTTTGTAAAAAACAGTATTTGGTTCTATGGTTAATTGATACCAGGAAAAATGTTCGGGCTCATAGGACAAGGCTGTACGTAAATCATCCATACCTTGAGCAATGCTTTGTTGTGGCAAGCCGTGCATAATATCCAGATTTAGATTATCAAAACCGGCATTGCGTGCGGCGGCAATAGCTCGATGTGCTTGTTGCTCATCATGAATTCGTCCCAGAACTTTTAGGTGCCTCGGATTAAAACTTTGAATGCCTAGAGATAGACGGTTAATTCCGCTGTGTCGATAATCAGTAAAGCGTTGCTGCTCTACAGTCCCAGGGTTTGCTTCCATCGTGATTTCAATATTTGGGGCAAAGGGCAATATTTTTTTTAATTCGGCAAATAAAGTGTGATAGGCTTCTGCCGATAATAGGCTGGGTGTGCCTCCGCCGATAAAAATTGAGCTGATTTCACGAGACTGGAATTCAAGTAAATCAGTTTTTAGGTCGGAAATAAGCGCCTGAATGTAATTTTGCTCTGGCAAAATTTCCGGACTTTTATGAGAATTAAAATCACAATAAGGGCATTTACGAATACACCAAGGAATATGAATATACAACGATAAAGGAATCATTACACTTTTAGACTGGCTTGTTTGGAAATGCAATAGTATCATGACATGCGTTTTGTCACAAAAATGAATAAGAAAAAAAGGGGATAACATGGCAAAGAGACGAGTTAGAGTAGCTGTTACAGGCGCAGCAGGACAAATTGGATACGCATTATTATTCCGTATCGCTTCTGGACAAATGTTTGGTGCAGATACTGAAGTAGAATTAAACCTACTAGAGCTTGAGCCAGCACTTCAGGCATTAAATGGGGTAGCCATGGAGTTGGATGATTGCGCATTCCCACTATTGAAGCGCATTGTTTGTACCTCTGATTTGAATAAGGCAATGGATGGGGTTAATTGGGCTTTATTAGTAGGTTCAGTTCCACGTAAGCAAGGTATGGAGCGTTCTGATCTGTTACAAATTAACGGTGGAATTTTTACCAAGCAAGGTCACGCAATTAACGATAATGCTAGTGATGATGTGCGCGTGTTTGTAGTGGGTAACCCATGCAATACTAACTGTTTAATTGCCATGCATCATGCACGTGATGTTCCTAATGATCGTTTCTATGCGATGACTACGTTAGATGAATTAAGAGCGCGTACGCAATTAGCACAAAAAGCAGGTGTTGATATTACTGCGGTAAGTCAAATGACAGTTTGGGGCAACCATTCTGCAACACAATACCCAGACTTTTATAACGCGAAGATTAATGGTAAGTCTGCTGCAGACGTAATTAATGATGATGCTTGGCTGAAAGATACTTTTGTTTCTACAGTCCAACAACGTGGGGCAGCAATCATTAAAGCACGTGGTCTTTCTTCAGCTGCATCTGCTGCAAATGCGATAATTACTGGGGTGAATCATCTTGTTTTTGATACTCCAGCTGGTGAATCTTTCTCTATGTGTCGTCATTCAGAAGGTGAGTATGGTGTTGATAAAGGCTTGATTTTCTCTGTTCCCTGCCGTCGTGAAAACGGTGAACTCAAAGTTGTTGAAGGTTTAACGATGAATGATTATGGTCGTGAAATGTTTAATAAAACTTTAGATGAACTGAGACAGGAACGTGATACTGTTAAATCTTTAGGGTTATTAGATTAATACAGTGCTAAAATGTTAGCTTAAACTCTCCTTCTTCCGATAAAGAGGGAGAGTTATCCGACACCCGGTGAACGTTTTTCGATCCATTTTTTGCCAATTCAACTGTTTGATATCTTTGGATTAGTTCTGAACTGTCCAAAATAAATTTTGCTTCGGCATTACGTAGTAAGGTTGATATCGAACGGCCATTCGACAATATCTCATTAAGTTTTTCCACCAGCTGTGCTGCTTTAGTAATCGGATCTGGATTATTTTGCACAAAGTGAGGAATGTGTTTAATGATTGCTTCTGCTAGTTGTCTATCAGTTAAATAGAGTACTAAGCGTGTTCGTACAATTTGTACAAAGTTATTCTCTGATTCCATAATCAGGTTGGTTAAAAAATGTGGTTCTTTCTTCAGCTGAGCGCTTAATTTTTGGCTGAATCCAAAATGCTCTCTATATTCCAACAGCATGGTAATAATCGAGTTAGGGCTCTCGTGTTTAATGGTGGTTCCTGATTTATGGGTTAACCAGGTTAATAAGTCTGCTTCTTGGGGTCTGTGATTTAATGCACTGAATTGAAATTTGAGAGAGGCGCTAGAATGAGACAGGTAATTATCCCACTTCATAGGCGGTAAATTAAGGGTTTTCGTTAAGCAATCAATTTGTGTTTTGATAACACCAAATTCCAGATGCCAGTTTTCCAGATGAGGAATCACTGCCTTTAGAAATTTCAACAACTCAATAAACTTTCTTTGTGGAACGGGATGGTAATTATCCAAAGATTGTTTTAGTTGCTGAATCTCAGAGTAAATGAAACGCTCATTTCTCATAGGTGCTCTATGAAAAACTGGTTGTAAGGCGTCTTTTAGTGCCGCAAAAGGATCCTTCATAAATCTATCCCCAAATAAGCCCTCTTTAAGAGTATAGTTTATAAAAATGCAAATGTATAGAAATTGATCTGTATGTTTTTTTGTGGGTCTTTTGGGGGGTATGGGATTTCGAACGGAAAAGATTTTCGGTGAAAAAGAGCCTAACCCGGTTTATACTTTTGATTTAGCAGCTTTATAGTGAGAGCGCTCATGGATTTGAGAATTGATAATACCCCATTCAAAGCCTTATTCCAGCCTTTAGATTTAGGCTTTACGCAATTAAAAAACCGTTTATTAATGGGCTCAATGCATACGGGTCTTGAAGAAGATAAGAGAAGTTTGAATCGCTTAGCGCAATTTTATCGCGAACGTGCGCTGGGAGGGGTGGGTTTAATCACCACGGGTGGTTTTGCTCCGGACAGGGCAGGACGTTTAGCGCCTTTTTCTGCGAAACTAACTAATAGTAAAGAACAACAATTGCATGAATTAGTCACGCAAACTGTTCATGATGCGGGTGGTAAAATCTTGCTGCAGGCCTTACATGCAGGGCGTTATGGTTTTCATCCTTTTATTGTAGCTCCTAGTGCAATTAAATCTCCGATTAGCCCCTTCAAACCTTGGGGAATGAGTAAATACCGGATTAAAAAAACCATCAAACATTTTGCGCGTTGTGCACGTCTGGCTCAATTAGCTGGGTATGATGGGATTGAAATCATGGGAAGTGAGGGGTATTTAATTAACCAATTCATCGTTACCCATACCAATCAACGTACAGATGAGTGGGGTGGGAGTTATGAGAATCGGATGCGGTTTCCGATTGAGGTCGTACGCAGTGTGCGTGAAGCGGTAGGCGAGAAATTTATTATTGTTTATCGTTTGTCCATGCTGGATTTAATTAGTGATGGCAGTAGTTGGGAAGAAGTAGTGCAATTGGCTAAAGCCATTGAGCAAGCAGGGGCTACCATAATCAATACGGGTATAGGATGGCATGAGGCGCGTATTCCAACAATAGCTACAATGGTTCCTGAAGCAGCATTTACCCCGATAACAAAACACTTAAAACCTGAAATCAGCATCCCTGTGATTACATCGAATCGCATTAATACACCTGAACTAGCTAATCAGATAATTGAGTCGGGTGTCGCAGACATGGTTTCTATGGCAAGACCCTTTTTAGCCGATGCACAATTTGCCGAAAAAGCTAAATTAGGCGAAAGTAGGGCGATTAATGTATGTATTGCCTGTAATCAGGCCTGTTTGGATCGTATTTTTGTTAATAAAACAGCCTCTTGCTTGGTAAATCCAAGAGCATGTAATGAAAGCGAGTTGATTTATGAAGAAACTTCCGAACGCAAATCCATTGCAGTAGTTGGTTCTGGGCCTGCTGGTTTGGCCTTTGCTGCAGTTGCTGCCGAACGAGGTCATCAAGTCACAGTTTTTGAAAAGGCTGAGCAAATCGGTGGGCAATTTAACTTAGCGAAAAGAATTCCTGGTAAAGAAGAGTTTCAGCATACTTTGGATTATTTTAAGTATCAGTTAGAAAAATATGAAGTAGATGTGCGTCTACAAACCGAGGCCACTGTTGAGCAATTGAAAGAGTTTGATGAAATTGTTTTAGCAAGTGGCATTAAACCGCGTACTCCAGATATTCCCGGAATTGATCATCCAAAAGTTTTAAGTTATATCGAAGTAATTACCGGCCAAAAATCAGTAGGAGAACGAGTCGCAATTATTGGAGCGGGTGGAATTGGTTTTGACGTTGCTGAATTTTTAACCCATGAATCTCATGCTTCCGCAGCAGAATTTTATGATGAGTGGGGGATTGATGTGACTGGAGCACATCGAGGAGGCATTAAGCCAGCCCAAGTAGCTCCAAGCCCACGAGCGGTTTATTTACTGCAGCGTAAAAAAGAAAAATTGGGTAAGCGTTTGGGTAAAACTACAGGCTGGGTTCATCGCCTGAGCTTGAAACATAAGCAAGTCCAAATGCTTTCCGGGGTGACTTATGAACGGATAGATGATGAAGGCTTGCATGTGCAGATCGACGAAGTGCCCCGGCTTTTAGCTGTAGATAACGTGGTAATTTGTGCAGGCCAAGTTGAGTTTGCTGCATTGCAGGGTCCATTAAAAGAAGCTGGTAAAATAGTGCATTTAATAGGTGGTGCTTATAAAGCTTTAGAACTTGATGCACGTCATGCGATTGATCAAGCTTGTCGTTTAGCCGCGTTAATATAACGGTTAGGTGTAACCTGGTTCCTAGCAACCAGGTTACACCATTACTAATTTGCAAAAGTTAAACCTCTCGTATTCAACGAAGTCATAATACAGGTGATTGGGAGTTAATGGATAACATACCCGCTGATTGTATTACTACTTGCGTTAACCACATAGACAAATAAACCATTAGGGGTCACGATTATTGCCGAAGGTCCACTGCCGGTAGCATAGGGGCTATCGGGTAGAATTGATAATAAGCCCGAAGTTGGATCAACACTACTGGCAATGATTAAGTCATCTTGATAGCGCGTATCATAAGTAAATTTATCATCAGGCGTTAAAGCAATGCCTGAGGCTGCTGTATCTGGCATGATGGGGGTTACATCAGTTAAAGCACCCGTTGTAGAATTTGCTGAATAAATCCAAATAGAGGTATTAAACTCAGAGGCTTTCAAGCCTGGTCCATTACCTGCTGCCACATAAATAAAAGAGCCTGTAGAGTTTGTAATAATTGACGTAGGGTAGGTTCCCGTTTGATATGGGCTACCAGAGAGAGCAGTTAATGCTCCGGTACTTTGATTAATACTAAAGGCATGAACGTGGCCACCGGTGAACGCACTAAAATAATCAATTACATAGAGAAACTGGCCATTAGGTGACGAGGTGAGGCCTACGGGTTGAGAGCTGCTTGGGGGGATAGAGAAAGGACTTCCTGCAATTGCTGTTAATGCTCCAGTAGTGGGGTTGACAGTATAAGCTGAAACAGTGTGTCCGTTTAGGTTGGCCACATAGGCAAATTGTCCATTTGGGGTGAGTCCAATAAACACCGGACTTGATGATCCCGAAGGGTAGCTATTTACAAATGTTAGTACGCCAGTAGTTTGATTAATAGCGAATTGTGCAACAAGGTTATTTGTAGAGTCGGTAGTGTAAACATACTGGCCATTAGGGCTTACAGCTATGCCAGAATAATCATTACCTGGATTGTAAGGGCTTCCTGCTAGCGGGACTAAGACACCTGTGGTGGGGGTAATTAAATAACCTGTTACACCACTACCATAGTTTGCAACATAAAGGAATTTACTGTTTGGTGTTGCGGCAAGATTATTTGGATTCCCGGTTGCAAATGGGCTTCCAGGAATAGGCACTAACGCTCCTGTTTGTGGTGTTGAACATTGAATTGCATTAATGTTAAAAAAGGTCGCATTTGTATTACTTCCTTTAACCACTACATTAGGCACATAATATGCACTTGGGGTATTGGAGGTGAATGATATAGTGCAACTGGCTTGAGGCTTTAAGATGGACGGACAGTGGTTATTTTGCATCACGGAACTTAAATAATTTGCATCGGAGGATGAGGCTGCTATATTTCGTGCGTTCACGATGGAATTATTAGTCACAGTAATGAAACCAGGGGGGGTGACGCAACTCGTCGTGCCAATATTGATAGTGCAGTTTTGAACGAAATTAGAGCAGACGATTGCGCTTCGATCGTTAACAGCTACCGATAATTCAGCAATGGAGTCGGAGCTTTTGTTGTCTAACGCCTTAGCTAAAGTAGGCACTTCGGCAGAAACGTATTGTGTAAATAGGAGGAGCAACCCAAATAACCCTTTGTTTATCATAATAAAAATCCCTAGTTTAATGTTACTTTGCTTCCTGGTGAATGTAACAAAGGAATAAAGTAAAGACAAAATATAATTCATAAGCCCGATGAATATTAATAATAATTTCAAATTTTTAATAGTTGAATTTGAATTAAATGTAACAAATATAGTGCATGACACTGTTTATTTTGTTATTATACTGAGCAAATTTTATATAGCTTGGCCTTTTTAGGCCATGCATTACACGATTAGGAAGTTTATGATTCAAGATATACCAAACTTTGCCTCCTTTAATTTTTCAGATGCTATAAATAAGGCACTGGAGGATATGAAGTTTACTACACCATCACCCATTCAAATTCAAACTATCCCACTTTTGTTGGAAGGAAAAGATATTATTGCCTTGGCGCAAACCGGAACTGGTAAGACCGCGGCTTTTGCATTGCCGATTTTACAAAGCTTATCACCCAGCATTCAAGGAACCCAAGCGTTAATTTTAGCGCCTACTCGCGAATTAGCTATTCAGGTAGCAGAACAATTCGAATTATTAAGTGCCAGACAACGTGGTGTGACTGTTGCTACCTTATGTGGTGGGCAAGAGTATGGCCGTCAGTTAAAACAATTACGTGCGGGCGCACAAGTAGTTGTAGGTACGCCAGGTCGTATTTTAGATCACATTGATAAAGGTACTTTGGTTTTGAACAATCTACGTACTTTTATCCTCGATGAAGCCGATGAAATGTTACGTATGGGTTTCATTGAAGATATTGAAACCATTATGGCGAAACTCCCAGAGAAAAAACAAATTGGATTGTTTTCGGCAACAATGCCCCATCGTATTCGGCAAATTGCGAATACTTATTTACATAACCCTGAGTCAGTTGAAATTCGCGCAGAAACTGCAACGGTAAAAAGCATCGAACAACGCTTCTTATTTGCTGCCGGTTATCAAAAACCAGATGCACTATCACGTGTCTTAGCGGTTGAAGAATATCAAGGCGTAATAATCTTCGTGCGTACTAAGAGTAGCACTGAAGAGGTGGCTGAATTATTGCAGCAGCAAGGTTTGCGGGCTATGGCGATCCATGGCGATATTACTCAAGCTTTACGCGAGCGTATTATTGCTCAGTTCCGTCAAGGAGCAATTGATATTTTAGTAGCTACGGACGTTGCTGCGCGTGGATTAGATGTTGAGCGTGTTACTCACGTAATTAACTACGATTTGCCGCATGATAATGAGACCTATGTTCATCGTATTGGGCGAACTGGTCGAGCGGGTCGTTCTGGTGTTGCTATTCTGTTTGTTACACCAAAGGAATCACGTTTAATCAGTAGTGTTGAACGACATACACGTCAGCGCATTACGAAAGTAACGGTTCCGAACGATCACATGATTCAAGTTGCACGACAACAGCGTTTCATGGCAAATATCACTGCGCGCTTAGAGCATGAGCATTTGCATTCATACAAAAGGATTGTTGAAGAGTACATTAAAGAAAACGAAGTTTCTGCTGTGGATGTTGCTGCTACCTTGGCCTTGTTAATTCATAAAGATCAGCCATGGCAGCAAAAAGAACAATCGTTGCCTAAAGCTGCTCGCCCTGAAAAAGAAGGACGTGGAGAGCGAGGATCTCGATTTGATCGTGAGCGTTCATTCTCACGTTCTGATGAGCGACGTTCTAATGACCGAAAAGGTTTTGGTGATGGTGGTCGTAAGAAATTTAATGATGATAGTGCTGGTGTTGCTGCGGGTGGTGCTGAGCAGGATTTATTCCGTATTGACGTGGGTAAAGTCCATGGTGTAAAACCAGGCAATATTGTAGGCGCGATTGCGAATGAAGCTGGCTTACAAAGTCGTCATATTACTGGTCTTAAAATCCATGACGATCATTCTACTGTCCGCCTACCGAAAGGTATGTCTAAAGAAGTAGTAAATGATTTAACCAAAGCATGGGTTTGTGGTCGTCAGTTAAAATTAACTTTAATTAGTAGTGGCGCTTAATTAGCTATAGAAGGGGCTCTTCTCCTTTAATTAGGAGAAGAGTTGTTTCTATTTTGCTGCAAAATAGAGTGTTGCTGCCGCTGCGAGTGATGCAGTGAGAATCAAACCTGCCGTTGTAGTTTCAGGAGTAAAAAATTTATAGGGATGGGCTGTTGGTTTCTCTGTAACTGGATTACTGTCTTCCGTATCAATCTTATCTAACTTTATTTGCGCAATCTTGTTTGTAATCGAGCTAATTCGTTGCTGCGGAGTAGTATTAGACGTTATTAAGCTGAAATAGTCTTTTTCTAATAATTTGATTGCCGCATCAATTTGTTGGGGGCTAATCGTTGGATCTTGACTATAGGAACTGATGGTGCGAAATAGGGTTTCAGAATAGGCCGCACTCACTTGAAGTAATTCAAGCTGTTCCCAATTTTGGGCGTCAGTGACTTTTGAATGGAGCTGATAGCGGTGATTATGTGGATCATTTTGAGTAAATGCATCAATTGCATCAGCTAATTTTGTTTCACAAGAAAGAATCTGATGGAGTAGATTTAGGGATTTTTCGATGAATTCTTGTTCAAATATGGTCATTTAAGGTCTCCTTACCATAAATGAAATACTATAAGGATCTTTCGAAATTAGGGCAAGAAGAGGAGCACAGGGTATTTCCTTATGGATGAAGATGTGTTCTTATGTTGGGCTCAGAGGTATTGGGGATCGGTAATGCGAGTTAAATAAACAAAAAAATTATTTAATGATATAATTATCGATAAATTTTGTTTTTAAAAACAATCAATTATAATTAAGGGTATACATGAGACTGTTAGCAACTTTAGCTGCTTTTTTATTTTCTGGAATTGTTCTAGCAACACCTCTCCATAATATAGTTGTATTCGGTGATAGCTTGTCGGATAACGGCAATCTCTATGAATTCATGAATCATCAATTGCCTCCATCTCCTCCTTACTTTAAGGGTCGTTTTTCAAATGGACCGGTATGGGTAGAACATTTAGCCGCCTCTTATTTTCCTAAGGATCCAGGTGCGCATTTACTAGATTATGCTTATGGCGGGGCCGGCGTTTCTTCAGATGAAGAAGATGATGATGTTTTGTTTACTTTAAGAAGAGAAGTAAAAGATTACTTCGCCTCCCACCAAAATAAGGCAAGTTCAGATAGCCTTTATGTAGTGTGGATAGGCGCCAATAATTATTTAGCATTGCCTGCCGAAGTTGATAAAACTATCCGTGAGGTAAATGAGGGAATTACCGAGAGTTTACAGAGTTTGGCTCAGAAGGGAGCAAAACATATTTTAGTGGTTAATATTCCTGATTTGGGAAGTACTCCAGCGGCTATTGAATTCGAAGCGATTGAAACGATGTCTTATTTCTCGCAAGTTCATAATACGCTGTTGAATAACTCGTTAGCTAATCTAAAACAGCAATATCCGGATGTTGAATGGTTGTTTTTTGATATGAACCAATCGTTTAATGATGTTGTTTCTAATCCACAGGTGTATGGATTTAATAATATTAGTGGGTCTTGTGTTGATTTAATCAACGATAATTTCGCTAAAAAATCAGTATTAAATCTGGTTAGGGCAGCAAAACCTAAATTGAATGATGCTTGTGATGGTTATTTATTTTTTGATTTAGTGCATCCAACTGCTTTAGCTCACCAATTGTTAGCGGATCGTGCTCGAAAAGCGCTTGATGAGGCAGGTGTTGTATTTACGGAGTAAGATTAAAAAGTAGCCCCTATTACGCTATGGTAATGTGGGCTACGACTTTTTCAGTCGACGGAATAAAAGGACAGTTACTATAAATTTTTTCAGGGACGTTATGTATTACATTTTAAGAATAGTTTTAGTATTTTTCTTCATTATTTCCACGTCTAATGCAGAGCACTTGGAGATAAAGCTTAATGGCAAGAGTATTAAGTTCCCTTATTGGTCCGCATTAAAAGATCCCCATGGTGCAATTGTTGTTATTAATGGCGGTGAGCAGGCGCAATGGTCAGATTTTTTAGAGTATGTAGCAAAAAATTTATCAGATTTTGGTTGGTCTACAGTATTACTGAATTGCGATTCAGGCAGTACGGAACCTTGGGTGAAAGCACTTCCAGAAACAATCAATACGTTGCGGCAGCAAAAAAATAATCGCATTGTGGTTATTCATTATGGAGAGCAAGCAGCGCAAACCTTAACGGCCTTTGATAAACAGGCAGGAATAGAAGGTTTGGTTTTACTTTCTGCATATGATTTATCTAAGGCAGAGGATAAAAAAGATGATAAAAAAATTGAGTTAAAAGTTCCTATATTCGATATTGCCGGACAATTTGACTATGCTGCGGTTCTTGAGCAGATGCAGGAGCGTAAAAGGGATTTTGCACAAAATAAATATACATCCATGAAAGTACCCGGTGCTAATCATGATTATGAATACAATCAACCTATGGTGGTATCATCCATCAGCGGTTGGATGTTAAAACTTACCGAAAATAAACCCAAACCTCCACCTGTGCTTGTTTCTTATGTAGCATCTATAGCTCCCCTTATCACCAAAGATAATCTCGTTTTGGATGATGAGCTAGAAGATTGGGCCGGTTATAATAATGATCCTCCAGAACCCACACAAGAGATTATTGTACAGAAAAATTACTAACGAATTAGCCTGGTTGCAAGCAACCAGGCATCTCTAAACCGCAACCAAATCAGATAGTAGAGAGCGGAAATCACGATGTATAATATGAGATCGAGGGTTTAATTCGAAGTTACCAGCCCTTACTTTCACAAATCAACTCATAAGCCTTCACAATTTTTTGCGTTTTTTCATTAGCAACTTTGATCATCTCCTGAGGTAAACCTTGAGCAATTAGTTTATCTGGGTGATTACGGCTTAATAAGCGACGATAGGCCCTCTTAACCTCTTGTTTGCTAGCGCTAGAGGGTACTTCCATTAAAGCATAGGCATGGTCCAAATTTGATTTTGACGGCTTATAGTTGTGTCTGCTATATGACGAATAAGAGTCTGAAGAAGACTGATTGGTATCCTCTTGCTTATTAGAGCCAAAATCCTCATAAAAGCGGTATTGTTGATGAAAGGGCATAAAACCCAGATGAGAGAAAATAATATCTAAGGTTTGTATTTTTCGAGTAGTCAGGCCATCAATTTGTGCTGCCTGGTATTGAATGTCCATAAAGAGCTTTAATAAACTACGATTATCATTACAAGCACGGCGTAGTCTTACAAGGACACTAATGAGATCAAAGTGGGGCCCTTTGCCCTCATTAAATAGGCGCATGGCGAGTACCTTTTGTTGCTGGCCCAAATGCATTTCATTCATAATTGAGCGCGCCATGTTCAGCTCCTCTTCACTAACACGGCCATCCGCTTTTGCCAGATAACCCATAATGGAGAAGGTTGCTTCAAAAAACATGGTTTGTACATTGCCGCGCTTTTCCGTCAAATACAATAAAAGCGGATTAGCAAAATGGTTCGCGAGCCCTCGGTCAAAGATATTGCCCACTAAAATACCAAAGATTGCGCCTGTGGGACCTGCAGATAAAAAGCCAAAAAATGCTCCGAGAAGTTTTCCCCACCAGGTGCTAATTGTAAAAAATTCCTTAAAATTCATTATAGAGATTTACCTTAAAATAAATGTCAGTTCCACTGTATATGAGGGTGCTGCTCCCATCTGCAATAGCCTTATCGCTTTATACCACATTTTAAGTATATACTGTCGGCTTTTAGGTTTGGCTTTGTATGCGATTTTTTTACTCTTTTTTAATGTATTTACTCACACCATTTATTGTAGCCCGTTTATGGTGGAAAGGGCGTCGCTTACCAGCCTATAGAGAACGTATTGCTGAACGCTTTTGTTTGGGAGTAAAAGAACACAAGCCTGTCGATGTTTGGGTGCATGCCGTTTCTTTAGGAGAAGTGATTGCTGCTATTCCTTTGATTGATGCCATGCTAGAGAGGAATTGGTCAGTATTCGTCACGACCATGACACCGACAGGGTCGGGACGCGTGCAAAGCCATTATGGTAATAGAGTAGGGCATCAGTATGTGCCTTATGAACTTCCCCGAATTCTTAAGCGTTTTTTCAAACAAATTAAACCGCGGGTTGGTTTGATCATGGAAACGGAGCTATGGCCTAACTTAATTTATGAAGCACGAGCCGCCAATGTACCCTTATTGCTTGCTAATGCGCGTCTGTCTGATGGGTCGATGCAAGGTTATAAGTGGATTAAGTTTATTATAAAACCGCTACTTAATCGCTTTGCGGCCATTTTGCCACAAGGTGAGGAGGACGCTCAGCGTTTCATCGGTTTAGGGGCGCAAACAGAACGTGTTCGGGTGCTGGGTAATATTAAATATGATTTACAAACACGCAACATCGACAGCCAAAAATTTATTGAATTAAAAAGTCATTGGGGAGCCGAACGGACAGCTGTCATTGCCGCCAGTACTCATGACAATGAAGAATCGCAAATTGTTGCTCAGTTACAACGTTTACAAAAAGCTATCCCTGAGGTTGTATTACTAATTGCACCACGACACCCCGAGCGTTTTCAAGAAGTGTATCAACAATGCATTCAAGCAGGATTTAATACCGGATTACGCTCTAATTTAACCTCTTTAAGCCGTGAGAATGAAATTGTAGTGCTGGATAGCTTAGGCGAGCTTTTAGGAATGTATCAGATCAGTGATTACGCTTTTGTAGGAGGCAGTCTTGTTCCCGTTGGCGGTCATAATGTGCTTGAGCCAATCGCGATGAATGTTCCTGTTATTAGCGGTTCTCATGTTCATAATTTTAAGTTAATTTGTCAGGAATTGGAGAAAGCAAAGGCAATTATTTTAGTGCAACAAGCAGATGAAATGATTGATGAATTGATTAAGCTGCATGTGGATTCTCTTTATCGCCATCAACTTATCAATAATGCAATTGGGGTACTTGAAAAAAACAAAGGTGCAGTCCTGCGCCACATGCAGCAAATAGACAGTTTATTATAATTGTAAGAACGGCTGTTGTAGCCGTATTACGCTAATAGAGCTACAACAGTGTTTGGTTAAATACTCAGTCCTCTACACTGATCACCCTTTAGTTCCTGCAGAGCTTGAATTGCATCATTTTCTTCAGTATCAGAATCATCCGCAATCGTACTCTGTGAGTCATGGCCGGGTGCTAGTTGAATGTTTAATAAAGAATTAGGTGATTTGGGATCATTAAAGCTGATCCCCGTATTGTCATCAAAAGAGAGACTTTTTTCGAGCTGCGGATGTGCGATGATTTTAAGAAATGAGATAATCCGTCTTACATCATCTAGGTTTTTTATTAGGTCTACAAGGCTATTTCCAAATGGTAATAACCAGGGAGATCCCATGAATGTACCATCAATTGCTTGTCCAGAAATTAAAGTCTGTAAGACTTGAAATATTTTATAAGGATCAAAGTGTGTTGGCATGCTCCCCGGTTCAATCACCAAGCTATCACCATGCAATTTACCACGTATACATTGTTGTTGGTGATAACAAACATTCACAAACATTCCCTCAGGATAACTTTGGAGGGGTTGAATTAATTTTTGTAAAACATCCTCTGAATCATCAAAGAAATACGCTTCGGCCTCTTGAAATAAAGTAGCTACAAGGCTTAATTGCATATAGACGATTGGAAACTTGGAAGGATAATTAGGAACTCGGTGTAATAGATTACATGTATCTATTTGATTTTGATCGTAACTGCCATCATAACAACGCAGAACCTCTTCATAAGTTGTTCCAACAGGAAGCTTTGCAATTAAATCGTAAAGTGATAATGGGACAATTTTTACCTGTAAATCTGCAGGGCACTTTTCCGAGGACTTTATTTTCTTGGCAAAATCAAATAAATAATGGAATGCAGAGCCATTGCGATTTTTTACTCCGTTAAATGAATCGACACAACTTGTTTGGCGTAAGCTGGAAACAAATAACAAAAGTAAATTAGTTCCTGTGGATACGTTGATTAAATGATCAATTAATTCCTGGTTAGTTTGTTTATGGCGATTGTAACGAATGCCAACACAGCCATCATAATCAATATGAGCACTAGTCACTTTGTTTTGTGAATACTTTGTGACATCTTCGGCAACAAGAATATATCCATCCATGTCTTGGTAGGAATAGTTTTGCTCATCAGGATAACCACTCTTATCTTCTTTAGAGGCTAAAATGCTCTCTGTTTGCGGGGGATTTATTGCTGTGGCTGCAAAGAAGCCAAGAGTAGAGTCGTAGGTAAATTTCATGTGCTTAGAATCGTTAGATGGTTCTAGAAGTTCTTGTTTACGTCTCATCATTAAGCCTGTAGAAAAAAGAGAGCTATTATAAGTTTCTTAATTTAAGACTATTACTATACCATGAACATTCAGGAATCTTAAAACGTGTAGCCTGTATTAGAAGGCGTGATACGGGGATCTTATGAGTCAAAGACTCTAGATTACATTAACTAGGTAATTGTGATTTAGGAGTAATTGAATACATAGATATAGTCCGCGAGCTAGTCGCGGACGTATGGGGATGAAACGAGATTAAGAACCTTGATTTTGTCTTTCTTTAATTTCAGATAGCGTTTTGCAGTCGATGCACAGTGTAGCGGTTGGTCTCGCTTCTAAGCGCTTAAGGCCTATTTCTATACCACATGCTTCGCAATAACCAAAATCATCGTTTCTCAATCGTTCCAACGCATCTTCAATTTTCTTAATGAGTTTGCGCTCGCGGTCGCGAGTACGTAATTCAATGCTGAATTCTTCTTCTTGACTTGCTCTGTCAGATGGATCTGGGAAGTTAGCTGCCTCATCTTTCATATGAGTAACCGTGCGATCTACCTCTTCCATTAATGATTGACGCCACGCTAGCAATATCTTTTCAAGATGGGCTAGCTGCTTTTCATTCATATATTCTTCCCCTTCACTTTCAATGTAAGGAGAAATTCCCATGCTACCTATCGTGTCATTTTTCACGTTGTATAGTCTCTCATTATTTTTATCAATTAATTGTTCGGTCATATTAGCCTCCATCCCACTGTCCAGTGGTTCCCGTATCAATAATAGCAACCAACTGAGATGATTTTTACTCGTTTGGGATCCCTTCAGAAGGCGGTAGGTATACCAAAAAACTGTTGTATCATCAACAACATTTATCGCCAACCCCCACTTACTCTGTCATGACCCTGTAAATCTTTCCAGCACTGTACGTTTTTGTAGCCTAGTTCGTTAAGTATAGCTCTAACTTTTAATTTTTGATCGTAACCATGTTCGAGTAAAATCAGGCCATTAGGTAAAAGATAATCATAACCTTGTTCGATAATCAAGTGAAGATCTGCTAATCCATCTTGAGCACTCGCCAAAGCACTTCTTGGTTCAAAGCGTATATCACCTTCTTGTAAATGTGGATCGTGCTCGGCGATATATGGTGGGTTGGAAATAATGGCATGATATTGTCGCTTGGGAAGAGCACTGTACCAATTTGAATGATAGAAGTTTAGATTGCGCACTTGATGCTGTTGAGCATTTTCTTGAGCGACCCTCAATGCATCCTGGCTAAAATCACAAGCAACAATATTCCAGTTTGGCCTTTCTTTCGCAATAGCAATGGCGATCGCGCCACTTCCTGTCCCTAGTTCCAGAATGCATGCTTCGCTATTTTGAGGTATTTTTTCTAAAGCCAATTCGACTAATAATTCGGTTTCATGGCGCGGGATTAACGTATGCGCATTGACTTTTAAGTCTAGTGACCAGAATTCACGTTTACCGGTAATATAGGCAATAGGAATACCTTGGGCTCGCTTCATTAAGAAGCCTTGATATGTTTCATATTGCTCTTTACTAAGTAGCTCTTCAGGATGAGCAAACAAATATGCTCTGTTTTTACCTAAGACATGACAGAGTAAAATCTCAGCTTCTAGCTCTGGGGTATTACCCAAAGCCTCACGTATGCTAATCATTGCGCCCCAATTCTGCGAGCAGTTCCGCATGGTATTCACGTTGTAATGGGTCAATAACTAAAGATAAATTACCTTCCATTACATCGCCAAGTTGATAAATGGTCAAATTAATACGATGATCTGTCAAGCGTCCTTGAGGATAATTGTAGGTACGAATGCGCTCAGAGCGATCCCCTGTACCAACAAGTGATTTGCGCGTTTGAGCCTGCTCTTGTCTTTGTTTACTTTGCTCGGCATCTAATAAGCGTGTTTTTAACAAAGACATCGCCTTAGCACGGTTTTTATGTTGCGAACGCTCATCCTGGCATTCAACCACTACTCCGGTAGGAATATGAGTGATGCGGATAGCGGAGTCCGTTTTGTTAACGTGCTGACCTCCAGCTCCTGAAGAGCGGTAGGTATCAATGCGCAAATCATCGGCGTTGATTTGAATCTCATCAATTTCTTCAACTTCTGGCATAACAGCTACAGTACATGCAGATGTATGCACACGACCTTGAGATTCCGTTTCCGGAACTCGTTGTACACGGTGTGCTCCTGATTCGAATTTAAGTTGAGAGTACACTGCGGTACCGCTGATGCGGGCAATAATTTCTTTGTAGCCCCCATGTTCGCCATGACTGGCACTAATTAACTCCAGCTGCCAGCCTCGATTTTCGGCATAGCGGCTGTACATACGATACAAATCGCCAGCAAAGATAGCTGCTTCATCGCCACCAGTTCCCGCACGCACCTCAAGGTAAATGTTACGCTCATCATCCGGATCTTTAGGAATCAAATGCCATTGCAGTTGCTCATCTAATTCTTCAATTTGTTTTTTGGCATCACCAACTTCTTCTTCGGCCATTGCCGCAAGTTCTTGGTCATTTCCCTCCAGCATTTCCTGTAGGGATGCCAGATTATTTTGTGCTTCGATATAGGTTTCGTAGCAATTGGCTACCGGTTCTAATTGCGCATATTCCTTGGATAAGGCTTTAAACTGATTCTGATCTGCAATCACTGAGGCCTCAGATAACAATCGCTCCACTTCTTGGAAGCGTTCCAGCATTTGTTGCAGTTTTAACTCAAGAGATTTCTTCATAAGGTGATTGATAAGTTGTTGTATTAAAGAGGTATTGCGCTAGGATAAACAAATCTTCACGCCCATCACGCGCTATTTGTTTTAAGCCGGTAGTAGGGGTATGCGTTAATTTATTAACTAAGCGCTCGCTAAATTCATTTAAAACCGTCTGTTGGCAATGTCCTGCAGAAAGTTTTTTTAAAGCACGTTGCAATTCTTTTTGGGCCAGATGTTGCATCTGAAAACGATAGTCACAAATGACTTTTTTGGCTTTTAAAGAACGTTGTTTGCGTAAGTAATTACTTAATTCTTCGTCGATTAACTGTTCTGCATGCAGGGCTGCTTGGCGTCGTTCTTCCATGCCTTGCTGAATTTTATTTTGTAAATCGTCAACATTATACAGATGCACCTGCGCAAGCTCGGTAATATTGGCTTCAATATTACGTGGAACCGCTAAATCTAAAAAGAACATAGGAGCGGATGCTTTTTGTTGGATTGCATGTGCCACTAAATCTTTATTAATAAATGGAATAGGGCAGGCTGTTGCCGTTATGACCACATCGACTTCGGGCAAATGTTGCCCCAGGTTGCTGATGGGAACAGTTTTGCCTCCAAAAGTCTGAGCCAGTTTTTCAGCATTTTCCAGAGTACGGTTGGCGACTAGAAAATGGTGTACCCCTTGTTGATGTAAATATTTAGCGACGAGGGCTGCAGTATCTCCTGAGCCAATTAATAAAATACGTAATGATTTATATTCTGCAAAAAATTGGCCAATTTGCTGGACTGCTGCATAGGCTACGGAAACAGGGTTGATGCCGATACCACTTAACGTTCTAATTCGTTTTGAAGCACTAAAAATATATTCAAAAATGGGGCGTAATTGGGTCTTTATTGAACCGAGCTGATTTGCATATTGGTAGGCTTGTTTCATTTGCCCAAGAATTTGGGGTTCACCAATCATCATGGAGTCTAAACCACTGGCAACTCGCAATGCATGTTTTATACCCTGCTTGCCTTTATGAATGTATAAATAAGGGGTTAATTCCTCAGGAGCAAGTTGATGCTCATGTGCTAGCCAGTCAGTAAGTACCTGTGGGTCTTGGGTATCGCAATAGATTTCTGTACGGTTACAGGTAGATAAAATCGTCGCTTCACTCACCTCGGGAAGACTTATTAAGCTGTTAATTAGTGAATCTTGGGTAGCCGGAGATAGCGCAACTTTTTCACGCACGTTTATTGGAGCAGTTTTATGATTAAGTCCGCAAGCAACAAACACCATAGAAATATGAATTGGTCTATATTTAAAGTAATCGGGGGATTGTAAACGATTAGTCGCTAAATTTGTAGGGTTTAGCAACAATTCTGCTGTAATGGCAGCAATTAATTGCGTTTCATTCTGGCAATTTGTTGCGATAAAAGGGATATAAGAAATATTTTGTAAAATTAAAGTACAAAATTATTTAGCCGCTAACATACAGTAGAATGCTTTTGCACTAAATGTGCTAACTGATGGGGAGACGGTCATGGATATAATCCTTCAAGGTGAACATAGCGGCGATGAGGCAGCACAGAGTTTAGAGCGAGTTTTACAACTCTTTAAAGAACGCTATCATATTGCCGCCTTTCGGGAAATTCACCTAACGGTAACATTAATCGATGAGCAGGGTGATGATGTAGAGTTGGTGGATAGTGAGTCCAACCAGGCTTATCGTGTTTTTGAGGTGTTTCGGCAAGGATATGAAATGGGACGAAGAGGGAATCCCATACTACAATTAGTGGTTGATAATACAAAATAAAGACTTAGGCTCTGAAGCAATTATCAGAAAAGAAGCGCCCGTCATTCTAAACGCTAGGTTCGAAATGACGGGCGCTTGTTGATGTATTTTCAATACGAAACCAGATACCTAGTCATATCTAAATTAATCTGGAAAAGGAGTTAATTATGTTCTTGGCGATTATTGCCATAATCCTTACCTTACTTTTGGTCATAGGTATTCATGAAGCGGGTCACGCCTTAGTTGCTCGTTACTTTCAGGTTAAAATTAAAAAAATTTCAATTGGCTTTGGTAAGCCCTTATTGCGTTGGCAAAGTGCCAGTGGGTGTGAATGGGTTTGGGCCATGTTTCCTTTAGGTGGTTATGTGCAATTGGAAAATACCCGCATTAGTCCTGTGGAGCCCTCCGAATACTCTGGTTGCTTTGATAAAAAACCTATTTGGCAGCGAATTCTGATTTTATTGGCCGGAGCCGTGGCGAATCTTATTACGGCATGGATTGCCCTGATTCTAGTTTATAGCCTCGGCCTTACTTATACCTTACCACAAGTTAAAGCCGTCCAACCGAATAGCCTTGCTGCTCAGGCAGGAATTGCTGTCGGCGATCAATTTGTTTCGATTGCCGATAAAGCAACACCAACGTGGAATGATGTTGGGATGCAAATGGTTATCCTTTGGGGAAAAAATGAAATTCCAATGGTTTTAAGGAATGGGACGGAATTGAAAAAAGTAACCCTCAATTTAAGCCAGGTCAGTTTTCGAGGAGCTAAGTTGAATTTGTTAAGTCAGTTGGGTATAGAACCTAATCTTTCTGCGCCTCGTGATACCTTACGCTCTCCTTCTTTGGGAGCGGCCATCCACCAAGCAAATACAGTGATAGCAAGTATGTTGTACTTCTTTTTAATGATTTTTAAACAGCTATTTACTGGAGTAATCCCCTTCTCTATGCTTCTTGGACCCTTGAGTGTTTTTGCTGCTTCTGTTGCTTCCTTGACGCAAGGAATTGTGGTCTTTATGTTTTTCATTGCTACGTTAAGCTTGGCTGTTGCCTTGGTTAATCTATTTCCTATTCCAGGATTGGATGGGGGTTCTATTGTCTATGCGGTGCTGGAGAAGATTCGAGGTAAGTCAATCTCGGTTGCGATGGAACTGTTAGTGCATCGTTTGGTGTTTATTGTGTTTTGCGTGATGTTGGTGCATTTGTTGATGAATGATTTACAAAGAATCTAAGATGTAGCCTCTATTGGCCTAGTGTAATATAATACGTTCGAATTACGGCGGCAAATGTATGTCTCTTAGCCATACACTTGACCGCGGTATTAATCTACGAATTTGCATTAAACACCGTCCGCGCACAACACCATAAATCCACCCGTTCCACTCCAGATTTCTTGAGTGTTAATGCAAGTTCATTGGCAGTGGACCCTGTCGTAAGTAAATCATCAACCAAGGCCACATGTTGAAAGGGAAGCTTTTTGCTAATAAATGCATGACGTAAATTGCTCTGTCTTTGTTTCTTATCCAGACTTGCCTGTGGCGCTGTATTGAGAATTTTTTGACAACTAGTCAAATCGTAGGGAAGGTTTAATTTTTTAGCTAAGCCGCGTGTTAAAATTGCTGCATGATTGAACCCTCGCTGTTTTATTTTTCGCGCATGCATCGGGACAGGAATGAGACATTGAGGCAGATTACTGTCAGGTAAGCCGTTCAACATTAAATGACTTAAAAAAGAATGAAGATAGAGTCCATTATGGTATTTAAATTGGTGAAGCAAGCCGCGTAAGGGCTCTTCAAATTTATAAGTAATATACGCATGTTCAAACTGAGGTGGTTTTTTTATACAGCTACCGCATATTAACGATCCGGCATCAGCTAAAGGGGTTGCGCAATGTCGACATGCCAGGCCCAATAGGGGCATGAACTCAATGCAACGCTCACAGACAGCATGATTACTTTTATGAAATTGACTGCACAGTGTGCATATAGAGGGCAAACGTAAACTCTGTGTTACAATGAATAGTTTCTGACGCACGCGTGTTGGATTCCATATTAATTTTTCCTGGTTCTCATAATGACCCGTATACATGAAATTGGCAAGGCATTTAATCAACATGCCGCAGAATATGAGCTTGCTGCAAAAGTACAGCATGAAATTGGAACTCGTTTATTGGAGCGACTCCACTACTTAAAAATTGCTCCCCAGCGCATTCTTGATTTGGGCTGTGGCACCGGCATCTTTTCACGCGAATTAGCACAGATGTATCCTAAAGCCCAGGTTGTGGGTTTGGACTTGGCGCACTCAATGTTATTGCAGGCACAGAAAAAACACAGCTGGCGACGTAAATGGCCTTTAGTAAGCGCCGATATGAAACAGCTTCCATTTGCGACGGGAGCCTTTGATTTAGTTTTTGCGAATCAAGTAATTCATTGGGGGGAGTCTTTAGAGTTTGTTTTTCGCGAGTTGAATCGAGTAATGAAACCAAATGCTTGCCTTATGTTTACCACCTTAGGTCCTGATACCTTTAAAGAACTAAAACATGCGTGGTCTGGTGCGAATGACTTTGCACATGTGAATGAATTTCCTGACATGCATGATGTTGGGGATTGCCTTATGGCAGAGCATTTCTTGGAACCTGTAATGGATATGGAGTTGCTAGCTGTCCATTATGAATCACTGCTTAAACTCGTACATTCGTTAAAAGCCCAAGGAGTAAAAAATATTAATTCAGGACGTAATCAAGGCCTAACTAGTCGTGGATCGTGGAAAAAATTCGAGCAAAATTACACCTCCTTACAAACAGATACCGGGCGTTATCCGCTGACTTATGAGGTCGTTTATGGGCATGCATGGAAAGGAGAACAGCGAAATACGGAGCGAGGAATTGAGACCTTAATTCCGATTTCCCAACTTATAAGATCCAAACGCTAATTTCTTTTGAAGAAAAATAAGGGTTAATATTGCTTTAATATTTGTTTGATATGATTTAACCAATTGAGTTAAACTGGATCAGTGAATGCTTCATGATTTGGCGAAACAATTTAGGGTTTCTTTAATAAATTACTTGAAACAGCCCTCGAATATTGAACATCAAAAAGCGCTAACCGCAGCCTCCTTTGCCATTTATTCTGATGCCATAGCTTCACGTGGTCTGGAACCTGATAAATATATGGATCATATCGATGCAATGATAGGTCCTGCATTAAAAGATATTCAAATTCATCCGTATGCAGGAACGTTATTGAATGCATTTTATAATGACCTAAGCTGGTCTGACCACCGTCACGAAAACCAGGCATTCCATGCTTTAACGCTTGCTTATCATAATTATTTACGCAACAATTTGCTTGATCCAAATGAACTGCTGGAAAAAAAATTAGAGCGCATCAAAACAGTGATTGACCAATTAGCCACGGAAAATAATCCTTATGCAAAAGAATTAGGCGCAGCCTACGGAAAATTACAGATGCTAGTTAATGAGTATGTTCAGCAATCTCCACAACAACAATTTGCTAATCAGGCTCTCTTTGAAAAAAAATTAAATAGCATTTGTTTGCGCCATCAAGCCGCTATTGCAAGTGATGTACGCATTAAAACTGCGGTTTATGATTTTTTAGCGACCGTTTCGAGTTTTATCCTCTTTATCGGGAAGACAATAGCAAATACCTTCCAGAACAAAAGTAGATTCTTTCACGATGTTTCTGCTCAACCTACCAATGTATTGAGTAATTTTTCTATATCTGTTCCCAATGTTGAGATCCAGCCGGATGATGGGGCAACTGAAGATGACCACACTCCCTGCAATCTAACTTTTCGGTAAGCTCCAACTTTGTCAATGGGCAGAAGCAGATACCGTTTTGGTTTGTAATACATTTACTTAATCATTCTCCAAAAATGCTACTACGCCTTTTATCGCGTGACTGACTCCCATGAAAAAAACCATGAAACCCAATGAATGTTATGATATTTTCAATGATATTCTTTAGTGAAGGGAGTCACGATGTCTACGCAAAAACTACATGCTGGTGAGCGGAAAATCATTTTTTTAGCTTCTCTAGGAGGTGCTCTGGAATTTTATGATTTCATCATTTACGTTATTTTTGCCCAGACAATTAGCCAGATTTTTTTTCCTGAAACGGACAAATTGGCTTCCTTAATGAAAATATATGCAATTTTTGCAATCGGCTATTTAATTCGTCCTTTAGGGGGAATCGCTTTTAGCCATTTCGGTGACAAATATGGTCGCAAGAAAACATTTATTTTTTCCGTAGCTTTAATGGCTGTGCCTACGGTGATTATTGGGCTTTTACCCACCTATCAGCATGTAGGGGTTTGGGCTAGTATTTTACTGGTGCTAATGCGCATTTTACAGGGGCTTTCAATTGGTGGTGAAATACCTGGAGCGATTACCTTTACCTGCGAGCATGTCAATCCACGTTCTCGAGGATTAGCCTGCGGGGTAATTTTTTGTTTTCTCAATTTAGGAATTTTTTTAGGTGCAGCAATCAGTTTGCTGTTAACCAATTTGTTAACCAAAGAGCAATTATTATCTTTTGGCTGGCGTATTCCATTCATTGTTGGTGGTTTGCTTGGGGTATTTAGCTTTTACATTCGCAAGCAAATGACTGAAAGTCCTTTATTTATGGTATTTCAGGAGCAGCAGGAACGGGCACGCATCCCTTTTATAGAGGCCATTACGCTTTATTGGCGACAAATATTACAGGGAGTAGGTATAACTTGCCTTGGCTCTGTTGTTATAAATTTATTATTTTTATACATGCCTACTTATCTTTCTACTATTCTATCTTATCCCAAACAAGAGGCTGTCCTATTTAATACAATTAACTTATTTTTCTACTCATGTTTGCTGGTATTTTTTAGCTGGCTTGCGGATCGAATTGGGCGAAAAGCGGTATTATTGACAGGGGCAATAGGTTTTATTTTATTTGGTTACATTTTATTTGCCATTTTATCGATACAAACAACTCAGGCATTAGTTAGCGCTTTATCGCTATTAGCTATTTTAAGTAGCTCGATTATGGTTTATCCAAGCTTGTTGGTAGAGCTTTTTCCAACGTCCATTCGTTATACGGGTATTGCGATTGCATATAATATTGCCTTTGCTTTCTTTGGAGGTTTAACCCCATTGATTGTAACTTATCTAGTAGAGTCTTCCTCCAATGTCCTAGCTCCAAGTTTTTACCTCATTGGCAGCGCCATAGTGTGTACAGTCGCTGCAATTACAATTAAACAGCTCTATACCGAAGGAGCGGATCGTAATGACCGCCACTTATGGCTTACCATTCATTCGAATAATCACTAGGTAATGATTGTAGTTCTTGTTCTATCGTTTGTAGCGTTCCGGGATCATTTTTACGTATAGTTCCTTTCATCAATGGATCTTTAGGATTAACATAATTGATGTTTTTATAAGGGGATGAATACGCGGTTGTTGGGTTTTCGTCTGAATAGCTTGGTGTATCAGTTACTACATAAGTTTTTTTTCCCGGGTTGATTACAAAACCATTTGAATCAGTGGTGGCGCAGTTCGTGAGCAATAGCACTATGCCCAAACAGCCAAGGGCGGCATCCGCCTTTCTCATACATCGCTCCTAAAAAACAACCGCATAATTGTATCATTATAGTACAGGCGGCGCGTTCCGGTTGGTACCAAGCGTACTTTATGCTATAACTTAAAAAATTATGGACGAGCTACCAAGGAATACCAATGAGCGATCTCATCACTAAAGCTCAACTCTCGGATTCAAAAGACTGTCCCGTGTCTTCCGTAAAACCAGTCCATCAAATGATTAAAACACGACATGCTTTATTAGGAGACAAACTAATAATTAGTCGTGCCTTGCCCACTCGTGAACGCCGCATGATCGGAGCTTGGTGTTTTCTCGATCATTTCGGGCCTTTGCATTTGCAACAAGGACATGAGTTCGATGTCGCACCTCATCCACATATTGGCTTACAAACATTTACTTGGATAATGGATGGAGAAATACTGCACCAGGATAGTTTGGGATCAAGACAGCTGATCAAAGCAGGGCAAGTGAATCTCATGACTGCGGGGCGTGGAATTGCTCATTCAGAAGAATCAATACATTCGGGAATAGTATTGCAGGGAGTACAGTTATGGATTGCTTTGCCTGATTTGGCTAGACATATGGCCCCGGACTTTAAGCATTATCCGGAAGTGCCAGTAATCGAACATGAAGGATTAGTGATTGATCTAATGGTTGGGGAATTATTAGGGGTTAAAGCTCCAGTTTCAGTTTATTCGCCGCTTATCGGGTTGGATATTAATGCGCAAAAAGCAGTGCAAACCAAGCTTCCAATGAACCCCCGTTTTGAATATGGGATTTTGCCGTTAGATAATGAGATTAATATAGAAGGTACTTTAATTGATCCTAGTATGTTGCTCTATCTTGGTTGTGGACGCTCTGAATTAGAGCTTAATATTCCTCAAAAGGCGCGTTTTTTATTGATTGGGGGAGAGCCATTTAACGAAGAAATACTCATTTGGTGGAATTTTGTAGCGCGTACCAAACAAGAAATCATTGATGCTACAAATCATTGGAATAATCATACTTATTTTGATGAAGTGCAGGGGTATCTGGGGAAACGAACGTCGGCTCCGATAATGCCATAAACCCTATGTCTTACCTGGTAGGTTGGGGCCAACCTAAATTTATTGAGCCCCAACCATTTTTTTTAGATCACTGCGCTTTTGCAATATGCAGGTCAAAGAAATCAATTCAGCCGCTTTATCACCAAACAATTGAAGTGCATCTATGGCTATTTGATAATGATTATTTATTTCCGCTTCTAATTTCTCTTTAGTATATAAAGAGGCGAACGTAATTTTATCATTAGCAAGATCGGAGGAACGTCCTTTACCTAAAAGCTCTGTTGGCGCATAACGATCCAAATAGTCATCTTGCAATTGGAATACCAGTCCAATATGACGAGCATAGGATCTTAACGCCGCCTTGCCTTGTTCGCTGGTCGAGTTATCTGCAGCCAAGACCATTTCAATACCGGCGGAAATAAGCCGGCCAGTTTTCAAATGATGTATTTCACAAAGGAGCTCTTCACTAATCGATGATTTACCTAATTCGGATAGATCCAGACTTTGGCCACTGACCATCCCAGAAACACCACTGGCTCTCACTAATTCTTGAGTGATGGCAATCACTTGAGCAGGGGGCAGGCGTTGGGATAAATGCGACAGGAGCACTTCGATTGCCAGCGCTTGCATTCCATCCCCTACCAAGATTGCAGTAGCTTCATCAAATGCTTTATGGCAGCTTGGCTTACCGCGACGGAAATCATCGTTATCCATTGCAGGTAAATCATCATGAATTAAAGAGTAACAATGAGTTAATTCTACTGCAGCCGCAATTACATCCAGAACCTGGAGGTCTAAATTAATTAAGCTACCTGTTAAGTAAACCAGGATAGGTCTGATTCTTTTGCCGCCAGGGAAAAGAGAGTAGCTCATTGCCGCATAAATCTGTTCCGCTGGTATCGATACTTCATGGGTAATCTGCGCAAGAAATTGTTCTTGACGTTCGAGATAGGTTTTAATCACTTAATTCTTCATCCGAAAAGGGTTCTGCAGAGGATTTTGCAGTAGTTAGCATTTCAATTTTTTGCTCCGCTTGCTGTAATACATCCTGACAGCGTCTGGCTAAGCTGATTCCCTTTTCAAATTGCTTTAGTGAGTCTTCAAGAGTTAATTCACCTTTTTCCAGCTGTCTAACAATTTCCTCTAATTCCCCTATAGACTGCTCAAAGTGGATGTCTTTGCTCATAGACTTTGTCCTGTTTGTGCAAAAAGTTGTAATTATACATTGAGTTGTTTTCCGGATTCAATCATTAAATTAAAACTCGCTACATGCTGGGCCCTGAGCGTCGCGAATCCCAACAAGCAGGTAGGAATTTTTTTAGAGTTCGGCTATGATGCCAGCACATTAATTAAGGTCATTAGCTATGAAAACCAAAACCCAATTTGTATGCAGTCAATGCGCCGCAGTCTTTAAACAATGGGCAGGGCAATGCACGCAATGTGGGGCATGGAATTCGGTAGCTGAGGAGGGCATTGTTCCTGCCAGCCGCAATACCCGTGGGGGTTCTTGGGTCAATCAGCGTTCAGTCATTACGGCGGTAGAAGATGTAGTGATGGATAAAGAAGCCCGTTTGGATTGTGGATTATCTGAATTAAATCGTGTCTTAGGTGGGGGACTTGTTTATGGTTCTGTGGTACTTATTGGTGGCGACCCAGGAATTGGAAAATCGACCTTACTGCTGCAAACCTTAGCGAATCTTTCCATACAAGAAACGGTATTATATGTTACTGGTGAAGAATCTTTGCAACAGGTTGCCATGCGCGCCAAGCGCCTAAGTCTTCCTTTAGCAGGCTTAAGGCTTTTAGCCGAAACACAGGTTGAATCAATTATTGCCCACGCGCAAAAAGAAAATCCCAAGATTATTGTTATTGATTCTATCCAGACTATTTTTACGGAAAGTATTAGCTCAGCTCCCGGAGGGGTAAGCCAGGTCCGTGAGTCCGCTGCGCAATTAGTGCGCTTTGCCAAAATGACCCAAACCGCAGTGTTTTTGGTAGGGCATGTTACTAAGGAAGGGGCTTTGGCAGGTCCACGGGTTTTAGAGCATATGGTTGATAGTGTTTTATATTTTGAAGGGCAAAGTGATAGTCGTTTTCGCGTTATTCGTGCGATTAAAAATCGTTTTGGTGCAGTGAACGAATTGGGCGTATTTGCTATGACCGATAAGGGGCTAAAAGAGGTGGCTAACCCATCAGCCATTTTTTTATCGCGTCAGCCAGAGCCAACTCCAGGTAGTGCCGTGATGGTTACTTGGGAAGGATCTCGCCCTATGCTGGTTGAGGTGCAAGCTTTGGTCGATGAAGCCCATGGCCAACAATCCAAGCGGGTCACTGTAGGTCTTGAGCATAATCGTTTGGCTATTTTACTAGCTGTTTTGCATCGTCATGGAGGAATTGCAACTTATGATCAAGACATTTTTATCAATGTGGTAGGGGGGGTTAAAGTTACGGAAACAGGTTCTGACTTAGCCCTGCTTGCAGCAGTAGTTTCGAGTTTACGTAATCGCGTTTTTGATAGCGAAACCATAATTTTTGGTGAGGTTGGCTTAGCTGGTGAGATTAGGCCTGTGCAAAGTGGTCAAGAGCGGTTAAGAGAGGCAGCCAAACATGGCTTTAAGCGTGCTATTGTTCCTTTTGCTAATGCTCCAAAACAACAGAGTAGTTCTATGGTGATTGAGCCGGTAAAGTATTTACATGAAGTTTTAGAGAAAATGTGATTATAGAATATAAGTAGTTGAGATATTACTTAATTCCCCTTAGTATTGCGGCCTGATAGCGTGTCAGTAGTTGAGGCTGCCAAAAAACGCCATGGTCTCGGCGTATCTATGAATTAATTATATTTTATTTTTTGATTTGTTAAATAATTAACAAGGGAGTTGTTTTTTTTAATCTCTGTGTTAATATTGAACAGGTCATGCTGTGGGGAATGGTTTTTAATGGGTGCTGCTTTTTATAACATTAAAGATATTATTTTAGGTCTTCCTTCTCATTCTGGGCATGAAGCGTATCTCAGTGCCTCATATAAACTTAATAATCAAAAGATCGTTTATAAAAAAAATAAATATGGTATTGCTTCTTTTTCTCGCTTAGAAGTGAGTTTCAGCCAGTTAGCTAAATTATTTTTATCCCCCGATTTAACACCATCACAACGACTGGTTGTTGATGATGAAAACGAAGTTGTTGGGGTAGCGGTTCAACATCTTTGCTATGTTGTTGAGAATAAAGAGGGATTACAACATTCATTCTATACCTTAAATAACCCACGCTCTAATTGTAAAACCACGAAACATCGGGTTACTGATCTCACAAAGATTCCTATCTATTTTCTAGACAAATTACCGCAGGGTTTTTATGCCCAATTACGTAAAGCAGAAAAGGCTGAACAGTTGACTATTGATTATGATTCGTTGGCAAGCATCCTTGTAACCTCTTATACCATGGAGGAGGATGATTTACACAAAGGGAATTTTGGTTTTTACCTGGTGGAAAAAGCAGGAAAACCGCATGTTGTGTTTTTTAAAATCGACCATGATTTGATGTTCGTTGATAGTATTATGGGGTTCCACACACGCAGGCCATTTCATTTATTTCATGGTCCCAGTGCTTTTGATATTTTTGCAGAAGACTTAATATCCTTTCCAAATTTGAAGCGTTCAGCTAATTCTTATTGGCCAACAAAGTTTGGCTATGTAGCCAATCCTTTTGATAATAAGGAATATCATAATTTTGCCGAAATAGCGGCTTTTTCACGATTGGCAACCAATCCTGCGTTTATTCGCTCAAAATGGAAAACTTTTTTTAAACATTGTTCTATCCCCAGCACCTTAATTGAAACAACCCTAAAGGAATGTGCCAATATTCAAGATCCAGCCGACCGCGCTCATATTGCACTAATAACTCAAGTGATGGTGACTCGACTTGCCCATTTACGAGCTGTATTATTTTCAGTTAAAGAGTTTCGTGAGTTTGTTGTTAGTTTAAGCGATGACGAAAATGAAGAGCTTCTGCGGGAAATTATTCCCACCAATGATGCTCTAGAACCACAAATCACACAAGCCTTAGCGCGTTTTCATACTTTATGTGCTGAAAATGGATTTGCAGAGGGAGATACGCCATTACATACAGCAATTAAATTGGGTGAGTATCGTTATGAAGAATCCATACGCATGTTTGGTTCATTTATCAATGTAAAAAATAAAGAGGGTAAAACGCCTTTAGATGTGGCTTTGGATCAAGTGAACGCATTTGCCCCCGATGCGGATAATAATGTGGGTGTTGACATGCGATTTGTGATGAAGCATTTATTAGAAAATGGGGCACAAAAGACTGAGGCATTTAAACGCTCTGGATTGGATAGGAAAATCAAAACCTATGCTTTTGCAAACCCATTTAAAGCAAGTATTGAAGCCACATTTTCTTATACTGATCTGCACGAGATTTTAAGAGATATTGGTGAGGCGCATCAGTTTTGCCTAAAATATAAAAAGAATATGGCCATTGACTGTATTCGACGATGGATTGAGGTAAGAAGGTCCCATCCTGATTTTCCCGACGAATTAGAGCAGTTAAAACGTGATGTTAATGGTTCGTCGTCTGAGGCGGAGGCTGCGCCATTAAAATATATTCGCCAATTACGTAGTAAGTTGTGGATTGTTCGTCAGTTAAGAGGATTATATGGCTTGACCTCAACGCAGATGGAAATTAATCAACTTATTAGCCAGGCAAGACATGAACTCAATCCGCGCGAAACGAGTTTTTTTTCATTTTTCAGCGGGGGTAAAACGATAGCTGCGCCACGATGTGACGCAACTGTTTTGTCCTCTTCCTCAATGAGTTTGCATCTCCCCTAATCGGAATGGGTAAGTATGACGGCAGCGCGCATAACCAGCACCTATTTTTCTAGGGTCATTGTAAAAGGCGTAGTGCGTTGCGTTATATTCACAACAAGGGATTGAGCTAATAAAGCAGCCACGTTTGGCATTCCAGACATAACCTCTGGGCGTTAGCTCCAGAGTTCTGCCATCGTAGCAAATATAACGCGGTTGGGATGGTGTATTTCCTACAATGCATCCTTGCGCGTGAACAAAATTTGCCATGACTAATAAACCCAACAGAATAATTCGCATTACAATGACCCTAAACTTGCTATACTAAATATAAACTTAATTCATCTTATACCAAGTATTCAATAAAAATGAGGATTTTCTACCGATTTAAGGTTAAATTAATAATTAAAGTTTAAAATGAATACATAATGGTTTTTGGAGTGTAACTATGGCTAAAAATAAAGAGTTGTGGGATGTCTTGAATAACCCTAAATGGGATAGTTTAGGCGAGGCGGCTAAGACCAAATTATTAGCTGCTTTTGATGCCTTATTAGCCGTAGATCCTACAGACACTACTGAGTTTAGAGAAGCGGTAAGAGCCCATGAAGAAACTTGGGGTGTTTTTGATGATCCAGAAGCATGGGCGCGTTCTGGTTTGGGTCTTGTAACCTACACGGCCGAAGAATACTACACTTCAAATGATTTTTTAAATCCTAGAGATTCAGTTAATTTTATTAAACTTCATCAAGAGGCGGCAGCCCAGCGCGTTAAACTCAGCTTAAATAATGTGACTGATCAGGATGTTTTATTGGGGGTCATGCAAAACAATAAAGATGTCCTAAGAGAATATCTAGCAAGTCATATCGCGCCAACGATGGCGTTAGGTGCTGGTTGGGATGCAAAAAAACCATCAAAAGATAATGTTTTAACTGATGAAGCTTTAATAGACATTCAACAAGATGCGGTAGCACGGTGGGTTTTAATGGCTGTAGAAAAGGCCGATCTGGATGTGCTAAATCGATTAACTGATAAAGTAGGTGATGGCTTTAATGACGAAATAAAAGCCTTACCGGGCTTTCCTCATGAAGCGGATGGCTTGATCGCTGGTGCGCGCATCTGGGATTTAGTGAAAGGAAGAGTTGCTGAACGTCAAAAAGAATTATCTGTGCAAACAGCCTTTTCTGATTATACCAAATACATTAACAATCTAAGTGATGAAGATGTTTTGGATATGGCTCCTCTTTTGATAGCGGATGATGCTAATTTTCGCATTGGCTTGCCTGACGCAGGATCGACCAAACACGCACATAAAGGAGATCTAAGTGCTGATGAAGTTAAAGGGCTTAGAGAACTGCTAGGCGAGCGTTATTTGAAGCTGTCTGTAGCAGACCGGATTCAGAAAGGCCATTCTTTAAATGCACTATTTATCGCGGACACGGAAGTAACGTTTGCTGCTGAATTAAAAAAACTATACCCAGCTCATACCTATATTGACCAAGTGGTCACTCCCAAATTCATGAAAGAATGCAAAGAGCAAATGGCTCCGAAAATGGGTTTAAATATTGCTAAAGAAATTAGAGAGTCGAACGGCGATTATAATTTTTTGATTAGCGCAGCATCTCAAATTGATGAGAAGCTTAAAAACGCTATAAAAGCAAGTAAAACATCGGATAGTGCTCTTGTTGCGCTTGGTGTGGATTTGACTGATGAAGCTGCGAAAAATCAAGCCGTACAACAAATATCGAAAATGGTAGATGATCTTTTTACTGCTGAAAATCGAGAAGAGGCTGATGAGGTACGCCAAGCGGCGCGTACTAGAGCCTTCGAAATAGCGATATCTGCGGCTGCCCGTTTAACGCCTGGATCACATATACGTTTGGTTGAGGCCTTTTCAAATATGAGTGTCGCGGCGCAAGAGAAATTATTGCCTCGACATGACAGGGATATGGAGCGCGTAGTTATTATAAAGCATCTAGTGAATGCGCGTGATATAAGTGTCCTCCAACATTATATGCCAGATGCAAAGAAAGATGATTTACAAGCGGTATTAGATTCTTCTGTGCGACATGATTTATCAAAAAAAATTCAGAACCCCGGAATTTATAAGGTACTAGCTGCCAGATTTCCAGTTGACCTAACGCTCGAGCAAGTTGATGAGATCAATGCGACCTTGGCTAAAAAAGAGTGGAGTGATGAGGCTAGTTATATACAAATGGTCGCTGAGATAAAGGACATTTGTGGCATTGCCGGAGCTGCTAATGAAGTAGCATTTAACCGAGCTTTTGGACTTGCCGATGATGGGTTAACTAAAAATGATCCTCATGGATTTGCCGCAGAAATTCATAATCACAATAAAAAATATAAAGCGCTCTTTG
This sequence comes from Legionella rowbothamii, assembly GCF_900639985.1. Taxonomy (GTDB): domain Bacteria; phylum Pseudomonadota; class Gammaproteobacteria; order Legionellales; family Legionellaceae; genus Legionella; species Legionella rowbothamii. Next base: position 79,630 of record NZ_CAAAIM010000011.1, on the reverse strand, counting down.
ATAATTACCAGGATCCTAGCAGCACTATAAATAAAAAATTTTTAGGCGCTATGCTGGCTCTACCGCTTGCATATGGGACAGTTCCTAATACACCGGTTTCATTTCAGACCTTGCAGAATCGAGTATTAAATTTTACGGATCGAGAGTTTTTTATCAATGTATGCGTTGACATGGGAAGTAGCGGATTATCAGAAAATCAAAGAAAGCAATTTAAGGCATCTTTAGACCTAGCGATTCCGCCTTCACTATTTAATGAGATGCAAGCTGAACTTTTACAGCAAGCGTGTACAGAAAAAAAACCTGATGAGGCAACAAAAGCAGTAAATAAAGTACAAAAAATCTTAGATCAGGTGGAACAAGCTCAAGAGAAGATTGGAAAGCATCTTGATAGTGCAAAGTTCGTTTTCGATGTCAAAGAAATACATATAAATAATCTTCTAATCAGAGAACAAGAAAAAGCTGCTAAACCAGGGGAAAGTCTAAGAGAAAAATATGGGGCTTTGGTAAAAAATTGCGATGCCAAGATGGACGAGTTAAGGCATGATCATGCGCGATTGCAACGTTTGGTTGATGCTTTACCAGCTACTGCTGGTATAGGTGATAGCGAAACTAAACTCAAGGTAGGACCTAAAATTGAGGAATTGAAGGATAAATTAAAGGCGCAACAAGATAAAATTGATCAACAATTAGAGCAATACGCACTAATAAAAGAGCGTATTGAGGGACCTAAGGGTATCCTTGATATGGTTCATCGAATAAGGCAGCAGCCCTATTGGTATTATAATCATGCAGAGATTACCAGTGGGGTTACAACACGTGAACAATTAAACGCGCTGAGTATTCAAGAGGCTGGGGTCAATCCAGATGAGGACATGGTCGGTATTGATGCTGTGGATCCAGGAAAAGTAGCTAACTTTAATCTTGCAGATCCACTAGCAAGTACAGAAGTTCGTTATTTTGATATTGTTCAGAAACGCCAACATACAAGTGATAAAAGTCAGACTGTTACTATTGAAAGCCGTTTTACTTATGATACGAGCAAAAGCGTTCCTACAACAGGTACGGATCGCGGAATACATAGAGCGAATGCCGGTCGTATCAATGTAGATAAATTTCCAACTTATCAAGCCGGAAGCCCCGAGGATCCGGTGCTACTTGAAAAAGCAAAAGTAGATTATGCTATGGCTGTCGCAACTCAACTCCTTGCTACTATGGATCGCCCACCAAGTAAGGATAATCCGCTTCGTTTGCGTGGGAAAGATCAGGAGCAATTAAAATATATATGGACTGCTTTGGTTATTCTTGGTGAGAACACACCCAATATGAAATTTGGTCCTGATGCAATCAGGGTTGTTAATGATCATATTTTTAATCCCAAAGCTCAATTAGGTTGGGGATGGAGTAATTTTGCTAAAGATTCTCTTCATGAACAAGTATTTAAAAAACATAATGATAGTGTTAATTCAGCAATTGAAGCATCAAAAGAACATGCTTCTGAACGATTGAATAGAAAAGGAACGCCTAAGTCTGAAGAACAACTGAAAGAAACAAGTCAGCTTTATAGAAGTACTATAAATACTAATAGAGAAGAAACAGTAAAAGCACACGGTGTATCTGCAGAGACGGAAGCGGAACAGGCACGACGCCCTGGCTAATTCGCCTCCTTCAACCACCCGCGGTTTGACCGCGGGCTCTTCAATTCTAGCCGTAATGTTTTAACTGTTGTGAGTTGCTATTTCTACTATTCTAGCTAAAATGGACTTAGTTTGGCCTAAATAATAAGGGGATATAATTGGATTCTAATCAATTAGCTATTGGGGTATTTGATTCAGGGATGGGAGGGCTGACTGTTTTACGTGTATTGAAAGAATGCTTACCTCAAGAATCGTTTATTTATTTAGGTGATACGGCTCGTCTTCCTTATGGTACAAAAAGCCCAGATACTGTAAAGCAGTATGCGATGCAAATGGCGAAGCTACTTGTAGAACGGCGGATTAAAGCCTTGGTCATTGCGTGCAATACAGCAACAACTGCCGCATTACCTTATTTGCAATCTATGCTGCCTGATATGCCCGTACTTGGGGTGGTTATGCCAGGAGCTCAAGCGGTTGTTGCGGCAACCCGAAATCAACGCATTGCTGTTTTAGCTACAGAAACAACGATTGCTTCTAAAGCATATCAACAGCTTATCGTGCAGCAATTGCCGGAAGCTGTAATTAGTACACGTGCATGCAGTGTCTTGGTGGCATTGGCAGAAGAGGGGATGACAGATAATCAAGTAGCCCGGGAGGCCCTAAAGCATTATTTGGATGGATTTAAGGATGAGGACACCGTATTGCTAGGTTGCACTCATTTTCCTGTATTTAAATCCTTATTAACCAATTTATTGCCTAAAGGGGTTACTATAGTTGATTCAGCCCATGCAACAGCCTACTCATTGTGCACTTTACTCGAGCAGAAAAAACTACTTAATGATTCATCTGCAGTTGCGACCGTTAATTATTTAGTAACTGACTCAATTAAACGTTTTCAGTCTGTTGGTGAAATATTTTTAGGAGAGGCTTTAAGCGCTACGGATATTGAATTAGTGGATGTGCGTTAAGAGTTGGCGTGGTGGACGTAACCTCGGGTTTGCTGCTAGCTCTTTTGCCTACAGAGCTCGAATTACCGGGGTTGGACTACGGTATCCAAATTTCTTGTTCTTCACTTTGAACTTGTGGAGATCATGCTCCAACCATGGTAATTCGTGAGTATTTTTTGTCCAGGAGCTGTAGGTGTAAAGAGGTTGTATCTCCCCTAGGTTTTCTTTTTAGCATAGAACGCAAAATCCAGAATTAATTTCCCTAGACAGTTTATGGTATGCGGGATAAATTAAGAGCGCATTTTGTAATAAACCATTAGCATCTTCCCATAAGTGAGAGTCGTCATTCTTTACTGAGGCTACATTCCGCAACAAATTAATACAGCCAGCATGCTGTTTGTTGATTATTTCTTGAGCGAAGAATGAACCTTTAGATGACTTTGGTGAGGCATCAACGCTATCCAACCCAACAATATAGTTAATCAATACAGGTAATCCCGGTTTATCTAACAGATAGAGCAGACTGGGCATGTTTGGGTGCGAGAGTAAATTTTTCTCATGAAGAAGTTCCAAAAGCAGCTGCAATAAGTCCTCATTCGCTTTTGTAAGTTCAATAGCACTTATTTTACTAAGGACGGTTTGATGTAAACAAAAAAGAGTTTCTTCAGATTTAGCATACATAATACAACCCCAGGATCAAATCATTTAATAAGGAGCTATTCTTCCCTGGGGGGTCTGCTCATTAAACTATGAACAGCCTCTTTGACACTAACGCTTCCTTGTAACAGTGCGTTGATATGCTCACAAATGGGCATTTCAATCCGGTTTTGTTTGGCTAGAAAACAAACTTGTGCAGCGTTACTTTTTCCTTCCACAACTTGACCAATTTGTTTCTCTGCTTCATTTATACTGGTGTTTTTGCCCAAAAGCAAGCCAAAACGACGGTTACGAGATTGATCATCGGTACAGGTTAATACCAGATCACCTACACCGGCCAAACCGAGGAAGGTATCAGCATTAGCGCCTAAGCTTAGACCTAAGCGACTCATTTCCGCTAAACCACGAGTAATAATCGCAGCTTTAGCATTAGCCCCATAACCTAAACCGTCACTAATTCCACAACCTATAGCTAGTACGTTTTTAACGGCCCCACAAACTTGCAAACCAATTAAGTCTTCGCTGAGATAAACACGAATATTATTATGATGGAGCAATTCACGAATATTTTTTTGAAATATTAAGTCATTCCCTGCAAGAGTCAGCGCTGTTGGCAAAAAGCGAGCCACTTCCTTTGCAAATGACGGGCCACTAATCATAGCAACCGGTAAATCCGGACCAAAACGTTGTTCGACTAACTGGCTGAGTAGTAAATGGCTTTGGGGGTCGATTCCTTTAGTAATCCAAGCCAGACCTTGGCTCGTTTTCGGCTTATCTATCTTAGAAACAATCTCTGCGAAGGCATGGGAGGGAACGGCAATAATGACATAATCTGCGTCGCGCATGCATTGGCTTAAATCATCAACAGGAATTAAAGTCTTCGGGAAAGTTATATCAGGTAAATATCGAGAGTTAGACTTTTCTTCCGCCATAAGGGCTACGTGCGCTGGGTTATGCGCCCATAGCAAAACACGATGCCCTATCTGGGATAAATGAATTGCAACAGCGGTGCCCCATGATCCGGCACCTAATATGGCAATAGTTTTTTTATCCATATGTCTTAGTGAGTAGTAGTTTCTTCTTGAGTTTGGGCGCTTTGTTGCTTTTCTGCAAGTTGTTGCATGTATAAAGCATCAAAATTAATTGGTGCTAATACGAGTTGCGGGAAGCTACCACGAATAACTTGTGATGTAATTGCTTCACGAGCATAAGGGAATAGAATACTTGGGCAGAAACTATTGAGCAAATGATCTAACTGCTCGTTTGGAGCGCCTTGAATAGTGAAAATACCTGCTTGTTTTACTTCAACTAGGAATGCAACTTCTTTTTGATTGTTCACAGTCGCAGTTACGGTTAAAACCACTTCGTAAACACCGGCTTCTAATTGAGTGGAAGTAGTATTAATATCAAGTGTTAACTCAGGTTCCCATTGTTGTTGGAATACCGCAGGAGTATTTGGCGTTTCAAAGGATAAATCTTTAACATAAACGCGTTGGATCATGAATTGAGTTTCAAGGTTTTGTTGTTCTGGGTTTGCTTGTTCAGCCATGATGTTTCTATCCTCTTAGTAATTGATCTAATTTTCCCTGAGCTTCCAGGGCATGCAAATCATCGCAGCCACCAACGTGATGACCATTAATGAATATCTGAGGTACTGTATGCCTGTTGCTTTTTTGCATCATTTCTTCACGAAGTTCGGGTTGTAAGTCCACACGAATTTCTGTAAACGCAGCATTTTTTCTGTTAAGCAGCTCCTTGGCTCTGACACAGTAAGGACAATAGCCTGTGGTGTAGATAATAACCTCAGCCATAATTTACTTCCCTTTCACTATAGGCAAGTCCGCATTTAGCCAAGCAGCCATTCCACCATTGAGTACGGAGGCTTTATAACCTTGGGCACTGATTTTAGTTGCAACAGCAGGAGATTGTAAGCCGCGCTCACAAACTAAAATAATGGGCTGATTTTTGTATTTATCCATTTTTTGTTGTTCAAAATCGTCATTTTTAGCATTGATTGCATCAATGATATGGCCTTTTTTAAAGACCTCTTTTTCACGCAAATCAATTACGATAGCATTTTCGTTATTGATTAGATCAACGGCTGCTTGTGGTGAGAGCTGTTTTGCTTTTTTCTTTTGCATTAGCAGTTCATTAAGGAAGGTTAAAAATAACACGACAATGAAAAGTAACCATAGTTGCCAGTGATTTGTAATAAATTGACCTAAGTGTTCCATGTTGTACTCATGATTTTTAATAATGAAGCGAATTATCCTCAGAATGCGGTGTTAACGCAAGTAAAGGAGCTTGTTTCGCGAATTTATAGCCGATTAATGGGGATGCTGATAAAAAATTCAAGTGCTTAGAGCCGGTTTCTTTTCAAAAATACATAAACAGCCCCAGTCCCACCATCTTTGGGCTGAGCACTATGAAAGGCAAGCACATCATCTAATTGAGGCAACCAACGGTTAACCAAATTTTTGATAACTGGAGGAGCTCCCAGATGGCCCCCTTTACCGTGAATAATCAGAAGGCAGCGCTTGCCATTTTCTGCTTGGTTATGAATAAAGCGACACAATAAATCGCGCGCATTATCAGCTTTTAATCCATGCAAGTCTAAACGGCTTTCCCAGGGGATTTTGCCATTTTTCAGTTCTTTGAAACGCTGATTAGTTAATCCCGATTGAGCATAGGATAATATGCTTTGCGACAAAACCGTTTCTTGAATGGTGTCGGATAAATAGTAATCGTTTCTTGCTTCAATTACCGGTTCTATTCTTCTCTTCCGTAGAGGAGGAGGCTTAGGGGACGATTCAGTCTTAACCCGGTTGTTCTTTTCATTTAATGGTTTGACGCTACGCATGTGTTCGCGAAACAAAGCTTTGTCTTCATCAGACAGAAAGTCATCAACCATTTTTATCAATATTTAAGAGTTATGCCTGAAGTATACTTAAGATCCTTCAAAATGCCAGATTTACGAGGTACAATCTGTATCTTTTCTGTATAACAGTCACATCCTAGGAACATGGAGCAGTAATGAGTAACTATATTCTTAAAGAAACGGAAGAATTATCAACAGTTTTGGATTTTTTACGTTTTAGTTTGTCTTGTGCTATTGATGCACAATTGTATTATGGTCACGGCACAGACAACGCATTAGACGACATGCGGTCTTTAATTCTTAGAAGTTTATCCCTTCCTTATGATATTGATCCGATGCTATTAAACGGTCGTCTAACGACTAGCGAAAAGAAATTTTTATGCGAACAGTTAGAGAAACGGGTTAACCAACGTGTTCCAGTTCCCTACCTAATTAAAGAGGCTTATTTTTGTGATTTGCCATTTTACGTTGATGAGCGCGTCCTGATTCCTCGTTCTCCTATAGCTGAATTGATTAATGAGCAATTTGCTCCTTGGATTGAGGCGGATAAAGTTGAGCGCATATTAGATTTATGTACAGGAAGTGGGTGTATTGCCATTGCTTGCTGCTATGCGTTCCCCGAAGCTCAGGTCGATGCAGTAGATATTTCTAGCGAAGCGCTCGCCGTTGCTGCCATTAATTGTGAGGAGCTTGGTGTTGAAGAGCAACTTACTTTAATTGAATCGGATTGTTTCGCCAAAGTGCCAAAGGTCCGCTATGATTTAATTGTGAGCAATCCTCCCTATGTTGGTAAGGAAGAAATGCAGACGCTGCCGGATGAATTTCGACATGAACCGGTATTAGCTTTAGAAACAGGTAATAATGGTTTAGCCATTGTGGAAGATATATTAAGGAACGCTCATGAATACCTCAGTGATCATGGAATTTTAGTGGTTGAAGTAGGGAACAGTGAAGAAGCTCTAAATGATGCTTATCCTCATGTCCCATTTACGTGGTTGGATATGAGTCATGGCGGACAGGGTGTGTTCTTGTTAACGAAACAGCAATTGGACGAATACTTCAATGTCAGGTAATACCTTTGGAACCTTATTTACTGTCACCACCTTTGGGGAAAGTCATGGCCCGGCTATTGGGTGTATTGTCGATGGTTGTCCTCCAGGTTTAGAGCTGCGAGAGGAGGATATCCAGCCTTTTTTAGATAAGCGTAAGCCAGGCCAGTCTAAATACACCACGCAACGAAGAGAAGACGATAAGGTGCAAATTCTTTCTGGCGTTTTTGAAGGAAAAACGACTGGAACACCAATTGCTTTATTGATCCCAAATATGGATCAACGTTCGCGTGATTATGAGGAAATAAAGGATTTGTTTCGTCCCGGTCACGCAGATTTTACTTATCACCATAAATATGGCCACCGCGATTATCGGGGGGGAGGACGATCTTCTGCACGTGAAACGGCAGCTCGAGTTGCTGCGGGTGCGATTGCTCGTTTGTATTTGCAGCGCCATTTACAATTGGAAATTGTTGGCTATCTGGAGCAAATGGGGGATTTAGTCTTGCATTTTGACAATGAGCAGGAAATTAATCATAACCCGTTTTTTTGTCCGAATAATCAACAGGTTGAAGCATTGGCAGAGTATGTAGATCGGTTACGACGGCAAGGCGATTCAGTTGGTGCTCGTGTTAAAGTTGTTGCTAAAAATGTACCTGTTGGTTTGGGGGATCCGGTATTTGATAAGTTAGATGCGACTTTAGCTTTTGCAATGATGTCGATTAATGCTGTTAAAGGTGTTGAGATCGGAGCTGGCTTCGCCGCAGTTAACCAGTTGGGTTCTGTCCATCGCGATCAAATGTCACAAAAAGGTTTTTTAAGTAATAATGCCGGTGGAATTTTAGGTGGAATTTCTACTGGGCAAAATATCGAAGTCAGTATGGCTTTAAAGCCCACCTCGAGTATTACTACTCCAGGCAAAACGATAAATGTTTTCGGTGAAGAGGTGACCGTTGTGACTAAAGGTCGCCATGATCCCTGCGTGGGAATTAGAGCAGTGCCTATCGCTGAGGCGATGATGGCTTTAGTGCTGATGGACCATTATCTACGCCAAAAGGCAATACAATAAAAGAGGGTATAATGAGCATAGAATTAAATATAGCTATAGTAGGTGTTACGGGGGCTGTTGGTGAAACTTTTCTAACGGTTTTAGAAGAGCGTCAGCTTCCAATTAAGAACCTTTACCCTTTGGCTAGTTCTCGTTCAGTGGGTAAGACCATTGCGTTTAATAATCGCCAGTTCGATGTTTTGGATTTAGCTGAATTTGATTTTAGTCAGGCAGATATTGCGTTGTTTTCGGCTGGGGGCGCGGTATCTAAAGAATATGCTCCTAAAGCTGCAGCAGCAGGTTGTATTGTTATTGATAACAGTTCTTGCTTTCGTTATGAAGATGACATTCCTTTAGTGGTTCCTGAGGTTAATCCGCATCGCATAGCAGACTATCGAAATAGAAATATTATTGCGAACCCTAATTGCTCCACGATTCAAATGGTGGTTGCGCTAAAACCGCTTTATGATGCTGCAGGGATTTCACGAATTAATGTGGCTACTTATCAATCGGTTTCTGGTACGGGGAAAAAAGCAATTAGTGAGCTTATTTCACAAGTGGGGGATTTGCTCAATGGCAGACCTGCGAAAATTGATGTATATCCTCAGCAGATTGCGTTTAACGCGATTCCACACATTGACCAATTTGAAGAAAACGGTTACACCCGTGAAGAAATGAAAATGGTTTGGGAAACACGTAAAATTATGGAAGATGCGGATATTTTAGTAAACCCAACCGCCGTGCGAATACCCGCAATCTATGGGCATTCAGAAGCGATTAATGTCGAGTTAAAAAGGCCTATGTCTGCTGCTGAGGCACGCACTCTTCTGTCTAAAGCTCCAGGGGTGAAGGTAGTTGATAACCCAGCTAAAGCCAGCTATCCCACCGTGATAAAAAATGCCGCAGGGTATGATGATGTATTTGTTGGCCGTATCCGAGAGGACCTTTCTCATCCTAATGGATTAAACTTGTGGGTTGTCGCCGACAATATCCGCAAGGGCGCAGCATCAAATGCAGTGCAAATCGCCGAGATTTTGCAAAGAGAATATTTGTAGCAGCTGGATAACCTCACTCCACTACTCAGGGGTTGCTATGCTCGCAACGACGACATATCCGTCATTACGAGCGTAGCGACGCAACCCAGGGCTACTCAGTAAGGAATTTAATTATCAGCAACCTCTTGAAAAAATACAGCCCCGCCCACATTAAATTAATAGTGACATTTTGCTTAACTCCAGATACATTTAACAGAATGTACTGCAATTAGCCATAAAGTTTTTTTAGGTATATACTCAGTAATTATGAGCACAAAAGTAACCATTCCAGACACTAATTTGCCAGCAGCCCGCAAGGCTGATAGTAGTTATTTTGCTGCCGAAACCAAAGAGATGGAGCGCAGAAGGCGCCTCATGGAACAAGATGGAGAACGCAGAATAGCTCGTGTGAATGCGCGTGAGCATAGCACTACTGATAATATTGGGGATACCCCCGAAGAAGCTGCTGATAATGGCATGCTTCAACATCCTTATCTGGATAATCAGCGTTTTGATGGAATTGACCCAAATGTTAATCCCGAACCTCCGTTAAATTCAGCTGCGCGCCGTGAATACGATAATAAGCGTCGTGAGCAAGAAAAGGAGAAGCAATTGCGTTTGGGTAACATGCCTAAATTTAGTAATGCCCCTACGCCTAGAGGGCCTTACTAATGACTATTGCTAATGACATTATCAGTCATCGGATGCCTGATTTTGATGCTTATGTGCGTGCTGGTGAATCTTTAGACGATATTGATGAATATGGTTTTACCCCGCTTATTGAATGTGCGATTACCCGCCAACCTAAAATTGCAGCACAATTGCTTGCACGTAAAGTGGATGTGAACGGGCAAGATGTAACCGGGCATACACCTCTGCACTGGGCTGTTGATAATAATGACATCGATATGGTGCGATTATTATTAGAACATGGCGCTGATGCAAATGCATATACCCGCAATGGACTTTCCATATTAGTTTATCCCGTTCTGCGCGGCCAAGATCCATTAAAACATTTGTTATATCAATACGGTGCGCGACTCGATTTTGCTTTAGACTTCATCAATGGCAAACTTTTGGGACATCGATTTGAATTACAAGGTGATGTCGATATAATCAATGCTCAAGGTGAGTTTATTGAGTTGGATTACGAAGGCTTTATGCTGGAGTTTACAGTTGCTGTACTCAAAGACTCCCTAAGACGTTTTACCAGTAGTTATTCAACCCGCCATTTGCGCGACTATTTTCCCTTACTGCATGTGATTATTGATGCCTTTAATGACGCGGCTGAATTATTACAATTCCAACATATTCCTATCTTACAAGATCAACATTTTGCCCGTATGCAGCAAATATTACAGGCACCCATGTTGATTCTTCCTGCTGCCAGCCGTGGACATGCGATGGGGTTTATTCGCTTTGGACAATGGTGGGCAAAAATAGATCGAGGTGAAAATAGCACCAAAGAAGGCACGGTTAATATTTACCAAATTACTCGTCCTGAAGCAATTAACCTAAGTTTCTTACAAAACTTTATGTATAAGAAACAAAGTCGGCGTTATTTTCATCAGCAAATTAATCAGCAGTTAGGCTTAATTCCCGTAGCGCGAATGCCAATTAGTCCCCAGATTGCTGGTAACTGTTCTTGGGCCAATATACAGGCAATCGTTCCCGTTGCTTATGCTATCCAAGGAATTATCAAGCAAAATGCCTTTAATCCAGCACCGGCTATGCGGCTCTATGATGAATGGGTGGAATGGGATAAAGACCGCGCATTGGACGAATGCATACAACGTTTTTATTTGGCAAGTCCTCAACGAAAGGCAAGTATTGCTGCAATGTTGGGTGGGGTCTTATTTCAGGCCTGTGAATTCAGTCAAGTCAAGCATTTAGAGCGAGCAGAGAAAATACTACGTATTTTAATTTTGGATGAATATTATTATATTTTAAAAAGTTATTTGACTGAGTATTGTATTAATCGCTTCACTAAAAAAGGTAACAATTTACTCAAGATTCTTGATGATTGCGGTATTAATCCCAACATCGGAGTCAATCCAATTGCTGCTGAGTAGTAATAGTTACCCAACGCTCAAAATCATCTATACTTAAAAAGTACATTATGACGCTGTATTAAACAATAGGGTAGCTCTGGTACCTGTTGAGTAATTAATAAGGAGATTGTTATGTTACATTGGGCGGTCATATTTTTGTTGATTGCGATTGTTGCTGGTTTATTTGGTTTTAGAGGCGTTGCTTCAACTGCTACAAATATAGCTAAGATCTTATTCTTTTTGTTTATTGTGATATTTATTATTATGTTGGTTATGAGTTTGTTTGGTGGTCCTAGTCCGGCGGTGGTGCCTTAGAATTCTATACTAGACAAAACAGCCCGTATCCAACCGTTGATACGGGCTATGCAACCTCATTAGTGATTGAGTCAATGAGGGAAACCATTTGCCTCTTTTATTAAGTGTATTCTTAATGAGCGTAATGGAATAAAGTTTTCAACATGGTCAGACAAAGTCATCTTATGGTTTCCTATTTCAGGATGACAAAGAGGCCATATCAATAACAAAACGATACCGTACATCACTTTTTACTACACGCTCATAAGCTTCATTGACTTTCTGCATTGGAATTAATTCAATATCGGAGACGATATTATGTTTTCCACAAAAATCGAGCATTTCCTGGGTTTCTTTTATCCCGCCAATCATCGAGCCTGCTAAGGTTAAGCGTTTACCAATCAGAGCAAAGGCATGTATGGGAATTTCATCGGAGGGTACGCCAACTACCACCATAGCCCCATCACGTTTCAGCAGATTTAAATATTGCGTCCAATCTAATTTAGCAGAAACCGTGCAAATGATAAGATCAAAATGGTTAGCTAGTTTATTAAATGTTTGGGGATCCGAAGTTGCATAGAAGTGATCAGCCCCTAAACGTTTCGCGTCAGCTTCTTTATTCATTGAATGGCTCAGCACAGAAACCTCAGCCCCCATGGCATGAGCTAGTTTTACGCCCATATGCCCTAAACCACCTAAGCCTAAGATAGCAACTCGTTTTCCAGGACCAGTATTCCAATGTCTAAGCGGCGAATATAAGGTAATACCCGCACAGAGAAGAGGGGCAGCTGCATCCATAGGTAAATTTTCGGGGACACGTAACACATAATTTTTATCCACAACAATTTTTGTGGAATATCCACCTTGAGTGGCTTCACTACCATCACGAGTTCTACTGTTATAGGTTAGCGTAGCTCCCTCGTCGCAATATTGTTCTAAATCTTCTTTACAATTAACGCATTTACGACACGAATCAACAAAACAACCTACACCAACGCGATCTCCTTCTTTGAAGTGGGTTACCTCTGAGCCAACCTTGCTTATAGTACCAATGATTTCATGCCCTGGAACCATTGGAAAAGAAGAACCGCCCCATTCATCGCGAACTTGGTGAATGTCTGAATGACAAATACCACAATAATGAATATCGATTAAGACATCATTTTTTCCTACTTCACGACGATTGAACTCATAAGGTATTAATGGGGATTTGGTATCATGGGCAGCATATCCTTTTACAGGTATCATTTTTAGTCCTTTAATAAAGTGATAATGGAATCTAAAGATAGGGGGCTTTGGGTTAACCGTCAAGCCTTATGATGAATATGAAAGGGGAGTGGTTTGTAACTAGGAGTTCTTAGAAAACAATGTTGGGGGAGTGTAAGGAAGAAGATACTTTGTGGCTTACTATGTATGAATTACCGCGGCTGACCGCGGTAATTCGGATCTGATTAGTTGCAAGCAACTCGGATACAAAAGGCTATTTTTCTATTTGTTCTTTAGGGGTTGTTTCCCTTTTTTTATTTCCTTCACGTGGTGTAGAAGAACGGGAACCCTGCTGATTGGTATTTGATCTTCGGCGTTGTTGCTGCTGGCCTGCATTTGCATTCCCCGCGTTCGTATTTCCTGCATTCGCATTGCCTGTATTGCCTGTATTGGCATTGGCACCGACATTTCCTGTACGTTGCTGCTGATTACCTCCGGAGCGACGTCTGCGGTTTTGTTGGGGCTTGCGTTCGCCACCTGTTCCACGGGGCGTTGATTTCCCTTGTTGAGGATTACGATTATGCGTTTTTTTCGTATGGCTAGGTGCAGCAGGTGTTGTGGTATCTGTATGGGCACCAAATAAACTTGACCATAAACGCTTAATAAAGCCGGTATGGAGGTTTTTAGGCGTAGGATGACCGGCAAATGGTTTTACTGCAGGTTCGTCACGCACAGCCGCCTCTTGCTCATTACTTGTAACTTGCAATTCAGGTTGCTGAATTAAGCTATAACTTGGTTTTTTAGTTTTACCTACGTTATCTTCTTTCAAACGAGTAATCGTATACTGGGGTGAATGCATGTAAGGATTAGCAATAATCATTACTGAAACATTATGTCTTTTTTCAATTTCTCGGATGAAATTACGCTTTTCATTCATAATGAATGTAGCCATCTCTGGAGGAAGCTGTACTTGTATTTCAGCGGTCTTTTCCTTTAATGCTTCTTCTTCAATAAGACGGGTAATAGAAAGCCCATGCGATTGAATATTACGTACAGTACCGCGACCTTCACAGCGCGGGCAAATTTCTTGAGCTGTTTCGCCTAAAGATAATCTCAGACGCTGACGCGACATTTCTAATAAGCCAAAGCGAGAAATCCGACCAACCTGGATGCGCGCTCTATCTGCTTGTAATGCTTCTTTTAAGCGATTTTCAACATCGCGTTGGTTCTTGCTTGAGCTCATATCGATGAAATCGATAACCACTAAACCACCCAAGTCACGCAGACGTAATTGACGCGCAATTTCATCCGCAGCTTCGATATTAGTATTGAAGGCAGTGGCTTCAATATCAGAGCCTCCAGTGGCTTTAGCCGAGTTAACGTCAATTGATACCAGAGCTTCGGTTCTGTCGATAACTAATGCACCTCCAGAAGGTAGCATCACTTGGCGTTGGTATGCCGTTTCTATTTGACTTTCAATTTGATAGAAATTGAACAGTGGGATACTGCTATTGTATAACTTCAAATTAGGTAAAAACTCAGGTTTTACCCGTTCAATATATTGTTTTGCTTTAATGTAAGAAATTTGATCATCAATGATAATTTCACTAATTGATTTACGCAGATTATCGCGAATAGAACGAATAATGACATCACCTTCCTGATGGATTAGGCAGGGTGATAATTCCGTATTGTAGGCTTGTTTGATGGATTGCCATTGATTACATAACATATCTAAGTCGTCTTGTAATTCTTCTTGGCTTTTTCCTACTCCTGCAGTTCGGATAATAAGTCCCATATCTTCAGGTAGCGTCAAGGCATTCAAGGTTTCACGTAATTCGTCACGCTCATCCCCTTCAATACGTCTAGAAATACCGCCTGAACGAGGATTATTTGGCATTAATACCAAATAACATCCAGCTAATGTAATAAAGGTGGTTAACGCAGCACCTTTATTACCGCGCTCTTCTTTATCTACCTGGATTAATAATTCCTGACCTTCGCGAATTAACGAAGTAATTGGTGGTTTATCATCGCCAAAATCATCAAGATTTCTGCTTAAATATTCAGGTGCAATTTCTTTAAGAGGCAAGAAACCTTGGCGTTTTGAACCATATTCTACGAAAACAGCATCAAGGCTTGGCTCTCGACGTGTAACGGTTGCTTTATAAATATTACCCTTTTTCTTTACTTCACCTGGGCATTCAATGTCCAAGTCAAACAAACGATTATCTTTAATAAGTGCAACACGTACCTCTTCAGTTTGCGTTGCATTAATTAACATTTTTTCCATCTGTAACCCCATATTTAGGGCGCTTTCATTTAAGTTACGATAGTGTAAGGCTCAATATATCTTAGAGGTTCATCTTTTGAACAGTAAGAGATGTGATCTTTAAGCGAATCCGCAGCCGTGTGGACAGACTTTACGCATGTTCCCTGAATCATTGGAGGTGCATACTGGGTAATATACTGAATGGGAACTAAACACGTAAAAAGGAGACGTGTAAAAGTCTTTTTGTAGTTCACAGTCGGTATAAAGCATGTCTGGCATGCGTAGGTTTCTGTCAAGTATGTGATCAATTTGTCTCTGGCATATTGGTTCGCTTCCTTATATCTTTAAGCCTAAATGGAAGCGCGATTCTTCTGTAACTAATTGCCTTATACCTTGTTATCCTTGTGCTGCGCTGTGTTTGCAGACTCAAAATTGGGCCTGATGATAAGTTCACGTTCTTAGCCAAATGGCTCTAATAGTGAATTATAAGCAGATACCCTGGCAGTGCGGTAAATAGTTACGCTTTTTTTATATTTATGCGTTATAATTCGGTTGCATGGAATTATTCCCACGCTACAGGCGATCATATCAAAAAAAACACGCCCAGAAAACAGGTTTATTGACAATGAATGAAGTAAGTTATAGAGAGATAAGTAATGAAGAGGAAGGACAACGTCTGGATAATTACTTAATCCGAATTTTAAAGGGCGTACCTAAAAGCCACATTTATCGAATTATTCGTGGTGGTGAGGTTCGTGTTAATAAGAAGAGAGCACAGGTTAGTTCTCGCTTGCGTGCAGGAGATATGGTTCGTATTCCACCAATTCGTATTTCAGAATCAAAAGAAGTATTTGTTGGTGATGCTATGGCAAAACGCCTTAAAGAATGCGTTATTTTTGAGGACGCTTGTTTTTTGGTGATTAATAAACCTTCGGGTATTGCTGTACATGGCGGCAGTGGTTTAAGCCTTGGGGTTATTGAAGCATTAAGAAAAACCAGACCGGATCTGGCTTATTTAGAATTAATCCATCGATTAGATAGAGAAACCTCAGGTTGTCTTTTACTGGCTAAAAAGAGAAGTACTTTAAGAGCCATGCATGCTTTACTGGAAGCTCGTGAAGTACAAAAGACCTATTGGGCATTACTAACGCATCGCTGGGAAGGAAAAAAACAATTAACTGTTCGCGCTGCACTAGAAAAAAATACCTTAAAATCAGGTGAGCGTGTGGTGTCGGTAACCGATGAGGGCAAAGCCTCAGAAACAGGATTTAAATTACTTGAAAATTACCAACAGGCATGTTGGGTTGAGGCAAGCCCTAAAACAGGGCGTACTCACCAAATTCGAGTACATAGTGCACATTTAGGACATGTAATTGTGGGTGATGAAAAATATGGATCTATTGCAGGAGAAGTAGAAGGCATAGATAATCGACATCATCGTCTTTATTTGCATGCACGTTCTATCCAATTTGAATTGAATGGGACTAAGCATTTCTTTCAAGCTGATGCAGATGAAGTCTTTTCTAACACACTAAAACAATTGCGTGCGAGGAGTGTAGTGAGTAATGAGCAATCTTTATGATTTGGTAGTGTTTGATTGGGAAGGCACTATTGCAGATACTTTAGGTGCAGTATTTCATACTGTTGCTATAGAAGCAGATTTACTCGGTTTTGGAGCTTTTGATCCAGAAGAGGCCAGAAAATATGTAGACCTGGGTTTAGAACGCGCATTAATAAAAGCATACCCACACTTATCTGCCAAAGAACATGAGCAGTTAATACATGCGGTGCATCGCTCAATGCATACGCGTTCGCTTGAAGTCTTTTTAATTCCTGGAGTCCGCGAATTTATTCAGCAACTACATGATGCTCATATAAATATGGCTGTTGCCACGAACAAAGGGCATCAGTCATTAACACGGGCATTACAGACTACCGGCCTTGATGAGTTTATTAAGGTTACGCGTTCCGCAGGACAGGTACCCGCAAAGCCGCACCCGCAGATGCTTGAAGAAATTATTGATGAAATGGGTGGGCGTATAGCTACAACATTAATGATAGGTGATTCCGTTACCGATGTAGAGATGGCAAAAAGCATCCAGGTTAATGTCATCGGTGTCGATTTTTATCACCAACAAGAAAGCGCATTAAAAGCAGCAGGTGCTTTAGCCGTATTTGATAACTATAAGTTGCTTGCTGATTATTTACGTTTATAAGATCTAAGCGATGATTGAGGTTAGTGCCCGTAAGTTAAAGGACGATTTCAGGAAGCTTAGCCGTATTAACTAGCGTAATATGGGAGGAATTCCGATTGTAGTTCTAGCTCGGATTGCGCTGAGCTCTACTCAGGCAGGCGTTAGTAAGTGAAGTTCTAAATTATTGAAACACAGTGAGAGCACTAAATTTTTTCGTTAATATTATCCTTAGGGCATCTGCTGATGTTTATTAGGATTATGTCTGCAAAGGGAGTATCAAGCATTGAGTACATTGACCAGTTTACCTAATTTATTAACCTTACTTCGTATCGTATTGATTCCGGTACTAATTATTATTTTCTATTTACCTGTTAAGTGGGCTGGCGCTGTATCCGCAGGTATTTTTGCTGCAGCTAGTTTTACGGATTGGCTCGATGGCTATTTGGCACGGAAGTTACACATGATGTCACCAGTAGGGGCATTTTTAGATCCGGTGGCCGATAAGCTTTTGGTTTCAACTAGCTTATTGCTTTTAGTGGGGGTTAAGGATCTTAATTACATTACTATTCCTGCAATAATCATTGTGGGCAGAGAAATTGTGATTTCTGCATTAAGAGAGTGGATGGCTGAAATTGGTAAACGAACCAGTGTTGCAGTGGGGTATGTTGGAAAAGTGAAAACATTTTTACAAATGGCGGCTTTGTTTTTGTTATTAGCTTTTAATCCGGCCAATTCGTGGTGGGGTATATTTGGCTTTATTTTGTTATACGTGGCTGCAATTTTAACTATTTGGTCGATGGTTATTTACCTCTGTATAGCCTGGCCAGAATTATCGAAAAAAAGTTAAATTTTTTGTTGACAGGATCTGAAAACCCTGTAGAATGCAGCCCTGTAGAGACGCGGGAATAGCTCAGTTGGTAGAGCACAACCTTGCCAAGGTTGGGGTCGCGAGTTCGAGTCTCGTTTCCCGCTCCAAAATAAAGCGACGATACAGTCGCTTTTTTTTTAGAGCAACAGATACAAATGATGCGTGCATTGCAAGTATCAGTTGGCTGTGTGGCAGAGTGGTTATGCAGCGGCCTGCAAAGCCGTGGACGCCGGTTCGATTCCGGCCTCAGCCTCCAAATAAGAAGAAAAGCCCAGGTGGCGAAACAGGTAGACGCAAGGGACTTAAAATCCCTCGGTGGTAACACCATGCCGGTTCGATTCCGGCCCTGGGCACCAAATCTTCTTAGCTTTTTGTAAAAGTTTACACTCAACAAATCCCCTAAATTAAACCACCTGTTTCTCATTCATAAAGTTCGTACGCGTTCACTAATTTGTCCATTTCTCTATTGCGAGCATCCCTCATAAATTCCTCTTGCTTTTATACAGTTAAATGATTAACTTCCATCTTTTGATACGTGGTGAGAATAAACATGGCTAAGAAAAATCAAGAAGAAGAGATGGATTTCAGATCGCTTTTTGAGGAAGAGGGTTACAGCGACCACATGATGGTTGACGTAATGAGAGATACAATTAGTGCGTGTAATAATCAAATGCAAATTGCAGCTGAGCTTACAAAGCTTATTATTGATGGCAGCATAACCAAAAATAGGGAAGAACAGGTATTTTCTGTTTTTAAAAAAGCAGTTAGTGTAGTGAGCGAAAGTTTTCCACTAAAAAATGTCATGTCGCAATTTGAGCAATAACGTGTTTATATGCTTTTTTGGGGTATGAGTACGATGAGTCTCCCGGTTGCAAGCAACCGGGCTGTAACGGCAGAATTAGTACATAGATGCTACAGTTGTCGATTGAGTCAGTTCTTCTTCAGTTTCTTTATGATTTTTAGGGTCATCGACAAAACTACGAATTTTTTGCTTAAATGCCTCATCTTTTTCTATCGAAACAATCATTTGTCTATTCAGAGGGTTGGTGTCGTGGTTTTCTAACCATTCCTCGATCGCATCTTTATCAAAATAATGAATAACTTCTTTGTTCTCCACATAGGTGATAACTCGCATGGGCTCGACCATGATACTTAAGGTGATGGGACATAGGTATTCTTCAGGAATTTCTTTTAATGTCTCTGCAGTTTCATAGTCATGAACTAGTTTTTCTGCAATCTTGTTTATTAGCGCTTGAGCTTTGTGCCGTTCTGATTGTTCTTGTTGGGCAAAAGCGATGGCACCCTCAGTTTCTTGATAATAGTGGCCTGTGGGCAGAATATCTAGCTCATCAACCATATCAGAGCCGAGGCCCAACTTGTTTAAAATCGCATTTCCTAATGTTGGATTTACTTCATTTAAAATCAGAAATCCAATAATAAGTGGGGAGCCTACAACAGCCATGGCGGATGCAGAGCCTATTAGTGCTGCGTTTGATGTAGATTCGATGCATCCGGGAAGCGAATCAGCAACACTTTCTGAGCTAGAACTAAAAAATTTAAAAAGCCACATATTATACTCTCTTATTAACTAATACGGGGCATAGTATAACAAACGAACATTAAGCCTTTATTAGGAGTAAAATAATTTAATCATTGTCCACTTATGTACTTATCTACAGAAAATAACTATCCTTTCATCGCGATCTTTGTATGTTAGGCACATTTATCTATGTTTAAACAAAATCATTTGGATAAGAGCGGTTTTAATCAGTATTTTCTCAAGTTACGTATTCAGTACTACTTTAATGAAACGACGGAGCTTCTTGCTCGACACAAGTTATTGTTAGCCTTCATCATTTGTTTATTGGCACCTGGTGTGGCACATATTCAAGCAATAGGTATTCCGTTTTATGCTCTTGTGGATACTTCTAAGCCCCTAACAGAGAAGCTAATTTATTTAGTTTGCTTAGTTATCTTTTTACTGACAATGACCATATCGCAATCGCGTTTTATAAAAGGTGGGGCATTCAGAGAATATTTGCATACTTTACATATACCTTCTTCTACGTATAAGAAAATAGATTTCATTATTCTCTTATTATCATTAAATATTGTCTGGTTTGCTGTTTTTTGTGGGGCTCTTAACATTGTTCATTACGCTAAGGCAGCATGGTTTGTTTCATCTCAATATTGTCTTTATGCTGCTACGATATTGGTACTAATTACTTTATTATGGAATTGTCTTTATCGGAAAATGATGAATGGTATTTTATTGTTTTCTGCATTGTTACTTGTTCTTTGGAGTTCAAAACAGGGGAGCTGGATTGTAAATTATAGTGTTAGTTGCTTTGTACTATTACTAAGTGGATTGATTATTTGGACTGTGGAACCTCTTGTAAGCACAAAAAATTATTTATTTAAAACAGTCCCTATATACGCATCGAATCGTCGTATCTGTCAGGGTATTTTTGTTATCCAATTAGCGGTTTTAAGAGAAAGCAAAAGAGCACTAGTAACACGCTTAACTTTTTGTTTGACAGTTTCCATACTAATTTTACAGTTATTTTCTTTTCAAGGCGCGCTGGATAATCGAGAAGGGATTATTCTTTTTTTAGTGGGTTTGCAAACATATATTTTATCCACACTCTTTGCTTTTTTTGAAAAAGGAAAATTAGATTATGCCTTATTTCACCAGGTCTTTCCCTATCAACGACACATTAACTGGCTAAAGGAAATAACTATTATTTTCGCATTGTTGACCGTGATACTGTTTCCTGTTTTTTTGTTCTGTATTTTTAGTTTTAAAAACCATTTTTTATTGCTCTTGGTTATTTTGGTGATGGGTTTTATTGGGCTAATAATCAATCGAATTTTTTATGCTCAATCATTACGCTTTTGCTTATTTACCTCATCGCTTGGTACTATGGGAAGTGGTATTGTTCAACATATTGTTCTAGGAGCGTGTTTTGGAGCGTAATATCGAGCTGAAGGGAGTTAATAAATCCTTTTCTAATAAGGTATTGTTTACTGACCTGTCTTATAGATTTCAGCAGAGGGTGTATCATATCACAGGGGAGAACGGTGCTGGTAAATCTACCTTGTTGCGTTTAATTGTTGGCTTGGATTTACCTGATTCGGGTTCTATTGTACTGAATAATAACTATTCGGTACGAGATAATAGGGTTAATGCAAAAAGATTATTTTATGTTCCAGATGACCTACCAATTTATCCTTTTTTAACAGGACATGAGTTTTTATTTTGGCTTGCAAAAGCAAGAACAAACGATATAGAGGAAATTAATCGGCTTCTTGAGCGATTTGAGTTGCAAGACCATGCGCACACTAAAATTGCAGATATGTCGTTTGGTACGAAAAAGAAATTTATTTTAAGTTCTGCACTGATAGGACAACCTGATTTTGTTATTTTAGATGAGCCTTTAAATGGTTTGGATAAGAAATCACAGTACGTATTGTTAGAGCTGTTGGAAGAAAAGGCGGTTCATTGTGGTATTCTTTTGACGACGCATCATGAAGCTCATCTGGAGCAATTAAATCCGATAAGAGCAGAAATTCTGCAATGACCTGTAGGTTGGATTCCAGGCCCCACATTGAGCCCCATAGGCCTAGATGCTGGACTGGGGCCACAACCTACACTTTGACATATCTACCTTTGTTACCGCGAAATACTAGGCGTCTGCGCATCCTGTAATAAGAACTGCCTGGAAGGCTTTTTTAGTGAGCCACGATACAATCCAAACGTTTTATCCATTTTTTTCTGCTCAATAAATAAATAGTCTTCCGAATTAATCCAAAAAGGGCTCCAGGCAAGCATACCTTTAGGACTAATACGACTAGCTTTTCCGGAGTTAAAATCAAAGATCCATAGTGCTGAAGGGGGCCCCTCCCAACTCGATACAGGGGATTCTTCATCCATATCGATATCCATAATCAGCATGTTTCCATTGGGTGAAATATTAAGTCGAGAAGCGCTACTCATGCTTCCGTTTGGAATAAGAGTATTAATCGGCCATTTTTTAATTAGCTTACCCTCTAAATCCAACCAATAAATTGAATACAAATCATGGCTAAAAAAAGAAGTTCCATTATTAGCCCAAGTAGGTTGGTACTCATTTTTGGTATTTTTAATCGTACGGTATCCGCTGCCATCAGCATTGATTAGTCCCAAATGCCATTCATTGTTAATGAAGGTGTTGAACAGGAGCTTTTTACTGTCAGGAGACCACACGGGATTAAAGTTATTTTGGGATGGGATATTTTTTAACTGAATTATTTTCCCAGACTCAAGCGCTAATAATACGAGATAACGATTTGTGGAGTGGTTATTACCCATTACATTGTAAGCAATGTATTTTCCATTAGGAGACACTTCAGGTACATAACCTTCAGCCACTTTTTTCGCATCGCTGCCATCAATGTTTGCTATCCAAATAGAGCCCGTGCGTTCAAAAGCAAGAATAGGTTTTGCTTGAGCAAGGTTGCAGCAGATTAATGTTAGGAGGAACAAATAGGCTTTCATAAAAGACCTCTAATTTATTCTGTAGCAAACAAAATTAAGGCAATAATTGCAAAGCCCATACCTAATGCTTGCTTTAAGGTTAAACTTTGTTTTAAGAACACCATACACAGGACGAGTGTGATCATTGGGTACATTGAGGTGACTAAAACCACCGGCATGGTTGGCCCATTGCGTAAGGCTAAAATGAAAAAAATACAAGCAATGCCACTAGCTAAGCCATTAAGCAGTCCATAGAGTCCGCCTTTAGCATGTAAATCGGGTCTAAATCCAAGTAGCATCAAGGCAATAATCCCGGAAATGAGTACCCCAAGACTGGAATAAAAGGTAATTGAAAGTGGGCTAATAAAATTGGATGCTCTCGTTCCCCAATATCCCCAAGCTCCATAGAGGCACAGGGCAATTAACGATGGAAAATACCATGAACTAAGAATCATTCACTTTACCTTATTGGATTGAGTGCTTTTAGTTTGTACAGAATACCTGTTAGTTTATTAAATTAATACTATTAAATAGAAAAATATACGTTAAAGTAATCTAATCTCGGAGCACGTGATCCCCAATAAAGGAGAATGAGTTTCATAGAAGTTGCTGTGGTGAAATGTTTGGCTGAGTTATTGAGAATAAAATTGAAGGAAATTTTTTGATTTTAAATTAATTACAGAACGATGAGATATCCACAAATTCTGTGGATAAGTATGTGGGTTAGCTGATAATGAAATAATTACTTTGGGATGGGTATTAACTATATCGCTGGGCTGCGTTTTTCTCTACAATAGGTCTTTAACCAAAATTCAAGCAATTATGTTTAAACCACTAGCCCTATTTATGGGGTTGCGTTATACGCGTTCCAGAAAGAAAAATCATTTTGTCTCATTTATTTCTTTAAGCTCAATGCTGGGTATTGGCATCGGGGTAACGGTGCTAGTTACGGTTTTGTCTGTAATGAATGGCTTTGATGAGCAAATACACAATCGTTTTTTTGGTATGGCTCCTGAAATTACTGTAACAGGCCCTAATGAACGCTTAAGTAATTGGCCGGCAGTTGAGGAAAAAATTCGGACCATTCCTGAAATTAAGGCAGTTGCCCCCTATGTTGGCGGCCAAGGTTTGTTGGTTCATGATGGTCAAGTTTTACCCATTGTATTAACTGGCGTACTTCCTTCTGTTGAAGAGAAAATCACTCATTTAAAGGATAAGTTGCTGGGGGGAAGCGTCCAAAACTTGAACCATTTTGGTATCATCTTAGGTAAGAATATTGCGGATACCATGGGAGCAATGATTGGGGATAAAGTGACGGTGATGATCCCTCAAGCTACGGTGAACCCAACAGGCATGATTCCTCGCTTTAAACGATTTACGGTTGTTGGTGTCTTTTCTGCGGGCTCAGGGTTTAATTTCGATACTCGCTTAGCATTCATCAATATGGAAGATGCGCAAAAGCTTTTTCAAATGGGTGATGATGTTACCGGCCTTAAAATGAAGATTAATAATGTGTATCAGGCTCCTGAGCTATCTGTGCGTTTATCCCATTTATTAGGTGATGAGTATCAAGCAGGTAATTGGACGGAACAGTATGGAGCATTTTTCGAAGCAGTAAAGATGGAAAAAACCATGATGTTTATGATCTTATTGCTGATTATTGCTGTAGCTGCATTTAATTTAGTATCGTCCTTAGTGATGGTAGTGAATGACAAGCAAGCAGAAATAGCGATTTTAAGAACGATTGGAGCAACACCCTCAACAATACTATGGACCTTTATTGTTCAAGGGATGATGGTAGGGGTTGTCGGAACGGCCTTAGGCTTAATTGGTGGTCTGCTCTTGGCTGATAATGCTACTACTATCGTGAATCATCTCCAGACGTGGTTCCATGTTCAGGTTTTGTCATCCAGTATTTATTTTGTAGATTACCTGCCTTCTAAAATTCTGTTTAGCGACATTTGGAAAGTATGTGTTATGGCATTATTAATGAGTTTCTTGGCGACTATTTATCCTGCCTGGCGCGCGTCAAAAACGGTAATCGCGGAGGCTTTGCATTATGAGTGATATTATTTTAAGCAGTAAGCAACTTTATAAATCCTATAATGATGGCTCCTCAAAAGTAGAGGTACTGCGAGGAATAGATATCTCCATTGCTCGCGGGGAACGGCTGGCTATTATTGGTCCTTCGGGTTCAGGCAAAAGTACACTCTTGCATTTATTAGGTGGCCTGGATAAGCCAACCAGTGGAGAGGTAGTAGTTAACGCCGTAAATTGGCAGAAGATCAGTGAAAAACGACGCTGTCAGTTGCGTAATAAAGGTTTAGGGTTTATCTACCAGTTCCATCATTTACTCCCCGAATTTTCTGCGCTTGAAAATGTATGTATGCCATTATTATTGGGTAATAGTTCTATTAATGAGGCTCAAGAAAAAGCAAGCATGATTCTTGATGCGGTAGGTCTTGAGGCCAGAAAAGAACATAAACCATCCCAACTTTCGGGCGGGGAACGTCAACGCGTAGCGATTGCCCGCGCACTGGTTCATCAACCTTATTGTGTCTTGGCTGATGAGCCAACTGGAAATTTGGATCAGGCAACAGCAACCAAGGTTTTTGATTTGATGCTGGATTTAAATAAAAAAATGAATACCGCCCTAGTGATTGTGACGCATGATCAACAATTAGCACAACGCATGGATAGAGTGCTGGTTTTGGGAGAGGGGACTTTATCAAGTTAGTATATTTTTAATCGATAGGGAGTAATCAAGATGGGTATTAACGATGGACAAGCACCAAGTGAAAAGTTGCATAATGTTAAATTTAGTGGAGCAAAACGGAAACGTTCTGCCTCAGAGGGATTTGATCGCGCACAGTATGATTTAAAAGATTTTGGTGCAGTAGTACCTTCCTTAGCTAAATCTTCAAAACATGGTTTTTTATCGCGTAAAAGCGTACCTCCTGCTCCAGTTAATTCGCCTGAGCCAGAACCTTGTTTTACACGTCCTATTTAGAGAGGCGCGAAAGCTCTAGCCCGTATTATGACTTGGCCAATACGGGCTATGTGTTCAGATCTTAGTATTCAGCATGACCCGGTGTACGAGGAAATGGAATTACATCACGAACATTCGCTAAACCAGTTACATAACTAACTAAGCGTTCCAAACCTAAACCAAAACCAGCGTGAGGGACACTGCCGTAACGACGTAGATCCCGGTACCATTGATAGCTTTCTTTATTAAGGTTACATTCTTCAAGACGCCGGTCGAAAATATCCAGTCGGTCTTCACGTTGGCTTCCACCAATAATTTCCCCAATTCCAGGAGCTAATACATCCATTGCGGCAACTGTTTTTCCATCATCATTAAGGCGCATGTAGAAGCTTTTTATTTCTTGTGGGTAGTTGGTTAAAATTACCGGTTTTTTGCAGTGAACTTCGGCCAGATAGCGCTCATGCTCCGATTGTAAATCCAGACCCCAACTGACTGGGAATTCAAACTTCTGTCCTGACTTCTCTAAAACTTTAATCGCATCCGTATAGGTCATTACTTCGAAATCAGAATTAACTATATGTTCAAGACGCTCTATGCATCCAGGAGCTACAAATTGATTGAAAAACTCCATGTCGTCAAGACGCTCATTCAATACTGCCTTACATAAATAGCGCAGCATATTTTGACTTAGGTCACAAATATCATGAAGCGTCGCAAAAGCTACTTCGGGTTCAATCATCCAAAATTCAGCTAAATGGCGGCTAGTATTGGAATTTTCAGCACGGAAGGTCGGACCAAAGGTATATACTTTAGACATTGCTAAGCAATATGCTTCTAAGTTCAATTGTCCAGATACGGTTAAGAAAGATTCTTTACCAAAGAAATCTTTGCTGAAATCAATTTGGCCTTGAGCATTTTTAGGCGTATTAATTAAGTCTAAAGTCGATACGCGGAACATTTCCCCTGCACCTTCACAATCGCTGGATGTAATAATAGGCGTATGTATCCAAAAATAACCTTGCTCATGGAAGAATCGATGCACTGCTTGAGATAAGCAATGACGAATACGCGTTACGGCACTAATGGTATTAGTGCGAGGGCGCAAGTGAGCTACATCACGTAAAAACTCAAGGGTATGGCGTTTTGCTTGAATAGGATAGGTATCTGGGTTTTCTACCCAGCCAACAACAGTAATATGCTCAGCTTGAATTTCAAAGGATTGGCCTTTGCCTTGAGAGGCAACTAATTTACCGCGAGCGATGATAGAGCAACCCGCATTAAGTTTGGTAACTTCATTTTGATAATTTGACAACGCATCAGTAGCTACAACTTGAATTGGCGCAAAACAGGAGCCATCATGCACGCTAATAAAGGATAAACCTGCTTTGGAATCACGGCGGGTTTTAACCCAGCCTCTTACAGTAACTTGCTCATCTACGTTGACTACACCATCTAAACATTCTTTGATGGTAAAAACTTCTGCCATTTTTTATTCCTGTAGTTGAATGTAATATGCGATGATACACTAAATAAAATCGGTGAGGGAGCATTATGAAGCAAAGAGTTTTATTTGCGTTATTATTTTGTTGTTCGACCTTGGCGCAGGCTGAAGATACTGTATTGAAACTATACAGGCCTTATGGTGAAGCCACAGGTCAAGTAATGCCTATCGTAAAACAAACTTTAGTAGGGCACTGTCTGTCTCAATCACGTATTATTGTGCGTGAGGATGCATGGCGTTGTGAAGCAGGGGGACGAACTTTTGATCCTTGTTTTGTTAAAGCCGGGACTAATCGCAAAGAGGCTTTATGCCCACAATCACCTTGGGTGGGCGATAGCGTACAAATTAATGTATCGGTTCCTTTAAATAATGCGCAAAATGAGACCCTTGATATGTCGCGGACCTATCCCTGGGGGATTGAATTGTCCAATGGCGAACGATGTTTAGCGGTTTACTCAACTGAAGTTTACGAGGAAATGCCAGTTCGTTATCGCTGTACTAATGAAAATATATTATTAGGCTATTTGCAGCGTTGTAAAACCACATGGAGTATGTTGGAAAAAACACCTCAGGGAGTGGTAACGTCGGAGTTAAAGAAGGCGTGGTTTTAAATAAGAGCTTGGATGGAATTTCCAAACCACGGCTAAAAATGTAGGCTAGGCTGTTAAGCTCAGCATCGAGAGTAACAAGAACCATGTTTGCTGGGCTTAACGGCCCAGCCTACTTCTCAGTCTACTCTTCTTTCGGAGCTGCATCCTGAAACGCTTTTAATGTTAAGCAATGAGCATCAATTTCCCGGACTAGTGGGTAATCATCCAACGCAAAATTAAAACGCTTCGCGTTAAATACTTGGGGTATAAGACAAAGATCCGCCATGGACGGGCTATCTCCGAGACAATATGGCTGCGTACGCTTAATGGTTTGTAGCTTTGCTTCAAGCGCATCAAATCCGATTTTTAACCAATGATGATACCATTCAGTAACTTGTGATTCATTGGCATTAAATTCCGCTTTCAACTGAGTTAACACGCGTAAATTATTTAATGGATGCATGTCACAAACGATCATTAATGCAAGTGAGCGTACCGTAGCTTTGGCAAAAGGATCTGGTGGTAGTAATGATGGGTTCGGATAGATTTCCTCCAAATACTCAATGATGGCCAAGGATTGATTAATTGTTTCTCCTTCAACCTCCAAACAAGGCACCAGCCCTTGCGGATTGATCTTACGGTATTCGGGGAGATGTTGCTCTCCCCCATTATTAACTAAATGAATGCCGATTTTTTCATAATTGATGTCTTTAAGATTCATGGCAATGCGTACACGATAACTGGCGGTAGAGCGAAAGTAATCGTAAAGTTTCATCATGATTTCGGCTTACCCCTGCTTCACAGTTTGTTCGATGGCCCCAAAAAGGCTCTTACCCTGTTTATCTAGCATTTCGATGCGAATCGTATCTCCAAAATGCATAAAGGGGGTTTTAGCTTGGCCGTGTTCTAGGATTTCCAACATTCTTTTTTCTGCAATACAGGAAGAACCTTTACTGCGGTCCAGATTCGATACGGTTCCTGAACCAACAATTGTTCCTGCACTTAGTGCCCTAGTTTTTGCGGCATGTTGGATCAATTCAGTAAATGAAAAGGTCATATCAATACCGGCTTCAGGCTGGCCAAATAGTTGCCCATTTAAGTGGCTAATGAGAGGGAGATGTACTCGCTGACCATCCCACGAATGCGCGAGTTCGTCAGGAGTAATAGCTACAGGAGAGAAGCTGCTTGATGGTTTTGATTGGAAAAAACCAAAGCCCTTGGCTAGCTCTTCAGGAATTAAATTACGCAAAGAAACATCGTTAACTAACATCAGTAATTTAATATGTTTTCCAGCATCTTCAGCCTCAACTCCCATCGGCACATCATCTGTAATCACGGCAACTTCTGCTTCAAAATCGATTCCATAAGCTTCATCGGCTGTAAGGATTGGATCTCTTGGGCCAAGGAAGGTATCTGAGCCTCCCTGATACATCAGTGGATTAGTCCAAAAATCTTCTGGCATTTCTGCGCCGCGAGCTTTGCGGACCAATTCAACATGGTTCACATAGGCGCTGCCATCAGCCCACTGATACGCACGGGGTAGGGGAGAAGTACAATGCTGGGGATCGAATGCAAATGCATCGTTCAAATGCTCTTCGTTTAACTGCTGGTATATCTGTTGCAATTCAGGTTCAACTTGTTGCCAATGATCTAGAGCGTATTGCATATTGGCAGCAATGTGCGGAACGCGTACTGCGTGGGTCAATGTTTGATTGACCACGCATAACTCTCCATCTCGTGAAGAGGCTGATTTTAACGTCGCTAGTTTCATAAAGATTCCTACTGAACTTCTTTTAAAGTACCACGTTTGATTTGGTCACGTTCAATTGCTTCAAATAACGCTTGGAAGTTTCCTTCACCAAACCCTTGATTACCTTTACGCTGAATAATTTCAAAAAACACCGGGCCAAAAATATTTTCAGTAAAGATTTGCAGCAATAAACCATGTTTAGGATCAGTTTCCCCATCAATCAGTATTTTTTCTTGGTGCAGCTGTTTTACTGGCTCTTGATGCCATGGGAGGCGATCTTGCAGCATTTCATAATAGGTGTCTGGAACATCAAGGAATTGAACCCCTTGGTCTCTTAGACTATGCACCGTATGATAAATATTGTCGGTGGTCAAGGCCATATGTTGGATGCCTTCACCATGATACTCATGGAGAAATTCTTCAATTTGCGATACATCATCTTTGGATTCATTTAAAGGAATTTTGATTTTCCCACAGGGGCTACCTAGGGCACGGCTAAGCAAACCGGTCATTTTGCCTTTGATATTAAAATAACGGATTTCTTGGAAATTAAAAATCTGCTCATAGAAATTAGCCCATTTATCCATATTACCGCGGAAGACGTTATGAGTTAGATGATCAATAAGTAAAAGACCATTACCTGCAGGTGCATCTGCTTTATTTGTCCAGTGTTGGGCAAAAGGTTGATGCTGGTCATCAACAAAATAAATGACGCTACCACCAATTGCTTGAATTGCGGGCAGGCCATGATGGGCATGTTCACAATCTTCAAAGGCAGTGGCTCCATGCTTAATTGCATGCGCAAAAGCGGCTTTAGCGTCACGTACTTTAAAGCCCATTGCACAGGCGCCAGGGCCATGAGTGGCTGCGTGAGCTGCTGCTTGGCTGTGTGTTGTTGCATTAACTATGAATTGAATTTGCCCTTGTTGAAATAAGACTATGTCCTGGTCTTTATGGGTTGCGGTAATTTGAAAGCCCATATCGAGAAATTGTTGATGTAGGCGTCTTTTGTCAGGTCCTGAGAACTCTAAAAAAGCAAAGCCATCTAATCCACATGGGTTCTCATTTTTTTGCATTCGTTATACTCCTTTATAGGTTTCCTTATCGTGCTTTGGGCTTAAGTTGACAAACCTAAGCCTATGCCAAGTGCACTAAAAACAATCCATCGGCTATGGGTAACATGCTGGTAAACACCCGCTGGTCATTTTTAATCAAATCATTTAATTTTTTTATTTCTCGGGTCTGGCCATTGGTGTCGTGCTCATCGATCACTTTACCATCCCAAAGAACATTATCAATAGCAATTATGCCTTTAGGTTGAATCAGTTGTAATGCCAATTCATAGTATTGAACGTAGTTGGTTTTATCCGCATCAATGAAGATAAAATCAAATTTTTGCTCCCAACCCTCGTCAATGAGTGCCTGCAAAGAGTTTAGAGCTGGTCCAAGACGCAATTCAATCTTTTCTGCCTGCTGGGCTTCTTCCCAAAAAA
The DNA here is from genome assembly GCF_900639985.1 of Legionella rowbothamii. Taxonomy (GTDB): domain Bacteria; phylum Pseudomonadota; class Gammaproteobacteria; order Legionellales; family Legionellaceae; genus Legionella; species Legionella rowbothamii. Next base: position 48,658 of record NZ_CAAAIM010000011.1, on the reverse strand, counting down.
GATGAGCTTTTTTAGTCCATTGAGCACTAATGTCACAGGTAATTAAACGACCATCTTCGGGTAGGGCTAAAGACATGGCCAAAGCACTATAGCCCGTGAATGTTCCTAGTTCCAATACATTCTTGGCACCTATGGTGCGTAAGAGAAACTGCATGAATTGTGCTTGCTCTGGCGCAACTTGCATGTTTGCTAGTTCCATTAAGGAAGTATCCTTGCGCAAGCGTTCCAAGGTAGGATGCTCACGCAATGATTTATCCAAAATGTAGTCATAAAGCTCTAGAGTCAGGCTTAATTGTTTCATTATGCTAATTTCTCTTGAGCCATTGCATCGGCAATTTCATTAGTGGGGACATTTTCTTTTGCTGAACGGGCAAAAATTTCAGTTAAATGTTCCCGAATATTATCGATTTGTTCATTAATTTTGCTCTCTGGAGTATGCAGATACTTAGATGCTGCGAAAATTAATCCGCCCGCATTAATTACATAATCTACCGCTAAGAGAATACCTTTTTCATGCAATAATTTACCATGATAGGTATGAGCAAGTTGGTTGTTTGCAGCACCAGCAACAATAGTCGTTTGCAACTGAGGAATAGTAATATCATTGAGTATTGCACCTAAAGCGCAGGGAGCAAATACATCACAAGGAACTTTGTGAATTTCTTCTGTAGTTACAGGCTTAGCACCGAATTCTTTAATTGCTTTTTCTACCGCAGCAGGAGAAATATCAGCAACAGTTAGTGTTGCCCCTAATTCATGTAAATGTTGGGCAAGAAGATAACCCACATGACCTAAACCTTGGATAGCAACATGAACGCCTTTAAGATTATCTTTGCCGAGTTTATACGCAACGGCAGCTTGGATACCACGTAAAATTCCACGTGCAGTTGAGGGAGATGGATCGCCATCATATTTAGATAAACTTGCAACATGGTTGGTGTGTTCGCCAATAATATCCATATCGCTTAAGAGCGTACCGCTATCCAGAGCAGTGATGTAACGTCCATTTAATTCATTAACAAACTTTCCAAACTTATGCATGTATCCAGCACGGTCAAAAGAGCCATGTGGTTTGATGATTACTGATTTACCACCACCTAACGGTAAATTTACTGAGGCAGCTTTATAACTCATGCCACGAGCAAGACGCATTGCATCGTTAAGGGCTGCAGCAGTGTTAGGGTATTCAATAAAACGACAGCCACCTAAAGCGGGGCCTAATTTGGTGTTATGTATGGCAATGATGGCTTTCATGCCTGTTTCAGGATCTACTTTAAAATGCAAATCACCAAACCCATGTGCTAGGGCGTATTCAAGGAAATCATCATCAGCTCGTGCTGAGCTGGCAGTGCTTATATTTTCAACAGACATCATTACCTACACTCCTGTTACGAATATTTTTTTGCAGAAGTTATAGTCCTATTTAAAAATTAAATCAATGATAATTTGGTTTCTGGTGAGTTGCTGGTATAAACTAACTTGAGTTCATCATACAATTAATTAAGTTGGAGACGATTATGCGACAGGCAGTTGCTAAGGTGCTTGCTTTGATGGCAATTACACCATTTGTTTTCGCGGCAGATGCAGTGTTTCCGCCTCAGATAGTTCTCGATAAGGTTCTTTTTCAAGTTTCAGCAAAGCAATGGGTCACGACTCAATCAGCATTATTAGGTGTTAATATTAATGTTACTTTGTCGAATGCAGATTTAGTAAAAGCTCGCTCTGATATTATGGAGCGATTAAATAAGATTGCTGAAGGAGATTGGCATTTAACTGCCTTTGATCGTTCACAGGATAGTTCAGGTTTAGAAAAACTTTACGTTCAAGCACAGGCGCGGGTGAATCAAACGGCATTAACTGCTATTTATCAAAATGCTAAATCAGTAAGTGTTCCTGGAGCCAAATATGAAGTTGCTAGCGTCGAATTTAAACCAAGCTTGGAGGAGGTTCAGGCGGTTTTAGTTAAAGTTCGCGAGCAATTATATCAGCAAGTGAATGATGAACTAGGACGATTGAACAAGGTATATCCAACGCAAAACTATAGTGTGAGTAATTTGGTTTTTGTGTCTGGCGACCGTCCTCCAGTGCAACCTTTGAGAGCTTATAAAGAAAATACCATGATGGCTGTCGGTGCTGCTGCGCCTATGCCTGAAGTGTCAGTAAGTAATGAGCTTACTTTGACCGCGGTAGTTGAGGCTGCTTCAAATCGGAAGCCTTAGACAGGTTGAGTTAAAGCCTATATATTAAGCCGATATTTGTTATTATTAAGGCTGCCTTTGTCCTCCGTGCGCTGTCGGCGACATAGTTTCTCCCGAATTATCGCCGCTCCGCCGCGGTAACTCGGCAGCGATGAAGCTTAGGAATGATTGAAAGGGGGGGGCTTAGGCTATTTACTGTGGTTTGATGCCCTCCTGGATAAGACTGATGACTGATTATTAAAGAATGAGGAGTAAATTTCTTGGTTGTTGAACAAGTTATTGGCCACCGTGGTGCATCGGCATATGCCCCTGAAAACACCTTGGCTGCATTTAACAAAGCATTGGAGATGGGGTGCCGTTTTATTGAGTTTGACGTCATGTGTAGTGAAGATGGCGAGCCGTTTATATTCCATGACGATAAGTTAAAAAGAACATCGAATGGGCGTGGTGAGATAGGGAAGGTGAATGCCGATTATTTACGTTCTTTAGATGCCGGCTCCTGGTTTTCCCGAAAATACAAAGGGGAGGCTATCCCCCATTTTCAAGAGGTTTTGGAGTGGCTAGTCAGTTCTGATATGCAAGCGAATATAGAAATTAAGCCTTATCCAGGAACCGATGAGCAAACTGCAGTGGCGGTGCTTACTCATATTAATCGATACTGGCCAGAGGGGAGGGGCTTGCCCTTGATTTCTAGCTTTTCCTGGAATGCTTTATTGATGTGTCGTAATTTGGCGCCAGAAATGCCTTTAGGATTGCTTTTTCACGAATGGGATGAGCAGTGGCTGAAAAAAGCAAAACAATTGGAGTGTTTTTCGATTCATTTCAATCGGAAGATATTAACCGCCGAGAGAGTGAAAGCAGTTAAAGAGCAAGGATTTGTAGTATGTGCTTATACGGTGAACCGTAAACGCCAGGCGAATAAGCTATTCAAGTGGGGCGTGGATGCTATTTTCAGTGATTATCCAGATCTTTTAGCATGAGTAAATTGATCGCTTGTTTATGGGCATTCTTTTGCGCCTTATCCTTGCACGCAAAACCTGTTGAGCTGGTACTTTGGCATGGGATGGCCGGGCATTTGGGCGATGAGGTTAAGTTGCTTGCCGATGATTTTAATAAGAGCCAAACGAAGTATGTTATTAAGCCTGTTTATAAAGGGAATTACGTTGAAACATTAACAAGTTTTGCTGCAGCCTTTAGGGCTCATCAGCCACCAGCAATCGTACAAATTTTTGAAGTAGGTACGGCAATCATGCATTCAACCCAGGGAGCGATTAAACCTGTTGATGCCTTAATGCAAGAGCAAGGGATTAGTTTACCTAAAGAAGATTTTATTCCTTCCATTCGTGAGTTTTATAGCAAAAATGGGCAGTTACAGGCTTTGCCCTTTAATCTTTCCGTACCGACCCTGTACTATAATGTGGATGCTCTGGCTAAAGCGGGGTATAGCAGTAGTAATTTTCCCCAGACTTGGGAGGATATGGAAGTATTAGCCCAAAAGCTTAAAAAGGTAGGTTATGATTGTACTTATACTACGGCTTATCCGGGTTGGGTGCTTTTTGAGTCATTTTTAGCGATTCACGGGTTACCTCTAACTGAAGGGAAACCACAGATGGCAGTTTTTGATACTCCTCAATTAGTTAGTCATTTTAAACGTTTACAGCGCTGGCATTCACAACGTTATTTTCGGTATGCAGGTCGGGTAGATGACGCTACCATTTTATTTACTAGTAATGTTTGTCCCTTATTTAGCCAATCCTCTGGGGCTTATAATAGCCTTCTTGCTATAGTTCCATTTCGGTTGGGGGTAGCTACCATGCCATTGGATACGCAAATCAGTAAGGTACGACACGCTAATGTTGCTGGTGGGGCTGCTTTATGGGTTGTAGCTGGACAAGATAAGGTGAACTATAAGGGAATAGCCCTATTCTTTGCATTTATTGCCCAACCTAAAAACCAACAACGTTGGCATGAACATACGGGTTATTTGCCATTAGGTTTGCAAGGCCAGTATGCGGATATTGTGAAAGCCAGCCATCATCCCAATTTAATATTGGCGCAAGCTGATTTAAATAGCGGTATGCAAGAAAAGCCATTAAAGTATCTGGGCCCACAAAATCAAATTCGTAGTATTAATGATGAAGTTTTGGAGGCGATGTTTGCAGGTTTAATCAGTCCTGAGGCAGCAGTGCATCAAGCTTCTGTACGTGCTAATCATGTATTGTTGCGTTTTGCTCGAAATGTACAGGTGAACGATGACCCGAATATCTAAAATAGTATGTGTCGTAACAGTTGCTTTTTATTGTTTTTTGGTCGTTATAGGAAATATTTCTGATTCTGCCGCCAATTATTCTCATGTTGTAAAAGCCTTAAGTATGAACGATATAATCCCTGGCTCATCTATTGGTTATCGTGCGATCACTAATCCTATTTTACAAGGGCTTGCCTTTGCTATTATTGTTGTTTGCGAATCTTTGAGCGGGATTTTTTGTGCTTATGGAGCCTGGATATTATTTAGAGCGCGCAAAGCACCCGCAATCGCTTTTAATCAAGCTAAAAAATGGGCTACAGTAGGACTTACTTGTGGTTTTTTTACCTGGCAAGTGTTGTTTATGTCGATAGGGGGCGAATGGTTTGGTTTATGGATGTCTCCAGTGTTAAGCGGAGCTACGAGTAGCGCCTTTCATATTTTTATGATGATTCTAGTCGTGTTAGTTTATTTGACTATTAAGGACGAATAACTAAGAGAACTTTACCATGAATTGTAGGTTGGGCCATGGACCCAACCTACAATTCATGGTAATGAGGCGGGTTGCGATTGGTAATTTACATCAGGCGCTCACCAGCCGCCCCTTTTTTATAAAAAAACCTTGGTGAACGAACAAGCGATTGTGGTAATGCAACTACTGGTAAATGATTCGGTAGTTGAAAAAAGTTATCTTCATAGTCTGATGAGCGTGCAATATTATGTTGCATACAATGTGTAAATAATCCTTCAAATCAAGCATCACCTCCTAAGGCAAGCCGGGGGGGCATGACGGTATTATCCAAATCTAAAACCAACCAGCTATCAAAATGAATCGCTTTTAAGGCATCACGAAAGTGCTTTATTTCTTAATCGTGTGGGGCATTGTTTTCTCCAGATGAAAAAAAACGTCAGTTGATATCATCTAATGGACGAACAGTGGGGGCGGTATATTTGGTGGTGAATGGGAGCTCGTATTGGAGCGCAATCGTGAACTTCTTACTCTACATGTCCTTTTTTTATTGTGACGGCGAATTATTGTTAATAGAAACAATCTAGAGTGTAAAGAGATTTATAGTTGGACTACTTTAAAATTAATGGAATCAAAAGGTTACATAAAATGCCCATTGATTTGCCAATGGGCTTGGGAAAGGAGCAACTTGAGTGTTATCGTGATACGCGCATGGAGCGCTGTTTCTATTTATTGATAAGTTGCAGTACTTATTTGTTCCTGGGGGGCTGAGCTGTTTGTTTTTGGCTCATTAGTTCTCTCAACGGGCACTTGTTGCATGAATAGTAACGTTGGCGCATTAAGAGCGGTTGTTAAAACTCTGTTCGCTCTATTGCTATTCTCATTGAGAACAGAAAAATTACGCAAATCGGTTTGAGGCTGAATAAGTGCCTGCCATATCTCATGCATAAGTTGGTCGTAATATTTAGTTGATGCCCAATTTTCTGCTTCTAGGTTACTTGCAGCGATGTATTTAATTGCTTCAAAATGAGTTTCATTGCCCCCTTGCGTTTGTAATATGTGTATCATTTCCTTTACTTCTACGCTGTCTTGATAGGAGGTAATTGCTTCAATTTTTGCGGCACAATATAACTCTAAGGCTATTGCTACTTGGGTTGCGCTACTCGTTTCGGTAAGGTATCTCTGACTACAAGGAATCGGGCGGAATGCCGCTAAAAAATCAAAAAATGTTCGTATTCTACTCTCTTCATCTTGCAAATCATAAAGTTGCTGAATAATGTGGGTCGCTTCTTGAGGGCGTAATGGTTCGTCGGGGATGGTGTAATCTGAAAAAGATCGTAGCCGTGCATCAAAAATGGTTTGGCATAAGGAGTTTGCAAGCACTTTGGTTAGTACACTGAACTTGAGAACATGCTCCTCGTTGTAGGCAAAACTACTAAGATCAAATAATGTAATTGCACGACTTATCCCATCTACAGCAACGAATTTTGAGAGAAAGTCAGGAATAAGCTCAACATTTATTCCTGCTTTCAGCATTCGTGTAATAAGTTGAATATATTCAAGAGGGTTGGTGGCATTATCTAAGATGCAGTTGATTGAGTGCTCATTTAATAATCCTAATTCGTCAAGTTCCCGCAGGAGGGCAGATAGGGCCTCTTGAGTTGAATAGGCTAATTCAATAAAAAGGTTAGGATGTTCCTTAAAGCTTTGAGGAAATCTTTTTTGCCAGTTTTGTAACATGATTAATATCCATATGGTGAAAAAATAATCACAAGATTAACGGCTCTTTGTAAATAGTCAAGAACGGATAAAATAAAAAATTGCGGCCATGAAGAACGAAATAAAAGGTTCTCAGGGTTGTACAGGCAATTAAGGGGATATCTTAGCCGAGTTCCTGCGACTTGACCGCAGGAATTCGGAGGCGTTTTGGCGGTATTAAACAAACGCTAATAGACTATTTGGTCATAAACGCTCTAAAAAACGCGCAAGATTTGGTTTTTGATTTAGCCTATATTGATAGACCACATAAAACGCCATCACATTTTTCAAGTAGTTGCGTGTTTCTTGCCAAGGTAATGTTTCAATCCAAACATCAATTTCTTTCGGCGGATGATTTTTTAACCAATAGACCACTTGCTTTGGACCTGCATTGTAGGCTGCGGCCATAAGAATAGGATGATTATCAAATCGCTTTGCCAGTTGTTTTAAATAAGCTACCCCAATGTTGATGTTTTTTTCTGATAAAAACAACTGATCCTTATTCTGATAGGCGATTCTATCTGCTTTAGAAACTAGCCCTGCAGTATATGGCATCACCTGCATTAAGCCCCGCGCGCCAACCGTGGAGGTGGCATCTTCTCTAAATCCACTTTCCTGCCTGATAATGGCATAAATAAATTCTGGGGACACGGCGTATTTTTTTGAGTATTGCTTAATCGCGGTTTTATAAGCAAGTGGAAATCGTAAAATAAGTTGATTATTTAAACGATCCGTATTGCTTAAGTAAACTGATTTGCCATGCCATTGTAAATTGTTATCAATCCAATAAACTAGCGCGCTGGCTTCGTCTTTAGGCAATTCGCTAATAAAATCATTTAATAGGCGAGATGCAGGGAGGGTATTTTTACTCAAGTACAGAGTTTTTACTTGATCCAGAAATGCTTGATAGGGTTTTAATACATCCAAGTTTTGTATTGGAGTTTCATTAACGAAGCTTGGTGTTTGTTTAAGGCGTAAGCTGGCAAGGAAACCATAATATTGTCGGCTCTTTGCTAAAGGCTCATAAATAGCTCGTGCTTCAGCGATTTTACCTTGCTCTTCTAAAGAACGTCCTAACCAATATTGCCAGCAGGGTGCTTCTTTATTTTTAGAATTATTAATTAAGGTGCTTACTTCTTTCCAGTCATCACGTTTTAAGGCGTAACGTATTTCCCAATCGAGCAAGGTATCGTTGTAATATTGAGGGTTGACTTTTGCAAACCACTCAGACGTGTCTTCACTATTGCGCATTGCTTTATACAAAGCAACATGAGCTAGAAATGCCTGTTGTTGCGCTGGATTTAAAAGTTTGGATGTTTTGCTTTGTTGCCATAATTGCAGCGCTTTATCCATATTTATGGAAACCATGCGCTTTAGGCCATAAAGGTAAAACTCACCGTTTAAACCACCTGGAGTGAGTTTGCTAATGGCACTTGGGCTTTGTACTACTGCATTTAGGGTTTGAGTGTCTGCTGGATGAGGGGTTTTGTATTGTTTTAATAGATAACGTGCCAACTGGATGTTGCGCCGGTCTAAAGCAAGCGCAATCCGTTGGCTAATTAAATTTTGGTCAAAATTTTCATCATGCATTAAGAGGTCAAAGAGGTTATTACAGGCAGTAGGTCTGGATTCTCCGCTAAGCCATATGGGTATTGAATCCTTTAATGCTTCTTGATGGGCTCCTAAATTGTACTTTGCAATTTGCTCATAACAGACCAGATTTAAATCATTAGATGGTTGATAATATTGATTATACGTCGTCCAATCTTTAGTTCTGGCTAGCTCATAAAGCCAACGTTCACGTAATTTATTGGAAAGAGGTGTGGTTCCTTTAACAAATTCAAGAAATATGGGCGTTGGGGTGATTGGTAGTTTTTGGCTTAAAGCAACATAGGTATTAAAGCGCTCCATATATTCTGGTGCACTAAGGGCCTGGCTTGTTTGCGAGCTGATAAGTCCACATAATAGGATGATTATTTTTTTCATAAAATATCTTTCGTTGCCATTAAATAGTAGTTAATCGTTCCCGCATAGTTGCGATCGTTTTTTTGTAGTCCTCGCTGTTAAATACAGCAGAACCTGCAACAAACTGATTGGCTCCAGCGCGCGCTAAGTCAGCAATATTTTGAGTACTAACACCCCCATCAACACAGAGAGCGAGTTGCGGATAAGATTGATGGATTTGCGTTATTTTATTAATAATTTCTGGAATCAATTGTTGACCACCAAATCCAGGGTTTACCGTCATGACCAAGACAAAATCTAGTTTATGAGCACACCATGTTAGTACATCAATGGAGGTGGCTGGGTTAAGCACTAGGCCTGCTTCGCATCCCAAATCGTGTATAAGTTGTAAACTGCGATCCAAATGGATCGTCGCATCATGATGGATACTGATTCGTTTGGCTCCTGCTGTCGCAAAAGCCTCAATTAGAGCATCAACAGGTTCAACCATTAGGTGAACATCGATAGGTAAGTTAGGGAAACGCTTCATCAATGCGCTACAGAATGCGGGGCCAAAGGTTAGATTGGGAACATAATGATTGTCCATGACATCAAAATGAATAAAGTCTGCTCCTGCTTGCATAACTGCATCTACTTCTTCGCCAAGACGAGTTAAATCAGCAGAAAGCATAGAAGGTAGTATTTGATAAGCCATGTTGTACTTTTTAAAATTGTGCAATGGCATATATCATATGCTGTTCTAGGAAAACATGCTATATGAATGTTGAGTAAAGTCAGGTTAATACGTACTTGTTTTCTTGTTTTTTGCGAACCAATTAATCGCTCAAAAATTACTCTCAATATTGAGTATTTGCTCAAGACATGGGATAATGCTTAGTCATTTCTGCTTGTGTAATTTGAATATTACTGAGACCTAATCATGCTTTTTAGGAAGAATAATATGAGTCAAAATTGGCCTACCAGAGACAGAGATTTAGATGCTGCGCGTGTAATTATGGAAGAATATGCTAGTGAGCGAGAGAGTGATTCATTAGGGCTTTTTGAAATTGTTGTTGATACTGCAGAAAAGCGTATGAATTTTTGCTTATCCGGATGGGTTATTAATTTAGCGAAGCATTTCTATCTATTATATGGGGAGAGTCAAGGGGATTTTGTGACTCGGCAGGTGATTACCCGCTGCATTACCCAGGGCAATACCGTGCATTAAAGTTTGCCTAGCTTGGTTGCAAGTAAAGAACAATACGGCTTAAGTTTTTCTTGCTAAATTAATACGTCGCATTACCGCAGCTTGACTGTGCTATCTATAAGTGCGAAATAAGAAGCAAGATAAATGTGGATACCGCGGCCAAGCCGCGGTGATTCGATTTTAAACTATAAACATATTAATCTCCGGTATTAATATCTTCTTTACTCTTTTTCTTTTTACGTTTCACCCATAGCCAAAATGCTAGAGCAATAGCAATAATTAAAACACTAACTACTGATGCGATAAGGATTAATACACGTTTTGCGTGTCGCTTTCTTTTTATTTCCTCTTCTAATAATTTTTTAGTATCTACTGGAGCTGGAGGTTTATAGCCGGGCGAACAAGCTTTTCCATTTAATAATAACTTAAAAAGTACTGCGCGACCGCCTACCATCTGCGCGCTAATTTCGACGATGACGTTTTCTTCTGAAAAGCCACGTCGTTCACATAAATAATACAAATCCGCGACCCAGCCTTCTTTGCTTTTTTTGAATGACGTTCTTGTCGGCTTATCTTTGTAGATAATTTTGATATTGACACTTTCAGGCTTGATTACGTCGGGATGCTCGAGCTGAATCATCAATGAATCATGCTTGGCATTAATCATTTGTGTGAAGGGGGAGGGTTTAATAAACGCTTGGTATTCATTTTTTTTGTTGATGTAAGTTCCTTCGGTCTTCAAAATTGCCTTATAAGTTCCCTCAGGAATATTTAGGATAAAAGCATTAATAAACACACCATTTTGGCCATAGGGGATCACATAAGAGAAATTATGTTCCTCATTAATCAATTGAAAATTCATTTTGAGATCTTGGGCAGCCATATCCGATTTAATGGGTTGCTCATTTTGTTCAAGGTAGCCATTTAAGGTGAGCAATTCACCAATAAAATAGGTTCCATTGGTAAAGTTTGTACCTAATTTAGCATCAATCAGTATGAATACTTGCTGTAATTGTTCCTCGGGACCCGATAAACTCCATTCTCCCGCTGTAGGGGTTTTCATTTGTACTACTTCATAATTTTTAGTAGCTAAGATTCCATTATCCTCTTTAGCAAGTGAATATTTGCTTCCATCGGGCGCTGTTAGATACAGGTCTTTAATATTCGCCGTTTTTTTGAAAATTAAAGTAAACTGACGCACCTTATGGGGAATTATAATCGAGCGTTTGGACGCTGTATCTTGAGTTATAGGTCCAATTTCTTTTGACGCAGCGGAATCCGCAGTGCTAGGAATACTGAGTAATAAATAAAAACAAAAAACGATGTAAATTAAGTACCAATATTTTTTCATGAGAAGTCCTTTTCTCAACTGCGCTTTTTCTAAAAAAATACAGTTAAGATACTGAAAAATGCCAACAATTGTATCCTAATTATTAGGACAAATACATTTACCGGTGAAATATGATTTCAAAAAATAACTAGCATAAAAAAAGGTCTTGATGTATAAATCCTGATTTTAAAGTGCCCCCTGATCTAGTCACAGTGAAAAATGGCTAATGCCTGGTAGTTGATTATGAATTTCAAATCGAGAACAGAAGCTTATTCCTATGCTATTTCATTGCTAACTCAGTTAAGCAAACAACATATAGGGGTAGTTTCTGATAAAACAAATACTACCTTTAGTCTGTTCAATGCCTGTATTAGTAATTTAAAAATTGCCATGGAAAATCATGAGCAAGACCTAAAAATTATCGCAAATTTTATTGAAGAGCTTATATCTCAAGGTGATATTCTTCCGAATGAAGAGGCTTTGCTTAGGGAGCTGAGCTTTAATATCCTAAATAGTACGTACCAACAAACAATTAAAGAAAAGTTTGATAATCCACTGGCACGGCGCTGGGAGTCTGAACTCGCTATAATTTTGTTGTGCAACCCAACTGAGGCAATGATGCAGGCGGTTCAGGAGGTTTCGGCGCAAATTCTTTGTTTTATCGATCAATTGAGTTTACTTAAAAATAAAATTGATTGGTCTTTTTACATTGACTTATTTAGTCGAAGTTATCATGTTATCTCTTTTGGGGCAGAGGAAAGTCCCACGCTTGAAGACATAAAAAAAATATTGGCAGAAAACAAACCTGAGCAATTAGCTGAAATAATGCATATTCATTATAAATTTGCTCAAGGGATTGTACGAAAGTTTCCTATAACGGGCATAGAAAGAAAACCGGTAGGCAAAATGGCCGAAATTGTAACCACTATTTGGCCGGGGCCTGCGGAAACATTTTTTTCTGAGGGTTTAAACGACCCCACTTTGGGCGGGTTTTATCGAAGTTATATTCCCGATACCCTAATGTATGAATCTCCGCTATATAAAGTACTTGATAATCGTGGGAAGATGCCTAATGCTTTTGATGAGGAAGCTACGCAGCAATTAGGTTTATTGGGTTGGGGACAAGAGGAATATGAAATTGACCTGCCTACACATCATTCTATTTGGACGGCTGATTGCAAAGCACAAGGAGCTAACTTGAAGTCCCAATACGTTCTGGATCTCATCGAGAATGATGCGGTTTATGTTTCAGGACCATCAGGGATGACGAGTGTGCTTTTAGGCCAAATGGAAATTTTGGCAAACTTTCCAACGGAGAATTTGAAAAAGAATTATTTAACTGCGGTGATGGTTTATATTGTTGCTGCGGGATTTCATAGCATTCATGAGGTGATAGCCCCTGCGCACTATGCATTAGGTTTGGTACCTGGTTATGAGGTTCATATTCCACAACAGGGCAAATTAGCTCCTCCTCCAAACTATAATCAATTTTTTGTCCAACAAGAATTAATTGATCCTGATTTTTCTGTATGCCGTGAGGCTGCATGGGAGAGTTATCTTCGTTATTTTAGCCAGCATTATGTGCCTCGCTATTTAGTGCAAGAAAACCCTTTATCTGAATCCAGGCTACTTCAATTAGGTCAGGCGCCAATTGACCCCGCACTGCTAAATAAGGTTAAGTTGGAAATGAACCGATACATCAATGCTCGAGGTAGTAGTAATGGAAGCTTAAGCTTTATCAGCAAGGTGTTTCGCGATAATAACTTAACCAAAGAGAAATTGTTTTTGGCAAGTGAATTTAATCGACAAGTAGATTTGCTAAAGACATCGCATGCGCTTGATTTATTGGTTACTAATACCGTGAATGCAAATTTAGATATAGAAAAGAAAATAGGGAAGACCTATGGGGTTTTGACCCAAAGTGGTTTGAATCGTAGTTTAGAAAATATTAAAACAATAATTACAGAACATGCTTCTTCTCATAAAGTGAAGTGTGGAATATTTTAAGTAGGAATTATTTATGTCTCAAAAACTAGAGCGCTTTTTTAAGCCCCCTATGAGTGGAAAGTTGCGACTATTCAAAATGTTGGAAGATGTGAATAGTGACATAACGACGGCTGAATTCGATACTTTTCCCATGAACCAAGATGATGTTAATCGATTAGAGAAAATTATAAGAGAAAATACCACCTTAAAGGTTATTTCATTAGTCGATTGTAATTTGAGCTTGGAGCATTTAGAAGTGTTAGCTATGGCAGTATTGGCTAATAAGACATTGCATATGTTTAAGGTAGAATTATTTTATGATTGCAGTGACGTCGTGCGCGATTTAATGGCTTCGGTCCAATCTCATCTTAGGAATAATATGAATCTGAAACGGGTGAGCTCACAAGAGGAACAAGGAATGAAAGCTATTTGGGTATAGCTAAGAATGTAGCTTGGATGCAGGCCTCTAATTGCACTTAGGTGAGATAAGAATCTGTGGCATGTAGACGAGACTCGAATTACCAGCGGTATCCCTACTAAGCTGCGGTAATTCGAGCGTGGCACCATTAATTGCAAGCAGGTTTTCCTAAATGGCAGCCAAATCAAATTGAAGTTGGTAGTTAAAACTCTAACAAATATTTATCATAATTTTGTTTATATTCAGGTGAACCCTGATATTGCAACAAGGCTTGGTTTAACTCAGTCAATAATGCTCCCTCTCCTGGGTTGATCGCAATACCAAGTCCATAACCATACATATAAGGTGGGCCGGCTAACTTGAAGGTATCTGAGGAATTCGCTGCCCAATAATTAGCGGTTGGATTATCCAGCAAGATAATGTCTACTTCACCTTTATTTAAACCCGTGAGCTGGTCTGATACGGTAATATAGTATTTGATTCTCGGATTTTTAACCCCCATGGTATTTAATTCTTGCTCAAATACCGTTCCACTTTCCAAACCGATCCTTTTGTTATTCAGGAACTCTAGAGTAAAAGGCTCAGTTTTTACCTTGGGTGTGGTGACAAAACGTGAATAGCTCAGTAGATAAGGTAGACTGAAATTTACCAGTTTTGCTCGCTCAGGGGTAATGGTAATGGAACTCATAGCCATATCAATTTGTTTTCGGGCCACGGCATCTAAAAGTGCATCAAATCGCATGATGTGATAGTGACAGGTACGTCCCATTATTCTGCACAAGGCATTCATTGTGTCGATGTCAAAGCCATAGATTTCGTTTTTTGAGCCCCGCATCACAAAGGGGGGGTTAAAGCTTTCAGTTCCAATATTTAAGACAGGCAGATCCGCAGCAAATAATGCTGAAGAAAAAGTAATGCCTGCAAGTAACAGACTACGAAAGAAATTCATTTTAATTCACTGAATAATGATTGATTTTTATAGATTATAACGAGATATTAGTTTTGGGAATGAAAAATTTCATTATTAACGTGAATTCAGGATAAAGAATCCAATTTATGCCAATAGATACCTACGAGTTACGCGAATCTAAATCATGGTTTATTGAAAAGCATTTTTCAGATTTATCACATCCGTTAAGCAATGCAGTAAAAGAACTGGTTTTGGTTAGCGATTATGCATGTAAGCAAGTGCTGCTACTAAAGAAGCTTTTAACTGTCGATAATTGTGCCACAGCATTAATGCGAGAAGAATATTTTCAGGCGATAACTCATATATCCCTAACCTTGCCGCAAGCTAATTTTGCACGAGAGTTACGCTACTTTCGTCATACCCATTTATTACGATTATTACTCCTGGAACTGTCCGGACTTAGTAATACGGAACAGGTTATACGTTCTTGGTCCGATTGTGCTGATGCACTCATTTTACATGGATTGGATTATTGTCAACATGCTCTTTCTTCGCGTTACGGTATTCCTCGAGATAAAGAGGGAAATCAAGTCACTTTATTAACCTTGGGTATGGGGAAGTTGGGCGGACGAGAATTAAATTACTCTTCAGATATCGATCTTATTTTTGCTTACACGGCGGCTGGCGAAACGGATGGGGAAGAGTCGATTGAAAATCAGCAATACTTTAATAAAGTGGTGCAACAATTTAGCCAATTATTTCAAACAATAACCCCAGAAGGTTTTATATTCCGTGTGGATCTAAGATTACGACCCAATGGGGATAGCGGTACCTTAGTTCCAAGTCTCGCGGCAATGGAGACTTATTATCAAGAACAAGGGCGTGATTGGGAGCGCTATGCCATGGTTAAGGCACGTGTAATCTCCATATCACTTGATGAAGAGCATCCTTGGTTTGAGCGTTTGGTAACTCCTTTTGTTTATCGACGTTACGTAGATTTTAGTGTGATTGAATCCTTGCGTAGCATGAAAGCAATGATTGAGCGAGAAGTGCAGCTCAATCCTCGTTTAGATGATATTAAACGAGGGAGAGGAGGGATTAGGGAAGTAGAATTCATTATTCAAAATTTTCAATTAATTCGTGGAGGCCGTTTACCTCAATTACAAACCCAAAGCACTTTAGAGGCGCTTGCTGTGTTGAAGCAAGAAGGTTTATTGCATCACAGTGATGCGTTAAAGCAGGCTTATTTATTCTTACGACGACTTGAAAATATAGTACAAAGTCAAAATGATCAGCAGACCCACTCTTTACCCGAAGATCCTGTAAAACAAGCGCAAGTAACTTTAGCTATAGGTTTTGCATCTTGGGATGAGCTCTTAGAGAGGCTTCATCAATATCAGCGTATTATCAGTTATGCCTTTCACGCCGTAATGGGAAAGGTTGATTATTATGAAGATGAGAAAAGGTTGTTGGCGAACCAATTGGCAAGTCTTTGGCAAGGACATGTTGAAACAGGTATGGCGATTAATTTATTAATCAGTTTGGATTTTGACAATGCAGAACATTGTTATCAAATGATCCATGCATTTCGTCATGGTCCTCGTTGTCGTCGCTTGTCCCAAGGTGCGCGCATGCGTTTGGATCGTTTTATGGTGCTCCTGTTGACCGAATTAACGCGTGCGGAACATACGGACAAGGTTTTATTACAAGTTTTGCATTTATTAGAAAATATTGTCGGTCGCAGCGCGTATCTAGCTTTATTAACTGAAAATCCACATGTTTTAACTGAACTACTTTTTTGGTTTGCGCATAGTCCCTTTATTACTTCTCTGCTGGTAAGCCAACCATTTTTATTAGAGGTATTGTTAGATCAAGGACAAGAATGGCGTCCACTATCACGTTCGAAATTACAGGAATTGCTTTGGGAAAAATTGAAGCATTATCCGGATATGGAGGCTAAAGAGGAACTTTTGCGGCAATTTAAGTTAACGAATTGGCTTATGGCAGCGCGTGCAGAACTTTATGGTTTTTGCAGTTCGGTTCGTATAGGGCGTTTTTTAACGGATGTCGCGCAAGTCATTGTTAACGAAGTCTTGAGCTTAGCCAGCGAGCAATTAAGCTTACGTTATCCGGAAATGAAACAAATGCACTCGCATTTTGCCATCATTGCTTATGGCAAATTGGGAAGCAGGGAGATGAGTTATGCTTCAGATTTGGATTTAGTATTTTTGCATACGGTAAGACCTGAAGATGAAGCATTAGTCACGCGTCTCACTCAGAAAATTTTGCACATGCTGACCACGCGCCTGCAATCTGGGGTTTTATATTCAGTCGATACTCGATTACGTCCTTCAGGCTCGGCAGGTTTGCTCGTGAGCCATATGGATTCTTTTGTGGAGTATCAAAAAAACCAAGCTTGGACTTGGGAGCATCAGGCCTTGTTAAAGGCCCGCATCTTAACGGGCAACCCAGCAATTAAACATACTTTTTTACAATTGAAAAGGGAAATATTGTCTGTGTCACGCGATAAAGACATTTTGCAAAACGAGGTCATTGCCATGAGGGCCAGAATCGAACAGCATCAGGAGTCTTTGCCTTTGAAGCATATTCCTGGAGGCTTATTGGATTTAGAATTTTTAGTACAGTTTTTAGTGCTTAATTCAGGTGGTCCTGAACTGGCTCGTTCCACTCAAACGTTAGGACAATTAAAGCGCTTGCATGCCGCAAATATTATAAGTAAGGAACAATTTTCCATATTAAAAAAAGCATATCGCTATTATCATCATGTATTACATTTGCAACTGCTACGTCCTGGAACTGAGATTGATGAGGACATTCCCAATCAGGTTGCAGCTATTTATCAGCAGTGTTTGTCTCATTTGACAAAGCCATAAGTTGTAACTATCTTTGGATCGAGCTTCAATATAAAGGATTAAAAATGAACGCACTCTATACTACAACTGCTAAAACCCATGGTGGACGCAATGGGCATGTAGAAACAACTGATGGTCTTTTAAAATTAGATTTGGCAATGCCTAAAGAGCTAGGTGGAAAAGGTAACGGTAATAATCCAGAGCAATTATTTGCTGCTGGCTATGCCGCTTGCTTTGAAAGCGCTATTCGCTATGTTGCTCAAATGCAAAAGATTCCCTTAAGCGACGCCCATATGCAAGCAACAGTTTCCTTATACCCAACACCAGAGAAAGGTTTTAAACTTGGCGTGGAGTTACAAGCTACTATTACGGGTTTAAACCAAAAGGATGCAGAAGAACTTGTTGAAAAAGCACATCATGTCTGCCCATACTCTAATGCAGTACGTGGTAATATCGATGTAACGCTAAAAGTACTCGCGGAATAACAACGGCAGCTTTGCTGTAGCGAAATAAGTTCACTGTTCACGGGGTATGGAACCTAGTGATGAAGCAACCCAGTCATCCCAAGCACGGAACCCTGGATTGCTTCACGTCGTTTGCAATGATGGTTTTTATAATTTAAAAATTACTCGGCATCCCTTACTTGCGTTAACCGCTCAACCATTGCATTAAATGCATCTGCTTTGCTGCGATAAATATCATCATAAGACACATGGAAGGTATTAAACTCATCTTCACATTCAACCTGATCTTCTAAAAGCTCAGTAATTACTTGCTTAGCTAACAAATAGAAATCATTTTCGACTTCAAAACTAATAATCCATACCTCTTCGCCTATTTTTAAGTCTGTCATCATTACCTACTTTTTTAATTTAACATGAATTCTGCGAATAAATCATAATCATCACTGTCGGTAATACGTACCTCAGCAAATGAACCAACGTTCACACCGGGAGTTGGCGGTAAAATAACTAATCCATCAATTTCCGGGGCATCACTTTTACTACGCGCGATGATGTGCTCTGGTGTAATTTCATCAATCAATACGGTTTGGATGCTGCCAATTTTTTGCTCCAATTTTTTCCGACTAATTTCCGCTTGTAATTGCATAAAGCGATGATAGCGCTCTTCCTTAATTTCCTCGGGCACTTGATCCGCTAAATCATTCGCTTTTGCACCTTCAACAGGGGAATATTTAAAACAACCTACGCGATCTAATTGTGCTTCTTTCAAGAAATTAAGCAGCTCTGTAAATTCCTCTTCTGTTTCCCCAGGGAAACCAACAATAAACGTAGAGCGTAAAGTAATATCCGGGCAGATCTCACGCCATGCAGCGATACGCAGCAAAGTATTTTCACTGCTTGCAGGGCGTTTCATTGCTTTTAACACCCGTGAGCTTGCATGTTGTAATGGAATATCAAGATAGGGAAGAATCAAGCCATCACGCATTAAGGGGATAATGTCATCTACATGAGGGTAAGGATAAACATAATGCAGACGCACCCAAATACCTAATTCGCCTAGTTGCTCGCATAAATCATAAAAACGGGTGCTTATAGTTTTTCCTTGCCAGCTTACCTCTTCATAACGCGTATCCACGCCATAGGCGCTGGTATCCTGGGAAATGACTAAAATTTCATTAACCCCTGCTTCTTTTAATTTTTTCGCTTCAGATAAAACTTGAACTAGGGGATAGCTTTGCAATTTGCCGCGCATGGTGGGGATAATGCAAAATGTACACTTTTGATTACAACCTTCAGATATTTTTAGATAAGCATAATGGCGGGGAGTAAGTTTAATTCCTTGAGGTGGAACTAATTGCATGAATGGATCCGCCGGAGGTGGAAGATGTTCATGAACCGCGTTCACCACTTCTTCATACGCATGAGCGCCACTAATATGTAGGACATCGGGGCAGGCTTCTTTGATAATATCTGCTTTAGCACCAAGACAACCCGTTACAATAACGCGTCCATTTTCTGCCATGGCTTCTTTAATAGTATCTAAAGACTCTTTAACAGCACTATCAATAAACCCACAGGTATTAATAACAACCACCCCGGCATCGTTATAGCTGGACACCAACTCATAACCTTGAGCACGTAATTGAGTAATGATTCGTTCTGAATCTACTAATGCTTTAGGACAACCTAAGCTAACAAAACCGACTTTATGATTCATAAAACTCTAACTGTAAAAAAAATGAACGAATTATACCCTTTCTCCATAGGAATGTCGACTATTTAAGGAATTTTACTTTAATCTTGCTTTTGCTCGTACGTATTTGTAAGAAATAAGTAAAGAAAAAAAGATCAGGTTCATCAAGTGAGAAAAAATTGCGTATCATTAAGTAAGAAATTTTGCTTTGGAGAAATTATGGGACGAAAACAAGATTTACAGCGTTTGATTGATTTAAGAAAAATAACTGATGCATTGACTCAAGAGCAGGAGAAAGAACTTAAGCGGTTGAAGTTCAGATTTATCAAAGATTCCGACTTACCTATTTCCCAGCTAGAAGCTAAATTAATTGAGCTTGAGACAACGACGGTCTCGGCTAGCAGCGAAAATATCGAAGAACTTATTGCCGACTTCAACGAAGCGTATGCTGGTGATGAACACTATGAAGAGCCTAAGGTCGAGGATGACAATACAGTTAGTTTAAAATTCAGCTCAAAAGAAGAATGCGCTAAATTTTTTATGAAGCAATGTGAAAAAGGTCAGGCTTTCGTTATGTTTGATCCCGCGACTAAAAATGTCACTGCTTATTCAAACGGTGATGGAAAACTATATCATGCTGATGGTAAGGAATTTAAAGAGGGTGATGAGTTTAAGCCATCTGAAAAGACAAAAGAAGATTTTGAAATACCCGGTTTGCCTCCACGTAGTATAGGCACACCTTAGCAGGTCTTTTTTTCACTGCCACCTGAACACGAGGAAGAGTGGCAGTGACTAATATTTCGAAAAAACAACAACCTACAATTAGTTCTCCAATTCATTTTTCTTAATATTCTATTAATCTAAGTGTATTAAAATAGGGCGAATTTATTTATCTAGGAATGGATATGCCCACTTATAAACTTGATACACCCGTTGTTTTATTTCATCATCATGAATACGGTCAAAGACTATTATTTAAGAATGGTATTATTAATCCTCGTGATGTTCTTGGAAAAAATGGCGTTACTATTCATGGTAATGCAGCTTCTTTGTTTTATAAAACAATTAAATTTCAGGCTGAAGTAGTTAACGAATTAGGAGCATATGAGCTACGTGAGTTTCGTATTAATCGCAATAGCTTGATCAAATATCTCGGTGAAGATGCTCATAAAAATCTGCAAGATGCTGAGTTAGCTACGGCACTTAATCAACAGCTATGGGCTAACGACAGTCCGGAGCAAAAGCAGCAGCAAATACGAGCAGGAACAGAAGGTCTGCGCCATGCAGGACGACATAATCAGCGTTTGGTTGATAGCTGGGCTAATCGTATTGGCGACTTTTTCAAAGGTTCTTTTCTTAGCTGGCTTTACCAAAAAACAATCGTTGGTGTGAAGTTAATTAAAATACGATTTCTTTTTGTGGGTAAAGAAGCAGATATTTTGGAAGCAGGTGAAGTACTGGCCAAAAAACGCTTTCATGAGGCATATAAAGAAGTTCCAGCTTATAAAAATCATGTTGTCCGCTTTAACGGTGTCCCCACTTCGAAAACCGAGTACCGACAAATTCCTGAAACTACAAAAGATAATTACATTAAATTTCAAGAACATGATTCAGATACTCATTTACAAGGAAAATATCCTGTTGCTTATAAAACAGATACCTCAACAGGAACTACGGGTAAACCTACTGAGTGGGTTCGTGGGGAACAAGAGCTCGAAACAGTTAAAAAATCGTTGCAGTTAGCCGCCAAAATCCAATTTGGAGGACGACGCTTATCCTATATTAATGCTTTTGCTCTAGGTCCATGGGCTACAGGGTTAACCACTTATGAGCTAATGCGTGATACTGGAAGTGTTTTTGCCACAGGCCCTGATAAAGATAAGATTCTTGATAAATTAGTAAGCAATGCACGCTATGAGCGGCATCAATTGGAACTTGCCGTTGGCGCGTTTATGCGCAAACATCCTAATTTATCAGAGGATGATAAACAGATAATCATTTCTTTAATTGAAACTACTTTAAAAGCGATGCTAAAAAAGCGAACGTCAACGCTTGCAGATGAATTTGATAGAGCTGTCTCTCAGTTGGATGGGGGGGCCCAAGTCATAATTCGACGATATAAGTCAGAAGTTAAAGCAATGGCTGATGCATTAAATAAAGAAAAGAATCAAGTAATTATTGCCGGTTACCCTCCATTCCTCAAAGACCTTACCGCATATGCGCAGGAGAAAGGTTATAATTTTGACGAGTTTTCGGTGATTGGTGTTGTGGGTGGCCAGGCTATATCAGAAGCTATGCGCGATCAATTAATGCGGCATGGTTTTAATCAGATTTATTCTTCTTATGGTGCCTCAGATTTAGATATTAATTTAGGTGTTGAAACAGAATACGAAATATCGGTACGTAAGGCAATTGAGACGAATCCTGGGCTTGCTCGCGAGCTGTATGGTGAGAACAAGGGTCTACCCATGGTATTCCATTATGATCCCATGAATTATCATGTCGAATGTGATGACGAGGATAACTTACTATTTACCTGTACTCGTAA
This sequence comes from Legionella rowbothamii, assembly GCF_900639985.1. Classification (GTDB taxonomy): domain Bacteria; phylum Pseudomonadota; class Gammaproteobacteria; order Legionellales; family Legionellaceae; genus Legionella; species Legionella rowbothamii. The sequence goes on along the minus strand of NZ_CAAAIM010000011.1, from coordinate 26,615 downwards.
TGACCGTTCTTCTCCCCGTATCCGTTATAATTTAGGTGATAAAGGCCGAGTGTATGCATCAAGTGATGTCCAGGCTCTTTTAGCTAAATATGGCATGTTCCAGCAGCCCAAAACCAATCTTCCGTTAATGTTTGTATGGGGTCGCGATTCAACAGTTGTATTCGGTGGAGCTAATTTAGCGTTTACTGAATTAGAGCGCGCCGTAACCACTGATGAGCATTTAGAACAAATCGTTTTAAAGAAGGCTTTTTATACCTACCAAGACGAAACGGGCGCGGATCAATTGGAAATTTGGCTTGAGTTAAATGATGAAGAAGAGTTGCCAACTGAGAGCCAACGCGAAGAATATGCGCATTCCTTGTTAAATAAATTGGTAAATCTAAACCAGGATTTTCGTTATCAAGTAGAAAAGTTAGATGAAGGTACGGCATTACCTCTAGTTCGCTTCTTTAAGCGTCACCAAAGTCCAATTAGTGAAGCCGGAGGTCATCGTAAACAAGTTCTAATTTTCCAAAAGAACGTTAATTTACCAGAAGATTATCAATTCCCCGATGCAGAGCAATGCTGTGGGTACGCTCTTCCAAAATCAGCGAACGTATTGCAAGAACAAGCTAGGAGTTTTGTTCTCACTCAATAAAAAATAATAATCATAACCTGGTTGCTAGCAATCAGGTTATGATTAATCTCAGCAGACCTCTATTCTTGCCCTTGAAGCACTTGATTGAGCTTCGCCAAAAATTCATCCGTAGATACTTCACCAACAACAAGCAATTCATCATGTTGCATGCCTTTGGCATCAAAAAACATAAAGGTTGGGGGGGCGATTACATTAAAATAATTCAATATTTTTTTATCATTAGCATTATTCGCAGTAAGATCCACTTTCAGAACAACAAATTGCTCTAATGCTGTTTGTACCTGTGGATCTTGAAAAGTGGTGGCATCCATAACTTTACATGCAGTACACCAGTCCGCATAAAAATCCAACATCACGGGTTTGCCGCGTGCGCCGATAATTTTCTGCTTTATTTGGTTTAAGGTGAGCGCTTCATGGGGGACTACCTTAGAAGGAATCACGCTTGCAGCTTGGGAGACAGTTAAGGGTTGCAGTGGATTAGTTGCTCCCATGCTGGCCCCAATTAAAATAAGGATGCCATAAACCAATAAAATAATTCCCACACTTTGACTGAACTTTTCTTGATTGCTTGCTGAATGAGCTAATGCACCACAATAAATACCTGAAAAAATAAGTAAACTCGCCCATAGCGCCATGTTTACTACCGCTGGAGCAATACGTGAGATCAGTAAAATAGCAACTGCTATGAACAGAACACCAAAGAAGGCTTTAATTGTATTCATCCAGCTTCCGCTTTCTGGTAACCACTTTCCAGCAGAAGTACCAATCAGAAGTAGTGGCGTTCCCATACCAAGTCCTAGAACCAGTAGCGTGAGGCAGCCTAAAAGAACATTTTTAGTTTGGGCTATGTAGGTTAATACGCCGATTAAGGGGGCGGTAACGCAGGGGGATAGAATTAAAGTAGACAAACAGCCCATAATGGCCGCCCCAAGATAGTGGCCACCTCGTTGATTACGACTGGTACTGCCAATTTTGGCTTGCCAGGAATTGGGTAATTTAAATTCATAAAACCCAAACATAGATAAGGCAAGCAACACAAATATTACACTTAAGAAACCAATCGACCATGGTGATTGCATACTGATTTGCAGATTAGAGCCTAATAGGGCAACGACTGCACCCACGATGGCATAAGTAAGGGACATGCTAAGTACATAGCTTAGAGAGAGAAAGAATGCCTTTCGCGTCGTAATTTCTTTTCCATGGCCAATGATGATCCCGGATAAAACAGGAACCATAGGTAAAATACATGGGGTAAATGATAAAAGTAATCCTAAGCCATAGAAGGTGATTAGGATCATAGCCCAGTTATTGCTTTCAAAGATCTTACTCAGTTCACCTTTAGGCTGAATAGGGAGGGTTGCTGACTTATTTTCTATCTCCATCAGACTTACTTGACTCAATTCGAGCTTATCATTAATAACGAGCTGAATTTTTTGTTCTTCCGGCGGATAACAAAAACCATCATCAGAGCATCCTTGATAGCTTAATTGTAGGGATGTTTTTCCTGGCTTATTACCTAATATAGCTATTGGAATTGAAACTTTATCTCGATAAACGGTGTATTTTTGACCACGCTTATCTGTTTTTTCCAGGGTGGGAGGAAGACGTAGGGGGCCTAACTGCATGATGCTATTATGCTCAGGTTCCAATTTAATACTATTAGAATACAAGAAATGCTGTGCTTTAATCTGGAAATTGACGGTAAAGGTGTTGAGATCAACAAGGTTTACCTTGACCTGAAATATTTGGCCAGGAGGTGGAGGGGCGGTATATCCAATAATGGTAGTAAAACAGCATATAAAAAAGAGCAACCATTTTTTCATTTGAGACCTTGATAACAGCAATGCAATTTACTTCATTGTAGTTCGAATAGAGATAAAACGTAACTCTTAAATGAGAAATGGTACGTCATCCTAAGGAGTTTGGGTGGAGGAGCTCCTGAATGGGGAGTAAACTCATATCCTCATTCAGAAGTTCTCATTACATTTGGGGATGACGTGCTGTACCTAAATTTCCGTCATTAAACGGTCACCCTCTAGCTCTAAATCAGCACTGGCCACTAAAGGTTGCAATTTTATTTCTGCCTGTTTCAAATCATCACCATGAATTAAGCCAATGTCATAATTCATTACTAACTCCGCAATAAACGTTTGAAAAATAAACTCGGTTATTAAATTTGCTGGACAGCGGCGTTTGCCATAGGAAAAAATGGTAAGCACGGTTTTTTCACGTGTTTTATTCTCATCATTTTCAAATCTACTTGGGTCGAATCGTTCGGGTTCAGGCCAAATCTTAGGATCAAAACGAGGGAGGGCGTTCAAAATGGCAATCATAGTTTTTGGGGGAATTTGCGCTATCTGCTCATTACTTTGATTTTTGAGATTAATACCATGTTCACAATAGCGGAGGATAACTGTTTCCGCTTCCAAATCTGCTGGTTTTTTCTGTTGAAAATCGCGTCTTAAAGCTTCTAAAAAAATACGATGCAGTAAACCATTATTATGCTTATCCTGTAAAATATCTTCGCGGCGTTCTTCGGCCGTTTTATTTTTAAAGTTGCGTTTTTCTAGTTCACTTCTTAATTCAAGCAGTAATGTTTTATTCTGAGCTAATTCAGTCATTGCACTGCAGGCGGGGATAACAATCATATCTCCTGGCAGGGGCAGTACAGGAAGAGTTTTTATATAGGCTTCTTGTAAGTAAGGCTGCAAATCCTCCGCGGTCATGCAGGATAAATAATCGAGCAACTCCGCTGCATCTAGAGCGGGAGAGGTTTCCTTGACTCGTTGAGCAATAAAACGGGCTAATGCATTGGTGATATTAAATAAAGTCTTTTGATTGTCATGTTTTAACTCTTGGAAATGGGCAATAATGGCATTGGCTTGTTCTGCCAAAAATTCTTCACTTGCTGCCAAGTAGTTTTGTTTTGCTTGCTGGTATTGGGGAATGAAATAAAATAACCAAGAATAGTACGCGGTCATTAATTTAACCGATAAGGTTTTACCAAAACTTTCTAATTTGTCTTGCACTAAATCTGAAAATCCTTGCAGTGCTTGATGTAGGTTCGGAGGTATTTGTTCAATATCAAATAAACCCCGTGCTAAGCTATTTCTTAATGGAGTAGTTGCTAACTCAAGTAAGGAAACAGATTGTTGGTGTTGCTTGTCTAAATATAAATGAAGTGATTGTTGGGTGTTTTCAATGAAGGCAGCGGGTCTGGATAATAGGCCAGATAATAAATAATGATGACTTAATGCGGTATAATCTTCATCATCTTTAGCTCGGGTACTAATGAAGTTACCACCGACAAAAAAACGAAGTCCCATTTCTCCTTGACGTCCTTGCGGTTGGGCATCGAGTGTATCGAGTAGTTGGGCCATATTCAGTTCTTGAGGATTTATAAAAGCTACATTCCCTCCTAATAAACCAAAATTCACGAAATGGACCGGCTGAGCCGCATTTTTTATTTCACTAAACAGCGATGGAGAACTAACTTCCCCCCATAGAACACGATTAACAAATGAACGAAAATGATTAACAAAATAAAACATCACAACGATCCCTATAAATGTTTTAAAACGATAACCTAAAAAGTAGACTTTCGTAGTAGTGGTGAGAGCGTATTTTAGGCCTAAGTAATTCGGCGCGATCAATGTGCTCGAATGTAAACATTACAACAATAGGAAAATATTTTGTCAAATATGGGGTTGGGGGCATATAGAAGCCCCAATTATCGCGGTTCGACTGCGGTATTTATAAAGTATGCAGGGTGAAGCAATTGCTAAGGTAATTGAGCGCTCTTAATTAACTCAACGCCTAGCTGCTTTAACTCCACCCGAATACGTTTAAATACATCGGCATTTAAAGGATGAGTGGCATCTTCAATTAAATAATTTTTAAATCCTTCGTGCACTGCATCTTTGAGACTATAGTAAACACAGATATCCGCACATAAACCACAAAAATAAAGCTCTGACGCTCCTTTCGCACGCAGGTATGCTGCTAATCCGGTGCTTTTTTTATGATCATTTTCATAAAAACCACTGTAACTGTCTATTTCTGGATCCATCCCTTTACGAAAAATGGCCGCGATGCCTGCTGTTTCTAATTGTGGAAAAAACTCAGCCCCTTTGCTTCCTTGCACACAATGATCAGGCCAAAGAGTTTGTTCAATGCCATGGAGTTGAATTTTTTCAAAAGGTTTTTTGCCGGGATGGCGTGAGGCAAAACTTTTATGGTTTTGTGGATGCCAATCTTGAGTAGCCACAATTAAATCAAAATGATCCATTATTTGGTTAATTACGGGAACAATCACATCACCCTCGGGCACCGCTAAGGCACCTCCAGGCATGAAATCATTTTGAACGTCTAGAATGATTAATGTTTTCATTTATCCCATTGCTCATATTTTTGAATAAGTTCCTCGCGTTTTGCATTCAACTTATTACTTAGGCCTACTTGATATGTTTTAGGGTGCTCAAAGCACTTGTACTCATCAGGTAATTGCGACAGACGTAGGCTAGAGTATTCTTTAATTTCGTGTACGGATTTTGCCGGCATTAATGTTTTACCCTGAGCCATCACTTTATGAAGTAAAGGTTCTTTGGGATAATGGTGCAGACCACTCAACATTGCTTTACCTTGGGGAGAATATAAAGTATCTAATTGTTGTTCCTCTGCTAAGGCAATAACATCCGCACCTAAAAATAGATGTTCATCAGTCAGGACTCGATAAACCTGCTTTTTATAGGGGATTGTTATTTTTGCTGCATTTTCTGAAAGTTTAATGCGTGGTTTGTGATTTGCCTCAGCTAATTTATACACGCCATCTAAAGCCGCATCCGGCATTCCAACGATTAAATTTGAACCTACCCCAAACCCATCAATTGGTGCTTTTTGTGCGCGTAGGGCTTTGATGCTGTGCTCATTTAATTGGTCCGAGGCAATAATTTTAACATAAGGCATTCCTGCTTCATCGAGCATGTGGCGTGCTTTGTGAGCAAGATAATTCAAATCACCACTATCTAAGCGTATTGCTTGCAAATGCTGTCCTCGCAGTTCCATTTCTTTTCCTACGTGAATAGCGTTAGGAACCCCACTTTCCAAGGTATTGTAGGTATCAACCAGTAAGGTGGAATGATCAGGCCAAATTTCGACAAAAGCACGAAATGCTGCAAGTTCACTATCGTAGCTTTGAATAAATGAATGAGCCATCGTGCCTGATATGGGGATTTGATAATCACGACCGGCTCGTACATTGCTGGTAGCATCAAAGCCACCAATAATAGCTGCTCGACTGGCATAATAACCTCCAGTGCTTTGAGCGCGACGTAAGCCAAAATCAATTAGGGTGCTATCGCCTGAAACCTGTTTTATACGACTTGCTTTGGTAGCAATTAGTGTCTGAAAATTTAATAAATTTAAAAGAATGGTTTCGATTAGTTGAGCCTCAATAATATTCGCCTCAACAGTAACAATCGGTGCGGTAGGAAATACTAAATCTCCTTCAGTAACAGCATAGATGGTTCCTGTAAATTGAAAGTTTTTCAGATAATTCAAGAATTCGGGATGTACACCATTTTTTTCTAAAAACTCGATGTCCGCCGTATCAAAACGTAAGTGCTCTAAAATGTCTAAGAGATCCGCTAAACCAGCAAAAATGGCATAGCCAGAACCAAATGGTAATTTACGAAAAAAATAATCAAAAATAGCTTGTTGCTTGTGCTGTCCTTGTAAAAAATAAACTTGAGCCATAGTCAATTGGTAGAGGTCGGTATAACTTCCCGTAAAATCAAACATTTAACTTATTCACCCTATGGCTAAAAATTATTTTGCTGTGGATTATAAAAGAGACTTTGCTGGAAATAATAGCGAAAAATGCTAATTCATAAAAAACATTTTAAATTTTTTTTATTTTGCCCCTTGAAAGTATATTCCGCGACCCCATATGTCTATTCAGCGTCATTACTGTTTAATTAAATTCAGGAGATATATGTTATGAAAATTCGTCCTTTACACGATCGCGTAGTAGTTCGTCGTATGGAAGAAGAGCGTACCACAGCAGGTGGTATTGTTATTCCAGATAGCGCTACTGAGAAACCCATGCGTGGCGAAATCATTGCTATCGGCGCTGGAAAAGCCTTAGAAAACGGTGACGTGCGTGCATTAGCCGTAAAAGTTGGTGACATCGTATTATTCGGAAAATACTCTGGTACTGAAATTAAATTGGACGGTATCGAGTATGTAGTGATGCGCGAAGACGACATCATGGGTGTAATCGAGAAGTAATTGAATTGATTCATTAGGAGATAAAAAGAATGGCTAAAGAATTACGTTTTGGAGACGACGCGCGTTTACAAATGCTTGCTGGTGTTAATGCATTAGCTGATGCAGTCCAAGTGACAATGGGTCCACGTGGTCGTAACGTTGTATTAGAAAAATCTTATGGTGCACCTACTGTAACTAAAGACGGTGTATCTGTTGCTAAAGAAATCGAATTTGAACAGCGCTTCATGAACATGGGTGCACAAATGGTTAAAGAGGTTGCTTCTAAAACTTCTGATACTGCTGGTGACGGTACTACTACTGCTACTGTATTAGCTCGCTCTATTCTTGTTGAAGGTAACAAAGCAGTTGCTGCTGGCATGAACCCCATGGATCTGAAACGCGGTATTGATAAAGCGGTTCTGGCAGTTACTAAGAAATTACAATCTATGTCTAAGCCATGCAAAGACAACAAAGCAATCGCTCAAGTTGGTACTATTTCTGCTAACTCTGACGAAGCAATTGGTTCTATCATTGCTAGCGCTATGGAAAAAGTTGGTAAAGAAGGTGTTATCACTGTCGAAGATGGTAATGGATTAGAGAATGAATTATCAGTTGTTGAAGGTATGCAATTTGATCGTGGATACATTTCTCCATACTTCATCAACAACCAACAAAACATGAGCTGCGAATTAGAGCACCCATTCATTCTGTTAGTTGACAAGAAAATCTCTAGCATCCGTGATATGTTATCTGTATTGGAAGGTGTTGCAAAATCTGGCCGTCCATTATTGATTATCGCTGAAGATGTTGAAGGTGAAGCTTTAGCTACTCTAGTTGTTAACAACATGCGTGGTATTGTTAAAGTATGTGCTGTTAAGGCTCCTGGTTTCGGTGATCGCCGTAAAGCAATGTTACAAGACATCGCAATTTTAACTCATGGCCAAGTTATTACTGAAGAAATTGGCAAGAGCTTAGAAGCTGCTACTTTAGAAGACCTAGGAACTGCTAAGCGCATCGTAGTAACTAAAGAAAACTGCACCATTATTGATGGCGAAGGTAAAGCTGCTGAAATTAAAGCACGTATCACTCAAATCCGCGCGCAAATCGAAGAAACTTCTTCTGATTACGATCGTGAAAAATTACAAGAGCGTGTTGCTAAATTATCTGGCGGTGTTGCAGTAATTAAAGTTGGTGCTGCTACTGAAGTTGAGATGAAAGAAAAGAAAGCTCGTGTTGAAGATGCTTTACACGCTACTCGTGCTGCAGTTGAAGAAGGTATCGTAGCGGGTGGTGGTGTTGCTTTAATCCGTGCTCAAAAAGCTTTAGATGCATTGAAAGGCGATAACGACGACCAAACTATGGGTATTAACATCCTACGTCGTGCAATCGAGTCTCCACTACGTCAAATCGTTACTAACGCTGGTTATGAAGCTTCTGTTGTTGTAAACAAAGTATCTGAAAACAAAGAGAACTATGGTTTCAACGCAGCTACTGGCGAGTATGGTGATATGGTTGACATGGGTATCTTAGATCCAACTAAAGTAACTCGTATGGCGTTACAAAATGCGGCTTCTGTAGCTAGCTTAATGTTAACGACTGAGTGCATGGTTGCTGATCTACCTAAGAAAGACGAACCTGCTGACATGGGCGGCATGGGCGGTATGGGTGGAATGGGAGGCATGGGCGGCATGATGTAAGCTGTCTTACCCAAGACCCGAAAAAACCCGCCTAATGGCGGGTTTTTTTTATCTTAAAGGCTGATGGAATAAAGTTGGCTTTTCATCATAAAAATCTTCAGATGGAGTGGAATAGACATCTGGGGGAGGAATTGGCGATGAGCGTTCGGTGAGTTGTGGCCCAATATTTTCTCCGGCTAAAATATCTAGAGTAGAGCAGCCACCATTTAATTGTATATAGCCTTGATGGATATGCTGCACCAGTTTTGCATAATCTTCTTTTTCAATATTAGTATCACCAAGCACAATACCACACGCAGCAGCTGCTTCTAAAAACTCCATGCGTTTTTGTAATTCTATGTATTTGGCTGTAGGTCCCTCTGCTCCAGGCGTATACAACCACTCCAGATGCACATTAACATAAATTTGTCCTTGAACAGTCTCAATAATTTGATATTCCTTATCAAGCAGCCCTAAGCTTTTGCCTTCTTTCACTAGTAACTCTGCTTGTTTGGAAAAAGCGGGAGCAAGTGTTACGGAGGGGGGGAGAGAGGCATAACAGCATATTTGGCCTGATTCGCCGGTATTTTTTAAGCCAAGCCCTTGCGCGTTCACTTCAGGGTTTTTGGTTAAATACTCAGTACTTGGCCCTTCTTGTAAAAATACTAATTCAAAGTCTTTTTGATGGAGCGACTCAATAACCGCTTGAGCAATTTGTACTCGCTCCATTTCACTACGATCTTCCTCGTTGGCTGAGGAGCTTTCTCTACCGCGTTTACGTGGTTTTTCAAGTTTGGTTAAACTACTTTTAACTACCCAATAACCCCCACAGCCTATATTCCATGAGGCAACTTTATGGGCAGGGTCTGCTAAGACAGTTTTATCACTGATATTATTTTGTATGATTAGGGTATTTAATTTAAATAAATAGGTATTAATATCAGATGAGTGATTGGCTAACGTATGAAGTTGAGCCAAGATGTCTTGGGTTTTTTGAGGCACGAGATTGCTCCTAAATGATGAGTAGACTGACTATATTATTTTAATTTTCGTAATAACATTAGGAGCTATTTATTGTTCCCTATAAGTTAAAGCAGTTTAGAACTCAGTTGCTTCTTTAAGAAAATACAACAAATCCTTAAGGTTACTATGCCAGTTACTTTACAAGGAGGGTAAAAAAAATCAAATAATATCTATAGGCTGAGCCCGAGGCTCAACCTACGTCTTTATTTGTTTTTAATTATCTCTTCAGCTGCTCCGTGCTTCATCACGATAATGCTAATGCGACGGTTAACTGCATTTAATGGGTCTTTTTTATTGAGGGGAACTGTTGATGAAAAGCCTGTAACAGACATTACTTTATTTTCATCCATACCTGATTTCACCAAAGCACGACGTGCGGCATTTGCTCTTTGTGTTGATAATTCCCAGTTCGTATATTCCAGCTCATCAGGATTATGATAGGGGTGAGAGTCAGTATATCCTTGAATGGTTACCTTGTTAGGAACCCCATTAAGTAGTTTGGAAATTTTCAGGAAAACAGGTTCAAAATCAGGGTTTAATTTTTCTGAGCCTACATCAAACATAGGGTGCTTTTGATCGTCGATTAGTTGAATACGTAATCCATCGTGGACTATTTCCATTAACATACGATCTTTTAATCCGCTGAGTGCAGGATCAGTTTGAATGCTTTGACTAATTTGTGATTTTAGCGCTTCAAGTTTTTGTGTTTCATTTTGTGATGATTGAATAACTTGGGTACTTTGTTCTTGCTTTGCCAATTTGGCTGCGGCTTTGTCCGTGGTGGAAACTGAACCATTAGTGTCTTCAACCTTTGGACCACCGCCTTTAATGCGAACTTGCTGGTTACCGACGTTTTCCCCACCAAAAAAGGATACGCGTAATGGCTGTTTGAAGTATTCGGAAATACCATCTTTTTGGGCCTTATTTAATGAGGCAATAAGCCACATCAATAAGAAAAATGCCATCATTGCCGTTACAAAATCAGCATAGGCTATTTTCCAAGAGCCCCCATGATGGCCATGGGCATGTTTTTTTACTTTCTTAATAATAATAGGAGTAGTTTTTTTAGTCTTACTATTATTGTTACTATTGTTGTTATTCGATTCACTCATAATTTTTCTCTAGCTTGTTGCGGTACTTGCGGCGGCAGAATCAGTTTGTTTTACATTCTTTATTTCATCACTTAATTGCGAGAAGGATGGTCTTTGAGCTGAGAATAGGACCTTACGGCCAAACTCAACAGCAATTAGTGGTGGGTTGTTATGCAAACTTGCTAAAATCGTCGCTTTAATTGATTGCAACATAAGCTGAGTTTGATTAGCTCTTTGTTCCATTGCCGTAGCGATAGGTCCAATAAATCCATAACCTAACAAAATACCTAAGAAAGTCCCTACAAGCGCATGTGCAATTAGCACCCCTAATTCCGCTGGTGGCAGGTTAATTGATTCCATAGTGTGGACCACACCAAGAACCGCTGCTACGATACCAAAAGCAGGCATTGCATCTGCTACTTTAGTAATCGTGTTTGCTGGGATTAACTCTTCGGCATGATGCGATTCAATTTCCATATCCATCAGGGCTTCTAATTGAAAGGGCTGCAAATTTGACGTAATAATTAAGCGGAAATAATCACAGATAAATTCAATGATGTGATGCTCATTCATTAATGCTGGATAATTGGTGAAAATAGGGCTGCTTTCTGGTTCTTCAATATCTGATTCAACAGACATCATTCCTTGCTGACGAGCCTTATTTAAAAGGTTATACAACAATCCTAATAAACTAATGTAGGTTGCTTTAGATGTTTTTTCACTGCGAAATATTTTAGGCAGGGCCTTACCTAATGCTTTGAGGACACTCATACTATTACCTACAATGAGGGCTCCCAAAGCGGCTCCCCCGATGATCAGTAATTCTACGGGTTGAAATACGGCGGCCAGATGGCCACCGCCTAATGCAAATCCGCCAAAAACACAAACTAAGACCACAACATAACCTAATAAAATTAACATTTTTATTTTATCTCCACATCACAGCCTTAACTTAAGTTTGGCTTTATCATTTTTATTTTTGCTTATTGGGCGAGGTAATCATGCACCACTCGTCCATAAGGCAAGGTTAAATCAGTTAATAGATGAACCGCTTTTACAATCCGGCGTACGGGAAGACTTGCTACAGGGGCTAGGGCATGATGCGCTAACTCTAATTGTGCAGGTCCTTGCCATGCTCCTTTAACGACGACATTAGACAACATAATTTCGACTAGTTCGCAAATTTGCGTGCTACCATTCACATGCGGAATAATTTTCAATAAATAAATGGGGGTATTGAGCGCATCGGCTACTTTTTTTAGATCCAAAGCCTCATATTTATATCCCATGGTTGCAGTGGCAACACGGCAAGGACCATAATTAAGCGTCCCTAAAAAGGTATCACTTACGACTTCTAACTTGGGTTGAGCAAGCTTTTTAGGATAACCCCAGATTTCACGTCCAGCAGCGATTGGTGCTAAATCGTCCAAATACATGGCATGAGTATAGCTGCCCATTTTGCCTTTATAACGCACCGGAATTACTTGCCCTGACTCAGTATAATCACCAAATCCGGTTGAGTCCGGCATGCGAATAAATTCAAATTGCACTAAGGGCTCCACTACCTCTAAAGGCTCAGGCACCACTTCACGGAGCAAATCCATATCTGTTTCATAAGTTACAGTAAGAAACTCTCTATTAATAAAGCGATACGGACCACGCGGGTATGCCGAGCTTGTAAGTGGCATGGCGAATGCTTTTTCTTTTACTTCAGATTCTTTCATTTTCGGCCTCACTTAAATAGTTGTATGGGAATACAGCTATACCTGGGTTATTCCATGAACCATCCATGACTCACAACCAAGGATTGGCCAGTCAAAGCATTCGTATCAAATGCGGCAAAAAATAATGCCGTTTGCGCCACGTCATCTATAGTGGTGAACTTTCCATCTACCGTATCCTTTAACATGACTTTTTTAATGACGTCTTCTTCGCTAATTCCTAATTCTTTAGCTTGTTCAGGAATTTGTTTTTCAACTAAAGGAGTACGAACAAAACCAGGGCAAATCACATTGGCTCTTACATTATGAGCCGCTCCTTCTTTAGCAACCACTTTACACAGACCAAGTAAGCCATGCTTTGCGGTAACGTAAGGAGCTTTGAGTACGGAAGCTTCTTTGGAATGCACAGATCCCATATAAATGATGCTACCGCCATTTCCAGCGGCATACATATGTCTGAGTGCGGCCCGGGTAGTTAAAAAGGCACCATCTAAGTGAATAGATAATAATTTTTTCCAATCGGAGAAGGGGAGTTCATCAATCGAGTTAATAATTTGAATACCGGCATTACTTACTAGAACATCAACACTGCCAAAGTGTTCTACTACGGCATCAACCCCTTGATTTACCTCATTTTCATCGGTGACATTCATGGCAACAGCCATTGCTTGTCCACCTTTAGACTTGATTTCTTCTGCGGCAAGGTGTGCTTGATCTAAATTGAGATCAGCAATGGCAACTTTTGCTCCTTCTTTTGCGTAAACTAACGCAATTTCCTTGCCTATACCACTGGCGGCACCAGTGATTATTGCAACCTTATTTTTTAAGCGCATGATTACAATCCTTGTAGTGTTTTCCGGTTAATCTCAAAAAATATTGAGAACAATCAAAAAATTAATCTTTTAGAGTATAGCAACGTAAATTTGATATTGCTGTATTTCACTATATTTTTTTTCAGAAACGAGGTAAACCTGGACTGAAGATCCAGGTTTGTAATGGTTGTAATTTAATGAATTAATAATAATAACCATGACGATAATAATGACGGTTATAATAATAAGCGCGTCGGTCTTGATCTCGGCCAATAGCATTTCCTACTAAGGCACCAGCACCTGCTCCAATTACAGTTCCTACAGCGCTACCACCAGTTACTGCATAACCTAAACCTGCGCCGGCAGCTCCTCCGACACCGGTGCCTAGTTCAGTATTGGTACAACCACCCAGCATCAAGGTCGCGAAGCTAATTACACATAATGATGAGATGATTTTCTTCATAGTAGACTCCCTTTTTTTATTTAGGTATTTTTTCTAAAGCAATGTTTCACTTTGGAATAAAACAACCAATACGATATTTCTTCATTATCAATATTAGTACAAAAATAGGTGGTTGTGACAAATAATTAATCATTATTGATTGGTAATTAGCAGTTTTATCGTTGGGATTTTACTCTGACCTAGGTTTTCCAGTAGTATTAGGTAATTAGAATAATAAGAAGAAGAGGACGCTATGTTCAAAGGAAGTATAGTGGCTTTAGTTACGCCAATGCAGGATGATCAAGTAGATGTACCGCGATTGCGTGAATTAGTAGAGTTCCATATTGAAATGGGCACTCATGGTATTGTAGCTGCGGGTTCCACTGGTGAAGCAGGGACTTTATCGCATGAGGAAAAACTCTTAGTAATCAAAACGGTTGTAGAACAAGCAAAAGAGCGCATACCTGTAATTGCGGGTACGGCAATGAATGCGACACGTGATTGCATCAAGTTGACTCAAGAAGCAATGGAATGTGGTGCGCATGCTGCTTTAATTATGACTCCTGCGTATATAAAACCAACTCAAGAAGGCTTATACCAACATTATTCTGCTATTGCTCAATCGGTAGCGATGCCGATTATTCTTTATAACGTTCCAGGCCGAACCGCATGTGATTTATTGCCAGAAACCGTCGCACGGCTTGCGAAGATTTCCAATATTATAGGAATTAAAGAGGCAACAGGCCAAATGACACGGTTGCAGCAAATACTGCGTCTTTCTGAAGGCCGTATTGATGTTTATAGTGGTGACGATCCTACTGCGGCCTCATGGATGTTAGCTGGAGCTAAAGGGAATATTTCAGTGACCGCTAATGTGGCTGCTAAATTAATGGCAAAAATGTGTGACAGTGCTTTAGATGGTGATCATGCGGTCTGTTTACGTCTGCATGAGCAGCTCATGCCATTGAATGATTTATTGTTTATTGAAACAAATCCAATTCCTGTTAAATGGGCTATGTATAAAATGGGACTAATTGCTAATGAACTTAGATTACCTCTAACTCCATTGTCTGCAGAACACCATGCCGCATTAGAACAGGTAATGAAGCGTTTAGAATTGATTTAATTGGGGAATGTTGTGAAAAAGTTGAGTTTTATTGTTTGTAGTGTATTGGTACTTACTGCCTGTTCCGGACGTTATTCAAGTAACGGTGAGAGTCTATACTTAAAAAGTAGGAATGGTGTGAATTTACAAGTCCCTCCCCCATTAACAAAAGGAAATATTAGTGACTTTTACAATTTACCTCCACAAAATCAAGATGCACAAGTTAGTATTGTGCCGCCGAGGTAATAAGGGGTTATCATGACATCTGAGTCGGATGAATTACTCATAATACAAGAATTATCCCAACGCATTGTGGATGCGCAACGTAAGATCCGTATTCTCGATAGTATTAAATGGGATGAGGGAATTAAAAAGGATTTTTTTAAACACAAAGGAGAGCGGCTTCCCGCAGTGGATAAAGAATATTATGAAAAGAAGCCACTGCCTTTCAATGTTCATGATAAACAAGAAGAGTTTCGGTTAATTTTACGAGATGCTCAAAATCAATTAGGGCAGTACTCCACCGTGACGCGCTTGATTCGGCGCCAATGTGAAGAGTACAGCCGAGCTTCTCAAATGCTTGCTGCACGAGGTACGCCAGCTTTTAGTGAACTAGCCATGGAGCTCTATGGGAGCCCTAATGATGTGTTTTACGCCGGTGGGCCACGTATGTCTCAAATGGGCACTTTGCTTTTTGATGTGTTATCTAATTTAAGCGTACAATTGCAATCAGACGCTGATTTGAAGCACTACACCCCACAACAAGCTCAAGAAATTTTGCAGGCTCGACTGGGTGCATTTTTTGATAAGCATCCAGGGCGAGTAACGGTGATGGTAAGCGATGATATGGTCGCCGACGCCTCTGCTGGTGCGGATAGTATTAAACTAAGTCAGCAAGCCATGTTTAGCGAGCGTGATTTGCGTTATTTAGAGGTTCATGAGGGCTGGGTGCATGTGGGTACTACCTTAAATGGTTCTATGCAGCCGAATTGCTTTTTCCTGTCAAAGGGTTCTCCTTCCAGTAGCGTAATTCAGGAAGGGCTTGCGGTGATTACTGAGATTGTTACTTTTTCATCCTATCCTGGGCGTATGCTAAAAATAACTAATCGTGTCATTGCCTTGGATAAGGTGACTGAGGGGGCGAATTTCGTTGATATCTATCGCTATTTTATTGAGTGTGGTTTAACTCCTGATGACAGTTACAATCAAACCGTACGAATTTTTCGCGGCAGTACGCCAACAGGTGGGCCTTTTACTAAAGATTTATCTTATGCCAAAGGGTTTATTCTCATTTATAACTACATTCGCTTTGCAATCAGCCAAAAGCATGTGGATTCTATCCCATTACTTTTTACCGGCAAATTAGTTTTAGATGATCTGCCTTTATTGCGTGAATTAAAAGAACGCGATATTTTAACGAATCCGGTCTATTTGCCCTCACCATTTAGAGATTTAGCAGCATTAAGTGCATGGATGAGTTTTTCATTGTATTTAAATCAATTCGATTTAAATGAAATACAAAAAAATTTCCGCTTTTTGTTAATTTAAAAGTAGCCCGTATTAGGATTGTATCTAATACGGGGTACAGACTTCATTTATACCGGTCGATAACTGTTTTGACTCTCCAGTACAACATCATTAGCTTTGTTTTCTGCCTTAGCAAAAAACCTATGATTAGCTGTTGCTGCATTACTACTCATTCCAGGTTGTGCGGCTGCTGTAGTAGCTAAATGAGGATTTGCAGCTACTAACTCTTTACTGTGCTTCATAATGAAACTGTCTTGAGACAGCTCAATTTCCGCTAAAAAAAGTTTAGCTTTTTGCTGATCCTCTGGTCTTTTAGACTCAGCTAAAAACTTACATGCAGCAAGCATGGCATTAGTACATCCTAGCTCTGCTGACTTAAGAATCATATTTTTATGCTGAGATGACTTTTCAGGAAAAACATGAGCTAAGTGATAAAGTGCAAAAGGATTCTTTTTAGCTAACTCTTGCATGTATGGCAAGTATTTAACTATCTTTTGCTTTAAGTAAGGGTCTTCAGGTGATTGCTGTAATTGGTTAACCAATGTAGCAAAATCACCACTTGAAATGTATTTATTTGCCATAACTATAACCTATTCACAAAATAATATAGAGCTAGAATAGGTGACTCAAATTAAGGCAAAGTTAAGTTTGGGCGGCTTTACACTTTTTTTACAATTTACGCCTGTTTTTTGATCCCTTTGTTTGATATTGAGCCGTAAAGTGCCCAACCTAAGTAAAAGAGCATATGCGATATAATGGAGCAAACTAATCCATATTGCCAAAATACATAGCCAAATATAACTGATGGGGAGGTACTAAGCAGTGTGTAGGAATAGATAAATTTTCGGCTTGAACTACATCCTGCAGCTAGATAGGCTGGGATTTGTCCTGCGGAGAAAATTAATCCACTCACTAGGATAGAGATCCAGATAATTAAGTTGGTCGTATGTTGCATAAAGATAATCGCGAAAAAAGTAGCTAAATTCATTAGTCCCCATCGAGCGATAATTTCCTCCACTACCCCACCATAAAGAACGCAGCCATCAAGACCAAGCGCTATTCGCAAGTTACGCATTATTTGCAGGCTCTTCTCATCGATTAGGCGTTTGGCTAATACATGATAAAGACCCAAAAAAACAACCAGGCTTAAAAGTGCATAGCCAACAGCAGGTAAAAGGAGGGGAAAAATAATACTTATCCCGGCTTTTCCATATAACAAGGCATCCAGGCGTGCAGCACGTAAGCCAGTACTTTGAGAAAGAATGGCTCCAGCAAGACATAAAATAAAGACTAGAACCAAGGTTTGGATGATGGCAAAACTACTGATACGCTTCTTTAATTCCGCGGAGTTTTCAGGTAGTAAGAAATAAATCAGGCGCCTTATTGCAATAAGCACGCCTGGGATGGAAAGACAAAATAAAACTATAACTAAGGGCCAATCGATTATCATTTTTTATCCTTAAAAATGTACCGCTATATCTATTGTTTTAGCAAAAGCGTATAAAAGAATCCATCCATACCCTGTTCTCCGGGTAATATTTGTTGTCCGTGGCCTGTAGCATGCCCCCAGTGCCAGTCCCCTCGAATCGCTTTGCAATCAGGTGTTTCAGAAACAAAATCAGCAACTTGCTGCTCATTTTCAATAGTCATTATGGAACAGGTCGCATAAACCAGCAACCCACCTTTGGCGAGCAGAGGCCATAATGCATGCAACATGTTTTGTTGTGTTTCACTGACAGCAGTAATTTCTTCGGGGGTCCGTAACAGTTTAATGTCCGAATGGCGACGTATTACTCCTGTTGCAGAACAGGGGGCATCTAATAATATTCGGTCGAACAATTGACCGTCCCACCAAGCTGTTGGTGTCGACGCATCACCTTGCACTAGGGTTGCGGTCAGTTTAAGGCGATTTAAATTGTCTTTTACTCGTTCTAATCGCTTCGCATCAACATCCAAGGCAATACAAGCTGCTAAATTAGGTTCTGTTTCTAGAATATGACAGGTTTTACCTCCCGGTGCACAGCAGGCATCGAGAATACGCAGCCCAGGCTGCAAAGATAATAACGATGCGGCTAATTGTGCCGCACCATCTTGTACTGAAATGCAGCCTTCTGCAAAGCCAGGCAGTTGGCGTACATCACAAGGTATATTAAGAGTAATCCCTTCCGTAGCGACAGAATGTGCTTGAGCCTCAATACCTGCTTTTTCCAAGGCATGCAGATATTCTTCGCGCGAGTTTTTTTGTACATTAACACGTAAGACCATCGGCGGATGCATGTCATTTGCTTGAGCAATTGCTTGCCAATGATCAGGCCAATCGGTTTTAAGACGTTTTAAAAGCCATTGAGGTTGGCCATAAAGGAATAAAGGATCCTTTTTAAGCTGTTCCAATAGTTCCTGCTGTTGGCGACAGAAATTACGCAATACCGCATTCACTAAACCTTTCGCCCACGGCTTCTTTATTTTTTCTAATAAGGCGACGGTCTCTTTAACTACGGCATAATCGGGCTGGTTCATGTAATGGAGTTGATAAATACCGATTAACAAGGCAATCCAAATCTCAATTTCTTTTGGCTTTTTGGTTACTAAGCAATTGGCCATGGCTTGCAAACGGTAATAATGGCGGCAGAAACCAAAACAGATTTCTTTTGTCATGGGTGAGACATCTGCAGCAGAGGGCATAAGTTGTGATAAAGAAGATTTATCCACCAAGAGCGTAGTTAAAATTTTTAAAGCATGCAGTCGTTCGTTTTTATTCATGAATAAGGATTCACAGACTTAGATGTATTAATTAAGATCCTCTGAGTTTAAGACTCAGAGGAGAAGACTAAACCAACCTGTAACGGCGATTTAGAGGAATTTAAGCAATCAGCAACAGTAATTACTTTACCGCCGGGAAGCTGTATTTTTTCAACAAGTAATCCTTGATGGGCTGTGGCAACAAGCATGCCTTTTTTATCAAGGTGTAACACGGTACCCGGAGTTTGGTTTAAATCCATATCCACAACTTGTGCTTGATGAATGCGCAATACTTCTTTATCTAAAAGGGTATAAGCGATAGGCCAGGGATTAAATGCACGAATTTGGCAATCAATTTCTTTTGCACTGCGCTGCCAATTAATCAACGCATCTTCTTTATTAATTTTTCCCGCATAGGTAGCTAAAGAACCATCCTGCACTTCAGGTTTTGCCGTATTGCTGGCTAGTTCTTCTACAGTTTGCAGTAGAGGCTGTGCGGAAATTGCGGCTAATTTATCATGCAAGGTTGTTGCGGTATCTGTATTTGTGATCGGGCAACTCACTTTACGTAGCATATCTCCCGTGTCCATTCCTACGTCCATTTTCATAATGGTTACCCCTGATTCAGAGTCTCCATGCAAAATAGCATGTTGAATTGGGGATGCTCCACGCCAATAAGGTAGTAATGATGCATGCACGTTTACACAACCTAATCGCGGAATTTCTAGTACGACTTTAGGCAGAATTAAACCATAAGCAATAACAATCAATAAATCCGGTTTTAATGCTGCTAATTCAGCAATAGCCTCAGGGCTTTTAAAATTGAGCGGTTGATAAACGGGAATATTGCGCGTTAATGCCCATTCTTTTACTGCAGATGCTTGCAATTTTCGGCCGCGGCCCGCAGGGCGGTCTGGCTGGGTGTAAATTGCCTGAATCTCATGTGTTGATTGAGCTAACGCGTCAAGACAAGGTAAACCAAAAGCTGGAGTCCCAGCGAAAACAATCTTTAAACTCATGATTTACGCACATTGTGGCGTTTGAATTTATCTAATTTTTTTCGTGCCATCGCTTTTTTCAGCGGAGACAAGAGATCGATAAATAACTTACCATTCATATGATCAATTTCATGCTGCAAGCATTCCGCAAGTAAACCATCGGCCTCGATTTCAAAAGGTTGGCCGTGGCGATCTAATGCGCTAACAGTGACTTTTTCTGCACGAATCACGGTATCATAAGCGCCTGGAACAGACAGACATCCTTCATCAAATTTCTTTTCACCTTCGGTTGCAATGATTTCTGGATTGATAATAACGATTTGATTCTTTTTATCACCTTCTACATCGATTACAGACAGGCGTAGACCGATACCGATTTGTACAGCAGCGAGTCCTACTCCACGTGCATCATACATTGTGTCAAACATGTCCTCGATAAGCGTTTGTAATTTGTCATCAAAGGTGACAACAGGTTTTGAAACGTCTCTTAAACATGGATCGGGTAAATAACGGATTTTGTGAATAGCCATTGTTAAACTGGTTCTCTGCGTAAAATTTGTGATATTATCCTTGATCTAGCGCAATGCTGCAAGATCCAACAATGTACAAAGGACTGACTTCGATGAATAACTTACCCTATTTTCTTGCTTTAAACCGTATGGATAAAGTAGGTCCACGTACCGTAGCTAAGCTGTATAAACGGTGGCCAGATTTGCATCAAATGTTCCAACTTTCTGCTTTAGAGCTTGAGCAGGCGGATTTGCCGCCCTTGTTAGCTCGAAAAATTTCCAGTTTTGACATGGAGCTGATTCAAGCCGATTTACATTGGCTCAACGCTGGGGAAGATCATCATTTGTTAACCTGGGAGTCCCCTGATTATCCTGCTTTATTAAAAGAAATCACTGACCCCCCGATAGTGTTATATGCCAAGGGACAATTATCTGCCTTTTTACAACCCCAATTAGCAATCATTGGTAGTCGTAATCCCTCCATAACAGGAATCCATAACTCCTATGCTTTTGCTAAAGCAATCGCAGCTCAAGGGGTTACTATTGTAAGTGGTTTAGCTCTAGGCATTGATGCTCAAGCTCACTCTGGATGTTTGGATGCTGAAGGGCAAACAATTGCGGTAATGGGGACCGGAATTGACTGTATTTACCCTCGTCGTCACGCACTACTTGCAGAAAAAATCACGACAAGGGGCTTGATAATTAGTGAGTTTCCATTAAAAAGTCTGCCAACCTCTGGACATTTTCCGCGCAGAAATCGTATAATAAGTGGCTTGTCATTGTGCATATTGGTTATCGAGGCTGCAATTCGAAGTGGATCATTGATTACTGCACGCATGGCGTTAGAGCAAAATAGGGACGTTTTGGCAATACCTGGATCCATACATAATCCGTTGGCTCGTGGTTGTCATCATTTGCTGCAACAGGGTGCAAAATTGGTTACCTCAATTAATGATGTGTTTGATGAGCTTAGAATCGAGCCACAACAAAGTAGGATTGATAAACCCATTTTTTCTCTTGCCAGTGAGAATGAAAACCTAGTAAAGTTCATTGGCTTTGAAATGACTACTGTAGATCAGATCATTTTGCGTAGTGGATACACCGTTGAGCAAGTGATGTCCGAGCTTGCAGAACTAGAATTAAAAGGGGCTGTTAATGCAGTACCCGGAGGCTATATGAGGTGTGAGTATGAAAGATAACTTATTTGAAATGTTGCTAAGCCTATTCGAAACAAGTTTAACGCAGTTGCAAAAAAATCAAAAGTCCGCAGATGCTGAAGCAGCAGCACAAATGAATGAAGAAGATACTGCAGATGAGCAAGTAGTTCTGGTTCGAGCACAGCAACCAACGTCAACTCGAGTATTTACTTACGATGAACAAATGAAGTTGACTAAAGCAAGTTATCAATTTCTGATGCGTATGAAATTATGGGATGTTATTAACGCAGAGTCCTTTGAAACGATTATCAATCAATTGCAGTTTTCTGATTCACGCATTGTGACTCTCGAGGAAACTAAATGGACTATTAGAAATGTATTATCTGCAAATTTAAATGAAGAAGAATTGACCTTCCTTGATTTAGTACTTTATCAAACAGAAGAAGAATTAACATTGCATTAGTTCTAATCATCAGCTATAACACCACAATTACTGTTGCCCAGTTTGCATACTGGGCATATACCCAAAATATCCAAAATATAATGCTTGATTTTTTATGAGCGCAAAAAAGTAAATTAGCAGCACAAATAGCTTTTTTGACTATATTGAATATATTATTACTATTTGAATAATCTATTGAAATTGAAAAGGTTAACTTTACTATGAGTAAACACTTGGTGATCGTGGAGTCACCCGCTAAAGCTAAAACAATTCAAAAGTATCTAGGTAATGACTATGAAGTTCTTGCCTCCTACGGCCATGTCCGCGATTTACCTGCCCGCAAAGGGTCTGTGAACCCTGATCAACAATTTTCCATGACTTATGTGCCACTGGAAAAGAATGCACGGCATATTGAAACCATTGCTAAGACTTTAAAAAAATCAGACTCATTATTACTCGCAACTGACCCTGATCGCGAAGGTGAGGCCATTTCCTGGCATATTTATGAGTTGATGAAAGAAAAAAATTTAATTAAAGACAAACAAGTTCATCGTATTTTCTTCAATGAAATTACCAAGGCAGCCGTCGAAGACGCAATCAACAATCCACGTACTATTTCCATGGATTTGGTCAATGCACAACAAGCACGTCGTGCCTTAGATTATTTAGTGGGCTTCAACTTGTCTCCTCTTTTATGGAAAAAGGTGCGAAGAGGCTTATCGGCTGGGCGTGTTCAAAGCCCCGCACTGAGACTTATTGTTGAAAGAGAAGAGGAAATCGAGCGTTTTGTTTCTCAGGAATATTGGAAGATATTGGCTGAGTGTTTGCATGAGAAACTTCCTTTTGAAGCACGCCTAACGCACTATAAAAATGAAAAACTGCAACAATTTACAGTAGTTAATCAAGAGAATGCTCACCAGATCAGAGATGATTTGATCAAGCTAGCTCAGGGTTCGTTAACTGTGACCCAAATTGAGAAAAAGCAACGTAAACGCAAACCTTCACCCCCCTTCATCACGTCTACCTTACAACAGGAAGCAGCTCGTAAATTAGGATTTACTGCGCGTAAATCAATGATGGTTGCGCAACAGTTGTATGAGGGTATTGATATTGGTACAGGTACCGTGGGTTTAATCTCTTACATGCGTACCGATTCGGTGAACTTAGCGGTTGAGGCTGTGGATGAAATACGCGAATACATCAGTGAGCGTTATGGTGCTGATAACTGTCCTGCAACTCCACGACTATATAAAACAAAATCGAAAAATGCCCAAGAGGCGCATGAAGCGATCCGTCCTACCTCCATTAAACGTAGCCCTGAAATGGTGCAATCGGCTTTGACTGCAGATCAATTTAAGCTCTACAGTTTAATTTGGAAGCGTACTATTGCTTGCCAGATGGCTGACGCATTAATGGATACCGTAGCCGTAGATTTAAGTTGTGGCGAAGGCAATGTATTTAGGGCCAATGGTTCTACCGTTACCTTCCCTGGATTCCTCGCGGTGTACGAAGAAGGACGTGATGATTCTAAGGAGGATGACAACGATGGTTCTTTATTACCCGTACTTGCTGTGGGTGAAAAAGTAAACATTAAAGACATCCAGGCAAATCAGCATTTCACAGAACCACCGCCAAGATACTCGGAAGCAACTTTAGTAAAAGCTTTGGAAGAGTATGATATTGGTCGTCCTTCTACTTATGCTTCGATTATTCATACATTACAGCAACGAGAATATGTAATTGTTGATAAAAAGAGATTTTTCCCAACGGATGTTGGTCGTATTGTAAATCGCTTTTTAACTGGTTATTTCACCCGTTATGTGGACTATAAGTTTACTGCGCAATTGGAAGACACCTTGGATGCGATTGCTCGTGGCGAGAAAGAGTGGATTCCGGTTTTAGAAGAGTTTTGGCAACCCTTCCTACAACAAATTCAAACTACTGACGAGCAAGTACAACGTAAAGACGTCACTACTGAAGTGCTTGATGAAAAATGTCCTAAATGCTCTAAGCCTCTATCAATCCGACTTGGTAAACGCGGACGTTTTATTGGTTGCACCGGTTATCCTGAATGTGATTACACCCAAGATCTGGCAGGTCAAGAAAATGATAAAAACGAGCCAGAAGTCATTGAAGGACGTGTATGCCCAGTGTGTTCCAGTGCATTACACATTAAAGCAGGAAAATATGGTCGTTTTATTGGTTGCAGCAATTACCCGCAATGCAAGCACATGGAGCCTTTAGAAAAACCAGCAGATACAGGTGTTGAATGCCCTAAATGTCATGAAGCAAAAATATTGCAGCGGAAATCAAGAAAAGGAAAAATTTTCTATTCCTGTGGCAATTATCCTAAATGTGATTATGCATTATGGAATGAGCCCATCGCACAACCTTGTCCGAAGTGTTCGTGGCCTATACTAACCGTGAAAGAAAGTAAGCGTTTTGGCCGTCAAATACTGTGCCCACAAGAGGGATGCGGTTATTCAAGCAAGGAAGACTAAGATAGGAGGGGAGGGGCACCCTGAAAAATTATTCTAGCGTAGCCTCGGTGCTCGCAAGTGCCCCTTCTTTATATCTCTCACGAATTAATATTCACGGTTATCTTGCTTGCTTTAAGAAAATCCCTATTTGTAATGCGCTCAGATGTGTTAACAAATTCAATCAACCAAACTTCTTAATAGTCTCTTAAGCATTATAAGATAAAATTTTGACCAATATTCCTATATTCACAAAGGTAACTTATGCCACTGATTGTTTCAGTAAGAGAAGATGAGGCGATTCAATACACACCTGCTCAAGCAAAATACTACAAACTAAAACCTCATTATGATTCCCAACTCACTGATGCATCAGAGCCTGCTTATCGAGAAATAAGTTTTGAATCTGAAGAGTCGGTTATCTTATGTGCAGAAACAATACATCATTGCCACACAGTTATAATTAAAGATCGTACCCATAATAACTATTTTATGTTACATGTTTCACCACAATCATTACGAAAGCCTTATGATTCAAAAAAATCATCATTTACTCTCGATTTAGGACATTTCGGTATATTTGGCAGCGAGGAGGCTTTATTCACTCACTTAAGAAAACCAGCTTATATTGATCTGGATCCACATTATTATAAAGATATAGAGCTTGGTACTCATGAGAATTCTCAATTAGACGTTATTATTGTAGTGAATAGCCAGCATTGGAATGAAAGCATTGTTGAAACAAATATTCTACAAATTTTAAAAGAAAGGATTCCCGGTACAATCAATAATACCAATATTATAATCAATCAAGCATTAGAACATGCCTATTATTATAATGTTGAATTTAATCCCCAAACGGAAGAGCTAACAGTACGGTCGAGAAATGGTTGGTATAGTGAACCTTATGCGAATGCATTTACTAATAACCAGCACAGCTTTGTTGCCCAACAATTACCGCAAGAAAGACAGCTCGAGCTTAGGACATCATTATTAGAATTATTATCTAAACAAAACGCTGTAAATGATTTTCTATTTAATATGCTAGCGAGTGATATTACCATCGATCAATTAGTTCTAGACCCACCAACGAAGATGGTTTTATTTCGGAAACGAAATAATGAAACACTGCATGTTTTAATTACTGAAATCGAGAAGGTGCTGAAACAAACAATTACTCCAGTATTAGATCTAGAGAGTCCACTATTATATAAAACCTATAAGCGCTTGGCCATATTATATGCAACATTGGGAAATTATGAGTGTGCGGCAGTATATTTTGCGCGTGTTAGTGATTACGCAGAGAATATGCGTAGAGCGGAATACGATGCTGATAAACAAATCTACAGTATTTTTAGCGGAGCAGCCTTTGAATCTGTTGGCAACCTCCAGCAAGCATATACCTACTATAACTTTACATATTATGAAAAGCCTGTTGAGGAAGAACATAGTATTGATGAAATTGATGCCAAAATAAGAATGGCACGTGTAGCGGCACAAATAAAAGGCCTAGAGCTAGAAGCCTTGGAATATGCAGTTGGTGCTAAGCATGCGCTTCAGCTTTTAATCGATGAAGTGCAAAAAGATGATTCGCCGGATAAAGAAGAGCTTATGCTCATGTTGGATAGAAGATTAAGCGCATGCCAAATTCAAATCGATAATTTGGAAAGTTATTTAATAGATAATCATGAAAAGAACCGCTTGTTAGAATTAGAATATGAAGCTCGTTTTGGATACGTAGCGGAGCTTTAGCCCCATTTTTGAATTGGATTTTTTCTATTTGAAATAAAAACCAACAGTGAATCATTAATTTTCACTTTTTTTTAAAAAAGTGTTTGACATTATGTGAGAACTGCGTAGAATGGTCGGTCCAAGCTGCGGATGTTCATTAAAAACTTAGAAGACAAACTGTGTGGGCACTTTGAAATAACTTGAGTGCTTGTGACTAGATAGAAGAAGTAAAAAGAAACGTTAGTGAAAACTGACGAC
>NZ_CAAAIM010000010.1 GCF_900639985.1 Legionella rowbothamii | reverse complement strand
GCGCTATAAAATTATTAATCCAGCATGATAAAGCAGAATATTATTTGTACGATGTTCCCCCAGAGCAAATGAATCTCTCTAAGGAACATCCCAATGTTCTGAGTTGGTTGATGCTTAAGAATAATGAACAATCTTGTGAAGTAATAAAAATTCTAAAACGTATGCTCATTGATTTATCAGTTAAGAAAAATAAAAAAGCAGACGCTTTTCTTAATCTATTGACTCGAGTCTATAATGTTGAACACTGTATTCCTGTGTTAGAGCCTGTATTAGAAGGTATTATTCAAGACCCTCCAAAGTCATACTCATTATTACTCTCATTTCTTCAAAAAAAGATTCAGCCAGAACTTTTGGCTCGTTGCATTAATCCACCAGATTTTTCACCGCCATTTTGGAAATCAGCACAACTCAAAGATTGGGACGCAGTAAAAAGATGGAAACAATTAGGGGCGAATTTAACCCGATGCGATCAAAATGGAAACACGCTCATGATTTTAGCAGCGTTCGAGTGTCTGAACGATATCAAATTATTTCGCTATTTGAAAAATTCAGGAATAGACCCAGATCATTTATCTCAGCAAAGTAATTGTTCAGCAGCTCATGCGGCTGCATTCATGGGCTGCGTTCCAGTTCTTAACGCGCTTAAAGAAGTCGGGGCTAATCTGAATATTTTAGGAGGTATATCAAAAGAAAACCCCCAGGGATTTAGACCTATCTATCCGGCAATAATAGGAGGGCACCTCGATGCAGTTCGTTTTCTAATAACTCATGAAGCCTATTTACCCACGTTATTTGATTCAGAATTATTTAGAACGACCTTTGTTCCTCAGCAATCCATGAGGGCTAATAAAAGCAAGAGAATACACGATGCATTAGAAACAAAAATAAGAGAAAGTTACCAATCACAAAGTATTTTATTATTTCCGCACGAGCAGGCTCTTTTTGGTGGACATCAGGGAATAGAAGCCTTACTTTTAAGATCTTCCTCTTATCAAAAATTAATAGCAATCTCACAAATAGGCTTTTGGGGGTCAACAAAACCTGGCGTTAATCAGGATGAAGCTGAATTAGTGTCTTTGCCTGCGTTGCAGTAGTAACCCCCGGCCGAGATCTTGGTAAAAAAGGACACCGTCAACTAAACTCGTTACCTCTTGGAACTAATCCGTATTGCGGTGTGGAGTTACCATCGATTTAATGACAGCTACCGAGATGTTTCAGAGCGTTTATTATCTCGAGGCATTGCCGTGAGTTATGAAACGATACGTCCATGGTGTATTAAATTTGGCTCTCATTTCAAGAACGTCATTAAAAAGCGCGCGCCTAGACCATCGGATAAATGGCATTTGGATGAGCAGCAACTGGGAAAAGGAGTCGAACATCGCTCGCACAAGGGACTTAATAACCGGTTAGAGAATGCTCATCAGCCCACGTGCAGAGCGTCATCGCGCTCATGGGAACCATTAGAAACCTCTTTGCGGGGGCAGCGGGGTACTACACCCATTCAGCTTCATATCGGAAAATCCAATTTCATAAAGTCCAAGAAATTTGGCGCGACGCAGCTTATGAGATTCTTTGCGCCTAAAATTCGACAAATCTACTCTTTTGTAGATTCAAAAGTTTAGTTGACGATGTCGTATACCCGTATAAAGCAAAAGTTTAACAATGAGCATAGAAACGATATCGTGAGACTCCCAAACTGCTCTGTAAACGAGTCTGATTTCATCTTCAGTGGCTCCATAAGGTAACCGTTTGGGGGTGGTGGTGACTTCGATATTAAGATTTTCTCTTACAAGCCTGAATACATCCCGAAGATAATCATAATTTGGGTTCTGTCCCTTTAGCATGTATGCCGATTATTTTGAGACAAATTTGAAGTCCTAACCTAAGCATAGTTAAGTCAAGAATTAGTGGATCGACATTTTTAACTACTCTTAAAAAAGATTGCACCTGATATTGAAATATTAGAACAATCTAATATAATGACCCTATGAATTCATTAATAAACACTAGCCTTGAAGTGATGAAAAATAATGCTTCTAAGGCTGAGCAATTACTTAAACTTTTAGCCAATTCCAAAAGGCTTCTCATTCTATGCTATCTCCTCAAACAAGAATGTACGGTGGGCGAACTAGAACCTCTTGTGGGCTTGTCTCAGTCCGCGCTGTCACAGCATTTAGCTAAAATGAGACGCGAAGGCGTACTGTCGGTAAGAAAAGAAGGGACTCGAGTTTATTATTTTATTAGCAAACCGGAAGTGGAAGCAGTTTTATCAACGCTATATTTAATTTATTGCAAAGAATAAGAATTATTCCATTTATTAGAATGATCTAATGTTATATTTAAGGATTTCCGTCATGTTATTAAATAATATTTTCCTAAAAAAACACATGGCTTTTATTATGCTAACAAGTGCATTGTCGACTTCTCTTTGCGCAGGACCGGTGCCTATCTCATATTCTAAAGCGATTCAGCTCGCGCTCGCTAATAATCCTAAAATCCACGCAGCAAAAGCCTCAATAGAAGCGGCAGTCGGAGCCTCAAGGCAAGCAGACAGTATGAGTTGGCCGCGATTAGGGCTTGAAGTAAGTGGGGCACGCACTGATAATCCGATGACTGTATTTGGTTATAAATTAAGTCAGGGAAATGCCAGTTTTGCTGACTTTGGCGCGAATCAATATACGGGACTAAACACCTTATATACCAAGCCACAAGCATTAAACCATCCAGGATATTATAGTAATCTGGATACGGCCTTTAAACTAAGTGTTCCTATTTACTCCGGTGGACGAATAATAGCGCAGCAAGCACAGACGCGTGCTTTAGTTGCATCCGCACAACGCGGAAATCAACAAGCTCAAAATCAACTGGCATATGAGGTCTATGCATCCTACGAGCGCTTTCTAACTGCTAATCAGCTGGTAGGTGTCGCTCAAAGACAGGTTGCTCGAGCAAAGGAGTTTCTATCAACAACCAAGGACCTAAAAAAGCAATCGATTACCTTAGATAGCGATGTATTAATGGCGGAAGCTTACTTAAACAGTTCACTTCTTGGTCTATCTAATGCAAGAACTCAAACAGAAGATGAGCTTGATGGCTTTAGAACGCTGCTTGGTAGTCCCGAAAGCATCTTTGTACCCAGTCGGCACACAACTTTGAGCGCAAAGACAAAACTCAACTCTTTATTGATGACACAAACAATCAATGAGAATCCCTCAATTAAAACCCTTCGTGCTCGTCTTCAAGCAGAAAAAGCGGCAGTTGCTGCCTCTTTGGCGCTCTATAAGCCCCAAGTGTCGATGGAATTAAGGCATGATTGGAATGGCAATACTATAGGCTCAGGCCTTCCATCAGATACCATTGCGCTAGGGGCTAACTGGACTTTATTTAGTGCAGGTGAGCGAGCTGGTGCTGTCCAGGTAGCAAGTGCGAATGCAAAAAAAATTCAATTTGAGCTTGATGAGCAACGAAATCAGCTGCGTTTGCAATTAAAGCAAATACAACGTGCCGAGCGACAAACTCGTTACGAATTGCAATTAAGTCGACAAACAGCAGATAAAGAAGAGGCGGTCATCCACAAACTACAGCAGCGCTTTGGTCGTGGACTGGTTCCTCTAAGTGCCTTATTGGAGAGTCAGATGAAGCTCACACAAAGTAAAGCACAAGAACTGCAAGCGCTTCATCAATTAAGAGTGCATGAAGCCCACTGGCTGATGCTCAGTAATCAACTAATTTCCAAAGCGATAAAAAGCGCATAAATCGATTGTATATCGGGAGACCATGGTGAAGGATGTATTTTATTCCAAAAATAAGCTCAATAAAGCGGGGCAATTGGCGCTAACCTTTATTCAATCTAAGCTGACTCTGTTACTGATTATGGGTATTCTGTTGTTTGGCGTACTTGCCCTAGAGCGCACACCGCGAACTTATAATCCTGAAATCATTGTTCCTGCAATAACTATTTCTGTAAGTCGACCTGGCAGTGACAGCCAAGAAATGCTTCATCAAATTGTTCGTCCGTTAGAAGGTCTAATGGCATCTATTCCTGGTGTTGAACATACATACGGGATGGCCATTGATGATAGCGCTATGGTTACGGTTCGCTTTAAAGTTAATGAAAATGAAGAGGCGAGCTTGGTTAAGGTCTATAACCAAGTCAACAGCAACATGGATAAAATACCCCAGGGTACTTTAATGCCGTTAATCCGCTCTATCAGTTTGTACGATGTCCCACTTGTGACACTGACATTACATGCTAAAGGTGCAAATCCAGTTGCCTTACGAACGCTTGCCGATAAAGTCTTGGAGGAATTGCGCGCCGTACCTCAAGTGGGGAAAAGCTGGGTAATGGGTGCATCACCTCAAGCTATTCGTGTCTGGTTGAACCCAAAGCACAT
The DNA here is from genome assembly GCF_900639985.1 of Legionella rowbothamii. Classification (GTDB taxonomy): domain Bacteria; phylum Pseudomonadota; class Gammaproteobacteria; order Legionellales; family Legionellaceae; genus Legionella; species Legionella rowbothamii. The sequence continues at coordinate 128,336 of NZ_CAAAIM010000010.1, read as the reverse complement.
GGCAGAACACGCCATTTCAATTGCTAACATTCAACAAGCTTTGTCTATTAATAACATCAGTCTTGACGCAGGAACATTAGAGCATGAATTAAGTGAAACACCGCTTCGTATCGAGGGCTCACTAATTACCAATGAAGACTTAGCCAACATTATTATTGGAACTGATGGGGCCAAACCTATCTTATTAAAAGATATTGCGACTATTGAAAAGGGGCCTCAAGATGAGACTATTGCTTCCTATTTTGCCTATGGAGCACACGGCCAATTGAAGAATGCAGATATAGAACCTGCAGTAACCATTGCTCTTGCACGTCAAAAAGGAAGCAATGGCGTTGATGTAGCAAAAGCTCTTTTGAATAAACTCGAGCAATTACAAAACAGTCAGCTCATTCCAAAAAATATCGATGTCTCAATCACTCGCAATTATGGAGATGAAGCTAATGATGCAGTGAATACTTTGGTCGAGCACTTAGGGATTGCGATTCTAAGTGTCGTGGTATTGCTGATGGTGTTTTTAGGATGGCGCGAAGCATCAGTGGTTGTTTTTTCTATTCCCTTAATTTTGTGCCTAGTACTTGGTATTGGCTGGCTATCAGGCCAGACTATCAATCGAATTACTTTGTTTGCGCTCATTCTTTCATTAGGCCTCTTAGTAGACGATAGCATTGTGGTGATTGAAAACATTCACCGCCATATTATTAAGGGAGTGCAAAAAAACTTTACCCGTTTGGTTATTTATGCAGCCAATGAAATTGGGAAGCCAACGATTATTGCTACCTTTACAGTGATGCTGGCGCTCCTGCCTATGGCTTTTGTCGGTGGAATGATGGGGCCGTTTATGGCGCCTATACCTTTTAATGCACCATTGGCAATGATTGTATCCCTCTTTATTGCCTATAGTGTGGTTCCTTATCTTGCTTATCGTTGGTTAAGAACTAAAGCTAAAAAACAAATGAATGAGCATCATCAGAACCATAGCACCTGGTTACAACGAGCGTATCTTGTATTATTCAAAGGATTACTTAACTCATCGAAAAAAAGACATCTCTTTTATTTTATCATTGTAGTATTGCTTTTTGCGGTATTGCTTCAACCTGCCTGGCAATTTATTCGCCCTGCGGGTCCTAATGGACCGCTAAGCCCGCTTGGGGTTGAAATTAAAATGCTACCTGATGACAACGTGAATACCTTTTTAGTGTCCGTTGATGCTGGAGCGAATGCTAACTTAACAACAACAAACGAGTTGCTCAGCAAAATCAGTGCAACCATCCAAAGAAATCCTTACGTCACCGACTTGGAGTTGTATCTAGGAGAGTCAGCCCCAGAAGATTTTGCCGCTCTGGTGCGAGGAGATAATCTATTAAGAGGGAGTCAATTTGGTCAAATACGCGTGAATTTGGTGAACAAACATCATCGGTCTATTGGCTCGCACCAAATTGCAACACAGGTATACCAGGGACTAGTGCCTGTGCAAAAACAACATCCCCAAAGCCATATCAAGCTTTTTGAAAGCCCTCCTGGGCCGCCTGTGCGCTCACAAATGGAAGCAGGTCTCTACGGGTCTAATTACAATGAATTGAGGTCTGTCGCTAATGAAATAACCTCTGAAGTGTATCCCAAAATATACGGTATGATAAATATTGATAACTCGGTGACTGAAGACACCAGTCAGTACCGTATCGAAATCAATCATAACGTAGCCATGCTAGCCGGTTTAGCCCCCCAAACGGTAGCAAAGGAGGTGAGTGCTTTGTTCAAGGGTATTTCCATCGGAAATGCTCATGAACCCAATGCCAGAGAGTCAGAGCACATTATTTTACGTCTGCCGCAAAAGGCGCGTGAGGATGCTCAGGTACTTAATCAACTGTATCTAAAAAATCAGCAACAACAATTAATCCCTCTGGCGCAAATTGCAGCCCTACATGAAGATAAAGAGGAAAAGCCCATCTTCACTAAAGATCAAACGCCCGTTGTTTATGTAACCGGTGAAGTGTTGGGTTCGAGCCCTGCTTATGCAGTTACTTCTGCGACAAAGATGCTCAAGAAGCCACCCTATTCAATGGGAGTTGAAAATTTAGGGTTTCATGAATCACAGCCTAATCGCTTTGCTACAAATCAACTCTTTTGGCTTGGTGAAATGCGCCTGACGTTAGATGTTTTTCGTGATTTAGGCTCAGCCTTTATTGTAGCTATAGTCTTGATTTATATTTTACTAACGGCTTTTTATCAGTCGTTTTTTATTCCTTTAATTATTATGGGGGCTATACCCTTAACCATCATTGGCGTTTTTCCTGGACATTGGTTAATGAACCAACCGTTCACTGCCACGTCCATGATAGGGGTCATTGCTTTAGCCGGAATTGTTGTTCGAAACTCGCTGTTACTCATCGATTTTATTTTAGAGCACCAACATCGAGGTTCTTCTATAACAGAAGCCGTTATTGAGTCAGGTGTAGAGCGAATTCTACCGATTGTCTTAACAGCACTTGCTATTATTCTGGGCTCCGCTGTAATGTTATCCGATCCTGTCTTTGGCGGCCTTGCTATTTCTTTGATATTTGGTTCATTTGCTTCAACAGTACTTACCTTGTTTTTAATTCCATTAATCTATTTAAGTTGGTGGAAGCGTACCCATTAAATTAGTATTAGGAGAATAGATGATGACTATTGAACGTATTATTCGAATTGTCGCTGGTGCCTTTGTTTTGATATCACTCGCGCTAGGCGTTTCGACCAGTCCAGTATTTATAAGCGCTAATTTTTTATGGTTTACTGTATTTGTAGGAGCTAATCTTTTTCAAAGTGGATTTACAGGACTTTGTCCTCTTGAGATGATTTTAAAGAAGTTTATTGGGTAAGAATTAGTATTCAGATATAAAAAAATAACGAAGTAAAATAAATAGGAACTAGTGTTATGAGTGATTCAATCCATATTGTTTGTCCTCATTGTCATATAACAAATCGTTTGTTTTCAGCACGATTAACCGAGCACCCTAAATGTGGGAAGTGTCAAAAATCACTCTTTGATGGAAAGCCTGTTGCGCTAGATGAAGCACAATTTGATCTTCATTTCAGGAAGAATGATATTCCATTGCTTGTTGATTTTTGGGCTGAGTGGTGTGGTCCATGTAAAATGATGGCGCCCTATTTTGAAGCGGCTGCACAGATGCTTGAGCCAGAAATTAGACTTGTTAAAATTAATACGGAATCAGAACAAGCATTAGCCGCTCGTTACCAAATTCAAAGCATTCCTACTTTAATGCTATTTTCTCACGGAAAAGAACACGGCCGACACTCCGGGGTAATGAGTGCTCAAGACATTGTTCGCTGGGTTAAACAATATTTTTGAGTTTTGCGTTAGGGCGCCAGTTTCGGAGCGCTAGGCCTAGTTGGGCATCAACTAAAAAGAGCCCATACAGAATCTAATGATAGGGATTTTAGCTTATCTTTTTCAGCCATTGAAAGGGCAACTGAAGATCTAACAACCGTCACTCTTATTGAGACTACGGAACAAGTATTATCCTGTCTTTATAAAGAAAAATACAATCTAATTGATAATAGAAATCAGGTTCTCGGATCCATTTTTAATCAATTTAGCCCATTTAGGAATAAGAAATTGGCAAAAATCGACAAAAAAATTGAGATTATTGATATAGAAATGTACTCTCTTGAAGCTCGAGATCTTCCCTCAGAGGAAGACTTAAATAGCATAGTTGAAAAAGCTCAACATATTAACAAAGTAAAAAACATTCAAGATAAAAAAATACTCATCATTCTTTCATCCTATACAATTGCAATTAAATTATGGTCAATTATCGAAGACATAAACAACAATTAAGGTACCAATGTGCATACTGTCAAACAAGAGAACCAGAAATTGGTGGTTATAAGATTTTTCACATTGATCACTATAAACCAAAGAATAAATTTCCTAAGCTAATAGATGATTATACAAATTTAATTTATTCCTGCCCTAGTTGTAATAATTATAAAAAAGATTATTGGCCTAGGAGGGCTGATTTTCTCATGAAAAAGGAAATAATATATCCCAGGCCACCGGAAGAGATAAATAAGCATCTTGATATTTCAGATATTCAATGGAAAGCCAAGACCAGGAAGGGAAGTTGGAATATTGAAAAATTAAATCTGAATTCCGAAATAAATGTAACGCGACGCAATGATAGGATTAGGATTCGAAATATAATATTGAGGCTAAAAAAGATACTGGAAGATTATAGGCGTGATCCAAAGTATCATGAAAAACAAGCGGAATTTGACAATGAAATATTTATGCTTGAACAATAAATTCAGACATTAGCTTCCAAAATATCGCGCCCCTTAGAATAACTAATAGGGGTTTTATCCAAATAACACACTCCAGACGGTAGTAACACGGTATTTGTTCTTGTTGTATTTTTATGCAGTACACGCAAGTTCAGGCTGATAACACGCACCTGTTGCCCTGATAGCCCAGATGATTTGTGCATTTTTATTGGCTAAAGCGCCCGCTGCGTTATTGGCCCATGCTGAAGCTTTTTACGAACAACCCATTGGCTCTTCGTATCGGTTTTATTATCACAGTAGCGCGTCACAGTGGGTGCCCCCTGGAATGTTGTTTTGGAGTTAACCCAAGCCATGCGGATACTTCACGGCCATTTTTAAATACATTAGGGTCGCCAATACTGGCCACTATTGCCGAAGCAGTCATGGGACCAATGCCTTCAATTTTCATCACCTCACAACATAAAGGATTGCTCATCGCTTGCGCTTTGATTTCCTGGTCATAAAAGACGACTTCATTATCGGTAGCTTTAAATTGCTCATAAAGTCGGACAAATAAGGCGTACGTCGTACTACTTAAATGAGCGCTATGGTCATTCAATCGCTCCATTAGTTGACGAACTTGACGAATACCTTGTGGAAGAATGATTCCGTATTCATTCAATAAACCTCTTATCTGATTGGCCTGGGCTGTTCGTTGTTTCACTAACAGCTCTCTTACTCGGTGCACCATCAATACGTCTTGTTGACAGCCGTTTTTACTGCAACAAATTTCATTTCTGGACGCGTGACTGCTTCCGCTATTCCTCAGCTCTTTCGAGTTGGTATATTTTTTTGGGGATGTACTTCTTCATTAAATCCAGTTTTCATTTGCAGTAAAAGCTATGGTTAGCCAACGTCTTGGGGAATCTTCTCCAATAGCCAATGCGATTTCATTACGAATTTCATCCAAGGTTTCAATGTTTGAAATTGGAAAATTCATGGGTAGTACTATATGTATTTCAATAAACTGTGCACGTCCTATTTTTGCAACGTAGCTTGTATAGGTTTTGAAATTACGCTGTTTTATAAGCTGCTCTAAAAAATCTCTTATTTTTTCATCAAGCTCCAAGGGGGCCATGCGAAATATGTCGCGCAGTGCATCTCGGACCGTGGCCATAGGCACAAAAATCAAACAAGCTGTAAGACTCGCCAAAATAAGGGGATCGATGTAGGGGGTAAAATATCCGTAGACCCCACCATGCAACAACGCGGCGATACCAAACGCCAAAAGGAGAGATGAGGAGATCAATCCAGACATTAGCCAACTTTGAATGTCTAATCGTAAGAATTCGGACTTGATTTTTCGGTTTGTTTTAATCAAGTAAAAATACATGCCGGTGGATAAAAAAAAGACCAAAAGAGCAAACACAAATGCCCAATCAAAATTCAACTCATGCCCACCAGACATTAAACTGCCTATGGCATTTATCATCGCATAAGCACAAAGAAGTATTAGAATACTACCATTCAAAACAAGAACCATAGGTTCAATATGCCAGTAACCGTATTGAAATCTCCGGTCCCCTGTTCTTGTTAAAAGCCGGGCAACAAAAAAGGCCAAGGTTGACATAACGGTATCAACCATATTAAACATACCGTCAAAGACAATCGCCAATGAGCCCGACAATAGCCCAAATAAAATACCTACCACCGCTAAGATAAAGGTAACAGCTATTGATATTTTAAGCACTCGCCGTTCATGACGCCCCTCGTGTATTTGCATTTGAGTGATATCCTGATGTTAAATAATGCTTATCTTTGTATATTATTGCTTCAAAAGTTCTGGGTAAATCTATAAGCTTGTATTCGTAGGGTCCTTCACATAATAACAACTTCTGTTTTCTAATTATTGCGGTAAGTTTTTTTCGCACATTAACGTTGTTTTCGTTTGATTCTGCACTTTGGCGGGAATAATGGAGCAATACTTTTTTGCTGCAAACTCAGAATCAATTCATCACTAGGAAACAAAATGTGTTCTAGTTAATTGAACTCCTGTCTTATTGCATTAGACTTCTCTGTTGGCAGTAGGCTAATTTTCGATAATATGATTACTGAGCTCATTATACCATTGTTTTCTCAATGATGGGATATTCCGTGCATCAGTAATCCGTTTTTTTGTTGAAGTAATAAGGATTTTTATTTAAATTTAATTGCTGAAACACTTGAGTACGTGCGTCTGGAGGATCTTATTGAATTCCTACTAAAAGCACCTTAGCGCGAGCATTATCAATAGAACATTGATTGATTTTTTTCTGAAATTTATTCTTGATTAATTGCTTGCGCTAAATTTAAACACAATAATGCGGTTTTTTTTCAACGCATATGAGCCATCCTTTATTGCAAGCTAATTTTTTTAGAAAGTTATCGATAATAGCTGTTGTCGTATATTGGACAGAGCCAGTATTATATAATGCAATTTGCAGATGTTTCATTACTTTCAACAGTTCTTTTAGGAATAAATTTCTTAAAGAACTGAAAAATATTAGTTGGTAAAGAGTTATTTCCTGCTGTGTTTGTTGAGGAGGAAAGCTGATTTTTCTCTTCTTTTTCTATAATAAGTTGCTTAATATAATTTGATTTAACTGATGCTGGGGCAAGGAATGACAAAATTGTAGCAACGTTATCTGCAGGCAAAGGCTCTGCGGCCTTATTTGTTCTTCCTTTTGTAGCAAAAGAAATCATGGGTGCTAAAGCTCTGGAAAAATTGGATTCTCCGTTGTCTCTCCAATTAAAACGTTCCGGTTCCTTAACATGGTTTTGCATGGTGTTAAAGAAATTATCTGTTGTTTGTACCTTCTTAAATAATTTATTTTTTTCAACGTTGATATTTTTTACATGAATAGGTATCGCGCTTAAAATTTCAATCACTTCACTGTGTTTCTTTTTATAAAATTTGTTATCACCTAAAGAAATAGACGTAACATTCTTTGGAATGATAGCAAAGGCCTTCTTTAATGTGGCGGTATCCATTTCCCCCAAGCCATTATTACTCAAATTAATAGAAGTTATGTGAGAAGGAATCGCTTCAAACAGTCTTGATAAGTCCCGTGCTTTAATTCGATGAAGGTTATTAGAGCTAAAATTCAGTGTCGTAACTCCTTTGGGAAGAGAATGCATAAATCTGATTAATGAGTCAATGCCTCTTCCTGCAAGGAGCATCCCACTAAAATCAAGCGTCTCTACCGTCTCAGGAATAGTACCCAGGATTTTTTCCAATTCATCATCATTTTTATTATCAAAACCAGGAACTAGGCCAAAGTATTCATTTAATGTTTCTTGCTGCAAATTATTATAAAAATTATCTGCATATAAACTTAGCGAAGTTAAGTGTTTGGGAATATTCTTCATTAGAGCGATTAATATTGTTGTTTCTATTCTGCTCAGGCCGTTTCGTTCTAAATTTAGAGTAGTTACATTAACAGAAATCGACTGGAAAATTTCAACGAATCTATCATCCGTGCTTTTTTCATGCAAATAATTTCCACCAAGATTAAGGGATTTTAAATGAGCTGATAACAGAGCTATCGCCTGAATTAATTTGTCGGTCGGTATTATATCTAGTCGGTTATCACTTAAGTTCAGCTCACTAATATTACCGAGATTACCTTGACCTTGATTCGTCTCAGAAATGAAAATTAATTCAAAATCAGCTTTTCTTAAATAAAGTTTGTTATCTCTTAAATCAAGAGCATGTAGCTTATCTCTATTCGCCAGGGTAGTCAAAATCGTTGACAGAGCAGTGCCACTTTTATGCCCCAGATTATTTCCATCCAAATGAATATGAGTGATATTGGTATGAAGCCCACTTAAAGCTTGAATCAATTCATCTGTTTTCAATAGATTTAAATCATTATAACTCAATTCCACTGAGGTAACCCAGCCAGGAATAGCCTTTAAAATGTCCCTTACTTCCTCCGCATTTCGAGTGCCCAATTGAAGAAAACTTAAATCGAGAGCAACAATATAGTCCGGTATCGCCTGGAAAATTTCTATTATTTGCGAAACGCTTTTTTTCTTAAGGGCACTAGAAAAATTAAGCTTGGTGTAACCCAACTTGGTATTTTGCACATTGTGGATTAACTTACTTTGTTTTGCACTTTTTATATAATACGTCATCTTATATTCCCTGTTGATTTTCTTTTAAGGACTTGAGGCGTAAATTATACACAAAGAATTTTTTTTATCCATATCGTGGTATAGATAATGGCTTTAAATTAAAGTCATAATAGATGGATCGGGTTGTTAGGTTGATGAACTCATTACATTGGTCACAAATAGATTTAAAACAAGGCCTGCTTCATGTGGTTCGTTAAAATTGGAATCCCAGCCACCTTCTTTTTGGTCCAGAGATTAGAGCGCTGCGTCAATTAAAAACGCGATTACCCAGAAACAGATTATGTTTTTATGACGGAGCGCAAAGCGCCCATTACTACAGATACTTTCAGAAAAATTATCGCTAGGGCAGGGGACAAAGCAGAACTTCGCTTGGCGATACACCCTCATATGCTTCGTCACTCAACAGGCTTCAAATTAGCTAATGACGGTTGGGATACTCGCAGTATTCAACATACCATAAGGTACACAGAAATTGCTTCTGTAAAATTTAAAGAATTTTGGGATGATTAATTAATGCACGGAAATTTCGACGGCTAGCGTTTAGAACCTCTATTTCTGAAAAACTCGCGCCCAGTAATTTGAGCCACCATAGAACTCCATAACAATCGTGCATTGGGGAAAATTAGCAACATATTCAGTTAACTCAGTTCGTTCAATGCGTTTGTCTGCTGCAACCGAGATTCTTTGCGCCTGAAATTAGGATCCAGCTCCTTTTTACATCACTAATAGTTTACTTGACGGTGCTGCTTTAGCCAATAAGAATGTACGAGCCATCTGGGCTATCATGTCAACCGGTGTGTGTTATCAGCCTGAGGTGGCGTGTACGGCATAAATAGAACAAGAATAAAACTGTGTTACTACCGTCGGGAGTGTGCTTAAGGTAAAACACTAAGTGATAGCAAAACAGGTAGGACCTGCTCTTTCAAAACCTAACATCGTCATGGGCTCAAGAAGCCGATTAGTTGATGAGGAGAAAGAGCGCAGAGACTATCAGGGCTCATGAGCTGACTAGGCACTGTAACAAGAAGCCGTATACATGGCTGCATCTCTATCTCGCTTGCTAACAATTTATTGAATTACTTCTTGCACCCAGGTCTGGGTCCATACATGACGATGCCGGCTCTAAGGTTTATCTACTTGTATAACTCCTCTTATTCTCTTCAGATGCAGAGGGGCTTTTTTGCTTATTGTTACTCGACATAAATAGATATGGATTAGACGATACCTCAAGGGTAGAAGAGGATGGGGCATTAGATGCTGTCGAGAATGGATTAAAAATCCTACTGGATGGCTCTGTTTGGAAAGGAGGCATTGCCGGGGGTATATTTTGGCCCAATAGTAAAAATAATTCTTGATAAGATAATATTGAAGCACAGGGATTCTGAACGTACGGTGTTTCTGTATTATTGGCATTAACTAAAGGTAACGCTGCTTCACTACTTGAACCTGTAACTATTTGCCCCGAATCACGCTTTATTTTTTTGCTCTTTACTGTAGAAGAAGATGGCGCATTAGATGTTGTTGGAAACGGACTAAAAAATCTATTGAATGATGGAGGCATTTCTGTGGGTATACTTTGGCCAAATGGTAAGAATAATCCTGGATAGGGTAATATTGAAGCATAGAGATTCTGAACGTGCGGTGTTCCTTCATTATTGGCATTAGCTCTCGTTAAAGGTAACGCTGATTCATTACTTGAACCTGTAACTATTTGCCCTGAGTCACGCTTTATTTTGTTCTGTTTTGACTCGGCTTTCGTGCTCTTTACTGTCGTCCAAGGTTCCATACTAAAACTAAGACATTTCGGTAAAACATCTGTACACTCTTTAGCTTGATATAAAAATATTTTTGATTCATTAGATACCCTCGTAGTAGGATAGATAAGTGGCTCAGAAAATTTTGAAAAGAAAGGAGACATATCATTTTCTAAATAGTGAATAAGGCAATCCGTTAACTTATATAATGTTCCATTTGGTATTTTAATGTCCGCTAAATTAATAGCAAGAACGCCATTGACATTGAGTGCGTTATAACTCACCCACACACTTTTGTATAAAAACTCGGTGACCCACTCATTTATCGTAGGATATCTGAGATGCGATTGATTTTCTCCATGATACAATTCTTTTTTGAAATAAGGTGGAGAATATGCTACGAGGTCATTTTTCTCACCACCTGGACAAAGTTCTTCCTTGGTCAAATCTTCCATAGGTTTATCGTAAAGATACACAGTGGTTTCATGATCCGGATCATAGGTATCATAAATTTGCTGAGTTGCGTTGAGTAACTCTTCATTGGGATCCGTTTGTATGTATCGCTTAATACTAGGAGTTGCTAATGCTCCAACCAATCGGTCTCCCCATCCTCCGCATAAATTCAAATAATTGGTTATAGATACTCGAGAGTCTAATTGAGTAATATAATAGGTCAAATATTTAATGCTTGCAGGTCGGAATTGTGAAGGAGCTATGTCACTACGGTGTTGATCAAATAAAGTCGGTTTAATGCAATCGTTTTTTTTCAAAAAGGAAAGTATTCTTCCAATTAAAGAAGACGAACTCCAATATTGGAAATAAGTTACGTTTTTTCCTTCTTTTTTACAAGAAAATCTGAATTCTTCCATAAAATAGTTTGATGACTTTCGCCCTTCATTTGAGCTCAATGTTAAACAGCCAGGGTCTATATCTTTTAATCTGTTGAAATCCTCTTTGGATTTTTCTGCACTTAATTTGGTGGAGGGGATCGGTACATTTTTATTTATTTTTTCAATATAAAAGCGAATAGCAATGGCATAATAAATCAATAATTTGATATCGGCATAGTCCTCTCTTTGTTCTAATTCAGCAATGGCTGCAATACATTTCCTTACATACGTATTGTCAACAATGCGTGAGGAAACATCTATAGACTCAATGTCATCCCAATTATCATCTAATAAAATAGATTTTAAAATTTTATTAAGGGAATCAGTTCTTAATAAATCATCTAAGGACGTAATTAATGGCTTAGCATGACTTACAAATAAGCCCATATTTTTCAAATTGAATTTTTCCTGCCAGGAATCCCAAATATCAAATTTCGTTAAAAAAATCTTCAAATCTATTTTATTTTGCATGTTTTTACACCAAAAAAAGAGGAATATAACAGAACTAATTTAGTTAGAAATTGCGAAAATTTTTTCTTTTCCAATCCTCTAGGTTGTCCTATTACGGGTTAGGGTAGGTTCAAATTATACATGAAGATAAATTAAAAGGCTCTGTTGCAAAAAAGAATGAATTGATAATATCTTAATTTTTTGCAACAGAGCCCTCGTGAATAAGCTGGCTAAATACAGGCACATCGAGTCGCTCATGCACCAGCTCTACTGTGGTTTGCTGAAAATCACTAAATTTTAATTTAACAAATAAATTATGGATGCCTAAGGGATCTGCTCGTTCAATACATCCCTCCAAACGAGTCATTAGCTCGAGAAGTGCAGCAATACAGGTGCCCACATCAGGTAAGTCCTGTAAATATGTTTCTTCAACACTAATGGATTTACGAATGCGCTCAGGATTCACCGGGCGCTCATCAATCCCTCTGGCTAACTCATATAAGCGATGCCTTATGAGACTGAACGAGCTGACTAATGCGTCTTAAGAGCACCGTCAACTAAACTTTTGTTCTAGACTGCACTTTATTTAAGGGAAGAATAGGATGTTAGAACGGAAGCCGAAAAAAGTTACACAAAACCAATTCGTCAGATGGGTAAAGGAGTCGAACATCGCTCGCACAGGGGACTTAATAACCGGGTAGAGAATGCTCATCAACCCACGCGCAGAAAAGAAAAATGCTCGTTCGCTTTAAATCACCAACTGGAGAGCAGAGCGTCATCGCGCTCATGGAAACCATTAGAAACCTCTTTGCGGTGGCAGTGGGGCGCTACACCAATTTAGCTTCTCATCGGAAAATACAATTTCATAAAGCCAAAGAAATTTGGCAAGAGGCGGCTCACGAGATTCTTTGCGCCTAAAATTCGACAAATCAACTCTTTTGAATATTCAAAAGTTTAGTTGACGATGCCATTTGAAATAACGGAAAACTCTATCTATATTTTATAGCGTCAGGGTGATAAAAATAAAAGGATTTATTTGTGAAATTGTTTCAGACTCGTTTGTTTTCTCCATGCATTTTTTGTGCCTATTGGAGGGTGTCTATTTATGCGTTAGCGCAAGAAAAAATAGAGGTTGTTCTTTTAATTGATGTCTCTGGGAGAACGAGACCGAATGATCCTAGAAGTTTACATGCTCCTGCAACTCGCTTATTAATTAATCTCCTTAAAAATAAAGTACTGCTTACGGTTTTTACTTTTGCCACAACTACGGAATTATTAGTTATTCCAATTAATTTAAATACAGAGATACACTTATCCTCAAAAGATACAGAAATAACCTCTGCAGAAGAAAGATCATCAAAACCATTCATCAACTTATTTTTTGCTAATGGCCTAATGCTATTGATCGTCTTATCCATGATAGCCGGTTTTTTCTATAAAAAAAATCAGCACATTTTTAAAGGAAAAATGGATACGCTAGGAGGTAATAATGACATCTGATACTTTATTTCCCATGCTAATGCTTGTCGTTGTCTTATTAACTGTATCGCTAATTATCTTTTTTGTTACTAAAACCCTAGCAAATCGTGCCAAAGTAAAAACATTATCTGTGACACGAAAAAAAGCTGAAGAATATATAGAGAAAAATGCATCGGAGCTTGGCCCAATATTAGCCAGCTTTTACGGCGAAAAAACAGAACATTATTTAAAAAATATTAAAAAACAAAATCAACTTTTTTGTGACCAAATTATTTCGTTGATGATGGAATATAAGCCAAATATCATACATACGCTCACTGGAACTCTGGAAACAATGCATGGAGCTTATATTAATACTTTTTATGAGGCATCACAGACTCATCTTTCTTTAACCAAAGAATTGCAAAACTCTTCTCATTCTTTGGATCATATCGATCAGGAAATAAAACAAGCGATTTTAATGATGGCAAAGTTATGCCATCAAGAAATCGATGAGAGCACACTTGATGATATTTATGCTGCAAAAAATTTTGTCGTTGATTTTAAAGAAAAAATAGAAACCGCTTTCATAGAAAATAAGACTCTGACTGAAGAATCTTCCCAATATTTAGACTTAATTGAACAGCTGCGGATAGAGAAAAAAGACATGCGTGAAACAATTAGCCAAGCATTGCAAGTCCTAGAGCAAATTTATCACACATATCAATCAGAATTAAAACTTCCCGAGAATATCGCACTTAAACAGTTTGATTATGATGCTTTGGTGGCCACTTTTAAGTTAAGTAAACCATGAAAAATGCAGGAGGGCGCAAGTAGAAAAAATGAATGCAAATAAAAAGATTTTGATCGTTGATGATTTTGCTACTGATAGAAAACTGCTGATGGGCATGGAGTTATGCCAATGCTGATTTATTTAAATTGCCTTTTATTTTGCTTACAGCAGAAGACGATGTCGGATTAAGGGTCGAGCCCGAAAAACATTATGTAAATGCATATATTCTTAATTGATTTAAAATTGATGTTATTGAGGCGAAATTGTAAAGTATATTTACTGTACATATAGGTTAATTATATTAATAATGTGTAAGTTAAGTGAGCTATATCATGGATAATGATGAAGATGATGAGATTATTAAAGAGTTTTTAACCGAATGTATGGAGCATTTAGATAATCTTGAAAATGATTTCGTTGCTTTAGAACAAGCCCCTACAAACCCGAAACTTTTATCCGCTATTTTTCGGGCGATGCACACTATTAAAAGCGGTGCAGGCATGCTGGTTTTTCCAAACTTGGAAAGGTTAACTCATGCAGCTGAGAGTTTATTAGTCTTACTACGCGATAAGAAAATGGTGCTGGATGCCCCATGCACAACGGCTCTTTTGCAAACAGCTGATGTCGTGAGAGGAATGCTTAAGTTAATTGAAACCACAGGCAAAGATGGAACTGAAGAACATACGACACTTATCCAACTGCTCAATGAGTTACGCACAGGGGGTAATACATTGCCACTAAACGTGGAGAAACCCTCTCAAATAATGACAGAACAAATCCTAGATCAAGAACAACCTGAAGAACCCATTCAGAGAATCCAAGAGCCAAATCTGATTGCCGAATATGCCGTATCTGAAGAAATACAAGAAGAAAAGGACGAGAATAATGAGGGAGGCGAGGAACTGGAGGGTATTAAAGATAACAGCGCTTTATGGAATGGAGACACGCCACAAATCGATGATGTAAAAAGAACTTTAGCAGATAACACCATACGCATCAACGTGGATCTCTTGGATAAACTGATGAATCTTGTTGGAGAGCTAGTTCTCTCTCGCAATCAACTACTGCAATTTATTTCCATGCAATCCGACTCCAACTTCATCGCTGTATCGCAGAGGCTCAATTTAATTACTTCCGAATTACAAGAAGGCGTAATGAAAACTCGCATGCAGCCCATAGGAAATGTTTGGGGAAAATTTCCACGAGTTATTCGTGTTTTAGCAAACACCTGTAAGAAGCAAGTTAATTTGACCATGCATGGAAGAGAAATTGAATTAGACAAAAATTTAATTGAGGCAATTAAAGATCCGCTCACCCATATAGTCCGTAATTCGGTGGATCATGGTATTGAACTTCCTGAGCAACGTAAATCCCAAGGAAAACCTGAAACAGGAACGCTAAAACTTACAGCATATCATGAGGGAGGATACGTCAATATAGAAATCACTGATGATGGTGCAGGAATATCCCCTGAAAAAATTAAATCTAAAGCATTAGCAAAAGGGATAATTACTAGTGAACAAGCAGCGCGCTTGAGTGATCGAGAAGCATATAATCTTATTTTCCTTCCTGGTTTTTCAACTGCTGAGCAAGTCACGAATGTTTCTGGTCGTGGGGTCGGAATGGATGTGGTACGTACCAATATAGAACGGATTAATGGCAGCATTGACGTACAAAGTAAAGTAGGTTGTTTCACCACGATAAAAATTAAAATACCGCTGACTTTGGCAATTATCCCAGCACTAATCATTACCTGCGGAGATAGTCGCTATGCGATTCCTCAAGTGAACTTGCTTGAGCTGGTTCGTTTGGACAAAGAACAAATCAAAACAGAAATTCAATACATCAAAGATACGCCTATTTATAAGTTACGCGGCAAATTATTACCTTTAGTTTATTTGGAAAAAGAACTAAAGGTAAGTAATGAGCGTTCTTTAAATCACGATGATGAGTCTACCTATATTGTGATTCTGCAAGCAGGTGAATCACAATTTGGCTTGGTTGTCGATGACATTAATGACACGCAAGAAATTGTGGTCAAACCACTTAGCAAATTGTTTCGCAATGTTTCTGTATTTGCTGGTGCTACCATCATGGGTGATGGGAACGTTTCTTTGATTCTGGATGTCATTGGCCTGGCCCATAAGGCAGGGCTCTTATCTGCGAATATGAAAGCAAGTAAATCAACGCAGAATAACCTGGCTGATGCCCAGCATGGGGAAAAGCAAACATTATTATTATTGCGTTCAGGAGAAAATAGTTTGATTGCAGTACCGCTAATTAAGGTCAATAGGATAGAGGAGTTTTCAGAAAAAATGATCGAAAAAGCGGGCAAACAAGAAGTAGTTCAATATCGAAATTCCATTATGCCTTTAGTTAGACTTGATGCGGTAATTAATGGCGCTTACTCTTCCGAACCACAAGAAAAAATACATGTGATTGTCTATTCCAATGCACATCATAATTTCGGCCTCATTGTGGATCATGTCTATGACATAGTCGAAGGGGTGTTCCCCTTACATCAACATATGATTCGCAAAGGTATTATTGGAACTACCGTAATTGAAGATAAAGTGACTGAAGTAATCGATATAGAAAACATTATTAATATTGCGCTACCTATCTACAAACAGATAGCCGCTATTTAGAGAAAGACTATGACTAATGAACGAAAAATATGCACTTTCTATCTGGATAACTATTTTTTTGGAGTCGATGTTTTTCAAATTCAGGAAGTCATTCGTTACCATGAAATGACCACGGTACCTCTAGCCGATCAAACCATTAGTGGATTGATTAATTTACGTGGGCAGATTGTCACTGCGATTGACATGCGTAAACGATTGGATTTTCCCATGCTGGAAGAAAATCAAAAGCCAACCAATATTATTGTACGTACTGACGATGGTGCAGTGAGTCTCTGGGTTGATGATATTGGGGATGTTATCGATCTTTCTGCAGATACTTTTGAATCCCCTCCTGAAAATTTACAGGGGGAGATTCGTACCGTATTGAAGGAAGTTTGTAAATTTGAGAATAAGCTTTTATTGATTTTGGATATAGGACAAGTTTTAACATTAAATTAAGCCGACGTACTTGTGAAGCAAAAGGAGTGTACATGAACAGCCCAGAAGAAGTAATGGATGCAGGTAGATTACCAAAGTCTCCAAAAGGAAATGGTAAAGCAGTAAAAAAAGAAGAATACAGTAAAGCAGAAATGTTACAGTTAGAAAATGATGCTCTTTTAAAAATTATAAACTCAACCTGCATTGTATCCACCGCGGATAAGCGTGGCAATATATTAGATGTCAATGAAAAATTATGTGAAGTTTCTCAATACAGTAAAGAAGAATGTGTTGGCCAACCACATAATATATTTCGCCATCCTGATATGCCTAAAACACTTTTTAAAGACTTATGGAATAGCATTGGCGCTGGAAATATTTTTAGAGGAAAAATTAAAAATAAGAAAAAAGATGGCTCCCCATATTACGTTGATGCAACTATTTGCCCTGTCTTAGGACGCGATGGAAAACCGATTAAATATGTAGGCGTTCGCTACCCTATTACCGATGAAGAACTAGAACGCCAAAACATGCTGGCCATTTTACAGGCGCTCGATCAAACTTACGCACTTATTGAATTTGATACCAAAGGCAATATTCAAAAAATCAATGAGAATTTCTTAAAAACACTAAAATACGAGCTTCCTGAAATTATTGGCAAACATCACAGTATATTTATCGATCCCGAATATGTAATAACACCAGAATATGCGCGTTTTTGGGATGATCTTGCTCATGGGAAAGCATTTAATAATGAGTTTAAACGAATCGCCAAAGATGGATCCATAGTCTGGATACGTGCTGTTTACACTCCTGTTCGCGATGAAATGAATCGTGTATCTAAAGTGGTAAAAATTGCAACCGATATTACGGAACAAAAAGTTAGAGAAGAGCTTGAACGTCAAAACATGAGCGGAATTTTGGATGCCATCAATCAAGCTTATGCTTTTATTGAATTCGACACGAAAGGCTATGTGCAAACCGCTAATGAAAATTTTTTGAAAACACTGAAATACGAGCTTTCTGAAATTGTTGGCGAACATCACCGCATATTTATTGATCCAGAATATGTAAAAACACCAGAGTATGCATGTTTTTGGGATGATCTTGCCAATGGTAAAACATTTAATAATGAGTTTAAACGCATCGCCAAAGATGGCTCTGTGGTTTGGATACGCGCAGTTTATACGCCAGTGCGTGATGAAAAGAATCGCGTCACTAAAATAATCAAAATCGCTACGGACATTACCGCTCAAAAAGTAGACGAACTCGAACTTGTAGAACGAGTCGGTCTTATTTTAGGCTTTGTTCATGACGCAATTCAAGGAAACTTAACGGGCACTTTAGAAGTCAAAGGGGATAAAAAACCTGCGGATCAAATCTGTGATGCCCTGAATAAATTCTTTTTACAATTGCGCAATATGATGAAATCCATTTCAGATAGCGCCTCTGTATTAGCTACCTCTTCAGAACAATTAGCTGCCGTCGGCCAGCAAATGTCTGCGAGTGCAGAAGAAACCTCGGCTCAATCCAGTCTGGTTTCTGCCGCATCAGAGGAAGTCAGTGCCAACGTGCAAACAGTTGCAGCTGGAGCTGAGGAGTTGAATGCCAGTATTAAAGAAATTGCTAAAAGTGCGGTTGATGCGGCGCGAGTAGCTAATCAAGCTGTGACTGTGACCGAAGAAACCAATAATACCATTATCAAATTAGGTGAAAGTAGTACGGAAATTGGTAATGTGGTTAAAGTAATTACCGCAATCGCGCAACAAACAAAACTATTGGCGTTGAATGCCACCATTGAAGCTGCGCGTGCCGGTGAGGCAGGTAAAGGTTTTGCCGTGGTTGCCAATGAGGTGAAAGAGCTTGCTAAAGAAACAGCGAAAGCAACGGAAGACATTAGTTCTAAGATCGAGGCAATTCAAGGAGATACCCAAAATTCTGTAGAAGCTATTTCTAAGATCAACTCGATCATTAAAGAAATTAATGAAGCCCAAAACACCATAGCAAGTGCTGTAGAAGAACAATCGGCAACCACCAGTGAAATTGGACGCAATGTTTCAGAGGCCGCGAAAGGCAGTGCTGAAATTTCGGAAAATATCATGAGTGTGGCTCAAGCAGCGCAAGAAACTGCCAACGGCTCATTAAGCACCCAACAATCTGCTGAGGAATTATCAAAGATGGTAGATAACCTACAACAGATTGTTGCGCAATTTATTTATGAATAATTCACTATCCGTGTTGAGGAGAGGAAATGAGAGTCTTATTAGTTGATGATTCGAAAACGGCAAGATTATTATTAATTCGCATCTTTAAGGAGCTGGGTAATTGGGATATTTATGAAGCAGAAAATGGACAGGAAGCGTTAGACTTGCTGTCCCAAATAGACAATATTGATCTTGCGTGTATCGATTGGAATATGCCAATCATGAATGGCTTGGATTTTTTAAAGGCTGCTAAAAAACATCCTAATTTTTCTGAAACATGGATGATGATGGTCACCACCGAAACAGAAATGGAAAATGTAAGAAGAGCAATGGTATCCGGTGCTAATGAGTACGTGATGAAACCGTTTACCAAAGACGTCATTATGGCTAAGTTAGAAATGATGGGCCTGTCTTCCTAAATTATTTAACTAATGATGCAGATTACTTGCAGGGGAGACTTGTGTGAAAAAAATAAATCTGATTATGGTTGATGATTCTGTAGTGATTCGGCGCTTAGTTGGTAATTTTCTGGCTAAGGATCCAGAAATAGATCTGATTGCAACGGCTGTAAATGGAAAAATAGGGCTTGAAAAAATCAATCAAATGAAGCCTGATGTGGTCGTTCTTGATATTGAAATGCCAGAAATGGATGGATTAGAAACGCTTATAGAGATTAGGAAACAACACCCCACGCTTCCAGTAATTATGTTTAGTTCTTTAACGAAGGAAGGTGCTGAAACCACACTAGCTGCATTAAATTACGGCGCGAATGATTATGTGACTAAAGAGGTAAGCGGCTATTCCATCAAAGATAATTTAAACATGGTCGGAGATGAATTAATTTACAAAATTAAAGAATTAACAAGACCCAAACTGGATTTAAAAACACATAAAATAAACTTGGCTCCTAAAAGTTCAATACCAAAGAAGCAAATTAACATCGTTGCTATTGGAACCTCAACAGGTGGGCCCAATGCATTGAAACAAGTTATTCCTGCTATTCCCAAGGATTTTCCTGTGCCTATAGTTATCGTTCAACATATGCCTCCTATGTTTACTAAAATTCTTGCAGAAAGCCTTTCTAAAGACAGCCAGATTCCAGTAGTTGAAGCACAAGAAGGAGACATCTTAGTTCCAGGTAAAGCCTTGATTGCGCCTGGTAATTATCATATGTCCCTTGCTCTTGAAGGCAAGCATTATGTAGTGCAGTTAAACCAAGATCCTCCAGAAAATTATTGCCGGCCTGCAGTAGACGTATTATTTCGTTCTGTAGCCCAATATTTTGGCGGGAATACTTTAGCAGTGGTTATGACCGGAATGGGGCATGACGGTTTAAACGGATGTAATTTAATTAAAGAAAAAAATGGTCAAATCATTGTGCAAGATGAAGCAACGAGTATTGTTTGGGGTATGCCAGGTGCAGTAGCCGCGGCCGAGCTAGCAGATGAAATCGTGTCATTAAATAATATTGGTTCTGCTATTAATCAACGTGTGAATCGAATAAGAAGAGATTATGGACAATAACAACTTTGAATTTATTAGACAGTTTATTAAAGCTGAGACAGCAATTGTTCTGGAGCCTACTAAAGAATATCTGGTTGAATGTCGGTTAACGCCTATATCTAAGGAATTGGGCTTCGCTTCACTTGATGAACTCATTCACGCTTTTAAAAGACAGCCTCGGGAAGAAATAAAATTAAAAATCATTGATGCTATGACGATTAATGAGACCTTATTCTTTCGTGACATTCATCCATTTGAATTATTAAAAACTAAAATTTTTCCCGAACTAAAAGCTAAAAAATCCAATAAAAAAGTGGATATTTGGTGCGCTGCCGCATCCAGTGGCCAAGAGCCTTATACCATTGCCATGATTTTAAAAGAGTTATCCTCTCAATTTCAGGGCTGGAGCATTAATATTATAGCCAGTGATATTTCTGAGAAAATGCTTGCTAAAGCGAAAGAAGGCCTTTATAACCAAATGGAGGTCAATCGCGGTTTACCGCTAACCTATCTCACTCAATTTTTTGAAAAAAAAGGACCTAATTGGCAAATTAATAAAGAAATACGCGATATGGTTACCTTTCAGAAAATCAATTTAATTAATCCCTGGGCTATTCCCAAGATGGATTTAGTATTCATGCGTAATGTTTTAATTTACTTTAATATCGACACTAAAAAAGAAATCGTTAAACGGGTTGAAGCAACATTAAATCCGGAGGGATACTTGTTTTTGGGAGGTGCAGAAACAACGATTTGGATTAATAATCAATTTGTGCGAGTAGGTATTGATAAATTTCCATGTTATCAATTAAAACAGAACATTTAATTTTAGAGATCAAGGAATAGATTATGTCGATTGCAAGCACTCCTGAAATTTGGCTAACCGCCGCAGTGGATGCGGTCAATGATTTTGTTATAAATGGTCTAGGGGATCAGGATACGGAAGTGTTCAGTCTCGAATATTCACGAATTCAAAATCCGAATCAACTTTCAGGCTCTTATCTGATGCTCGATTGTGGCACATACCAAGTTGAAGTGGGTTTGTTAGTAGATTTAGAAAACTTAAATCAGATAACACGCAAAATGCTTTCTTTATCTTCTAAAGAGAAATTGGATAAAGAGCAAATGAGCGATGTTTTAAATGAATCAATCAATATTATTTCCGGCGGAATTAAATCCAGACTTAACGATCATATTGAAGGTGGCATTACTTTAGGATTGCCTCGTTTTTTAAAAAATACTGAGGAATCTCGAAAAATAGCTATTCTTTTACAATATGTATCTATTGGTGATTTACGTCTAAGTATCTCGGTAAGTATTATGTGAGGTGAAACATAAGCCATAACGAGGAGATCAATCAAGTTAAGAACGGCTGTGTTGCAAGAAAATCCATTGTCTATACTTAGCTAATCAAAAGTATGGAGTAATGCATGGAGAAATATCACCCAGTGGATTTTAGGTTTTGTCGCGGAAAATTTACCAGACCAAAGCTAGGCAAACGCTGGGCGAATTTATGCTGCAAGTCCGTAAAACTGTTCGAAAAGGGACTGGTTTCCTGCCTTCAGATGCTGTTCTTTTCGAAGCATATAGTGGAGTTCAATGCCTGATAGATTGAAAGGCCTTAAACCCCTTCATGGGTTTTGTGATTTTCTTGATGAACCGGTGATCCTGCTCCACGATGTTGTTGAGGTACTTGACCTGTCTGACATTGATCTGGAGGAATAGTCCGCCCAGCATAAACAGCAGTGCCAGATGCAGATTGATAGTATCAATGTCAGCTTTGTTAGCGCCACTCTTATCCATGGTCACTGTATGAGGAATTGCAGTTGAACCAAGGGTTTTACCGCATATCCAGCCCAAACTGGCAGTGAGATAGCTACGCGACTTTAAATGCTAATATTTTGTCCATATCGAACAACATATCCTGTTCCTCCTTACTGCTGTATTGAATCTCCTGGTTGTTACCAAACAAAATGGCTTTTGAGAATTTATTCGCTAGCTCAATACGATTTAACTGTTTTTCAACAGCCTGTCGTAATTCCACTGAAGTGGTTTAATAGATCTGTACACCCCAGTTAAGAGATAATGTACTTAACTGGAGAAAGTAATGCCGACAAGAAAGAAATACCCGAAAGAATTTAAACTTGATGCGATTAGCTTGGTATTAGAACAAGGTTATGGGGTAACGGAAGCAGCAAATAATTTAAGCATTGCTCAAGCGTTATTAAGCCGTTGGATAAAAGCACATAAAGAGCAAGATAGCCAAGCATTTCGAGGAAATGGGAAGTTAACTGCAGAGCAATTAGAAATACGCCGCCTGCAAGAAGAAAATAAACGCCTTAAAATGGAAAAGGAAAACTTAAAAAAGGCGGCGCTCTTCTTTGCTCAAGAAACGAAATAAAATATTCGTTTGTCGCCCAACAAAAGAAGAGCTGGCCTGTTGGCGTCATGTGCCAACTACTGGGGATTACACGACATGGATATTACAGTTATCAGCAACGGCAAAGAAATAAACCTGCGGCTCCTGGGCATCAAGAAATTCTTGAGTGGGTAAAGAACATAGCTGAAGCCAGCCAGTATTGTTATGGAAGCCGAAGGATGAAGAGTGCTTTAAATGCATTAGGTTATCCTGTAGGCGGAAGACGGACTCAAAGTTTAATGAAAGAGGCGCACGTTTTTGTTCGTTATCGGAAGAAATACAAAGTGACAACAAATAGCAATCATAAACAACCAGTTTATGAAAACGTTTTAAATAGACAATTTGATGTTAAAAAAGCAAATAAAGCGTATGTATCTGATATTACTTAGGTCTGGACTCAGGAAGGCTGGCTTTATTTAGCGGTTGTTATGGACTTATTTTCAAGAAAAATAGTGGGTTAGAGTATGGGGTCTCGAATGAAAGCAGCATTAGTTTGTGATGCTCTGAATAGGGCTATTTGGCAGCGAAAGCCATCACCAGGTCTCATTGTTCATTCAGACAGGGGAACTCAATATACACGTTACCAATACGGTAATTTATTAATGGGTAAAGGTTATATTGGTAGTAGGAGTAAAAAGGGAGATTGCTGGGATAATAGTGTTATTGAAAGCTTCTTTGGAAGTTTAAAACAAGAACGAGTTCAATGGCGAAATTATCAAACTCGATGGGAAGCTCAACAGGACATTTTGAATTACATTACTCTGTTCTATAACAGTCACAGAGTGCATTCTTATTTAGGATATTTAAGCCCAAATCAATTTGAAAAAAGAGTGATTTTTTAATGAAAGTTGCTTAACTAGGGTGTAACAATTTGGTTGACTACGTCACACTTGGCCTGTACTGGAGTCGCTATAATTAGA
Organism: Legionella rowbothamii; assembly: GCF_900639985.1. GTDB lineage: Bacteria > Pseudomonadota > Gammaproteobacteria > Legionellales > Legionellaceae > Legionella > Legionella rowbothamii. The sequence goes on along the minus strand of NZ_CAAAIM010000010.1, from coordinate 104,441 downwards.
GTGCTTAATGCATAGATAAACTTATTTCTCATATCGGCGTTCCTTTTTATTCTAATATGCTTATTGCGATGTTTGCTAATTCCATAAAATAAAAAAATTCTTTATATGATTCATTTTTGCCATAGGCCGGTAAGAATAAAGAATTTTAAATCTTAGGTTTCCTTGATAAGTTGGCTTAATTACAGCAGATATTAATATTTTGCGTATATCAAATAAAATTTAATCACATAACGCTTTTCAAGCGTCATCCCTTTAGTTTTTATCTATTTTAATAAATTGAATAAATTCACAACAAAACACATAAGCTATATAAAAAGTAGCAATTAGGGAAATTATCCACGTCCCCCAATATAATATGGAATTATTATTGGATAACCGTCCTATAAAATCCACATATAAAATTAAAGCCAAATAAAGTGTCCAGATGATAAAAATACCCGGAAATAAAGATTTTTTTAAATCAAAATAATAACTATGCATTTGGCTTAAAATAGCCAAAAGTAGAAAGAATGGAAGTGATATAAAATAATAAATCATCTGAAATCCAGATGGCTCATAAGGAATATGAAGAAAATTATCTATTCTTGTTGAGCAAATGACTTCTATATATTTATATAGTAAATAAAGTGTGAAACAATTTATTATAACTAAAGAACATAGTCCAAATATTTTTTTCATAAGCGCTCCAAGCACACTAAAATCAAGCGACAAAATCCGAGCCATACTGTCAAAATTTTAACACAGAACTTTTTTCCCTAAAATGATAAATAAGCATTGCTAATTATTCTATTAAATCCCTACAGGAGTAACATTGATTTTAATGGAATTAAAAAGAGAGCTTTATGGGTCGGATGGTTCATATACGTTGCAAAAACGAAAACCTATACAAAAATCTGTCTTATGGATAGATCTCAGCTGTAGATACCAAATTGTTCATTAATAAATGAAATCTCAGTTCGATTGGTAATCCCCCCGAAAAATAACTTACTAATTTATTGGACATGGTAATACAATGTCAAAGAATCTAACATAACACTATTTGACTTTTATTCTATTCATTAAATGTATGGATGTAGCTCATCAATGTGTTACTTTTATGAAAGAGAAGCTGCATGAATTTAAACTGCAAAATGACTTTAATAACTGATAGTATCAGAGAGTAATGTTATTTGAAAGTGAGATATATGCGAGTGGGCGAAGGATAAAGAGAAATGAAAAAATATCTATATTTCCTCTATTTTCTGTCGTTAAATGCATTTGCATTAGGAAATCTAAGCATCATAAGGCCCGGTATTACACTCTATTCAGAGTATTATCAAAATAACAATGCGAAATTTAAAGGTACAATAATTTTTGAAAATGGTAGCGGCACGGATCTTAGTGAGTGGACAAGAAACATTGAATTTTTAAATTGCATAAAAAAAGCAGGCTCTCTATTTTTTTATGACCGAAATGGACTTGGTAAGAGTCCACCAGATTTTCATACATCATTAGATAATCCTATAACAGGTAAAATAATTAGTGATAAGTTATCTATATTATTGGAAAAAAATCAAATTCAGCCTCCTTATGTAATTGTAGCCCATTCATACGGGGCAATTTATGCTGGTTATTTTATTTTGAAGAATCCTAAATTAATAAAAGGGGTGGTGTTTGTTGATCCTGTACCTAAAAAATTTCATTTTTCTGATAAGTTATTAAATAAATATAAATTGGGTGTTGAAGAGGCCAAAAAATTTTCATCTAAATATATTTATCATAAATATAAAGGCTCTATAGCAGAAGTTATTTATCAATTAGTTGGGTTTAATCAATCGATGCAGTCTCTTTCGATACTTGGAAGCATTGTAGATAGTATCCCTGTCATAATTATTTCTTCCTCTGAGATGGAACAAGAGCATCCTCTAAAGGAGGATTGGTATCATAGTCAAAAGCAGTGGCTAAATCTGCACCCACAAAGCAAGATAATAAAAGTTTCTTCAACTCATTTCATTCAACTAAAAAAGCCCAAACTTGTATGTGATGAAATAACTAATATTGTGAATCAATAATTACAATATAAATTGAGGGTAGTTTTAATAGATGGTATTTAACGTGAACCCTTTCAGTTTATTAAAACCACCGTATAATTGAACCATTCAATATTTGTATATATTTTTAATTTCATTATCACATCTCGGTTTAAAAAACTGTTTCATTTATATAATGTTTAATTTAGACTAAATATAACCTTATATTGAACTAAATCCTCTATGTTAATTGGCTATGCTCGAATTTCTACCACCAACCAAAATTTAGATTTACAAATTGATGCTTTGAAGAAAGCTGGATGTGAGAAAATTTATCAAGATCAAATTAGTGGTTCTGCAATAAACCGACCGGCTTTGGATGAATTAATTCAGGATATTAGAAAAGATGACGTTTTAGTCATATGGAAGTTAGACCGGCTAGGGCGATCTCTTAAAGATTTAATTACATTAGTAAATAATCTGCTGGAAAGAGGAGTGGGTCTTAAAAGTCTGAATGACCCGATAGATACAACCACTGCGCAAGGAGGATTAATATTCAATATATTTTGTTCTCTTGCGGAATTTGAACGAGAACTGATAAGAGAGCGGACACTGGCAGGATTAGAAGCAGCAAGATTGCGAGGAAAAAAGGGAGGGCGTCCGGCAGGTCTATCAAAGTCTGCTCAAGGAAAGGCGCACTCATCAGAGTTACTCTACAAGGAAGGAAAGCTTAGTGTTGCTGAGATTTGCATGCAACTTGATTTAAGCAAAGCGACGTTTTACAAATATTTGAAATTGAGAGGAGTATCTATTTCTGCTGATAATTATAGAGCCAAGTATAAACCTCCAACAAGTATTATTATAGATAAAGATAAGGAATGACCATTTTGTATATATGGGAACTCGAACTTCAAAATCAAGACCAGTTCATTGATGTGATGAAGAGAAGAAAGGACTTTTATTTCTTTTGTCACTCTAATAACGGATAAAGAGGAGTTCTACCAATAGTATCTAAAGACCAATAATTATAATTTCAAGAGCAACTTGGCACTCGATAATTGAACGTTCCTAGAATGTTAAGAATAAGATAAATCTACGGTTCTTAAGGTGGTATTGATTAAATTTCAATCATTCCCCTTTTTTACTAAAATCCAGGCCAGAGGTCAATTTATAGAAATGTTCATTTTCATTAAATTACAAGTTCAAATGGTTATTTGAAAATTTCAACTGAGGGTACAATCATTTTAAAAGCAGGCTCAACTCATTTACCAATAGATGATTTTATAGATGATATTTTACAGAAGGTAACATCTCATACTAATTTAGTAATAACAGCCGCACCTGGTGCTGGCAAGACAACTCGATTGCCTCCGGAATTGCTTTCTGTTGTAGCCGGGAAAATATTAGTGCTAGAACCTCGAAGAATGGCGTCGATTGCTGCTGCTCATCGGGTTGCAGAAGAAAATAATTGGCTAGTCGGTGAGGAGGTTGGTTATCAAGTCCGTTTTGTCAATAAAACATCGCATAAAACCAGATTAATTTACATGACGGAAGCTTTGCTGGCCCGACACATGATTCATCATCCTGAGTTAGACGATGTAGACATTGTGATTCTAGACGAGTTTCATGAAAGATCTTTATACGTTGATTTAACACTAGGATTAATACGTGAATTACAAGAGTTAGGGCATCATATTAAAATTGTGGTCATGTCAGCGACACTCGAAGCAGAAAAAATTGCTGAATATTTGGGTAATTGTCCTGTCATTTCCGTGCCTGGAAAATTATTTGAGTTAACGGTACATTATCAAAAATCAACGCAATTACTAACACCTCAATATCAATTTTATGAGCATTTATCTCAAGTCATCAAAGAAGCACAGCGACAGACTGAGAAAGATATTTTAGTATTTTTACCGGGTGCACGTGAAATTGAACGCGCTAAAGGAAACTTACTTGATTGGAAAGAAAGCAAAAAAATAGAAGTAATCACGCTGCATGGCAGTCTTCCTCTGGAAGTACAGCGTATCGCATTGCAAAAATCTTCAGCGCAAAGAATTATTCTTGCAACTAATATTGCTGAGTCTTCTGTTACTTTAGATGGTGTTGATACCGTCATAGATTCAGGTTTAGTAAAAATAATGAAACAAGATTTACGTACTGGATTTTCACGCCTGGAAATTTCGCGAATTAGCTTAGCGAGTGCCATTCAGCGTGCTGGTAGAGCTGCCCGACAATTTCCAGGTGTTTGTTACAGGATGTGGAATCAACATGATGAAAGTTCATTTGTGAAATCAAATATTCCAGAAATTCTATGTTCGGATTTAAGCGATAGTTTACTTTTTTTAGCTAATCAACATATCTCGAATTTTCAGAATTTTTCGTGGTTTGAAAGACCTCCCCTTGTCAACATCGAACGTGCGACCTTTAGCTTACAAGCCGCAGGTGCTATCAAAAATAACAATGAATTAACATCAATAGGTCGCCAGCTTTTGGACTTCCCATTACCTCTACGTTTGGGGAGACTATTAATTGCAGGTATAGAAAATAATTGCATCGAGCTGGCTGCAAAAATTGCAGCATTATTACAAGAGCGCGATATTCTACGGAAAGAAATGACGAATCATTTTCAAGCCGATCTTTTTGAATGTGATGTTGCACCGCGATTAAAAATTTTGAATAAATATCTAAAAGATGGTTCTTCACATGAAGGTCATTTCACAATTTTACAAAGTGTCGCGCAAAGTTATCAGCAAATTCTAGATCTTGCTAAAAAATTAAAAAAAGCAGAGCCCTCTGCTTATCTTGAAGAAGATGAAGCTAGACAGTTACTCCTTATGTTATCTTTTGGTGATCGTTTGTGTCGACGTCGCAAGAACTCTGATCGTGCATTAATGGTCGGTGGTCGTGGTGTAAAATTATTAGATCGAACGCTTGTGAAAAGGAGTGAATTTTTTATTGCATTGAATGGTTTTGAAGAAAGCGGCGAGGCTGAAACTTTGATTAATCAGGCGAGTGGGATAAATAAAGAATTTTTGTTCAAACACTTTTCTGACCACATCATAAAGAAAAGAGACATCATTTTTGAAGCAGAAAAATCGCAATTTTATCAGCGTGAATTTAAAACACTTTGGGATTTACCTATAGAAGAACCGAATTTTTCGCTGGCGACCTCTGTACACGTTGCAGAAAAATTGCCTGATATATTAACTGACAATTGGGCGACCACACTAAAGAAAAATGAAAATTTACATGAGTGGTATCAAAAGATTATATTTTTACGATTCCATAAGGCATTAATACCCCCTCATATACAAGATGAATTGGAAAGTCTTTTCGACGGAGATGCATTAAAAAAATCATTTTGCTTAACTGTATTTAGACAAGCATGTTTCGGTGAAAGTAAAATGACCTTCGTACTGCAAAAAAATTTAGTGTATTTTTTTGAACTAAATATATCTGAAACATTGCGTAGTATTTTACAAACCGAACTCCCAAATAAGTTAAAAGTTCCAAGTGGCAGCATGATACCCATTCATTATTCAACGGTTGAGCATCCCTTTCTTAGAGTACGCATCCAAGAAGTGTTTGGATGGGAAAAAACGCCGAAAATATTATTTCAGAGTGTGTCAGTTGTACTGCATTTATTGGGGCCGAATTTTCGTCCAGCTCAGGTAACAAGTGATCTAGAAAGCTTTTGGCAAAATGGTTATTCAGAAATCCGTAAAGAGTTACGGATACGTTATCCTAAACATCAATGGCCATTAAATCCTGCTGATGGCATTGCTCACGCGAAGGGATCGAGGCGAAAATAAAAGAAATCCAACGATAAATCTATGGTTGTTTGGAAACGGGATCACAGCAATGTGGTCTCGTTACCAAACAATTTTTACGTCAGGGTGCAAGTTCCGGAGTGCGAGGCCTTTTTGCTTAAGATATGATGGTGAAACGGGAGGGCTCCGTTGCAAAAACGAAAAGTATTTTATAATTTCAACTATTCTCTTATCCTCCCGGATTATCCAAATGCGCTCAAAAAAACCTATATCTTTTAAATGGCGTCATTTTCAAGGAGAACTAATTCTGCAGTGTGTTCGTTGGTAGTGTAAATATGGCATCAGCTATAGAGATTTGGAAGAAATGATAGGAGAGCTAGGACTTGAATTAGATCACACTGCTATTTATCGCTGGGTTCAGCACTATGCTCCGGAACTTAAAAAGCGTCTTGAATGGCATAAGAAACGATATTCCAGGCGTTGGCATTTGGATGAGACGTACATCAAAATAAAAGGGAAATGGAAGTATCTTTTATCGCGCAATCGATGAGCGGGGTAATACGGTTGATTTTTATTTGTCTCATCGGCGTAATGCTACGGCTGCGAAACGATTCTTAAAGAAGATGATAAAGAGCAATCAAACTGTAGGATACAACGCCTTTACCGTACCCAAAGTATTTAGTGGAATATCGTGACAAAATTGTCTGATATTTGGTCTCTAATTTTTGTCCATCCAAGCTTGCATGTATTCCGTAGTCTGATAGATTGTAATGCTTGAATATTGGCAATTGAGCGATATGGTTTATAATTCTATCACCAGCGTCAACCAAGGATTCGACTCTAATAAACTTACCCTCCATGTCTAACAGGCTTTGATAGCTGACATCTGATGATTCAGCAACTTTTTTGTGGCCAATACCTTCGCCAGTGAAACCAAATATCCTTTAATATGCTTAGGCTTGGGCTTAGATTTGGATCCTTGATTTAATATATGCGTTAGACAATCATAAAAATTTGTTTTTCCTGCTGTAAAATCAATAATGTTGGCGATACCTATTGTTTAAATTGTTCATAGAATGGATTGTTTGCTGAATCTGCATCTTTTTTGTATGGAAGGCGCCATGTGAGTTTATCTTGTCGACCTTAATATGCTTGTTTTCATTAGACTTAATTCGCTTATTTACATGTTTGTACAGATTACTGAGTTCAGTATCAAGTACGGTAAGGATGTCTTCAATGGGTGATGTATTAATGCAGTCAGATAAATCATTCAGTCTTTTCTCTTTATCTTCACACCAAACATGCAATGGAATCAGCTCATTTTCCAAGCTTCGATAATTGACACTATCTGGAACAAAAATATTACCTGCACTAAGAGCCTCTACTATTGCTTTGTATATTGCCATCTCATAACGTTGGATATTAATGTACTTTACATTTTTGGTTTTTTTAGAGCCAGGGGAAATGCTAGCCGCTTTTTTATAAACAATAAATTTCAAGATGTGTTTAGGGACAAACGCCAAGAGCACACCCTGAGCTAATGGATCTTTTGTTTTTTCTGTTGAATGGAAGTAATCTCTGAGAAATTCGACAGCCTCTTTGATGTTTGTGTTTTTATCCAAATTAAAATTAAGTGCTAGAAAAATGGCCCGTAAGTTTCGTTTTATGGTGGCATGCTCTTCTGTGTAGTAAGCCCATACATAACTGTTTTCATCTATATCGGGTTTGGCAAGCTTGTTTGTAAATTCATCAAAACTGTCTTTACTGACAATGCCGTAACAATATGGTCGAATATCTGCGTCACTGACTGTGCTATTATTCACGATTTTTAGCATTTTGCTGGCCAGTTTTCTATCTTGGCCAATGTCTAACTTTGCATCTAAAGTACAGCCCTTAGCATAAGATAATGCCTCATTAATGTACCAGGAAACCTTATATACAAAGTAGTTGGTTAAATGATCATTTAGCTTAATAAACCTTTGCCAAACGAAGCCTATCATGTATAAGCGAGATTTTTTATTATTAAAAGATCTGAACTGATAGGTATCATAATAATACTCACACAAACCAGCATAATATTGCAGGTTTTGCCTCGAAATATTTAGGGCAGGAACGACTTTTTTTGATTTTTCAAATAAATATGCAATATCCCTTTGTTTTTCTAATTCAGCCTCCATTTCTTTTGTTGCCATGCCTTTGGGATCTTTTTTCAAAAGAGCAAGGCTTGAAATGGTATCATTTTTAGTAAGCAGGCTATCCAGTATAATTCGCGAATTTTTGTCTAATAAAACAGCCAGCTTTGTTGTTAATCGATTTTCTTCTCGTGCAATTGCTTTTGAAACCAATGACTGCAATGTTGAATATTTTGGTCGAATTATTCGAAATTGTTCACAGTAATGCAGTAGCTCATCAAAAATAAATCTGGGTGTGAGATCACGTTTTGACAGCCTTTTGGCCTGTCTACTGAGTTCAGTCTCAAATTTAGCTTCATAACGCGTGTACTTGTAGATTGCCATAATGGATTTTTGTGCAGCATAATGCTTATCTTTTGTTGCACTGACAGGCAGAGGGGAAGCACCTAAACCCCAAGGTTCAAAGTTTTGTTCCGCTGGATTCTTTTGTAGCCTATTTATTACTCTCTTCGCCTACTAAGGCGATTTTAATAATCCAATTTTCCTCTATGCTAATGAATGACTTCATAGGCTTAATAGTTGGTGGATGGCCCTCGAAGATTTAGGGCTCGTTTCGATTCGCCAGTACTCGCGGGAAATGCAAAGAATAATGGCCTCATTAAGATCCCTTAGCGAAGTCGCTCAGGTGCTACTTCATAATTGATGCCATTTCGTGAACGCTTCATGTTATTGCAGAAGCTGTTGCCCTGTTGGGTGAGTCGTTCTTCAAACTGTTGCTGACATCAATATGAGGCTTCAACCAATTAAAGCCTCATATTGATCCTCTTCGCTTTTCTGGTCGAGTTCGGCTAAAGAATTATCCGTTTTAGGAGCATATTTAAATAATCCGATACTACCCAGATGAGTAACACAAGCTTCATCACTTCCGGAGTGCCTCAGCTTGATGTGGCTTAAACGATTAATAATTATCTCCCAGGACAGCTCGTCAAACGTTTTATTGGTTTGACAATCGTTCGCGAGTTGATTTAAATCGCTTAGATCGATTGTAGAGTCCAGGGCTTGGGTCAATTGAATGAGTCGTTCTCCAAACATTTGCCGCGAAGGAATGCTACGATGTTCTTTCTTCACGTGACCACCATAGTCGATTAGCACAGGAAAATGATTAGATCTTCGGATAAGAATATTGAAGGCGCTCAGATCCGTATGCGCTTGCCCGACATCATCGAGAAGTTTCAGCGCTTCAGCCAATTGAAGCGATATATCGATGATCTTCGATTTTCTGGTCGAGTTTGGCTGGAGTTTTAAATCATCACAAAACTTATTAAAACAATACCCATCAATATATTCATATAATACGCCCCACTGATTGAGTTCTTTTATAAAAGCCAACCCTCTTATCTCAGCAATGCATTCGGAATGAGGAATATCTTTACTTGTCTCCCAATAATGAAAGGAGTTTAAGAACGAACCAGGCATCTCATCGGCAGATAAAGGCGAGGTTAAAACCGTCCGGGAATTCACGTAGTCAGGTTTTAATGTAAACTTGCGTCCTTGTCTGACAGAGGAATGCTCACACCGTTCCAGCTTTAATGCAAGGGGAGTTGTACCCAGGGAAACTAAATGCACTTGCCCCATTGCTCAGATCCGATCAGCGTATCTTCTGGAAATCTGTCCATAGCATAAATCGGGGGAAATCCTGTTTCGTGCTTTTTATTTTCAAATTCAAGAAAACTTTGGATGTTTACCACACTGGTTTGATTAATAGGAGTAATCTTCAACTCAGGCAATTCGGGTAATCGATGCCTTATTATTTGATATTGTTTATTATTATATCTAACGGTGAAATAAGAATCAGGATAAAATTGTGTCATATTCCGTTGAGTTATTTTTAATCGACGGACTTCATCGGGTGAGAGTTGTATTTCTTTTTCAAAATCAATGTCCTTAAACAGATCAAACATAAATTAACTCCGATAATCAGTTAAATTGCCCATTATTTTATCATATAAGCCTTATATTTAACAGTAATGGACGAAAAATTGATCCGTTCTCAAGAATTGATAATGTCTGAATTAAAAAACAAACAGCCTCGATGGGGGCTAATGGGACCCCGCGTTTGCCCCATGAGCTCGATGATGGTCTGCGCCCCTGCGGGTGATTTGAAGCGAAGACACTTTTCTTTTGCGTTTAGGGTTTTTCCGCATATCCAGCCCATTCTGGCAACTGATGCTTAAAATAGGGAAAAGTACAAACTATTTGGAATAAATTTATCTTTTATAGCGAGTGAATTTATAAACTTAAAGAGAAAATAGTATCAAATTTCTACTCGCATGAAATTTTATTTTATTGATTATTAATAATTTTATCTATATTGCCAGAATGGGCTGGATATGCGGAAAAACTCCTCTTTTGTATATACATGCTCAAATCCAACTTTGTATAAAACAGAGCATTTATAAGTCAAAGCAAAACTGTGAATAGGTAATAATAGTAAAATAAGAAAAAATTTCTTTGTGAAGTGCATTTCTATCTCCTAATTCTTTTAGGTGAAAAAATTTAGACTTATCGAAGAGTGAATCCATAATAAATTAAACTACGTAGCATAAAAAACAGTTTAACTTAAATATTGTTTTATTTTGCAAGTACCTTTCTCAAAAAGTAAAGGAAGTGCATTATAAGTCGTAAGACCCGAATACCTATCTATATGAAAAATACCTGCTCTTTTCAAATCGATTATATAATTATTTTCCTCAATTTTTAATGTTCCATTTTCCGTTTGATGAAGACTAGAGAATAAAACCGTAGCGTTTTTTGCATCAGGATCAATTGTAATGTAGTAGGTAGAGCGATTCTGTGATTCGGCTAGGTTACACATTAATTGAATTTTTTTATTGCTGGAACATGCTGTAACCATAGTAATTATTAACAGATAAGATATTATTTTAATGAACATTATTAATTTCTCTTTAGTAAAAGAATAATTTAACTAATAACCATACTATGATATGAAAAAATTTTCCAAGATGGTTTCATATTCAAAATATCTCCTCTGTCATTTTGAGGTATACCCTAAATGGACGTCAGCGATACCTTGAAAAGTGGTGTCAGGAAAATATGGTTTTTTAATATATTGACACATTTACTCTAAGGTCATAGAATTTAATCTGACACAATTGGGTAAATGAAACTATGGCTGGAAAAAAAATTGGTTATATTCGCGTAAGTAGTTTTGATCAAAATACTGAACGTCAATTAGAAGGTATGGAATTAGATAAAGTTTTTATTGACAAGGCATCGGGAAAAGATGTTCAGCGTCCCCAGCTTGAGGCGTTATTAAATTATGTTAGGGATGGGGATACTATTATTGTCCATAGTATGGATCGGTTAGCTCGTAATTTGGTTGATTTAAGAAACTTAGTTAATGAAGTTACGAAAAGGGATATTTGCATTCAATTCTTCAAAGAAAATTTAATTTTTACAAATGAAAATTCCCCTATGGCCACCTTAATGCTTTCAATAATGGGAGCTTTTGCCGAATTTGAGCGATCATTATTAAAAGAAAGGCAGCGTGAAGGGATTGAATTAGCAAAAAAAAGAGGGGCTTATCCTGGACGAAAGAAAATGCTAAACAATGATCAAATTAAATTGATGCATGAGCGGATTGAATCCGGAGAAAAAAAAGCAGTAGTAGCTCGTGAACTAGGTATCAGTAGAGAGACTCTTTATCAATACATAAGACTTTATGCGGGGTTAAAAGAATTCTGTTGAATAACGTATTTAAAAGGAGAGGAGTTAGACTAGGAGACATATACTTAATATATGTTAATCTGGGGCTATTATAAAAATGAAAGTTATAATTCATTCAATTAAAATGGCGGTGTTAAACAAGAATTGGTTTGCTTCATTATTTTTATGTTTAACATTACCTGATATTTGCGGGGCTATGGAAAATCCTGCAAGCAAAAATGGTGAAAGATATAGGAAGTGGTATAACGAATATCTTGCAGAAAAATATAAAAATTTAGCAGCCGATGACTGTTGGAAACTACGTAATGCTTGTTTACATCAATGTTCTGATAGCGATGCTCGAATGGCATTTAAACGAGTTCATTTTGTTGAACCTCAAGAAGGCATGTTGATTCATAATAATATATTGCATGATGTCTTACAGTTACAGATAGATGTTTTTTGTAATGACTTTTGTGATGCGGTAGATAAGTGGCTTGTTAGAATGGAAAATCAGCCAGAAATTATGGATAGAATAAAGGAGCTAATGCAGATTCATCCATTTAGTTCTTTGGAACCATTCATCAAATTTAATAAATAAAGAATTTTTGGTAGTGTCCTCGAGAGGGGGCACTACCGAAGCTGAATGTTTGTTAAAATTATTTCACTTCATCTACGCTTCTCAGCGTATCACTACTTATTTGTGCATGTAGTAAATCGCGCTAAAAAAATTATTTTTCAAACTTAGTTTCTACTATTTGAGTAAGTCGGTCTTTTATTTCTTGTGACGTATGACGTTTAATATATGTTTCTTCGAATAATATTTCTATTAATTTAAGCAATATGCCGGCCTCTTCTTTTTCGATTTTAGTAATTTCATTGGTATTTGTTTTCATGTGTGCACCAATGTTTCCTATTTTTCGAACGTCGTGTAAGGCAAGAACAAGCGAATCATCGATATTACTAAGGGCCTCTATTTCATCATATAAATTAGCTCTATGTACATTCCAAAAATCATGGATAACGTTCTGAATACATCTTCTTGCTAAGGTTGCAGAGGCTTTGGGACTCAGATCTTTTATATTATAAGCTTCCGAATAATCCTCTATAATTTCTTCCGGTATATATGATGGAAATATTTTAGCTTCTGACAGTGGCATTATCTGTATATTTAAAATTACATCCTTGTACCTACCTCGAAATTCTTTCTTATCTTCTTCCGTAATAGAAATCGTGGCAGTATAATTTAGACAAGAAGGATTATGGCATTTAGCTATTTTAAAGATATAACTTACATTATTCTCATCACTTCCCAAAAAATGATGAGAATTAGAGCTTATAAAAATATCTCCATCTCTTAAAACTGTATATTGATTACAATATGGGCAGGACCATCTGCCGCCAACTTCCATACTGTCATGCATTGCAGACTCCTATTTAATAATTTATATCTTATAAGTATAGGTTTCGGGACGTCTTCCTGTATTAAAAAAACAGAATATATTCTGATAAGTAACTAGATCTAATTTCATTTTCGCTCTGATTTTTACAGATAAAGTAGACATTTAGGATTTGGCAGGATCTGAAGACATCCTTTTATGTATATTAAAGGACGTATTTGATTGTGGTTTGATTTTGGACATGTGAGTTACATTCAATTTTTATCAATTAGCTTTAGATGTTTTGATAGTCATCTATCAAAAGTTGAAATTTAAGCCATATGAGAGGTGTTTGCTTATTATTTCCTACCTACCATTAGAGTACACTCTATTGATTGTGTATATCATTTCCATGATTCACACATCAACTTCAATCTGCTCTCGGAGAGCTCATTCATGCGAAGAGCAATATCGACCAAGTACCTAGCCCATAAAAAAAGTTATAAAATTTATTAGGTCTTCCATTCAAGTGCTATACTTACTTTTAGCCAGCAGTACAAAATGTTTGAACCGATAAGCTTTTAATGGAGCGCGTTCTGTTGTCGGCGTTGTGCTATATCACGTTAATTGTGGGAAGCCTGACCTGACACGTGTGCACCCCACCTAAACCCCAGGGTTCAAAGTTTTGTTCTGCTGGATTCTTTTATAGATTATTACCCCTCTCTATGTCTGCTAAGTCGATTTTAATCATCCAATATTCATTTATACTAATGAATGATTTAATCACGGGCTTTTTATGAACATTTTTAAATCACTATTGTGTAAAATCACATTATTTGATTTTGGCTTGGTGTGTACGTTCAGGTAGTTTTCGGGCAACATTTTAGAAAAATATAATAGCTAATAGGTTTAATTTGATTCATTCATAACTATTAATCACCGTTGATTGGAGCTGAAAGCCGATATCAACGAACAAAAAGACCATATTCCTGTTAAAAAATCTATTTTTATGTTGATAATGCCAATTATATTAGGCTGAGCGGAACTAATCTTGTCCGAAAACTACCTGAACGTACACACCAGCCCTTGTTTGGAAGAAATTTCTTTAATGTAATAATGAATCGACTTCTTCTGAAGTTGGCCTTGTTTTACCCCAGTACACGTATATTAAACGGCCAGAGGCTCCTGAGTGTCCAGGTACTTGATCATCTGCCTCTACCTCTATTATTGCTTCATGATGGGTTTGATCGGTGTTAATCCAGAAACCATCAATACCAAATAAATCACCAGATTTAACCTGAGTGCCACGTTGTTGGTTGAGCTCGCTATTCATTTCTTTTCTCCTTAAGCTTGATCCCTCCATTTAATTATAGTTATTTGATAAATTGTTCTATCACTAAATACATGCATTTATAGATTATTATTTAATCATATTTTTCAAAGGCCGCCCAATTTCCTTAACTATAATCGTTTTCAGCTAAATAATTAACTACATCATCAGATATATCTCTTCTTTCAAGCCAGTAATTATGTGGAGAAGGTTTTATATCAAGGACCTCCCACACGATAGAGCCCTTTTTTGATAACCCACTCTTCATTATATGGCCCCGCTTCTCATCCGTTGGATTATATTCGTATTGTTCTATGGATGATTCACAAACAAATGCAATAGGTTCCTTTAATTTTTTATCGCCTGCAATTTCATGTTTTTCTATACCAATACGAATTAACGTTAAATTTTTGAATATTTTCTTAAACGTCTCACTTTCCGGTTTAATTTTTTGTTTCATTACTCTGAATACCTCATAACAGCTTCCAATCCATAAATCTGAAAGTAGTCTTTGGTAAGTCAAATTCAATGGCGCTTTACTAGAGCTTTCGTCTTCCATGGCCCTGAGTAATAAATCCATGTTCCCGATATCTTGTAGGGAGATTACAAGTTGTGTATTAGGTAATTGAGCTCCCGTAAAAAGGGAGGACTTTATCCATTTTTGATGGATTTCGGGAGAATGTTTGAAAGCCATCTCAAATGCCGAGCTAATTAGAATGTTTACTGAACTCATTATTCTCTCCTAGATGAAAATCACATTAGGATTTTGTTCTATATTTATAGAATATGCGCCTATTAAAATCTATTAACTTGCCTGTCTTTTAAATGAACATTTCCTTCATTGTTCAAAATTGTTGATAGATTTGTCAGTTAATTATCCTATTAGTATTGAAAATTTTTTTACTTAGAAATAAATACCAGGTTTGTTTACCTAAATCGCACGGTTTATGAGAATTGAAAAAGTTCTGAGAATAAAGAATAAAACTCCCCGTTTTATTATCGCATACAAGTATCTTTCTTAAAGAAATGCAATTGAAGGGGTGGCTCGTTTTTGTCATTCGATTGTATGTGATTAATATTTGATTATTTAATAAAATTTTCTTAACACATGTTTATTGCTTAATTGAATAGATTGATATGCCCATTATTAATGTTGAGGGTTGTGAGAGAAAACCCAATGAATAAAATTTGATCAATAAGACGTAACTAAATATAATGCCTGTCACAAATTAATTACCATTGTATTAATACATTTTATTTATAGATTGAGAAATAATGACTAAATTAGTTAATTCATTGCTAATAATGATCACTTTAGTATCCGTCGATGTTGATGCGCAATCATTAGAAAAAATTGACACTGAAAATACCACTATTCTAAGTGAGTCAAGCTTATCGAATTGTTTTAATAAAGAATTAATAGATAAAATTAGTCATATAAAAGCTGGATTCAGTGTAAAGATTTTTATTTCAAAAAATTTCAAATCTAATATGATTAAATTACTTAAGGAAAATAAATTAAGTAAAGAAGACATTACTACATTGTTATCCCAGTCAAAAAAATCAAATTTTTGTGCGGCCACAGCAAATGATACTTTAGCTACGTATGCTCTGCTGCTTGATATAGCCAAAGAGTCGCAAGATAATCAGATATCTAGAAAAAGTAATTACTCAGGAAGAGCAACAAGCATATATCGTAAACTTGCAAATCAGGGCTCTATTGATGCTGTAAAAGTATTATGCATACCCGATGGTAGTTGGGTTATCGAAGCAGTAGATAAAAAATCGATGAAGATATGTTTTAATTCTCTTCATTTAATGAATATGAAGTTAAATGAAATTGAAAGAGCAAAAATGTTTGCTGCTACTTATAATTCTTTAATTTTGAATGCGTATAAAGAAAAATCAAATAGAGCAGAAATTTGCAATAAGTTCGCTAATGATAAAATGGTTATGAATTATGCAAATAAAGGTACAGAACGTACTAATAAAGATACATGTGTTGAGGAGTTAATTTTATTTGCTGAAGAATTATTTTATAAGAAGAAATATCAGGAGGCATTTAAATATCTTTCCATTTTCGATCAATCATCAAATGATTCAGGAGCACCTCAATTCAAATTGGGTTATATGTATTCTACTGGAAAGGGTGTTCCTCAAAATTATAAGCTAGCTTTGGATTGGTATATGAAGTCATGTTCTCGAACAAATAATCCACATGCCCAGTTTAATTTAGGTTTGATGTATCTCAAAGGTCATGGGGTATTGCAAAACAATACCATTGCACATGCACTTTTTAATTTAGCATCGGCAAATGGTATGGAGGATGCTGCCGAATTAAGAGATGCTATTGCAAATAAAATGACAAGAGAACAAATAAAAAAAGCACAAACATTAGCTAGTATTTGGCTAAAAAAATGGCCTATTGAACTTAGTAACTGAAGCTTTGTAATATTATTTACAAAAGTCTCCTAAATGACAGATTTGTTTTTATAGAGGTTTCTGATTGTCGCTCAAACTGTGTTCTGGGAAATTTCTTACATACCAAAGAATCCATATCTCCAGTCTTCTATATGATATAGCTTACTAGAAATGCCTCATTCTTTAATTCTATTAAAATTTCTAAATACAGATTTTTACAATAA
This sequence comes from Legionella rowbothamii, assembly GCF_900639985.1. Lineage (GTDB taxonomy): Bacteria > Pseudomonadota > Gammaproteobacteria > Legionellales > Legionellaceae > Legionella > Legionella rowbothamii. The sequence goes on along the minus strand of NZ_CAAAIM010000010.1, from coordinate 87,447 downwards.
AAATATTCTTTTCCTAATTATTATAGTAATTAGGAGCTAAAATATTAATTAATATTAGGGGAGTTAATTATATCGAATATGATGAGGTGCTAGTTAGGGGTTTAATATGAAGAGTCAAATTAGACCAAATAATAACGGAGATTATATTTTAGGCCCCAAAAAAAATTATGTGCTTACTAAACAAGCTCTTCAGCATATTATTTTAGGGGATTTTACTTCTCAGAATATTAAAAATAAGTGTTCTAAAGAGGAAATTGTTCGCCTTGCAGGAGGGCTTCATACAGTAAAAGGTTGGCTGCTATTTAAAAAAAAGCTTAACAAAATTGTTCATGGTCGGTTTTACGATCCAAATTTACATAATGATTGGTATTTTGCTAAAGAATTACAAAATGGAGTTATTTTACTCAAACTGCCGGTGAGTGTATTTAAGTCAAAAGCTGCAAAAATAACTGAGAAATTAGAGGTGTATTATAAATCTGGATATCTTTGGAAGACCTTGTTTCCCCCAAAATTTTCCTCCTCAGATATTGTGGCTTTAATAAATGAGGCATTAGAAAAAATTGACAATGAAGAATCAAGTAAAAACTTAATAACGGGATATGCTCTAACGGGCGATGATACCTCTATTATTAAGATATGTATAAGTCACCACGGTAATATTATAGGATCTGCTTATCCTGCTTGGGGACAACCCAATAGCAATAATTTTGGGAGCCCTTTTTCCTCTATAGATTCTATGGGCTTTATTGTATCTTTGGCTTCAGAGTTCTTTGATGAACATGATTTAATTCAAAAGGTTTACACTAGGTTTCCTCGACGACCTAATTATCAAGAGTTTAATAAAAATACTCCTAGCTTTATTATTGATAGACCATTATTAAAGAAAAATTTACCTTTAAGCAGGTATCTGGATAAAAGAAAGAAAGCTCTCGAATCAGAAGCCATAAATATAACAGAGGCAAAATTAACTGATTTAATTTATTATTTATATGATTTTAGTGTCAGTAAAGATCCTGGTGATCTGATGAATTATGGATACGCAGAACATTTTGATAATATAAAAAAAGTTTAAAGTTTAAAAATATATTGTCTATATATCAAAATATACATGAGGTATTTTATCTACTTTTTAAATATGATAATTACCACAAAACACAATATTCGTTACGACTTATGGAGTATTACCTAAAAAAGAAATTCATTCATTTTAATGGGATAGATGGATGGGAATGTAAAAGAATTTATAGCTTATTTATAGATATAGCAATTAATCATCATTGCTGTAATTCAGTCAAAGAATTTATCAATTACTTATCAATTGCACCTTCTCGTAGTGCTGCATATATTTCATTTAATTTAACTCCTTATTACACAGAAGAGGAGGGCGTAGCTAATATAATCCCATATCCGAACTCAGCAATACCGGAAGAGGCACCTTATAAGTATGTAGCGGAAAATTTAGATATAAAATATTTTAAAATGTTCGACCTAACTAAAAGGGTAATCTTTGCTCGAGAAACTATTAGAAAATTTGCTCCAAATATTGAACATATGATTAAAGATTGTTTGAAATATTCAATGGCCTCAGAATTTAATTCATTTAGTTATAATTTTGAGAGATTACTTAAAGGTGTATTATCTGGAGAAAAGGAGAGCCCGAGTACCAAAGCTTTAGAAATGATTTTAAATGATTTTTATCGTTGTCAAATAGCCCAGAAGTATAAGAAGCTTGTTGAAAGAGCAATGATAGGCACCCAAGAAATTGACTATTCATGCCCTACAACCCAGCTTTACCATAATCAAATACGGGTAAAACAAGAACTACTTAACATCCGAATTAATACATTTAATTTTTTGGATAGTTGCAAAGTTCTCTTTTCCAAAATGGGCAATAATAAGTTGGTAGCAATAGTAGATGAATTACAGTCCGATTATGTAAATACAACAAAGCCATCATTACTACCGAAATCTATCCCCGTCTATATAGAAAGGTGATAGGTCATAAATTTGTTTTTAAATAATGCTCTTCAAACATTATACGTGGTTACAATCCTTTGCTCTTCTTTAGTTTGTCTATGGTTTCGTATATTTCGTTTGTTTCGTTAAATTCGAATATAGTGCTATACTTATACTAACTAGATCAAAAGGCGTAAAATATGAACAATTTCGCAATGAAAATTAAGAGTCCAAACAGTCAAGAGAGGGGAATAGCAAAGCAATCCTTTCAAAGAATAAAAAGTGTGCATAGGATTCCCAAAAATTCAGCCTTGAATTTAGATGGTTTAACGGTAGAGTTACCTGCATCGGCAGTTAAACTATTATTTTCAATATTGAGTGAAATGGCTGAAGGAAACTCATTAACTCTAATACCATCACATGCTCATTTAACTACACAGGAAGGTGCTGATATGTTAAATGTTTCTAGACCTTATTTTGTAAAATTATTAGAAGAAGGAAAAATCCCTTTTGAGAAGGTCGGTACACGTCGCCGAGTTCTTGCAAGTGATGTTAAGCTATTTATGAGTAAATCATTAAATGAACGTGAAAAAGCTCTTCAGGAGTTGTTGGATCAAGCACAAGAATTAAATATGGGATATTAATGAATGGGACATTTTACAGTTTTATATGATGCAAATGTCCTATATCCTGCGCCGCTCCGTGATGTTTTAATGCAATTGGCGTCAACAGGGCTATACAGAGCGAAATGGACCAATCGAATTCATGAGGAATGGATAAGAAATGTTTTGAAAAATAGACCAGACCTCTCAAGAGAATTGTTAGACAAAACCAAGAATATAATGAATAGTGCAGTTTTAGACTGCCTTGTAGAACATTATGAAGATATTGAGGTGGGATTAAAACTTCCTGATTTAAATGATAGACATGTTTTAGCTGCTGCAATTGTTTCTGGTTGTGATGTTATTGTTACCTTTAATACAAAGGATTTTCCTAATAAAGAATTAGAAAAATATTCTATTGAGTCTCAGCATCCAGACGATTTTTTAATGCACCTTACTGACTTGGATTGTACTGAATTTTGTTCGGCTATAAAAGAAATTCGGATGCGCCTCAAAAATCCACCCAAAAATATAACTGAGTATTTAGAGATTTTATCTAATCAAGGATTGTCAAAAACGGTGTCATTTTTAGATAATCATAGCTCTCTTTTATAATAGGAGTAATACGAAACAGGAGTGGGGCACCGCACCATAATTATCATTAATTCTGATTAATTTTAAAATTAGATCCCTTAAAACAATGATTTGATTATAAAGTGTATGAAATTAATTGAAATTAATAAAATAAATGTAGCACGTAACTTGTTTAATGAAGCTACTCTATTATTTTTTGAAAAAAGGAGTGCCATTTCAATTCATCATCTTGCTCATGCTGCACATGAAGTCTTATGTGCAATGAGCGGCGATTCCCACATGATTGACTCGTCAGCATTAACGCCTGATGGGAAAAAGGAATTTAGGCGCATATTTAATACTTCAAAAAATTTTATTAAACATGCAGACAAAGATCCTAAAGCTACACTTACATTTAACACAGAAACAAATATACTGATCTTATTAGATTGTGCATGGATTATTATTTTAAATATCGATAAAACATGTATTTACAGTCAAACAGTAATTGCTTGGTGTGTTTATGTATATCCTGAATTATTCGATCCAGAATATATAAAATCAGTATACAGTTTAATAACCCCTGTATTTGATTTGCTGGATTTTGAGGCCATTGCGGCAGATTTGAAATTACATTACTTACATACATAGAGACTTCTAACAGAAGGGCAAAAGTATAACAAACCCTAATTAGAAAGACGCGGTATAAATGGGCTTTTATAATGAATGATTCCGTACAAGAAATAATAAATAATCCAGATTACAAGCTTTTAAGACGTGTACCTGTTCAAATCCCCTCAGTCAATTATCAAGATCCTAAAATTTTTATAGGAACGATTATCGATTTAGAAACGATGGGTATGGATCCGAAATCTGATGAAATTATAGAAATCGGAATATTGTCATTTTCATTTACCAATGGGGATGGAATTATCAATATATTTGATAGTTACAATGAACTTCAAGATCCAGGTAAACCTATTCCAGCGGAAATCACTAAGGTAACTAAAATTACTGATGAAGATGTCAAAGGTAAGGCTATTGATTGGAATCTTGTTTACTCAATACTGAGTCAGTCCCATGTTATCATTTGCCATAATAGCCAGTTTGATCGAAATTTTTTGGAGTTACAAACACCAGATGTCATCAAGAAGGTTGTAGAGAAAAAACCTTTTGCCTGCACTATTGCAGATATTGACTGGAAGGGCAGGGGATATGAGAGTAGCAAATTAGAATATCTTAATTTTAAATTAGGTTATTTTTACGAGGGGCATCGAGCCATTGTTGATTGTTGGGCAACACTTAATTTGTTGATTCAGGAGAAAGGGGCATTTGATGAACTAAAATCAAATGTTCGTCGAAAAGAAGCAATAATATGTGCTGTAAACGCTCCCTTTGATAAGAAAGATATGTTGAGTGCTCGTAAGTATCGTTGGTCTGATGGTACTAAATCGTTACCTAAATGCTGGCATATTACTTTAAATATTGATGAGTTAAGTTTAGAGAGGGAATGGTTAGATGAGCACATATATTTAAAATCTGGTGCATCCAACTCATTACCTTATTCGGAGATTAATGCTTTTACACGTTATTCGTTAAGAGCACATAAAATTGAAAAATCTAATCAAGAGAAATAGTATTATGAATGATTCGATCCATATTGTTTGTCCACACTGCCATATCACAAATCGTTTGCTTTCTACGCGCTTGATTGAGCGCCCCAAATGCGGTAAATGTCAAACCGCACTTTTTGATGGAAAGCCTGCTGCATTAAACGCTCGGCAATTCGATCTTCATCTCAAAAAGAATGATATTCCCTTACTTGTTGATTTTTGGGCAGAATGGTGTGGTCCGTGTAAAATGATGGCACCTTATTTTGAAGCGTCTGCTAAGCAGCTTGAGCCCAAAGTTAGATTAGTTAAAATCAATACGGAACTTGAACAAGTATTAGCTTCTCGCTATAACATTCAAAGTATTCCTACTTTAATACTTTTTTCCCAAGGAAAAGAAAATGCGCGGCACTCTGGGGTAATGAGTTCTCAAGACATGGTTCGCTGGGTTAATCAATATCTTTGATTTATGTATCGGGGCAGAAGTGATGTGTGATGCAACATGCTATATTCTAAGTCTGATTACAACGCAAACTAAACGATTGCCTTATGTGCCTACAGAGGAAGAGTTGAAGCGGTATTACAGTATTGTTTGGCAAACCAGGAATACAAAGCACATGGTTCTAATCAAAACACTACTTTATACGGGGATTCGAGTTCAAGAGTTGGTTAATCTAAAAATGGAGGACATTGATTTTGATCGATGCCAAATCAGAATTAATCAAGGAAAAGGCAGTAAGGATCGTATCGTACCGTTTCCACATGGTTTCAGAGAAATACTCATCCTGTTTGTGAATGCTGAACAGGCTAATGGGGCAGTTTATCTTTTTGAATCGAATCGCAAAAAGCCGTTTACTACTCGTGGAATAAGAAAAATTCTAGCAGACTATGCCACGGAGGCAGGAATACAACAATCTATATCACCGCATAAACTAAGACATTTTTTATTTACTTGGCTTAAAAAACAAGGAATTGATGATGCGTTAATTCAGCCATATTCTGGTCATGAGACAAGGCAATCTTTAGAAATTTATTCAAAATTATCATTAGCAGATGCACAAGAGATATATAATGAAAAAATAGATAAATTTCCAATTTAAGCATAGAACGGAGTTAAATACCTAACGGAACGAATATACTGAAAACTATAAAGCTTTTAATCTTTGCTATTAAAAATAATAAAAAAACTGGTGGGTAGCAAAAATATTTTTGGAAAATTAAAACTTATTCTATAATGCTGCAATTCTTGTCTTTCAAGAAGTATCAAAAATAATCAATATTATCGATTTTGGAGAATATATATGAAGTTGTTTACTCAAAAACCAATAAATAATGAAGAAAAAGAAAAACGTGTCCAATTTTTAAAAAATATTCATTCGTTATTGTCTAGCGATCCCTCAATGCGTAGTGAAGAGAAACAAAAGATATTGATTGGCGCATTGTTGTATACAGGTCTTACTAAAGATGAAGTGCAAGAAACAATCTCAAATAAATATAATTAATATTAACAGAGGCGGAACTTTATACATCAAATATGGCTGCTATCAGCCATTAATAGGATGGAATCTTAATTGAAATCATCATGAATGACAACTATAAAATTAAAGTGGGAACAAAGTTGTCACAAAACAGGTCCGACGTACACACCAGGCCAATGAATTGATGAGACAGAGTTATATCATCGAGGACGTCTGGAGACAGGCAATTGCACTCAGGGCTGTCCAGATAAATGCGGCTTAAATAACCCCAGGGCTTTTCTGCACCTAAAGCGTTAATATGATCTTCTAAAAACTGGCGTATTGTATTTTTTTCTTCTTCTTTTAAACTATTTAAAAAAACATGGGTGTGTTGTGCTATGGGTAGAATAGTGTCTTGCGCAAAATCTTGCTTGAGCCATTGGACCAACCTCCAGCAGAGAATAAAATCTTTTAACGGCTGATGTTCGGTTACTATCTGGACAGTCGGTAAAGTTAAATTGAAGAGTTCCATTAATTCTGAATAAGGGCGCAAATGCAAAGACTGGCCGCTTAAATCAAGCGACTGCAATCCTTTAGGCAACGCATTAAAAATTGCTTTTAATTCATCAAGACTTTTATTGCCAGGGTAGTTCCAGCTTAAGTTTAAATTAACAATTTGTTTCTGGAATACGCCTTAACATCTCCAATAAATCTGCATGTTCCATTTGGTAGAGTGCGGATTCACTCAAATCAAGAGAGCTCTCTTCAGGGCTTAGAGCCAAAATCTTATTGATTATTATCTCGTGGGTAGGCAGCATATATTTTATACCATAGGAAAAAATATTATTGTATCACTTCTGGTTATTAAATGATCATTGGTATTTTATAAAGGCGAAAGCAATAAAGTGTGGGCTGCACTATAATGAGCGATTCCAGGAAGAAAAACCGAAGGTGGATTTGGTGACAAAAACCTTACCAACCCTATAGGTTACGCTTCAGAGCGAGGTGGTAGAAGCGCTTTTTTTTATAATATTGTGTTAAAATAGGTCATAATGATATTATGAATACCTATATACATTACAGGAACTCTCAATGGCCGTTGAAAAAAATGAATTAGCACGTCTTACTGCAAAAGATGGAACGCATGACTTTGCCCATTCAGCCAGCGTGGCTGCAGGATTAATGGCACTGGAAAGGAGGTATGGTTTTAAAGTTACTGAAAAAGAGCGTGAGGTGGTTGTAAATAACCAAATCAATAAGACCAGATGCTTGGAAGAAGATTCATTAAATGACACATACCTTGCTTGTCATCAAGAGATGTTTCGGGCTCTTAATCTTGCAAAAGATATGCCTGAGTTCGCTCACCTTCAGCCATTAATCACTCGATTGGAAGCAAAACTGCCGGAAGTTTTTCCTAAGACCATGGTTACTGAGGCCTATCAATGGGAGCAAATGGATAATATTGTATTGAATCCGTCCACAAGAGAGATAGGTTCGCGCATTTTTCCTTTGCATTATGTATTTATTGTTATCTGGACTGCACTTAACGATGACCGTGCTTTTATAGGCAACTACTCTCCTAATGATGATAAAAGTGCCCTGGAACAAGCGCAAGCAGATCGTTCTCATCGTCTGTTAACTTTTTTTAAAACAATGGATGCGAATATCCAGGATAGGACGTGCTCGCAGGGGGCTCGCAATGCCCTGGTGCTCTGCCTGAATAAAATCCACCCTGATGTTGATATGATTGAAGATCTTGATATCGCTTTAAACGCCGAGTTTCTTCGCCTTTTATCCGAGTATTTTTCACACTATCTTGATAATTTATCGGAGGAGCGTGCGCAGGCAGTGCAAGCCAATCTGCTTGCCTGGATACAGGATGATTCCGGAGCCCTTGGCCCTCTTCCTGTGACTCTGACGCTCAATCCCACCATGGCACTGACAGAGTTCCTGATGCACCATGGCGTACCGCTGGATAAGAAGGTCGAGTCCTTAATGAATACAATCATCGCCTATCAACCGCCAAGTCTCGAGCTCAGCAAGTACCCTGCCATTTCAAAGACACTGCATGCGCTTTATTTTTTGGTAAATGTAACGAATAATTTAGAGTCGAGCACGCAGGAAAAGCCGGATTATTTAGAGGATTTACGTACCCTTATTGGCTGGATAAATAGCGAACACAACCATTTTCTTAGCGATGCGTCGCAGCAAGAGCAGCTGATTTTGACCGCCCAGCTGGTTCAATGCATTGATTTTTTAACTAAAGAGAAAACCTTACTTGCTGTAATGGGATTATACTCCGAAGCTGAAAGTGACAGCAAAAAAGAACAGGCGGTTGCTTATTTACAGCAATGTATCCGCCAATTTAGTGAGAAGCAGCCGCAGGCTGTAGAGCCCTCCCGTTCTTTTGTAGAAGAACTTCTTGCTGTAGAACAAAAAGCATTAAAAGACAGTGGCAAAGCATTTATTGAGAATTTTTTTGCTTTGTGGTCCCAAGGAATGAATTGGGAAAACAAACATCTTCGCCACCCTTTGTACCGTTTTGTATGGAGCCACAAGCACTTAATACTTTTAAGCGATGATTCGTTGCGAACACTAATGAATCAATCCCTAAGCAATGGTGAGACCTATTTTTCTCCCTATGAAATCAATCGTGTTGTATTGCATGCATTGATGACGCCTGTGGCCCAATGGAGTGATTTATTCACCGAAGTATTTGAAAAAACATTAAGCCTCATAAAGCCTCAGAGCAGCGATACCGCTAAGACAGCTACCTTAAAAGCATCCTCCTACACACCGAGCTTAATCAATCAATTGATGTTGCTTGACGTGCTAAAAAAAGGCAATCCTTTACCAAAAAGCGAGAATGACTTGTTGTGGATGCCCTTTGGGACTTTAGCGGTGCAAAATAAAGAGCAGTTATTGTCTGTGCTGTATTCTATTCCCGGGGAGTTATTTGCTCCGTTCGTTGAGAGCTTAAATGAGCACAAACTTCCGCTTATTAGCATGGAGGGTGATTTTATATGGCTCTTAAAATACCTTAGTCCGCAGCAAATCACTGATCTTGTTGCTGCCATACAAGGTCAATTGCCAGAGCTGATTCAAACGGTTGAGTATTTTACGAGGGTCTTGCAGCACCTTTATCCGGAACAAATCACTACCCTTATTACAGGCATGCAAGCTCAATTGCCAGCGCTGATTAAAACGAGTGAGGATTTTGCGAGGGTCTTGCAGTCCCTTAACCTGAAGCAAAAAATAGCATGTGTCGCAGGTATGCAAGGTCAATTACCAGCGCTGATTAAAACGGTTGAGGATTTTGCGTGGGTCTTACTAGTTCTTAATCCGGAACAAATCACTACCCTTGTTGCTGGCATGCAAGATCAATTGCCAGCGCTGATTAAAACGGCTCAGGATTTTGCGTGGGTCTTGAAGTATCTTAATCGAGAACAAATCACTGTTCTTGTGGCAGGTATGCAAGGTCAATTGCCAGAGCTGATTAAAACGGTTGAGGATTTTAAGAAGGTCTTGCAAGATCTTAATCCGGGGCAAAAGGTAGCTTTAGTCGCAGGCATGCAAGGTCAATTGCCAGAGCTGATTAAAACGGCTAAGGATTTTGCGTGGGTCTTACTAGTTCTTAATCCGGAACAAATCACTACTCTGGTTGCAAGCATGCAAGGTAAATTACCAGCGCTCATTCAAACGGCTAAGGATTTTGGGTGGGTCTTTGAGTATCTTAATCCGGGGCAAAAGGTAGATATTTTGCAAAGTATGCAAGGTCAATTGTCAGTGCTCATTCAAACGGCTGAGGATTTTGGGTGGGTCTTGCAGTATCTTAATCCGGAACAAATCACCACCCTTGCTACAGCCATGCAAGATCAATTGCCAGCGTTCATTCAAACTGCCAAAGATTTTTTACAGATTTTCTGCTATACCTACATGCGCCTAAGTGCTGTTCCTGAGCCCATTACTCCACAAATTACTGTGCCTATTTTATCTTCATTGGCTAAAGAAAAGCCTGACGTGTTTTTTGAAATCCTTAAAACAGACAATAGATTTATCCTGAATGAATTAACTAACATCATTTCATCAGACAGTTTGGAAGGCATTATTGTGCATTTATCAGAGGATAGTATGAATCAACTACGTGACCTTACGGCCACTCACATAGCCACACCCCACTATTCATCCCACTATTCCTATTCGAATGCCTTTTTCAAAGGCGAAAGCAATAAAGTGTGGGCTGCACTAAATGAGCGATTCAAGGAAGAAAAACCGAAGGTGGATTTGGTGACAAAAACCTTACCAACCCCATAGGTTACGCTTCGGAGCGAGGTAGTAGAAGCGCTTTTTAAAATAGGACATAATTATATTATGAATACCTATATACATTACAGGAACTCTCAATGGCCGCTGAAAAAAATGAATTAGCACGTCTTACTGCAAAAGATGGAACGCATGACTTTGCCCATTCAGCCAGCGTTGCTGCAGGATTAATGGCACTGGAAAGGAGGTATGGTTTTAAAGTTACTGAAAAAGAGCGTGAGGTAGTTGTAAATAACCAAATCAATAAGACCAGATGCTTGGAAGAAGATTCATTAAATGACACATACCTTGCTTGTCATCAAGAGATGTTTCGGGCTCTTAATCTTGCAAAAGATATGCCTGAGTTCGCTCACCTTCAGCCATTAATCACTCGATTGGAAGCAAAACTGCCGGAAGTTTTTCCTAAGACCATGGTTACTGAGGCCTATCAATGGGAGCAAATGGATAATATTGTATTGAATCCGTCCACAAGAGAGATAGGTTCGCGCATTTTTCCTTTGCATTATGTATTTATTGTTATCTGGACTGCACTTAACGATGACCGTGCTTTTATAGGCAACTACTCTCCTAATGGGCCTAGCGCTCCGGAACTTGCGCCCTGATGCAAAATCTAAAATCTCATATGGGAAAATCCCCAATTACATCGTTATACTTATCTTGTGCATTAGCTAGGCTTAACTTGGAGTATATTTCAAGAGAATCTCTTTTAGCATGGCCTGAATAAGGTTGAATAAAAGCGTCATCAATGTTTTGCTTCTTAAGCCAAGTAAACAAAAAATGTCTTAACTTGTGGGGGGATATGGATCGCTCAATACCTGCAAGCTTAGGTTAAATCAATGTCGCATAACTGTATATTAATTAATTCGCTGACTCTTATCCCTGTATAAAGCAAAACTTTAACAATCAGCATCGGTATAATGTCGTGAGATTCCCAAACAGTTTTATAAAAGAGTCTAATTTCATCCTCAGTGGGAACGTAAGGTAAGCGTTTGAGTGTCGTTGTTACTTCGATATTAAGATTTTCTCTTACGAACCGGAATACATCTCGAAGATAATCATAATTAGGATTTTGTGTTTTCAGCAGACTTGAAACCTTCTGAGCCATTTTTTTAGCTGATATATGTTCCATTATGCAGCTGCCTTATAATGAAGATGAGGAAGGCGTGTTGATAAATCCAATGGAAATAAACCATACGGGTTAACATGTTCGTAAATAAGGGGGGTTAATGCTCGTTTATCCTCCTTTGTCAGTATATCTTTTAAACCATGCTCTTCTATAATTTGCTGAATCATTAACGTATTGATATAAACCATTGATAATTGCAAAAGATGTAGGGACATTACAGATAATGTTTGAGCCTTTTCATGGTTAGATGAAATTTCCCCAGCGCGGCCATAAAAAATAAACTTGCTAACGCCATTCCAAAGCTCAACAACATTTAATCCTTCCTGAATTTCCTGTCGGATGGATTCGTGCATTAAATAATTACAAATGAAAATAGTTTTTAATACCTTACCTAATTGAGATAATGCCATATAAGTTGGATGTTTTAAGTTGTTTTGGTTAAAACGTCTGAGGATAGATTCTGGATCAGCATGGCCTGCCTTCATTGCGGCAGTATATTTAACTATTTGACCATATTGTTCTTTAATTAACTGCCAATTAATAGTGTCAGTCAAAACTGGCTGTAAATCTTTATATAGTTGATAATCACCAAGTTCACATTGTGCTAATCTTTGTTTATTCAAATTGGCAAGCCGTGGCATCAAGGAAAATCCTAAAAGATACGAGAAGGCAAAACCAACTTCGCTTTGGCCATGAGTATCTACATAATTTTTTTGAACGGACATTTCTGTGCAGTGTCTTAAAACACCTTCAATCATGGCTGAAACTTCAGAGCTTGACACACTTTTTAGTTGTGAGTGAATACAACAGGCATTTTTTTCAACATGCCAGTAAATCATCACGCCTCTTCCTCCATAGCGATTATGGTATTCTGAAATCAGATTTTGAAAGTAGGCTGAAAACTGCGTGGAATCACTGGCAACAGCTATTGGCATGCCGCCCCAAATCTCTTCTAGCCTTATTTTAAATAATGCATTTGCTACTTTACTCTGTGCATTTTTTAAATTATCAGGGGATAAAAAATAGTTTTTAATATGTCTAAGCTGGTGGTCACTGACATGCGGATTTCCAGCGCACATATGTTTTAATCCAACATTTGTGCCCATCCCATAGATAGAAAGTAAGATCCTTTCTGAAATTTCATTTGGTTTTAAATAGGTTTTCTGGCCATAAGAAATAGGGGTTTCGGGACGTATTTTACAGATTTAGCAGGTGGCATATTATGTGAATAATCAACCCCCTCATTACCAGCGCTTAAATATCCGTAAAATGCAGCGCATTATAATTTACATTAAACAGCATGCTTCAACACATCACACACCCATGAGTTTAGGCTCATGCCAGAATGTTTGGCTGCTACATAGGCCTCACGATGGAGCTCTGGAGAAATTCTCAGATTGAATTTCCCTGAAAACGGTTTTTCTGGCTTTTCGTTTCGCTCATGACAAAAGTCAATATAGTCATCTATTGACTCAACAAATGCCTGTTTTAGCCCATGCGCTGTATCAGCCTGGAACGTAATCACATCTTTAGTATTAATAACTTCACCCACAAAAAGTTCATTTTCGTCATCAAACTCTACATGACCAAGATAACCTTTATAATTTAACATGGCTCTACTCCTGCTTCTTTCAGTAAACGCCTCATTGAAACAACCGCTCCCTTATCGGCCTCTTTTTTAGGATGAGGTCGATGAAAAACAGCCCGAACACCATTCAGCGCTATACGTACTCGTGATCCGCGCCCCTCAGATAATTCGGCACCCAAGCTAATAAGCAACGACTCGATATCCTTCCAGATAATGCTGGCATTCACTGGCGTTTCAAATATGCTGTGCAGCACTTTTTTATGTTTAGCTTTCATTGGTTAATGATACCATATTATAGTACTATTTCAAGTGATTCAGGAGGATATTAAATCCGTTCTTAAATATCCTCAAAGTGATAAGTGCCATAAATTTGAATGTGTTTAAACATTAGCGCGGATATTTTTTGTAAGTGCTCGCTTGGAATATCGAGTCCTTCTGCTCGAAGTTCGTCAACTATGTGTTGTATGTGATGGGTATTCCATACTAAAACAGCATTGGATACCAAACTTAAACAGCTGGCCTTATTCATAATTTCCTCATAATCACTGGTTTTAAAGGCTCCTCTGTTTAGAAAAAATAATTTCTTGGCCAGATGGTGTCTTGACTCACCATGATTGAGGTGTAAATGAACTGTATAACGAAGATCTTTGTCTGCAATATAGCGCAAGATATAAATGGATTTAATGATACGTCCCAAAGCTCTTATTGCTTTAGATACATTATCAGTTCGATTGGCCAATTTCTGGATTATCACATGGGCTGGAGCCAGGCCATTCTTTAATGAGGCGACAATACGGACAATTTGATCCCAATATTTACGAATAAGTTCAATATCCACTGCACCATGAAATACTTCATCCAAGTCACCATAGCTCATTGCATCATCAATTTTATAAATATTTTGCTCGGCTAAATCCTTAAGCCTTGGATGAAAAGAAAACCCATTTAAATAGAGCAGAGCAAAGAGATGCTCAGTAAAGCCATGTGTGTCGGTGCTATGAAACTCAGGATTGAGCAGAGTATCATTCTCTAATAACCCCGTGAGCACAAAAGAGGCTTCTCTTTCACCAGTTGAAATAACCTGGGTACCAAAGACACCATCTTTTGTCACGTGCGTATAGATAGAAATCGCACGCTCATAATATCCGTAGTATCTTGGATAATAAGAGGAGAGAAAAAACTTTCTCTCAATGGGGTAACGCTCACCATCCGAGGTTGAATAAGAGCCATCCGTCATTTCCTCACTGATTGGATAAGTCAATAAATGATTAATTAATCGACGATTAACCTCTTTGATGCTGTCTTGTCGTAGATAAACATGAGATGCGTTGGTCAGCGCATCAATGCTGATGCCAACAGCGCTGGTTCCCATTCCAAACAGCCCAATATTGGTTGCATGCGCAAGGATTGCCGCAAGCAATGGCTTTAATGGAAATTTTATCGGTTGCGTGTGTGCATAAAAAGGAGTAAATCCTTCCATGCAGCCTGACATTTTGGCGACTTCTGCCAAGAGTTTCTCAATTCTAATGGCAGGCATCCTGGACTGTATTAACTTACGTAATTTGACCACTTCAGGAGGAATAACCAGGGCATCCTCTTTGGTGAAACAAAATTTACCCTCTTTAATTGTTACAAAATCATTAGTGGGTAAACTCTTACTGGCATTTGTGGCTACTCGATGATATTCCCCCCGTAGTGTCTCCAGAAGTGTATCAAAATCATTGGGTAGCGCAAGCTTAAGGTACTGTTGTTCTCGCTCGTTTTCCCAGGGCTGCTCACCATAAACCGTGTCCCAAAAATAACGATTATTACGACTTTTTGAAAGATAAACATCACCCGCGCTGATTTTTTTCTTGAGGACGTAATAAAAACCCATTTCCCAGTGATGGGCTTTGATTTCCCCATTCTCATCAAACACCACATCCTTCCACATTTTTGGCAGAAAGTCTGTTGGCACAGCAGCAGGAAGTTTTTTAATCTCGCCATTGTGAAGTTGACGAAGAAGCTCAAGTGCCTCCATTAATGAACTTAACCCAACACTTGCGCTGAGCTTTAAGTTTAAAAATCGTTTTGAAAATTTTCTGACATAGGAAAATCGGTTAACGATATGATCGGTAACTCCAGAGGACTCCAGCTTATCGATGGCCTCACAGGCACTGGCTGTTTCAAGCATTGTGTCTTCATTAAACTGGGTCACAAATTCCATGAGGGTTAACTGCCCAACTGATGCTTGGGAATAAGCCTGTTTAATGAACTCACTAGCGGGTTTAAATTTCCCTTTATTTTTTCTGGATACTTTCTCGCGCTCGGCGGTTACTTCATGGGTAGCGTGTCGATTAATGTCCAAAAATATTCGCTTATATACATAAACAAGGTAATCAAGAATGGTTTTAGCCGTTTCATGCAAAAAACAAATAATGATGGCTTCTTGTTTTAATTTAGAAGCCATATCACGTAGCTGGGCGGCATCATAGTAGCGACCTTTTTGAGCCAGTTCATTAATGACCTCGGGGTGTATTGCTGACAGATTGCAGTCCAGAATCCCTAACTGCTCAATTTGGTCAAAATAGTCAAGGTACTTATTCATCACTTCGCTATTGGCATTCTGGGGCGATGTTCTAAGTTCCGCTAATTGAGCATAGGCTTCTTTGTGTTTTGGTGTGATTAATTGATACAATTGTTTCCGTTTACCAGGAGCTAAGCTTTCTGCAATACTTCGATGAAATCCCTCAACCGCTTTATTCACTTTCTGGCTTACCAGGCGACCTAATACTAAGGACGATGGCAACTCAATGCGGCTCAATTTTAAGTGATTAATAGCCAGGGCGATCAGTTGTTTTTTGTCCATGGTTTCTTGGCGCAAGAGAACCACAAGCCATTCCTCTAATTGAAGTTGCGCGGACTCATTAAACTCAGTATATCCAAGATAATTACGAATTTTTTCTTGCTGAATATAACTATGTGAGTTTTTATCAAAGACAGGTGTAACTGAAAGTGGTTGCCCGAGTTGTTTGGCAAGATAACTTAAGGCGATAAACGGTACTGTATCGTCTTTGCCAATAAATCGCCCATAAGCCCTTAAGTGGCAAAGAAGAGCGGCAAATTTAATACTTTGATTTGTGGTTTTGTTAATAAACTGAACATCACTTTCAGTGAGTGTCCAGTCAATGGCTAACTGATCTTCCGTAATCTCAATCGTGGTTTGCATCGATATTTATCCCTGAACGTTCGATATGCTCTGCTAATTTTTCTTTTGATGCTCTCGTATAAATGGCTGTAGTGTCAATGGATTCATGCCCCATGAGCATCGCCAATTCAACAAGACATCCTGGATTAGCCTGTAAAAACTGAACCGCAAAGGTATGACGCAACGTATGGGCCGTGACGTTAATTCGTGTAATATTAGCCCGGATGGCGAGTCCACTAATCAGTTGTTGTAGGGCTCTGACGGTTCCTGAAACCCTGCGCTTAGTAGTAAATAATGAATCATCAGCTTCAATAGCATCTCGTGTTTCTAAATAGCTGGTTAATGCCCTGCGTGCCACTGAATTCAATGGAACCTCCCTGTGCTTCCTACCTTTCCCATCAACAATACTGACAAAGCCCGAACGTTCTCTAATAACTACGTCTCTGAGTATTAAATTTTTTACTTCTGCCACTCTTAAACCGGCTTGTAACATGAGTTGCACAATGGCATAATTTCTTATTGCAAGGCCATGAGTGGAAAGGCCCGCGGCTCGTAACAAAGCATGAATTTCTTCTTTGTTTAATGCCTGTGGTTTAGTGGTCGTCACTCGCTTCACAAAATGAATAGCTGATGCTGGATCATCAGAAATCAGTCGGGTTTGCAAAGCCCAAGCATAAAATCGTTTTAATACCTGAATGTGGTGGTTAATGGTAGCAGGTTTGCGTCGAAGTACTTTGGAGACATATTCTCGATAAGCACGAAGATCATTGGATGTCACTTCGATAAGACTAACATCTTGTTGATAAAAATCTAATACCCAAGTAGTAAATACTTTTATTCCTTGGAGATAACTGGTAATTGAGGCAAGTGACAAATCCTGCTTTTCCAGTACGGTTCTAAATTCATTGAGCAAGTCATCATGATTCATGTGCGTGTATTATGTGAATAATCAACCCTGGAGTTAGCATAGCTGTTTGCTTCGCATAATACAACTAAAACGGCTTATATTATTCATATATAATCAGTTATGTGAATAATTTTGGGGTCAGAAATAGGAGTTTTTGAGATGAAATTGAATTTTAGAAGTTTGGAAAATAACCTTTAAATTCATAATGTTAAATTAAGACCTGCGAATTCTGTAAAATGCTTCCCCAAACCCCTAATATGATTTATGAACCTTCACGTTTTAATAATGTTGCCGTATTAGTTGTTGATTATTCAATGCCCAATATTAATGGCATTGAATTTTGTAAACAACTAAGTGATAGAAACATATACAAGATACTACTAACAGCCGAAGCTGATAGTGATATTGCAATCAACGCTTTTAATGATGGGATTATAGATAAATTTATATTAAAGACACATGTTAATTTATTTGAACAGTTGAAAGTCTATATTAATGAGTTAACAAATAAATATTTTATTAATTTTTCACGTGATTCGCTTAATTATGGTGGTGGATCATTAAAATCATTATTAAATAATGATTCATTCAAAGATTTGTTTAATCAAATTATTAGAAAAAATGATGCAATCGAATACTATCTTATTGATCGGTTAGGAAGTTTTTTATTTTTGACAAGAGATGGTAAACCAACATGGTTGCTCATATCAGATCAAGATAAAATTAACAGCCAAGTTGATTTATTAAAAGATTATTCTTTTCCAGACGCACTGATCAAAAAAATAAAAGAAAAAGAAAATATATTGTTCTTATTTTCAGAAAGTGAATATAAAGAAGACCTGGCTGATTGGAAAAAATATATTTTTGAGTCAAAAAAATTAGATGATAATTACAATTATGGTGTCGTAGTAGGAAATTTAACTAACTCGATTCATTGGAACAAAGTGGTTTCATATAAATGAACCTACCATTTATCAAAATTATCGTGAAACATAATTTCAATCTTAGATATCTCTTTTTGAAGAGATAACATTGCTTTTTTAAATAGATCGACTTGATCATTACTAATGGAATTATTATTTTCTAAGACTTTATTAACAAAATTAGATGCTGATTTTGATATGCTTTTAATAACTACGAAGGAATTCGTAACATCATGAATTATCTTATTTTTTTCTTCTAAATTCATAGCGGTTTCCTCTTTAAAAGGGTGGCAACTTCCCAACAATAGACTTTAACCAAGGTATATTTTCAAACCGCTTTGGAGAATGTCCTGTAGCTAGATGAATTTCCGTAAAACCAAGATCAAAAAGCTTTTTAGCTTCAACTTCACCTTTGATATTGTTATCAAGATCTGAGTCAATATAAATTATTGTATCATTTGTATAATCATTAATTACACTCATGAATTCATCAATAGAGGAATATAACGCGATTTGTGTACCCGCATCACTTGCTGCAAAAGCCCAAGTGGTTCGCATCATTTCATCATCATCAATAAAAACAAAGGGAGCATTACTTAAAATCTGGTGGCAGAGGTTAATCTTAATAAAAGGAACATATGGTTTTGGGATGATTTGAACATCAAGTTTTTTGCATCGATTGCGTACAGTCAAGTCTTCAAAACAACTGGTTACTAGAAAGGCTTTGGTTTTTAATTCAAGATCAGCAATAAGGTCCAATCCGTTTTTATTATCTGCAAGTAACTCATAGTCAATTAGATATATATCAGGTTTTAATTCTTCTATTTTTTTTAATGTCAAATCAGATGCATTATAGAAGTGTACTATCCTAAAGTCAGAAAAACCTATGAATTTTTCATTCCATGCCTCATGGATTGATGGATCATCATCCAATACAATAATTACCGATTGATTTTTAATAAATAATGCTTCACAGAACCAAGCTGGGGGATTAGCGCGAGGTAAAAAAATTGTAACATTTGTACCTATGCCAACTTCTGAATGAAGTTCTATTTTTCCATTAAGCAATCCTATGTATTTTTTAGAATAAGATAAACCAAAACCAGCACCATTTTTTTTATTAAAGCTAAATCCTTGCTCAGTTACTTGGGGTAGAATTTCAGAAGGAATCCCACACCCGTTGTCTTCAATAGTAATTTCAACCTGGTCATTATCACATCGGAGGGAAATAATCACGAACCCACTACAATCAATAGCTTCAATGCTGTTATTTATAAGATTTGATAATACTCGTTTAAAAGAAACTAGATTAATATTAGAAAAACAACTGTGGCAACATGGTGATACTTTTAATTGGATATCAATTTTTGAGTTATGATATTCATACCGTTTTTCAGAAACAATATTGTCTAAAACAACAAATATTAATTCAGGTAATATATTTCCATCTAAATCGTTACTGCCCAACTCGGAAGAATTATGTTTTGACTGTGATAGTATATTATTCGCAATATCATTAATTCTCTTAGCTGCATTTCTAATCATAATACGCTTATTTTCTGAAATTGAAGACACATCAGATAAAGCTGTATTAATTGCAGCTAATGGTGACCGGATGTCATGAGCAACTTGCTCAGCAATTTTTTTTCTTGCATCATAGTAAGCCTTCTCCTTTTGTAAGCTTAATGTCTGGCTATGTTCCTCAATAAATTTAGTCGCTATTTGTCTATACTCATCAATATCTACTTTCGAGAATTCAGTGGCATTATTATTTTGATGTGAAGAAATAAAATCAAGTAAATATCCTGTGCTATTTGCAATGGTCTTTCTCATAGATAAGAATAAAAATAGAAAATTAAAAAGAAATATTCCAATAACTGTTATTAAAATCAATAATAGACCATGAGACGCAGGTATTAAAAAAATCGAGTTATATTGCTTTTTGGATATCACATATCCAAGTATTTGGTCATCTTTTTTAATTGCAGTTATACCGGAAAACTGACCATTATCTGCTTTGCAAATAGTATGGATATTGCCACTAATTAACTGACAAGATCCAAGATTCTCCAATGGTTTTTGATCTGAGACAAACTTTATTGAGTCTAATTTGCGTTCATTTTCTAAGTTGTACAATGCCAAATCTAATGCATGTTTATTATTCAGCAGTTGATATCTTCCGATTTCATCCGTAGTAAATGAGTCATTTATAATTAAATTTTTCGATAATGATCCTATCTGATTATTATCAAAATACTCTTTTGCCAGTAGCAAAATCAATCCAAAAACAAGAAACTGAATAAATGCTGAGTATGCCATTTTTTTTATAAATATAGTTTTTATTGAATGGCTTTTATTTTTCATATTTATATCCATCTTTATTGACAGACAAAATTATATAATTTGTCGAACGATGGAATTTACCATTATTGATATATGCCCCGGTGATCCCGTTATAATTAATCTGAGATATACTATGTGTATCAATGAAACCAACCACCTTAAATGCTTTTAAAATCATTCGCATCGCATCGTATGTATATGCAGCTAATATTGTAGGTTGTTCATGATATTTTTTAGTATAAATACTTTCAAATGCCTGCAAAGCAGGGCTTGGTTTTATGAAATCTAAATTGCGAATAAAATACGATTGGATCAATTTATTATTAAGCCGCATAAAAAAAGTTGGACTTACTGATGACCCAAAGTTCTCTGTCCCGATAAATATCGTATTTTGATTATTCATAGCATCGGCAATCTTTGCTGATGCGATTGCACCCGACAATAGAAAAACATAGTTATATTTCTTTTTCTTTAAAAATGTATGTAACTTATTTAAAATTTCTTTATCATTTTCTAAAAAATCGAATGTGTCATATTTAATATATTCTTTATTTAAGACATCAGAATATACCTCTTTATATTTTAACATTTCATCACGATTAATCTCTGTAACTAATAATACGTCATCTATTTTATTAAATCGGCTCCGTAAATAATTTAACATTTCTTTGGCTTGGGAATCATAGCTTGGCATAAATATAAATACATTATTAGGCAATTTATCTACTTCAGTAGTGCTGGCATACGAGGTAAATATTGGTATATTATTGTTTTTCTGTTCTTTAATTGCCAATAAAAGATCGGAAAGATATTCAAATCCAATAATTGCTGAACAGCCCTCACTTACCATTTTTTTATACGCATGCATTGGCTCTAGAGGCCTATTATTGTAAAAATAATTTTTAATCTCGACTTTACCAAATTTTTCACCTTGGTCTAAAGCAAGATTCGCAGCATTTTCAAATGATTGGCCATAGGATTTTAAGTTTTCAACAACTCTCCCTGTTAAGCATATTTTAATTTGATTATTAGCCATAACAGCAGGGCATACTGATAAAAAAAATATTAAGACAATAATTTTAAGAATGTTTGATAAATTCATTTAAAATCTCACTAAAATGATTATTTTCTTCTATGTGTGGATAGTGAGCAGATTTATAGAAAGTTAAAATATTTTTATTTTTTGACAACGCTGCTTCATGTCCGTTCATAACAAAATCATGAAAACCATTTATCCATAATTTAGAGATACCAAGCGTATCAATATCAACTGGAAAATTTAATTCACTTGAATAAAGATCTTTTCTTACACTAATGAACGTTTCTGTATCTGTGGGAAGTCGAATGCGCTTTTGAATTTCTTGAACCATATGAAAACACTCTAAATTTGCCCAGTACAAGTATGGCCTATCTTCGTTTTGTTGAAATAGGGGGGTTAATTGCTCTGATATTTCCCATATTTTATTAAGATCAAGATCATTTATTACATTGAATAATTTATTATATTCAACCAAGTTACTCTTTTTTAAATAGGATAGATCAAGCATCAAGTTATTTAGTCGAGGGGTAAGTATAGAATTGGCTGTAGAGATAAAAACACCAGGGATAAATGATGAGAATTTTTTATAGTAATCAAAAAGTAATTTTGCACCATAACTATGTCCAATTAAAGCTTGCGTTTCAATTTCACAAAATTCTGTTATATATAAAATTATTCTTTGTAAATCCTCTATATTATCCTGATGCGAAACGACCATAGATGTTTTCTTAGATTTACCGCAGTTTCGTTGATCATATAATATGATATTATAGTTTAGCGAACTAAATAATTCATTATTATCAATAAGATATTCTAGAGTTCCGCAATTAAACCCAGGACCTCCATGAATAAAAAGAACATAAGGCATACTTGAATTTTTGGTGAATTTAACTATATAAAAATCTGGATGATTTAAAATGTCTTTATTATATTGTTCCATCAAGAGTCGCTCTCTAAAAAAACTCTACGTATCCAAATGATGGGGGCTGCAATTCTTACAGATATGTTCTTAATTTCTTTTTTTACAAGACTTGGATTTTGATTGAGACAAACTAAATTAAATAAGTTTTGGTCGTTACCTGGCTTCAGAATTCTGATGTATATATCATTGTTATCATCAATAACAATGCATTCTTTTCCTATAGCATTTTCAATTTTATTGTATATTATTCCTGCAACATAATTGCCTGGGTATAAAAGGGGGGTCATTCCATCATCTTTAACAATAGCATTAACAGAATTATGGAGTTCGCTAAATAACAGTAATTCTTTAGCGATATGATTTTCATCGGTCTCTTGTATATCCAAATCTTTTGTTAAATGAATAGCCTCTCGCCCAATGCCATGCATAAGCCATGAGTCTGAGCAATACACATTGAGTTGTTTAGCACGTTTAGCAATTTTTTCAGCCCCCTGCTGAGTTAATCCCCCTCCCCAGCCCAATTCCCATCCTTTGATTGCTGCAGAAGTAATATCGCTATCTTGACAGAATTCATTCCTAGTAAGAGATAAAAGATGGTCACGAACAAATCTGATTCTTTTTCCTCGTGATTCTGCACTAGATGGATTATCGAGTAACGAGTTTTTCATATTATAAAAATAACTAAGTTGGTTGTTTTATAAATAACATAGTATACCAATGGAGTTAAAAAATCATCGTTAAAACTACCTTAAAACAATTATAGATTTTATATCTCACAAATTCATGGATAATTTGATCGCATCAAAAAAGCCTTCATGGTTAAATTACCATTGACTTTTTAACCATTAATAGATAATATTTTATTCTATAGTACGAGGAAAGGGAATTTGATGTGAATTATTTTGAACCATATCAACAAGCACGAATAAATATTGAGAATAGATTTAAAGGGTTATTACACGCGCACACAACTTTAATAAAGTCTCTTATAACGCTAGCAAATCCGCTAACAGGAATAGTTACTGGTATTACTTACCGTGACATTGCCGATTTGTTAACTATCAGCAAAGCTCCTGGAAGAACTGAGTCAGGAACTCCTCAAAAAGAAACAATTCGAAGTTATTTGCGATCCATTGAAAAACAATGTCCCGAAGATTTTAAAGTTATTAGTGAGGGCCAAAAACTACAATTTCAGTTCCCAAAATTACCAGAGATTTATGCCGGTTTTCTTGAAAAATCAGAAGTGTACATAGAGCGCAGGGATGAACAATCCATATCTAAGCCCATTGAAAATCCCAAGAAAAATGATGAATTAAAATCGCTTGAGAACACACAGGAATACACGGAGCTGTACACAGATGACTCAGCAGTAAAGAATAATAATATATTTAATATAACTAACTCAAACAAACAAACTCAAACTGCGGGCAATGATTTTTCTTGCAGCAAAAAACAAATTAGCGACGACTTTTACCCCAACACAAAAACCATCGAACTGGCTTTGTCCATGGGACTCACCAAGGTGACGGATTTCACGGAAATTCAGGCGTTCATCAAACACAACAAAAAACTAAACACCCAATGGGCTGATTTTAATCCAGTATTCATTACCTGGCTGGAACGAGATGCCCAATACATGCAAAAACAACAACAAAAGGCACAAGGACAATTAAGGAGTAATCACAATGAGCGTGGTACCAATCAAAGCAGTCTTAACCCAACAGCACTTGAACGAGTCAGCCAGCAGCATGGCATTTCAATCGAATCACTCTGGGGCACCTCAGGCAGTGAACTCAACTCCTGTGCATTTATCGAAGGAACACTTGTCCAGCCTATGGATGAAACTGACAGCAATCTACGGACAGCTTTTTATAAGTAAGCATGGGGTTAAGGATACGGGCGTTTGGTTTGCTGCACTTAAAGATTTAACACCTCGTGCATTAGACAGTGGCGTGGAGCGATTAATGACATTGAGTAAAGGCGATAAGTTTTGTGAGTTTCCACCAAATTGCCTGCAATTTCGCGCGTTATGCCTTGGTTTTTATAGTGAGTTGCGTATGCCGAAGCCCGCTGAGGCTCATAGAGAAGTTTTAAATCGTGCCTACACTACCAACCCACAATGGAGTCATATAGTTGTTAAATATACTGCAAAAAAATTGGGTTATAAATTTTTAGAAATAGTAAATGAAGGGGAGTCCTTTGCTGTGTTTAAGGAAGCCTATGAGCAAGTTTGCCACTTAGTGCGCCAAGGGCATAGTGTTCCTGAAATTAAAGAAGGGGTAATGCTTCCTAAACCTCAATCAAAAGACGTTGCAACAAAACACTTAAACTTAATGCGCCAACGACTAGGAATTGCATCATGAGACAGATACCAAAATTAAAGCTCTTTTCAAAAGAAGAACTCTATTGCCTTCTAAGCGCCTGCTCTGAATCGTTAACCTTGGCGTATCAAGAAAGTAATGATACTGATTTTTGGCACATTGCAATCCAGGCAAGGCTTGCCTGTGAAGCCTTGGGCTTTGAAATTAATTCACAGAAGAAAACACACCAAATCCATTAAAAAACTTAAGGAAAAACCATGCTCATTTTAACGCGCAGAATAGGTGAAACAGTAGTAGTAGGTGATGACGTATTTATTACGATACTCGGAATTAAAGGCAATCAAATTCGCTTAGGCTTTGATGCCCCTGACCATATTTCAATTCATCGCCAAGAAATCTATCTAAAGGTTCAGGAAGAAAAAACAATGCGCCTTGATTCAGAGAATACTGTAAATGGCAATGGCGTGCCAATAACACCATTAAAACGAACAGAGTCTCATCAATACACTGCTCATTAAGTGATGTAGCTCTAAATGAAGTGCAAATAACCCTTTGCACTAATTAAGCAAAATTAAATCAAAAATCGGATGTTTATCATCTGATGGGAATTTTTTGACTTTAAAAAAGGAATGAGGACATGAATGAAGGGGTTCAAAGATGAACAATGATGAAGAACAGTCAACGGTTAAAACCCGTGCTAAAGAAAAATTGCGCCGCGATTTGGGGCCTGTCATTGAGAATGCTCTAGCCGATCCCAAAACAGTGGAAATCATGCTCAATGCGGATGGGCGTCTTTGGCAGGAACGGCTGGGCGAAAAAATGCGCTGCATTGGAACCATGTCAGCAAGTCGCGCTGAATCGGTTATTAAAACCATTGCTGGTTTTCACGGTAAGGAAATTACCCGTTTCAAACCAACCCTAGAAGGGGAGTTGCCACTGGATGGCTCACGCTTTGCAGGCCAGCTTCCTCCTGTTGTTCATGCGCCAACCTTTGCCATTCGTAAAAAAGCTCTATCCATCTTTTCGCTGGATGAATACGTTTTGTCTGGCGTGATGTCAAAAGAGCACTGTGAGGCTATTAAAAAAGCCATTGCAACCCATCGAAACATCCTTGTTATTGGAGGCACAGGCTCCGGTAAAACAACTCTGGTCAACGCCATCATCAATGAAATGGTTTTATTCGATCCAACTGAGCGGGTTTTTATTATCGAAGACACCGGTGAAATTCAATGTGCCGCTGAAAACTGCGTGCAATACCACACAACCCTTGAAGTCACCATGACCATGCTGCTTAAAACAACCTTAAGAATGCGCCCGGACCGGATTTTAGTAGGAGAAGTTCGAGGCGCTGAAGCCCTGGATTTACTGGATGCCTGGAATACCGGGCATGAAGGAGGGGCGGCCACTCTTCACGCCAATAACCCTGCCGCAGGTTTGACGCGCTTAAAATCACTCATTACGCGTAATCCTTCCGCACCTGCAGACATTGAACCGCTCATAGGCGAGGCAGTTCATTTGGTAGTTCATATCGCCCGAACTAAGGATGGTCGTCGCGTGCAAGAACTCTTAGAAGTTTCAGGCTTTAGCGACGGCCACTACATTACCCGAACTTTATAAGGAGAATTATTTAATGAATAAACACGCTCTGTTTTTAAAACCCCAAGTATTCATTGCCTTAGGCTTAATGATGTTGCTCTTACTAGGAACCGAGCCTTCTTTTGCATCAAGCACCAGTGGAGGAGGGTTGCCTTTTGACAGTTGGCTCACAAAAATCAGTAATTCGATCACAGGACCTTTCGCTTTTTCCGTATCGATTATAGGGCTTGTAGCCGCGGGCGCTGCGTTAATTTTTGGTGGCGACATGAATGGCTTTATGCGCTCGTTGATTTTTATCGTGTTGGTCCTTGCTTTCATCATTGCTGCAAAAAACACCCTCTCAGCCATTACAGGAAAAGGGGCGCAAATTGGTTCACATTCGGTTCACAGTAGAAGGGTTGCATCATGAGCCTGCGTTCCATTCCCATTCGACGTGCTGGAAATCGTCACAATCTGTTTATGGGTGGCGACCGAGAACTGGTGATGTTCTCGGGCCTACTGGCCGCAATTCTCGTATTTGCTACCCAAGACTGGATTGCGTTGTTTGTGGGTATTGGGCTGTGGTTTTTATCCCTCTGGATGTTAAGACTTATGGCCAAATCCGACCCACAACTGCGATTTGTCTATTTACGCCAGCGCCGCTATCAACCTTATTACCCAGCACGTTCCACTCCATTTCGAGTGAATACTGGGTCCCAGGAGAGGCAATATAAATGATTGAATTTATCCTAGTGTTTATTTCGGTATTGAGTATTGCGCTTATTTGGATTTTATTTGCAACAGTACGCAAATCCTCTACTGAACTTCGTCTTAAAAAACATCAACAAAAAGAGGCGGGGCTTTCTGATTTACTCAATTACGCAGCCTTAGTTGATGATGGGGTCATTGTCGGAAAAAACGGGGCATTCATGGCCTCTTGGCTCTACCGTGGCGAGGACAATGCGAGTGCCACCCATCATCAAAGAGAACTGGTTTCTTTTCGCATCAATCAGGCTCTTAGCGCTCTTGGCAGTGGTTGGATGGTTCATGTGGATGCAGTACGCCGGGCAGCACCTGGCTACAATGAAGGAACCCAATCTCATTTCCCTGATGCACTATCCGCAGCTGTTGATGAAGAGCGACGTCGCCATTTTGAGCGTTTAGGGACGCTTTATGAAGGGTTTTTTATCCTTACCGTGACCTGGTTTCCGCCAAAGCTTGCGCAACGTCAATTTGTGGAGTTGATGTTTGATGACGATGCTGAGAAACCCAACCGCCATGCTCAAACCACCCAACTCATCGAGTCGTTTAAACGAGAGTGCCATAACATAGAATCACGTTTGTTTGGTGCAGTGTCTTTAACCCGATTGGGTAGCGAAAAAGTTCTGCAAGAAGACGGCAGTGAAGTGATGCACGACAATTTCCTGCGTTGGATTCAATTTTGTGTCACAGGCCTTAATCACCCAGTTCTTCTGCCTGGTAACCCAATGTATCTTGATGCGGTGATTGGTGGGCAAGAGCTATGGACCGGTGTCATTCCAAAGATAGGGCGACAATTTATTCAATGCGTTGCCATCGAAGGTTTTCCTTTGGAGTCTCATCCTGGAATTTTAACCACTCTTGCGGAGTTATCGATTGAGTACCGTTGGTCATCACGCTTTATTTTTATGGATAACCATGAAGCCGTTGCACACCTTGAGAAGTATCGAAAGAAATGGATGCAAAAAATACGGGGCTTTTTCGATCAGGTATTTAATACGAATAGGGGGGTCATTGATACAGACGCTATGGACATGGTACAGGATGCTTCAGATGCAATAGCTGAAACCAACAGCGGCATGGTGGCTCAGGGTTATTATACCAGTGTAGTCGTGTTGATGAGTGAGGACAGAGCAAGCCTTGAGCGCGCCGCACGTCACATTGAAAAAGCGATCAACACATTAGGATTTAGCGCGCGCACCGAAACGATTAATACCATGGATGCCTTCATGGGGACGTTGCCAGGGCATGGCGTTGAAAACGTCCGAAGACCTTTGTTAAATACTATGAATTTGGCTGATTTACTTCCGACCAGTACCATTTGGACCGGTCAAAATGAAGCACCAAGCCCTTTATTTCCTCCAAGCTCACCCGCTCTTATGCATGGAGTAACCAGTGGTAACTCTCCATTTCGCCTCAATTTGCATGTCCGTGATTTGGGTCATTCCATCATGTTTGGACCAACCCGTTCAGGTAAATCAACGCATTTAGGTCTGATTGCTTTGCAATGGCGCCGTTATTTAGGTTCTCGCATCTATGCATTTGATAAGGGAATGTCAATGTTTCCTGCATGCCTTGGTGCTGGCGGAAATCACTACACGATTGCTGCAAAAAATGAGCGCCTGGCTTTTGCACCGTTACAGTTTTTAGAAACTAAAGCAGATAGAGCCTGGGCTATGGAGTGGATTAATACCATTTTGGCATTAAACGGAGTAACGACAACGCCTGCTCAACGCAATGAAATCGGCTATGCCATCATGAACATGCATCAAAGCCACTCCAAAACCCTATCGGAGTTTTGTCTTACGATTCAAGATGAAATCATTCGAGAAGCACTAAAGCAATACACCATTGATGGATTAATGGGGCATTTGTTGGATGCGGAAACCGATGGTCTTGGTCTTTCTGATTTTATGACCTTTGAGATTGAGGAGTTGATGAATTTAGGCGAAAAATTTGCGCTTCCTGTATTACTTTATTTGTTTCGTCGTATTGAACAGTCTCTGGATGGTCGTCCGACGCTCATTATTCTTGATGAGGCGTGGCTCATGTTAGCTCACCCGGTATTTCGCAATAAAATCGCCGAATGGCTCGACAGTATGGCCAAGAAAAACTGTTGTGTCCTGATGGCCACCCAACATCTGTCCCATGCGGTCAACTCAGGAATTCTTGAAGTGATTGTGGAATCCACCGCATCCAAAATATTTCTACCTAATCCTAATGCACGTGCTCAAGAATCCGCTGCAACCTATGCCCAGATGGGACTTAACCCAACTCAAATTGACATTATTGCCAGTGCTGTTCCTAAACGAGATTACTACTACGTCAGTGAAAAAGGCCGTCGTTTATACAGTCTGGCACTGGGACCACTGGCACTTTCTTTTGTTGGAGCCACCGATAAAGAGTCCATAGCCATGATTCAACAATTAGAAAAAACACACAAGGCCAATTGGGTGCATGAATGGCTACGCACCAAAGGATTGGCTCTTAACGATTATGGGGTGACTGCATGAATATGCTCAAAAAAATAAGCTTTAATGGGTTCAACAAACAGTCTAAAAACTTAATGCAATCGAATGATAATCCCTACTTAAATGCTAGGCGAACCTGGAATGGGCATGTAGCAGGAGTGATGTCTGCCCTTCAAGTATGGCAGGTGGTAGGCATTACTTCACTCATGATTAGCCTTGCATCCGTGGGTGGCATGATTTACATCGGCAACCAATCAAAATTCATTCCTTTAGTGTTTCAACAAGATTCATCGGGCAATACCGTTTCAATCACCCGTGCTGACCGTATACCTGATGCAAAAACCGATGATTACCGCACCACCGTAGCTCAGTTTATTGAACACATTCGCCTGGTCACTGCAGATGCGGATTTACAACGAAAAGCGGTGTTGCAAACGTATGCTTTTTTAAATGCACAAGACCCTGCAACGTTAAAAGCCAATGAATACTTAAACGCCAACAAAGAGGTGAATCCTTTTAATCGTGCGGCCAATGAAACCGTCAGTATTGAGATCCGCTCTGTATTACAGCAATCAAAAGAATCATGGCAAGTGGATTGGTTAGAAACAGTAAGAAGCCGTGATGGCTCACAAAAGACAAAACCTACTTTAATGCGGGCAATCGTCTCTATTTATCAAAACGAACCCACCAGCCAAACCACGGACATTGAGGCGCTGCGTAACCCGCATTTTCTCTATATTCGTGATTTTAACTGGTCTAAACAAATTTAACTTAAGGTGATCTCATGAAGAAACAACTGCTTTTTGCATTAATGTGTGTCCCTGTTGTGGCACTTGCTGGCGCTTCCGAGGATATAGCCGATCGCTATTTTTCTAAAAAAGTGGTTCAGCTCACCCCACAGGAACAATCAGCCCTTTCCATTGGTAAAAAATGGCAAACTGGAATGGCGACTAGCAAACCAGTTACGGCTCGAGATGGGTCCATTGCTTTTGTTTATGGCTCAGGCCAGACCCAAATCTTATGTGCCGTACTGCAAGTCTGTGACGTAGCTCTACAGCCTGGTGAGCAGGTGAATAACCTCAATGTGGGCGATCCACGCTTTCTTGTGGAGCCTGCAATCACCGGAATTGGTCCTGCCCAACGATTGCATTTGCTGATTAAAGCGCTTGATGTGGGTCTTGATACGTCTTTAGTAGTCACCACCGACAGAAGAACCTATCACTTACGTCTTCGCTCTTCTCGCAAACAATTTATGCCGTATGTGTCCTTTATTTACCCGGAAGATGCCCAAGCCAAATGGGATGCCATTCGGGTGAAAGAAACCATTGAGCGTCATAATAACACGATACCTCTTACCGGCGAATACCTAGGTAATTTGAATTTTAACTATTGCATCACAGGTAACACCCGCTGGAAACCCACTCGGGTATTTAATGATGGGGTCAAAACCATCATTGAAATGCCTCAAGCGATGCAACAAACACAAGCGCCCACCTTGCTGGTTTTGCGCCATGGGGGATTATTTAAAAAAGCTGAAACGGTGATGGTTAATTATCGGGTACAAAACAATCGGTTTATTGTAGACACCGTTTTTGATAAAGCCATTTTGATTGCCGGTGTTGGCCGAAACCAAGAAAAAATCACCATCACCAGGAGAAAATAATGAGATTCAAACTACCCTTTATCCTGCTGCTTACTTTAAATCTTTTAGGATGTGCCACAGTCCAACAAGGGAGCTTTACTACAACTCCAGTGACCCTAAATAAAGCAATAACCAAAGATTGCATCAATCGTTTGCTTGCTCTTTATCCTCCGGCCCGAACCCGGTTTCATATCAAACAGTCCGTTAAAGACTCTTTTGGTGTGTCGCTCATTGAAGGCTTACGACAAAAAGGCTACAGCATCAATGAATCATCAAGTCATGGAGCAAGCTCTCAAGGATCACAAAATGTGGCTTTGTACTACTTAGTCGATGAGCCCATCAAAGGAACCTTATATCGAGTCACCCTCATAGTGGGGCAACAGTCTCTTAGCCGCGCTTATAAAATTAAAAACGGCACATTGACCCCTTTAGGGTTTTGGGTTCGAAAGGAGTAAACACCATGAAAAAAAATGATGATCTGATGTTACCTAATGCATCCCCTGGAACTTTAAACCAAAACGGGGTACGTCGAGTCAATAATCTTCCTCTAATCCTTGTTATCGCCGCTTTTGCGCTGTTTGTACTCATCATTGCCTTCGTCGCCATGAAGCGCGCCAATCAACAACACCCAACAAAGCAAGATCCCATTCCTGTAGAGCGCCATATGGATTCTTCATTAATGGCAGCTGAGATTGTAGCAGGGCGTGCAGGAGGCATTATTATGCCCGCCAAACCGATTGAGAAGGTGAATACCAGCCTGGCACTGCCTGTGGCCTTAGTCGATAATCCAGATAACCCACCCGTTATCCGTAATAAACCTCCTATTTTACGTCCAAAAACGAGTCGTTCTGGTGAGCTGACCTCACCCGATCTCGATCGCATCAAGATGGCAAAGTTGGAACAATTTGAGGATGCGGTAAAAGCAAAAATGAGCATCCCACTTCCCGATCAACTGAGCACTGCATCAACGTTCAAAACGCAACATGCAGGGGATGATGCCCAGTCAAAACTGGCAGCCCTTAAACGTCAAATGGAACTTCTTAATTCAGGAGATCCTACTGCTTCATATCAAGCACGATTACAGCAAATACGCGCAGCTATGGGAGGCCATGAGGGGGATGCGGGGATGCATCTGATTCAAAACCCATCGCAAAATTTAAGTGATCTTTCCGACCGATGGGAGCTTCACTCTACAGTGGAGGCACCGAGTACACCTTTTGTTTTGAGAGCAGGGGCTGTGATTCCCGGAATAATGATTAGTGGTGTCAAACCTGATTTATCGGGGCAAATCATTGGTCAAGTCTCGCAAAATGTCTATGACACTGCCACTGGTAAATACTTATTGTTCCCGCAAGGAACACGCCTCATAGGGATGTATTCAAATGAAGTGTCCTATGGGCAAAACTCCGTGTTGATTGCCTGGCAGCGCTTGATTTTTCCTGATGGCAAAGCATTAGATATAGGTTCCATGCCGGGTGGCGATAGTGCAGGTTATGCAGGATTTCATGACCAGGTAAATAACCATTACGTGCGTTTATTTGGCTCGGCTTTACTCATGTCAGGTGTTGTTGCTGGCATCACCTACAGCCAAAACCCAACACAGACGGGGGCCTTTGGCCAACCCGCTCAACCCACTGCAGGCTCTGTGATGAGTGCCGCATTAGGCCAGGAATTAGGGCAGGTTACATCCCAAATGATCGCGAAAAACTTAAATATAGCGCCAAGCCTTAAGATTCGTCCAGGCTATGAATTTAATGTCATCGTGGTCAAAGACATGACCTTCACCAAACCTTATCAATCATTTGATTATTAGCATTAAGGAGATAGCACCATGTTGATTCAAAAAATACTCTCTTTAACGGTTAGGACATCAGTTACCGCGACCATCTTGGTTCAAGCGGTCTATGCGAATTTACCAGTCATTGATTTTACTAATTTACTTGAAAGCGTGACTCAGACATCACAACAACTTCAACAATATAAAACGCAATTAAGCCAATATGAAAACATGTTAGAAAATACTAAAAATCTGGATAAATTCACCTGGGATGAAGCCACCAACACCATGGATAACCTAGTCAACTCCATAGATACGCTGAACTATTACAAACAGCAAGCAGGCGGCATGAATGAATATTTATCCCGATACCAGGACGAGAATCATTACCGAAACATGCCTTGTTTTAATGGAGGACAATGCAGTGAAGCAGAGCTTAATGCGTTGCTGCAACAAGAAGCAAATGCCTCAGAAGCTCAAAAACGAGCCAATGACGCCATGTTACGGGGCTTAGAACTTCAAGAAGTAGCCATGAAATCTGATGCACGTCAATTGACTCGTTTACAAGAACAAGCACAAGGTGCCCCAGGGCAAATGGCAGCCCTTCAAGCGGCAAACCAATTGGCGAGCGCTGAAACAAACCAACTACTGCAAATTCGAGGATTAATGGTGGCAGAGCAAAATGCCCAAGCGACACGCCTTGCGGCCATCGCAGATAAAGAAGCGATACAGGCTGCAGGAGATGAGCGCTTCCGCCAAGGGAATTTTAAAAAAAGTTCAGGAAAAACCTGGTAATTCACTGACATTCAAAAGGAGCATAAACATGAATCAATCACACTTAATGGCGTGGTTATTGGTTGGACTACTCACAGGCTGTGACCAACCACCAAAACCCACAGCAGAACTGACGTGCAAGGACTCTCCAACAGGGCGTTCTAAAGCCGAGCAAACCCTCATAGCAGATGCCTGCTTTCGCCAGGGAAATTTTAAAAAAAGTTCTGGGATGGAGTGGTAAGAGCATGAAGAAATTTTTTGCCTCAAGTGTATTCATCTGTTTTTTGACGCTGATGTGTCACTCAGCACATGCAGGATCTCTTGGAATAAACAACGCCGATCTCCTAGACAGCATTCTTGTACGTTTTGCAAATACTGCATCAGGGTGGGGAAAGCGACTGGTTGAATTGGGCACCTGGTTATTTTGGGGATTAACCTTAATCAGTATGGTATGGACTTACGGGTTAATGGCTTTAAAAAAAGCGGATATTGGCGAATTTCTTGCTGAAACCGTACGCTTTTTTGCAACCACGGGTTTTTTCTTGTGGATTCTAAGAAATGGTCCTGCGATTGCAACGGCCATTATGGATTCGTGTCGAATGATGGCATCACAAGCCTCTGGACTTAATAAAGTGGTCTCCCCTTCAGGAATTATTGACATAGGTTTTGATATTGCATCCAAGGTAGTTGATAAATCATCCATTTGGTCTCCCGCCACATCCACTGTGGGCTTATTAATTGCCACCGTGATTCTTATCGTGCTGGCCTTAGTCAGTATCAATTTATTAATCATCCTGATTACCGGATGGATTCTGGCCTATGGTGGGGTGTTTTTATTAGGTTTTGGTGGTGGTCGTTGGACTCAGGACATTGCGATTAGTTATTACAAGATGGTTTTAGGCGTAGGTGTAGAGATGTTTGCCATGGTTCTTTTAGTCGGAATTGGCAAGTCCTTTATCGATCAATATTACGCCGCCATGGGTAATGACATGGCCTTTAAAGAACTGCTGGTGATGTTAGTCGTGGCCATCATTCTCTTACTTCTTATGGATAAAATCCCGTCTAAATTAGCCGCCATTGTAAGCGGTGGAGGAGGCGGTGGCGGCGGTATGGGTGGGTTTGGGCTTGGGGCTGCCCTTGGTGCTGCTGGTATGGCCGGAGCCATGGCGTCCGGTGCTGCAGCTTCGGCAATGGGTGCGGCTACAAGCGCTGCAGGAGGAGGATCTGCCCTAAAAGCAGCGTTTCAAGCCGCTCAAAGCACTATGGCAGATAGTTCATCAGGAGGCGGTAGTTCCTCAGGACTTTCAGGTGGGAGCCTGGCAAGTGCCATGGGAGGTGCCAGTCGAATGGCAGCGCTTATGGGATCTCAATTAGCATCAGGGGCAGCTCAAACGGTCAAAGATAAATTCGATTCCATGAAAGAGTCCGCTTGCGCCCGGATTTCTGAAACCTTTGGTGGGCAGGTAGCACAATCCATCAATGACATGAACGATAGCGGCTCAGGTGGAGAGAACACTGTTCAAATGCCAAAAGATGCCAGTAATGACAGCGCTCCTGATTTTAGTGGTGACAGTCTAGGTGCTGGTAACGTTGTGAGTTTGGCCAGTCAGAATGAAGAAGTAGCTCATTTTGTCAATCAATCTCCACGTATTGATGCGGGGGATGAATGATAGCGATTGATTTACCTCCACAGATTGAAGAGCGCGTGGTGTGCTCCATTATGGCTGCCGTGAAATATGAAGTGCCTGCGAACATCGTTCTGGCTGTTGCTGAAAAAGAAGGGGGAACGCCGAAACAGTGGGTTAAAAACAGCAATGGGACCTTTGATGTCGGCTCCATGCAATTTAATACCACCTACCTTAAAGATTTAAAAAAGTACGGCATTACCGCGGACGACGTAGCACAACCAGGCTGTTATTCCTTTGATTTAGCCGCTTGGCGCTTGCGTGGGCATTTGCGTCATGACTCTCAAGACTTATGGACCCGGGCTGCCAACTATCATTCCAGAACCCCTAAATACAACCAGATTTATAGGGAAGATTTAATTAAAAAAGCAGCCAAATGGGGGCAATGGTTAGAGGTGCGTTTTCCAACCTATGGCGTGACCCAACCGGGTAGTGCACCACTACGAGCCATTCATACCAGCATAGCGGTACCGCAACCGCTGAATAAACCAACTAACCGTGAGACGGTTTACGTCAATCGTAACGCACTAAAGGCATTAGATGCCTTTTATACATCAAACCCGATGCGAGGTTTTTCATGAGACAACACAGCCAGTATAAAAGTGGTCCAGAAGGTGGGAATCACCAAGCACGACTCAGCAAATCAATACCCTTATTAGCAATCGCCTCCCTTGCGGCTGGCCTTCAAGCTGCCACTCAATACCTTGCTTATCTTTTTGATTATCAAGACGCCTTAGGTGCTTCATGGAACCATGTCTATCTACCCTGGTCGATTGTTACCTGGTGGCAACAAGGATATGTACTTTATCCCCAGCAGTTCACGATTGCTGGAAGTCTGGGTGCCATGCTCACAGCGGTTGGATTAATAGGGTGTGCCATGTTGAAGCGGGTGGCGCAAAACTCATCAACAACCAATGCACATTTGCATGGCTCAGCCCGGTGGGCCAATCGAAAAGACATTATTGAATCAGGTCTTTTAGGTGCCGAGGAAGGGGTTTATGTAGGAGCCTGGGAAGATAAAAACGGCCAGCTCCACTATTTACGCCATAATGGACCTGAGCACATTTTGACTTATGCCCCGACTCGCTCAGGAAAAGGACTGGGGTTAGTTTTGCCTACTTTACTGTCATGGCCTCACAGCGCACTCATTACCGATTTAAAAGGGGAGCTTTGGGCGATGACCGCAGGATGGCGAAAAAATCACGCGAATAATAAAGTCATTCTCTTTGAGCCTGCTTCTTTAAAGGGTTCTGCCCGCTGGAATCCTTTGGATGAAATTCGAATTGGGACAGAATATGAAGTGGGTGATGTCCAAAATTTAGCAACGTTGATTGTTGATCCTGATGGCAAAGGCCTTGAGTCTCATTGGCAAAAAACCTCTCAAGCCTTATTAGTTGGTCTCATTCTTCATGCCTTATACAAACTAAAAAATGAGGCAATTCCTGCACATTTCCCAAACATCGACCGCATGTTGGCGGATACCCATCTCAGCGTTTCAGATTTATTGAAAGAAATGACGCAATATCCCCATCAAAATAACGCCACTCACCCCGTCATTCATGCAGCCGCTAGAGACATGATTGACCGGCCTGAAGAAGAAGCCGGCTCAGTATTATCGACCTTAAAATCCTATCTGTCGCTTTATCGCGATCCGGTTGTTGCACGAAATGTTAGCGCATCTGATTTTAGCATCAAAGACTTAATGAACCATGACCAACCTGTAAGCCTTTATATTGTCACCCAACCAAACGATAAGGCACGTTTGCAGCCGCTAGTTCGCGTACTCATCAATATGAGCGTACGTTTACTGGCAGATAAAATGGAGTTTGAGCGCTTCCTTCCTGAAACCTCATTCTGGCAACGATTTTTAGTGCGCTGTACTCTGCGTCCTGAACCATCACACACGGTGCGTACCAAAAAAACCTACAAACACCGACTCTTAGGCATGATTGATGAATTTCCAAGCCTTGGAAAACTCGATATTCTGCAAGAGTCTCTTGCCTTTGTTGCAGGCTACGGCATTAAATTTTATCTGATTTGCCAGGACATTAATCAACTCAAAAGCCGTGAGAGGGGTTATGGTCCTGATGAAACCATTACCTCTAACTGCCACATTCAAAATGCATTTCCTCCAAACCGCCTTGAAACTGCAGAGCATTTATCAAAACTCACGGGACTTACAACCGTGATTAAAGAGCAAATCACCACCAGCGGCCGACGTGCGGAACTTATGTTAAGTCAGGTATCACGCACTATTGCCGAAGTACAACGTCCATTATTAACTGCCGATGAATGTTTACGCCTTCCTGGACCTAAAAAAAATTCAATGGGTCTGATTGAGCAGGCGGGGGACATGGTGGTTTATATGGCCGGATTTCCTATGATTTATGGTAAACAGCCTTTGTACTTTAAAGATCCTGTTTTTACTGCTCGTGCAGCCCTTGCCCCTCCCGCAATAAGCGATACCTTGCGTCATAGTCTTAGTACAAATGAGGTAATTCATTTATGAAACGACTGGCAAAAAAAGCAAGCATGATGGTGGCCATCGCAAGCTTAATCTTCATTTTTTTAACTGGACTTCTCACTATCAGTGGCGCTCGGTTTAATACCTCCAGAAGTATTCCACTAGGCCTTTATTGGATAACCAAACACCCCATTCAAAAAGGAGAGTACGTTCTATTTTGTCCACCACAAAAAACCATCTTCCAAAAGGCATTAAAACGGGGATATATCCATTCTGGTTTTTGTTCTGGTGGCTTTGGTTACATGATGAAACGTGTTCTAGCTTCGCACAATGATGTCGTATCCATCAATCCATGGGGTGTCTGGGTAAACAATCGGTTCGTAGAACATAGTGTTCCGTATCCAACAGATGAGCAGGGGCGGCCATTGCCCGAACTGACTATTCGCCAATACCCATTAAAGAATTCTGAATTACTGCTGATGACCGACCAAAACGATCTGTCCTTTGATGCGCGGTATTTTGGCCTCATAAAGCGTTCTCAGGTTAAGGCGGTTATTTCGCCCATCCTCACTTGGGGATCTACTTCTTAAAAAGGAACAAACCATGCGTTTATTTATTGCAGAAAAACCATCCGTGGCTAGTGCGCTAGCCCAAGAGCTTGGACTAACGGGTAAAGGGGAGGGCTATATTGAATGTGGCACTGATAAAATCACCTGGTGTTTTGGCCACATGCTGGAATGTGCTGAGCCTGATGAGTACACCGCCAACGACGTTCCAAGGCATCCTAAAACCGATAAAAAAATATGGCGAGTTGATGAACTGCCCATCATCCCAGCAACCTGGATTATAAAACCAAAAGATGAGGCCAAAAAACAACTTAAAATCATTGGGCAATTGCTCAAAGAGGCACAGCTCATTGTTAATGCTGGAGACTCCGACAGGGAAGGGCAGCTCTTGATTGATGAAATCTTAGAATACTTCAATAACCAAAAGCCTGTAGTTCGTTTTTGGGTGTCTGCTCATGATTCCATCTCGTTGCAACGCGGATTCTCGTCCATGAAAGACAATGCACACTATAAAGGATTAAGTCTGGCCGCACTCAGTCGAAGCCGTGCGGATTGGTTAATTGGCATGAATTTAAGTCGTGCTTATACCTTAAGTGCTCAGCGTGGCGGGTGTAATACTTTACTGACGGTGGGACGCGTACAAACACCGACCCTGGCCTTGGTTGTTGCCAGGGACCGAGAAATTGAGGCCTTTAAATCAAAGGATTATCATACCATCAAGGCTGCGTTCCAGGTTGAAAACCATGCCTTTTTAGCGACCTTTCATGCAGATGAACATCAGCAAGGTTTAGATTCTGAAGGTCGTTTGATTGATCCTGATATTGCCAATCAAATCCTTAGTCAAGTGACAGGCTACTCGGGATTAATTACCCAATACACCAAAGAACCAAAGAAGAAAAACCATCCCCGCGCTTACTCTCTATCCGATATTACCCTAAGTGCCTCCCAAAAATGGGGCTATACAGCTTCTGAAGTACTTGATGCCTGCCAATCCTTATATGAGACGCACAAACTCACAAGCTACCCTAGAACCGATTGTGGGTTTTTACCCGAATCCCAACTCAATGATGCACCAAAGGTTTTAGAGGCTCTAAAACAGGTTAATCCTGAGTTGACTGCGCTTATTGAACGGTGTGATACGTCCATTAAATCAAACACCTGGGATGACAGCAAAGTAGGGGCGCATTATGGAATTATCCCAACTCAGCATCTA
The DNA here is from genome assembly GCF_900639985.1 of Legionella rowbothamii. Lineage (GTDB taxonomy): Bacteria > Pseudomonadota > Gammaproteobacteria > Legionellales > Legionellaceae > Legionella > Legionella rowbothamii. The sequence goes on along the minus strand of NZ_CAAAIM010000010.1, from coordinate 47,644 downwards.
GGCAACAGCTCCAGATTAAATGAAAAAGAACGAGTTGTTTATGATTTAATTGTCCGCGCCTATCTTGCCCAATTCTACCCCGTGCATGAATACCTTAGCACCACAGTTCACATTGAAGTGAATGGTATGACCTTTAAAACCTCTGGAACAACCATTATTCATAACGGCTGGCGAGATGTGTATGCCGTTGTAGATGAAGAAGAAACCGTAGGGACTAATGAACACCAAAACCTGCCTGCAATGAGGGTAAATGAGGCTGCGACATGCTTAAAAGCCACACGAATCGATACCAAAACCAAGCCACCAGGTCGACTCACTGAAGGGACCCTGCAACGAGCGATGGAAAACATCCATAGATATATCGTAGGAGAAGAACATAAAAAAATGCTCAAAGAGGGTGATGGAATTGGCACATCAGCAACTCGTGCATCCATTATTTCAGAATTAAAACGTCGTGATTTTTTGGAAACAAAAGGGCGAACTATTATCAGTACTTCATTAGGAAAAAGCATCATTGATGCACTTCCCGAAGTGGTCAAAAGCCCAATTCTAACCGCCATTAATGAGCGTATTTTAAAAGACATGGAAGAGGATGAAACCCTATCTATGGGATTCATTGAAAGGCAAACCCTATTTGTAAGGGAATGGGTAAAAAAAGCGAATGGTACAGCCATTCGCATCTCAGGAACTAAAAACGCGCTGACCATTTCCAATCAATACAGCTGCTCAGTGTGTGGCAAAGGACTTGTTCGACGCCCTGGGAAAAAAGGATTTTGGTGGTCCTGTAGCGCTTATCCGCAATGCAAAGAGAGCTATCCCGATGCAAAAGGAAAACCCGCTTATACCCCTAAAGAATCAAGATAAACAAGAGGAACACTTCATGAAAAAACACTTATTTCTTTTAAATATTTGGTTTGGTTTATTGGCTTACAGCACTATTGCCACATCAAGTCCTGCTTCCACAGAATATGTGAACAGCAAAATTAAAGAAGCTGTTGATACGATTCTCATCCAAGTGGCTAAGGAAAGCCAAAAAACGGAGTCTAAAATCAATGCGATTCCAGTGGTCACGCTCCACGAGGTAGGGGAGTCCTATCAAGGGGGGATTGTTTTTTGGGTTGATGAAACCCGACAACACGGGCTAATCGTTGCCAAAATCGATGCAAATCAAGGTGTCGGTATGTCATGGCAAAATGGAGAAAGTGGCGACAAAACAACGAATGCTCTTGGCAACGGAGTTTATGCAGGTCTATCCAATACCCACTTAATCGTTAGTCAACAAACCATTGACGATCAGGAAGGGAGTTTTGCAGCATTGAGCGCTCAAAGTTTTTCTGTCCTATCCGATGGGGTTTCTGCGTGCACTGAGAATGAATTATGTTATGGCAACTGGTATTTGCCCTCATTAAACGAATTACATCTTCTAAGAGCCAATCTTTATGACAAAGGGCTTGGAAATTTTTCACCCAATCTTTATTGGTCATCAACGGAAGCAAGCGTCAACCAATCGTTCGCTTTAGATTGGATCACTGGTGAATCCAGTTCTCTTGATAAATCAAGTACTGAGCCTAAGGTTCGCCCCATCCATTCTTTTTAATTTTAATGAGGAAATCATGAACAGATCAATTCTTACCATAATGTTATTAAGCAGTCTAAATGCCCATGCCAGTCACACCGGCCTTTGGCAAGCAATAGGTGCATTAGGCGGGCAAATATCGGCCCTTCAAGCTCAAGTCAACCAGCTACCACAACCCATTCATTATCAGGCAGGTCCAGGAATTGAAATTCAAGGTGCTGTAATCACTGCCAAATTATCCAATCAGCACCATATTGGCGAAGAATATCGCGGCGGTATTGTTTTTTATGTCGATGAAACAGGCCAACACGGATTGATTGCCAGCAAAAGAGATGTTCTGAGCGATGGGGTGCAATGGCGAAATGGGCCCTCAGGAAATAAAGTAACCAATGCACGAGCGGATGGGATAGGAGCTGGAGAAATCAATACACGAGTCATTATTGCAGAGCAAACGATTGATAATCAAAAAGGAACGTTTGCAGCCCTAAAAGCCGCATCCTTTCAAGTTCTAAGTGATGGAATAACGCCCTGCCAGACCCCAATTGCCAATGACAGCATGTGCTATGGCGGATGGTATTTGCCAGGTGCTTTTGAATTACAACTCATGCACACCCATTTACAAGAAGCCAACCTGTCCTCCTTTGCGCCAGACCTATATTGGAGTTCAACAGAAGCAAACGCATCCAAAGCCTGGCTCATTAATTTTTCGACCGGAGAATTGGTTGCAAGTGACAAATCCAACACGAATGCTCGGGTTCGCGCTATATCCCATTTTTAATAAATGAAACTAAAAAGGATAAAAAAAATGAAAAAAATACATCTGTTGTTTGCCTTGTTGTGTGTTTATCTGCATCCATCCTACGCGTGTTCAGATTGTGACATGCCCTTAAGTTGGGGGTTTTCTGGTAGCTTGGGCCTCACTCATTATGATTCTGTATATAACAATGATGGACAAAGCGTCATGGGAAGATTGAGCTTGAATACCCAATACAATCTGTCTAGTTTTTTTGCTCTTGGGATAGACGCAGGAATACAAAATGGCAATACCATGCGTTTGGATATTCCTAAATCAACCCTGGATGAATTAGGAGGCGAGCCAGTCAGCATCCTTGTTAAACCGATGATAGATATTCTGGTAACAGCACAAATTACTCCTTTTGAAGACGAGCGAATATTTGGTTTTCTCAAAGGAGGAGTGGCCTATCGACAAGCTCAAGTCGATAGAAATGAAGTCAATGATTTATCTCAAATCAGTCCAGAGCTTCAAGCAGGAATAGGCTATAAATTAAACGACAATTTAGCCCTACATATAGAGTATCAACAGGTATTTGGAGGCAATCCCGACTATCAGGTGGATTCTTTAACCGAAACGGCGCGTATCACTAATATTCCTACTCAACAAGCAGTATTACTTGGACTTTCAATCCTTATTTAATCCGTAAAAATGAATTAGAGCGTTTCAAAACTAGCGGCAAATCACTAATCAAAGGAGTTAACTCATGAACCCGAAAACCCAAACACCAAATGACCGTCATTTAAACGTGAAAGCCAATGAACCTCAAGTGTTGTCTGAAAAACTGCTTGATGCACTCACCCCAGGGCTGCAAGTGGAATTTGATCCTGATGAAGCGATGAAAGCTGGCGCCTTCATTGAAGACGCATTAACTGAAGCGGATGCCAAAGACAGCTGTTTTGATGAAATGGATATCATCAATGCAGATACTAAAGACATAAACATTATCGGGAAGGATCAATAATGAATAAAAAACCGTTTCATGAAGTGATCGCTGAACGATTATTTCAGCAGTTAAAGCAAGGAACAGCTCCATGGCAAAGACCATGGGAACCAGGTGCTCCCAATGCGTTTATACCGATGAACCCAATCACCGGAAAACGTTATAAAGGAATAAATGCCATTGCACTAATGGCCCAGGATTATCGCGATCCGCGTTGGATGACCTACAAACAAGCAGAAGAGGCTCAAGCGCAAGTGCGAAAAGGCGAAAAAGGTTCTGCTATTCAATATTGGAAATTTACCGAAGAACAGATCAAAAAAGATGAGCAAGGTAAACCAGTATTGGATCCTCATGGTAAGCCCGTTAAAATTGAAATTCGCCTTGAGCGGCCACGAGTGTTTTATGCCACCGTATTTAATGCAGAACAAATTGATGGATTACCTCCACGCACTCAAAAGGAAATCGCCTGGAATTCCATCGACCGGGCTGAACAGATTCTAAGTTCATCTGGAGCTGCTATTTTACATGGTGAGAACAACCGCGCGTTTTATAGACCCTCCACGGATACCATCCATCTGCCTGACAAAAGCCAATTCTTAAGCGCAGATAATTATTATGCGGTTGCTTTGCATGAACTCGGCCATTGGACTGGGCATTCAACACGAATGGACAGGGATTTGATTCATCCTTTTGGAAGTGATGGCTATGCCAAAGAAGAATTGCGGGCTGAAATTACCAGCATGATTTTAGGGGATGAATTGGGGATTGGTCACGATCCAGATCAACATGCAACTTATATCGAGTCTTGGATTAAAGTATTACATGACGATCCATTGGAACTGTTTCGTGCTGCTGCAGAGGCTGAAAAAATGCAACAATTCATTCTATCTTTCGAACTAAAACAAGAACAAGTACAAAATACCAATCACCCTTTGCCAAACGAGCTGGAAAACAAAATGACATTGGCAAATGAAGTAGAACCTGTAAATCATGATTATCATTTAAATGAAAATCCACCCACCTTAGACGATGAGATTGCCACGCTCAATAAAGCTCAAAGTCAACTCCAAACCCAGGCCCCAACCAACCAAACTCCAGTCACCAATAAGTCTGCAGAGATTGAAAAACTATGGCTCGATATTCCCTTTAAACAAAAAGAAGTAGCTAAAGAACTAGCGGGTGTTCTTCCCGATGGCAAAAAAGCCATTGCATGGGATAAAGAACACTCTCGCTGGTTTGCTCACCCTGGTGCTAATTTAGAACTCTTAAAACCTTGGATTATTAGCCAACAGCTTGATACTGGCTCTAAAGCTCAAGATATCGAGCCATCACAAATCGCCACTGAAAAAACATGGCTTGCTGTACCATACGAGCAAAGAGAAGCGGTCAAACATATTGCAGGAAGGCTTGAGGACGGTAAAAAGGCAGTAGAGTGGGATAAGGCCGCAAAATGCTGGTTTGCACACATTGGCACCAATTTAGAACCTTTAAAACCCTGGATTTTAAACACAAACCTAGAACGGCAACAGCCTGCCTTAACACCTAAGCAGGAATTTTCCGATATATTGAAAAGTATCGGCAGTATGGTTACAGGCGAACATCCTATTATGGATGGAAAAAAACATCGAATCAGCGTTGAAGGGGATAAAAAAGGTGAAAATTCAGGGTTTTATGTGGGGCATCTTGATGGTCATCCTGCGGGTTATGTTAAAAATAACCGCACGGGTATTGAGACAAAATGGAAAAGTAAGGGCTACTCATTAACTGATGAAGAGCGGGCCACATTGCATGCACTTGCAGCCACAAAAATTAAAGAACGGGCCGAGGAACAAAGGCAAGACCAGGAAGAAGCGGCCAAACGAGTAAGCAAACAATTATCCGATTTAGTACTCATAACAACCCCAACGCCTTATTTACAGACCAAAAAAATCGAACCCCATTCTCAAATATTCACAGATGTTAACGGACAAACGACTTATATTCCTGCAACCGATGCAAGTGGCAAACTATGGACTATGCAATACATTAAAGAAGATGGGACCAAACGATTTGCTAAAAACTCTCGCAAGGAAGGATGCTTTCATGCTTTGGGCGGGCTTAACGCATTAGCAGAAGCTCCTGCCCTTGTAATCGCAGAAGGGTTTGCTACTGCTGCAAGCATCTCTCAAGAACTTGGGTTTGCTACAATTTCGGCCTTTGATGCAGGAAACTTAGAGCCAGTAGCGCGGGCTTTGCAAGAACAATTTCCTGATAAACCCATTATTATTATGGGGGATGATGATAAGCATCTTGAAATAAATCAAGGAATTAATCCAGGAAGAAGCAAAGCGCTTGACGCTGCAAAGGCCGTTAATGGCATTGCCTTGTTTCCAATTTTTGCACCTGGTGAACAGGCAGGAGATCCAAAGTCATTTAGCGACTTTAACGATTTGGCATCCAAAAGTGTATTGGGCTCTGAGGGAGTAAAACGCCAGATTAAACCTATTGTCGATAAAATAATTCAAAAAAAGGAAACGTCTATTATAGAGCAGAAAGAAATCAAAATGACCAGGCATCAACACAGCACGTTGACGTTATAAAATCATATTATCCAAAGGGTTCCTTGCAAAGAATCCTTTGGAGGATTATCGAGTCACATGAAAATTCAATCTTCATCCTCGTGCGTCTTCCACTATTGAGTTTTTGGACAATGCCATACTTTTGTCTATTTTTGCTAATCACGACTCTTTTTATGTAGTTGTCGAATCACTACTTGGTGTGCACCTAAGCTTAGGATTAGTTCATTTTTAGGGTATTTGTGGGTAAAGACAGTCCTTGTGGACAAATCAGTTAACTCAAACAGTTAACTCAAACTTGATTTGTTACCTAAATTAGGGTACAATTATAGAAAAATAAGATGATTGCAATGAATACTTGTAAAGTCACCATTAGTGAACAGGCAAAAAAGGACTTAAAAAAAGTACCTCAGTATATTGCCATTAAGTTGTATCAATGGGTTGAATCAGTATCTCATGATGGGTTATTAGAAGTTAGAAAAATTTCTGGCTACCACGATGAGCCATTACAGGGTAAAAGAAAGGGACAGCGTTCTATTCGATTAAATAAGGCTTATCGGGCTATTTATGAATTAAAGACTAATGGGCAAATGGAACTTGTTGAAGTGATGGAGGTAAATAAACATGATTACTAACGAAAGCAAAGAAGCACTTGCTTATCTGGAGTCCCTAATAGGCAAAAAACCGACTCTTGGAGATCATTTATTGGCAATTCGTCAGGGTGAAGAAATGACGCAAGCCGCTTTTGCCAAACAACTAGGGGTTTCTCGTCATTATTTATGTGACATCGAGCATAATCGCCGCTACGTAAGTCCTAAAGCGGCTGCTGAATTTGCTGATAAACTAGGATATTCAAGCAAACAGTTTGTGCGTTTGTGCTTGCAAGACATGCTTAATCGAGAAGGCTTAGATTTATTGGTTGACATTCAAAGTGCGGCTTAAATAAGAACATTTAGTAAGTTACTAATAACAGGGGGTTCTATAATAGAGCCCCTTGCGGTTGAAAGAAGAAATGGATTTAAATTGCACTCTTTAGGCCAAAATAAATGATTAATTCAATCAAATGGATTCGTGGTTTTTTTCTGAAAAGCTGAATATTATCTTCTTCAAGAAGAAATACCCGTTATATAAAGCAAAATACACCCAATACATCCAAGCCAAATCAATCCATGAGGCGCCTTTGGGGCTGTTCTCAATTATCTTATATAGTGGGAATTTCTGTTCTATTCCAAACAGAAGTATTGTAAGAAACACACCCACCATTGGAGAAAAAATCGATTTGAAAGGTTGTTTTTTATTCATAAAATTCAGTCCCTATTATAATTTTCACAGATTAACCTACATTATCTGGTGCGCCCTCTTGATGCAATGGTGCCTCTTGCGGTTAACTTGACCATCTCACCAACAGACAACCTCTTCATTCGATGAGCCGTGTCCGAATCAATGGGCAATACCACAATGACATTATCTCGCTTTAAAAGAGCCAACAGTTCACCATCGATTTGACGAATCCCTGCAAACTGCATAAGCCCCTCATCATTTTTATTATACCGTCTATGCTTAGGAATGTCGGCTATTTTTTGACGCTTTAATTCACGCTCAGCAATGTATTTGTCTGCAGCATCCGAAATAAAATTTACTGCTCCTGGCCTAGATACATCCCGTCGCAGCCCGTCATCTGATTGGGATCTTTGGTGCTCCAGGTGACCAGGTACATGACTCGGCAATAACACTTCACTTCGGTTGGAGAACTGAACCATACCGAGTTGGGACAAGTCTCGCAAACGGTTTTTACTTTCGGGCGGCGGTTGCTGTCCAATGCGCCCAAGGTAGGGCTTGGGTGTCCCACCAGAACTTGATTTTCTTCTGGTTCTTCTGCTGTCAGGGTTGATGACTCTGATTGATCCAAAGTTCTCATTACTGCCTCGATTTGTTCCTCTGCCGTTAAGGTCAGATTGTCTTCTTGATTCATGATTATTTTCCTTTGGTTTTGGGTTTTTTATTAACTGTTGACGTTGTAACTCAAGTTGTTCGTTATCAAACCTAAGATTTAAGTTTAACTGTGCTGCAACATTGACGACCTGCTCTTTAAACACATCACTTCCTTTGACAGTAATGCATTCACCATAACGATTCATGGCCATGTGCAAGGCGGTCGCAATTCCTTCTTCGGAAGAACCACGTGACATATTAATCAGCTCTCCGTCATCCCTAATCGCAGAAGTTCCCACGCGATAAATGACGGTTCCTGTTTTAGTAATATTATCGTTTTTTATCTTAAGGTTAGGCTCACCACTTTGCATTCCTTGCCCCGTAACAACATTCCCTTTAAGATTTTGGCGTACTTCACGAGAACGCAGTGCATTAAGCGCATCGGCATCGCCTTCTAGGGCTTTTAATTTCAACCAATCAGCCCAGGTGCTGCGCTGATATTTAAGATAAATGGATTCACGTTCTTTCGCATACTTCTTTCTTGCTTCTTCAATATTGGATTGAACTGCTTGACTGGTCAGAGCATAAAGAGCTTTCTTGGTAACAGGAGTTCCACGCAATAATTTAATTGCCGCACGCTTTAACCGACCGCCTCGCTTCGCTGATTCGATCAGTTGTTTTTTCCGTGTGCGAGCACGAGAAAGCTCAGAGGCACAATTAAATTTGGCGTGGTTCTGTTCCTCTTGATACCTGGCGTAAAGAATCGAGGTATTTATTTTCATGTGAACAGGTTTGAGTGAATAATGAATACCTTTCTCAATAGAAAGAGTTTCAAGCTGCTCTAATTTATACAAACGATTTTGACTACGCGGTGGTGGATTATGTCCCACTTTTGCAACCCTTGCTTTTTTTGCTACGGGAGCTACGAAGTCTGGATGAGTCGGGATATGGTTTTTAAAAGACCCAAATACTTTTTCAAGCTTCGCTTTAGAAAAATCACGTGATACTGAGCTTGCCTTAACACCAATTCCTAAACCATCCACAATCACTAAACCACTACCTCGCACGCGTAGTTCAAGACCGTGTTGCGCCAATACATGATGAAACTGGGACCAATTATTAGCGGCCTTAAGTTGCTCCAAGCACTCAAATTTAATCCAGTTTAAAAGACTCCCGATACCCGCATGATGCTCCATATCATCCGCTCGATTCTCAGAACCCACCTTATGAGGAATATGATTCACCCGTTGCAGACCATGTTCGATTTCAAGCAAAGTTGCAATCTCACCCAATTTTTTATAGGCAAGATATGGCTCATTCAAGGTATAACGCGTGGGATGGATTTTATTGATGCCCACATGAATATGAAAATTATCGGTATCATAATGCACCACACTAATTCGTTGATGCTCCCCTAAACCCACGGAAGAACAAACCCTCTGCTCAATATTCTTTAATACGTCAGCTGATGGAATTTCTCCTGCAGGAAAGGAAATTAAAAGATGATAGGTTTTATCACCTTTTGCACGCTGATTAAGTTCTTGCGTTGCCTGTACTTCATGGATTGCCCATTCAATCTCATTGCTCTGGCAATTTGTAATACGAATTTCGCCAACACGTTCCTGTTTGCCATGCTCATTAGTCATATACTGGATGAGTCCTGCAAAGTTACTTTTCCTAATAACTTTCATTGGAATGTGTCTGACAATCATGTCTTAACTCCCTACCACACTTTGGGCTCTAAAGAAGTTCATAGCTTGTTCACTACTTCAAGCATGGCTGCCTGGGTTGCTTTGATGCGCTCTAATACGACAGTTATTGTTTTGGGCTCAATATGAGCTAGCCGCTCATCATTGGTAAGCCACAACTTGAGCAGACCACCCAAGCGACCTAAATCAGCATTTATTTTAGAAAGTTCGATGATGTGCTGTTGGTCGAAGGAACTCTTTATTTCATAACCTAGAGCCAAACGACGAAGATATACAGCGGTGGCCAATCCCGCATGTGCCGCGTTTTCTTTGATTATTTGCTCTTCCTCTGGAAGTACGGGAATTCGAAGCCGTCGGACGTGTTTTCTGCTGAGTCTTGTTTCGCTGTTGTTCATCGTAATACCTTTTTTCTGGCTTTACCTGGCATTAAAACGGCGGCAGCCGTTAGCCTCGCAAGAGCAAGATTTCCGTTGAGCACCGAAGGTGCGAATAAGGAAGGATGTGAAGTGGATACCCAGCTCGCTGGGTGGCCATCTTCACCTATCTTGCCCTGTTTTTTGAATCCATTACACCAAGAAATAATAACATGGTGCGTTCGATTTAGCCTTGTTTTTTATAGGAAAAATTAATTTTAGCGTAGGTCATATGAAAACCAGGGTTAATATGTTTATAATCGAATTTGAACCGATGTTAGTTGACATGAAATTGACATTTAATTGATTTTATAACAGGTAACTAATTGATATGGGAACTTCCTATACCGACCAGCTGGCCAAGTGGGTCAAGGAAAAAAAATCAACACCTCGCAATAAGAATTTGGTGGCCTTCTTAGCTGTTCGAGCTGATATAAAAGAAGCGCTTGATGCGGGATATCCAGTTAAAACCGTGTGGGAAAACATGCATGAGTTAAAGCGAATTGAATTTGGTTATGACACCTTTTTGAATTATGTGAATCGCCAAATTCGTCGGCCACAAGCAAATCAATCGATTCCAAAAGTTGAACCCGATTCAGCCGCAATCTCAAAGGACAGTATATCCAAACCACCAGAAGACCATACAAAACCAACAACAAAAACAACGAAACCGGGAACACTATCAGGCTTTACTTTTAATCCTGTACCCAATGCAGAGGAATTATTTTAATGGCTAAAATTAATATGGTCTTGCAAGGAAAAGGAGGAGTCGGGAAATCCTTCGTAGCATCAACACTTGCACAGTATATGAAAAACGAGGGGAAAGAGCCTCTTTGTATCGATACCGATCCAGTTAATACCACTTTTTCAGGATATAAAACGCTAAATGTTACCCGACTGCAAATAATGGATGGCGATGAAATTAACTCTCGTCACTTTGATGACCTCATTGAACTGATTGCGCCAACAACCCATGACGTCATTATTGACAATGGAGCAAGCTCCTTCGTGCCACTGTCACATTACTTAATAAGCAGCAACATCCCTTCACTGTTGGCTGAAATGGGGCATGAGCTGGTAGTTCATACCGTCATTACGGGTGGGCAAGCCATGCAAGACACTGTGAATGGTTTTTCACAACTTGCCAGCCAGTTCCCAGAAAATGCTTTATTTGTAGTTTGGCTAAACTCTTACTGGGGACCAGTGCAACACGAAGGTAAAGACTTTGAACAAATGAAAACCTACAAAGAAAACAAAGAAAAGATTTCCGCAATAATTCATATACCGGCACTTAAAGAAGAGACTTTTGGTCGTGATGTATCCGAAATGCTTCAAGAACGTCTTACTTTTAGCGAAGCCATCGCTTCACCCGCTCGAACTATCATGACAAGGCAACGCCTCAAAATAGTGCGAGACGAACTTTTTAATCAACTAACCAATGCGGTAGTAATGTAATGGCCGATCAATTCGAATCGCTCATTAACGAGGTTGCCATAAAACATGGGGTTGTCCTTGGACGAAACGATCCAATTCTTATATTGCAGACCATGAATGCCAAACTGATGGAAGACAACGCTAAAACACAACAACTCATGCTCCATCAGTACAAAGAGGATTTAGAGGGGATCGCTTTATGCTGGGGAAATGAGGCAAAAGAAAAATCTGAACGAATTTTGAATGCGTCTCTTGCTGCTGCTAAAGAAACTATGGCAAACGTACTAGAGGAAAGTGCAAGATCAACCGCTTTAACCATACAAAATGATATAGAAAAATTGCTGTCTCATGCAGGTGGGGCATTGCGACGCACAGAACGGATCGCCATGATTAACCTTGCCGCATCAGCGCTTACACTCGTGGCCGCTGGTATGATTATACTTGGCCTCTTACGATGAAATGGGTCGAGGCCTCAAAATGAAAAGGGTATCAAAATTATTTTGAAAGAATTGCTTCGGCCGTAGTTTGAGCAAGTCCTGTGGAAATGTGTGCAATTCCATTGGCACCCATAGAAGCTGCTTGTTTTTTTAATTCGGCTATTATCGATTCTTGAGAAATAGTCATACCAATCATATTATAATTTGATGCAGAGACTCTACCAACAACGCTATGGGATTTTGGCATTGAAGATTTTGAATGATATATCTTTACTTTCTCAAAGCTGATTGACTTTATATGACGGTTAGTAGTTGTTGATACTGCATCTCCATTCCCCATAGTCGCTTTGATATCAGTCGTATTGCATCCTGTTAAAACAATGGCTGATACTGCAACTGCGTTCATTAACATGAATCTTATTTTCATTGTGTTCTCCATCTTTATATGGTGGTGTGCTAGACGATAAAGAGTTTCTCAAAAAACCTATATTTTGGCACAACATACCTACCAAAAGTATTAATTAAAATTAAGTGCATCGGCTATTCTTCAAGGAGTATGCCATCATCTTGCGTTGGCCACGCTTGTGCCGGATGGTGTCCAAAACAAAATAAATTGGTAAAGAAGTTTTTCGCACAATCTCTCTAATCATTTTTAATGTCCTTTGTAAAATATGATATATCGAATACAGTATTATTATATCACTTACGGTATTCAACGCAAGCCATATTTGACATTTTTATATCGTATTTGAGATAATAATTTTATTAAAGATATTTTCAGAGGATTTCTATTGGGTACTATGGACTGGAATAAATTAGCTTCTGGGATGCTTAAAGCCGAATTAAAACGACGCAACATCAGTTATGAGCAACTTGTTACCCTACTCAACGCAATTGATGTACACGAAACTCACGCCAGTATATTAAATAAAATGAGCCGTGGTGCCTTTCAATTTGCCTTCTTTTTGCAATGCGCCACTGCAATTGGAATAACCAATTTACGACTGGATGATCTGGCGCAAACAACAACCGATGTTAAATCACGTTAATAAAGATAAGGCCTCATGAGTATTTTCCAATCTAAATATGAGCCTAAAATAGTACCGATGTCGTAGTTGACTTAACGGAAAGTTATGAACATCCTCTTGACTCGTTCTCTTATCATGGTGTTTAAGCCACTTATCAGTAGTAATCATCAAGAATATCAACTCCCTTCCATTCTATACCCTGCCTAAGACAAAATTCTTTGTCAGCATCGTCTTTCTCAAAATATGAGCCCAAATTTGAATGGAGGAGTAGCTCATTACCAAATGTAATTTCAGTAATGACCCACGGTTTAAAGCCCTCTCGTTCACACATAACACCTTCTCTCTCGCACATCACTAAAATTGAAGAGTTCTTTTTCCCCTTTACAAAATCTAGTATTATTAATTTTGGGGAATCATCGTTATAGGCAAATACTGCTCCAATTTTTAGGTCCTTGAAATACGCTTCAAGTGTATTTTCTCCAATTTCTTGAGGGCAATATGGAAAATAATAATTAGCAGCCCACCCCAACTGCGTACATTTTTTTGTAAAGGCCATTTCCATACAATGGAAATCTGGCATTTTAATATCTGTCATTTCTTATCCCCTTAAATCTTTCATATCTTATGGTTGAAAAAAACAATGTTGCGGGATATAACCATCAAACATGTTACATCTTCAAGAGGGGATTTAAGTGGGAAAAACGTTACATGACTACTTTTATATCAACACAGGAAACGAAATCAAAGTTTACAGTGATAAAGACTCCTCATTTTTAATAGAAGCAGCAAATTTCTACATAGCAGGGAAGAAGGGAAAAGACTCCCCAAATACCATACCTGAACTTGATGCTATTATTTATGAATTCATGGAAGAATATTATAAGAGTGGCCTCACTGATTATTTATTAAATAAACTAAATGAAATTATTAGGAATGTAAGAATTCAATGTCTTGTTGAAAATATAGAAAATAAACTCTCCGCTGTTCATGTTGCTTACATACCCAATAACCCCTCTCCCATAGTTTTCGGTGCTTATATGTTCTCTCGTATAGCTTCATTTGGTGGATTGGATGGATTGAAAAGATGTCATAATAAGGATTGTCTTAAATTTTTTATAGGCCGATCTAATACCAAATGGTGCTCAAATTCATGTGGCTCTAAGTACAGAGTGAATAAAATGAGAAAAAACAAGAAAGCTTCTTGTTCTCGATTGTTTCTGTAAATTATACGGGGGGATTCTTTACTGTACCGCCCTACTCTCTCGATCCACTAAAATTCAAAAAGAAATTAGTTATTAAATGTGGTTAATTTATCTAAGCTAAGGAATAAAACATTTTATTGAGTTTTGTAACTACGTATATGACAACTTAGTTATCTATTCTTCCTCATTTTTATCATCATCTCCATATTGATGTTTAAGTAACTCAATCCTCTCCTCTGCTCGTTGTTTTTCTTGAATTATTCTCATTTCCATAATTTCAGTAAAACGCTCTGCAAACTGAAGTACATCATTGTTTTCGTCCTTCAACCATGGCTTTATGTTGTGAACTTTCTGACTATATTCTTTTACGAAACCATCTTCTCCTGAAACAATCCCTGTCCTATCTAAAACATCCATAACACCATTTAATAATTCGCTATCCGATGGTAATAGCCTCACTAATTCTCGACAAGTATTATATATGGACTCAACACCATTATAAGTACGTAGTATATCAATCACTATAAGTTGATCTATGTTATCGTTATTGGAAATTAAGCTTAGAAGTCCCTCTTCCACCTCCTTTGAAAATTCCGGAAAAATATTGTGCAATAATCTCGCGCCTCGCATAAAAAAACTATTATAATCTTTTCGATACCATTCGATCACCGTTTTAAAAACCAAATCTGGCTTCGATGACAAACTCGTCTTGAGAGAGTCAAAATGGTAAGGAATATCGTAATAATTAGTTTTACTGCGATCATTTCCTTGAATTATACGCTGCTTAAAAAATGCCATTATTTTCTCAGGATTTCTTTGCGCAATAGGGTCTAAAAGGTATTCTGCGTGATAATCAAAGTCCTTCAAAAGCAAAAGATTGTTTATTAGTAAATCCAAATCCCTTTCTGATAAAATATTTATAACCGTTTTATATTCAGGACGAAACCAAAATTCAAAAATCCAAGAAGAAATGCCTAGTTTTGTTAATTCCTCAATAGATCTTATAAATAAAGGTCTAATGGTTTCCATAGAAGGTAAGTGATAGTTTTTTGATGCAACAACCATAACCTTAATTAATGCATTGTGATCTCCATTCTTTTTAGCAGCTGAAAATATCTGTTTTATTATAGTTTTATGTATTGGCTTATAAAACTCATATGCAGCGGTACAATAATATAAATACTCACCATTTTTTATCCATCTTTTCATAAGCGATTGAGTATTATTTTTACCTTTACCACTTAAAAGACCATCAATTATCGGAACAAGAAATTTTTCTAGAGCCTTTTTGTTATGCTCAATTAAATCTAATATAAACTTAGGGTTTATATTTGCCAGAGAAAGAAGGAATTTACCAAAATGTGGGTATGTTGCTAAATCTTTTGATTGGGCTTCTGTGCACTTGATAATTATTTTTTCCCAATATTCCTTATTTATATCGCTAACTTCCTGGGCATATTCAACTGCTTTATTATCTCTGTATTCATTTCTTTCTCGATAATGCCACTCACGATCATTCCATGAATTTTCAAAAACAGAGTCATACCCTACTAAAGTTTTATAAATATAAAATTCTTTGTTTATTTTTAACTGGTCTCTAAATTTTAACGCCACATGGACAACTGACTTTGCATGTTCATTCAAATTTTCATACCGATTACCCTCAATAATATCGATTCCAAATCCGTATAAACGGCAAACATCGTTTTCAATTTCAGATAAAATCTCAAAATCCTTTTCATTTAAATGCTCGTTATAAAAATCGATAATTTCAACACAGTTATTTAATACCAATTCTAACAAATCACTACCTCCTGTCCCTATGCGAGATGGTCTTGTTGCCGTATCGAACGCTCTAATTAACTTTAGCTTTATTTTATATGTATCTTCAGGGTTATAAATATTTTTTAGCAAAGATAATGCTCGTTTTCTTATTTCTGAAGTATTTTTATTACCGGATAAAGAAGCTTGTTTTATGGCAACAGTTCTGTAACTACTTGAAATACTTTCTACTGTAGGATCCAATATTGCCTCACAAATATCTGAAGCAAGGCCCTTTATTTTATTTAAGGTTAAAACATCAAGTTGTTCCAATGTTTCCAAAGCAGTGACCTGAACATAAAACCCAGCTTGCTTTAATATATCAATTTTATATTTCGATATAGATTTGGCAGCTTTACTTATGCAATCCCTCTCCTCTTCGTCTGTTAAAAGCTCATAGAGTTGTATATAAGTTGGGAATACTAAAGTTAAATTAAAAAATGCAATAAAATTCAATATATCAAGGGATTCTCGCAATATGTCCATAAATGCCTTACCAGGCATTTCTCCATCTGGGGTTTTAATAGCGGTAGGATAAGTATTCTTTGCTACGGAAATTGTATTTTTTATTACATCTAAAAGTGTTAGCAGTTCCCCTTGCAAATAATTTGGATCTATAGATGGCAAAACATATTCTCGAAACTCCTGCAAGATATCATATCTCTGATTATTATCATTAGCATTTAAAAGATCTTCTTCAATATTCCGATTAAATGCTTTTTTCCCTTCAACATATCTTCGATAATCATGCTGTATTTTTTGAAACTCATAACCAGCAGGTTTTAAATATTTTTCCCAAATATTTAAAAAACGCCTATCAATAGCATCTAAAATATTATTTCCAAAACTAGACGACTCAGGTTTCTTATAGGTTATATCGTGGGTCGTTTGCGCCAATGCATGATTGAGTATCGTATGAACCTGAATTTCACATTTTAATCCTTTATATCTGCTATATTCTGGTAAAGCTTGTCGCTTCTCATCAAGCTCGATTACAAAATGGTTAGCAGTATATATGTCATCAACAGTCTTAATTTCTTCTTTTGGCCCATGTATTTTCGACTCTACTACCTTAAAGTTATTATGAATAATTCCTGACCGTAAAAAAACATTAACATCAGTATTGTAATAAAATATTACCCTACATCCAGCTAAATCCTTTCTCAACTCCTCGATATCTGACCTTTCTTCATGACCATGTTGAATTAACCTGGCTTTTAAGGACTCATAATCTTTTGCTCTATGAGGAATATGTTGTAGATTATATTTATAACTCCCATTAGAACTCGCTTCCTCTATAGCAGTTACTAGTATTTCACTGATAATTTCAGAGAAATTCATATACAAACTATATTTCTGTTTATACTCATTTAAATTCATAGTGCCTACTTTAGTCTTATATCATTTTCTTAAATTATATAACCTAATTATCAAATAATGCCTCTATGGTGGACTGCACCTCATCCTGACTCGGTTTGGCATAGCGAAAAATTTCTTTAATCGACACATTGCCACTAAGCTCTTGAGCAAAATGCACTCCATGCTTATCGGTAACCTTCTTCAAAAAGGTATGACGCAGTTTATGAGGTGTAAATGTAAATTTTTCTTGCTCTGGTAAAAAAGTCAAAGCTTGCTTTAATACCCGCTGGCAAATTCGATACACATCCAAACTTTGTAAGCGAGTACCATACCTTGTTATAAATAACGGCTCCTCTTCCTGAGCACCCCTTTTTTCTAAATACAGCTCCAAATACTCTCTACTCTCTTGTGGTAATGGAATTTTTTGACTGATTCGTTTCGACTTATGGCGTAACACATCATACAGCCCTTTTTGCCGGTACTGCCTTACATTTAAAGAAACTACTTCCGATTCTCGAAGCCCTGTACCCATGAGCAAATAAAATAAAGCGGCTTCCATTACAGGATTTTGATTTTTACGAGTACAACTTTTGATTCGTTGTTCACAGGCAGATTTTAAACGCATTAACTGTCTTGAGGTTAATCCATTCCAATTAGGCGCATCGGTTTGTAAATCTTTGACTTGCGCTAAAGGGTCGCCAGCCAATAAAGGGCGTTGTTGATGGAGCCATCGACCGACATGCCGGATGGTTGCCATCGTTCGATTGATAGATGTTGCCTTATACGGTTTTCCCGTTTTCTCTGAAATAGTTTTTACTAAATTTTTTTGAAACTGTTTACTCACCGCTGGAGTCCAACTATCCACTAGATCATGCCCTACTTCGGCTTGGAAAAACTGAGCGAATTTGGACATGTCTTTCATTTTGGCTTGTTCGGTTTTTTCAGGTGCCCCTTTAACATGCACTGAATAATAATAAGTCAGCCATGCAGATAAGGAATTGGTATCAAAATGCACATCTAGGGGATGGAAAATCTTATCTATCACAAACTTTTGATTTTTCACATTTTGGCGATCCAGTAACTCCATATGTTCCCTTTTTAATTTTTTCTCAATTATACCCTGTTTGTGAAAGATAAGGTACGTTATCTATCCCAAACATTATCATTTCTATCCGACACTATAAATACCCCTCTGCCCTCTTAAATTGTTCTGGGATAAAAAGTCAGCTCACCTTATAATAGCGCATCAGGCTATAACCCCGGATTTAATAATGAACATCAGTCAATTAGACGTAGAAGAACAAATAATAAATCTCAGAAACACTCACGTTATTCTCGATTCAGACATCGCCGCTTTATACGGAGTAGAAACAAGGGATATTAATAAAGCAGTCAAAAACAACCCGGATAAGTTTCCTGAGAACTATATTATTCAATTAAATAAACGTGAAAAAAATGAACTGGTGGAAAATTTCCACCGGTTCAATGGACTAAAGCATTCAACAGTAAACCCTAAGGCCTTCACTGAGAAAGGTCTTTATATGCTAGCTACTATATTAAAAAGCCCAAAGGCAACGGAAACCACTTTAGCCATTATTGAAACTTTTACCAAGGTAAGAGAAATATCACGCACTATTAAAGCAATACCACAAACCCCACAAAATTCACCAAAGTACCAAGAGCTCATGCAAAAAACAGGTGATTTAATTTCAGATCTAGTGGTTCCTGATGATCTCGACACATCTGAAACTGAAGCCAGCATAGAAGTTAATCTTGCTATTGTAAAATTCAAATATTCAGTCAAGAAAAAAAACAAGTGATATGAATGAATAGTTGTTTGTTTCTTCCTGGAAAAAAGGGATTAAAAAAGTAGGAGCTGAATTTTTTAATATAAAAACCTCTTCCCTTGATATAACTCAAAAAAAATGGCAGTTAGAACCAAACTACCAGTTTATCAAAAATGCAATTGGCAGCTACAGCCATGGCAAACAAGTTTTAATTGGTTTAATGTATTCGTTTTATGATCCTGAGTGAGGTCAGGGACTTTAGTCCAGGCTCAGTCTCCCAATTTCGTGCAGGCAATTTTCATTCTTAACGAAGAAGCTCGAAACATTATCTCACAACTATGGTTACATCATACAGGTTGGTAATTTATCTTAAACTGATGTGTGTTTTATCCTGAAACAACATATAATTTTATCAAAGGCCACTCACTATGGTTCATCATGTCAATAGCAGGAAGCATCATCCATTACAGGTTTTCAATATGTTTTCTGGTAAATGCAACGCTATTTACACCTCAAATTATCTCATTAATTAAAACAAAATCTGCCAAAGGCATTTCATTAATTACCCTTGCTGCTTTGTATATCATACAACTATGCACTATGGCCTCTATTTAGGAGATTATCACCTGTATGAATAATTCAAATAAAGTAGTTGTATCCATGAAGAAATATGTTTGGATATTATATTTTATTAAACGCGATCCTAGAGTTAATTGGAAAGCTAAATTAGTTGTACTTATAACTCTCGCTTATGCATTGAGCCCAATTGATTTCATTCCTATTTTAGGACTACTCGATGATTTAATAATTATCCCTTTAGGAATTTACTTAGCTATTAAACTAATACCTCAAGAGGTTTGGAATGACTGTAATCGGCTTGCAGAGATTGCTATTGATAAAGGTGATTTATTACCAAAAAACTGGGTGGTTGCGTCAATGATGGTGTGCTTGTGGGTAATTATCATCGCTCTAATTGCTAAATGGCTATGGCATTTTTTTCTTTCTTAATGGTCAAGCCTTATTTGATCTACTTGCTGCTGGTTGATTTTGCAAGAGCTTGGTAATATTCATTTCTTTCTTTTTTATATTGGTCTTCAAAGGTAATCTAAATGTTGCACTTACGAACCATTTCTCCAACATTTGCCGCGTTTAGTGCCGCAGTATTTTTTGGTGGCAGCACGCCTTTTGCCAAACACCTTGTTGGGCAAATATCTCCTTTGCTACTTGCTGGATTGTTGTATTCTGGTAGTGGGATAGGATTAATTTTAATTCGCTTAATTAAAGACCGCGGTTGGCAGCATTCGGGATTAGTAAAAAGCGATTGGACGTGGCTCTTTGGTGCTATTGGTTTTGGCGGAATTTTAGGGCCTATACTATTAATGTTCGGCTTGCAACAAACAAGTGCTGCAACAACATCCTTATTGCTAAATCTTGAAGCAGTACTCACTGCCTTATTAGCATGGGTTGTTTTTAAAGAAAATACGGCGCATCGAATTGTGTTTGGTATGTTATTGATTGTTGCAGGAGGCATCTTATTGTCATGGCCTCAAGGTCAAACAAGGGGTCAAAATCTACTTGGTCTAATTGCCATCGCGGGTGCTTGTCTATGTTGGGCTATTGACAATAATTTAACTCGCAAAGTGTCCACTGGTGACCCTTTTTTCATTGCAGGAAGCAAAGGCCTTGTTTCAGGCATAGTTAGTATAAGTCTTGCTCTTTGCTTTGGATTAGCATTTCCTCCGTGGTTAACAACAGGATATGCGTTATTAGTTGGCTTTATTGGTTATGGTGCAAGCCTTGTTTTATTTGTTCTCGCTTTACGTGGCTTAGGAACAGCGAGAACAGGCGCGTATTTTTCAACAGCACCTTTCATTGGTGCCGCAATTGCGATTTTATTTTTTCATGAAACAACTTCTCTATCATTTTGGATTGCATCTGGACTAATGGGGATTGGGGTCTGGCTGCATCTCACCGAACATCATGAGCATGAACATGCTCACGAATTACTTGAGCACAGCCATAGCCATATTCATGATGAATACCACCAGCATACCCATGATTTTCCATGGGATGGAAAGGAGCCACATACTCATCATCACTATCATAAAATGATAAAGCATTCACATCCTCATTATCCGGATGTTCATCATCGGCATGATCATAAATAAGTATATTTCAATGTAAATTTTGGGCTTGAATTGATGTAGAGGCTCACTTTCTATCTGGTTTGTTAGGCGCAGTCATTATTTTATTGCTGTGGTCACTTTAAATAAATTTTTATACAATAAACGATTGGCTTGTAAAATGCGCAGCGCTTCGGTCCAGTAATAAAGTTCTAACCAAGTTTCTCGTACATTGCGAATTAACGTTAAGGCTTTTTCGTGCGCTTTTCTATGCTCCGCAAGTGCTAGCGCCCGGCTTTGTTTTGATTTCATGGATAAGGAACGACCACGAGCAAACGTTTGTTGCAATCCTACTTGCTCCATCGTCATTTCGTCTTGGGTAAAACTAAAAGAATCAGTCGGCACATTAGCAACTCCAACGACCAATTGCGGATCAGTTAATTGACCCTCAGCAATAGCTTGTTGTTGTAATGCCGCACTCGCTGCTTGAAAGCGGTGTAATTCAGGCGAAGTAGCAAGAGCTAACGATTCTGCTTCAGATAAAGTAAGCTTTTTTTCCTTGTTTATGGCCAAGGAAGGAAAATTTATGGTCACAAAGATTTATTAGAATAACCCATCGAATAGGGCAATGTTGTTTCATGTGATACAGTCCATTCCATGTGCTCTAATGGATGAATAAATTATGGGTCATCTCAATAGTAATTATTGATTCTAACACCATAAATTCTTTCATAACCACTAAATCCATAAACATTTAGTTTCTTGTTATTATGGGCTATAAAGCGGCTAAGAAAATTTAAATCTTTATTGGATTAATTAAATAGTCTCCCTATATTGTGTTTATGATTCCGTTACACTTCTAATAGCCATTTAATAGTCAACATTATTAACCCTACGGCATAGATAAAGTGTCTTTTTGCATTCTATTTGCAAGGTAGTATGGGAAATTTTAAATTGGTTTAATAATAATAACTGAACTTCATCCCTGACCAGTTCTTCCTTAAAACGAGAATCAATGACAAGGTGAGCTGTTAAGCTAATCTTATCGGAAGTAATAGCCCAAATATGTAAATCATGTACGTCTAAAATACCTTTTATAGACATTATTCGAGACTTAATTTGGTTAAAATCAATTCCTGCGGGTACGCCTTCTAAAAGGATGTTTATAGTCTCTTTTAAAAGTATCCACGTGCGGGGCAATACCCACAATCCAATTAAAACTGCGATAGCTGAGTCCACCCAGCTCCAATCTGTGAAGCGAATTAAAAGCGCTGCAATAATCACCCCTACAGAGCCTAACATATCACTCCAGACCTCAAGATAAGCACTTTTTAAATTTAAATTTTTATCTTTGTCACGGGATAATAAATACATAGATGCTAAATTAATAAGCAGACCGAGACTGGCAATAATTAACATACCGGTGGAATAAATTTCAGGAGGTTGTTTTAACCGTTGATATGCCTCATATATAATATAAAGCGCTACTACAAAAAGAAGAGCGGCATTAAATGCAGCAGCTAGAATTTCAAATCGATAGTAACCAAAGGTACGGCGTGCATCAGCCGGTCGTTTACTTACACGGATAGCAATTAGTGCAATAATTAACGCAGTAACATCGGTTAACATATGCGCAGCATCGGAGATTAATGCAAGGCTGCCGGTTAAAATACCGCCGATTACCTCAGCAATCAAAAAACCACCTGTTAATGAAAGCGCCCACCAAAGTGATTGTTCTCTCGAAACTCCTTGAACATTGGGTTTAATCTTTTTGTTCATAATGTCTTCCTAACAATGATGTGTCACATCACTCCCGATGCATCTAACAATTAGCACTTAAAGGCACTTGGCACACCCTTTATAACATTCTAAATGAAACCCCATGTAAAAAAATGGCTGCAAACATTAGAAAAATAAAGAGAACAATAATGAAATGCCGGCTTTTTCTTTTTTTAAAAATGAAAAGAGAAAGCCCGCATAACACAATGACTGCGGCTGACAGAGCGACTAAAAACCATGGAGTAAGTTCCATCATCTTTCCTAGACTGATTAAACACCTGAGCTATTCTTTAGGTTCATGCAGATGTCCACCATCACCACCAAACCCTCCTTGATATCCCTCCTCAGGATGGGCTGGGTCAGGATTGTTTTTTGCACAGGACATTAAACTGCAACCTAATAAGAATACCCCTATCAAAACAATAATTTTTTTAAATCCCATAGTCATTTTTTATTTCCTTTTGAATCGATACCTATTAAGCATAACATACTGAATATTAGAATGTATTCCTCTTCTATTTGAGGATAATATGTCCCAACCCCAACACTACATCATTTATTTTTATTATATTCCTCCAAATAATTAATTATCTTGGTGACATCGTTAATGTTCATAGGCTTTGCAAAGCAAGGGTAAAGACTGTTTTTTAAAATTTTATGAGGTGATGTACTCAGTAATATAATGGGGGTCAGTTTATTAAAAATTGATTGTTCCCGGATAAGATCAGTCAGTTCAAAACAATCGCATTCTTTATTAAGCTCAGCATCAATCAAAATGACATGATAGGTTTTTAATTCCACCAAAACTAAGGTGGATTCAACATCCAAGGCCATATCGACACAATGCCCCAATTGAGTTATTTGAGCGCGTATAATAATCCGTGCGCCAAGAGAGGGTTCGGTTACTAAGAAATGCAATTTGCTATTCATATACTACCTCTCAATATATAGCCTCTTTTGTTAACACTCCCTTATTTCTTATTTTTAATGCCTACACACTGCATGCCTTAAAGCACTACAAATCCAAACATTCAAACTCACTCCTGAATTTTTTGCCGCCATGAATACATCTCGATGAAGCTCGGGCGAAATAGTGAGTGTCAATTGTCCTAATAAAGGTACTTCAGGCTCTTTAAATTGTTTCTCACAACTTTTTAGATAATGATCAATCGCTTCCATAAAGGCTTTTTTTAAATGGTGAGCCATAGTTGCCTGAAAAGTAATTACCGCTTGCGTATTAATTATTTCTCCAAAAAACAATTCATTGAGATCGTCAAATACCACATGTCCAATGTAGCCTTTATACTGCAACATAACGACCTCCTAACTCATGTAACAAGCGTACTATTTACGCCCTTTAATTACTTAATTAACGTGTCACTTTCGGCTAAATGAGTCTTTTTCATATAGCTTTTATGAGCGTTCAGCAATCGTAAACCATTTGCCACCACAATTAAACTAGCACCCATATCAGCAAATACAGCCATCCACAAGGTAGCTAATCCACTAAGAGCTAAAATAAAGAACACCAATTTAATAATCAGGGATAGGCTGATGTTTTGCTGTAGAATACGAGACGTTTTACGACTTAAGTGAATGTATAAAGGCAGCATCGCCAGATTATCATTCATTAAAGCGACATCGGCTGTTTCTAAAGCAGTATCAGTGCCTTTTCCCATAGCAAAACTTATAGTAGCTGCAGCCAAGGCTGGGGCATCATTAATTCCATCACCGACCATCCCTACTGCTTTATATTCCTTCAGAAGAAGACCAATAGCCTTCATTTTGTCTGTAGGTAATACATTCGCTTGTACTTCATCAATTCCTACAAGCGTTGCAATAGCACGAGCGGTAATGGCATTATCTCCGGTGAGCATCGCAGTTTTTATGCCTTGTTGATGCAAGGCTTCAATAGCCTTTTTACTGGTGGGACGAAGTGTATCTGCTACAGCAAAAATCGCTAAAACCTGAGTCTTATTGCTTAAGATCACGGTTGTTTTCCCTTCTTCTTCCAATCGTTCGAGCGCTTGTTCGACTCCTAAACTACATACTTCATTGTCTTCAGCTAATTGATGATTCCCTACATAATAGAGTTCTTGGTCAACGAGGCCTTTAACACCTCGACCTGGCAATGCGCTAAATTGATCTATGGATAGCATCACTTCATCAGGCTGCTCTTGATGCCAATAGGCCACCAATGCGTGTGCCACGGGATGTTCGGAGTGAGAATCGAGGCTTGCTGCCAATAGTAATAACTCGTTCTTTGTATGGTTTTTATCATAAGCAATAAAATCAGTAACTACCGGTTTACCTTCGGTTAATGTGCCTGTTTTATCCAGGGCAATTAATTTTAAGCGATATCCATTCTCTAAATAAGTTCCCCCTTTGATAAGTATCCCGCTCTTAGCTGCAGCGGCTAAACCACTTACCACTGTAACAGGTGTCGAGATAACTAAGGCACAAGGGCACGCAATAACCAGTAAGGTTAATGCTTTATAGATCCAATCATAAAAAGGATAACCAAATACCAAGGGTGGGATAAGGGCGATTAGAACGGCAATGAGTACCATTATTGGGGTATAATACCTCGCAAATTGATCGACAAATCGCTGAGTTGGCGCACGCTCACTTTGTGCTTGTTCAATCGCTTTGCCAATTTTTGCGAGTAGGGTATCCCCTGAAGCATTACTCACTTTGACTTCAAACGAACCATGTTCATTGAGTGTTCCGGCAAAAACACTATCCCCTACTCGTTTACTCACCGGCATTGATTCTCCAGTAATAGGCGCTTGATTCACCGTACTTTGACCTGAAATCAAATGACCATCGAGAGGAATACGCTCACCGGGTTTCACTCTAAATACGGCACCAGGTTGTACTTCTGTAACAAGTAGTGTGTGCCATTGACCATTGTCCCCTTTAACCAGAGCGACCTCTGGGGCAATTTCCATTAAACTTCGAATCGCCTGACGTGCCTTATCTAAGGAATAACGCTCAATACGCTCAGCAAGTGCAAATAAAACGGTCACCATTGCAGCTTCTGGCCATGCACCAATAAAGGCAGCACCCGTTAT
Organism: Legionella rowbothamii; assembly: GCF_900639985.1. Classification (GTDB taxonomy): domain Bacteria; phylum Pseudomonadota; class Gammaproteobacteria; order Legionellales; family Legionellaceae; genus Legionella; species Legionella rowbothamii. The sequence goes on along the minus strand of NZ_CAAAIM010000010.1, from coordinate 21,679 downwards.
GGCAATTAACATTAAGCTGTTAATGTTCAGCGCTTTCGTGCGTAAAGCAATCCACCCTTTTTTAATGGTTGCAGGACCACTTAACGCTATAGCTAATAAGGCAGGAACAATGACCCAAATGGATTGTTCTGATGCAAAATAATACGCAGCTAATTCTGAAAAAAGTGCAAATAATCCAGCAATTCCAATGGCACTCCAAGACGCATCAATACCAAAACGCTTGCCCTTTTGGCCTGACACATTGCTACTTTTAGAACGAACGCTCATACCCAGGCTTTCAATTTTTTGCTGGATGGGCTCAATAGTGGGTAAACAATGGTGTACGGTTACTTCTTCCGCGATGAAATTAAAATCTAATTGTTTTATTTCAGGTATGGTTTGTAATTGCTTTCTGATTAATTGTTCCTCAGAAGGACAATCAAGGCCTGCAACAAAAAAGGTCGTTAATGTTAAAGGTGCGGTCATAATTAACACTCCAAATAGGCCTTGTTCTACCAATTAAGATATTCAACACCTTGCTCTCAAAGACGTGTTCCATTAGAAAAATCCTATTAACTGTCCGTCTCTTCGGTAAAGTGCTTTAGCATGTCATCTAAAATACAGCGTACATGCGCATCATAAATACTGTAATAAATGTGTTTGCCTTCTCGGTTAGCAACGAGCAGTCGAGCCGAACGAAGTAAACTCAAATGATGACTGGTTAGTGGTACCGATAATTGTAATTGTTGTGCCAGTTCAGAAACAGACTTAGCACCTTCCAAACAAGTCACCAAAAGTCTTAAGCGATTAGGTTCACCCATTAAATGTAAAATATCGCTTAGCGTTATCATTTGATCGTGTGTTAGCATAATGACTTAAACAATTAAACAAGTATTTAACTATTAATATAGCTAAATACCGTGCTTTGTCAAATTCACTCTGACTTTTTTTGTGGACTGAGTTGCCCTTTTTTACGGCGGTCATGAAAAATGTAATATAGCCCTGGTAAAACCAACAGGGTCAGGAAAGTGGATGAAATAATCCCGCCAATAACTACTGTTGCCAAAGGGCGTTGCACCTCAGAACCGGTGCCTGTTGCAAGTGCCATAGGCACAAAACCCAGAGATGCCACTAAAGCAGTCATCAGCACGGGGCGAAGTCGTGCTAATGAACCTTGTAATACCGCATCTTTTAAATAAAACTTTTTCTGTTCTCTAAGCTTTTTTATGAAGGTAATCATAACGAGGCCATTTAATACAGCAACACCCGATAATGCAATAAATCCAACACCTGCTGAAATAGACAAAGGGATACCTCTTAACCATAAGGCAAAGATACCCCCCGTTAATGCCAGCGGGATTCCAGAGAACACCAACAGCGCATCCTTTACACTGCCAAAGCTCATAAACAATAACAAGAAAATGGTCACCAAGGTGATGGGAATAACAATTTGTAGCCGAGAAGAGGCTGATTGCAACTGCTCAAACTGACCACCCCAAGTAATCCAATAGCCACTAGGTATTTTAACATTTTGGTCAATACGTTGTTTTGCATCCAATACAAAGGAGCTGAGATCCCGGCCTCGAACATTCGCACTAACCACCACTCGACGCTTGCCTATTTCCCGGCTAATTTGATTTGGACTTTCGCTTCGCGTCAGTTTTGCAACCTCACTCAATGGAATAAAATGACGCATACCGTCTTTAGATAGGGGTAATGGAATAAAAACCTGTTTTAGCACGTCCGGATCAAGCCGCAATGATTCAGGTAAGCGAACCACTAAGTCAAAGCGCTTATCCCCCTCAAAGAGTTCCCCGCCTTTTTTACCACCGGTAGCGATGACAACCGCGTCTTGGACGGTACCAATTTGTAATCCATAGCGTGCCAGTGCATCTCTATTAATGTCCACTGTAAGCAAAGGAAGGCCGCTGACTTGCTCCACCTTCACATCGGCAGCGCCCGGTGTTTTTTCAAGTTGGGCATCAATTTTTTCAGCGACTTTTAATAGAGTATTCATGTCATCGCCAAATACTTTGACAGCCACATCACTCCGAACACCAGAAATTAATTCGTTAAACCGCATTTGAATGGGTTGAGTAAACTCATAGTTATTTCCTGGGATTTTTTTTATGGCCTCTTCAATTTCTTGCACCAACTCTTGTTTGGTTTTAGGATTTGGCCAGTCGTCACGTGGCTTTAGCATGATAAAGGTATCAGCAGCATTTGGGGGCATAGGGTCTGTTGCCACTTCAGCAGTCCCAATCTTAGCAAATACGCTTTTAACCTCAGGAAATTGCTTTACTCTTTTTTCTACCATATCCTGCATGGCAATGGATTGGGTGAGACTTGTACCCGGTATGCGCATGACCTGCATGGCAATGTCTCCTTCATCAAGGCTTGGAATAAATTCACCGCCCAGACGAAAAGCAATAATAAGGCTTACAACCACTAGAGCACCTGCAATGCTAACCACCAAGATTCGCGCATGAAAGCACCGCCTTAAGGCACGCTCATAGCCTTGGGAAATATAGTGTACTAACCAGTTTTGCTTTTCCTGAACGCGTCCGCGCAAGAAAATAGCAATAGCCGCAGGGATAAAGGTTAAAGCAAACAGCATGGAGGCCATAAGCGCAATAATCACCGTTTCCGCCATGGGCAAAAACATTTTCCCTTCAACGCCTGTCAGCGTAAGGATTGGCAAGTACACAACAGTGATAATGAACACCCCAAAAATACTAGGACGAATGACCTCGGTTGTAGCATAAGAAATGACTTTTAATCGCTCTTCGAGCGTTAACAGCCGTTTTAGTTCATGTTGTTGTTCCCCTAAATGTTTAATGCAATTTTCAACAATAATCACAGCACCATCAACAATCAAACCAAAATCAAGAGCCCCTAAGCTCATGAGGTTCGCACTGATTTTATTCGTGACCATACCCGTAATGGTAAGCAACATGGACAGAGGGATAACCATTGCAGTAATAAGCGCTGCGCGAATATTTCCTAAAAACAAAAAGAGAATGATGCATACTAATAAAGCCCCTTCAAGGAGATTTTTTTTCACGGTATTAATGGTCGCATTAACCAGCAACGTGCGGTTATAAACAGTCACCGCTTCAACGCCTTCTGGAAGCGATTTATTGATTTCTTTCATTTTGGCAGCCACGCGCTCTGAAACAGTTCGGCTGTTTTCTCCCAACAACATAAATACCGTTCCTAACACCACTTCCTTACCATTTTCTGTGGCAGCCCCTGTACGTAGTTCCTTGCCCAGCGCTACATCGGCCACATCACGAATACGTATTGGCGTTCCTTCAAAGCTTGCCACCACAATATTGTCAATATCAGGAATGTTTTGTACTTGACCTGGAACTCGAATAAGACTTTGCTCGCCATTACGCTCAATGTATCCGGCGCCTACATTCGCATTATTGCGCTGAAGTGCTTCAACCACATCGGTTAGACTTAAGTTGTAGCGCACTAATTTTGCAGGATCTGGAGTGATATGAAATTGTTTTTCATACCCACCAATCGTATTGACCTCGGCAACGCCCTCTACATTGCGCAACTGAGGCTTGATAATCCAATCTTGTATCGTGCGCAGTTCTGTTGGATTGTAAAGTTGCTTTTCTGGAAGGTTGGGTTTATTGGTTACCGTATACATAAAAATCTCTCCAAGCCCTGTGGAGATGGGACCTAAGGAGGTTTCAACTTCCGGTGGTAATTTATTCTTTACTTCCTGCAATCGCTCATTGATTAATTGGCGCGCAAAATAGATGTCCGTCCCATCTTTAAAAATCACCGTGATTTGGGATAGACCATAACGAGAAAGAGAACGGGTATAATCTAAATGAGGCAACCCACTCATCGCTAATTCAATAGGAAAAGTAATGCGTTGCTCGACCTCAAAGGGCGAGTAGCCTGAGGCCTGGGTATTAATTTGCACCTGCACATTGGTAATATCAGGAACCGCATCAATAGGAAGTTTTTGAAAGTTATAGACACCAAAAAGTGCTATAACCAATGTAAACAGCAGGATAAACCAACGGTGTCTTAGTGAAAATCGGATGATTTTTTCGAGCATCTTTTATCCTTAGTCGTCATGGCTTGCGCCTTCCTTGCCAAGCTCCGCTTTAATATAGAAACTGTTTTGAGTGACATACTTCTGCCCGGCCTCCAGTCCTGATATCACCTCACCCCATTGTGAATCCTTTTGCCCAAGAACCACTGGGGTTGCTTCAAAATAATCACCTTGTTGTACATAGACTAAGTCTTGGTCACCAATACGTTGAGTGGCTGAAAGAAGTACAGCGACAGGTACTGTTTTTTCTTTGATAATAATTTCCCCATTAACGTACATGCCCGGCAACCAAAGACGCTTCTCATTGAGTAAAACGGCACGTGCCAATGTGGTCTGACTGTCCTCAATGCCAAGAGGAGCTATATAGGATATAGTACTGTTCGAATTAGGTTTGCCTTCATCGCCTGTTACCCGAATAGTCATGCCTTGTTTCACCAACGGTGCATCTTTACGGTATAGACTAAAATCAGCCCAAACATTACTTAAATTCGCAACATCATAAATAGGTTTGGTGGTTTGTGCCAACTCACCATTAGTTACATATTTTTGGACGATGGTGCCGGTAATAGGCGCGTTAATCGTATAGTTTTGTAAGCTTTCATTGCTTTCAATAGTCACCAGCGGTTCACCTTTAGTGACTTCTTCGCCTAAATACTTATTCATCGATTTGATAATGCCCGCATAACGCGCATAAATAGGCGCCATCGTATCTCGATTAGGAACTATTTTCCCTACTACTTTTATCTGGGTTTTTATAATCTGACTTTTTGCGGTTTCCGTTTGAATGTCCGCAGCTTTAAGTGTTGCTGGCAGCAGTTTCACGCGACCTTCATAGCTTGCGTAATTCCATTCATACGATTGCCCCGATAACACTAATTTAACGGAGACATCAAACGAATGGGGCTCTTGAATCACTTGATTACTTTGCAAATAGTCTTCAACAGGAATAAACGTAATGTCTTCTTTTTTCTGATTAAAACGGGTTAGTTGTACCGTAAGCTGGGCTTGGTTTGGGGAAATTATCGTATCGTTTTGATAAATATAGGCGCGAAAATGAGGAGGCATGCCACGATTAAATAACTGAAGCTCAAGACTTAGCGCTCCTTTTTTAAGTAAACGGCCGCCGGCTGGCCCCTTCTCTATTGGCTCTTCTTTCTTCTCCTCCTGAGGCACATTAGATTCATTAGAGCAACCTGACATAAAACTAAAACTTACCAAAAGAATGATGAGCATAAAAAAAGATTTAAATAGTAGTCGGTTCATTTACTCTCCTTAGTGGGATGTAATCCCAAGAGTCCTGTGAGCTGGATTAAGGTTTTATGGTAATCTGCATGAGCTTGTTGATAATGGCGCTCCTCTTCAAACAAAGTGTTTAAAGAAAGTGATAATTCAAGGTAGGTGTAACGCCCCATTTTATAGCCTTCTTGGGCTAATCCAATCGATTTACGCGCCAAAGGAAGCAGGGAATTAGTTACCAAATTAGCTTCATATTGGCTCTGTTGAGCTTGCAAGAAGGCGGTATAAACATTTTGTCTCACATCAAGGCGGGTGCCTTGATACAGATGTGCAGTCTGCGTGTATTGGGCTTCGGCCGTGAGAATTTTTCCTTGATTTCTATTGTACACCGGCACCTCAGCATTAACTGAAGCAACCACCGCATTAGAACCGTCGTCTTCAAAATGTCGTCCACCCAATTGCACATTTAAGTCAGGCCATACGGCCTTTTTAACGGCAGTGATGGTAGCACGCTTGGCTTGTAATTGGATTTGTACTTGTTGTAATTGCGGGCTTTGCGGCAGTTTCTTAATTAACTCAGACCATTTCAATGCCACATCAGGAAGTCCTTTATCGACTAAACGACGGTCTTCTCGCAAACCATCACCCAAAAGGCGCGATAATTTGGCGCGCTGAGCCAGTGTGTCTTGACCTGCTTTTTTCTGTTGAATGCGTGCATCACCGAGTCGCACTTGTGCTAACCGTAAATCCAGTTCCGCGCCAGCGCCTGCTTTTACCCGTCTATCAATAGCGGCTACGATATCTTCGTTGACACGAGTCAATTTTTTTGTAACCTCATGCCACTGACCTGCATACAAGGCATCTACATAAGCTGTTCCTACGTTAATGTATAACGTTGCCTTATAGACCTGAATTTGTGCTAGAGATGCAAGGTAATCACCGTAAGTAGCTCTTTGTTGATAATATAAGCGGTTTCCTAAAGGAATGGGTTGGGTAATAGAAGCTGTGGTTTCTGCGGCTTCATAGCTTGAATAAGAACCTGAACCACCAAAGTTTTCTGCGGTTAAGGTAACTTGGGGATTAGGGTAAAGACCGCTTTGGATGAAGTAACCACGCATGGCATGGGCTTTGTCAATTTCTGCTTGTAGTTCAGGGTTGTTTTGATAGGCTTCATTTAATGCTTCTTTAAATGTAAGTGGGTTAGCGGCCATCACCTCGCTGAAAACGAAGATGAATAAAACCGTCAGTATCATTCTTATAAAATAAAGCATCCCTTACCTTCAATCATATCTGTAATAACAAGCTCTTTTTAAGTTTACCCTTAAATAGATTAATTATACACCCCTGTGATTTATTCTTAAAAATCATTTAAAAACTTGGGGATACATGTTAAAACACATACAAATTAATGCTTTATTATAAGTGATTCTGTTATGTTGATTCGTTTTATAGGCTTAATTCTTTTGATACATACCTCTCTCATAATCGCTAAACCCTTGACGGTAGGAATTGTATCTTATGATCCCCCATTTACTGTTCGTGCGGGTAAGGATCATTATTTTGGTTTTGATATAGAGCTTATGAGCAGTCTATGTACTGAAATGAAGGCCCAATGCCAGTTTAAACCCATGCCCTTTAATCAACTCTTTACACAATTAAATAAAGGAACCATCGATTTAGCGATTGCTGCAATTATCATAACCGATGAGCGCCAAAAACAGTTTACGTTTAGTCTTCCCTATTTAGTAAGTAACGCACGTTTTATTACAACATCAAAAAACGCAATCACCTCGCTGGACGATTTCAATAAAAAAAATGTGGGCGTCATACAAGGAAGTATTTTTAAACAATGGATAACTCTTAAATTGCCAGGCATATCCATTACAGAATATCCTACAACAGACCAATTAATTAGTGCATTGAACGGTAATGAAGTGGATGGTATTTTAATGGATGATTTTTCCGCAGACTATTGGATTATTAATAATCAACACTCTTTTATAGGAATTGGCGAACCCTTACTCATAGGGACAGGCTATGGAATTATGGCTAAAAATGACTCTGTGCCACTCATTAAAAGAGTTAATAAAGCGCTTCAAAAATTAACCAATAATGACATTTATATTACTTTATATAAGAAATATTTTCATACCATTCCAACACACTGATTCTTTGAAAGGAATTATTAAACGACTAAGGACAGCCCCATGCTATTTTTTAAGATCTTAAATAAAATAAGTACCCTAATTTTAGTTCTAATGATTCTATCCTCTTGTACTTCAACAACTGAAGATACACACACACATAAGAAGAACCCAGGAGGAGGTTACCGCCCATCAGGACACCCAGGGCGGCATTAATATTAAATAAGATGTAGTTATCCTTTAGATGAGGCGCCGATGAATATAAGATGTTTAATACGAAACATGCGAGTGAGACAAAGTGCTAAAATTATTTTTCTTTTTATATTCTTTATATCTTTAGCCTTTGCCAGTGAGCATCCCGTGTCGCAAGTGGTTATTCCTAAAACCATTCCAGAAATTTTTCAAGAAATAGATGAATACAACGTGGCTCTTTATAAAATGCTTGAGAACAAGCAGTTAAGTGAAGTGCATTATCATGTTTTTGCTGTTCTTAAATTGGTAAAAGCACTACCTAAATTAAGCCAACATTTATCACCAGAACAATTAAAGATGCTTCAAAACCATATTGCTTCTATTAAAAAACTGGCCACTCGGATGGATGCCAGCAGCGATGTGAATGACTACGATATAACTCAAGCTCAATATAAAAAACTACAAAGTCTTATAGATGAACTTCACACTTATTACTCCATTAAAAAACATTCCCAATAATATCCTGTAACTACTTTTTTGGTGGAGCAGACGCAATGAATTAATGAATTGAATCTATATCAAAGCACTGTATAGTGATTTTAGGGATAATGATGTATTTAATTTACTAAAAAATGAGCAAGGGATGATCGGTTATGAAGAGCCATAAACATCAAAAGAAAAACAACGGGTTCAAAAAATTTCATATCTGTTTTTGGGTTGTGCCCCTAATGATTTTATTGATCATCACGAAATTTTTTATTCATCGCTTCAATTTAGAATTTTTAGGCGTGAGTCTTCTTTTTACAAGTACGATGGCCGGTGCCATTTTTATTATTAGTATTTTGCTCGCTGGCATTTTGGCAGACTTTAAAGAAGCCGAAAAATTTCCAGCAGAAATCAGAGCCACTCTTGAAAATATATTAGAAGAAGCGACTCTTTTTCATCAAAAGAATAATGAGTTTGATTTAAAAAAAATTCATAACACTACTAGAAAAATAGTGCAGCTTTTTTTTAAAGGGATCGATCATGATGGAGATCATCACGACTTAGATCCTTGTCTAAGTTCAATCAATCAACTGGCATCCTCGTTTGATTCCATGGAACAATTAGGTATGCCACCTAATTTTGTTGTGCGTTTAAAAATGGAACAAGGAACCTTGCGCCGTATTATCCTACGTATCTATCAAATTCAAAGAACTCAATTTATACCATCCGTCCATATTTTGGCAGAATCCTTAATAGGTTTTCTCACCTTGTTTCTTTTGTTCTTAAAAACTGAAGGTTCTCCAGAATCATTTATACTTTTTGGCTTCATTGCTTATTTCTTCCTCTATATCGGACGTCTCATCAGAGTATTAGAAAAACCGTTTAGAGAGGGGCATGAAACCATGGATGATGTGAGTCTTTTTCTCCTTCGAGAGATGAAATGATAACAACGTAATCCCTATTGACATAATGCATCATCCCGCACAAAATTAATTCTGATTTGTTAAATGACCAGGAACGCATTTAGGATTCTGTAAAAGAACGCCAATTAATGTGTTCGACACTAAACGATAATAGATTTCTAGAGCACCACCCACTTAATAGTTCATTCAATGTCAGGAGCAAGTTGCCTAATTCATCAATAATGCCTATCTTAGTATTTAATATAGGTACACTAAATCCGTAAATGAATTTTTCAAGATAGGGGCATTCTTTGAAAAGCAAAAGACAGAGCGCGTCACAGCTAAAAAAGTCACCATACACGATAAAACGGCCACCCTTTGAGTGTATTGCACTTGTTTTACAAGGAGGAGGCGCTTTAGGTTCCTATCAAGCAGGAGTCTATGAAGCTCTTGCCGAGGTTGATCTCCTTCCTGACTGGGTAGCAGGTATTTCAATCGGTGCTATTAATGCCGCAATTATAGCAGGCAACCCAATCAATAATAGGGTCGCACAACTTAAACTATTTTGGGAACATCTCTGTGCGAATCCTTTACTCGATTGGTCAAGTGTATTTGCTCCAATAACTTCCACCAATATCCTAGGGCGTAACCTGTTCAATCAGACGAGTGCCTGGTCAAGTTTAATGAATGGGGTGCCTAATTTCTTCACCCCTCGCAATCCCGCCCCTTTTTTTTACCCCGATGGAACCATTGAGGCTACAAGTTTTTATGATCTTAACCCTCTTAAAACCACGTTAGAACGTTTTGTAGACTTTGACAGGATTAATAATGAACCGATTCGCTTTAGTGTAGGAGCTGTCAATGTAACCTCTGGCAATTTCATCTATTTTGATAATACAACGCACACTATTCGTCCTGAGCATGTCATAGCAAGCGCATCCCTACCCCCAGGTTTTGCCGCCACTGAAATTGATGGGGAATTCTATTGGGATGGGGGGTTGATTTCTAATACTCCGCTAGAGTGGGTAGTTGAAGGTGAGACGCGCCAGGATACTCTTGCCTTTCAAGTAGATCTTTGGAATGCTCAAGGCACACTACCACGTTCTATTGCCGAGACCATGACACGCCAAAAAGAAATCCAATATTCCAGCAGGACACGTGCCAGTACTTTTCATTTCCAAAGACTCCAAAGTATTCGCTGCACACTTGCCAGCCTGCTTTCCAAATTACCGCCTCATTTATCTGAAGGCAAAGAAGCGTCCCTTCTTAAAGAAATAGCGGATCACAAAGTATATAATATTGTGCAATTGATTCACCGCCCAAAACAATCTGAAGGACATTCCAAAGATTATGAATTCGCTCTTTTCACCATGAGAGAACATTGGAACGCGGGTTATGCAGACACGGTGAGAACGCTGCAATACCCCCAAATTTTTAAGCGTCCAAGTCATGAAGAAGGAGTATTAACCTTTGATTTATCAAGAACAGTATAAATCTTAAAGAATTAAAAATTGGGGGCATGATGTATCACATCACCCACCGGATATTGGTTTTTTCCATAGGGTTTTGTAATGGCTGCGCGTCGTTGGTGGTACGAATCCCAACAGTTCTATTACCGTGTATATCACACGGATTAGGGCACATTTTTAATCAGATACTCAGAGCAATCTCTTTGATTAATTTATCGTAATAAAATTAGAAATAACTAGATGTCAACCTAAAGAATGATTGTCACGTATAATCGTAACAGGGACAATAAACTTATCATCCAAGTTAATTAATTTAAATGGAATAGTATGGATAACCTTTTTGGTTGGAGCGAGGTGTTTGATTATAGGCTTTATTTCAGAGGGATCATTATCACCCTCTATGCGATAGTTCTCTTTAGAGCGAATTCAGCCCGACTATTTGGTAATCACTCTTCTTTAGATTTTATAATTTATATTATTCTTGGTGCAATACTAGGAGAAGCTATTGTCAATAATATTCCCCTCCTTCCCTCAATGATAGTTTGTGCGCTCATCGTAGCCATCCATCGATTTTTAGCTTATTTATCCTATAAAAGTCATTGGCTTGGTACCTACATTAAAGGCGAGAAAATCGGTCTTGTTAAAAACGGAAAATACATTGAAAAGAATATTCGCTCTTGTCGCCTGACTCCGCATGATATTTTACAAGCATTGAGAGTACAGCATGGCTTAGAACACATTACGTCTATAAAAGATGCAACACTTGAGCGGGGAGGTCAAATATCCTTTATATTTAAATGACATGCTTCATCTTAAGAATTAATGGTTCGTGAATCACCATTAGCCACTTTCATGGTGTAATGCACCACTTAGCGGCTATTGACATCATGAATCATCCAGCATAAAACTAGTACAGATTTTCAATGACTCAAAAAGGACCCCAAAATGACAGACAAAATTCGTGGTAAGGTAAAATGGTTTAATGAAAGCAAAGGCTTTGGCTTTATTGAAAGTAGTGGCAAAGATTATTTTGTTCATTTCAGTGCCATACAAAGCAGTGGTTTTAAAACCTTGCCAGAAAGTGCAAATGTTCTGTTTAAAGCAGGTAAAGGACAAAAAGGTCTGCAAGCAGAAGAAGTTGAACTCATTTAGTCACTAATTAGTACCCTATTTATCTCTACAAATAAATCTTTAGTTCATTACAAAACAATCAATTTACTTTTAAGGTAAAGAAAATTCAAGGAGGAATACAAATGAATAAACGAGTTGCTTTAGTAACAGGTGGGACAGGAGGTATTGGAACAACTATCTGTCAAGAGATGCATCAATTGAATTATCAAGTAGTTGCCTGTTATTTCAAAAATGGTGATCACGATTTAGCAAGAGCTTGGCAAGCGCAACAAGTAGCTCAAGGATTTGAGATTGATATTGCTTATGCGGATAGTTCTTAATTCAAAGACTGTGAACACTTAACGGATTTGGTCATAGAAAAATACGGTACAATCGATGTGCTAGTCAACAATGCAGGCGTTACCAATGATGCAACATTAAAAAAAATGTCTCCAGAACAATGGCATGATGTGATTAATGCGAATTTAAATAGTGTTTTTAATATGACAAAAACGGTATTACCCACTATGTTGGATAATAAGTACGGTCGCATTATTACTATTTCTTCCATCAATGGCCGTAAAGGGCAGTTCGGGCAGTGCAATTATTCAGCAAGTAAATCAGCACTTTATGGATTTACTAAAAGCTTAGCCCAAGAAGTAGCTAAAAAAGAGATTACGGTGAATACAATCTCACCCGGTTATATTAAAACTGAAATGCTTGCATCCATAAAGGAAGATATTTTAAATTCTATCATCGCTCAAATTCCAGTGGGACGCTTAGGAATTCCCCAAGAAGTCGCTCGATTAGTTACTTTTCTTGCTGATGAACAAAGTGGTTTCATTACAGGGGCAAACTTTGATATCAATGGTGGTCAATACATGTAAGCACCATGCGCGCGCGAATATTTAGAAAAACTCCGGAGCGTAGGCCTGCGGGTAAGCGATTCAACCTATTCATCAAGGCGAAGATAAAGTCAGATGACGTTCCAAACGCTAGGCGGCGTTAACGCAGCCTAGCTGTCTTTTTTGAAAAAAACCGATGTAGTTACAGGGAGTGTACTCATGAGATTAAAAAATAAAACAGCCATAGTTACAGGCGCTGCCAGTGGAATAGGTAAAGAAATCGCTTTGGTATATGCCAAAGAAGGCGCCAAAGTTGCTATTGCTGATTTCAATTTGGATGCAGCACATGGTGTTGTTGACGAAATAAAATCCCAAGGTGGACAGGCTATGGCAGTAACCATGAATGTCACTGACGAACAACAGGTCAATGAAGGTGTTGATGCCGTCGTAAAACAGTTTGGCGCAGTGGATATTCTGGTCAGCAATGCAGGAATTCAAATCATAGAATCAATCGATAAATTAGCCTTCTCCGATTGGAAAAAAATGCTAGCCATTCATTTAGATGGTGCCTTCTTAACGACTCGTGCGGCTCTAAAATATATGTATGCTTCAGGTAAAGGTGGAAGCATTATTTATATGGGATCTGTTTATTCTAAAGAAGCCTCTGTTCTTAAAGCACCTTATGTTACAGCAAAACATGGTTTGATTGGTTTATGTCAAGTAGTCGCTAAAGAAGGTGCGGCTCACAACGTGAGAGCTAATATTATTTGCCCTGGATTTGTCCGCACTCCTCTGGTTGATAAACAAATTCCAGAACAAGCTAAAGAACTAGGTATCAGTGAAGACGAGGTCATTAAAAAGGTAATGCTTAAAGATACCGTTGATGGCCAATTTACTACCACCGATGATGTAGCTCAAACTGCTTTATTTTTTGCATCATTTGAATCTAATGCGTTAACCGGACAATCTCTTATTGTCAGTCATGGATGGTTCATGGAGTAAATCATGGCAAACCAAAGTAAACTATTCAGCACTTATAGTACGGCCATCAACGTAGCCCCAAGGTTAGGTTCAGGAAAAAATGGAGGCTCTTTTTTTATTGCATAAAACCCATTGATGCTTGGCTTAACACCATCAAACGATTCCTGCACCTCTTCGGGTTGAACCACATCAATTTGTTCCAGGCGAATAATCTGTTGTTCCTGCCTGTCTAAAAGCTTGCGATACCTCTGATTACTTTCTTCTAATTGTTTTGTAACGACAGAGAGTTTGCGTTCGGCTTCGCATATTCGCTCCGCTACCTGATCAAAGCTCTTTTCTTTATCAGTTAGGAATTCATTGAGTCTTAATTGAAATGAGGTACGTTGCTCTTCATCTGCTATGACCGTTTTTGATAGGGCTTCTACTGTGCTTTTTAGAACAAGAGAAAGTGTTTGTGCCTGATCAACTTCTTTACTCATTTTTACTTTAACTTCATCAAGCTCTTTAATTTTATCAGATAACTGATTCTGATTGTCTTTATACGCCAGAACAACCTGCTCTAATTCCTTTTGAGTGTTTTCTAAAACTTGAGACTGTTCCTCAATAGAGCCTTTAAGCGTTTTGGCAGTCAATTCGAGTTCAATCTGAATTGCACGCAGTGCCTTTTCGGTATCACTCAGCTTACTGATTTCTGACTTTAGTGTGTTAATTTGCTCACAAAATTGTTGAACACTCTCGGTTAGACGTTCATTTTCTTTCTGGAATGCATCAATTTCAATGGCCAGTTGTTCGCGTAAAAGCTCTAAAGTTGAGATAACCGAATCCAGCAGATCCACAAGACTTGAAATTCCTGCCTTCAAATGTTCGATATTGTCTGTATTTTGACTCTGATGATTTTCAAGAAGAATGTGACTTACTGTATAAACAATTACCGTAACAATACTGAGCGTAATAAGAGATGCTAGATTTGCCATGAGTCCAATCATCAAAAGAGGTATGGTAAGCACTGCACCTGCGGTAATTTTTTGCCACAAAGGAATTTCATGCCATATACTTGCAGCACGAGACAGCCAACTGGAATTGTTATTCATTGATTGAATCAGTTGATTAAGATCTGCTTTAATTTTTTGTATTTTATTTTGAGTCGTTACAATCTTCTCAAAACGCTCTTTATCTTTTTTTGTTTTCTGAGCGAGAGTGTCCTGCTCCATGTCTTCTGATTGATGGATATCAGAAGCCAACTCAAGTTCCACTTTTTGATACGACATGATTCTTCCTTACAACGAATGGGTCATCCACTTTTTTAAAATACAAATGGTGTCACCTGATGATTAGGTTAACCTTAATATAAGCAGGGTGACGGATAACCTCTTAATTATTGAAATTACCAGTACTTTTTTTACGTATTGGATTGAGGTGTATCTGCGGTTTTTGAGGCAACGTATAAAAACCCTGAAAATAAGGTCTTAAGGTTGCCCATTGAGGGGGGAAATTGATTTTTAATATTCAGAATGTTACTCATTACCACGTTTCCTTAATTTGGTTTGAAACAACAATCAACCGAGCGCTTTTCCTTAGAGCGGTTAAATCTTGATCATTCTATCGAATAAATTGAGTTCAGTCATTCTTTTTTTAGTGACTCACTATTCTTGATGATATTGCAGGCTTAAGGTTATCTGAATGGATGTTTTTTAGGATCCCACCAACCACCAATAGGTTCGTTTTCATCAAAATACTCATGCACTTTATTAAAGGAATATTTAGATAATTGTTCATATTCTGATTGGGGTAACAGCATATAGTCTTCTTCATCATCAATAATAGAGTTCAGCATCACTCCGACCAGGTGGCATCCATGCCATTTTGCACGGGTAGTTCGATTTTTTCTTTTGGTGTTTTTATGACACCGTGCGGCAAAGGACTTCACTTCATCGTTCAAGAAGGCATCAAGGTAATGAAAGGTTTTGTAGGCCAGCTGAACATGGTTTGGGTGACCTGCAAACACGGTCGGTTGTCTATTTCCTGCGGTGATGGATTGAGTGGTGCAGCCAAAGATATATCCTAAAAGAAAAATCAGTTCATCCGCATAATCATCCATGGTGAGATTGCCTACGTTAAATCCCTTACTGATCTCAAAGAGTTCAGGATTAAACTTTTGAGAAAAGAGCTTTTGATTTAAGAGTTCCTGACGGATTGAAAGCAGATGTGGTCCAATCTGGTGGCAATTGTCTTTCGTGAGGTAATAATTAATCGTTTTATTAAAGGTGTTCAGCAGTTCTTCATCTGGCTTTTTAATAGTAAGACGCTCAATATATTTGCGGTATTTTTTATAGGATTCATTGGTTCTAAAATCATAGCCTTCAGGTTTACGTGGCCATTCGCGTACTTCTTCAAAATCAAAGAAATCAAACTCAGTGTCTGACTCTTCCTCGTCTGTTGACTCATCAAGTTCATCACCAAACAAGGAAATGACATTGGTGTTGCCTTGCGCAATTGATTTTATCAGTGGGATTGACAAACCAGTTGGTTTTGGATTGATGTTACCAGGTTTTAATGTGTCCGTGTTTATCGATGGTCTAATTGATTCAGTATTTTTGTTATGTAGTAAGGTACAGCCATCCACTATCGCCTGTGAGAGACTGATATTTTTTTGATGTGCGATTTCTTTTAATGCGTTATAAGCTTCATCACTGATGGTGATGGTACGCAGAGTTTTCTCGACCAGATATTTTTTTTGATTCAGAGCACGATAACAGCGACTAAAAGCTTGAGGATCTACGAATTCATCAAGCCATAATTGAAACAAGCGTACTGTTTCTTCATCATGCGCCGTGTTTTTGAGTTCAGCAAAGGCGTGGATTGCTTTTATTCTCACCGAATTGTTCGTCTCTTCAGTCATGAATCGATTATTTTGAATGGCACGTTCAAAATAGTGATAACAAGATACATAGTCATCCAGGGATACTTTGCGCTTTTTATTGGCCATAGTTTATAAAGCTCTATAGTAATTATTGAAGGCAGTTTATTGATATCCATTGAATTTATCAATAGTTGATACATTAGATATGTTTAATTTGGGTTTTACACCTGTTTGTATTTACCATCTGTTGATACATTTCTTTTATCAATTAGCCCCCCGGCCGGGATCTTGGTAAAAAAGGGTCATGTTTAACTATTACTCTCATTGAGTACACTTTCTCCTTGTTCTTATCGGTATTGCCTTAAGTCAATCTATTCACATGGTTATCTCCTAAAAATGTGGATAAAGGTATGTTCGAATTTTGCTCACCTGCCTTTGATTTTGGAGCTTAGGAGCATTTAATAGTTATGAGCGAAGCGAATTCATTTAAAGCAGTTTAAAAGAAAGATTTAGATTTGTGCCTCGTCATTCATCGCTCAGTCGCAAAAATAAAAATAACGGAGTATTTTATTAAGAACAATGAGGAACGGAGCGAGCTTGCGAGTGAGTAGTCATTGTTCTTAATAAAATGCGGAGTTATCTTTTATTGCGATTGAGTGATGGGTGATGAGGCAATCGATCTTTAATTATTGCTTTGTTTGTTTTTTTATTTGATTATTGGCCATAGGCCAATTCCTTTTAATAAGATGAAATGATTGATGAGCGTAGCGAATTCCTTATTATTAATTATCCACAGAACCTTCTTGTGGATAATATTCAAGAAGGTTTAAACGGGACTATAAGTAAGAGCGGACACTTAAAAGCTATTCTATAAGACACTTAAATTTCATTATGACAAAATATATACAGTAGCTTTTATTAAAAATGATAGTTTATTCATTGTAATTCACATGTTTTGCAGGTGATGGACGTTTTTTTCTACTCTAATTATAGATAATGATAAAAATTAGGGTTTGTGCAGCATTTTAGTAGTATTAGGGGGTATAGAGGGATATCTCTAAAATAACAAAGGTAAGGGTGTTGAAGTGGGTTGTAGCGCCCTATTCCCGCAATTTGTGGCGGCGCAGAAGGGATTCTCTTCGTCTGCGTTCTTTTTCGCGCGCCTGTTCTTCAGTTTTCTGCTCAGACTTAAGCATGTCTTTCATCACATCAATGTGGGTTTTAGCATTCCCTTTGGGAGCTATAAAATCAAGAATATTACGTGCGGCAGCCTGAGACTCCTGAGCATTGGCAATAAAGGTGCTTCGCTTCTTATTAAGCCGTTTACGCGCAAGAGCGCGTTGTGCAGACAGAGCCTGCAGATTAATGTTGCATGCTTTAAAAAAGGCGGGCGTTAGGCACTTCACGGCAGCAAGACCAATAAAACGCTCTTTTCCCTCCTCGAGTTTGACATCAAAACGCTCGATCATTTTTAAATAGCCTGCACGAACCAGTAATTTAATGGCGCGTTGTGCGCGCTTTAAACCAATCCCGGCCTTATCGGCAAGAAATTCAATGGTAAGGGAGCGAAATCCTTCACTTGCATGAGGTACACCCACCCTAAGACTTGCCAGTTCCGTATAATGTAATAAAACCTGAGCTATACTTGCCAAAGCTTCACGCGCCTCAGAGCGCTGCTGGCGCGTTGAGTTGCGACGCATACGGATTTCTTTAAAATAGGATGTGGGTAGCCCATAGTAACGCCGCCAGGCATCAATCGCCCAGGTAATTATTTTGGGGCGATCCTTATGTTCCTGTGGCTTTTGAAAAAAACGCGGGGACTCAGGATCATGGCCGCACCAGTTACCCTGACGCACCATCCCTGCCCTTCTAGAGCTGTAGCTTGTTTCTGTTGATTTCTTAATGAAATCAATGCAATCCATCACTAACGCACTTTCTTGCATGCGTGTAATATCCTTAGCGGTAGCTAATTGTTGACTAATCAATTACTTAACGCTAAGATATATTTGTTCAGGTTATACTTTAGCGTTAACCGGAAAGCCCGCGTCAACGGGCTTTTTTTTTGCCTTTTTTAAATCATTAATAGAAAGTTATCGTTTATTATTTAATCCGTCAACTCCTTTTTTTTATATAACCAATTGAAATATAGCATTTTTTTATGTTTTATTGGTTCACAATTGGTTCACATAAATGCTTATAAAATGGTTCACTATTGGTTCACATATCACCAAGCAATTTACCTAAATGTATTTTATATTTCCCAACAACAATGGTTCACAAACGGTTCACGAATTTGTCATTTAAATGGTTCACAATTAACGCGAGCCAATCACGAGCAATGGTTCACAAACGGTTCACCAAATAATGATATTAGCCTTTATTTAATTGGATAGAGAACATATATTGAGCCATGCCGATCGATTTACAATTGGTTCACAATTAGTTCACAATAAAAGATGTTTAATGGTTCACAACCAAATTAAATAAGCATCAAATGTAATTCAACATTCAGGCCAAATAGCTCCTTAGTATAGGTTCACAATTGGTTCACATTCAAAGATGTTTAATGGTTCACAATAGGCACACAAAAACGCCTTTTACATATATAAAATTTTTTTTATATGTTTTAACTACTTTATCATTGACCTACATAAATGAGTATGTAATTGTATGTATTAACTGTATAAAAACAAAAAAACATACAAGGCATAAATAATGGAACAAACAAGCTGGACTAACTCAGACATACGTAAATTATTTAAAATGGATAACCGCTTTAAATCTGTTCAAACATTATATAATGCTGAAGATCGAGGCGAAATACCAATAGCAAAAAGAGAAGCCCGAGGGAAGGTTTCAACTAGAGTATGGGGATTAGAACAACTCCCTGAAATCGGAAAAAGATTTGGTTTTTTAAAGCCACCCGCACAACAAAAAATATTATGTAAGTATATGCAAAAAGGAGGGGTGTATAAAACGACTTCCAGCTATAATGAGGCACGTACTCTAGCACTTAATGGTATAAAGACTATATTAATAGGATTAGATCCTGAGTGTTCTGTTTCAGATATAATAATTCCTCAACAAGAACTTAATAGGCTTGATGATTTTGAACAAGGAAAAGGCTTATTTCATTTTTTCGTTGAAAATACACCATTAGAAGAAATCATTCGCCCAACGTCTTTACCCACCCTCGACTTTATACCTGAAACACACGATTTAGTTAAATTAAATAAGTGGATGTCTTTTGAAAAACGTCGTGAATATATCTTCCAAGATAAATTAATACCGCTTCTCTCTAAATATGATGTCATCATCTTTGATAACAGCCCCACATGGAATCATCTCGTAGAAAATTCCATTTTGGTTTCATCATCAGTTGTTATGCCATTAGGATGCAGTCTTCTTGCTTATAATGCTTCTTCGACTAATATGCAAAACATTTGGGACTTTCAAGATGTTATGAAGCTAACAGACCAAGGAATAATCATGTTTAGTACTGCGCTTGAAAGAAGCTCACTTAGTCAACAAATAAATGCAACGTACCTGAGTCGTTATGTAGACTATATGATTACTACACCAATACGTAAATCTGTAAAATGGGAAGAAGCTCTAATGTCTAAACAAACCATATTAGAATACGCTCTTGGTTCCTCTCAGGCAGAAGAATACTACCATCTGATATCTGAATTATGGGGTAGAGTTAATAACAACGAACTTAGCTTCGTAGATCTTTTGCTAACTAACGAGCTAGAGGCTATCTGATGGCTATAAAAAAGGGAGCGTTCGAATTATATACTCAGGAAAGAAAACTGCCAGAAAAAAGGGTAAAAAGCCCCGCCAAAGCAAGCCATTTTTTTGATGATATTTATACTAAAGATAACGGTTCACAATTGGTTCACGAGCAAAGCCTCATCCAACAAACAACACCAGCTGGAAGTCCATCTGCTCATGCAAACCCCGTATTAAATAACAATACAAGTAACGGTTCACAATTGGTTCACGAGCAAAGCCTCATCCAACAAGCAGTACCAGCTGGAAGCCCATCAGCTCATGCAAAACCCGTATTAAATAACAATACAAGTAAGGGTTCACAATCGGTTCACGAGCAAAGCATTGTCCAGCAAACAGCACCTGCTGGAAGCCCATCTGCTCATGCAAACCCCGTATTAAATAACAATACAAATAACGGTTCACAATCGGTTCACGAGCAAAGCATCATCCAACAAGCAGTACCAATTGGAAGCCCATCTGCTCATGCAAACCCCGTATTAAATAACAATACAAGTAACGGTTCACAATCGGTTCACGATCAAAGCCTCATCCAACAAACAGTACCAGTTGGAAGCCCATCTGCTCATGCAAACTCCGGCTTAAATAACAATACAAGTAACGGTTCACAATCGGTTCACGATCAAAGCCTCATCCAACAAACAGTACCAGTTGGAAGCCCATCTGCTCATGCAAACTCCGTTTTAAATAACAATACAAATAACGGTTCACAATCGGTTCACGTAAAGGTTAATGATTTGGCATCGAAGACAGTTGATGCGCAAGTTTCCGTATTGGAAAAAAATCCTCAAATTAGCTTTTCAAAATTAGTTGGCAACCAGCGAGCAATTATAATTGCACTATACAAAAACATTAAAATTAACAAATCAGATACAACTGATGAGCTAACACTCGAGTCAATATCAAAATTAACTCAAGTGAATCAAAAATCCCTTAAAAACACTTTGTTCCGCTTAAATAATGCAGGAATACTTATCCGCGCCGATCAAAAGGTTGGTCGGGGTGGCTGGGTTAAATATAAAATAAATACTCACATCATAAGAGAAATTCAGCAGAAGGAGTTTTTTAGATAAATGGTGTTCTTTTGTGGTTCTACTGCGTTGTGATAACATAAGGAGCAATTTCGGTTTAAAAAACATGATATAAAGAAAGAAATCAAAAATAGATTTTATCTTCTCTGATAGGAGATTCTCAACAAGATCTTAACAGTTGGTTTATACGTTAGATGTAAATGGAAAAAATATGAATGTATTAAATACTAATATAATGAGTTTCTATCATCCCACTAAAGTTGTTTTTCTTGATGATAATCAGGCTTTTCTAGATGCTGTTGCTTTAGAGTTCCATGAACAAGAAAATCTACTAATGTTTACGAACCCAGACAGCGCGATGGAGCAATGCAAAAATAGTAACGAAAGCATATTTCAATTCACAACAATGGAAAAAGAGAATAATAACTTAGATCTCAATAGCAACTCTATAACAACAACATTTAACATGGTTAATAGGGGTTTCGGGACGTATTTTACAGATTTAGCAGGTGGCATATTATGTGAATAATCAACCCCCTCATTACCAGCGCTTAAATATCCGTAAAATGCA
>NZ_CAAAIM010000009.1 GCF_900639985.1 Legionella rowbothamii | reverse complement strand
CTATAAAATTATTAATCCAGCATGATAAAGCAGAATATTATTTGTACGATGTTCCCCCAGAGCAAATGAATCTCTCTAAGGAACATTCCAATGTTCTGAGTTGGTTGATGTTTAAGAGTAACGAGCAATGTTGTGAAGTAATAAAAATCCTAAAACGTATGCTCATTGATTTATCAGTTAAGAAAAATAAAAAAGCAGACGCTTTTCTTAATCTATTGACTCGAGTCTATAGTGTTGAACATAGTATTCCAGTCTTAGAGCTTGTATTAGCAGGTATTATTCAGGAACCCCCAAAGTCGTATTCATCATTGCTCTTATTTCTTCAAACAAAGATTCACCCAGAACTTTTGGATCGTTGTATCAATCCACAAGGTATTTTACCTTCATTTTGGAAATCAGCACAACTTGGAGATTGGAACGCAATAAAAAAATGGAAACAATTAGGGGCGGATTTAAGCCGATGCGATCAAAATGGAAATACGCTGATGGCGTTAGCCGCAATGAATCCCCAAAGTAGTATCGAGTTATTTAACTTTTTGAAAGATTCTGGAATAGACCCGAATTATTGGTCCCGCCCTAGCAATCTTCCAGCTATTCATTTAGCGGCACTAAAAGGTTTTGTTCCAATTCTTAAGGCTCTTAAAGAAGTCGGAGCAGATCTGAATCTTTTAGGGGGAATAACAGAAGTGACACCGCGAGGGATCAGGCCTATTTATTTGGCAATAAGAGAAGGGCACCTCGATGCTGTTCATTTTCTAGTTGCCCACGACGCATTCCTACCAACCTTGTTTGATTCAGAATCATTTAGAACAACTTTTGTTCCTCAGCAATCCATGTGGTCTAATAAAAGCAAGAGGATACATCATGAATTAGAAAAAAAAATACATGAAAGTTATCAATCAGCACGTATTTTATTATTTCCGCATGAGCAGGCTCTTTTTAATGGACATCTAGGAATAGAAGCACTACTTTTAAGATCCCCCTCTTATCAAAAATTAAGAGCAACCTCACAAATAGGTTTTTTTGGGTCAACAACGTCTGGATCTGCTACAGTAGATGCGTCCAATGAGGATGAAACTCAGTTATCCTATCTGCCTGCCCCGCAGTAGTACCGCTCCACTGACTTATAGGGGGCTTGGCATACGGAATTTCTCAGCCCCCCCCAACACCGTTAAATTAAGTTTTTGCAAAGAGAAATAAACTTCAGTTTAGCTCATAGTTTAGTTGACCGGGCCCCGATGAGATATGGTTGAGGAAATTTAGTTCCTACGACATCAACCCTTTTGGTTGGCGCATCGTCCCATGGGTTATGCACGGTCGTTTTCTTTATTTCGGGCGCACTCCTATGACTCTCCAATCAACTAAATATTAATTATTCGCCAATGAACTTATCGTCGCTGCGACGATCATGAAATTTATATTCACACCACTCGGACGACGACCTTGCCTTTTGCGCGCCCTGTTTCGACATAAGCCATTGCCTCCTGCGTCGCCGCGAACGGAAAGACACGGTCAATAACTGGGTGAATGGCACCGGAATCGATGAGTGTGGTGATCTCGCGCAACTGGTTGCCATTTGCTTTCATGAAGAGAAATGAAAAACTGATGCTACGATGTTTGGCTTTTTTCCTGATACCATAGCTTAATAGACGCATGATCAATTTCTTGAACCATGACGCCCTGATTTCTTCTCCAAATGCAGGATCAGGAGGTCCGGAGATCGAGATGAGCTTTCCACCGGGCTTAAGGATGCTTAGTGATTTAGTGAGCGTTTTGCTGTCCTGGCTATTCAGGACGACGTCGTATCCCTCCAGGATATTTTCGAAATCATCCTTCGTGTAGTCGATGACGAGCTCGGCACCGAGACTCTTTACCCAATCGATATTCGCCGTGCTCGTCGTCGTCGCAACGAAGGCTCCTACATGCTTTGCCAACTGGATTGCGAATGTCCCGACACCACCGGAGCCAGCTTGGATGAAAATCTTTTGCCCCTTCTTAATATTCGCCTTCTCGATCAACGCTTGCCAAGCGGTCAAACCGACCAGCGGAATGGAAGCAGCCTCCTCCATGGTGAGTGCTTCGGGCTTGAGTGCTAGTGAATCTTCTTTTATAGCAATGAGTTCGGCGAAAGTGCCGATGCGTAAATCATCTGGTCGGGAATATACTTCGTCTCCTGATTTAAATCGGCGTACACGAGCCCCAACTCTCACTACTACCCCGGCCACATCGTGGCCAAGGATTAGTGGTAAGCGATATGGTAGGATGAACTTGAAATCGCCATTCTTAATCTTAGTGTCTAGAAGATTAATACCAGCGGCATGTACTTTGACCAAAACCTCGTCATCACGCATTTCAGGCTCTGGCATTTCGCCAAATCGCAGGGGGACCTTTGTATTGTATTTGTCTAGAATAAACGCTTTCATCTGTTTGTCCCTCCTGTTTTATGGTTCTGATGCGATTGAAGTATTTCCCGTGCAGCATCCACTCTAGCGCCAAGAGTCTTGGGCATACTTCAGCTCTCTAATGTTGTATGCAAAAGAATTTGCACTTAGCTAGAAAAGGCTAACAGCCACGATAAATTTGACAGATCGAGAGAGCGACACAACCACGCTACCGCAAACATATCCCCCATCAACCCAGTGTCATGCGATTAATTGCGAAATCCTGATTGAGAACGCCTAAGATGCCTCAGTTGGGCTCATATTTTCTAGCTCTTTAATAATCTGCTTAAGTTCATAAATAGATATTTGAATGGCAACTTGGCGATCACAAGCATCTTTTTCTGCTAGCTGCAGATTTTTTAATGAATAATTTGTTCCTTCAAGCCCACAGGAAATATCATGCGCATACAAACAGTCTCTAGAGGCCCCAAGATAAATGGAGGTGCTCCCCAGTTTAATCTGGCATTGATAATTGGATTGCATGTCAGCTAGATAACTTACAGTTGTTGCTAAAGCATCAACACTAACTGCAATTTCCTCGAAATTCCGGGTAAAAGCATTTGCGCAAAAAGAATTAAGCAAAGCCGTGACTAAAACAATTATTCGAACCATTATAAATCCTTGTAATCCGTGTAAAAGTAATTTACCCCTAAAACATCTTGTTTCAGATCTCAATAATTACATTTAAAATTTATAAACTATACTAATAGAAAAATAATCCAGGGAGAAGTTTCTGATCACAAAGAAGAAAAAGTTTCTCAGCCTTTATTAATTCAAGTGCTTAAAAAAAGCTTTCATCATTTCATTGAACTTTGCAAAAAAACACACTAAGTGTAATATTAGAGCTAATTTAGCCGAATAGAGTACACATATGCCTGAAATTAATACAAATCTTATATACGCTCAATACGGAATAGAGGCAAAAAAACTACGCTATCCCTATGGTGGTTTAAACAGGAAAGATTTATTTGATAAATCGCCTAAGGAATTTGTCCCTCAATTAGTTCTTTTGCAGCAATTTAGGGATCAATATAAAACGGTAGCTAGTCTTGAAAAGCAGAATTTAATGAGGACGTTAGAAAGCCAACTCAAAGGTGGATGTTGCGGGGAATTAGCAAATTGGACTAGATGGTTGATAAAAAGCAAATACCCAAATAGTTGTGTTGAGGTTGCTCAACTAAAATTTCATGAGTTCGTTGTTATTGGTAGAAAAGAGAATAGCGATCCAAACAATTTAAGCACTTGGGGGGACGCAGTAATTTGTGACCCTTGGTCAGATGAAATTTACACTTCATCAGAGTTCTTAGAAAAGCAAAAGACAAATAAGCCTATTCCTATGTATACTTTTGGCGGGCCCACGGGATTACAAGAGTCCAGCGTTTACTATTTATGTG
The DNA here is from genome assembly GCF_900639985.1 of Legionella rowbothamii. Taxonomy (GTDB): domain Bacteria; phylum Pseudomonadota; class Gammaproteobacteria; order Legionellales; family Legionellaceae; genus Legionella; species Legionella rowbothamii. The sequence continues at coordinate 151,190 of NZ_CAAAIM010000009.1, read as the reverse complement.
GAAACCCTGAAATCGTATCCCCTACAAACGAAGCAAATTCTAATAATAACCAATATGTTACAGATAAAATTTCACTAGCCGCGTTATTAGAGCTAAAAAAGTTGGAGAATCCAAGAGCTCTTTATGATAAAGGGGTTCAATTATTTAAATCAGGCAATCTTCAACAAGCCTGTAATGCATTTCATAAAGCTTTTGATCTGTATACTGGCTTTAAAGAACGCGCGCTTTGTTGTTCCGGACTAGCATCTTGCTATCGTGATTTAAACTGTTATGAGATGGCAATTCATTATTGCGATAAAGCAAAAACACTATATGAAAAAAGTGGCTTGGCATCGGACTCAGCTGAAATAAAAAAAATAGATGAAAAACATGAGGGAATAATGAACTTAAATGTCAATTCAAAACTTAAAAATTAAAAATTTGTATAAATAGGGACATAAAAATGGTTGTTACAAAGATGCTACTTATTCAGTTTGTATAATAAATAGCATCAGTAATTACTATAGAAATAATAGAAGTAATACCGTAGTTATTATATGTACAAAATAACCCTATCAATGTGAAAAAAAGTTTGGAAAGATAAGCCCTAGCTGCGTTGAAAAAGATTCGCTTCAGTATGAACAATGTCCTCCAAAACTAATTAACTCATAGGGTTTGAATGATTCAAAACGAGGAAAAGTCGTGCGTGGATTGTCAAGGTCGTGCATTTCATCATCTAGCCTTAATATAAATTGTTCAACTTCCGTAAACATTTCCTTATTTCTCAATTAATCATTCTATTAATTAATTGTCCGCCCTAGCGCGTAGATAAGGATAAAAATTAAGCCATTAACATTACCAAAATCTCATTGTTTTTGCCCATTAATAAATGAGTTGCTATTTATCCATCAAAAGGAGAAATTGCGCACTTTATACTCAACAACTCTTTGCGCAAATTATCTAATTTTTCAAAATATTTGTATTAATTTTTATGGGTGCTAAAGTTAAAGGTTCCACTAAATATTAATAGAGAGAAACTTATGGCAGAACATCGGTATGTCTTACATCAAGTTAAAAAATACTACTCATTTATAACTTTGACCATATTAATGCATATCAATGGAGCGCAGGCAGAAACTGCTTTGGGTCAAGGCATATATTATGATAATCAGCAAATTTCTAAATTAGCACAAACCTACCCCTCTCGGGTTTCAAAAGATGCTGGTTATCCATTAATCAATGATTACTCCACTTTAAAAAAACTCTTTAGAGGTAGTCAATTTGGGTTGGCCAATAAACCTACAACCACTGGGATATGGTGGACTCCTTTACTTTCTGTTGATAAACCTGCAGGACAACTTAAAGATAGTGATTTTTTATCACCATTATTTATGATTCCTAATCCACTTACCGTGAATTTAAGCGATCAAGGTATTGCTATGGGCATCCCATTACAAAAAGCGAATGTGGATGCGGCACATATAGATCGAGGCTATACCAATACTCTAGACATTACCGTAACCACAGGAGATTTAAGAGGAACAGCCCCTTTAGTTGCTGATTATTCAGACTGGATGGTCAAAGCACAATGGGCCCAAAATAATGCTCCCTTATTAACAGCTAATATTGTTGAAGGTTCACCTTTTATCTTTGTTGAAAAGAAAAACAAGCAAACTCTTTCTTATTTGCAATTCAATAATTCCCAAGATGCGAAACTTCTCACTCAGCTAAATGGAGCTAGTTTATTTAAAACTAAGAATGCTTCAGAAGGAAATTATCATTACTATGCCTATTTTTCGAATCCTAATAAAGCTGCTAGCACCTGGAAAACCGCCTCAGGAACAGTGATTGTGCCAATCAGTCAAGGAGGAAGTGGAGCTATTGTTCCTGCAACATTAATCAATACGAATGATGCGGACAGCTATTTTACTTTAGCCGCTATTCCTGCTTCATCTGATGCGGAAGCCAATCAATTGATGCTCCAATTACAGGCATATGCATATACCGTAATTAATAATACGGCTATTAGCTATGAATATGATAAAGCGAATTCGCAGGTAATAACGCATTTTAATTTCACTACACAAACTCTTTATAGTAATGCTTCAGTACAAAAGCAGCCTGCGATAATGCTTTACCCTTGGCAAATTAAGAACATGAGCAGCGCGGATAAAGCTTCTTGTTTATTAAATGATGAGTGCAGTAGCAATAAAGGAGTAATTCAAACTCTTAAAGGAAATATGCACTTGTATGCGGTTCCTAGTAATTCCGAACAAACTGCAACTTTTACGACTCAAGTGCCTTTTAGAGGGATCTTGCCCGTATTACCGAATAAGTTAAGCCAGAGTGATTTAACTAAAATTGGTAGTTACTCTTTTGCAATGCCCGCTGATCCACACCTGGATTCAAAAAATCCCTGGACTGATACTTATGCTACAGGCAAATTATTAAGTCGCGAAGCACAATTAATTAAAATAGCTGATATGTTGATGCGCTCAGATAGTACATCAGCAACAAAATATCAAAACATTAGAAACACATTGCTACAACAACTCAAAGGACAAGTTACTAGTTTTCTAACCGGTTTAAATTATACTGACCCTTGTCCCGGAGGTGCAAGTGATTGTACACGTGCTCAAGGAAGCTGGTTTTACAGCTACAATAGCGACTGGCATACTATGATGGGTTTTCCTAGTGGTTTTTTTACTGCGACCACATTAACTGATCATGGCTTCCACTGGGGATATTTATTAGATTCAGCAGCCACTATCGCACAGTTTGATAAAACGTGGGCTCAACAATACGGTGGAATGGTTAACTTATTGATTCGTGATATTTGTAACTATAAATATGGTGAAGACAGTAATCAAGCCACTCAGTTCCCTCATTTTCGTAGTTTTGATCCCTACTCTGGCTTATCCTCAGCGCTAGGTATGCCTTACAGCTTAGACAATATCAATGAGGAAGATAGCGCAGAATTTATGAATTTAGCTCAGGGAATTGTACTGTGGGGCATAAATACCCAAGGACTTAGTTTCGCCGGAGATAATAGTTCTCCTCAAGATATTTTAGAAACTGGTTTGTATTTGTATACTACTGAAGAGCAAGCTCTAAATCATTACCATTTTAATCAAAACCCTAACTCAGGAGTATTTCCTACAGGCTGGTCTAATAACGCTACTGGACAAACTTACCTTTCTGTGGGGAATGTATGGGGTGGTAAGCAAGATCGCTCTACTTATTTTTGTGCAGGACAACCCTGCTATTATCAAAATTTAGCGTCAAACACTTTACCTATTAGTGCCGGCTCCTTGTATCTAGGATTCGACGCCAGTTTTGTTAATCAAGTTTACACCCAAGATGCGAAAAATCCTTGTAGTGGAGATCCTAAAAACTCTGCTTATTGCGGCACTTTGCTGAAATATTTGGCCTTAGGCAATCCAACACTGGCATCTCAGTATTATGCGCAATATTTTGAGCAACAAGGCAACGTTCCAGATCCAGGGGAAACATTACCTAGCATTTATTACTGGATCCAAAATTTAAGAAGCTTAGGCAACTTAAATTCCAATATCACTGCAGATACCCCTAGTTATGCAGCCTTTGGGACAGGCAACTCTCTCTACGTAGCGGCTTATAATGGAGATAACATTGCGAAAACTGTTCATTTCTTCAATAAAGGTGCCCTAGTGTGTACCTTAGAAAATATCCAACCAGGAGTTACTCAAGGGAAACTTTGCAACGGAGATACTCCTCCTCCTACAACGCAGTTTTCTTTCATGCTATATGTTGGCTATCCCTTTAAATCAGTATTAGTTAATAATACTATCCAATGCCCCGATCCGGTGACTAAAAGCCCTGCGTGCTTACTTAAAAGTATTGCTGCTCCTTCAACGATGACAATTGCAGGAAGTAATGGCAATTTATGTACCCTAACGATTAATGGTGGTGGTTCGGTAACCCCAGTAAATGAAAAATCAAAAGGCTGTAACATTAACTCGAATCCGGCTACGCCGACTTCTACGGGGACAATTAATTTACCAGGAGGATTTTAAACCTATTTCGCCAGCAAAGAACTTTCAATTGTAGGATTGAAAGTTCTTTAGCGGTTCTGATGGCGTGTTTGTGAGCAATAAGCACTTATGGTAAATTCAGAAATATTAAAAGCGTATGTTGTTCTTGACGCGGGAAGGTAAAAACAGCATCCCTAAATTCTAGTTACCATTAATGAGTAGGGTATATTTAATGGCATTGTTCAAATCAATAATTAATGGGGTTGGTACAGGTGCTGGTGTTGCGTGGCCACTATTTGGAATAGTCTCTAGTGTAGCCGGCACATCAATTGGTGGCTTGTTGTCATTCACCTTAGGTGGAATAGCCATTACTCTTTTTCTAACCACCTGCGCTGCTGTATTTTATTTGTCCTATCAACAATCTCAGGAAGAGCAGCAAAAACTTCAAATGCTATTGAAAAAAAATGAGCAAAAATTAATGGAGTTCATTAACGAATATATCAAGACAATTGACAAGAAGTATCAGTTAACCGATAAAACGATGTCGTTTGAATCATATTTACTCTTACAACTTAATCAACAACTTTTAGATAGAGATAACGATAAGCAATCCCCTTTACACCAATCGTTAATCATTATAAAAATAATGATTGAACGCCAATTATTTAAAGAAAAATCCATTCTATCTTTAATCGAAAAGGAATTTGTTAATCCATCTTCTGTTCCTTTCTCAAAGGCAGGCACTCCAATGTTTTTCGCTTTTGTTGGTACTTTTGGTTCTATAGCTGGTTGCAGTGCTGGATTATCAGGATTATTTTCTGGATTAGGACTATTTAGTAGTTTTGCTGCTTTTCCCCTTCTGGGCTGGGGAGTTCTGGCGATGGCAACTTCTATGGGGATTTTTGCAGCGAATAATGCATTTATTGAATCACAAGAAAATTATAAAAATGAAGTTTTGAATCAAACTATTAAAACAATGTATCAGCACTTAAAAAATCAAGTGTATCTTTGGGCGGCCAATGTAAATTCAAACATCCCTAATTTTTTAACTAACAGACCTCCCAGAAATTTCCCCGCATTATTCTTGAATGAGCAGAAACCCGGTGTTACTAGTTATGTTGCACAGAGTGTTTCGTCTATGGCAGACGAGCTTATTGTCTCTTCCAAGTCATAAACTCTCTAATCTCCATGGTTTGTATGGCCATTCTAATATCTGCAAGTGTTTTTTATTTGGATACTCCAATCATTTACCATTTAGATAGCTCATACTTGCTTGGAAAATAACTAGTCCGCACGTATTTTTTGCCTAAAAGGTGATTAAAAACGAAGGGTTATATTTATAATAAGCGAGAGTGATTGGTGTTCCGAGGAGAAAAACCACATCCTTGTGGTGGTGCATCGTCCTTGATGCGTTCAAATGATCCTTGTTCAGACATCCACTGTCCTTCCTCGTACTATTTAATCATAGCGGATAATTGTAATTACTTATACTCAAAATCGCGCATAATCATGTAAGAAATCTCTTATTCTGGATTAACCACTTTTAATATTTAAAAGTTCGGTGCAATTTCAGTTGATAAATGCAAATCAAAAAGTATTAAAATATCTAGTAAATAAGTAGGTAATCCTAGTAGAACACTATAAACAAATTCTAGCATAATCTATAGAAATTGATGAGACTGTAGTTGATGTGGTTCATTGAACCACATCAACTACAACAGAACTCTTAGTAGCTAAACCCTAAAGAAGATGGTTGTTCATCAGGATTAAGTGCATCCATCAAAATAGAAATAGGGTAAGTAACAAACATTGTTGCCAATGCTAGACTTGCAGCAAATGCAGCAACCGCAAATGTAAATGACGTTACTTCAGGCAAAATGGGCACTATTGTAGAGAAAAAAATACAGGCACCGATTCCTAAAATCAAATCTTCCTCTTTAGGTTTAGAACCCATAAAGGCATTTAAAGTCAATAAGTAAGGGCTAACTGCTACTTGGCCACAACCTAAGAAGAAAGAACCATAAAAATTAGTTAATGAACGAGTTGCTGACATTGGATCTCCTAATAAATCACATAATTGGCAAGTTGTGCTAGATTTTACATGAAAATCATTAAGGAATTATTAATTAATGAACAAATGGATTTAATTTCGTCCACTTCTTTTTTTAAGGCCCTTTGCAATGAAAACCAAGCGGTGTGACTTTTAAATACTTCGGCTTGATGTCTTTAATTCATATGCGACCGAGTTAGGTTCGATAGCAAATCAGATATCATCGCTGCTTTAGTGCGTTTGTATAAAGGAAAGCTTAAGATTCTGATTCTATAATTTAGATACCTTTATAAAAAATTAAGATTTTTATGCCAAAAAATCCATTTAATATAGGTACTTCAGGATGGAGCTATTCGGGTTGGCTAGGCAATTTTTATCCTCAAAAGATAAAATCCAATCTAATACTGCCTTATTATGCTAGCATTTTGAATAGTGTGGAACTTAATAATAGTTTTTACCAAATTCCTAAAGAAAAAAATGTACTAAATTGGGTAGATTTAACACCACCTAATTTTATTTTTTCCTGCAAAGCAAATCGATATATTACTCATTTTCAAAAATTAAAAGAATGCACTGAAAGTGTTAATAAATTACTTAAGGCTTTTAGTAATTTTGAAGAAAAATTAGGCCCTATATTATTCCAGTTTCCGCCATGGTGGAAAATAGAAATGCCTACTTTGAAACAATTTATTCATCAATTACCCAAAAATTATTTATATACTTTTGAATTTAGACATAAAAGCTGGTTTTGTGAGGAGCTGTATCAGGTATTAGATAAAAATCAAATGTCACTTTGTTTTTATGATCATAAAATGTATCGCTCACCAGAAATAGTTACAAGCCCCTTTATCTATATTCGCATGCATGGGCCTCACGAACAGGCCTATAATGGAGCTTACGAAGATTCAACCTTAATAGAATATGCGGATAAATTTATTAGTTGGCATAAGAAAGGTAAAACCATTTATTGCTATTTTGATAATGATGAAAAGGCTAACGCACCTAAAGATGCCCAACGACTAAATCAATTATTAAAAAATAAAAATTTAATAATTAATTGATGAGAGCATTACCAATGTCGAATAAACTGAGCGTGTTACTCTATTGTTCTGCTCTAGGAAATGACACTGAAAGTACTTAAGCAAACAAACTAGATAATAGCATCTTATTAAGTTATGGTGAGCAACATTTTGAAGCAGCTAAAATTATTATAGAAGACACGTCACAACTCAAGGATAAACAATTAGAAAAATTACAAGATAAAGTTATAGAACATACAATGTCGTTGACAATCTAATCGTTATAATCATCTTTGACAATCTCGAGTAGTGAAATTAAATCCCTTGATCAAAAGACAGGCCGTGAATGTTTAAATTCAAAGTTCAAGGCCTGCACCGGATATGCATAAAAAATAAATGGCCCCCGAGGCATTTATAACCAGAACCCCCTGGGTTCTTCCTTCATTTTAAATCGTATTTCCTTATTTCCATACTATATTTAGAATTAAGTCTATTCACTTCAATATAAATCCATGTTTCTTTTATCCGTGACCTCATTGGTGTTTGCAGGATTAGCTTTATTTTACTTAAGAAACGCTTCTGGTATTTACTTTGAATCAGCCTTAGTTGCATTTTTATCGCTATTCATGATAACAATCTTTGTTGCTTCAAATAAATACTCTATGTTGGGGGAAATTGACTACCCTCATTTTTATTGGGCTCTCTTGAGTGCGCCTCTGATTTTATTTTCTCAAATACGGGTGGTAAGTTTTATCTGGGCGTTACTATTTTTTGTAACACTTATCTATTGGCTTCCTGATCAAGGGTGGTTTGAAAATGATGTGTCGCTGATCGAGCTTAGAGCGTTACTTATCTATTTAATGCCCTCCTTGCTTGGACTCGTTTATTTAGGATCTAAACTGGTACATGCTCAAGTATCAATGCAAAAATCCATACAAGCTTTACTGTTTTTAAGTGTATTCATTTGCTTCTTGATGATTTATTTTAATAATATTATTTCTCTGCATGGTTTTTTACCTCTAGGCCAGTTTCAAATCTATGTAATACTCATTAATATTGCAGCAGCCGTTGTAATTATGTTTTTAAAAAATCAGAGCCCTAAACAAAAGAATTTTTTAATTCTTGCGATTACAAGTGCAGTTTGTGTGATGTGCTTGAAGATTATTGCGCCCACCGGGTATATTGGACTACAAAGTTTTATTTTAATCTTAGGACTAATCAATTTATTACTATTCTATGCCTCTAACCAATTTTTTTGGACGGCTGATGCTTTGGCGCTTGCTTGTTGCTTTTTGCTAAGCTTGTCTTTATCTCTTGATTTCTCTTCACCTCTGGTGATTTTGTCTCAAAATACAGGGGTTATCTTCATACTTTTCACGATGTTTACAGCGCTGTATTTTCTTATTTTACGAGCGAGAATAAAATGAGAAACACTAGCTTATTTGCATCCGCAATATTAATGCCAATAGTATTTGTAATTTATTATGGACTACAAAACCAATACGACTATACCCATCGTCAATCTCTAGTTTTGCCAATTAATTGGAAAGTGGATGAAAATGGAGAGGTTTTTGGTTATGACCTAGATTTTGGCTTTAATCCTTGCGACAAGATGTCCAACACAAATTTTCAAACGCTCGCTGTCTGTCTTAAACCAAAACGAGCAGTCTATTTCAGGAGTCAATTACCCTCTCATTGTACTATGTTCATTAAAGGCTTTTGTGCTCAGAATTATTTTTATGCTCGCTATTCCCAAAATCCCTCCATTGATTTGAATTTGGCAAAAACAACTAAATCAAAAGTAGAGGCTGTCATTAAGGTTAGCAATAAAGGTTATGCCGAAATTATCCAATTACGCTAAATAGCATAGACTCACACTTCAAGAATTAAGCTGCCGTTATTTCCTTTACTCATTATTTTTTCTAATATTTGTAAAGGCCTTTCTGCCTACCCCTCTCCCCAGTGATCCGCGTTTAACGCTTTTTTAGTGCGGAGCTCGAGGATTTATTTTGCATTAAAATTTTTATCGCAAGAGTATTTTCTGGATATTTTGTCTTTTCTCGCATATCGCTTAAACTTGTAAAGAAATTAAATGTCCAATTGTTATCTTGATAAGAATCGGTATTACGGCCTGAAGTTGTCCCTGCATCTCTTTCAAGGAACCCTTTTTCATGTTCAGAGTCAGCAATATTAACCAGTGCATGAATGGGATTTGATGCATCGCGCTTCACAAGGCAAATTCCTTGATTTAAACTGATATCTTTGAAATCACAATCAACAATATTGTATTGGCTTTTGCTGGTCAGGGCACGAACAAGTAACTGAATATCAGCAACTTGCGTACTTACTGTAATTTCAAAAACTTCCTTCTCTTTATTGTAAATAATATGCACATTCTTCTTTAAAATTTCCTTATCATATTTAGTTATGAGCTTTAAAATCGCTTCTTTTTCATTTTGGATATTAATTTTTCTAGCATGGCAAGATAAGGAAATCAGATACATCACGTTCTGTTTTGTTTGGGGAAAAGATTCGGATTGAAAGTCATCAACCTGTTCTTGCATGGCGATAACGTGCTCCGTTGAGGCCAAGCAAGAAACAGGCAATTTAGGAGCTTCTGGCGCCCGTGAAATTAGATAATGCTCGTCGCTGTCTATCTTTTTCTTTTTGAGCATGGAACCATTTATGTTAACGGTTTTTCCATAAAAATTATAAGTGGAAAAACCTGCCTCACGAGTAGTGTGTGGAGGAGTAAGAAAATTGTTCCTTTCCATAAATGCATCAATCTTTTTTTGTTCTTCCGGCTCTTCTATAGGAATAATTTTATTATCCACTTCCTTGTAATAATGCTGCTCGTACCCAGTTGATTGACGCGCTCTTTTCATATTATCCTTCAGTCAAATTGATCTATAAATACAATAATTGACCAATTATATATAAAAAAGATTAAGTGATTATTAATAGAACTACGCTCTAAACTGTTTCTTCAGCAGCATTCAAGGACTTGACCCTAAATTGGGAATAATGTTATGACTGTGGATTACCAATAAGATAGCCCATTGGTTTAAGTGCAGAAACGTTATCACAAATTACTTTTAGAATGGCCAGTACAGGCAAAGCAAACATAATTCCTGTAAAGCCTAGCAACATCCCACCTATAATAAGCCCTAAAATCGCTGCAAATGGATTAATACTTACTTGTCTGCCAACAATATTTGGTGTGAGAAAATTACCTTCAATAAATTGCACTAACATAAAAACAAGAAGCACTCCTAAAGGATACCAAAAGGAATTTTTTGTAACGAGGGCAAAGACTATGGGCAAAAGTGCACCTAATAAAATTCCAATGTAGGGTATCAAAGTAAGCACAGCCGCCATCACACCAAAAAATATAGCATTGGCAATGCCCAAAGCATAAAGACCTAATATATTAAGGGTCGCTACAATTAAGATAACCAATAAGACTCCTAGAACATAGCTACTCACAACCGCTTGAATCATGTTCAAAATCTTGGATAGTTTGACATGGTCCTGCGATTTAACAACTTTATATAAAAAGGAAACAAAGAATGACCGGTAATAAAGAAGAAAAAATAAGGAAATAATAAAAATAACAAACGAAGTTAGGAAATTGGTTGTTGCTTGAAGGGTGCTATTTACAAAAGATGCACTATTTTTTAAAAGGGCATTGAGCGCATCTTTCAATAAAGAAATTTGTTGTTCCAAACTAATACCTAAAAGGTCGGTCAACCAATTTTGTATTTTTCCCGGCATCCCATTAAACGTGTCACTAATGGAGCGAATTTCAAAATCAATATTTCTTATTTGCGATGAGAAAAAAATGACAAGACCAAAAAAAACCAAGATAAATAACATCAACGATATAAAAGTGCTTCCCAATCGAGGAACTTTAATATATTCCAATTTAGTAGCGAAAGGTCTTAATACTAAAGCAACAATAAAAGCGGCTAATAAAGGGTTAAATAAACTTGTTGAATTAACTAAAAGATACCCTGTCAGTAAAACACTGCCCAAGGTATAAAAGTATTTTGTTATAAAGTTCATTAGGGCCCTACCCTCTATTAGCAATTATTGCTACAACGGTTCAAAAATTTTGAGAGGAGTTCCTCATCAAAGTCAGTAGCCACTCCTAAAGTATTTTAATGAATACATACGCGTAGCTAATTAATAGAATAACTTAAATCGATTTAATATTCAGCAAAGCGATAAAGAGTCGTGTGATTCAGTTCAAAACCGCGCCACTCATTTTCACTAAATTCCTGTAGTTAATATTGTATGGGCGATTTCAGCAAGATCCATTCGCCAGGAAATGATGTCATCCAAGTGCAATTGTTGTGATCTAACTAGATGTTACCTGCATCTTGATTAACAATCCCATAACAAGATAACAAGCCTGTGGACTTGTTAAATCGGCTTGACGAGTATTGGAAAGCTCTTAAGAGGTTGAAATTAACTCAAGCTTTTTAGCTTCAGATTCAATCAACATGAGGTCTCATTTAAAATGAAACGCTGTCATTGCATCATCATTTTTATAAGATAATCATTTTTTAGCATCGCCAAATCCACCTGATTTAGCCTCTTTAGTATTCCCTCTAAATCTGAGTCCTACATTTCTTTTAGCTAAAGGCACGAGATCTGTAGAGTAAATAATGGCATAAATACTTCAATATGATGAGCTTTAGGATAAAAGAAGCGATGCTACAGGAAATAGATTTGTGAAATCACGCTCAGAAACGGCAAACAAACCTAAGGAGCTACTAAATCCCTGAGGTGGGACTAATATCATTAAGACTGTGCTCATCAATTATTTTTATCTAAAGCGAGTAGATCTCTAGGTCATTCTTAAAAATCAACCAAGATATGTTTTACGGTATTAAACATGGTAATTTTATGAATTAGCATATTCAAGAATATTGAATACCTACCAAATCGTGTTATATTTGCACTTCAGTATTTTTTTAAGGTTTTATGATGAAAAAAATAGCAATTACCGCTTTATACCTTGTTACCGCTTTTACAGGAATCTCTTTTGCAGATAATGCTGATTTTAGTAAAGCTAACTTTAAAAGAACATTTTGCAACAATCAAGAATACTTAGGCAATGGAGGGGCAAAACGCCCTCATTTACATTGTGGTGCTAATTTTATTTCTTACAAAAAAGCTAATGGGGATCACTCCAACATTACTGAAATGGGGGATTGTAATCGGACTAACAGCGTATTTGATGACATCAAAGCGAATAGAACCGCTTTCGCACACTATGAGGCCATTTATAATGCTCTAGTTTTATACCATCAAGCAGGCTGCCCTAATCAATAAATCGATTGCGAAGAACATAATAACGAAGCAACCCAGGGTTCCGTACTCCGAACGCTTGGATTGCTTCACTTTATGCGCAATGACGCAGCGGATTTAAATTAGTCATTTAGGGGGTCTTATATATTCCAAGAGTTAACGATAGCCACCCCATAATAAAACAAATGCCGCCAATAGGAGTAATAATTCCAAGTGGTTTAATCTTTACTATACACAGTAAATACAAGCTTCCTGAAAAGAGTAAAATCCCTGCAAAAAATAAATAGCCCGCGCAACGAACAAGTTTTAAATTAGTATGTAAAAGAAGCAAACCAATCATGATTAATGACAAACTATGCACAAACTGGTAAAAAATTCCGGTTTGGAAGATTTTCATTTGTTCCACACTAAACTTTCCCTGTAAACCATGAGAGGCAAAAGCACCCAAAACTGTGGCGAGCAGGGCGAACAATGCACCAGCTGCTATAAAACGTTTTACCGCTACTGTCTGTGAAATAGAATTCATTTTGCTCCGCAAGCCAATTTGATTGGTTTCATTTTATTACCACGTGCTCTGCATTGAATTTTTATAATGATAGGGAGCACATTGGTTTGGATTAGACGAATGATCTTAACTTAATTAAAGACATCGTCAACTAAACTTTTGACTCTGCAAAAAATAGATTTGCCGAATTTTAGGCGCAAAGCATCTCGTTAGCCGCGTCGCGCCAGATTTCTTTGGCTTTATGAAATTAGATTTCCGATAAGAAGCGGAATTGATGTAGCGCCCGGCGGCCGCTGCAAAGAGGTTTCTAATGATTCCCGTGTGCGCGATGCTGGAGAATGTCTTGGATTTACTTACTCCATGGCTAATCCAACCTTATCGCCATGCGATAATCCAGGCAAAAAAATTGATTTAAATCAGGAAATTCATAATTATCAGGAATTTCAGGCTGATAGAGAAAAAGATCAGGCAACTATAAAATCCTCAAGGCTTACAAGGGAGCATTTCAAACAGGATATGATCCTACTGTTGACTGTTCCGCTACTCCCCAAAGGCCAGTTTCGACAAATCCCGATCGCCAGTCCCAAGGCAACGAAGAAAAATCAGAGGAACAGCCGCTTACATTGATGTCCAAATTCGATTCATTGAGGTAAAATAATGCCTATTGTGATTTCTTCTTGCGAGTTCTTGTGTATCTGGGGCTGCGTTGCAGTCCATATCATAGTTTGCTGTTCAAATGCACCTTTCTGTAATGAAGGTAAAAGTATGCCTCTTATCGGGGCTGTCACAAAAGATGATTGAACTTTGTTTGACAGACTGCGAGAAAGGAAGCCCAACAAAATTTTTTTGTATGATTTTTTATTACGCCCTAGTTATTTAATTTATTCATGACATTTCACCAGGAGTTAATGAACCATGCCAAACTTGTCGCAGGAAAATAAAACTGTTCTTATTGCATTAAAAGAAGGGTATGATGCATTATCGTGGTATCAGCGCTTACTTTTTCCAGAAACAATAAGGACTGCATTAGAAGAATTTAATATTGAGTCACCGTCCAGTCAAGCTTGGAATATCTGCAATGCTTTTTTATTTTTAAAAGATACTTGGTTTTTTCAACCTTGGTTTTTTTCTTCTCTTCAAATTTTTAATTCCTCATCCCTTGTTAAGGGTCTTAATTTTATGAACAAGTCAGGCTTATTAACGGGTGATACCGCCCAGGATAATTTTGATGCGATGATGGGACACCAGGACCCAGCCTCTGTTGCTGGAGCCCTTACTCGATTGAGCAGGTCAGGCTTATTAACGGGTGATGTAGCCCAGGCTAATCGTGACGCGGTGGCGGGAAACAAGAATCCAGGCTCTGTTGCTGGAGCCCTTATTCGATTGAACGATGCTGGCTTATTAACAGGTGATGCCGCTCAGGCTAATCGTGACGCGGTGGCGGGACACAAGAATCCAGGCTCTGTTGCTGGAGCCCTTATTCGATTGAACGATGCTGGTTTATTAACGGGTGATGCCGCTCAGGCTAATCGTGACGCGGTGGCGGGAAACCTGGCCCCAGACTCTGTTGCTAGAGCCCTTACTTACTTGAACCATGCTGGTTTATTAATGGGTGATACCGCCCAAGCTAATCGTGACTCGGTGGCGAGACACCAGGACCCGTACCCTGCTGCTGCAGTCCTTGCTCGATTGAGCCATGCTGGTTTATTAACGGGTGATGCAGCTCAGGCTAATCGTGAGACGGTGGAGGGACACCTGGACCTGGACTCTGTTGTTCGAGCCCTAACTCACTTGAACAACTCAGGCTTATTATCGGGTGATGCAGCCCAGGCTAATTTTTATGCGGTGGCGGGACACCCGTCTCCGGAATCTGTTGCTAGAGCCCTAACTCACTTGAACAACTCAGGCTTATTAACGGGTGATGCAGCCCAGGCTAATCGTGACGCGGTGGCGGGACACCAGAAACCGTACTATGTTTCTGAAGCCCTTACTCGATTGAACAATGCTGGCTTATTAACGGGTGATGCAGCCCAGGCTAATCGTGACGCGGTGACGGGACACCAGAACATGGACTATGTTGCTAGAGCCCTTATTCGATTGAACAATGCTGGCTTATTAACGGGTGATGCGGTCCAGGCTAATCGTGACGCGGTGATGGGACACCAGTATCCGGACTCTGTTGCTGAAGCCCTTACTCGATTGAACGATGCTGGTTTATTAACGGGAGATACAGCCCAAGCTAATCGTGACGCGGTGGCGGGACACCAGAAACCGGACGCTGTGGCTATAGCCCTTGCTCGATTGAACAATGCTGGTTTACTAACGGGTGATAGAGCCCGAGCTAATTTTGACGTGGTGACGAGACACCAGAACCCAATCCCTGTTGCCGCAGCCCTTACTCTATTGAACAATGCTGGTTTATTAGCGGGGGATGCCGCCCAGGCTAATTTTGACGCGGTGACGGGGCACCAGAACCCAATCCCTGTTACTGAAGCCCTTGCTCTATTGAACAATGCTGGTTTATTAACGGGGGATGCCGCCCAGGCTAATTTTGACGCGGTAAAGGGACACCAGGCTCCCGAATCTGTTGCTTATGCCCTTACCCGATTGAACGATGCTGGCTTATTAACGGGGGATGTCGCCCAGGTTAACCGTGACGCAGTGGTGAGACATCAGTTCCCGGAAACTGTTGGTTCAGCCCTTAGGCTATTGAGCGATGCTGGTTTATTAACGGAGGGGGATGCACAGGGTAATTTTAATGACTTGGTCATATATTCTGCTATTTTATTTGGTCCTGAAGTGCGATACCTCTGGTTTAGAATACCAGAACTAACGGCAGAACGTTTTCAGCACATTATCGAAATTGCAGCAGAACACAGAAACAATGTGGCCGTAGGACAAGATGCATTTGTGAATTTTGTTAACCTTAATATTCTTAATATGGATGCTGTAAGACACCGCAATTTTCTTAATATGGGTGCGTTAAGGAACCCCGTATTTAACGACAGTCAAAGTACTCACTCTGCCAGTGTTCATCAATCGGTATCAGCGAGTGCAACGAAACTATTCCAGCGCTATGGAACGCAGTTTTCAGGACCCGGCCTCAATGAATTAACTCTCCAGCTAATTCAATGGGGTACGAAACTACCAGCCGACAACTCCTTAAAAACTGAGGCTGCTAAACGCTGTCTTAAACGACTTACGGCAATTGATTATACGTATACCGATGCAGTATCTAATGTATCGACGAGAGAACTTTTGGTGCTGTCTTGGCTGGCTATTCATGATGAAGCTAATCGGAGAGGCAGCCTGGATGATGCCAAAATGCAGTTCATCGAAGGTCTTTATGAAATTCAACGCGGTTATAATTTATCTGAGCTTGGTGTTGATGATGGAAATTCTGACGACAAAACCATTTGCGTTGCAGGAACCTTCAATAAGTTAATGGAAAAGTTACAAGGACTGCATCCCGATGTGGAAGTCCTTTTTATTACCAAAGAAGCTGCTGCATTGAAGTTTCCTCGGGTGGTAAAAGAAGAGGCAATGAAGTATTTAACTGAGCTTGATCAGAAGCAACCCACTGGCTTGTCTACTGAGTTGCTAAAGCAAATACAAGATGAGGGTGTTCCTGTCATTTTAGAGCATATCTCAAAAAACGTTACGAATAGAATCTTGGATGAATTTGGTGATCTATATAACAACAGCGGCGAGAATAATTTGTTCAAAGCACTGATGGCTACCGCAGAGTATGTGGATTTAGATGATTTAAGCACTTTTGAGAAGACCATTACCTCCTCGAATAAAAATGCTTTTTTTCAGCCACATGACGCTTTAATTGAGGAGCCTCAATTAGAAGCGCGGTTGCCCAGAAATACTCAGTGACTCTAATGCTCAACCATTCCCTGTACGTGCTGGTAAAAAATCGCCTGCGCTTGCAGGGGCTTTGTATTAAGAAAAGCATCCCTATCTCAAACCAAGCGCTTAGTTCATGGGCGCCATCAATTTAACGTTTTGATAACGTAAGAACTAGTTTTAGTCGAATTTTAGGCGCAAAGAACCTCAGAAGCTGCGTCTTGCCAAATTTCTTTAGCCTTTTGAAATTGCATTCCTCGCTGATGAGCGGTGTTGGTATAGAGCCCCACGTTGACGGCAAAGAGATTCCTGGTGGTCTCCATGAGTGCTATGACGCTCTGCGCCCCTGCGAGTGATTTAAAACGAATGAGGTATTTTTAACCCGTTTATTGAGCCCCTAATACGAGCGATGTTCGACTCCTTTGCACATCTGACGAACGGGCCTCAAATAGCTCCTTAGCTTGTCCGTTATGATAACCCGGGGCTTGGGATAGTCGTTCAATAGGCGGGACAGAAAGCGGATTGTCGCCGCCTTTATTACGCCGCTTTTGCAGAAACACATCCAGCTCATAGCCCTCATCATCCACAGCACACCATAGATAATAAGTCACTCCCCGAATACGTAGTTGCTGCTCATCCAGCATTGGCGCAAACGTAGCAAGAATTTTTGTTGCACGCAAAGCGTCATCGCGCTCATGGGAACCATTAGAAACCTCTTTGCAGTGGCCGTCGGGCGCTACACCAATTCCGCTTCTCTTCGGAAAATCCAATTTCGTAAAGCCAAAGAAATCTGGCGCGACGCGGCTAACGAGATGCTTGCGCCTAAAATTCGACAAATCTACTTTTTTGCCGAGTCAAAAGTTTGGTTGACGCTGCCTTTCAGAGCAATTTTAAATACAGCTATATTATTGTAAAATAATCTAATATCATCGCTTTGTTCAACAATCTACCCTTGTCTTATCAATAAATTAAGGAACATTATGATTGTTATCTTCGTCCATGGCTGGAGTGTCACCAATACCAATACTTATGGAGCGCTTCCTCAATGGCTCGAAAGTCAGAGCAACGACGGCGTGCTGGATATTCAGGTTGGCAATATCTATCTTGGGCGCTACATTAGCTTTGCCGACACCATAACAATCGACGATATAGCACGGGCATTTGATCAGGCAGTACGTGATGAAATCGCTGATCAATTGCGCGATGGAGAGCGTTTCGCATGCATTACTCATTCCACAGGCGGCCCCGTTGTTCGTAAATGGATGGATTTATACTTTAAGAGCGATCTTGCTAAATGCCCATTGAGTCACCTGGTTATGCTGGCCCCCTCCAACCATGGTTCTGCACTGGCGCAACTGGGAAAATCCCGGCTAAGTCGTATAAAAAGCTTTTTTGAAGGCATGGAGCCGGGGCAGCATGTACTTGATTGGCTGGAGCTAGGAAGCGATATGAGCTGGCAACTTAATGAGAGCTGGCTTGATTATGATTGCCCAGCGAATGGCATATACCCCTTTGTACTTACAGGTCAAAAAATTGATCGCCAACTTTATGATGCACTTAACTCATACACAGGTGAAGCTGGATCAGATGGGGTTGTACGCGTTGCTGCTGCAAATATGAATTACAGTCTTTTAAAGTTACATCAGGCAGGAACTAATGGGGAAAATCTTGTTGTCTCCAAAATGACCCGGTCAAAGCCAATGGCATTGGGGGTTTTACCTGAATGTTCGCATTCCGGTAAAAAAATGGGAATCATTCGCAGCATTACTATGAATAATGCGGCTACTCACCCAACAGCTATATGGGTTTTACGCTGTCTCCAGGTAAAAAATAGTAGCTCTTATAATGCATTGGCAAATGATCTGAAGAGGCTTACAGAAGAAACTCAAAAAAATGAGCGCATAGAAATTGTAAAAACACTCCTCCATAAGCGCGAGTACATTACTAATCGCTATTCTATGATTATATTTCGGCTAATTGATGATCGGGGCAATCATCTTTATGATTATGATCTTTACCTAACCGCTGGCCCCAAATATAGCGAATATGCGCTTCCTACAGGTTTTTTCGTAGATCGCCAGCAAAATCAGCTTGATCGCGGAAAACTTACTTATTTTCTGGACTACGACGTAATGGCAACCGGGATTAATACGCCTGCAATGCAGGGTAATCTAGGGTTTCGTATTAAAGCTCGCCCTGAACAAAGTCCTCAAGCCCTAGGCTACTACCGAGTACTCGATTTTCATTCCTCACTTATGGACATTAACCAAATTCTTCATCCCAATGAAACCGTAATGGTGGAAATCATGCTTCAACGTCGAGTAGATAAAGCCGTTTTCCGCATTACCAACAACCTTGATCCCACAAAAATCAGTGCGAAACCAACTGGCAAAAAGGTAGATTGAACTCGTGATTCATATCACAGAATTATTTTATTGATAAACGAAGAATAATTGCGATTAGTAGAATCCAGGAAACAAATAGCCACTTTAGGATTGGGAAACAATTACGATCAAAGTGCGAAGTAACCATAGTATTCTTTTCGACCAATCCCCCTTTCAAAATACGAAACAATTTTAACATCCCCATCGTCTTATATAGAAACACAACAGTTAGGCTCTGTTATGCGAGAATCTGGCATAGAACTATTTCAATATATTTCGGCAAGAGATAAAGATAAAGGCCAAAACATAGCGCTATTTACGCCCAAATCTTTTCAAAACAAAGCACCTGCGCAAATGATTACATGGCTATGTCAGACAAGTATTAATGAAGTAGGATTTATGGCAAAGAAGAACAACAAAGAACCTCCTATTCTCAAAAATATTTCTGGGTTGATAATGCCTTGCCTTCCCCTGCAACCTAATTGAGCTTGATCTAGGAAATCAAACCGTTATTTTACCTGAATGAAACCACTGTTCTGTATGACCTAGCCTAGATATCTTACAGTAAAGGATTTGGCAAATAGATAAGTTGTAATTAACGATATATTCAATACAATTAAATAGTTCAAAATGAAATTTATTTAGAGGGCATTAATGAAAAAGAATAATCTGACCCTATGATTAGCTTAATTATTTATGGGATAATAATAGGTATTCTTGTCTCTGCACCTATAGGCCCTATCGCAGTCTTATGTGTTCAGCGATCTCTAAACTTGGGGTTTAAGGCAGGTTTTATTACTGGTTTAGGCTCAGCTTTAGCGGATGGAGTGTTTGGTTTAATTAGTGCATGCGGACTTACTTTCATTTCAGACCAATTAACGATATATCAGACGGAGTTACACTGCCTTAGTGGTTTTATACTATTGTATCTCGGGATAAGGCAATATTTAAAAAACCCTAAAACACCCCATATAACAGAGCATCAACAATCATCCTGGAGTTTTTTAATCGGTGCTTTTTTGTTGTCTCTTTCTAATTCAGCCGCCATTCTCTTATTTTTTGCCGTATTAGCTGCTCTAGGATTAAACCATCTGAAATTGACTCTGATCGATGGCAGCATCTTGATCACAAGTATTGTGCTAGGCTCTTCCCTAGTTTGGTTGATGCTAAGTGCGACAATCACTTTTATTTTAAAAAAGCACGTTAATTCCTATGCAATGCGAATTATTAACTTTGTTTTTGGAACTACATTTCTTATTCTAGGCAGTGTTATCTTAGCAAGAGTTGTTGTATTGTCTTTTGGGAAGTAAGTATTTAAAGAAAATGAAATAAAATCAGATATAATGTTCAAAAATTGGATGAAAATTAATTTCGTTTCTATACTCAATATTAAGTCTAAGTATATGGAATGAATATGGCGTCTAATAATGTGGATATTTTTGATAAATGCTATAGCGAGAAAGGAAATTTTGCAGCACAGAGCAAGGATGATGACAACTACTTAATTAGTCCTATCTTACAGGGTCCATCTGGCCCCCACATGCACTTTCAAAACAAACCCATGATAGTGTGGACTATTAATGATTATTTAGGTCTTGCACAGAACACAGAAATTCAAGAGGCGGGATTTAAAGCAATCCAAAATTGGAGTACAACAACCCCAATGGGTGCAAGACTTATGTCTGGCAATACCATGGATCATATTAATTTAGAAAAAAAACTAGCATCTCTTACCCAAAAAGAAGACGCGGCATTATTTATTGCTGGCTATCTAGGTGTGCTAGGCACAATTACTGGCTTAGCAGGAAAAGGCGACACGATCGTTATTGATCAATATTCCCATGCCTGCATGATTGATGCGGCCTTTTTAGCTCAAGCTCGCACTGGTGTACGTATTAAGCCATTTAAACATAATGATATGGCCGATTTGGAGCGACAATTAAAGTTAGCCTCAGAAGAAAATCAAGGTGGAATTTTAATCGTTACTGAAGGTATTTTCGGTATGCGCGGCGATCTAGCGAACTTACCTGAAATATGCGCTTTGAAAGAAAAATATAAGGCTCGCCTCTTTTTAGATGATGCACATGCTTTAGGTGTGCTTGGCAATGAAGGTAGAGGCAGTGGAGAACATTTTAATCTACAAGATCAAATTGATATTTATTTCGGTACCTTTGCTAAGGCATTTGTCTCGATTGGTGGTTTTGCTAGCGGCCCTCGTGAAGTAATTTCTTATCTACGTCTTAACTCAAGACCAGCTATTTTCTCAAAGGCACATCCATTAGTTCTTATTCATGCAATTGATAAAGCGACCGATCTAATCATTGCCGGTAAAGAAAAACGGTTAAAATTATGGGAAATAGCCACCGCATTACAAACCGGATTAAAAAAACTGGGTTTTGATCTAGGCCAAACTCAAACCCAGATTACTCCAATTTATATTCGTGGTGGAGATATGAAACTAGCGATTAAGATGTTACATATTTTAAGGGACGAATACGGAATTTTTGTGACTGCAGTATCAGCTCCTGTTGTTCCCCAAGGAACAATTCTATTTCGTCTTGTTCCTACTGCCGCACACAGCCGCGAAGATGTCGAAATCACATTGGCTGCGTTTGAAGGTCTACGTGATCGCTTAGCGCTAAATTAATCAGGAGTATATTATGGTACTGCCCCACCCCAAACCTGAAAACATGGTTGAATTACTCAATTTACAAGCTCAAAAAATAGAACAAGACCGATTATTTTTTTTAAATTCTTCCGCAGACGTTGAAGAAAAATTGAATTACCTCTCTCTACTCATTCGAGCTCAGTCGATTGCCGCACGAATTCAACACCATACACAACCGGGGGATAGAGTATTATTAATTTATCAGCCTGGATTAGATTTTATTTGTGCGTTTTATGCCTGTCTTTATGCCGGAGTCATTGCCGTACCAGTTTACCCGCCCGCAGAAAAAAAACTCATAGAAAAACTTCAAGCCGTCATACACAACGCAGAACCTACAATTATTTTGTCGACAGGATCTATTATCAAACAAATCACTAAATTGAAATATGTTAAGGCATTACAAAATCTACCCTTTGTTACCTATTTGATGGAGCGTTTTCAAGAAAACGCTTATGAGTTAACGCAATGGGATTTTGATAAATTCACTTGGATTAATACGGATACTATTTCAGCAGATGAGGCTAATAATTATAAAGAACCCCTTATAAAACCAGAGAACATCGCCTTCTTGCAATATACATCAGGTTCTACTGGCCAACCTAAAGGAGTGATGGTTAGTCATAGTAACTTATTGAATAATCTTCAATTTATCAACGAATATTATAGTGCTAGACCCGATTCTGTGTGTGTTATTTGGCTTCCTCCTTATCATGATATGGGTTTAATTGGTGGAATACTTTATCCCGTTTTTACAGGAATACCCGTATATCTCATGTCACCAATGACATTTCTGCGTAATCCTGAGACTTGGTTAAAAGCGATCACAGCCTTTAAAGGTACGGTGACATCAGCACCAAACTTTGCCTATGCGCTCTGTAATAAACGGATTTCCGAAGAAACCAAAGCCCAACTTGACTTAAGCAGTATGCATGCCTTTTTAAATGGAGCCGAGCCGATTAATGCTCATGTTATGAATGAATTTACCAAACAATTTACAAATTGTGGCTTCAAAAAAGAAATGTTCATGCCCTGTTATGGCCTTGCAGAAAATACCTTAATGGTCACTGGAGAACAAGGAGGCTTAACACATTATTTCAATAAAGAAGAACTACGCAATAATAAAATTCTCGAGGTTTCTGTAACAGACCCGACAGCCCAACCCATTGTATGTTGTGGAACCCTTCCAGAAGGAACGCTCGTGGTCGATCCTCAAACGCTAATCCCATGTGGCGATCAACAAATTGGAGAAGTTTGGCTATCTAGCCCCAGCGTAGCCCATGGATACTGGAATCAAGAAAAAGAGACAAATACTTATTTTAAAGCCACCTTGGCTCACTCTACTGAAAAAAAATATTTACGCACAGGTGATTTGGGTTTTACCATGAACAATAGATTATTCATCATGGGAAGATTAAAAGATTTAATTATTATCAATGGAACCAATCACTATCCACAGGACATTGAACGCTCTGTAGAAACTTGTCATCCAGCAATACGTCAAGGTTCTTGTGCCGCAGTCAGCGTTACAGGAAATGACCAAGAAGAACTGGCGGTAGTCATTGAAATTAAAAAGAACTGCCCTGAGGATGAGTTAAAAGCCATTATTAGCGCGGTGAAACAGATTATTCTTCAAGATCATTCATTATCAGTCCATCAAATTGCTCTTATAAATGAACGCAGTCTTCCTAAAACAACGAGCGGCAAAATAAGACGTCGACACATTCAATCTCAATTAATGGATAAGCAACTCGAAACAAAATTACTATGGATAATGGAAGCCCCTCCACAAGAAGAAACAAATACCCCCATTAATAAAGAGGTATTCGAGAAACCACAAAATGAGTCCGCTATCCCCTCAGAATTTATCCAAAATCTTCGCCATACGATTCATGTCGAATTAAGTGATATGTTAGATATAGATAGTAAAATAATTGATGATAATAAAAATTTCGCTGAATTTGGCCTGGACTCTCTGATGGCAGTCGAATTGGAAGCTCGATTGCAAAACCATTTAAAGTCCCGCTGTCATTTATCAGAGGCAACTGTAGTCAATTATCCTACTATAAATTTATTAATAGAACATATCCAAACACTCATAGATAAATCAACCAATTTAGAAAAATCCATATCAACACCATTTGCTTTTATCAATATCCCAGAACACTCATTAAAACCGAGAACTGAAGGATTGACTTCACTATTAGATACCGGAATGCATTTACTGGATACGGAGCAGCTTCTTTTAATGGCAGCAAACTATATTGATGTCGTTAAATTAGGTTTTGGAACCTCCAAGCTCTATCCAGAATCCATATTACGCAAAAAAATTGACTTGTTAAAATCAGCAAACATCCATGTCTGCGCAGGAGGAACATTTTTTGAAGTAGCTCGTAGGCAAAATAAAATAGAAGAATATTTTAAAGAATGTATTCGTTTAGGCTTTAATTGTTTGGAATTATCTGATGGTTTAGCAGGTATACCGTTAGAAGAAAAAATTACCTTAATCTCGCAGGCAAAAAGCTATGGTTTTGTTGTTCTGTCAGAAGTGGGCAGGAAAGATGCAAAACAAGACAACTTATTAAGCATCGAAGATCGCTTATTGGAAATAAAAGAACAATTAAATGCAGGTGCTTGGAAGATTATTCTCGAAGCCCGTGAATCAGGCACTACAGGGCTTTTTAATACAGATACGTCTATTAAAACGGAGGATTTTGAACGCATTATAACTGAAGTCAATCCTAAGGATTTACTCTTTGAAGCCCCCATTAAACATCAGCAAGCATGGCTAATTAATCAACTAGGGGTTTCGGTAAATTTAGCAAATATTGCCCCTAAAGATGTACTGGCTTTAGAGGCGTTGCGGGTTTCTTTAAGAGCGGATACGATTTCTAAGGAAGCTCATGAACAATAAAATTATTCGTTTTGAAGTAGGTGCAGTAGGTGCACATCGCGCAGCAGAGCGAGGCGATCTTTGTATTATTGTTGATGTCTTACGCGCGAGCACCTCCATTATTGCAGCTTTCATGGGAGGAATAAAATCCATCCATTTGGGCGACAACTCCTCGTTGGAAGTTTCCTCAAATGAAATCACAGCAGGCGAACAAAATTGTGTGAAAATACCACACTTCACTTACGGAAACTCACCAGAAGACTTACTTCACACTACACATAAAGGTCGTGAGTTACATTTTTTCTCAACTAACGGCATTCCATCTGTCAGGGCCTGTATAGCCTATAACGTACCTGTTTTAATTGGAGCCATTATCAACGTGGATGAGGTAGGATTTCTAGCTAAAGACATTGCACTGAATTTAAACCTCAATATCTCTATTATTTTAGCCGGCTATAAAGGTACTTTAGAACAAGATGATCTGCTCGCAGGTTCGCTAATTTATTACAAACAACTACGTTCCTTTCAACTTTTAGGCGAGCATAGCCCTGTTTATTCTGATAATTTATTAGAGTCTCTTTTAACCAGTCCTGCGGGAATTCGTCTATCCAATCTTAATCTAGAAAAAGACATCTATTTTTGTGCGCAAGAAAATATAACAAAAATAGTCCCTATTTATGATGAAAAGATACAGCAATTAATACCGTTTGTTTATGCATCAGACTCTTAGGAGAGTTTATTATGTTGAAGTCTTTTACCGAACACCCTGCTTCTGTCAATCAAACGTATTGGGAGCATTTATTATTTGCCGTTTCATTTGGATTTTCGATGGTCAAAGGAGGATGCGCCTGCCTAATTCATGCGATTTTTCCGTTTCTTTTTCAAACAACAGGAAGCCAAACAGCCTTTAGTGCTGTGGAAAAATACCTCCAAAAATGTACCAACAACAACGAGAATGATGAAAAACTACTGCAATGCATCCAAGCACGTAAACTAAAAAAATAAGTATGTTATAAATGAGAACTGTTTTCCTACTACAATAATAGGAAACGGTTTTCATAACACGAAAGTTTATCAAAATATTTTCCGATGAGGACCGATTCTGGTTATTCTAGTGGCTTTAATGAGTTATATACGATAACGATGATTTTTTCCGGTTTTATCGCTATTTAGTTTTTTTATCATCATACATTTTTGCATCAACAAGAGTAAGCATACTTTCAATCATCATTTTCCTTGAAACATACTTTCTAAAGACTCATGAAGCACTAATATAGTTATAGTATAAACTACTTAATTTTTCGCACGATTTGGCTTTGGAAGCAGGAAGGTGATAAAAAGATGATACGCACTACTACATAAGTTAAGATACCCTCAAGTTTTTCTGACTTATTAATATTTCCTAAGAATTATGGAAGTTTATGCAAAAAAACTCTATATTTTATATCATACTTACTTATGGATAATCAGGATGCCCTTTAAGGATTTTAGGGAGTTCATTACTGCACTTCAAGAAAGTGGTGAAATTATTGAGGTTAATCGACCTATCAATTTGTCTGCTGATGTTGGTAAAGCGTTGCAAAAAAGTGCTTCAATCAGGGGTCCTGCGATTCAATTTAATAATAATGGTACTAATTTTCCACTCATCGGTGGATTATATAATTCTCGAAAGAAAACCTTGATTGCGTTTCAAACCGACGAAGCCTCCATATTCAAAAAGATCCTACACGGATTAGAAAATCCCATTGAGCCGATCCTAACCGATAAAGCGGCATCACATGAACAGATCATATCGGAGAATGAAGTTGATTTATCTCAATTTCCTGTACCCAAATACAGCCCTAGCGATGGAGGGCAATATATAACCGCTGGTATTGCTGTAAGTAAAGATCCGGTAACAGGCATCGCAGATATCGGAAATTATCGATTTCAAATTATTTCAAAAAATACCATGTCTTTCTTAGCTCAACCCAATCATCGTCTAGGTAAAAATCTGGAAAAAGCACGAAAGTTAGGGCATAAAAAATATCCGATGGCATTGGTAATTGGAGTTGATCCTGTTATTGCTTACACCTGTCAATTCCAACTTCAAGACGACACTAATGATTTTGCTGTAGCGGGTGGTCTTCGGGGTGAAGCGGTTGCTTTAACCTCATGTAAAACTATTGATGTTCAAGTTCCTGCCTGTGCAGAAGTAGTTTTTGAGCTTGAAATAGATTTAGATGAACTAGTTTTTGAAGGTCCATTGGGAGAATACACCGGGTATTACACACCTGGCTCCATGAAACCTACGGCGCGAGTTAAAGCCATTACTCACCGCACTAATGCTTATTTCCAAGCCTTATTAACGGGTGTTCCACCCACTGAGAATCATTTTTTGAAGCAAATTCCTTTTGAAGCTTCGTTGTTTAAAAGCATGAATAAATCTTTTCCAACGATTACCAATGTAGCTATTCCAGCATCCGGAGGTGTTTCATTTTATATTGTTATAGCGATCGAGCCCCGATTTGATGGAGAGGCGCGCCAAGCTATTCTTGTTGCGATGGCAAGTAATCTGCGTCCTAAAATGGTTATTGCAGTGAACCCTGATATTAATATCCAAGATCCAAATCAAGTGACATGGGCTACCTCCTTTCGAATGCAACCCCATAAAGACATTATGATTGTGGAAAATTTACCCGCAGGCCCCTTAGATCCTTCTATTTTAGATAACATTCCTTTAGATTCTCGCCTCGGCTCTTCGATAGGGATTGATGCGACTTATCCTTTTGGCTCTCTTATTTTGACTCCCGAAACACCTCTTGAAAAGAGTGTCCAGCATTCTGATAAGCTCTGCTTTAAAGTGGCAGACATTCCAGGCTGGCAGGATTATGACTTTCCGGAGTTAACAAAAACACAATAAACCATAAATCAGAGTAGCTAGGGTATCGAGACACAGTTTTATCCCATTCTGAATCAATAAAATTGTCTGAGCCAGATTTTAATCATGCTGATGATGAGTCATGCTTTTATATTGCTCGACTAATTCTGCCATTCCTTTTAATGCTTGCTGACGCACTGTTTGATGTTGTGCACTTAGTTTACATAACCAGAATCAAAGCAAAAACTCATTTAAAAATTGAAAATCTTCATAACTGTTACTATGCTCAATATAATTGCAGTATGTATGAGGGGTTGCTGTGAATGTTGTAAATCGTTCGTCATGTATTATTAAAGAATTTAATCCTAACTCTAATTTTTCATTTAATTCACCTGCTTATAATTATCAAATAAATGCAAACCCACATAAAATACTTACTGAGGAATTTACAGCAAAAGAATTATCCGATTTTTATGACGTGTTAGGAGTGCAATTGTTTTTTGGTAAAGGAGATGTTCTTTTTCAGGAAGATGACCAGCCTGATTCCTTTTATATTATTCTTGAAGGTGAGGCAGAGGTTTTTATTAATAAAAAAACTAAGCATAATGAAAAGCATGCTCATGTCTTAGCAACCTTGAAAAAAGACGATGTGATAGGGGATATGGCGCTTGTAGAAAATAAGCCGCGTGCTGCGTCCATTAGGGCGAAATCAGATTTAGCCGTATTAAGCTTTAATTTAGAAGCAGTGAATGCTCATCCACGAATACGCTTATTGTTAACCAAAAACATGGCCAAAATATTGTCCCAGAAACTACGAGACACGAATCAAATCACGATAAAAAAAATGGAGGAAAGCTTAGAGCAAGCCCAAGCACGCAATGTACTCGGAGTATTTATGATTGCCATGTTTTGGCTAATCAGTTTATATACCTTATCACTTACCACTTTAATTGGTATTGAAAAAAATCTAATAAATAATTCGACTTTTCTCTCAGTTGGATTAATTATATTTTTTGCTCTAGGAATTCTCGGCGCAATGCATCTTACCGGATTGCCATTAAAACACTTTGGTATTACTTTTGAGGATTGGCCACAAAAAACCTTACAAGCGTTGAAGTATACGCTTCCTGTGATGCTTCTATTTCTACTTGCTAAAGCCTATTTGGTGTATTGGGGCGCGAATCCGAATCATGTGGCGCTATTTTCAGGATTTGATGAGGGACTAGTGAACGGTAAATTTAGTGCCACACTTTATTTGGTTGTTGTATTTTTTTATACCCTGCTTGTACCAATTCAAGAATTAATTGCACGCTGTGCTTTGCAATCGACCTTCTTCTCCTTTTTGCCAGGAAATGAAACATTCCGGATTTGGAATGCGATTATCTTATCTAATCTTATTTTTTCGTCAGTACATTCGCATTTGAGTTTAATGTTTGCGTCATTGACATTTGTACCCGGATTATTTTGGGGATGGTTATTTTACAAACAAGCATCGCTTGTCAGTGTATCCGCATCACATATTTTAATTGGCGTATGGGGGATCTTTATCCTCGGGGCTAAAGGAGTAATCTATTGATGAAATTGCCCCAACTTCATCCCCTATTTTAATATCTGCCCCCTATTGATTTTATTCTATAAAATGTATCAAATTTGCATACTTTCATGACGGATCTATACTCATATAGTATCATTATTAATCTAATTGATATGCAAAACATAAGGAGATGTAAATGAAAATCAAATCATTAGCAGCTGGGCTAATAGTTGCTAGCAGTATGGTTTTAGTAGTTGGGCCAATCCAAGCCGCATGTTATAAGCACACTCCGGGTTGGCACATGGTTTCAAAAAAATGCTCTATTAAACCTGCCGAAACCTGGCAAGAATATAATAGTGGGATTTATACTCAACCAATCGTCGGAAAAGGCTTTTAATAGTTGAGCAATCAATAGGGACAGGCTCGATTGAAAATCCAGAAGGCAAAGATTATAAGTCTAGGCTGCCCCCATTGATTATTATTCAAAATAAACTAACCCTGATAATCTAAAATTCTTTTCCTTCCTTATTAGAGAATAAGGACACCTCTTAAATGAAAACGTCATGATAAAAAACAGATTATTGATCAATAAAAGTTTTGTTGAGTTTAGCCTGCATTTTAATATTAACGTAAGTAAAGATCGATAAATCAAAGATTTAATGTCTTATTGAAGATCCAAATCAATTTTTTTCTAAACTTTAAAAATATTCAAGGACATCCTGAATGAAAAAAAATTATTTAATAATTTTGTTTATGAGCTTATTCTTTTCTTGTTTAGTTTGTTCTAAAGCAAAAGCGAGTACACCGTTATGGACTTTTGTTCCTGTAGCAGCTTTTCCTTCTAACATAACGCTCGACTCAGCAAAGACTGCTACAATTCAATATTGTTTGTACTAAGGGCTGTAAGGGAGGAATTCGCTGCGCCCGAGCTCTTGCCTTTTAAAAACAGATATCCTCCAGCTTACGGCTGGAGGGTATCGTGTGGCATAAGGATGCGTAAATGACTAGCAATAGAGAAACAAAAAATAGAAGTAGTATTATGAGATGGATAGTGATTACTATTTACCTTCTAGCCACGCTCTTTTCTGCTGTCTGGCATGGCCCAGTTGCCGAGCTTTTTTTACCTATTATTCTTGTCTTAGCTATTTTTATATCAGCTTGTCTACATGGTACGGAGCGATATGGAATAAAGAATATAATTATATTTTTTATAATAACGTGGCTTATAAGTCACTTTTTTGAATCCTTAAGCATCCAGACCGGATTTCCTTTTGGGTATTATTATTATGATAAATTAGCAGGTCCAAGACTATTTGAAGTGCCGCTCATTATTATGTTCGCATATTTTGGAACAGGCTACGCCTCATGGATTTTGGCTCATATACTCCTGGGGCAATACACTACGCAGCTCACTGGGAAGAAACTGTTCCTTGTGCCTTTAATGGCTGCTTTTATTATGGTGATGTGGGATGTGTGCATGGATCCTCTTGCATCAACGGTTTATTCATTATGGGTATGGAGGGATGGAGGGTTGTATTTTGGTGTTCCCTTGCAAAATTATTTCGGTTGGTTCTTGGTGATTTATATTATTTATCAAGTTTTCGCTATTTATATTGCCAAACATGATGTTATGACCATAAGCAAACATCATGTTTTTTCTTCCAAAAATTTTTGGAGAGAAGCTGTTGCTCTTTATGGCATACAAGGTTTAACCCAATTAGTTGATCCTTTTGGGGCTTCAACTCATCCAGAAATTTATGGTTCGATGGCGCTCATTACCATATTTACAATGATGTTCGTAGTCTTACAGGCTTCACTTAAAATTAATATGAGTAATTTTGGAGATCTTGCCGCAATTAATCAACATAGAACATAAATCTCCTATTTGCTCTAATTGATTTGAATTGAAAGATAATTTATCATTTCGTACCAAGCCAATCCGGATTGAGAAATAAATGAAAAATATAATAAAATGGTTAGTTATAACGCTAGTACCCCTGCTCCCTACTCTGTCTTTTGCAACCCTAAGACCATTCACGAGTAATGATTGCGCTGCTTTAGCAATGCCAAAAACGGTCTTATTAGTCCATGCATCTTGGTGTTCACACTGCAAAGCTTTTTTGCCAGTTTACGAACGTGTTTCTAATCAGGAAAAATACAGGGATTGGATTTTCTATCAAATGGTCAATGATAAATTTGAAAAAGTTTGCGGAACTACCATTAGAGGTGTTCCTGCTACTTTTAAAAATAATATGAGCAATAATTTGCTAGGAAATAGACCACAAACTGTCTTGGAAGAGTTTTTAGATACGAATGTTTAGTACATTTAATCGACAAAAGAAAATTTCTTACTATAGTTTAAGAGCAACTGTTATTTAAATAGGATTTTTATTACTAGGGAGATTTTAATGAAAAAACTAATTTTAACGATGCTCTGTACCGTATTTATTTCTTCTGCTTTTGCGGAAAATGTAATTAATACTCAAACCAATACATGGAAAAGCATTCCAATAACAGTGGATGAAGACAGCAAAACATACACGACCCCCAAAGGATATTTGATGCCTGAGGGTAATTATTACTATACTTTTTCTGGTTACCGTTGTCTTATGAACAAAACGGAAGGTGGAGGGGAAGAACCTTTAGTATTAAAGCCAGTAAATACCGGTGACAGTGAAATTTATTGTTATAAAGATAAATAATAAAATCTTTGCTTGGCATGCGCTCTGAAACCGTGCCAAGCATTTCATCAGAATAATCAAAGTTATACAATTAGGGCTACTTCTACTTCCAATCTATTGACGTAATGGTATGGACCCCGCCACTTTAAACAGGCTTCAAGTTGAGCCAGAAGGAAATTGTGATGTTCATTCAAGAAAAAAAGGGGATCCATAATGAAAGATATTAAAGTATCAGAGATAGATTTGGCAAAAGATGTTTTTCAATTACACGGCACAGACGCGAGAGACAGTCGTGTTTTAACAAAACGTTCAAGCCGCGAAAAACTTACTGAGTATATGGTTAACACTCCCGCTTGCCTGGGTGGCATTGAAGCATGTGGAAGCGCACATTATTGGGCGCATGTATTTGAAGGGTAAAAATAATGTCGCCCCAATTTGTGAAGCCCTATGTAAAATCGAATAAAAATGATGCGCGAATGCAGAAGCGATAGCGGAAGCCGTTACACGGGCAACAATGCGATTTGTTCCTAGAAAAACGCTGGAGCAACAAGATGTATTATTACTGTATAGAGCAAGAGAGTTGTTAATGAAACAAAGAACAGCGCAAGGTAACCCGAACACATAACTGCATCTCATCCTATATTGCTAAAAATTTTAAAATACCTCTTGCAAAACGGGCGGGGGCCATACATGGTCTAATAGATTTAGACCACATCAAATGAACATGCGCCCCATGATGGCACCACGACAATTTATCCAAAGGGCTGTAGCAGGCTAAGTGGTCCGGTTTTATAGGGACAACTCCACGAACCTACTCCTAAAGGATGGCTATAAAGCGTCTATAGGGTAAATCTCGATTAAAAAGATGTTATATGGTTTTGCTTACATAAGTGAGAATTTTAATATGAACCCTTCTTAATAGAAAAAATATTTTATAGCCTACTATACTTGCATTGGTAGTATTTTGAACAAAAAGTTTGTTAGGGACTAATTTTTTATTAGTTGGTTAAGGAATCCCATGAGAGTCTATTTACAATAATCTTCCTTATTATTTCTCATATAGCATGGGCAAGTGATGAAATTATATTGCAAGATAGTGATTGTAAAATTCTAAGCTCTAAGACTATGAATGTTCAAGTAGCTCCCTCCTGGAAGCTTAACAAGCTTTGTTTGTAGAAAAATTAACAATACTATTACGTGCTCAATTACTACAGAGAAAGGTACTATGTATGGTAATAAGCCATCAGCTATTAATAGTTATAATGAATTTCCTTTAAACGATGACATTTTTCTCTATTTACAACCTGACTCTGAAGATGGTAATTATCATAATATAACGCCTACTCTACTCATTAGTGTAACTGCGTTATTACTTTCAATATTCTTTTCCGCAAATGTTGGGCCAGAACAATCGCTATTGAGAAGCTCAAGCTGATCAAAAAAGTAATCAGCCAATATTTTCGATCAAGATAAGATATTTCATAAAATATTTTTGCCCACTTGATCAAAATAAAATTACTCTCGCTAAGTGCTAATGCCGAATATAAGGCTATCAGTCCGAAAGCATATAAAAAATATAACCGTAGATTTTTTTCTTTTTTGCGAATCGTAACCGCTAGAAAATTGGCGGTGGTTACTATGACCATTATCGAGAGCATAACCATTTGTATATCTTCCGCTGTGTATCCTGCGTACTGTTTCGTAACACACTGACCTACATAAGAAGCTAGTGCGATTAGTAATGCGGAAATAATGACAAATGAAAATAATTCCATTGTAAAATTCTTTAATTTATTAATATTGGAATTTTTTAGAGCAATGATGAATGAGGGTAAACCAATGGAAAAAATATTAATTAACGCCACCCGACGTGGTGTAAGTGGAAAATTATAAAAAGCAAAAAGCGACATAAGCGTAGTAAAAATAACTAAAAAGGTCTTTGTGAGAAAAAGTTTTGCTACGTCATTAATCGTATTGACGATCTTATTACCTTCATCAAAGATTTTGGGGAGAAGAGTGAATTTATTTTTTAATAAAATGATGTCAGCCACTTCTTTGGTGATGCTACTTCCTTCTTCCATCGCAATGCCTATATCTGCTTCTTTTATTGCAGGCAGATCGTTAACCCCATCGCCGATCATTGCGGTGTAAATTTTGTTTTCTCTAAGAAGCTTAACAATTCTTAGTTTGTGTTGAGGTTTCAGACGAGAAAATATTTTTTTGTCTTTGATTATTGTTAATAACTGTTCATCATCCACCTCATCAATTTCCTTGCCGGATATCAAATCATTATCCTCAATGTTCCAACCAATCTCATGAGCAACTGCTTGTATTGATGAGGCATTGTCACCTGACAATATCTTAATCTGTATGTTTTTTCTTTTGAAAAGGTTGATCGCATCCATTACATCTTCTCTCACCTGATCCATAATCGAAATGATGCAAATTGGTTCAATTTCCAAACCGTTTGTATTTTCTAAAAGAGATTCAGGAGAACGATTAGATTTTTCGATACCAAATATCAGGTTTCGAAAAACTTTTAATTGTTTTTTTTGATAGAGCGCATCAATTCGCTTTTTTTCTGCCGCGTCAATTTTATCCAGCAACACATCATAGCCCCCTAGAACAAAAGTTACTTTTTGATTATTTAAAGGCAAATTTTCATCGTGGATGATTAGCTGCAATAAACTGAATTTATTTTCAGAGGAAAAAGGAATCTCTCCAGTGATAATGGCATCGGATGCGTTAAATGGTTCCAGTGTTCTCAGCGTAGCATTTTTATCTAGTGAAAAACGTGCATAGGTCCCCAAAAGTTGTTGTGTCTGCCCCATTGAATAATCATTAACCAGAGGGGTGATTTTATGTACTGACAATTTGTTTTGGGTAAGTGTACCCGTTTTATCAGTGCAAACAATTTTAGTATTGGAAAAAGCTTCGATAGCGTTAAGTTTTTGTATAATCGCACCGATTTTGCTTATTCGGTAAATTCCCAGCGCAAATGTGACTGAAGACATCAAAATAAGCCCTTGAGGAACCAAGGCCAGCATAATAGTAGCTATTTTCCTAATCAGTTCTACGCGATTTAATCCGGTATGTCCCAATGTAATTTCAAGAATAATTAAACCCAAGGCTGCAAAGAATAAGGTTTTTACAATAAAATTTAATCGCTTTTGTAAAGGGGAAATATTCCGTTTGAATTTTTTAGCGAGCTTCGTAATTTCTTGTGCATGACAATCATCACCAACCTTTAAGGCTTTGTAGACTCCCCTACCTGAAAGACAATGACTTCCAGACATTAATTCATCATCTATGTTTTTATTAATCGGGGTGGATTCTCCCGTTAATAACGACTCATCGATTTCTAACTTCGTAGATTCTACCACGACGCCATCAACCACCACTGAGTCCCCACGTTCTAATAGAATGATATCATCAATAACCACTTCGGACTGTTCAATGGATTGCTCAGCCCCATCCCTGATAACTTTTACTTCACGCGTCAATAGTAAATTAACTTTATCTAAAGCTCTTTTAGCTTTAATTTCTTCAAATATAGCAATGAATGTATTAATAATGACAACAAAAGACACTCCAATGATATCAAAAAACAATCGCTCATCATGTTCTATAAAGAAGAACGTAGTTAGAAAAATAATAATTGCAAATATGACTAGATTAAAAACCGAAAAAATATTCTCAATGAATATTTCAGCAATTTTTTTAGTTTTGGTCGTTGTCGCTATGTTCTGTTTGCCTTGTTTTATTCGTTCTTCTACTTCAGAAGATAACAAGCCTCTTATCATTTTTTAAATCCTTTCTAGAATATTAAACTTAGCTTTCATGGCTAGTCTGATATTTTTTTTGGGTAAATTCTTACTTTTAGTATTTTATTAGCCTTTATCTTTTCTATGTATGCGTTAAATTCAGGGAAATCAACATGTTCTCCTTCTTTAGGCATATAGCCTAAGCGTTGTAAAAACAATCCTGTTAAAATATCAATGTCATCCTCTACGTCAATTTCGCGCTCAAGGGCTTGCTCCAATGAGTATATGGAGCAATTTCCTGAGGCGGTGATGCTACCATCCTTATTTAATACCCAATCTACTTTGGTGCGATGGAATTCATCTTTAATACGACCAATGAGTACTTGCAGTAAATTATCTAAGGTCACAAATCCCAAAATGGTATTCTTACCCCTATAAACAAGAGCAAAATGTGGCATCCCTTCGCGAAATTGTCGCAATAAATCTAATGCTGGTAATCGACGTGAAGTTTTTAGAATGGGCCTAATAAATGGTCTTAAATCATCCAGATCAGGTTTTTGATAAATGGCTGGCAGGATATCTTTTACATGAATAATCCCAATAATGTCCTTTTTCTCAGGATCGTATACAGGATACCGGCTATAACGATGCTCCATAATGATGTCCATCATCTGATGAATTGATTGATTTAAATCAATCATGACCATTTCCTCACTGAAACGCATTACTTCAGTGACTTTCAAGTCAGCTAAATCTAAAGTATGCTCGATAATATCAACCTCCTCTTCGCTCAGCTCTCCATGAAGATGGCTAGCGTTTAAAAGCAACTTTATTTCTTCTGTCGAATAAAAATGCTCACCATGGTGAACTGCATCTAAGTGAAAAATTTTCAACAGAAAATTCGAACAGGTATTAAGTACCCAAATTGCTGGATACATAAGCCAATAAAAGCCATATATGGGTAAAGCAGTCCATACAGAGACTCGTTCTGACTGACGAATAGCAAGTGATTTAGGCATTAACTCACCAACAACGATATGGAGGAAAGAGATAAATGAAAAAGCAGCGAAAAAAGCGATAACCGTTATGAGCTGAGGGGAGTTAACACCAACAAGAATAAGTAGTGGCTCCATAAAATGAGCAAAAGCAGGTTCCCCAATCCAGCCCAGCCCAAGGGATGCGAAGGTAATACCCAGCTGACATGCTGATAAATACGCATCAAGATGTTGATGCACATGAAATAAAATTTTACCTCTAAAGCCATAACTGGTTTTGATTGCCTCCACTCGAGTCGAGCGGAGTTTCACCATCCCAAATTCAGCAGCCACAAAAAAGGCATTTAATAAAACCAATACAAATGCAAGTAAAACCAATAGGATATTAATCACTTAAACCATCCTTTGTTGAAAAATTGAGTAGTTACATGACAAAGACACAAGAGTGATTGCAAACCGAAGAAGGGTGTGTACTAATTTTCTTGAAATATTGAATCGAATGTGTAATAAACTGGAAGAGTCGTTACTGACCCGATTCAATCCTGGCGAAGAAATAATCATTGCGCGTTATAAAACTCGAATCCCCTATTTAACCAAAAGCCACTTGTCTTTCTTTCCCTGCTAACAAAACCCCGTTTTCTGCAACAAAGTGACTTGTTGCTTCATAATGCACCATTTTGCTGGGTAGATTTTCCTGACGCAATTGATTTATCAGGGCTTCATTATCGCTAAAACTATCTACCCACTTTTTGATTTTTTTTAAGCGCCATATATGTTTATATACTTTTTCATTCTTTAGCTCTTTTATAACAATGAACCTAGGCAACTTAAAGGGAAGTAATTTTTCATTAATAAGAAGTATTGCCAAAATCCAACGTAGGGAAAGGAATGAAGGACGAAAATCGCCACTACGATGACTAATATTTTTTAAAATCCTTCCTGTTTTACTGCTAAATTTTATATTACCTGCAGTCAAGCAACTTGCTTTATCTAAAGGAGCTCCAGTCATTTGAAAATGTTTCGGTGCATTATTATGAGGACGAGTTTCAAAAGCAAACCACAATTTGCCTTCTGTATCCACTAGAAAACGAAAAACCGTCTCTTCTTCCCTGGCCAGCAACTCTTTTAACGTAAATAAAGAATTTATAGAAAAAGAATTTGCTTCACAATTAACGGTCATTTTTCCTGCAGAAAAAATAGTTCCAGGGTCTGGTGAGCAGGAAAAAAACTCTTTGCCTAATTGAACACTATTTAGAAATGCAATCATTTGTCTCATAAGGATAATAAATCATTATTTATAACTGGGGCTGGCGAAATCAAAACGATAGACCACCTCCAAATTACCCATTTGTGCTTGGAGAGGTTTTCCCCAATAACTGTTATTGCCTGTTGCTGTGTAACGATAGACGGCATTAACTGCAAGATTCTTCCTGAAATTATAAGTCAATCCAGCAAGACCTTGGTACGTGAAGGAATTCTGATCCCTGTTAAAATGTGGCCGATGGAATCGGCTTGTACTGTTTAACGTAGCATGCATTAAGGCGTAACCAATACCTACTCCAACAAAAGGAGAAAGACGTCCCACTACCTCATGAAAATCATAATAAAGATTTGCCATGAGAATATTGGCTTTAGTACCACCATCAATCTTTAATCGTTTTATGTAATTAGAACTATATTGATTAGTGTCAGCATATAAGTAAGTGTATTGAAGCTCATAACGGATAGGGTGGCTTTGATATCCCACGCTACCACCTACGTTATAGCCGTACCGATAATGCACATCAGAGAGCAAGAAACCATAATAATGCGTTCTCACATTTGAAGATAAGTGAGTATAACCGCCAAAAGCACTCGTATACCAGTTATTGACCGGAGTTGTGGCTGAGGCGGATGCAGCTGTAAGTAACACCGTAGTAAAAAGTGCGAGTTTCATGTTATTCATTTATTGTTATTTTTTGTAAGATCATATTATCGACTTGTGCTAGAATTTGCAATCCATCACTCGAACACTTCCTTTGATTATTTCTCCAGCAGACTCCAAAACTGGATGTGGGTTGAAACATTACAAGAGAGCCTTTGAAATAATCTGCATGCACTACATCGAATGATTCCTCAATGCCGGAGGGCTTTGTGACATGCGGAGCACAGATACACATCCCTCCTCTTTTTAGAATATCCCTGCTGAGGATTCGATGTTCTATAATTTAATAAATGGATTTGGTTATGGTGCTGATCATGATGCTCACGTTGAAAAACACGTTTTTAATATTATTAATTGCGCTTGTTCTATTAGTTAATAACAACGTGTTTGCCTGTCCGTGCTTTAATGCATTTTATTTAAATTCAATTTTTTCTAATAACCAGAATATGTCTTGTTTGATCTTTACAGATTATGGCCAAGTTGTGAGAGTGACTCTCTCTGACGGAAGGTATAGTGCTGTTTCTTCCATTGATGGGTGTTCATTAAACTCCGCCAGTAGTAATATCCATAGAAACTTTGTTTATTATTCTAATGATAATGAGTTATGCGTTGAAGAACTCTTAAATGCATGTCGCTTACTTAACATTGAAATTCAAAATTACTAAGCCTAACGCGTTAGAACCAGCTGCAAGTAATGAACCCCATCACACCTACTGGGCAAGCTTCTTAAAAACTCCATTCCCCTGCTTTTGTATGCTATGGTCTAATTACAATAGCAAAAGGCACATAAACGTCTTGTCCATCAATGCGAAATTGTGCAAAGAGCTTAACGAAACCTACTTTTTGAGACTCTATATGGAACATTAATTGCGAACCACCCCGCTCTGATTCATTTCTTGGTTCTCTTCCCATCGGGTGAATATGAAGAATGGAAGAATAATCTGCATTAAACCCCATAAGATGAGCAAATGCTCCCATAACCGGTTCTAACTGACTGAAGGGCTTTCCAGCTTTTGTTACACTAATAGTTGCTATTACTGGTTTACCTACCTGAGGTTGCCCATCAAGTTTCAAATTAAACTGATAAGAATTTACATTGGAATTTAATTTAACTTCTTTATCAATTAAATGTTTTTCTGAAGAAGAGCCTATGTCGGTTTTTAAAAACACTTGTTCATCTGTAGCAATCGGGGTGATATCAGCCCATATTCGATAAGAACCATTTTTCTTTGGAGTAAATTTAAATACAAAGTTCTTGTTTTTATGATCCATCACCGGATGTATATGATAATAATCAGTCAATGTGGGGTCTATAACCATTAAATGAACTTTTTCGGTATGTACGGTCTTAAGGTCGTTTAAGGTAAGAGGCTTGTTATCTCTAAGAAGTTGAAAACGAATTATTTCTGTTGTGTTGGCCTTGATTTTACTTGGCACGTTCTCTATCACTATTTGGACAGCACTTTGGTTAGGTAGCTCATGCCTCATGGTGTGCTCATGCGTATTCGCGTAAGACAAGGGATTGTTAAAGAAAAAACCGATCACTAAAAGAGTAAATACAGTCCTCATATGTGCTCCTACGTTTATTGCATCACATAATAAACATAAATTGTCTATAAATAACAATATAGAGTACGTACTATAGTACAGGGTCAAGCGATATCCAATAATAAAGCTTTATTCCGTCTTAAACTTGCGCTCTACGCAACAATTTAAAAATATAGCGGTTCATTAATCCTATCCGCTCCCTGCATTGAGTTTTCCGAACACCTATAGATCACTTTGAGATCATTCCTACACAAAAATAATGAATAACAATATTAAATTAATGTTTTTTTTATTAATATCAAATTTTAATACAACTAATGAAAATTTAAGCAAGAACTCAAAAAGGAATTGATTCGTGAATGAGCAAGCAATAAAAAACTTAATAACGTCTAATGAAAATGAAAAAAACATAGCAAAAACGTTAATTAAATGGTTTAACCAGAATCCTTCGTTATTAGATAGTACTTATTTATTAGATCAAAATGTATTTCACTTTTTAATAAGAAAAAATAAATTTCAAGTTGTTGAAAAGCTATTAGAAAATGAACCTTGGCGACCCAAGGCGACTCATTGTGATCGCGGAGGACATACCGTGTTACATTATGCTGCAAAATGCGATTCTTTATGCATAAGGGTTCTGGAGTTATTGATTGAATATTTTCCTGAACTCTTAAACAAAGCAGATAATTCAGGGAATACTCCCTTACATACCGCGGTTCTAAACAATCAATCCTGGGCTGTTCGAATGTTAGTAAAAAGCCCTCAAGTTAACCGATCATTGACCAACCTGAAAGGTGAAACCCCAATGAGGCTTGTAGGTAATAATTATGAACTCAACCAGATTTTATTCTGTCTCGAATTAGCGTCCATCGAACAGTTAGATTTACGTTATCGTAGTCCTAACTCGAGCACCAAAGAAAAGTTATGGAAAGAATTTCCATTATTATCCAGATGCCAGACGGATATTGTGTCATCTTCATCTATGTTAAGGGTACCTAATGCAGAAATAGTCGAAGGCAGCTTAATCAAAGAAAATAAGAATCTGCCGGAGCATCAAGGGATTCCCCCAGAGCAATTGATATTCCTGGTACACGATTTAATTAATGCATATAAAACTGACAGTAATTCTTCAGAGGCAGGGAGATTACAAGAACAGTTTAATCAATTCTGTGTTCATAATTCCCTGGAAAATATTATTGATTTTGATAAAGCGGATTTGGATCCCAAGCAAATAAGAATGATTCTTTCAAGGGCAATAAGTTT
Source organism: Legionella rowbothamii (assembly GCF_900639985.1). Lineage (GTDB taxonomy): Bacteria > Pseudomonadota > Gammaproteobacteria > Legionellales > Legionellaceae > Legionella > Legionella rowbothamii. The sequence goes on along the minus strand of NZ_CAAAIM010000009.1, from coordinate 109,945 downwards.
TTTATATCCCGCAGCCCATAAACGGTATTTACTTGTTCAGCATGAGTTCAACAGTTTACTTAAATTATTTGCTCATCTCCTTATCAATAATCGTGTATTAGTTGAGACCCCTCCCCTAGGAGAACTCAACATAAATACCGAAAAGTACCACAATAAAATGCTATTACAAACGCTATGGTTATTAATTGCTGGGCAGGAAATACCTCACTCTGTGCGAGAATTTGACTTTGGCATTTTATCTCATCGAATTTTAGGCCTTCTTAACTCCTATTCACTGATTGAGATACTTATCGGTCTAAGACTGATATACCCTGATTGTGACATAGCTCAAAGAGCAATCGCTAACTTTTTGATATTACAGCTATTGTTTTATCATGTTACGGCGCAAATTTGTCTTCCCCCTCTATTAGGTATGCATTTACGTTTTCTGTGTAACCTTAATACAAATCCAAAATCAGAGTTAGGAGAAATAGGGAAACTATTTAATGAATACCTGGAAAAAGCATTTCAGTTAGGCTCAATGATGTCCAGTCACCCTTTGCTTTATAATTTTTACCGAATAAAACAGCAGGTTAATCTTGTGGAACTGATTAAAATCAATGACTCATTTGATGATTTGATAGATCAAGCATTAGTGCTTCCTCCCAAAAAACGGATAGAACACGTTGCATTAATTACACATGAATTAAGAACCTTAACCATGGCGTTTTACCAGCGTGTATCACTTAGCGAATTTAGGGATGAGTGCTGGCTTAAAGAGAAACGCCAACAAACTGCACCCCACATTACGGAGCTGACTGAACAGTTTAATAAATTAAGCGCTTATTTTAGTGAAAAAATTCTCACGCAATCAGCTGAGAATCTTCAAAATGCATTGCTGTTTTTTGCTGAATTAGCTCAATGCTTATGCCCTTTAGATTCGGAGCTCTTCCCTGACTTAAATCATTTAATGATGCTTTCTAGTGTATTTAATAATATGGGAGTCTCAAGATTAACTAATGCATTTAACACATTGCCCTCACGGGAACGAGAAGTTATTGATGAAGTAAATCTGGTCGTTTCGAACAAGAGAAACTTTAAATTTATGCGCGATATTTATAATGCGTATCGCACGACCTTGCCTTTCTTAGGCTATATCCTAACTGAAATCACTTTTGCTAATAGTGGGAATGACAATGAATTGGTCCGGGCCGAAATGGTAGGAGTTGTTCTGAAAAAGCTCATGGAAATTAAAGTACAAATTAATTTTGAGCAAATAATCCATCGCACCACCTTGCCCGTATTTTTAGATAGCTATACACCTCCAGATGAAGAGCTTTTATATCAAGCCTCTCTTAAACTGAAACCTCTAAAAGAAGAGAAATCGCCCCGAACATCCTATGGAAAGAGTCACAGAAATACATTATTTCATTATGTTAAAAAAAGGAGGGATAGCTCTGATGATACCGAGATTAATAATACCCCAAGGTCAAATAATGGATCAGAGTGAGATGCGGGATAAGCCATCAGCAGATGGTTAGGTCATGGTACCAATAGCACTACCACAAGGCAAATTGACACTATGCCTACGTCATGCGGATTGTCCGCCTGACCCATAAGTTCTAGGCGTTAAGACAAAAGAAAGCGCCATAAACCCCTATTGTTTATAAATTATAACACAGGACACTGCCACAAAAATTGCTTGCCCCTTCCTTCACACTTCGCTGGACTTTGTTCCTTAGCTCAAGAAGGCCCCATTTCAGAGTACTATCGGCACCTGAAGATATTCTTAGCGGTTTAAAATTTGGGCTCCGTTTGGAATAATTACTCCGTTTTCCAAATTGATTTAATTATCATGGGGCTAAACGATTACCCTCTTACTGGATTTATTCAATAGTTAAAATGTATAAAATTAATTGGTCAAACAAACTGATAGGCAGTAGCATTTTTAAAATATTAAGTACCTTAGGCAATATCCCGAACCGGTAAAGTGCTCTTGGCCGTCTTGATTTAATAATTTTTACGATTAATCCAACAATTGCTATTGGTGGCTTAATAAAAAACATTTCTTTTTGATTGCTTCCAGAAATTAAAAGTTTAGCATAATCTTGTTTATAACGGCTGGCTTCAATATTCAGATATTTTTTTGATAGCATTATTGCATTTTCTCTGATTTCCGTTTGCAAAGGCCCTGATTCAATTAAAACTACACGAATAGGGCTATTAATCGCTTTTAACTCCAAGCGTAAAGCATCATTTATAGCGCGAAGCGCATATTTAGATGCGGCATATACACCTCTGTAGGGAAAAACACAAATACTTAACATAGAACTAATGTTAATAATTGTTCCTGTTTTTGCTTCATGCATTAACGGCAATATCAAACGTGTAAGGTCACACAAGCCAAAATCATTAATTTGAAATTGATATTCTAAAGTTTCATATGCTACATCTTCAATAGCCCCTGCTACTGCAACTCCTGCATTATTAATTAATACATCAACTTTTCCATGACTAAGATAGTTCACTTCATCTACACACTTAAGAATCGACTCCTTATTCAGTAGATTAAGTAATATGGGATATATATGGGGATGAGTAAACTTCTTTTTTTCCTCATCTTCCAATACGGTTGCAAATACGGTATGTCCTTGTTCAGCCATCGATAAAGCTAATTGAAAGCCAATTCCAGAAGAACAACCAGTAATAAGTATATTCATGTAAATTATCCCTAAATTAAGGTTATTTTATCCTTTCAGCAAAGGCTTATAACGCTCTTTAAAATAGTAAAGAAAATAGCTTGTACCTAATAAAGCAAGTAATGCCATAGGAATACTAGGAGGATTTAAAAAAACAGCAAAAAGAACATAATTAAGCACAAAAGGAACTAAAAGGCATATAACAATTAAAGGAATCGCGTAATTAAATAAAAAAAATACTCCCATAAAAATTTCAACCATCTTCATAAAGATAAAAAGGTACCCTGTGGTACTCAGTGCGGAAAGTAAACTTTGCCCATGTGATGAAGTAGAGGATTTAGGCAACATATTTAAATGAAACAAATCGTTAATTCCATAGAGCAAAAATAAAAGGCCTATTACGATTCGAATACAATGATACAGTTTATTATTGATAAACATCATTTAATCTCCTAATCTACTCTTTATAATCAGCATTAAATAATTTATCTATAAATTTCCCACCGATGGGGCCACCGAAAGAAATATTAGGGCACTCATCCCTTAGTTTTTTGTTAAAATAAATAATACCCCCATATCGATGATGTATTAAATGACGCGCTTTTAAACGGCGAAACCATTTATATTGATTTAAAAAGGAATGTTTGAAATGCACATTGTCATGAATATAATAAAAAGCTACTGCATACAGCAAAGTACTTATTATAAAAATAACCGAATACATTAAAGAAAATAACATAAAAGCCGTACACTCCAGCGCAAGAATAATAGACAGCCAAATAATGTGCTCAATCATATTATAGCGATCTAAATCGCAGTGATTCGCTATTTCCTTATGCCGATGATGAGCAAACAAATGATACTTATATATTGCGATCCCCCAGATTTTGCAATGCAAAAAAAAATGAATAGCCCAACCAACACAAACAGCAATAAAATAACTAAAGATAATAAAAAGCAGAACACTCATAATAAATATCCTTAAACAATCTTTCTTCTTTACATTTCCTTGCCCTTGCTCCCACACCTAGTTTTGGGTAATAAAACATAATGGGGAGTGATCCATATTTTTTTTTACATTAATAAAAGTCGACAGCAAAATAATCGAAATATTAAGCAAAATAATAATTACTATAGTACTGGGGTAAACAATCGGAGTAACATTCAGATACGTCTCCAAGAGCATTTTTTGTAATAAATAAGCGAGAATAATGCCGATAAAACTAGAAAACACCGCATAAAAGCCATATTCACATAGCCAGATTCCCATTAAACGAGAATTCTTTATCCCAAACACTTTGAGCATAGCCGTTTCTGTTTCTCGCTCCTTCCGGGTAGTCCATAACACCATGTTTTGTGAAACGATCCCAACAAAAAGCACGAAGAGGAAAATCCAGGCAGTTAAGATAGATAATTGTTGAAAAAAGTGTTTTGCTTGCTCAATAAGCATAGCAATCGATAAAACTGAAAACGAAGGAAATGTTTGGCGCAGTAAATCCAAATCGGTTTCCTGGGATGTAAGTAAACGAACGCCTACCAAATAACTAATAGGAATATGTTCCATAACCGATTGAGGCACAATAATGTAGAAATTAGGCTGTTGATTCGCCCATGCAACTTTTCGTATGCTGGTAACAGGCACAGAAAGTTGTTGTTCGGCAATATGCAACGACAGTTTGTCACCTACCTTAATTCCAAAATTCTTTGCCAAGCCTTCTTCTATGGAAGCCTGATACGCGTTATTTTTCGCACTAGACCACCATGTTCCGGAGATTATTTGGTTATCTAAAGGTAATTGATTGCTGGCCGTTATATTTAATTCACGAGTTAAGGCATTATTATGAATGTGCTCTCCCCTTTCATTTTTTTTCAGGGGAGTTCCATTTAACATGGTTAATCTACCACGCAAAATGGGATACTCATGCACCACATGCAATTTATGGAGAGTGAGGAATTGTTTTAACGGATTTATATTTTCAGGGGCAATATTGAAAATAAAATAGTTAGCCGTATTAGGACGAATTTGCTTTTGCCAGCTATTAAGCAAACTGTCATAAAGCAGGTAGCTAAAACAGGCGGCAAAAGAAATAAGAGTGAAAACAATAATTTGTATATAGCTCTGGGGCATATATCGTGCAATATTAAGAGCAGCTATATTTAAGACAACAGGTAATTTATGAGCAATTTTTCGTAAAAAAGCACCTGAAGCAAAGCACAGGGTTTTTGTTATTATTACAATTAGACACAAAAACAAAAGTCCAAATAAAAGTAGCCGTGTATCCTGTAAGTATGCATAAAGTAATGCGAAAAGTATTATTCCTTTAACAAAAACAAATAACCAATGAAAAGAACTCTTTTTGAAAGGTTGACGTCGTAACACGTGTAATGGAGAAACCTGACTTAAACCTAGCCAATGTTGAAACCCAAAAACAAACAGAAATAAGGCACAAAAAAGTAGAGATTTTACTCCCGAACTCCACTCAATAGGCCCAGAATCACTGGAAAGAATTCCGGGTAAGATAGATTCTAAAAAGGAATGCCATACCGAATGAATTGCAAATCCCAAGGGCAATGCGATTAGCCCAGCAAGAAAAATTAATATCAGAAATTGCACCACTAAGAGAAAAAGAACTTGGAGCTGTGTCATGCCTAAACACCGCAATAGTCCAACTGATACATCATTTTTGCGATTATATTCTTTTAAGCCTACGTTAATTACACTAGCTGTTAATAATAGAATGAGAAAAATAGAGATTTTTAAATAACTCATAATCTGAGAAAAACCTGTTTTCAATTCAAGTCTTCCATCTAAAGCAGAAACCGCACTCTGGCCAGTTTGCAGCAAGGGCTTAACCCATGCAACATAAGGCTCTATTTGACCACCAATAAGAACTAAATAGTCCGCTTTGCTTCTGGGCCCAAGAATATTCGCTTGGGATAAATCCTCTAATGACATCAAAACCGTAGGAGCGATTTTAAATTGCTCAGATTGTCCGTCGGGGGTTGCATACAAATAACGCTCAAATATAAAATTCTTAGTCCCTATTTCAATGGTATTTCCCGGATGAACATGCAATTGCTCAGCGGCCCTAGGTTCTAACCAGACTGAACCTCTTTTAGGAAGAACGTTGCTACTTTGTATTGTTTTTGGATCGGTCTTGTCACTGCTTCTTATTTTTCCGTATAAAGGATAATTGGAGCTTACTGCTTTTATCTGGATGTTGGCGAAATGAGTATCAGGCGTTTTACTCGCTGCAATGGTATTAGTATAAACTACATTTGCCGTAGCCAAATTCATTTTAGTTGCTTGTTGTTGCCAAAGTTGGGGCAATGGACGAGGGCTTTTTAAAATCAAATCGCCGCCGAATAATTCAGCTGCTTTGGTATTAATTCCAGTTTGCATTCCTTCAGAATACCAGGAAATACTAGATAACAGAGTAACGACCATTATCATTAATAAGAAAATGGCACTTAATCCACCTTTACGCCAATTACGAAAAAACAACAAACTTGCAAAATAAACTAATTGGTTAATACTCATGTAAGCATCCATTAACAATAGTAAATTTTCGTTGGCAGCGGCCAGCCAATTTAGCATCATGAGTTACAATAATGAGAGTGGTCTTAAACTCTTGATTTAATTTGAACACTAAATCACTGATTAAAAAACCGTTTTTTTCATCTAAATTAGCTGTAATTTCATCTGCAAAAAGAATTTTAGGCTGAGTTACATAAGCTCGTGCTATTGCTACTCTTTGTTGTTCACCTCCCGATAATTGGTTAGGATAGTGATGCACTCGATCACTCAAACCTACCTGTTCTAAAATGTGCTTTGCCATTACTTCTGGTCGTTTGATACCTTGGATCTCTAAAGGAAGAGTGACATTTTCAATAGCATTTAGCATCGGTAATAAATAAAAGCTCTGAAAAATAAAGCTAATCTCTTCCGATCGTAATTTGGACTTCTCGCGCTCGCCAAGAGCAGCCAAGTCATATCCTGATAGATATATTTTCCCGCTGGAGGGATTGTCCAGGCCTGCTAATAATGCCAACAGAGTTGATTTACCTACACCTGAAGGCCCACATATCGCGATGGTTTCTCCCGCATGAATTTTTAAGCTAACATTATTCAAGATAGTTAACGTTTTCGAATGAACAAAAACCTGCTTTCCTACATTTTTTGCAACAATAACTGAGGGTCTATCAATGAAATCAATCATATTTTCTCTACTCATACTCTGTTCATCAATTGCAACAGCAACCAATAATATTTTAATTATAGGAGATAGTTTGAGTGCAAGTTATGGAGTTGAAGAAAATAAAAGTTGGAGTGCGTTAATAAAAGAGAACTTACATAAAAAATACCCGGGTTACCATTTAATTAATGCGAGCATTAGTGGTGAGACTAGCAACGGAGGGCTAAGCCGTTTACCTGAATTATTAGCAAAATATCAACCAGGGATTCTAATCATTGAATTGGGAGCAAACGATGGATTACAAGGATTACCTATTCAAGTGATTGAAAATAATTTAAGTCAAATGATCCGCCTCGGAAAAAAATCCGGATCACAAATTTTATTAGTAGGAATCCGCATTCCTGAGAACTTAGGGCCTACTTATACCCAAGGTTTCACAGCAATTTATCCTAAATTGGCAGAACAAGAAAAAGTTCTTTTATTGCCTAATCTACTAGAAGGAATTGATGAAAATCCCGAGCTATTTCAGGAGGATGCTCTTCATCCGAATCAACAAGCCCAATCGTCAATTAGTGCCAATATATGGAACAAGCTGTCTATCTTGCTTAAAACCCATTAATGGGTTTTAAGCATTAAAAAACCATTATTATTTAAGGTAGAGTTTCAAGGGGGCCGTTGCAAAAGAATAAAAAACTTTTGCCTCCCTGCCATTGCCAATTCTCGTCTGAAACATGACAAGAGAACCTCGCTCCTTTCTCAATTCCTCAATCATAGCGCAAAAAAACTCCATACACCGAGCTTCCTCCTTTTGAATTTATTACCAGATTGCTTCAGCACTTGACTGAAAAATGCTTTCAACTCATTCGTTACTTTGGATTTCTCGCAGCTGTGTTGAAAAAAATTAACTTTTCTATACTTAGCTAATCAAAATAACTTAATTCTCATGAAGAAGTGATAATGTAATGTGTTCATTGGTATTGTAAATACGGCATCAACTATAGGTTTAGACAAACGCATCGGAATAATCTGGTAATAAAGTGAGGAGACTAAATTATAAACCAGTTTCCTTTTTTGCAACGTTGCTCATATTTCTACTAAACTGTGAAATAGCTGTACTTTTTAAAGAGAATGATATATGCGTTGTAAAGAAGATAAAAAAATATCTACTATCATCGACTTGCTGAGAAAGAATGCTTATTATTCGCCGGATAAAACATGTTTAACCTTCCTTAATCAGAAAGAAAGCATTATTTTAACCAATAAAGCATTGTTGGAAGAAGCGGAACATGTCGCACGTCGGCTTTTAACTCTAGTAGAACCTGGGTCACGGGCAATTATTTTATTGAATCCAAGCTTAGATTATATCGTTTCTTTTATAGGATGTTTACTTGCGGGAATTATTGCCGTTCCAGCGTATCCTCCGACAAACAACCGGCACAATATTAGATTATTATCGATTATTGAAGATGCCTGCGTCCAAGTGATTATTACAACATCTGTGGTACTGCATCGCACGAACCTTAATGAATACAGTAGAGCACAGGTTTTAGTTCTCGAAGAACAAGAGGACATATCTCCTTCTTTAGCTAATTTTCCACTGATATCAAGTGAGGATTTAGCGTTCCTACAATATACATCGGGATCCACCGGAAATCCCAAAGGGGTGATGGTCAGCCATGGGAATATCATTGCGAACTTGCAGGTCATCAATAGTAAACATGAAGGCCGAGTGAATACTGTATGTTCATGGATTCCTCCTTTTCATGATATGGGCATGATTGGCTGTACGCTTTTTCCTTTAGCTTATAATCTCCATTTGGTGTTCATGTCACCAACAGATTTTTTAAAAAACCCATTTAAGTGGTTAAAAGCAATCAGTGATTTTCACGCTGAAAGTACAGCAGCCCCTGATTTTGCTTATGAACTATGCGCCAGGGCGATTACTGACAGTGAAAAAAAAGAATTGGATTTGAGTCAGTGGCTTTTTGCGATTAATGGTTCTGAACCAGTCAATGCATGTAATTTAGAACGATTCAGCGCTGCCTTTAAAGAATGTGGTTTTAGGGCGGAGTCTTTGCATCCGGCATATGGTATGGCTGAAACAACATTAATGATCGCCACCAAAAAAGCGGGTTCAGAAACAACAGTTATGCACGTCGAAAAACAAGCATTACAGAATAATACCATCAAGCCAATTTATGGTGATGAGGAATCTGTTCGTTTAGTTAGTTGTGGTACACCACATTCCAGCTATGATTTAAGGATTATTGACCCGTCCAGTTTGGACATTTTGCCTGCGAATAAAATTGGAGAAATTGTTGTTAGAGGCAACAGTGTTACTCAAGGATATTGGAACAAACCCGAATTAAATCAAGAACTCTTTCATTTAAAATTAGATTCTGATGGAGCGCCTTTTTTACGAACTGGGGACTTAGGGTTTTTAGATAAGCAGGGTGAGCTTTTTGTTACAGGTCGCCTGAAAGATTTAATTATTATTCGTGGACAAAACCTATATCCCCAAGATATCGAACACTGTATTGAAAGCAGTCATCCCATGTTGATGAAGCATGGAGGAGCTGCTTTTGTCATTGCGAAGGAACATGATGAACCCGAATTAATCTTGATTCAAGAAGTTCATCGTAGTGCTAAAAATTTCGATGAAATTTTTTCCTCCATACTTGACTCCTGCTCCCAAGAATTACCCATATTGCCTAGCCAAATTGTATTGATAAAACAATCGTCATTACCCCGAACATCAAGCGGAAAAGTACAACGTGGTGAATGCAAACAGGCATTTCTAGCCAATGAACTGCAAGTGTTTGCACAATGGCAACGGCAAGTACATCAGAAAGAACATACTGCTAACCAGACCCCAAGCTTTTCTAAAACGCATGAAAAGAGTAGTTTGATCTTATGGATGAAGCAATGGATTGCCAATAATTTATCGATTCAGCTGGAGCAGGTTGATGTTCATAAAAATTTTTCTTATTACGGCATGGACTCAGTTACTGCTGTCCAATTTTCAGCCGCGTTAGGACAATTAATAGATAGGAATATTAATCCCAGTTTTTTATGGTCCTATACTACGATTAATTCATTAGTGAACTATCTACTCCCTCATCAAAATGCGTTCAGCGCAACAAACCAACATCATGCCAAACCAAAACATTTTGAACCGATAGCGATCATTGGTATGGGCTGTCGTTTTCCTGGAAGCAGTAACAGCCCACAAGAATTTTGGGAGCTATTACAAAAAGCAAAAGATGGAATTACCAAAGTTCCTGCAAACCGTTGGGATTATGAACTTTATGCAGATAGACTCAGCCCTTATGGAGGGTTTGTTGACAATATTGAACAATTTGATGCGAGTTTATTTAATGTGAATGTACAAGAAGCCATATCCATGGATCCACAACATCGCTTTTTATTAGAGGTTACCTGGGAAGCGTTGGAACATGCGGGAATTTCCCCTTTATCGTTAAATAATTCTCCTACAGCTGTATTTATAGGTATTGCTTCAAATGATTATGGACATTTAGATAATAAAACGACTGAAAAAAATATCAGTTCGTATTATGGTCTTGGTAACGCTCATAGTGCGGCAGCAGGACGTCTTGCTTATTTTTTAGGAACCAAAGGAGAGGCTTCTGCTATAGATACAGCATGTTCTTCCTCATTGGTTGCAGTATTCAAAGCATGTCAAGACTTACAAGATGGGCATTGTGATATGGCGATTGCAGGAGGAGTAAATAATATCCTTGACCCCTCATTAAGTCTTAGCTTCTCAAATGCAGGAATGCTGTCACGCAAAGGCCGTTGCCAAGTTTTTGATGCGCAGGCGGATGGTTATGTACGTAGTGAGGGCTGTGGTATCTTAATTCTTAAACGCTTAGCCGATGCACAGCAAGATGGCGATAATATTTTGGCAGTTATTCGCAGTGCGGTAGTCAATAGCGACGGGCATAGTAATGGCATTACGGCACCTAATCCAGAAGCACAAAAGGAATTACTTCAATGTGCTTTAGATTTAGCTCAGCTCTCACCTAATGAATTGGATTATATTGAAACCCATGGAACAGGTACGTCTCTTGGGGATCCGATTGAATTTAACGCCATAAAAGAAGTATTTGCTACTGGCACTAGGGCAAAGCCGTTGTTTCTTGGCGCGGTTAAAAGTAATGTGGGGCATTTAGAAGCAGCAGCTGGGATGGCTGGTTTAATCAAAACAATTTTAATGATACAAAATAAAAAAATCCCCGCTAATTTACATTTCCAGCATCTTAATCCTCTAATCGATTTAAACAGTATTCCCGCACAAATACCTACACGCTTGTTAGATTGGGAGCCACCACAGAAGCACATCATACGTCAAGCGGGTATTAGTTCCTTTGGTTTTACAGGTACTAATGCACATCTTATTCTGAGTGAGCCCCTACCAATATATGACAAGCACTGTGACATGATAAGACCTGTACATCTGTTTACATTGTCAGGTCATTCTGCTGAAGCACTCGAAGCGCAAAGAAGTGCTTTTTTGAAGTACATACCACACCATCCATCACTCTCTTTGAGTCAATTGTGCCATACAACCAATTTAAGCCGGGGTGATTTGCCTTATCGTCTGGCAGTATGTCCAAAATCTATGGATGATTTGAGGCATCAATTGGAGCACTGGCAACCATTATCTGTTCCATCAACGAACAGTAATAATAAAGTAGTATTTTTATTTACGGGACAAGGCTCCCAATACACCCAAATGGGATTAGAGTTTTATGAGAGCCATCCTGTGTTTAAAGAGACGGTAGATTACTGCTGTTCCTTATTAGATCCTGAATTGGAATTTCCTCTACTCGAAGTTATGTTTCATCCTGAACGGCAAGACTTACTCAATCAAACACAATATACTCAATTGTCCTTATTTGTTCTGGAATATGCGCTGGCTAAATTATGGTTAAGTCTGGGGGTTCAACCCGCAGCAGTAATGGGGCATAGTGTGGGTGAGTATGTTGCGGCAATCGTGGCGCAAGTAATGACTTTAGAGCAAGGAATAAAACTTATTACCGCACGGGCAAAACTGACGCAGCTGCAACAGCCAGGAGCCATGCTTGTTCTGTATACAAGCAGTTCTATTGCTGAATCACTGATAGCGGAAATAAAACAAGCATCCCCTCAATTCGTATTATGTATTGCTGCAATTAATACAGTAAATCAGGTTGTTCTTTCTGGGAACCCAAATGGAATAGCGGCAGTTATCAACTATTGTAAACAACACTCTATAAACACCGTAAAACTCCCAGTCTCCCATGCATTTCATTCGCAGCTCTTATTGCCCATGGTCGCAGAGTTTGGCGCTGTTGCTGAGCAAATTAAATACAGCCCTCCATCAATAATGTACGTCTCAAATCGTACAGGCGGGCCACTAACTCAGATAAATGGCGCTTATTGGGTAGAACATCTTCTAAAAACAGTGCAATTTAGTCTAGGTGTACACACTTTAATAAAAGAAGAGTTTGATATTTTTATTGAAATAGGACCTAATCCGGTTTTATTAAGTTTTGTTGCCGCCCATTATCCACAACCTGATAAAATCCTCTGTCTTTCTTCAATGCAAAAAAACAAAGAAAACTGGGAGCATTTGGCCAATTCTTTATGTGCCTTGTATTTGCAAGGTTATACAATTAACTGGCGCTCTTTTGACAAGCCTTTTGGTATTACGCATTGTCCTCAATATTTACCTAGTTATCGTTTTCAACATCAGCCATATTGGCTAAAAGATATGCTACATCATGAAAAAAATACGCTTGAGCGCTTAGTGAACCACTCCCTTTATGAATTAAAATGGAAAAAAATTGCTAATTTAAATCCCGAAAAACGGTATCTCCCGGGAACACATTTAGTTTTTATTCATCCCGACGCAAAGAGCATACAATTGGCTCATCATTTAGTAAGTGATATTAACCATTTATTGCTGATTCAACCAGGACAGGAATACCAAGAAACTGATTCAGCTATTATCATAAACCCAATGGACCTAGAGCATTTCCATAAGCTCTGGAAACGCATACCTCAAGTGGAATGCATCATTTATTTATGGGGATTGCCAAATCAAACGGATGTAACGCTGGATATTCCTGACGAAGTATATTCCAACATCTGTAGAGCCTGTTCTGGGTTACTGCACTTAACCCAAACCATGATTCAAAACCGTCAATTTAGCGATCTTTACGTTATTACGCAAGGAGCGTCGTCCTTCTTTGAGGACACCATACCTTTAGGGGCTCCGCTAATCGGCATGGGTAAAACACTAACGACCGAATACCCTCAGTTATCTTATCAACATGTGGATTTTGATCCAGACATACCAGTACTTGATATCGCAGAGCAATTTCTCTCGATAGATTTTGAACACCTTAATAACAATTTTTGTGCCGTCAGTTTTGAGAACATCTTTGAATCGTGCCTTACCCCGGCGCCTATGAGTGAATCATCTGCATCATTTAGCCCCTCCGAGCAACAAGGTGCTTATTTAATTACTGGAGGTATGGGTGGATTAGGATTGAGCGTATGTCAATGGTTATTAAGTCACCGGATAAAAAACATTGTTTTATTAGGCCGAAGCCCTTTAAGTAATGAGCTAAAGAGTACATTGCAAGAATTAAATCATGGACTGGATAAAACAGCAGTTCATTACATGGAAACGGATATTAGTGTTATGGAGCAACTATCAGCTACTCTTCACACAGTTCAATCTACTATCGCCCCAATTCAAGCTATTTTTCACCTGGCTGGTATTCTACAAGACGGGATTTGGTCCAATCTTAATTGGGGTAGTTTTGACAGGGTCTTCCAATCCAAAGTATTGGGTACTTTAAATTTGCATCAGCAAACCGTCCATTTAAATTTAAAGTTGGATTACTTTGTGATGTTTTCTTCTATCAGTTCTCTTATAGGTACTGCGGGGCAAGCAAATTATTCCGCCGCTAATGCGTTTCTTGATGCCTTGGCTTATTTTAGAAAGCAATTAGGTTTACCCGCGCTAAGCATTAACTTTGGCCCCTGGCAGCAAATGGGCATGACGAAAGATACTCATCAAGGTTTATCGCATTATGGCATTCAATACATCAATGAGAAACAAGGACTATTCTCCTTACAGAAAATACTGCCTGCGGCGGGCCCACAATTAGTTTTATTGCCAAACCATATCAACAAGGAACATTTAAAATATTGTTCTCCTTATCAAAGGACGTTATTAGTTGAATTAATGCAAGAACATGAGGAAGAGGAACAACGCGCTCTTAGTCATAATAGGCCCCCTCAAAAAAATCTTTTGATACATCAACTGAATAACAAGAGCCCGCAGGAGCGTGGAGGAGTATTAACTCATTTTTTAGAAACAACAATTCGCAAACTGTTGCGCTTGCCTAATCATTCAGAGTTTATCTTGGATAAAACCCTTACTGAGCTTGGCATGGATTCTATTTTAGCAAATGAGTTATTATTTACCTTAAAGCGGGAGTTATGCTTAGACAGCCTTTCTGCTCAAACACTTTTATTCGAAAGCCGAACCATAGAGAATATTGCTCATTTCTTAAATGATGAAATAAAACATAATGAGCTTGATGAAGATGAAGCACATGTTTCTTCCTTTAATCAATGTTTTCCTTTAGTCCCTCACCAAGCTGAAATGATGCAGTATATTAATTCATATCCTTTTAGCGCGGCGTATAATTTACCTGTATTTATTCAGATATCCGGTATTTGGGATACAGAGCATATCCAAAAAGCGATACAACAAATTATTGATAATAATGAGATGTTAAGGGCCTCCATATTAACTGTTTACGATCAATATTTTCATTTCATTCAAGAGCAGGTCAATTTTACCGCTAATTGCTTTTCTATTACTGAAGCACAACTTCACGACCATTTATTGGCCACGTATAGAAAACAAATTAATCTGGATTCCCCTCCATTATTTAACTGTGATCTTTATTTTGTTGATAACCAAAAAACGGTTATTGCCTTAGTGTTCCATCATGTGATTGCGGATGGAGCATCTATTTATGCGTTCATTGAGGATTTCTTTGAAGTGCTACAGCTGGGCACTTATCCTGAAAAGAAAAGAGAGCCATTTAGCAAATACGTCAGTTGGTTGTTAAAAGAGGTGTATCCCAAAATTAATTCGGAGTTAAAAATATTTTGGCAAAATAAATTGAACACCTATAACGACCGGCATCTTTTCTACCCAGATTTTCAAAGCAACCAATTTGCACGTTCTGATTTTCCCTTACAAGGAGCAAAAGTAGGATTTGTATTAACTAAAACAGAATTGGCGCTTTTAGAGCACTATACAGCGAAGAATAAAATAACTGTAGCTAGCCTCTTGCAGGCAGTTGTCCATCGTGCTTTTTATGACATAACTGGAAAACAAGATACGGCATTAATTGTTTTTTCAAATGCTAGAAACAATTCATTTTGGGTCAATACTATTGGCCAAGTGGCGCAGCACCCCACGGTTCGTTGTCAAAACATTCATGAGAAACCCCTTAATGAAATGGCTGAATTGATTATGAACGAGTTGGCTGAAATGGAATTCTATCAATTTATGCCCTCGTTTAAGCTGAAAGATTTCAATCTTCAAGTTCCTAAAATTTCTTTTGATTATCAATCAATTAATCTTGAAGAACTTATGTGTAATGGAAAAGTCGTTGAGTTTTTATCGGTGAGCAGCAACTCAATTGATTTATGGGGAAGTGATCCCAGACATTTGGCATTTAAATTGAACCGACAAAAGAATCATGGTTTGGAGTTTGCGCTGAAATACCGTTTAGATTGTTACACCAAAGAGCAAGCTCAAATTATTTTGGAACAATGTCGAAATATAATTTATGGAATTATAACATGATAAACACTATTATTTTTGACTGTGATGGGGTTATTCTCGATAGTGAAATTCTTATTCAAAAGACACTAATGTCGTCTATTATGAGGTATGTCAATAATAATGAGATTCATTTATCTCCGTATGATTTTTTAGGATTAGGATTTGATAAATTAAAAGACAAAATGAAAGACATCTCTGATGTTGGCATTACTCAGGAAATGATAAATAAATATTATGTTGATCTGTTCCAAGCCATGAAGCATCAATTAAATAGTTTACTGAGAGATTTAATTTTAACCCTTAACCAACAGAGAATAACTTATTGTGTTGCTTCAAATAGCATCAGAGAACAAATCAATTATTCTTTATCTTTAGTTCACTTAAAAAAATACATCCCGGACAACCATATTTTTACTATTGAACAAGTAGCGCATGGAAAACCGGCTCCGGATCTGTTTTTATTTTCCGCTGCGGCTATGGGAGTAAAACCAGAATATTGCCTTGTTGTTGAGGACACTCCAGAGGGGATTGAGGCGGCATTATCTGCCAACATGAATGCTATTGCGTTTCTAGGAGGGACTCATGCACAGTCTGAAACATACCAAAGCCAATTTAAGTCTTATCCTATTCAAATTGCATCCACCGAACAGGAGTTAATTTCTATTTTAAAATCAAACTATGGTTTTTCTATAACGAAATAATGTTTAAAGGTGAAGAGCTATGAAACCGTTTAACATAAAAAAACTTACCTATTTCATGCAAAGCTATTTAAAAAAAGAGATTCAGAATATAAAAATAATCTCGGAGAACATTTCTGGATTGGTGGTGTTTTTAGAAGACCAAGACAACTGCAAGATGGTTGTAAAAATATTAAATACCGACAGCCTATGCCAGTTGTATGGTTTTAATAAGGATGAATTAATTCAATTTTTAACCATACATACGTCCATAGTTGATAACTTATCTCATCTGGTTCCAGCTCCTCGATGCATACCTATTGAGGGTTCTTTGATTCAAGTGCATCAAGACCTGGTATTTTATTGCATGGAGTTTTGTCCTGGAGTTTGTAAAGAAGTTGATGCGATTCATCTTGCTGAAAAACTCCTTATGGCAGAATATCTTGCCATACTGCATCAAAAAGACATATCAATGTATGAGCCCAGTTTTTGGGAGCTCAAAACGCGATTCCTAGTTGGGGCGTGGCAACACTTTATTGCGTCTAATGCACAAAGTTTATTAATCGCCTGTTCTAATGAATTTGTTCCTGATGCTTCGTTAACTCATTTTATTAATCAAGTATGCGCCGCAGTGACTGCAGAGGTCATTGTGGGACAAGGTCAAAACGGGGTTTTAGCGCATACGGATATAAAACCCAAAAATGTTTTGTGGCACAGTGACAATCAGCCCATCATTCTTGATTGGGAAGATATTTGCCTCTTAAAGCCGGAAATTGACTTTATTGACACTATAACCAGTTGGACTGTGGAAAAAACGCCTAAGGGCTATTTTTTTAAAGAAGATGAGGCAAAAAAATTTCGTCAAGTATATGGTTTAAAATTATCTCTAAGAGAGATGGATATTTTTATTTCTGCTGCAAAATGGATGTTTTGGATTATGACTTGCGCACAGTTAAATAGGAAAAAAGAACTTGGTGATGGATTCATGATGTTGCAATTACTTGATAAAAATCGCGAAACATTACTTAGTCTATAAATAAAATAACGAGCAATGCAGCCTCATAAATTCGGAGGTAAAATGATACAACTCACTGAACAAAAAACATGGAAATTACTTAAAAAACAACAGCGAAAAATTCTTTTAAATCAGGAGAAATTTTCTAGTTTATCGATGTCAAGCGGAGAAATTACCTTAGATTGCAGCATGCAACATTTAGACACAGATACATTAGAATTGCTGTTACAGCTAGCCCAGGAATGTCATTTAAAGCCCGCAATTGAGGATTTATTCTCAGGAAAACGAGTTAACACAACAGAAAATCGTCCTGCATTACATACCGCTCTTCGGCTGCCTCGAGACGAAACACTCTATCTCGATGGAAAAAATATTGTTCCTGACATCATGGCTGTACAGGATAGAATGAGGCAGATATCAGAAAAAATTAGAGCTGGGGAATGGTTGGGCTATTCTAATAAACCAATTAAAGATATTGTTAATATTGGTATTGGCGGTTCTCATACAGGGCCTGCTTTTTGCGTTCATGCTTTAACGGAGCTAGCGGCTTCTTCTTTATCTTATCATTTTATTTCTGATATGGATGCTCATGCGTTTCATCGAGTGACGGCGAAACTCAGCCCAGAAACAACCCTTTTTATTGTGGCTTCAAAATCATTTACCACAATAGAAACATTGTACAACACAAAAAAAGCGATGGCATGGATTAACAAAGCCAATTCAATAGCACAACATTTCATTGCGGTAACGGCTCATGTTGAGAACGCTTATGCTTTAGGTATTAAGAATGTTTTACCTATTTGGGATTGGGTTGGTGGACGTTACTCCCTTTGCTCTGCAATTAATTTAATTACGTGTATTGCCATTGGATTTGATCGTTTTTCTGAGTTTGTTCACGGTGCTTATTTAATGGATAAACATTTCCGTTACACCCCATTTAATCAGAATCTTCCGGTAAATTTAGCTTTATTCGGAATTTGGAATAACAATTTTTTAAAAATTCATCACTTACTAGTAATGATGTATGGATACCCACTGGATTATTTTTCATCTTACGTCCAGCAGTTAGATATGGAAAGCAATGGAAAATCCATCAATAAGTATGGGCAGACAGTAGACTATGCGACAGCTCCAATTATCTGGGGCGGTTCAGGAAATCAAGCCCAACATAGCTATTATCAACTGTTATGCCAAGGAACACACCGCATCGCCGCTGAGCTCATAAGCATTGATTCTGAGCAACAATCCCTTATCTATCGATTATGCTTAGCTCAGAAAGAAGTGCTGTCTAAGGGGGATAAGGAGCGTAATATTTCTACTTCTTATCCAATAAGCCATATTAGCCTTCGCGATGATTCGCCTAAAACATTAGGGGCTCTAATTGCATTATATGAACATAAGATTTATACCCAAAGCGTTATTTGGCAAATCAACGCGTTTGATCAGCCTGGAGTAGAAAGCTCGAAGTTCCTAATGCAACGAATGTATTAAAATGATTCCTTTGGGGTATAACGGAACAGCCAACTCCCTTAAGTCGTAAAATAGCTTACATTTCGGGCAAAGAGAACAATATGTCAAATAAATTTATAATCGCTTCCTATTTTTAATATAAGGGTAGTAAATAAATTAGGGTAAATATTTAAGTTATATTTAATTCATGATCTTATTTGATGAATCGAACATTTATTAATTTTTTTATAACTCAATGTAAATTGAGGCATTTTTATTTATAGAATTCAAGTTAAAAAATTAGTTACTTGAATGGAATAAACATCAATAAAGTCTCTTTTCTCTGCGCCTATTTTTTGATAAAAATTTTGGCCTTGCTCATTGTCCTTCATGCACCATACATTTAAACGACCAATATTGTTATTTTTCGCTATCAAAGCGAGCTGATACATTAAATTATAACCAATTTTTGCGTTCCTATATTCAGGGATTATATATAAATCATCAACCTGTATCATGGGGCTCAAATTAAAAGCCCTATTGATATTGGCAAAAGTATAGAGGCAAAATCCAAGTACTTGTTCGTGAGGATCAACCGCTACTAAACAATTCCAATCCGCATTAATGCCAAATAATTCATTTTCTAAACGGTCTCTGGTTAGTTTAAAACGTTCAAAAGAACCTTCATGTTTCACTAAATCTATTAACATGCTAAATAATTGATCCAGATCTACAGTTTTCACTGGCCGAATTACATACCTTATACAACCTATTTCCATCTACTCCTCACATAACTCTTGTTATTCTTAATTTGTACCTCAGTAAATTAATCTATCACCGAGCGTAATTGCCGTTTTCTTATATAGGTATTTAGACCGATGTGATTGGTATAGCTTAAAAAATTGCAATTTTTCTAAATAATAATCCTAAGCCAAGAAGATCCATAATTTTAGGAGCATCCTTATCAAATTTACTGTTTTGACATGTACCCTTTGGTTTACCCAATAAGACTCCCGGTGCTTTTTTACTAGCTAGAGCCTCTTTAGTTCTTAAACTAATCAAGTCACGTTCAAGTTCCGAAAATAGTGAAAAAAACGTAATCATAACTTTTGAGGTCATGTCATGTTGTTTAATATCCAAATGTTGCTTGATAAGGATTACTCGTTGACTTGTTTTTTAATTAATTCATTAATCAGACTTAATTTTCTAGCGCTCAGCAAAATACCCTACTCACACAATATGAAAATACCATTAGAACGCTGTAATTCTTCTTGATTTTTAGCCATTTTTTCTAGGAGCTGGGTGTATCGAAAAGTTAATTGGCACTCAACTTTAGCCGAAAGATCTCACCTTTCAACTCAATCGTATCTCCTGCAACCATCTTTTTTCTTTTCTGTTTTTCTATTACGCCGTTTACCAATACAGTGCCCGCAGCTATCATCTCTTTGGCTTCTGCTCCGCTCGAGGCGATACCTTCAAATTTAAGAATTTTAAAGAGTTCAACATGATCTTTATTAATGAAAACATCCTTCATATTATTTATTACTCCAGTAATTATGGGTTTTCGCAATCTTTACTTTTTAAGGAAGCAAGATAAAGGGTTTCAATTTCTTTCCTTGCCCATGGTGTTTTGCGCAGGAATTTAAGGCTTGATTTGATGCTGGGGTTGGAAGAAAAACAGTTAATCTTGACTCTTTCCGCCAAGCCTTCCCAGCCATAACAACTCAACAAACTATTTAAGATAACCTCTAGGGTAATGCCGTGCAGTGGATCATTATAAGTTCTGTTCATCAACTATACCTTTTGTTGCACATTAGAAGTTTAGTCTAAACCTCGCTAAACTCTACTAATTTAAATACTATTAACCAGACTTAACAGGCCATTCGAGTCAATAACAACTCGACCGCCATCTAAGATAAAATATATTGAATGCCATGATCATGAGCTAAACGCAGTAGTTTAAGATTGGCTCCTTTGGGATGCACCTCGCCCCTTTCCCACTTTTGATAGGTAGATGGAGTAACATTCAATATTTTAGCCATTACAGCTTGGCTAACTTTTTCTTTAATTCGCATTTTCTTTATTTCTTGTGCCTCAAGTTCTTTAACTTCACTTAAGTTAAGCATTTCTATTTCTTTAATAGTAATTGCATCTAATCGAAGATCTCTGGCTGTTTCTAACATAGCATCAATAATTTTACTCATTTTTAACCCCCATTAATGCCCCTACTCAGGTCTTACATAGTAATTTTTACTATAGCAAAATTTACTATACTTTACAAATATACGAGAAAATAAACGGGGATTATCTTTCCAAGTCTCAGTGTAACATGAAGATTTCAGTATTAGAGAGCTTAAAAAGTTATTAGAGGCAACGAACCTTTTGATTCAGCTAATTACAGTGTCTGGGTATAAACATGAACTTTTTTACAAAGATATCGGCCGGAGGTCTTCAAAAGACTCTAATCGTTTTTTTTGAAAGATTAGCTAATCCAAATAAATTACTATTTTATAAAGGGATTTTTCCTGCCTTATTTCTTTTAATAAGTATGTTGAAATTCTTTCAATAATCTATAATATACCATTATTGACCCAATAATAATCATTATGTATATAAAAATTGGCGACAAAGAGATTCAGCTTACAGAAACAGAGGAGCTATTCATTTTTATCGATAATAATGGTTTTGAATATCATGTTACCGATAACAATTTAGCTAGCCGCAATTTGCCGGATGTTAATGAACATGCCTTGGCTGTATTTGCAGGTAAGCTTTTTAGTAAAATACTAGGAGAATATCAGCCTGATTATCATTTGGTTATTATAGACAAAGATGATTATATGCGAGCATCTAATATCCTTTATGAGTTTGAAGACTTTGAAGTAGATGAAGAATCGCCTCTTCATGTCCAATACAAGGGTAAAAGTTATTCTTTTGAACAAATAAAAAACCTAAGTGCGGCCGTAATTACAGGTTATTTTTTAGGTGAGATTGATTGGGATAATAGCAATATTGGATTTGTTCCGGATAAAAATGGCCAAGGTATAGTCGCAGTTAGAATAGACCCTGGTTGTAGCTTTCAGTTTGATGAAGCCATTTTTCAGCTACCTTTAGAAAAAGTATTAACCGATCCTTTTCGAATAATTATGGGTGGTGTTAATTACACGTCACTACAAGAAGATCCCGAAAGCAGCCTAGCCGATCATTATTTTAGCGCTCTATTTAAAGATTCAACACCAGAAGAGGTTCAAGTAGATGATTTCCCTGATGATCTATTATTAGAAACTCTAGAATATCTTGATTACCAAGATTCATCACTTAAAAGCTTACTCAATAAAAAAGAAGAGATTAATGAGGTTATTAAAAAAATTGTTGATCTTAAAAAAGAAGAGCTTTTAGTGCTTGCATTTGAATCCGGTTTAACCGTTGAAGAAGCAAAAAAATGTATAGATACATTACAAATAAGACAGGAACTTTTTAGACCATTTTATACGGAAGAACTAAAATCGAATATTAAGAAAAGACCTCACAAAGAAGGAGCATTAAACGAAATAATTGAATCTCCATTAAAAAAACCTAAAAAAACAAATAGTCAGATTAAAACTACGGAAACGACCGGAAAGACAGAGGAAAAAACTTATGAGCCTCAACGATTTTTTGTTGTGCACCCGGAAGATGAAAGTAAATCCCCTGATGTGCCTGAAGAATATTCTGGTAATAAGATCTAAATTAGTAGCGTTGATACAACGAAGCGTAATCAAAACGGTTCCGTTGCAAAAAAGATTCAATTCAAAAAAATTTAAGATTTGGGAAGATCCCAACTATATAAGCAAGAGTGTTCATTTAACTGTGTCACCTCATTGCTCATCTAAGCCCCAAAGTTAGTCTGTCTTCAAAATAGATTTCTAGTTGGGACACGATAAGCGCCCAATTGTGCATGGGCTGATTCCATTTTTCCAGTACTTTCTGAGCAGCACAGTAAATGAGTTTGATAAGGGCGTTTTCGCTGGTGAATGCGCCTTTATTTTTAGTGTATTTGCGAATTTGTCGATGAAAACCTTCAATATTGGTCGTATAAATGATACGCCTGAGCTCTCCTGGATATTTAAAGTGCTGTGATAGTGCTTCCCAGTGATCATTCCAAGACTTTATTACAGCAGGATATTTTTTTCCCCATTTCTCTTCCAGCTCAAGCAGATGATGCTCCGCTAAGTCTTTGCTTGAGGCTTTATAAACACGCTTTAAATCAGCCATGAAGGCCTTCTGGTCTTTGCTGACCACATACTTCAATGAGTTGCGAATTTGATGAACAACACAAAGTTGCACTTCCGTATGAGGAAATACTTCCATAATGGCATCAGGAAATCCCTTAAGTCCATCGATGCTGGCAATAAGAATATCATCTACCCCACGAGCAAATATCAATCAAATTATTCACTCTACATACAATGTTTTTTAATATATTATATCAAAAGCCCAACCATTGGGATTTAGGTTAATATTGCCACGGATCGCGTATTATAGGCAACGAACCTTTTGATTCAGTTAATTACACTGTCTCTGTATAGACATGACCCTTTTCACAAAGATCCCGGCCGGAGGTCTGTTATAATCTACAACCCAAATCTTCGCATTGGTAACAATTAGAGGTTATCAGCAAGGAATAATGCCCCCCACTGCCTTTTAAAGTTCTTTCATACACTTTATAATCAAATCATTGTTGTAATATAGATCTATTTTTACCAATAATCAGTTAAATTACTTTAAATATCATGCGATTATAATAAATTTGAAATTGTCTCACCACTGGTGAGACAATTGCTTTCTTATTCGTCTTCTAATAACAACTCATGCAATTTTTCTTGTAATAACTTTTTATCTGGCAATTGTATTTGATACTCAGCAATTAATGCAGGTGATAAGGTTCTATTTAATGAAAACTCAACAACCTCTTTATCCTTGCTCGCGCATAACAATAATCCTATGGAAGGATTTTCGTGAGATTTTTTCACTGTGCGATCTAGCCCCTCCAAGTAAAACGACATCTTACCTAAATATTCTGGCTCAAACCGCCCTACCTTTAGTTCTACAGCAACTAAGCAATTTAACCCTCTATGAAAAAATAGCAAATCTATAAAAAAGTCTCTCCCGCCTACTTGAAGTGGATATTCAGTTCCCACAAAACAAAAATCCCTACCCAGCTCTATTAAAAAGTTTTTTAGCTTGGCTAATAATGCCTTATGCAGATCTATTTCTTCGTGATCATCCTGAAGGCCTAAAAACTCTACCATATATGCATCTTTAAATGCATTTTTTGCTTCAGGGTGAGTTTGTTCTAAAGATCCAGTTACCTGGACCGGATTTAAGATAGTCCTTTCGAAAAGTGCTGCTTTAAATTGTCGTTCTAATTCTCGTTTGCTCCATTGTTCTCTAATACATTTATGGAGATAAAAATCACGCTCGTCTTTGCTTTTACTTTGGTTAATAATAATTAAATTATGTGTCCAAGGTAATTGTCTCACCAGCGGTGAGACAATTTCATCCCTATGGTAAATCTCATAAAATTGCTTCATCCGAAAAAGATTTGGCCTGGTGAAACCTCTAATCCCAGGTTGAGTTCGAGAAATATAGCTTGCTAGCTGCTCAACAACCCCCTCACCCCATTCAGCATGTGATATTTTTTTACTTATGTATTCACCAATACGCCAATATAGATCGATCAACACAGTATTAACTGCTTGATAAGCTAGATTTTTTGAAGACTTAATCAGGTTAACAATATCATCGAAATTTTGTTCATGAGTCAGGCCGGGCTGTATTTTACCCATCATAAAACCTCTCTTCCCTTTAAATATTTTATAATTTTCTCATATGATTGGAACTCAATATAGTCTTGTAATAAAGGTCAGAACTAATAATTTTTCTAACGCTGTAATTGAAAAATAATTTACGTAATATTCTTAAATACGGGCTAAAACGGCTACAATTAAATTGTGCTATTATCCTTGTCAGGAAAAAATTTTTCAAATTGTGCACGGATGTATGATACGCAAACCAAAACCTTTTCCGAAATTTGTTTGTAACTTATCTGCTAGAGTTTTAAAACACTCGCGCCATAAGCCACTCGTTCATATTTTAATATTTCTTGATTAATACGTCGTCCTATATGCCAATATAATAGAACCCCATCCCTATAATTTCATGTAAGGTTCGCTGCTAAGTAACCTTTATCAATTGACTAATATCAGAATACAACTGTTCTTCATTTATGCTAGAGAGGTCTCTATCCACTTCCTTCCTCTACAATATGTCTGTGTGCAGACATAATTATATAGTAACGAAAAATAATGTCTGCATGCGATTTGGAACAAGCAAAAGAATATTTATCAACAGCCGCAAATGTCTGGGCATTTCAAGGATAGCAATTAGTTAGAGAAGGAAAAATTCCAGCAGAAATATACTT
Source organism: Legionella rowbothamii (assembly GCF_900639985.1). Classification (GTDB taxonomy): domain Bacteria; phylum Pseudomonadota; class Gammaproteobacteria; order Legionellales; family Legionellaceae; genus Legionella; species Legionella rowbothamii. The sequence continues at coordinate 84,583 of NZ_CAAAIM010000009.1, read as the reverse complement.
TCATATTTTTTCTTTTATCAATGGATGCTCTGTTAATGACAATATCAAAATTATTGATGTTGCTAATCAGAAGTTGAGAGATGACGTGGTTAGTGCTCCGAAAAGAGGATGGTTTTCTTGGTTTAAAACTCAAGATACTTTGGAACAAAAAGAAAGAAACGCAGAAGAAAGATACCAGAATAGAATGAAACCATTTTCTGAATAGATGTTTTTTAAATTTCTTTCGCTGGTCAGCGTAAGTTGATCGAATTCAAGACTAGCGTACCCCTTGGAGAATTAAATCAAGCTCCCTTGCAAAAACGAAAAGTAGAATATAATTTAAGCTAATCATTTTAAGGGATTGCGTTCAACAAAACCGGTTACATTCAAATGGCGTCATTTCTAGGGGAAATTGATTCTGCAATGCGTGCGTTGGTATTGTAAATACGGGATTAGTTATTAGGACATCGTCAACTTAACTTTTGAATTCCTATAACATCAAGGATTTGGGTTAGAGTAACAAATAACAAACAGAAACCCAGCAGAAAAATAGCGGCGACTATCCCCAAGTTCGATAACCATCAACTTAGGGATAATCCATTACAAGACGAAGAACTCCTGGCTGTCTATGGCAATCTAATGGTAAAACTAATTGAATCGTCTTTCTCTTGCATCGCTTGGTACCCGAAAAAACAAATTGTAACAGCTAACGCAACAAAAAAAGCGGTCAGGGATACCGCAGCTAATGCGCATGCAGCAAAAATCCCGCCAACAACCATCATATTTTCTTTTGTTGCCAACCTGTCCGATTTATTATCATTTTCGAAAAATGAAAAACTCATAACATAGCCCCTCTATTAAAGAATAAATAAACCATATAGCTCCCCGCACCATTCCTCACTTAGCTCTGAATGATGCGGGAGATTACAAATAATGGCTGGATTGTATAAGAAGCCAACCCAATTAGGCAAATTTTTAACGAGGGCTATGACGAAATTCTTCAGGATGGTTATTTTCCTCTGCTAAATATTCAGGTAATTCTTTACAGTTAACCAAAAATCCAAATATCAGGGTAATCCTCCCTTTATTATTCGTTCGACCAAACCTATAGCCTTTAAATGGCGTCATTTTCAAGGATGAATTGATCCTGCAATGTGTCCGTTGGGATTGTAAATACGGGATCGGCTATAGAGATTTGAAAAAAATGGTTAAGGAACGTGGTCTTAAATTGGATCCCACCACAGTTTATCGTTGAGTTCAGTTCTATGCCCCGATCTTAAAGCGGCTAGCCTGGCATAAAAACGCGATGCAAGGCGGTGGCATTGATTTTTATTTGTCCCATCGACGCAATGCCATTGCTGCGGTGGGAAATGTAAAAATCAATTGTATTGCACCCTTCATCGATTGCGCGATACAGGTATTTCCACTCTCCTTTTGTCGCTTTTTTAATTCGGGAGCGTAATACTGAACCCAGCGATAGAGTGTGGTGTAGTCTATGAAAAACCGCATTCAGGGTTCCGGCCAATAATTGGCAACGGAGCCCTAAATTTAAATGAATTAAATGCTATTGCGGGAACTTTCTGTACTTATATGTTCCTCATCAGAATTTTGAATCGATTTCAAAAGAGCTGGTACTATGAGATCGTATTCTTTTTCGGTGCATGTGGAGGCTAGTGTTTGAAATACTACATCTACCATCTCCTCAATACTTAAATTATGAAAACTAGGCATATTCGAAGATTGGACAAAGCGAAGTCGTAAATGTTCTAAATAATATTTAGGGGATAACTCAAATATAGAAAACATGGTAAAAGGTTTTAAGAGTGCTGCATAGACTGATGAGAGTGCCCGCTGCTCTTCAGTTGGATCGTCTAAATGAGCAATGGACATTAATAAAAATTTAACCGCAAATTGAATTACTGGATTGTTTTTTTGCTGGTGAAGGGGCGATTTTTGTTTCTGTAATAAAGTTGCTGCATCTAATAAAGCACGTCCTAGCGATTCTAAGATATAAGAAGAACCATATTCCTCTTTCCATTCTGTGACCCATTCATTGACCTTCTGGCTGTCGTTAATATATTTTTCCTCTGGAACATGATTTATTATTTCTGGGACTAGGGCTAATGATAATAAAGCTGTTGAGGCAATTTGCTTTTCAGATGGGGTAAAGAATGTACCCTCCTGATTCGGTGTGTGCTTGTTTTTTTTGAGTGTTGGTTCAGGGGGCTCTGTTGTATTTCTTTTGCGTTTTGAAACTTGGCTAATCACATCACCAAAATCAGTGGATAAGTGTGGCATAACAAACCCTTATGTATAAAATTTGAATGCGGGATTGTAGCACTTAAATATTAACAAAAACTTAAACGACCGCTTTAAAATATAATTGCCTCCATGAGTAAGCTAGAAACTGTAGCACGCTTTTTTTCATCCTCATATTTAAGTCCAAGGCAAATTGGTTTCGAAGGGATAAAGGTATCGTGTCGGTTTCCTTTCCAAGATCGCGAAAACGCTCTAAATAATTTATAGTCTAGAGCAACAGTTAAATTGATGGTGCCCTCATTACATTAATGCAGTTACTTTAATGAGTTCTTGTTGGTGAATTCATCTTGATTTGTTGAGTTATTTTTCTCTCCGGAAAAGAAGGTATTATTACTGTTCTGAGAGAAAGAATTGGCTACTAAGGGTTTTTCTTGTAGGGGAGGAGAGGAATCCAACATGCTGGTCGAGGAGGTTCTAAAAGGATTAATACGGCCATCCCAAGGTATAAATGCGGTCATATCATTAAAATAGCTTAGAGTGGGTGGTTTTAAGGATAGAACTGTGTCAGGTAACATTAGCTTATGGACATTTGCCCATAGTGTTTTCTCTATCTTTTCTTGGTCCGCATGATTTAATTCTTTAAGTTGATAACCCAAGGTGATATGAAAAGGAAAAGCAATATTTTTGCTTAAATTAAAAAACGAAGCAATGCTCACAATTTTCTCTTTTTGTACGGGTGAAATATCGACTACCAATTGTAATACGGGCTTGGTAATAATCTTGGTACTTTGTATAATTGAAGGGGAGAAATTTAAAAACATCAGCAAATGCTCATGCATTAATTGAAAAAATGTCAAGTTCTTGTCAATAAACTCCAGCCACTGGTCTTCAGAGGTATGATTTTGCACAAATAAATTATAAGTAGTCATATGGTAACTGCTTAGTGGAAGCAATGAATAGTGCTCAGCTATCAGAGGGTCTTGCTGTAAAAAATTAAATATATTTTTCCAAAATGGCTCATCCTCAGAATGAATGCTAGATATAACTGATAATCCGGGAAACGGAGTGAATTTTCCATGCTCATTCATTTTGCCCATAACGTAATCACCAAGGTCGTTTTTATGTATATTTTACATCTTTTTAGTTACTAAGTGAAACCTCTTAATATTTTGATTGTTTTTATTCAATTAGTTGTTTATAGATCTATAATTTAGAAACATAAAGTTATTATAGGATGCCAATGTGGCTAGAAAGATTATTTCTCCGGGGCAAGCGGTATTACTACTTATAGACCAGTAAAAATTTTTTTTATCCCAGGCACAGCTAGTCAGAGAATCGTCTATTTAGATGAGCTTTGATTGTTCATAGAGAAGTATGAACGATATTTTTACGAATTAAATCCTGCCTAAAAAGAAGTTCAGATTCTTTAGTTGTTAAATATGTCGGCGAAGACCAAAATGAAAGTTGATTCGTAGTTTGAGGTTGTTGGTGAACGATAAAAATTTTATTTTTTAAACCACCGTCCTCCATAGGTAATTCATGTGCTTTTCTTCTGTCAGAAGGTGGTTTTTCAAAAGCATTGGGAGGAAAAAAACGCTTAGAATAGAGGTCAAACCATCCAGCTTCATATTTGAAGAATGTCTCCGGTGGACGAGAAGAGGATAATTGGCTCGTTGACACAAAAACATCTTCGGCCTTTATCCAATGATACTTTCCCCATTGACTTACTATAAAACAAAGTTGGCTTTCATTACTAGTAAAATATCCGGCGACAACCACTGCATGTTCACGATTACTTGCTAAGTATGTGGGATCACCCTCGTTATTAACATCAAAAAAAATAATAGGAGCCTCGCTAGCATTGATTGCCGAAATTATTCTGTCTACATAATTATCAAATTGTTCTTCGGTGTAAATAGTGGATTTGTAGTAGCCATTATCTGCAGCAATCGCGGCTAAAGTTTTTGCGCTATATATTTCCCCAACTTGGGAGCCATATTTTTCTTTAGCAAGCTGTCGCAGAGAATAAGAATATTCTCCGTCGTTTTTTCGAATGGGTAGCGGCACTGGCATTCCGCGGAATTTATTTAAGGAATTTAACACTACGCTTAGCGCATTTAACTTACATACTTGCCCATGTTGTACTTGAGGAATAATGGGTAAACCAAGTTGATATTGATAACCTGTATTGGTTCTGATTACTTCTGTTTCAAGGAATTGAGAAAAGTCTGTAATTTGCGGCATGAGGTATGAGGGACTCAAAAATCCATATTTTGACTCTCATTTAGATCGATTGTCAAGTATTTACTCTTATTGCTCATAAAATTGATTTATAGTTTCTCAGCGACTTTAAATATGATGAGGAGCAATTTAAATTCGTAATCAGAAGCAAATCGGACCGTTCAACCGGAAAATCCGCAAGAGCACGCAAGAATAAACTATCAAGTTTATTTGAGCAAAAAACTTGCCTTGGTAAGGATTTTCTTCAATGTGCCAAGTCTGACACTCACGAAGAGATTAGCTTAAAATCTTTAGAGAATGTTTTGCTCCCACCTATTCACCGTGGTGCTAGCCACCCACAGAATAATTTGCCACCCATTCAAATGAATGTGGTAGAAGCATCTGGTATAGAAAGTAAATGGACACTATTAACTAACCTCCCAGTTAATACGCTCGAAGAGGTGAGATTTGTAGTGGAGTCGTATAGAAAAGGTGGCATATCGAATCATTTCATAAAGTACTGAAAACCGCTTATAAAGCAGAGCAGATTTATTTGTATACCACTCGAGATGCTATTCAAAATTTGACAACAATGATTAACATGGCCTCCGTTCAAACTTACTGGCTGATACATCAGGCCAGACACGCAAAAAGTAGGCCTGCAAGCAACTGTTTTCAAAAATCAGAAATTGAGGCCCTTCATGTATATTATTACCACAAGAAATTAGAGAATATTGACAGTATTACTCTCGAGCAAGTCTATTTTCAAATTGCTCGATTAGGAGGGCACAAAAATACTAATAATAAACACCCAACCGGTATTTTAACTATATATAGAGGTATTAAAAAATTAACAGAAATAAAAATCATGTATGAGGCATGTATGTCAATAAAAACATAAGGTTAATTGGAAGCACATACCCTAAGTGGACAATGCATAAATTTCCATTCAAGAAAATATTAGTTTCTCAAATAATGGATTCCAAAATATATACAATAAGGATACATTATAGCTTCTTTAAACAAATATCAACCAAAATATTTATTGGTTTTGATTGTAGATGATTGGCTCTTATCTCGCCCAAAGGATATTAATCATGCAAGAAAAAAATGAATCTCCTTTTTTTGCTCAAGAAACTGCTCTAGAACATAATTTAAAAACAATTATAGAAAGATTAGAACCTGAAGAGATACTAAAAAAATATCCTCGGTTATTAACCTCATCATTTTTAAATGAGCTTTATTACAATCCTGACCAAAGTAAATATGCAGATTATACCAACTTAATTTTTTTAGTAATTAATATTCACGGCATTAATTTATTAATTAATCACTCAAAAATATTAGGTGAAATTAATCCTGAAGAGACGAATATAACATTATTATCGGCTCTGACAAAAACAGCATCAGGGATTAATTTTTTAAATGAAAATCGAAATTTGCTTACCCCAAAAAATCTTAATCAGCTTTTAAAAGAAGATCTTTCAGCAGGAATAATCGCCTTGGTGATATTTGCTGCCCATCCCGAAGATCTTTCAGCAGGAATAAGCGCCTTGGGGGGATTTGCTACTCCAATAGAACATCGCTCATTAATTCAAAATCCTGATTCATTAAGTCAAGTCAATTTAAATGCTAAGATAAGGCACGACTCTGAAATAACATTACTATGGTTGCTTGCAAACTTTGAAGAAGGACGTGAATTATTAATAAAGCATCCTAGTTTATTAGATAACGCAAACTTAAATACCGGGCCAATGGAAGGACCTGACAAGGGGAAAACGGTCTTGTGGTATCTTGCCGGTTCTCCCCAAGGACTTCAATTCTTAATAAATCATCCTGATTTATTAGATAATAAAAATGTAAATACCGGGCCAATGGAGGGACCTCATGCAGGAATAACTGTTTTGTGGCGGCTTGCCCGCTCTTCCATAGGACGCCAATTCTTAATAAAGCATCCTAGTTTATTAGATAACGCAAATTTAAATACCGGCCCAATGGAAGGCCCTCATGCAGGAATAACTGTTTTGTGGGCGCTTACCAGTACTATCGAAGGACTTCAATTCTTAATAGATCATCCTGGTTTATTAGATAATATAAATTTAAATACTGGGCCAATGGAAGGACCTGACACGGGGAAAACAGTCTTGTGGTATCTTGCCGGTTCTCCCCAAGGACTTCAATTCTTAATAAATCATCCTGATTTATTAGATAATAAAAATTTAAATACCGGGCCAATGGAAGGACCTCATGCAGGAATAACTGTTTTGTGGTTGCTTGCCCGCTCTTCCATAGGACGCCAATTCTTAATAAAGCATCCTAGCTTATTAGATAACGCAAATTTAAATGCCGGGCCAATTGCAGGCCCTGATGCACGTGACACAGTGCTGTGGTTGCTTGCTGACACGGAAGAGAGACGGCTAGTGCCAAGTCAGAACCCAGCTTTATTCGCGAGCGGCTATTTAGATATTGGTCCAACCCAAGACCCAAAAAAGGGACAAAGCGTTTCCTCCTTGTTAACTCAAGTATTGAAAGAAAAAAACACCATACCACAGCACTCTGAGTACGCCACATTAAAGAAAAGAAAACGGGACAGCCTACCCCAAAACTCCAAAAACGAAGCAGCAGCCTATTTAGTTTCGAAACGCTCAAAAATAGACGCAGCTTCTGAACTACCTAACCTGATAATTGAAGCAGCGCCCTCTCATTCCAATAACGTCGTACACGATGGGAATGATCATCAAAACCGATTTATTTCCTCCGGTTCTCCCAAACAGGGTTTCCGCTCGATGGAGCCCCCTTATATTAAACTTTATCATGAGACGGGAATTGCCTCTAAATATCTTACGAATATAGCTCTTCCTCAACGCCCTGTTCCCCCTGCATCGGATTCTAAAAAAACAGTATCTCAGGAACTCTCCTTTCTTCCTGTAAGTAGTCTACCCAGGTCAAACGAACCCGCACATCGTCATCCTATTCAAACCTCGCACTGGGAAATGGATTTATATTCGCTACAGGAGCACGTCAATCCATGTGAAATCACAACCTTTGTCTGTGCGGGCAGGAAAGAAAACGCCTTGATTCCTCCTCTAACACAGAGTCGAGTAGCGCTTATTTGCACTGAAGAAGAATTACCGGTATTCCTCGCTCATTTATCTCCTTCTTTTGACCTATTAGTCATCAAAAAGATGAACAGCCAATACAATGGGGATTATCAAGAACATTTGGGCACCATTACCGTAAGGCGACTAGCTGCCTTTTTATTTGCTTATGAATACACACTTAATGAATTCATCTTACTAGATGATAACATTAAGAATTTAGCGGTCCCCTCACTGCAGATTACTCCATCTTGGCATGAGCTATTTGGGGTGTTGAAAGACCGCTTAAGCGACATAGGCTGCATTAGTGTGGCAACAGGCTCAGGCCGGGCGAAGGCCTCTACCACCTTAGGTTCTAAATTTTTTATGATTAATATGGCGCGTATTCGCGAGTTAATTCACGAGGAAGCACACTTATTTTTCTTATTTCCTGAGGCCACTCAAGCCAGAAAATGGGGTGAGGATTATTATTTTCAAATTGTTCTCGATTATTTATTTGAAGGGAATAAGAAGAGGGGTTTTTCTACTCTTCCAGCCAGCGACATTCATCTTGTCCGCGCCATAAAGCACCGTAATGCATTTGCTGCCAGTGGAATAAAAGCACGCTCTTTTGACGAGCCTATGAATTTAAAGAATGCGCCACCATCCTGGCAACACCAGGTACGCCACGCGATTAAATCGCTAAATAACCTTATTGAGGTGAATCGTCAACGTCACGCGAATTATGAGAAGTTTTTACAGCAATTTAATTTGCTACGTTGCCATGCGGCTGCCAATCATATTGACGAAAAGCCCTCTGCGGCAATGGCGCTTTCTTTATTAAAAGGCAATGATTTTAAAACCAATTTTTATAATCTAATTAATCATTATGATTACACCAAGAGCGCATTGCGCGAGTATCAGAAAAAAGCAATTCAACAAGTGACTCAGGCCTATCAATTTCCATCACGCTTTGTGATGGCCACAGGAAGTGGTAAAACCCTGATTCAATCCACCTTAGCCTTGATGGCCTGGCACGCATCGATGGAGAATACGCCTGTTTTTATTGTCACCCCGCACATTAATCTGGTGAATCAATTTTATGAGGATTTAATCCGTTATAATGCCACTCTATCCAAGAAAGGCGATGCCTTAAGTATTTCTAATGAGGCTGTTTTAAAGCTTTCCAGCGATAGCCAAAGCGTCTGTCTGGAATTATTTGGAAAAAATCGCTGGGTTAAACAACAGAAAACGATTATCATTTGTTGCGAGAAAAGTTTCAAAAAATTGATGGCTCAAGATGAAGCTTATGTGACTTCCGCTTCTTTAGTCCTTTTTGATGAATATCATGCCTATTCTTCTCAAGTCGGCAGGACCTGTACGTTATTTGCCAAAAAAGACGCACCGCCTATCACTATTGCCAGTAGTGCCACCCCTCCCAAACCGGATCGCATTCCAAATACACTGTATTCGATGAGCATTCAAGATGCTTTTAAGGGAGCTTTTCATGCGTCCATTGTGGCGTGTAGTTTCAACCTGGATTATTCAAAGGCGAATGTTAAGATACTTCTGCGCTGCTTGCCCGATTTGTTGCAACATCAATATCATCCAGGCATTGAAGGAGAAGGACTAACCCTAGCAGAAACCAAGGGAATTATCTATGTGCCATCGATTAAGGTAAGCGAACAATTATGCGCTTATTTGCTGAAAGCCAACATTCGCGCCTACGCCGTTCATAGTAAAGTCAATAAAAAGGAGCATGATAAACAGCTCAAAGAGTTTGTAACCCATTCTAATGCTGGAGTTTTAATTGCAGTAGAAAAACTGCGTTTTGGCTTTGATTGTCCGGATTTAGCCTGGGAAATTATTGCCCGCAAACCTAATTCGACTCAGCCTGAGCAAGATATAGAGCAAATGGTAGGACGCGTTATCCGTAAGACAGGTAATAAAATCGGTTATGTTCTTTCATTTCAAGACATTCATAACCAATATATAGCCCCTTTGATGAACGAGCAAAGAAAACAGCTCTCGCTTGCCCCTGAGTTTTTGGCCAATGAGCCAGAATATCATCTGGATCAGGATAACCATTGTGTGGTAACCGACAATTGGGACGACGAAGATGAGTTGCACGAAGTTCAAAACGGGACAAGTGCACCCAAAGGAAATAGAACACTTAAAATTATTCCGTATACATGCCCGATCAAGGACTTTAGCCTTCCTGTTCATGACATGCAGGAAAAAGAGGAAAAACTGCCCAGCCCTCAAGAAGAAGAACATGCGGCTGTCCCCTCGTCTCTAGAACACTGCATACCTCTCTTTAATGCCATAGCGCAACAACAAGAAGAGATATTTCGTACTGAGTTAAAAAATATCATGAAAACCTATATGGCCAACCATTTAATTCCAAGAGTGGCTGCCAATGACATAAGAAATTGGGTTTCTACTTGTTCTCCCACAACTTTACTGGTCCACGATTTTTTTAAGCACATACCTGCTATCTTCCTAGTCGATCTTTTAAACTCCTCAGAGGCAAAATACTTTATTGCGCTATTAAACACATGCTCTGGTCTGGAAAGAGAGCAATTAATTCAATCAGCAACTCTTGATGAGTTATGGAGGAGATTAAATCTGGTAGAGATGCAAACACTTATTTATAAGTTGGCAATTTATCGCTCACCTCAATCCATCTCCCACATCGCCTCTGTTTTATTAAGACGAGCGGCTGAATGCAAACAAGAAGAAAGCGCTATTAATGCCCTACTTAGCTACTACATAAGTAAATGTATTCAAAATACACCATCGAATATGGACGACAATTTAAAAACCCAGCTAAAAAGTATTAAAAATACTCTTGATTTAGAGGAAGAAAACGTAAACCCTGTTTTACCTCAATCTGAGAAAACTAAGTCCTCATCTAAAAAACGTAAAGATATTGGCTTTTTCCATAGCGCCTCCTCCAATAAAAAGCAAAACAACCCGCAATTAGCGACCGACGGCGTCCTATCCAAGGAAAATTCGGTAATTCAGGAAAATACGCTCAGTTTCGCTCAGTCTCCATACAGGAGCGTGCCGCCCTTAAGTATTTTTACAGTTCCTAAAAATTATTATCCTTCTAATCAAAATTATTATTATGAAGCTGAAGACATTAATATAATACTGGAATATCGCATGAAGGGGGTTCTGCCGACAATCTGCTTGAGTGCAGTGCAACTGGAAAGTTCTTCAAAATATGCGCGCATCGGAGAAACGTTAAAGAGCTGGAAAATACATGCTGCGTTGACAGAAAACACTCAAGCTCGCGTATTAATTCCTATTAATGACGCCGCAAAAAAACATTGGGTAGGAATGCAAATCAATTGGGTAGGCTCTACAATTACCAAACTCATTTATTTTGATGGGTTTCTTTCTGAGCAGGAAAAACTGGAGCAAATTACTCTGCTTTATGCAGATTTACAGGAAGCCCAGTTAATAGGGGATGGAATGAGTATTGAGTATTCAACGAACGTTTTACCCCAAACGGACCTCAGCAGCTGCGGTCCTATATTGATTGAAGCATTCTATTGTGAAAATACAGGAAAATCCTGGTCAAAATCCACTACAATGAACACTCTTCGTGAACGGCATTTACGCCTTTTGAAGGATGAAGACCCCACCTTTTTTCACCAGTTTGGTGCCCGACAAGAGCTCAATCAATCCACAGTTCATTCCATTGCAGAGCAAGAGAGAAATCATGGGTTATAAGAGCATCATCAATTTAAGGTCTAGTGTGAGGTCATCGTGCTCTAAATAAAATTATCGGTAGCGGTTCCTGTTCTCATATTTTAGCAATAGCTTTTTCAGGGTATGGGGCATTCACAGAACACATTAAAATATAAAGTGTTAGATTAAGATAAAACCTAACAAGTCGCCTTGACAAGGTATCCTCCCTTAAATAAATTAACAACCAAAAGGACAAAAAGGGATGACTTTGAAAAAAAGGATTGCAGTAATTGGTTCAGGCATATCGGGTTTAATGAGCGCTTATATCTTAAGCAAAAATCATGATGTTTCATTATTTGAAGCTTACGATTATCTAGGAGGCCATACACACACAGTATCTGTTGAAACTGAAGACGCTGCGTATGCTATCGATACTGGCTTTATAGTTTTTAACAACAGAACATATCCAAATTTCTGTGAATTACTTGAAGAGTTAAATGTAGCAATTCAAACCAGTGAAATGAGTTTTAGTTATCGCTCCGATCGTCGGGAGTTGGAGTACAATGGCTATAATCTAAATACCCTTTTTTCAGACCGTCGCAACCTGCTTAAATTAGACTTTTATCACCTAATAAAAGACATTATTTTATTTAATTCCCACGCAAAAAAATTCTTAACTCAGGCAAATAATCTCGAACTATCTATTAATGAATTCATCATGGGAAACAAGTACTCGGAGCAATTTAGAGAATGTTATCTTGTACCCATGATGGCTGCTATTTGGTCTAAAAATAAAGAAGATACCCTAAAATGTTCTGCTTTCTTTATATTACAATTTTATAATAATCATGGCCTTCTGGATGTGTTCAATCGACCTACTTGGTATGTTATTAAACAAGGCTCCAAAAACTACATTACCCCCATGATTGAGCGGCTAAAAGGTCAAGTTTACTTAAACTCAAAGGTAGGGCGAATAATACGAGAAGCTAATAAGGTTAAGATATTCGTGAATTCTGAAGAACACATCTTTGATGCAGTCGTATGCGCTACTCATAGCGATCAAGCCTTGACGATGCTCGAGAAACCTACTCCTGAAGAAATCAACATTTTATCGGCAATAAAATACACTGAGAATGAAGTAGTCCTTCATAAAGACAGAAATGTAATGCCTAAAAATAAAAGAGCTTGGGCAAGCTGGAATTATCTCGATAACGAGGGTACTGCGCCAACCCTTACCTACTATATGAACCGACTGCAATCAATTCGTTCCAATCATGATTTTTTTGTATCGGTTAATCTAACAAATGAAATTGCAGAAAATCAAATAATTCAATCATTTAAATATGCACATCCATGTTTGAATATCTCTGCGTTAAAAGCTCAAAAACACATTAATTTGATTAATGGGATAAATAATACATACTATGTGGGAAGTTATTGGGGCTATGGATTTCATGAAGATGGTGTCAATAGTGCAATCAATGCCTGTAAGCTCATAGGAACCTAGATGATGAACCATCAAATTTTTACAGGTTATGTAAGACATCGCCGCTTTTTTCCAAAACAGCATCAATTCTCATATAAATTATTCATGTTCTGGGTTGATTTAGCTAAGATAAATACTGTCTTCAAAGAAATTAAACACGTTTCCATAGAGAAGTTCAATTGGTTTTCATTTCGACGAAAAGATTACCTGAACCAATCCCCAATCCCTCTTGATGATTATGCTCGTCAATTAGTTATGGATCGGTATAAGATTTACCCAACGGGTAAAATATATTTATTAACCCATCTTAGTTGCTTGGGATATTGTTTTAACCCCATCAGTATTTATTTTATCTTTGATGAAGCGAATCAATATTTGGACTATTTAATTTTGGAAGTCACTAATACCCCTTGGGGAGAACGGCATAATTATGTTTTAAAGCATTTGGGCCAACCTAAAAATGAAATCTATTCTTATAAATTTCAAAAGGAACTGCATGTATCTCCCTTTATGTCCATGAATTATACTTATCAACTTAATTTAAAATTAAATAAACAAAAAATAGTCGTTCATATGGAAAACTATTGTGAGGGAAAAAAGAATTTTGATGCGACATTAATTTTAAAGGCTGAAGATACTTCGTCAATAAAAAAAGTATTCTGGCAACATCCTTTAGTTACCTATAAAGTTGCAGTAGCAATTTACTGGCAAGCATTAAAATTATGGCTTAAGGGAGTTCCATTTCATGCGCATCCAAGCTCAAAGGAAAGGACACAGAATGACTCAAAATAATTATTTATCAGCCCTGAACGCCCGATTATGCAAAAAAATCTTTCTCAGGTTATTAAATGGCATCACACATGGAAGGATCGAAGTCAATGATTATGAAGGTAGCTATATCTTTGGTCAGGAACACAAAGAAGATGCCTTAACTGCTACTATCGTTATAAATAATCCCAACGCGTACAGAACAATTCTACTCGAAGGCTCTGTTGGTGCTGGAAAAAGTTACATTGATGGGGATTGGGATACCGGCGATCTACAAAAATTGATTACACTGTTTATTAAAAATGACTCCCTCTTCAATAATATTGAAAGCCCCATCGCCCGTTTTTTCAGTCTGATGAGAACAGTAAGCTACAAATTGAAAATTAACTCGATTCGTCGCGCTAAAGAGAATATTCTGGCCCATTATGATTTAGGCAATCATTTCTTTAGATTAATTCTCGACCCTTCCATGATGTATTCATGCGCTATTTATAAACCATCAGGCATCAGTCTGGAGCAGGCGTCTAAGAAAAAAATTCAGGCCATTTGCGTCGCATTGCAATTAAAACCCTCGGATCATATTTTGGAAATAGGCACAGGATGGGGCGGATTTGCTTGTTACGTGGCTCAAGAATATGGATGTAAGGTAACCACAACGACTATTTCAGAAAAGCAATATCTTTATACCAAAGAAAAAATCAATCAATTGGGCTTAAACCATCAAATTGAATTATTAAAAGAAGACTACAGAAACCTTTGCGGACAATATGATAAAGTGGTTTCAATCGAAATGATTGAGGCAGTCGGACATAAATATTTTGATACATTTTTTCATCAATGCCATCAACTACTAAAGCCCGCCGGCTTATTTTTCTTACAAGCAATTGTAATTAATGATCAAGCTTATGAAGCAGCAAAAGATGAGGTTGATTTTATTAAAAAATATATTTTTCCTGGGGGTTGTCTGCCCTCAGTGCATTCCATAAGTAAATCAATTGCCAACCAAACTACACTACAATTGCTATCATTCGAAGACATAGGCCACCATTATGTTCCCACTTTAAATGATTGGCATAAAAATTTATTAAAAAACAAGCAGGAAATTCTTGCTCAAGGATTTACGGAATCGTTTATCCGCATGTGGGAATTCTACTTTTTTTATTGTGCGGCAGGTTTTCAGACTAACTATATAAGCAATATTCATGCCTTGTGGCTTAAAAGATGATGAATACACTACATTATCTGATTCATACCACTGCTTATTATCTCGCTTGGTTTGCTTGCATTATTCTTGCTGCTCGGGGATATGCATGGATAAGTCCTCTTATGGTAGTTTTTTTTGTAGGGTTACAAGTGTACTGGCAGCATCAAACGGGAAGATCTCTACAAGGGCTATGGCTTTTATTAGCAATAGTCATCTCTATTAGTACTCTATTCGATAGTACTCTGGTTTATAAAGGGATTGTAATTTATTCTGCAAATCCTTTTTCTCCCTATTTTACTTCTCCATGGATGATAACTCTATGGATAAGTTTTACCGTTGTTTTATATGCCACATTAAGTAAGCTATTTGATCATCTATTTTTACTTGGACTTTTGGCAGGTGTCGGTTTTTCCTTGGCATTTCACATTGGAGGAGTGCTGGGGGCAGCTTTTTTTCCTTATGGCAGCATCACTACTTGTCTTTTCATCGGAGTAATGTGGTGTTTTCTATTGCCATTTTGCGCGTATTTATATCAAAAAATAAAGGCCTAAAAATAATGCATGCGATAACCATAGTAATGATTTATCTTTTTTTACAAATGATTTTTATGTGGGGATTATATCGCATTTTAAAAAATCCTTCAGTTGTGGATGTTTCTTGGTCATTAGGATTAATGGTTTCAGGATTAATCTATTTGTATTTGGTCCCTTTAAATTTTCGTACTCAAGTTACGGGCATTCTTCTCATTATCTGGGCTTGGCGCCTTGCCTTTTATTTATGGTACACCCGAATAAGGGAAGGACATGTGGACAGGCGTTATACTGAACTCAGTAGCCGTTGGAAAATAAGTCCTTCCCTTGGTTTTTTTATTAATTATCAACTCCAGGGCCTGCTCATTTTAGTTATTTCAAGTGTATTTTTTTTGATTAGCCAATCAGGACTGACTCATATTACCCTGATAGATATCCTTGCATTTTTCATTATTACAGTAGGAATTATCGGAGAGACAGTAGCAGATTTGCAACTGCAGGGCTTTAAAATGCGGCATAAAGGAGAGGTCTGTAACCTAGGTTTATGGAATTATTCACGACATCCGAATTATTTTTTTGATTGGTTAAGCTGGATAGGATTCGCTTTACTGGCGTTACAGTCAAACATAGGATATTTGGGCTTAGTTTCGCCATTAATGCTTTATATTATATTTACTCGTATGACAGGCCCCTTAACAGAAAGAGGCTCCATAGAATCCAGAGGGCAAAAATACATTGAGTATCAAAAACAAACGCCAATGTTTTTCCCTTGGTTTAAGAAAAAAATCGATTCTGAATGAATGCAGCCATTAAGCTGCTCAGTCCACATAAAACCATTCCCCAAATAAAATCGATTAATGTTATCTTCAAAGGCCAGTTCGTAAGAATTGAGTAATTGGTGAAATCGTAGATACCATAAGTCACAACGCCAAGGATTATTCCTCCAGCAACAGCTTGCAGATAATTCCCCTGTGCACTGGGTAGAACAAAATAAAGAATTCCTAGGGCGATGCAAACATAAACAACTACGGCTGCCCACCAAATAGGCGCCATGCCTCCACCTGATTTGCGTAATAGCATGCCAATGTTTTCTGCATAAATATTTTTGGCAATGAAACCAAGCCAAATCATATCCAATACAAAAACACAAATCATCGTTAAGAAAAATAAGCCTATCTGTTTCATCATAGTTCTCCATAAATATCAGCAGCCCGTCCTTCATTCGATCCTCTGCTAATACTGATTTAGGCTCCAGTTCAAAGTCCCCGAGCATACCCATATCTATTTCCACCATCGAAAGCCCTGATGCGAGATGATGATGGTGTTATTATGCCAACCTTAAAATTCCATAACGTTCAATAAAAACAAGTACTGGATGCATTTCATCACTCCGCTGAGCTACGAACATTCAATTAAGGCAAATAATTTTTAAATGCCTACCCACATTAAAATGCTTGATGACTGCATTAAACGCCTAATACTAAATTATTGCATGTGTACAATAATTTATCAAATACCTAGGCTTTAAGACTAAGGGGGGCTTGAAATGAATGATTAATAATCTCCCTATGGTAAAAACCATTACTCCTGCACGTAATTTAAAATAGAAACCCTCTTAAATAGATACTTTAGCAACATAATCTAAACCAAAAACTAATAAATAAAGTGGCACTACAATGGTGACGGTTAGCAAACTCACTCATGGAAAGCTCCTAAAAGTGTTAAACCCGTAACGAGATAAATTTTTTTGTACCATTTAATTGTATAAGTTAATGCGCCTATGAATTTACTATTTGTTTCCATCTATTGAACTTTTAAATTTCCTCAAGCATAGTGTAGCTAAATTATTTATTTTTTGAATTTTACTATGGCACGTTATTTAGTTATCGCGGCAAGCAGTGCAATTGGACAATCCGTCACCACGTTGTTGAGAAACCGTGGCGATAAGGTATTTACCACCGCAAGAGATAACCATAAGATTAATCCAGACTTCTTGCTCGATGCCAGCGACTTTGATGCGGTTACTTCGGTTTTTGATAGTGTCGGTAGTCTAGATGGGGTTGTCAACTGCGCAGGCTCTTTATTGTTGAAATCTGCTCATACAACAACATTAGATGAGTACCAAGCATGCATTAATGCGTCGTTAACCACCGCTTTTGCTACGATCCGTGCTGCGGGTTTGATGATGAAAAAAGGCGGCTCAGTAGTATTGATCTCATCAGCAGCAGCATTGGTAGGGCTAGCTAATCATGAGGCAATTGCTGCGGCGAAAGCAGGAATTATCGGTCTTGCTCAATCAGCATCAGCGACTTATGCGTCGAATAACTTAAGAGTCAATGTGGTAGCGCCAGGAATGGTCGATAGCCCTTTGACCTCTCCTTTAGTAAATAATCAGCTCGTTTATAATGCATCAAAAGCAATGCATCCTTTGGGACGTATTGGAACACCCGAAGATATTGCTCAAGCGATTATATTTTTATTAAGCCCAGAAAATAGTTGGATCACTGGACAAGTTCTTGCAGTGGATGGAGGCTTAAGCCATGTTCGTCCCAAAATGAAAATTTAACTCACTAAAATTTATGACAAAATTTTGCTTTATTTGAAATTATCCTGAATCCCCCATCCGATGCCTTTAGGTTCGAAAAGTTCAAATTGAAACCATGTAGGCAACTTAAAGATGAGATTTTAAAGGGATAGATTCTTAATGATTAAATGAAGAAGTAAATTAGTGTTCCGAGGAGACAGACCACATCCTTGTGGTAGTGCATCATCCTTAATGCATTCTAAACAATCCTTTTAAGACGTCCGCTGTCTTTCCTCGTACTTCATTAATCATAGCGAACAATTATCAAGAATGAAACTCAAAATAGCGCATTATCATGTAAGAAATTTCTTATTCTCGATGATAGTTCAAGTTATTGTAGCATTTTAGATTTCTTATTGGCTTGTAATGTCTTTATAGTTTACAACGCCTCCGCATTGACGAGTAGAGACCTTTCCACATGTCCTAAAAAGTCCGACCAAAAGGTTTAAAAACAACAAATCAAAGCAAAGATTCAGTGGTCGAACTTAAAGACAGTCTAAAAAAGAAAAAGAACACTAAATTACCTCCCCTGCTAAAGCAACAGAGCAAAAGCAGAAAGGGACTTAGCTCAAACAAAAGTACAAATAAGCACCATTTTATCTGCTCCTATGCTATCATGAACGCTTCGTGCCTCGATAAGTAAATGATTCATCTTATTTTCAATGGGCACTTCTATTTTTATCTTTTTGTTGCAATGAAAACATATAATTTATCGGTTACAGACTTAGCACTTCCTTCACCTAGAGTAGGAAGTATTGATACCTATTCTGGTTTTAACCTTACATCCAAACTCGCCATTAAAGCGCATCAAACCCTTCAGTACAAACAACTAAAATTGCATGCAAACTACACTCCAGAAGTAAATATCACCCATCAGCTTACTTATAAGCAGTATTTTTTTAACATTTCAGGACAGATGGATGGCATTTACCAAGAGGAAACCCTAAGAATTGAAGAAATTAAAACTGCCTTTGAACCTCAAAAATTGATTGAGGGGCTTGCAGAAAACTATTTTACCCATCCGTACTGGCTGCAATTACAAATCTATGGCTATATTCATTGGTTAAAAACCAAAACCATTCCCAAATTAAATTTATTAATTGTTTCCTTACGCAATAAAAAAACCTATCCTTTAGTTTTCGAATTTAATAAAGAGGCGTTTGAGGAATGGTTAAATCGTCGCTTAGAAGAACTTGTCTTAGAAATCAAAGAGTCAAAAAAACGAATCAAACGTCGCAAAAAAAGAAGTAGTCTAATTAGTTTTCCTTTTGCTCAACCACGACCCCATCAAAAAGAATTAATGGAATCTGTTGAGTCCTCTATGAAGAATAAAAGGCCCATGCTCATTCAAGCCCCTACCGGTTTAGGCAAATCGATTGCTATTTTGTATCCCTCGTTAAAGGAATCATTAAGTCGAGGACAAAAAATACTCTATTTAACTCCTAAGAACAGCCAACATCAAATCGCTTTAAATGCAGTTCATTTGCTTCAAGAAAAAGGCTCCTCATGTTCTTCCCTTATGCTCACCTCCAAAAAAAAATTGTGCATGAAAAGTGAACCGATTTGTACGAGTAAGCAATGTGAATTTGCCGAAAATCATTACACGAAATGCACTAGTAATGATTTATTAAAGAAGATTCAAAAAAAACAAAACTTAGATGCCTCTGTGTTTAGAGAGCTAGCAATAACTTATCAAGTATGTCCTTATGAATTGCAGATGCAGGCCATTCCCTTTACCGATGTGGTTATTGGCGACTACAACTATGTTTTTTCATCAACCAATACACCTCGTCAGGTGGTAGGGATGCAATTGGGTGAACATGAAAAGCCTAATTTAGTCATCGATGAGGTACACAATTTACCGAGCAGGGGCATGAACTATTTTTCCCCTATATTGGAGGTTGCATTTTTTGAGCGCTATTTAGATGCACTCGATAGATACCCTCACCCCTTCCAGAAAAAGCTTACGAAAATCATCAATCAATGCATCAACCTTATTGATAATTGTGCGCTCCCCAACGTCTATGAACCACATATCACAAGGGCCCCAGAGGAGGCTTTTCAAAAGCAAGAAGAAAAATTAAATCAATTGCTTACTGATTATTTAGAATCGGATTTAACCATTGAAAGCGATGACCCGATTTTAAAGTTGTTTAATTACTGGTCCGATTTTACTGCAGCACTCGAGTTTGTAAATCAAGGAGGAGATGAGTTTTTTATTTCGTTCCACCCTAAAAACCATACCTTAAAAATTAGCTGTTGTGATGCGTCCAGCTTTTTAAAAGAACACTACACTAACTTTCAACAAGTTATTGGTTTTTCTGCCACTTTAAAACCCTTTGATTACTACAGCCAGCTCATTGGGCTAAATACGTCTCGATTACACACAGAAGAATTTTCTTCACCCTTTTCGCCTCGCCATCGTAAACTGCTTATTATTCCTCAAGTATCCACCAAATACCGAGATAGAAAATCAAATAGTCTTAAAATAATTGAAGTTATTGTTCGCCTCTCCGCTTTAAAGCCAGGCAACTATTTTGTATTTTTCCCAAGCTTCGAGTTTTTGGAGCAAATTTACACACAAATGCCCAGCCTTTCACAATTTACGTTAATTCGACAAGAGCGTCGTATGGACGCGCCAGAAACAAAATCGCTTCTAATGCAGCTTCATCAACATAATAAGAATCATTTATTTTTTGCCGTGCAAGGCGGCATGTTTGCCGAAGGAATTGATTATGTCGGTGAATTAGCTATTGGCGCGTTTATTATAGGCCCTCCCCTGCCGTCTTTTGATTGGGAGCGTGAGCAAATGAAACGCTATTACGAAACTCATTATCAACAAGGGCAAGAATATGCCTACACTTATCCTGCCATGGCAAAAGCCATTCAATCTGCAGGAAGAGTCATTCGCAGTGAAACGGACAAGGGATTAATTGTGCTAATGGATAATCGCTTTCTTCAATGTGCCTACAGTCAATGCATGCCCAAAGATTGGTACTCGGAAAAACCACAAGAACTGATTTCCACCTCAATTATTAAGGATGTGCAATCATTCTGGAATCAAGAGAACAATCCCAATAATCATTTAAAATCGCAAAACACCGAAACTGGATCAGAGGCATTGAGTACCAATGACTGAGCTAGCCCATAAAAAGATTCTCATTCTCGATTGCCAAACCACGGGAATGCATCCCAGCTCAGGGCGTCTCCTGCAAATAGGATGGTGCATTTTTGACCCCAACTCATTGCATTTTTTTGATATTCAAAAATGGACACTCAAAATTGATGAGGAGTTAATTCCGAGCAAAATAAAAAAAATGCTGCATCTTAGTGAAGAAGATTTGGAGCACAGCATTGACCCGCAAAGTATATTTAATCTATTGCAACAGACTTTAAATGAACTCGGGCCTGACCCCATCGTGATTGCGCATTATGCGCAATTTGAGAAAAGCTTTTTAAAGCAGTTTTATTTAGAGCATACCCAAACAGAGGAGTTAAATTTTAAATTAATCTGCTCGCAAAAAATTGCAAAACGCCTCTTACCCCACCTTCCCAGCCACAATTTAAAAGCGATAGCCGGATATTATAAATGGCCGAATACACCAAAAAATGAAATCCACTCTCATGTCTCCATGACCATTCATGTGTGGCAACAGCTTTTACCAAAGCTCCTTACAGCAAATATAAGCTGTTACTCCAGTCTTGAAACCTGGTTAGCAACGAAGCCTTCTGAAAAGAAGGCCATTCACTATGAATACAATATTGAGCGGTTAGCCAGGTTAAATCTGTCCATTAATCCAGGGGTGTACCGCATGCTCGCCGAAGACGGAACGATTTTATACATTGGGAAAGCAACCTCGTTAAAAGCACGGGTGAACTCCTATTTTCGTGGAGTAAAAAATCGAGACCGTCGCAAATTAGAAATGCTAGCTCAAGTATGGGACATTGAAACCATCGAATGCGATACTCCGCTGGAAGCAGCCTTACTGGAGTCGGACGAAATAAAAAAATGGTCACCACCTTACAATGTATTATTAACATTAGAACGTCAAAGCCTCATTTTTTATAATTACAACTACAGCGAATTTTCGAAACACCGAGACTCCACGTTTATTAATGGGCCTCATAAACATCAGGATGCCCTAACCTGGTTAATGGGATTAGTCCATGCGCTAAAAAATCATGAAGCAATTGATTACGGAGAGGAACACATTAGCGCCAAAGCACTAAAAGATGCCTGGCAACTGTTTTGTACTGAGCATCATTTAGAGTATGCGTCTATTGAGACACTCGCCATACGGTCATGCTTATTTATTGGCTACACGTTCTTAAAACGATTTGAACAAACTTATGGAAAGGGAACATTTCAAAAATGGTGGAGTAATGAAAAGAAGCAAAACCCCGAAGAGGATTTGGCTTTGGAAGAAAAAATAGCGCGAAAAATGACACGCATTTTTTTACGTGCAGCGGAAGCGAGACGTAAAAGCAAAATGATTTCCCGCTTATATAATTCCACCTTAATAATTCAAGCATCTAAAAAGAGTGTGGATGTAGTAAATGGAGAAATTCGGAACCCGGCATCGGGACCCAATGCAAACACAAAGCCACCCGCTTTCGAATTGAGCCACTATGATCGGCTATCTATTTTGCTCTCCGCGTTAAATAACAAGTCCGCGACCTTGATTAACTAATTGAAATCAAAGAGCGGTAATTGAATGCCTTCATGAATCAGGTGCTGCTTTAGTTTAATCCCAATCCCCAGTAATCGCACCGGCATATTCTTTCTTAAAAATCCCTCGTGAATAAGCTGACTAAACACAGATACATCGAGTCGCTCATGCACCAGCTCCACCGTTGTTTGCTGGAAATCACTAAATTTTAGTTTTACAAACAAATTATGAATTCCTACGAGACCTGCTCGTTCAATACGTCCCTCCAAACGAGTCATCAGCTCGGGAAGTGCGGCAAGGCAGGTGCCCACATCTGGTAAGTCCTGT
This sequence comes from Legionella rowbothamii, assembly GCF_900639985.1. Classification (GTDB taxonomy): domain Bacteria; phylum Pseudomonadota; class Gammaproteobacteria; order Legionellales; family Legionellaceae; genus Legionella; species Legionella rowbothamii. Next base: position 61,780 of record NZ_CAAAIM010000009.1, on the reverse strand, counting down.
AAATAGGTTTCTTCCACACTAATGGATTTACGAATGCGCTCCGGATTCACTGGACGATCATCAATCCCTCGGGCTAAGTCATACAAGCGATGCCCCATGACACCGAACGAGCTGACTAATGCGTCTAAAGAGTAATAATGTAAATCGCCACAGGTTTGAATATTCAAAGCATGCAGCTTTTCTTCCATTTTAGGTCCTACACCAAAGAGTTTACGTACGGGTAAATCTACCATAAAAGCACCAACTTCATCGGGCTTAATGACCTTCTGCCCATTGGGTTTATGCCAATCGCTTGCAATTTTTGCCAAACTTTTATTGGGGGCAATACCTGCACTGGCAGTTAATTTCCGTGCCTTAAAAATCCGTTCGCGGATTTCTTGGGCAATCCAGGTGGCACTACCCTGGCATTGAGTGGACTTAGTCACATCCAAATAGGCTTCATCCAAGGACAAAGGCTCGATTAAATCGGTGTATTCTGCAAATATCTCCCGAATGTGCTGACTCTCCTGCAGATACACCTCCATACGCACCGGACGTAAAATTAAGTTTCGACACAACTTGCGAGCTTTTGCTGTAGGCATCGCCGAGCGCACCCCAAAGGCGCGTGCAGCATAATTACACGTAGCAATCACCCCACGCCGGTCCGCCTCCCCACCTACCGCAATCGGCCGATGCGCCAACTCTGGAAAATCACGCATCTCAATGGCGGCATAAAAACAATCCATATCAATATGAATGATCTTTCGGATTGAAGTCATGCTTTTTGAGCTCCATCCCCGCAATGCACCTGGGGCACATCCGTCCAACGCGTAGTGTAGGCAGGAGACTTCAACTCAGCACGCATGGCCCATGGTTTAGAATACCCTTCAGCCGCTAAACGAATGGTGCTGCGCCCATATTTGGCATTGATTCGGTCAAACACACTCATTAACTGTTCGCTATGCTCGAGCCGCTCCTCGGCGGGCTGGTGAAACATGTCCAATTGTCTGTGAGCTTTGGGAATTAAGTCCTCCAAGCAAACGCCTACTTTTTTGTAGAAATAGCCTGGCTTGAAGATTCGACGTAAACAGCGCTTGGCATTTCGTGTAATCAAGCGCAAATCATCCGTCGGATTAATCAGGCGAAATTCCATGGCTTGAAAGTGCTGGGCTAAATCCTCGCGGAAACGGTTGGTATGTACAAAAACATATATTCGTTGGGCCACCAAATGTTGTGCGCGCATTTTCTCCACCGCACGTGCGCAGTGACTGCTCACCGACTCCGCAATGGATGCCCACTCGGTTTGCATAGCACCAAAACTTTTAGAAGACAGGATGCTTTGCTTGGGCTCTATTTCTTCCAACCCACCGCAGGCGATGCCCTGCAATTCCATAACGATCCGCATAATCACTACATTAAAACTCTTTTTTAAATGGTGGGGGCTGGCACAGGCTAGGTCGTATGCCGTGTTAATCCCCCGAGCAATTAGTTTTTTTTCCCATTGCCGCCCTATCCCCCATACATCCCCAACACCGATTTGCTTTAACCACGCCTCTCGTTGAGTGGTAATATTAAATACCGGTACTTTAAAGACTTTTTTACACAGATAATTAGCCACTTTCGCTAACGTTTTAGTGGGACCAATACCAATGGAAGTAGAAATTCCTGTGTGTCTTAGAATTTTTTTTTGCAAATCTTGGCAAAAGGTATCATGCAAGGCTACTGGCAAGCTGCTCAAATCGATAAAGGCCTCATCAATGGAATACACCTCCAGATGAGGCCAGAATTCTTCTATGGTGCACATGACCCGATGACTGATGTTGCCATAGAGGGTGTAGTTGGAGGAAAATGCTTTTACCCCATGCTGCTTGCATAAATTCTTAATTTTGAAATAGGGTGCCCCCATCGCGATGCCCAAATCCTTTGCTTCATTGGAGCGCGCAATGCAGCAACCATCGTTATTCGACAAAACCACGATGGGAACATGCCATAAGTCGGGGCGAAACAAGCGCTCACAGCTGGCATAAAAATTATTACAATCAATCAGGGCAAACATGTTATAAGGGCTCGTGCAATACCAGGGTAACCACACCCCAAATAACCATCTCGCTTTCTTCCGTAATATCGATGGGTTCAAATTGCGGATTAGCAGGCAGTAATTGCACACGGCCTCCTCTCTTAGACAACCGCTTTACCGTCAGCTCCCCATTCACCGCCGCAATCACGATACGGCCATCGGTAGCTGCAATGCTCCGGTCCACTATGAGGTAAGCCCCGGGAAAAATACCCGCATCAACCATCGAATCACCGGTCGCTTGCACCACAAATGTTGCAGAAGGATTCTGAATAAATTGAGTATTTAAATCCAAATAACCTTCAATATAATCGTCCGCAGGTGAGGGGAATCCTGCTTGTACTTTGCTTGCAAATACAGGAAGTTGGTAGGTTTTAAAAATAAACTCCTTAATTGCATCCACTTGAGACACTGGAACGCGAATTGTTGTTGATGGCTCACCTCGAGGACGCCCCGAGCCATCTCGTTTACCACCACGTGGAGACATAATCTACTCTTTTTTTGATTACCGTTACAGATATCATAGAGACCTAAACCTCTTTTGTAAATCCAGCTAGAATATGGTTTTCTATTAAGAGAATCTAACCTATTGACTAGGCGAGAAATAATTTTTTCATATCAGTCATAAATAGTATGGCTCAGTCTGAATAATTCCTTTTAAGTGTAGGATGTCTTGCAAATTGTTATCACACTCAATTAATGATATGGTTTGCGCAGTCCTGAGTTCTTTCAAGTGAATCTCATAAGAACTCAAAGCATTTCAGGTCTTAATATGGAGAAATTATGAAAAAATTAGCCTTTTTAATCATCACCTCAATGCTTGCAGCAAATACGTTCGCCTTTTCTTTTTACAAAAAAAATCTGAGTCCCCAAACATCAGCCCCCCATCAACACAGTGCTAAGTTTAATGACTTCTCAGGCGTATGGGTGGGCTTATGTGTCGGTGATGCAGAAGATGGAGACTGGGAGCTTCGACTTACCATTACCCAAAACAAAAAACAAATGTCCTTAACTTTTGGTGACAATGAAGAAGAGAGCGTGGTGCTTAATCTAGGCCAACTATCCTCTCAAAGTAACAGCACATCTGATAAGAGAGAGGCTACAATTCAGCAGGTTAGCGCTCCTTATGGCGATATGATGTCAATTAACTATGAGTCCATAGCAGAAATGGGGCCATCTAAAACTGGGAGCAGACTTCTCTCAACCTCATTACATGTTAATTTATTTAAAAAAGGCGACACACTCGAACTTCAGGCTCCTTACTCCTCAGAAGCAGTATGTGTATTAAAAAAATCGACCTAATTGTTTGGGATTATCCCAAACAATTAGCTAAATGACATTAAGATAAAGGCCACGAAGAGGCCTTTATTGTTTGAATTATCGGGATACTTTTTTGGACTAAATCAATTCTACTATCCCAACAAAACCACTTAATCCAAGCACATTGATCTCAATTGTTTCTGGGACTTATCTCAGGAGAACTTCCATCCTTTAACTCTTTCTCTTCTGCAGCCTGATAAAATGTGGGGGCTAACGGTAACGATGTAAATACTTTTGCTTGATTCTCAGTCGTTTGCTTTGCTATTTTCTCACTATAGATGTGGTTCAGTATTTCTAGAATGGTTTGCATCCCGTTATAATACCGGGCAAATCGCTCATTAGTTAATCTATAGGATAGTGTGAGCATACTTAATTTACTTGTTTTTTCTTTGATGTCGTCAGTTATCTCACCTTCTTTTGATAAAGTCTCCACTTCCTCTTGTAGCGATTTAATATTGTCCACCATCTCGAGTAACTCCTCTCCAATAGACATGCCTTTAGTAGAAAGTTTACTAAATAAAGCCTTAAGATATTTAGTTATGGGAACTTCTATCGATTTTAGATTAGGTAGTTCATCAGGAGTTACTACACCTAATAGACGATAAATAGTTCTGGCTTCGGAATCTATCTCAACAAGGAATTCCCGGGCTTCCCCCTCTAAGGAAAGTACAGTAAATCCCTCTTCAGATTGATGATTCAATTGAGTTTTTATCCCTATAGTTTCAAGAGCTACCTCTAAAAAATCGCTAGCATACAGCCCTATTTTTTCCTCTACAATAGGAGCTATATGATGGCCATAGAGTTCAGCCGAGCCCGCCTCAAGAGAAAGATACTTAGTAAAATAATAAGCTAATTGAGTAGTTATGGTTTCACTAGCATTGCAACCCGCTATACGCAGCATTATTTGATTCGAATCCATTTCCAATACAGGAAATAAACAGATAGTGTCTATTTTAAAAGCCTCCTGCAAAGGGTAAGCTAAGCGCAAAATTGACCCTGTAGAACGATATCCTCGATAGGACTCACTTTCATTCATCAAAATTCTATCAAGATCATCTGGACTAATAAAAAATTCATATTTAATTAGATCAGTAGCACCTTGTGGCACTCTTTTCCTAGTATATTCATTATGGTTAGACAACAATGGGATGGCATACTGTACACATAACTCAGGAAAAATCTTGATAAACTGCTCAAATTTTTCATTTTCTTCTTTACCAGCTTCAACAGTGATACAGAAATATCCTCCGGGCTCTTGAATACTCGCACTAGGGTAGTTACTGTTTGCATTGATTCCATTTGAAATAGCCTCTAAAAAACTAAATCCTAAAATTTTATTAAGTGTTTTCATGGTATGACCTTTTATTCTCTATGTTCAACAATCGATCTGAATGAATTAAATATAACATAATCTGAACCCGTTAACTAAACTATAAGCTAAACTGGAGTTTATTTAATCAAGAACAAGAAGCTGAAAAGGTAGCGTTACTCCGTTGAGATTATCACCATTGTAGAATAGAGTTCTCATCGATTTAATGACAGCTACCGAGAGGTTTGGGAGCGCATCCTGTCTCGTCTATTGAACGTTTATCCCAAACCACGAGTTATGATAACGGACAAGCTAAGGGAGCTACGCGAAGCCAATTAAGGCACCCAGCATTGCTCCCATAAGGGACTCAAGATTCTCTCTCACTTCACACCTAATGAATTCTCACCTCGAAGGTCCTCCTCACCTCTCCCTTCATTTAATAGATTTCTATACCTAACAGTTTCTCCCTTAGCGATATGGTCTTTAGAAGGAAGCAGCTCATCAGGGTTTACCTCCACTTCATCCTTATCTTTCCCTGGTTCCAACACAGCACTTTCTTCAAGTGCCCCATCAACTACCCATTTAACTGGTTTAAGTTTTACAGATTCTAGATTAACGGCTGTTACTTCTTGTCGTTGCTCCAATACTGCTACACTGACCAATCCCTTCACTACATTATCTCTTGGCTGTACCTCACCAGCTTCTTGAGTAACGATTCTTCCGGCAGTAAGAACGGAATTTTCAGCTCGTACCTCAATTGCACGATCGTCAATCATACGATCATCAAGTCCATGTAAGTGCTCACGTTGTACTAACATTTCAGTTTGCACATCATAATATTCTGGTGGAGTAAATGTTAGATCGATTGAGGCATTTACATCTTTTTCGATAATAGTCGGTATATCGAAATGCTCATCAAAGAAATCTATTTGCTCAGCATTAACAATAACGTGATTATCCGTGGTGAATACCCCAAAGAATTTACCAATGTTGGCAATCAATGAACGAATTGCATTCCACTCTGTATTTAATCTTGCTAGTAATCCTTCATTTTTATCCAATTGTGTTCTTACATCTTTGCATTGCTGATCAAGCTTATCTATTTCCTCTTTACGTTGTTTCTTAAGATCGCTTATTTCCTTCTCAAGTCTTAGGACTTCCTGATCCATTTTTAATATTTCTTTGTGGCTAGAATCAAACATGATTCGTGGATCACCCGTTTCAGGATCTGCCTCAAACTTCGGTTCGCGATTTTCAACTGGCCTATAATTATTTTCTAAAAGTTCTTCAAGAGCTTTTTGACCACCCATCTTCGCTATAGTATTACTAACCAAAACTTCGATTTCTACCTCAGTTGTCCTTACTTTTTGCGCAGCCAATACCTCTTTAATAGCAGCCCTTATTTCCTCCCTATCAATAGGAGTAGTCTTATAATCTTTTAATCTCTCGGGCAATGGGAAATTATTTTTATCAATTTTATCTACTGACCACACTTTAATACGTTCGTAAAACGCTTGTTGCTCTTCCGTGGCAACTCCAATGGAGTCCAGAATGCCATTTAAGACCATATTTTTCATTGCCTTTTGTATGGCTGCCCTACTTTCTGTTTTATTGAGCCCCGCAGTGATGGAATAACACAAACGATCCTTGAATCTCTTTTCCATTCTATCGGGATTGACACCCACTTTAGAGGCAAAGTTTCTACAAGCTACCATTAATCGTTCTTGAAGTTGTTCTTGAGTAAGTGGTGGCTCTTCTCTTCTGGCGAGGAAAATGACGCTTTTAAAATGTTTAGAAAAATCATCGAAAGCTTTTGTTCGTTCTTTTTGACCGTCTTTGAATTTATCATCAATTTGTTCACAATAAACATCATAGAATAAATTTCTAAAGGCGGTATCAAAATCTTGTCCTAGGAATTTAACATCTAGATTTTGCTTTGCACCTATTTTAGCTGGTGCTCTGCTTGCTTCAAATAAAGAATCCATGGGTAATTCATTGTTATCTCTATAAGGCACTGCATCAGAATATCTTTTTTCCACTATTAACAGCAATTTAGTTAATTCTTTATTTAAAAGCGTAGATAATTCCTCGTCACTTAACCCTGAAACTTCGCCTTTTGCTATTTTTTCTTTATTCAGTTTAAAGAGTTTGTTTAGACAATAGGTAGTCCCCATCTCAAGATTATCACACCATACTTTATCGAGTTGGAACCCATAGTTAGTTGCGCCTTGAACTTTATTTCTCGCAAACATTTTCAGATACTTCAAGGCGAGCGCACCAACAGGGCCATTAGACCATTCTTTAGCATCTAGAGAAGATTGCATTGCCTTAGGGTACCCATCAATTATTGCTTGCTTACCCACTTTAATTGCAGTTGCTCTTTCTTCTTTTTTCTGCTTAATTAACTCAGCATAATGATCCATTCGTTCATGTTTACGCTCCCTAAGCTCATGATGTTCTTTTTTGAGAGAGGCATGTTCTTCCATCGCCTTTTCTCGTTCCTCTCCAATTTCATCTCTAATTTTCTTAATAGCCTTAGGTTTATCTCCTTTGGTGAAACGGTCATTTAGTTTTGAAGAAATAAACACATCCGCTTTGCCTTCGTCTTCACCTATAGAGATAGTGACACCAGTCTCTTTATGCTGGTCTGTATGTTCTATTTCAGTTCGCTGAATTTGTATTTTACATTTTGTTGTATTTTTTCCAGTAAAACCCCATTCAGATAATTGAAATACATTATCCTGAGCAGTTAGATTTTCAGTATCAGAAAAAGTAATATCCAATGTAGGTTGAAGCTGTTTTGGAGTTAATATTCCTTTAAAGGATTCTGCCAACTCGCTAACAGTGGATCCAACTACTGGCTTTCTAAAAGCTGCAAAATTTAATTTATTAACTGTTGGGTCTTGTAGTGAAGCGATTTCAGGACCAACTAGAGGTGTTAGAACTTTTGCTTTAGATGTTTCATGCGTTTTGGTAACTCGGATGTCATATAGACTCCAACCTTCCTGAGGTGATGCTTTAAATTTATTTGCCTCATCTTGATTGATTAAAATAACTTGAGGATTCCCTACTTCTCGAGCTACAAAATAACGGACTGGAGGTAAAGGATCCGTTGTTTTATAGGTTGGGCTACAACGAACAGGATCATCATCTAAAAATAACTTCGTCATATGAGCTATTTTGCTTGCTAAAGGTAATACACTAATTTCTGAAGGCTTAGATAAATAAGCAACTGAAGTTGGATCCACTGTCATGTCATGTTTTAATAATCGAGCCTCAACGACCACCTCTTCATTATTAACCTCAGAAAATGAATGTGTCTGTGTTTGGCTTTGACTTTGGCTCTGACTTTGTGACTGACTTTGAGATTGATTTTCAGTCACAGCTTCGGCTTCCGCTAAAGCATTACCGCGATCCGATGGAATCACAAATTTATCGCTTAATTGAGATTCACGTCGTGCTATGATTCTCTTTTTCATTGCAAAATAAGGATCTTTTGTATCTAAGTCTTTTTCAGGTACACCTTTACCCTGTCTTTCAGGAAGTTCCAGATCAATCCTTGCCTGGTCAACAGCCTGATAGAGCTCATCCATACGTTTTTTAAATAAAGTCTCTAAATCTTTAATAAATTGCTCTTTGGTGGTTTCTCCATATTTTCCACCATATTTGGCCTTTAAATCTCCCACGGTATTGGGAATAAATGGCAAAGAGCTAATCTCATTAAGTTTCTGTACAAAAGTGCTGAAATGTTTCACTTGCTCATCAGTTAAATTTCCAGAGCCCATTAATTTGGTTATTTCTGCCTGTTGCTGCAAGATGGCATTTTTAACAATGGAATCCAGCTCTGCTTTAAATACAGAAATATTATTTAAATCGCTTTTGAGTTCTTTTTGTCTTAGCCAAAAAGCGATATCATTTCCTGTTAGTCCTTCTGGTCTATCCTCTGGTGTAAGTTTTAGATCAATTAAAATCTGTTTTTTTACATTTTCAGGTACCGCGATTGAGAATGATTGGCCTGCTGCCTTGTCGATAATTTTTCTCATTCTCATAATAGCTTGTTTGTAATCATTATTGGTCACTGTAAAATTTAATGTTAAAACAGCATTGGCTCCATTCATCTGTTTAATATCCGCACCGCGTGAGTGACTTTGATCATAATAGGTGAAATAACTTCCATTTTTATCTGATTCAGCCACCATATCGGGAGTTAAATCAACAATAGTTTCCTTACCCGATTCATCTAAGGAAAGAACCTTTTTCATGTTAGTGACGTCATCATAGAAAATAACGCCTTTTAATCCTTTTAATGGCTCTTCTTTTAGCTTTAATTGTTTTGCTATTTCAAAGGCAACCCCACGGTTAGAGATCTTGCATAAGCCACCAACATCAATAAATGTTCTTGTTTGGTCTTGGAATGAAGATTCAGCTAAAGCTTGAATCAAGTTAGCGGTATAATCACCTTTCTTAGTAAAACCATCGGTATCTAATGTGGTAGTGGTTTGGCAGTTTTGTCTTCCCATAATACCTAAGGTCATATTTCCATCGGCAGCTGGGTCAAGCATATCCTGTTTAAAATGAGAAGAGGTATCACTTGCTGTACCTGAGAATCCAATGACTACATCCTGCATTGTTCCTTGCTCATAACGGTTACTGTTGGCTTTACCCGTATCGAATTTTATTTGCTCTTGTATAATTGTGCGAGCCAACATTTTTCTAAAGGCAGCACCATCTTTATCTAGAGTTTTAAAGTACTCATGTCGTTGAGAGTTTCTGAAAATCGGATCCTGGATATCCGCTAATTCTTTCAGCTTCTCAAATAGTTCGCGAAACTCAGGATCAATTTGCTGACCGGATTGGTCTAAGAATGGTTTTTCACCAACTCCTGTTCGGATCGACTCAATTAAAAACTCTAAATGAGGGTCTTCATATACTTTGGTTTTAGAATCGAGGTAATACAAAAAGGTTGTAATTGCAGTAACCTCTGGATTATCAAATCTCGAACCCTGGGGTTTGGGAGTATTTGCAGCTTGATAGGGAATTGTAATTAACAAGGGTTTAGTAGATTTTGCTTCACCACCGGTTTTAAGCGCGTCATAATCATATTGTTTTGAACCATCTGAAGCAGTTTGAAACCAAACCCCAAAGTCGGTACCAGGTTCTTTTTCTATAAACACACTGAGCATAACGGGATCGGTTAAAACAGCCCGCATCAAATAAATTTGTTTACAATTTGCCTGGGTAACTCCTGAGGGTTGCTCTTCTTCCAAAGACATAATGTATTTCTTAATGCTCTGCTGAGAATCATCAACGATGTTAAATTGTGCAAGCAAGGCATCCGCCAATGCGTCAGGCGATCTATCTTTTGCTGCTTTGATTGTTTGAGTAATGACTTCCAACGGATAAATTTCAGCTGAGTCCAGTGACTCTTTGATACCCGAAGTATAATTTACGTCCGTTGTTGCGCTATCTTGTGTCGCATCTAACTCATCAAATACTGAAACAGTGGTCATCGAGCGTATTTGGTTTAATACAGCAATGCATTCAACAAGCTCTTGGCGTTGCAAAGTCTCCTTAGGGTTAATTCTATTTAACATATCTAAGAAAATCTTAGCTTGACACTCCATAGAGTTTCGAACGTTAGGTGCTTGTACCAACACTTCACGATTTTCTCTGATTCGTTCATACAACGCGAGTCGTTTCTTCAGATCTTCCTTGGCATTTTGCAATGATTGCAAACGGGGACTCTCTAACCCCATATCCGGTTGAGGGTCTGTTTCGATTCGATAACGTTGGAAATCATCTTTTACTGCACGACCCCCAAGCAAATCACCTAGACTTGAAGACATATCGGCTGTATTTGTTTCAAGTGCTGATTTAGGTACTATAAAGCGAACTAATTTACTTGGATCTGTTTTATATAAAGCTACCAAAGGTAATAGAGTAGTCTTACCAAATCCCATTCGCGCTTGAGCAGAGTCAATTTTGTCCGGATTAGTTTCTTCATCAAGCAGTAAACCACGGAAGATATTTACTTGACGGGTATTACAACGATGACCAAATCCAGATTCAAACAAAAGATATGCTCTTTGCATTTTTCGCTCTTGTTCAACCAGTTTTGGATCTGTTGCTGTTGTATCTAAAGCAATTTCAGAATCAAGTAGTCTATCTAGGTGGTAATTTCGTTTAATATGTAACATTGAAACTGCTTTTGCATCTTCTCCTTTTTTGAACGTTTCTTCGATATCATTTAAATGATCCAATTCTGTTTTGTAGTATAACAATCGAGTCATACCATTATTCAAAGAAATTTCAATTTTCTTAAGATCAGTCCCTATAGGGAATTTGGAAAGAAGTCTGCTGTAGTCATTTAAGAGATAAGCTGAATTGAGCTCAGCAAAAGTAACTTGTGGAGATGAATTTGCCAGAATTGATTCAAGTTTATCTTTGGCCATTAAATATTCAATATTGCATTTTTCTTGAGCTTCAGTCACTTTTTCAATTAATTCCTCTCGAGCGCCTGTTTTTATTGAGTAAGTACCACCATTAACGGCAGTTTGGTATAAAAATGTTTCCAATCTATCAGAAATTGAGCGTATTTCGCCTTGTGCAAATCCTTTTTCAGCGAGATAACTTGCAATTTTGTGAGAGGAATAAAATTCACTAGGGTGCAATGCAAGCTGAAATTGACCTTTCTCTTTTGGTTCTACGGAGCGAATCCATCCATTTTGTTTCATTAAGTCAAATAACTTTGAAACGTTTTCTTCGCTTAATCCCCCAAGTCCCTTATGGCTTGGAGTTACACTGAACAGTTTTTCAAGTGTTTTCTTATTAAAAATCCCATAGTTTTCGTAATAATAGCCATCTTCTTGGGCTTGGACCGATTCACCATGTTCGCTTAAATCGGTTCGTAAACGTTCTTCAAGTTCAAGCTGAGCTTTATCAATAAGCTCTTGAGGATTGCTATGCAATCGAATTGTAACCAAGGATCGGGCCCCCATACTTTCAATGGGCATATCGGTTGTTCGGGTATTAATACTAATGGGTTTTTTCTCACCTGTGTCAACAGGAGTTATGGGTTTGATAAAGAAGTGATCGATCATATTAGGATCAAATTCTATTCTCTCTCCTTCTGGGTATTTAGACTGAATTGCTGCCCATATTTCTGATATCTTAGTCTTATCAGTAAATTCAGCTTGTAAAGTACTCCATAACTCAGAAAACTGTTCGTGGGGAAACGTTCCAGGATGTTCTTTCTCTACCCTTAAAATACCATCCATTTCTGAGAGAAATTGAGCGGTTAAGGTGTTATAGGCATCTCTATCCCATTTATCTAATCTACCATAAGCGCATGCAGCTCGTTCTAACATGTGATGTTGGAGTTCTGTACCAATCAACATCAATCGAGCGGTTCTATCTTCTATGGTTAGAGGTTCGTTTTTTGCCAAAAACGTTTTCTTAATATTATGTAATTGATCTAATTCTGTTGATTTCAAAGGAATTTTTGGAATATTAGTACCTAAGAGTGTGGTTAAAACTGTAGTCTTACCCTCTACTGAAGCAATATGAAGAATACTTTGGAAATCTTTAGCTTTTAACAAACCGCCGTGTTCGCTATAAGTTCGCAAATAACTTGCTGCGGAGTAAGCTTGGTCAAGTTTAAACTTACCTTGTAAATAGGCGTTTTTCTTTGCCTCATATTGAGTTGCAAGAGTATCTCTATCTTTTCCGCCCGCCTTAAATTCGAGATAGGACTGCTCCATTGCCTCCTTAAGTTTAGCGAGCGATTGTTCTAATTCTTCAATTTGTGGCGATTTCGCTACAAAGACAAAATACTCGGGATTAGTAATTTCTCTAATTTTATTTTCAAGTCCATTAATTTTCTTCGCTACATCTTCTCGGGCTTGTCTACTGAGTAAACCAGTTCCCTCAAGCAATTTGACTCTTGACTGATCTTTTTGAATTTGCTTTTCTAGCAGGTGTGCATCTTTTTGGACTAGTGTATCTCCAAGCAATGTAATTTTTTCGCGAGCTTGCTGAATTAAACTATTAATTTCCTCATCTTGAATATTTTCTTTCTCTAGAGCATCAGGCTCCATTCCTACTTTTTCCAGCAGCGCTTTTGCATTTTTTATAATTTGTGTTTTAAGAGTAGGTACTTGTTCTTTTAATTTTTTAATTTGCTCTTGATAATTATTAACCTCCCTTTCTTCAGAAGATGATAATTGTTTCGTGATAAATGCACTGCCATCTTTCTTTATGTCAAAATGCATTCGTGAAGATAGATCTGCAATGCTATCATTATCTGACAGGAAATAACTTGCTAAAACCTCATCATAAATTACATATTTAGCAATGGATGGAACATAAACTGTGTTCTTATTCACATTGATCATTTCATCTGCAGGAAAAACACTCGTTAAATCATGAGCGGCAGACTCTTCTAGAGTATGCAAGCTGATATCAATTGATTTACCACGATGATCTATTAATTTACCACTCCAAATCTCATTATCGCCTAGTGATAATTGTAAGACGGGTTTAAAGTCCGCTGTGAAACCATGGATTTCACCCTGAGAATCTACAAAATAATGTGCTGCATTTAGCCTTCTCTTTAGTGCAATAGGCACTGCACTCATCTTATCGGGCTGGATGTATTGAAGGATTTTAGGAGTACCATCTAAAATTTTTAACTCTCTTTGGATTATAAGACTTCCATCTTCCTGGGGAGTAATGGACGCCTTTATTTTATTTCCACCCTCTTCAACATTGTCTTCAGAATATATATATCCACCGTCTTTAGGTCTAAATGGAAGACCACCAATACCTAATTCTTGAAGGGCAATATTGGATTGAATATACGCAGGCATCACGCCTAATCTATTGTTACCCATGTAAAGAACACCGTGTAAAACATCCAACGAAACCTGCCCTACCAACGTTATGAAACCAGGTAGATCTTTAGTGGATGAGACGGATGATTCAATTTCAATCTTATGACCATCAAATTTAGAATCTTTCACATAAGCAGAAAAGACTTTCGTAAAGAGTGCTGCACGCCCCTTTTGGTTAAGAGCAGCTGAGAACTCAGTGATTTGATCCTGATGTTTGCTGATATTAGTCTGAGCTAATCCCATTTCTCGAGTAAACTCAAAATTCTTTTTCAGATTAGCTATAGTTTCTTCAGTAGCTTGATCATAAGTTAATTTATAAGCTAAATTGGAGCATATTAGTTTAGCGTAGAGTTCATCTAACGCGGCAACATCTTCCTCACTAAGTGGTTGTGGTTTATTAGTAAGATGCTCTATTTTTAATGTAAATAAATTAATCTCTCGGACAAATCCAAAGAGTCGATCGGTAGCATCTGGTTTTTTGTCGCTCAAAGGATCATCTACAGTTAATGAATTAACAAACGACTCTGTTGCCGTTGTTAGGGGTAGATCTCTGCCAGTAATTTCCTTAAATGCTTTAGGGTCAATATTGGCTGCTTTGAGCAACAATTCATCGATAAATGATTCATGGGGCGCTTTTAGCGTACAAGGCATCTTCGCTTGATTCAAAGGTAAATCTTTTAAGAAATGTAATAACTGTTCTTTTTCTTGCGCAGTAGTAGCATTTCTAAATGCATCCAAAAATGCTCGTTCAAAGAGCTCTCGACCTTGTGTACTATTTATTCCATCTTTTGAAAGTAGAAATGCTTGATTAGAATAATAGTCGATAACTTGTCGTGCGAGTAGGGCATCACCATTTCTCATACCCAGTTTATCGGCAAGTTTACGCAGTTCAGCATCTACCGATTTTTCTTTACCGTAGTTAAGTAAGGCAACTTGTAGGCCTCTTTGTCCTTCATACAAACCTTCTAAACCAATTGGAGAACCGTGAAGGGCAAGATCAACTTCTGTAAATAGCGTAATATCAACCGGCTCAGTTCCATTTGGGGTTAATAAGCTAATTTTTCGTGACATAGCCTCATCACGAGGAATAATTAACTTTTCCCATTGTTTAATCGTAGAGTAGAATTTAGGATTAACTTTTGCATCGACGCCAGGATCAATTTGTGACAGACTTAATTTGATTAAACCTGTTAATAATTGAGAGCGTTCATGATTTTCTAAATCCATAAAACCTTTATCTAAGCTATGTTTTTCATCATCAGCTCGATAACGTTCCAAGATGCTTTCGGCAATATCATTTACCAATTTAGCAGGAGGTGGGTAAGGCAAATTAAAAATGTTGGATGCAGCCAAATCACAAAATTCAAGAACCCGTTCGCCTTTATTTTCCAATCCATTAAACGTTTTCAAGTTATGTAAATGTGCCGCTATGTCTTTGAAGTATTGTTCGTAATTTTCGCGGGCATATCCCTTTAAAGTAGGAGTAGGATGTTCCCGCAAAAACTTCAGTGTACTTCCATCAATCACTACGTTTTCATATAGTCTTAAAAAATTCTCTTTTGGTGGTTCAAAATCTTTAACCTCTGATACCACATGTTGTCTCTCTAGATCATCACCAGTTAGCTTAACTACAGCAACAGTAGGTGTATCTTTGGGTTTTGGTCGAGCATCTTCCAGCTTTTTAAATTTTGCTGCAGTTACTAGTGCGTTATTATGGCGCTCTTGACGTATCGCTTCGATATCAATCGGCTTCCATCCCATTTCCTGCATTTGACGTTCATTTAGATCTATGGGGTATCCAGATTGTTTTAGTGTTGCGTACTTAATGTTTGCTTTTTGTTCCAAGAAATGATGGAACATATTATTAATTGCTTCGCTTGGATTGGAGCTATTTTGAGCTTTGTTTAGGAGTTCGGCACGCTCAAACTTTATCCAAATGGCAAACATTCCACGAACCCACTCCTGTTTAAGCTCATCGGGTATAGGCTCTTTACTCAACTCTCCAGCAATCCCATCAAGCTTGATGTACTCATCATTTCCAGATGACATAGACTTAAGATCATCTGGGGTATAACGATCCGCTTTCACAATGACCTTTCGTTCTACAATCTCAAAAGCTTTTGCTTTAAGTTTTTTATTCATGTCCTGTATTTCGTAATACACGGTGCCAGGTAAGAATGAATTTTTTCCTAATTTGTAAAACTCAGCTCGTTCCTCAGCTGATTGCTTATACATTTCCCGATTTCGTTCTTTCTCTGTTCCTAATCTTCCAGCTGATAGTTCAGCCAATATTCTAAATTCGGGGTTGGTGTCCATATGAGCAGTAATCACGCGCTCGCGGAATTTGTTAACGTGCAGATGCCGATCATTAATTTGTTTTTCAATATCATCTACTTCAAAAGTTTGGGTAATTGACATTAAATCTTTATGGACTTTTTCCAGATGCCCATCTGCAGACGAGAATGCATGACATATAGCATTACTCGTTTGTAAGTCAGAGTTTTTATCACTGAGTCTTCCATAAATTTCGTTGGCAATTTTAATACGATTTTTTAGAGAACCAGGAACCGTATCATCGGACTCTAATCTTGCGAGTTTTGTAAGAACAGACTGTTTCAAACTCTCAATTTCTAGAACTTCTTTTTTTAGAAGATCGAGACGTGCTTCCAGATTCCTTAATTGGACAGAATTTTTTCCTACACCAATACTTGCTTTTTCTTGCTCAATTTGCTCCTCGAGTGATGTAATGTGCTTTGCAAAATCATCGTCAATCATTTGAGTCAATTTTTCTTTAATTTCAGTAAGTTTTATAACATCCGCTTTTAGGCGATTAGTGGCTTTATCGATACTAATAGTAAGCCTCTCTGCAAAGGCTTGGCGTTGTACATTGCTTATTTTGCTCTGATATTCGGCTTCAATTGTTGTTGAAGAATTACGTAAGTAATTAATAATTCCAACTACGTTAGGGTGTGTAAGCGCCTCTTTATTTGCACTTTTTGTTAAAAGGCTAAAAAATGTATCATGGTCAATTTCTCTGCGTTTACCCCCTACATCTACTTCGATTTTAGTGTATTCTTTTCTATCGTTACTTGTAACGAAGCTGACTATATTTGCATTCATCAGATCTTGGGCGGTGACTTTTGACACACCCCAACTGCTTACTGATTTCAATCGCTCATTCTCAGATTCGATATGTCTTTCATTAACGCTTAGTTTTTGAATCTGATGATTCACTAATTGAATTGTTGCTTTCCACGCCATAGCGGTAGAATGTTCGCTTAATCGGGTCAATGCAGCATCATTTATTTTGCCATCATTAGCCTTTAATGGCATGACACCAGATTTCCAATCAAACTCTGGATCTGCGCTATATACAGCAGGTGCGAAGATTTCTTGAATTTCCGTTTGCTTATTATTCGCTTTTAAATACAAATATAAAGCTTTAGCATGATCGGCGATTTTATCATCTATACGTCCGATAGCTATGTGTTTGGGATTGCTTTTCAAAAGTTCAGCTTTTGCATCCAATAATGCGTTAAAATAGGTCTTATAATATTCGGTAGTCGGTGGTTTTTCTAATTCGGCTAAGCGCATGGATACATCATGTAGCTCATCTGGAGAAAGATATTCAGGTTCGATACTTTTCAGCATATCAACATACTGGGAACTAATAAATTTAACTGCATTTTCAGCCTGTACTTCTCCTTTCTTTCCACAAACATCATTTAAAATGCCTTCTCTTTGCTCCAATAACATTGCGAGTCGAACTTTTTTATAGGTCGCTTTTCCTAGTTGATATAACTCGCAGGCTTGCGATTTTTTCGCAAAGCAGTTTGAGGTGTTTTGAGGTCTTTGTAATAACGCCTCAAATTGTGGCACCCCATCAGGATCGGAGAGAGAACTAAAATTTTTGATGTAATTGGAATAAATATCAGATTGAGCGTTTAGCGCAGATAATCTCTCAAAATAGCCCATCTGATCACGCTCTTCCATGGTGCTATGTCTAATCTTTAAGTCTATATGTGTTTGTGCCCAACCAGCCATTGAGTTGGAGCGTACTAGTGTACTTAAATAATCTAAACCTTCAGCGGTATATAACTTATCTTCAGCAACAGTGAAGGATAAGGCATTTCTACGTTGTGACTTATAGCCCATGCCCCATAATTGGAAAATCCCTGAAATAGCACTTCCAATGTCGCCCAAAGCCCTCCATAACCCTTTTGTTCTAAGAGTATCCATAAAGCCTTTGGAGCCATCTTTAATAATGCTCACACCTCCTTTGGCTAGGGCAGTATTTTCTAGAGCACCAGATGAATCATAAGTGGAGAGTTTGATTTTTCCATTTTCCTTTTTGATAACCAACTGCATAGCATGGCCTTCTAAGCCGGTTTCAAGGAACAATGATTCACCATCCGGTAATTGTTTTATTGCATCTTGTAAAGATCTACTTGCAAGAGATAACTTTTGCTCAAATCGTTCGTTTTTAATTTCAAAATCTTCGTCAACTTTGATGTAATTGTCTTTAGGCTCCCCTTTTTTGGGATCTGTCTTTCGGTATCCACCCCAGTCGGAACAAACGTGTTTCAACATATGGTTTAAGTTTTTACTTTTTTCCATACTGTCATAATAACTATCTATTTGTTCTTTTTCTGTTTTTGTCAGTTTCAATCCATACTTGTCAAATTTTTCTGGATTTTCAGATAAGGATTTGAATAGCTCGAACTCAATAGAAGTGACTAGATCAGCATCACCACCTTTGGAACAGGCATGCTCGCTATTTAAAGGATTGTCAGCAATTGGGTTAACTACACCCTTGATGGCATCATGTAGTGAAAGGATCGTTTTATTATTATCTTCTGGTCTAACTAAAGACCCAATTACAGTCTTGATAGCACGGTGATTTTCATTTTCTGTTGCCGCCACCATTTGTGACGCCATTACCATTGCCAAACGTGAATGGAGTGAATTTTGAATACTCTCTGCATCACGCTTTTTGGTACCGCCCACCGCGGTTAAACCTGTAGTTTCTGCTATGTCTCGAGCACCGGCATCGCGCCATAGCTCTAATTCCAATTCCTCATCCTCTGTAAAACCATCTGGGACTGGCTTCAGTTCTTTTACTGGTGGAGGTGTGGGAGTTGGTGTAAATAGATAACTATAAACCGTCAGAGGAACATATCCAACCACCATGGCAACACCCTTGACCAAAAATTCTCCCGTATTTGCAGCCGCCTTAGACAGCCAATTTCCTACGGTAGTCCAAAAACCTGGTTTCTTTTTTTCAACAACCTCATAGGTTCTTGGTGGAGGAGTATATAATTCAGCCTCAATTTCTTGACCGTGTTTAATTAGTTTTTGCCATTGTTCTGCTTCCCACTGCAAATTTCCTTCATTCTTTTTAAATTCTTGGAATTCATCCATCAATATCTGGGGATCGACATCTGGAATTTTTTCACGTTTTTCAATTTCAGCATCGATACCAATCTTAAATAGTTCTAATGCTTCATTAGAAGTCATGACACTTAATTTACGTTTAAGCACAAATAATTCCATATTTGATGCTTTCTGCAGCAATGCTTCTTTTACCTTTTCTTTATTTAATTCTGAAAGAATATCTTGAGTAATATCCTCAAACATCACTTGAAGCTGATCGCTAACTCTCAGATTGCTTTGGAGTGCACTTTCAACGACAATATCTTTTTCAAAGGTCGCACAAATTTGCTTTTCACGTTCAACTAACATCGCTTGAAGTTGTTTTCTACGATCTAAATCTATGATATTAGGTAAAATTTCTGCGTAGATAATTTTTAACTGATCGAAATCAATTCTTTTTATATAGGATTCTATAAGTATTTTATCTAAGCTAGAAAAAAGACTGGTGATTTGCTCAGCGTATTTAGCCATCTTAACTCCTAGCAATTGTAATTAATTTACTGAAGCTTGTGAGATATCAAGGTTGATAATATAAGTGTAGGACAAAAAATCAGATATTGGCTCTCAGCTGAAAATTAGTGATATAACCCCATCCCAAGCGGTTTTTAACCACCCAGAACCTCTGAAAAAAGACTTAAAATTAGCTGATTCAGAACACAGTAATCTATTTGAATTAAACTTTTTGCTTTTTCAGGCTATAAATGAAGTACGAGCAAATTAGAGAGGAGTTAAAAACGAAAGGCGGCAAGCCCAATAAATAGTAGTTGAAGAATGGTAGCTAATGCCCCTGTGAATATAGAACCTATTTCCATTTGAATTATAGAAACTCCTTGGTTCAATTATTTTGTAACAAAGTTAATGATTGTCACAAATCTAGCCCAGGCCTTTCCTAATGAAAAAGAAACAGACCTTGGGCTAATTTTATACCCCAGAATTTGAGGGAAGATTGTCAGAGGACTGAGCTGACAGACTGTCATCAACATTCCTAAGAGTAGTTTCTTTTTGTTTGTGTTTGAAAAATCCTATTTGCCCTACTTTAACTTTATCTTGTTTTTGGTCTGCTGTACTTTCCAACATCTGATATAGCCCAGAAGTTCCGTCAAGCATTAGGGCATGGCAATTTCCCAAAAAATCACTTTTATTAGCAGATAAGGTCATTTTATTTCGAACGATGTTCATAAAAGTAAAATCTTCGGCGTATTGAGCTCCGTATTTTGTTGTTAAGTAGCGTTCAAACTCGATTTGTTTTGCAACAGGGATATTTAAGGCTGTTAGAAGTTTTTTATTGGATTCACTGATATTATTTATATTAACAACATAATCTTCAAACGCAGCTTTTAAAGCTGCTTTATTGTCATCTCGGATACAGGATTGAAAATGTTCACGAGCAAAATTTCTTACTTCCTCTAAAACCATATCTTCAGTTAAGATACTAATAAGAGGATGTCCGGGAACTGATTGAAAGATTCTGCGTTTGACCCCAGAATAACAAGAAGGTCTATCTCCCTCTAGATCATCATATTCTTCTACTTTCTCTTTTGAATTAACTCGTGTTTTATCCCAATTGTGAGAGCGCCCAATGAGAGCCAACTCCTCAACATAATGATTTAAACGGGATTCAAAAGTATGTCCCTCCGTAGGTGCAATTTCTTTATCTTTGGCTGCCAACCAAAAAAGGGCAATGAGGGACTGATAGTCTTCAAAAGTAGACCACTTGGCGGAGGTTGTTTTATCCTGATAAACATATCCTGCTTCTGGATGCATCCATGGGTTAGGCTTAGATAAATAGCGCCATGCCGAATGATCTTTATTTTGATAATATGCCTTTAATGCGAGTTGGTAGTCATTTTCATCTAATTTCAGATGTTTAAATTCTGCAAAATCCATAGGCAGAATAATTCGATTTCCTTCTCTATCTACTATCGAAGCAGGATTTTCTGTATATCGTTCTACTAGTTGAGCACGTAGATCATTCATGAGATTACTCGTACCTATACTTTTCAGAGTAGGTCCATAGCGTTTAATCGCATCATCAAGACGTTTTTGCTCTCCGTTGGTCAAGGCTGTCATGGATGATTCACGATCTTTACACAACTGTGATAAATCTAATTGTCCACGTACTTCTGCACGATAATAATTGTTCTCCTCAGTTAAGGACCTAACTTCGGGAATGTTTAATAGAATGGACGCTGCGTCTTGATTCCCTGTTGTCAGAGCAAGTCGCACCAATTCATTAGGTTGGTCTGGAGTAACCGCAGTATGGGCTAAGGCTTTTACCGAAGGTAAATTGAGTAAAAACTTTATCTCATCATCTAAAGTACGATCATTACGACGAATTAAATTTCTTACTATGTAAAAACAAATTTTGGCTTGTTCCGAATTCTGAATATCAAAAACACTAGGAGGGGGAACGTTAAGTGCTTCGCTATGAAGAGTAATAAGGTATTGGGTAATAAATGGATTAACACTAGCTTTACCAAATTCTTGCACATGGGCTTCAGCAAAAGCGAAACAACTACTACTTTTTGAGAGCAACCAATGATTCGCTTCTATCTGGGCATTTTCTACCGACGCGCGATAAGCAAAGAAATTATCCGCCTCTACCATTTGGGTAAATAATTGAGGCGCTTTTGATTCCAAATGTCTTAATACGCTTACATGGCCATTTTTTGCCCCCATTCGGAAGGCACAATAGTTTTGTGCCTGAATCATTGCCATGACTACTTCAGATGCCTTTTCTTCTAAATCTTTAAGAACATCCACATGACCGTTGCGAGCTGCATTTTTATAGGCAGCATAATTGTCAGAAAGAATCATTTCTAAAGTAAGACCTGAAGCTTTAGCCTCTAAAAATGCCAATATATCTGAATGGCCGTGCTCAGCTCCTTTTCGGTAAGCATAAAACTCATTATCCTTGATCATATCTAGAACTTCTGGGCTTTGATGTTGTTTTGCATAGGTATCTAAAAAATCTAGATTTCCTAATATAGTGAATAATGAAAATAGAGTGTTTTTACTGAACCCAAGTATTTTTGCTGTCTCTAGCAGTAAGGAAAAATTATTGGGCTGAGTTAATGCAATTCCCAACCAGGCTTGTTTCTTTTTCCATTGATCATTGAGTTTTGATTGATATTTAATTAAACATGGAATTACTTCCTCACTGTTTCGGACTTTCATAATAGAAATGACAGACTCATCTAAAATTTCGCAGAATAATTGATTGTCTTGCCACATTGAAGCAGGTATCAGTTTGCCTTGCTTATGCTTCATCCGCTCTTGAAGTGATTTAAATTTGGCCATATAAACTCACATAAACGTTCAAAATGCTGATATCATACCACAAGTTCTATATTTTTACTTAACTTGTAGCCACATTGTTAAAAATTTACACTCAAGTTGAAATCATTATTAAAACTATAGACTAACTAGATTAATTAGATGGACCTTTTATGACATATTGCTCGTTTATCTTATTCATCATACTGATTTATAAAAAGATTTCTGTAGGCCTTAATAGCAACTAAAGCTCAGAATTAAGCCTACATGAACTACACCATGCTCTAGAAACAAAGCCCGTCATATTGACTCAATAATAAATAAACTGTATCATATCGAACCAGCTGGTATGGTGAATTTCAATCATTCCACAGTATTCATTTAATAAATATATCATCGGAGACACACTATGAAATTTTTTTCTGAGTCACCAACTGTACTGAAAAGTTTGGGATTATATTCAAATGAAATTCAGTATTTGCTGGAAAAATTAACAGGAAAGAAGGCTTGGGTCTCTTATAAAGATGATGAAGATAATATTTTAAAAATTCAAATTATTAGAAGGAAAAATGGAACGTATTTTGCTCTTGTGGATGCGACCTCTTTGTGTGGCTTAGAAGATAAAGCATTATTTATAAGAAAAGGTGTAGAATTTGCTCTAAGACAGAAAGGCCTCGACATTCCTTTTACTGAAATTGCTGTGGGTGGTCTTGTAAGTGATGAAGGTCGATTAGGAATTTTTTCCAAGCTCCTAGGGAAACGACCTCCTGCTGTACATGAATATGTAGCATTCAAACTTCCGGGTGAGTCGCAGGTGTTAATTGAAGATCCCCGAACTGGTATTTTTGATTGGAGAGAAAAATTTCAATCGAGAACAGATAATCAAGTCTGCTGTTTTGCGGCTTCGGCAATTTTTTTCGCCTCATGTATCGCGCTAAAGCGCGGAGACGCACCAAACACTACTCGTGAACTCTTTGACGAAATTTATAAAAATGAAGAGTTAAGGGGCCTAATTCAACAACTAGAGAATAAAGTTGGCTACTCAACTGAAACCAAAAAACAAGTCATAGACTCTTTTGTAAAAACCTTAATCAGTTTCCCATTCCCAAGATTAGATAAAAAAGAAGAAAATGAGCTTGAAGCCACACTTAGCACCTTAAAAGTCTAATCCAATTATTCTGTCTGATTTGAGTGTGATGTCACCAAACCAAGTATTGTGTGCTCATGACACTCAAATATTCGATATATTTCTAAAAAATTATACGTTTGAAAAATCAAAGCGCCAATGGCGCTGGGACCGCCAAAATCGGCGACTTGCCATGTTTTCGTGCTAAACGAGAGCTCTGTAAAGCAATACTATTTATTTTATCCGTCTCATCGAGGCAATGCCGCGTCTTTGCTCATATCTTAGGCTGACTTTGCATAAATTATTTGAGTAAAATTTTTCAGCTTTTACAATAGGCTGGGTGGTTTTTCCTATACATTCCCAAGTCCAACTCGCAAAAAATTTATGTTTTAAATGATTTGCTGAATAAAAATAGTTCCTGAAATTTATTAGTATGTTTCAAGTGCTATACTTACTCTAACCAGCAGTACAATATGTTTGAACCGATAAGCTTTTTAAGGAGTGCGTTCTGTTGTAAGTGTTGTGCTATATCACGTTAATCGTGGGAAGCCTGATCTGACACGTTTGCACCCCACCTTAACCCTAGGGTTCAAAGTCTTGTACTGCTGGATTCTTTACAGGCTCTTTTGCAAAAAAGATTCACTTTCCCGATTATTAAATTTAGGGAAGCTCTCAACGGTACATGTACAGACTGAACTTTTCATTGATAAACGATGCCTCAGTACAAGCTCCCCAAATAGTGAAGTGTCCTTTCTTAAACATTTCGTTTGGTTCGACTATATAAAATCAAACAGCGGCAACTGAATTCCTTTCATGAGATCATCCCCATCATACTTAACTGCTTGCTCATAAGCCATAATTTCATTAGTCATCATTGCTTCATTAGAGTAATAATAATCTCGAACCGTAGAAACAGTAGCAGATAAACGGAGGGGCCTGTTTGTTTTATCTAATAATTCGCGTGGTAAACTATGGGGAAATTATCAATGGAGCTTTACTTAGAGAGGTTACGAGCGAAGTATAAAATAGAAAGCCCTTATAGTAAATGTTGGCGAACAAACGAGATACCCTAGTATTAATAAAGCAGCTGTGGCCTTAGCTAATAAAAATGCACATATCATATATGTCATTGTTAAAACAGGAAATGAATTTGATTGTAATCAAACTATAGGCGCTACTTAATTACTCAATGTTAAGTTCTTAATTAACTATAAACTGTAATTTTTTAAATTTGTTTTGTTTTTTATGGGTAATTAAGTAACCCCCCCTCGTTTAAAACCTGTTTTGCAACAGAGCCCAATTTATACACATATCCTTATATAACCTTGGCCTATGTGAGGTGGATCACTAAGGTTAAGAAAATTTCAGAAGAGCTTTCTGTTAGATCGATTTAGATAAAAATACATAAGTAAAAAACCAATAATTATTCCCGCGAAATTTACCCAGTAGATTGGCCAGGAAAAAACTCCAAGACCAACAATATTAGGACCTGGACAAATTCCAGTAATTCCCCAGCCTACACCAAAAGCCATTGCACCCAAAATAAGTTGCCAGTCAATTTTTTGTTTAGTAGGTAATTCATAGCACTTGTTTAATAATGGTTTGACTAACAATTTACGCAACTGAAATAAAAGAAATGTAACTAATAATGCTGTAAAAAAAGTGACGTATAAATTCATCTTGAATGTATCGGCGCCAATTTTAAGACCGGAAATAATAATATCAGGGCTATACATACCCGTTAAAATTAAACCTAAACCGAATATCAAACCAGCAATCAATGAGATTAGAGATTTCATACTTATAATGACCTTAATGTATTAGCCAGGCTGTGATTATTGCAACAGGAAAGAATATACTAACCGCAGTGATCGATCGTTTGCGTAAGAGTGATACTCCACACAGACCATGTCCACTGGTACAGCCATTGGCAAGATAAGCACCACCGCCAACCAATATACCCCCAAAAAATAGAAGCCAAGAATTCGTTTTAAAAATAATTACCGGATTTGGAACAACCTGAATGAAATTAAAGAGCAAGCCACTCAAAAATAATCCCATAATAAACAAAATATTATCTATATTAGGTCGAGACGCCGTTAAATCCCATGAACGAAAGAGTATGCCACTACAACCAAGTATCTTACCTCGAACCAATAGCATTATTCCGGCAGCAACTCCAAGAAGAATTCCCCCTAGAACAACATTTATTTCCATTTTCATTTGAGTTGTCCCCGTTATATATATTGCAAAAAATTTATTACATAAGTTATACCTTAATCTACAAAAACAACACTCAATTATAAAGCGGGAGTTAATCTAGTTAATTATAAAAACTCATATTTAGGATCAGTTAATTGTAGACATCTTAATGATAACGAGTCTATGGCCTACTGGAAAACATATAGGGCCAGTGCATATGAGGCAAAGATAAATATTGTGTCTTATTTAAAAAGATTTGTTTACCTAAGGAAAAATGGGTACCCCTTCGCATTTAACCCTTTTCTGTAATTTAACCTAAATTTCAGCGGCTTTGGGTATGAGTCACAAACATCAGGGTAACATCTTTTGTACCAATCAAGATGTTTTCTTTAACTCAGGAGCATAATGCTGAACCCATCGAGAAACCGTCGTGTGACCAATCCTTAAGTCTCTATTGAAATTTATGATATTTTCAGCTTGCTCGTTTAAGGTGAGTTTAATAACATAAAGCAAAAGAGGGTCTTCTCTAAATACCCACTGTAACTTAATCCATCTATACTTTATAAATAAATAAGTTATTCAATGGAACGAATTAGGAGAAAACGATGGAGAATAACTCTTCCATACGTCTAGCTCAATCTTGCCTGACTAATGCGCGCGAGGCTGTACGTGAATTTTACGAAACCGTAAAACAGCCAAACATGGAATTAGTAGTTTTCTTTTGCTCAAGCGAATATGATCTGGATGCCTTGGCAGATGAAATGAAACGTTTATTTACAGGCATACAAGTTGTAGGTTGTACTACAGCAGGAGAAATTGGTCCTGCCGGGTATCTAGATCACAGCCTGACAGGAGTTAGCTTTTCAGCCACTGATTTTAAGGCTGTAGCCGGCCTTCTTACTAACTTACAACAATTACAAATTTCTAAATGCCAGCACTTTACCCAAGAGCTCTTTCAACGTCTGGAACGAGAAACGGACATTCAAAACAGCTTTGCCTTTTTGTTAATTGATGGCTTATCAAAACGTGAAGAACCTGTCACACGGATATTGCAAAGTGAACTGGGAAAAATTCCTCTAGTTGGGGGTTCGGCTGGTGATAACCTTAACTTCAATTCTACCTATGTGTATTTCCAGGGACGTTTTCATTCAGACAGTGCTATTGTGACTTTGGTTACTACTAAATTACCGTTTAAAATATTTAAAACACAGCATTTTATTGCCACTGACACAAGATTGGTTGTCACAGAAGCGGATACCGCCCACCGTAGGGTTAAGGAAATTAATGGCCTACCCGCGGCCCAAGAATATGCACGAATACTCGGTATTGATGTGCATACTCTTGATTCGATGCGATTCGCTGCCTCACCTATTGTCGTCATGATCGACGGCACCAACTACGTGCGTTCTATCCAAAAAGCCAATGCTGATGGCAGCTTAACTTTTTTCTGCGCCATTGAGAATGGATTGGTCCTGCGAGTAGCTAAAGGAGTGAATCTAGTAAATAACCTGGAGGAAAATTTCGCCCAACTTCGTGCTGAAATTGGTCCACCCCAACTTGTTCTCGGCTGGGATTGTATTCTACGCAAGATAGAAGTTTCTCCTGAAAATATAGATCGTATTAGAGAAATTTTTCACCAAAACAACACCATTGGTTTTAACACTTATGGGGAACAATTCCGAGGCGTGCATGTTAATCAGACTCTCGTTGGAATTGCGATTGGCTCAAATGCGAAGGAGATGGATAATGCTTGATACAGAGCTACCAAACTCCAGCCCCAGCGAAGAGGAGTTAAAGAGTGAAATCATTCGTCTTAACAAGATAATACAGGCCTTGATGGATCGTGCGGAGCGTAGCACCAGTGTTCAAAGTTCTGATTTCAGTCTGTTCCAGACGGCCATTATATTAGAAGAACAAGTACGTATCCGTACAGCAGAACTAGAACAAGCATTACGCGAAAATGAAAAAATAACTCGTGCTTTAAGTGAATCAGAAAAGAAATTCCACAGTTTGGTGAGCCAGTCTCTAGTAGGTATTGTAATCATTGAGAATGGGAAATTCAGTTATTCAAATGCCAAATTTAATGAAATTTTTGGTTATAGTGCAGAAGAAATTCGGGAATTAGGGCCACTCGATATCATCGACCAAAAGGATAGACCTCTCATCGCCGAGAATATCCGAAAACGACTTTCTGGCGAAGTAAAGCGAGTTGTTTACCTATTTCATGGCTTACGGAAAAATGGCGAAGTCATTGATGTCGAGGTTCATAGTAGCGTCATGGAAATCAATGACAAACCCGCACTTATTGGATTAATTATGGATGTAACCGAACGCATCCGTGCTGAACATGAATTGCAGGCATTACAAAAAATATTGCTTGACCAATCAATACATGATGCTCTGACTGGTCTTTATAACCGTCGTTATCTTGAAGAAACATTAGATCGAGAGCTATTCCTATCTGAACATAATAATTATCCTATTAGTATAATCATGGGTGATCTGGATCATTTCAAGATGGTGAATGACCACTTTGGCCATCTTGCCGGTGATGAAGTATTACGGGTTTTTGGCAATCTTCTGAGGCAACATGCTCGCCAAGGCGACATCTATTGCCGCTATGGTGGCGAAGAATTTCTCCTGTTATTACCGAAAGTAGAGAAACCTCTCGCAATTAAGCGGGCTGAAGAATTGCGAAGCACCATAGCAGCCGCTCCCATACTTTACGGCAGCTCAGCTATCCCAGTTACAGCCTCTTTCGGCGTTGCATCCTTCCCTGAAGATGGCCGAACTGGAGACGAAATTATTAGTGCTGCTGACAGTGCGCTTTATGCAGCCAAGACAGCCGGGCGTAACCGAGTGAGTACCAGCTATAGACATTAGGAACCATCTTTTCGTACCCATTAAGCTACCTGTCTTATTTGCTCATCCGTATTGCGCTCTATCTTTAATTAAAGAAGCTATCCCTTAGCTTTAGTTTTAACGCCTTGAAGTAGGATGTATGCAGGGGTATTCAGCAATACCTATCCTACATCAATAAGACTTACTTCAAATGGATGTGCGTATTTCTCATAGCAGCCCCCAATGAAGTCAAAAATTTTATTATTGAAAACCCCGAATACCATATCCAACTCGCCCTGAGCAGGATCTTTGTAAAAAAGTGCTGTGACTAAATTTCAATCAAATTATATCGTACAAGCACCCTGTTTTTTTATTTTATATTAATGTCCGATTTTTCTCATTTCGGGTTTATATGATATGGATTGGTTCTTCTGGAGAGAGAATCGACAAGATCAACCGAGAGGCGATTTGGGGTTTTGTTACTTATGGAAGCTAAATATTGACATACCCCTTTTTCAGAAAGCTCCAAGCCAGAGGGCAAAAATTACCTCCACCAGATGCATTTATCAATTGTTGCATATTGAATCACATTGGACTACAATGGCACTACTCAGATCGTAGTTACGAAAATATAATGGCAGCCTCAAAAGATAATAAAGATGGGTATTGGTTCTCAACAGCTTGGTTTTTTACTCGGCTACCGACGATTGCTGTTTGGGGTTTCCTTCTCCCAAACTATTCTAAACTTAATGATGTAAAGCATTGGAGTGAATCTGAATTAGCCCCTAACAATATTGTTTTAAAAGTTCCGTTCTATGCTGCAGCAAGTGCACTTATGTTGTTAAGTTTTCCTATTGATTTAATAGTTGGATTAATTGTCCTGCCTATGGCTTCCTTACATGACCTTTTTGTTTTTTCAGGTCTAGGACAATCCTCTGAGCAAGAAGAAACGATGACATCAAAACTGACTTTTTAAAAGTGACCTAACAGGCCCTGATTTAAATCTTTTCTCTAGGTTTTTAATACATCAGTGAGGATTATTTTTTTTATTTTAAACTAATTCCTTTTGCAACAGAGCCAACTAACCCGCACGCATTTCAGCGTCAATGCCTATCAATTAAGTTTATTCCATGCTATTTTTTATTAGATTTTGAATTTTCTCTTGATTGAATTATAAGGATATTCTATGCCTGGATTTTTTAATAATGCTCTCACTACTATAAGGAACACATTCAACACACGCGCCCCGTTTTCCTCATCGACAGGACATCGCAATGCTCAACGAAGCAATGCAGCCACAGAAGTAATCAGCTCGAGTTTAGAGGCATTTACCCCAGCAGCAATGATCCCCACAAAATTAGCGCAAGTGGCTATTTCAACATATTCATTCTTCCGTTCAGATACACATCTATCAGAAAAAACAATGCACTTACTCCAAGCAGGTATTTCTGCGGCTCAAATGGCTCTTGCTATTACCATGCTATTTGAAAGTGCCCAATGCTCATCCTATGACAGTAATGACCTATGCAAAGCGGTCTTTTTGTGCCAACTTCTATATCGTGGCACACTGCTGACCGGCTGGATTCCCAGTGAGTTTTCCAAAGATGTCTATACTCCGCTAGAGAATTCCAATAATTCTGCACAAGCACAAGTTTAATGTGTTCTTTCCAGCATCTCACTTAGGGAAGTGCAGGTGAGTCAATTCGGCTCAACGAAATATTAAATCAAGATTTGGGGTATGTTGATGTTGCAAGGTCTGGCATACCTCGGAGCAGGGATTACTTAATGGAGGCCATAAATAATCTTCATCGGGCGAACTTCTTAGTTTTTCTTCAATTAAAGATACATTAGCAGAACATCTAGAGTTAAAGTTAAATGCAATTATCAAAAGACTTGACCCCTAGATTTAGCTAATAAAAGACAAGGTGGTAAGCTATACCAGCATTTGCGACATCAACATAAAAAATATCGAAAACGCTATGGTAGTCCGAAACGAACCGGATCCATTAGAAATATATCCCTATATACGTTATGCTAAATTTGAAATTTTTCAACGGCAGTATTCACCGTCTAGGGATATCATCATGAATAAGGTTTCGGTATTAAGTTCTGCATCTTTGGGATTTAGTATTATATTAAGTAGTGCTCTTGCCCACGCGGCAACACCCGTCTGGACCTTTTCAGCGCCTAACCCTGCGTTGGTTCTGGTTGACAATGGGCAAACAGCCACAGTTCAATATACGGTTACTAATCAATCCACCAAGACTAAAAAACTAGTGTTAACCGCTACTCCAGGCGTAAGTGCTTCACCTTGTTATTTAGTAGGAAAAGGCAGCACCTGTAGTTTAATCTTGACTATTAATGGTAGTTTAATTCCTGCTGCAGGGCTTTATTCAGGGCCTATCTTATGCGAGGAAGGTAATCCTAATCAATGTTATCAGCCCTCCTTGTCCAATCAATTACAAATTAAGCGCGGAACTAGTCCTATTCTATTGACTACTATTAGTGTTAATCCTGCTAGCTTAACTTTTGTGATTAATACCACAGGCGTGGTTACAGTAACCAATCAATCAGCTACGGTTAATTTAAATGATTTACAAGTCACCCTACCTGCTAATTTGAATATTAATCCGAGTTCGACCTGTGTTGTCGGGGGTACTTTGGCTGTGAATAGCAGCTGTACTTTAGATTTTTCAGCTACAGCAGCGATAACTAATGAGAATATACTGATTCAGGGTAGCAATTCAAATCTGGTAACTATCCCTATTAATGTAGAGCCTCTCCGCAGGAGGGTTGCTGTAGGCATTGCTGGTTCCAACCTGGTCAGTTATTACTCCATTGATAATGGGGCAAACTGGATTCTATCGCCTAATCAACCTGTATCACTAGTAGATGCCAATTTGCTTGGTATTAGTTGTGGTAGCACGGGATTAAAGTGTATTGCTGTAGGGTATAATATTTCCTCTGGATCACAACCTATATCCTACACAACGATTGATGGTGGGCAAAGCTGGTCTCCGCAGGTATCGGGGCAGAATCCCTTAGGTGCTACTTCAGGAGCATTCGATAAAATCTATTGTGATAATACTGCAAATAAATGCGTTGCCACAGGAACAACCATATTAGGTGGGCAGACGCAAGGATTCGCTAATACTACAAGTGATGGCGGTGTTACCTGGGCTCTTTCTGATCCCATCCCTGGTACTCCTCCTTTTTATCTTAGAGACGGTCTTTCATGTGATGCAACAGTGACTAACTGTACTGCGGTGGGAGGGGGGGTAATTTATAATTCCAGTAATAGTGGTGTAACTTGGGTACCGGCCGGTTCAACCCCACCAGGAGGAACTTTATTTTATGATATTTCAGTTAACAAAAGCACGGGTTTAGATAGTATTGTTGTTGGCTATGGGATCTATGCGGCCTCTTATATCAATAATATTTGGACTCCCTCAAGCCTCCCACCAATAGCAGGAAATCTATTGGGTGTTAGTTGTACCGCTGATTTAGTAAATTGTATTTCTGTAGGTACAAGTCTTGTTGATGTTGGTGTCGTTTTAAAATCAATTGATTTGGGCCAAAATTGGCTACAGAAAACTCTGCCATCACCTAATAACAAAAGGCTTATTGATATATTTTGTGATACCTCTCAGCAATATTGCACTGCTGTTGGCTTGAACACTGTTCCAGTCCAGGGGATAGGTTATTATAGCTTGAATGGCGGTGAAGATTGGTTTATCTCCAATGTACCCATCATAGGATCTTCGCAGATCTTGTCAGTGAGTGGTGGGGATGATTAATTAACCGCTGTTTATTAGTTAATAAGTATTTTTACCTGGCAAATTAATAATTGCCAGGTATCTCAGTACATTTTTATCCTGAAATAAAAAAATATTCTTTAAATATTTGGAGCAGTTGACAATTCATCCCACCGCTTACGTCCCGGGACTTGTGCGCGAATCCATAATCGATCTGACTAATAACTAAGCACTTTAGCTATGTTCATCAGTACTTGGATCACGCGGGTAAACCGCGGGACGTAGGCTAAGACGAATTGTCAACAGCCCATAAAACCTTTAATCGTTGTATAGGCAGTTTTCATGGACTGAAATCCCCTGGCTGGGTTAATAAGGCGCTTAAGCTTTCCATGATCTGCTTCCAGGAGATTATTACGGTATTTAATTTGTAAGTGCTGAACGTATTCAGCAAGTGTATCTTCCTGTTTTAACTCTTCAATCGCTTGACCATAGGCTGGATTTTTATCCGTATTAATCACTCCAATATCACAAGTTAGATTACCCTTTTTTAGCTTCTTAAGAAATCGTTTGGCAGCAATGGCATTACGTCGATGCGATAGATAAAAATCAATAGTATTGCCTCGTTCATCAACGGCACGATACAGGTCCTTCCATTCGCCTTTTTATCTTGATGTACGTTTCATCCAAATGCCAACGTCGAGAATAACGCTTCTTATGCCATTCAAGTCGCTTTTTTAATTCCGGGACATAACGCTGAACCCAGCGGTACAGGGTTGTATGATCTACGGCTAATCCACGCTCCGCCATCATCTCCTCCAAATCTCTATAGCTAATTCCGTATTTACAATACCAACGAACACATTGCAGGATCAATTCGCCTTGAAAATAACGCCATTTAAAGGCTATAGGTTTGGTCGAGCGCATCGGAATAGTCCATTTTAGAAATCTAGTAGATTAAAGTATAAATAAGTTCTTTTTTGTAACAGAGCCGCTGTAACCATAAGTTCATATTTTGGAAAATAGATCTTTCCTAATTAGAAATTTAAACAAATATCCGTACAAATTAACCACCTACAGAACAAATATAACTCATAATGTACCCGAAGATCGCATATATCTCGTTGCTGTAAATTAACCCCCGGTTGACCAAAATTAACTTAATGTGAATAATTATGTTTCTTTAAGTATCAAAATAGACGAGCTAAAACCTCGTAAGGATTAAATATGAAAGAACTTTCTCCCGAATCTCTGGTTCATCTGGTTTATCAACTCGCTAAGAGCAAGGATGAAATTGAGTTAGCTCATCTGGAAAACGAAGGTTTTTCTCTGGGGGCCTTTTACTGTGCAGAGAATGCGGTGATGTTACTGGCTAAGGAAAACAACATCGAAGCAGTTGAGTTTTTGTTAAAACGGTTTAATTTGAGCATAAATTATGCTGTACAGGGATATGCAATGGGAGGTCATATCCGTATGGCTAATCAACTGATTGCGCAAGGAGCTAGTAAAAATCACGCTGCAAAAGGCTTTGCGATAGGAGGTTATGTCCACGAGGTTAATCAATTAATTGCACAAGGTGTGAACAAAGATTATGCCGCAGAAGGCTTTGGGATAGGCGGTCATGTTCATGAAGCCAAACAGCTCATCGCGCAAGGAGCTAGTAGAGGTAACACTACCATGGGGTTTGCTATAGGTGGACATGTGCAGGTGGTCAACCAACTGATTGCGGAGGGAGCGAATAAGAATTACGCCATAGAAGGCTATGCGATAAGTGGGCGTGTGCACGAAGTCAAAGAACTGGACACAGAAATCCTTGATAAAAATGACGCATTGGCAGGATATGCGATGGGTGGACATGTGCATGAAGTTAACCAACTGATGGCGCAAAGAGAGCCCCTAGCGTGTGCTCTAAACGGCTATGCGAAAGGTGGACACAGCCTTCAGGTTAAGCAACTCATGGCTCAAGTGCGCCAGTCCATAAGTAATAACGATCTGGTTTTCGCCTATGCACAAGGAGGACATAGTATCCCGGTCAACCAACTCATCAACCAAGGAGCCGCTCCAGAGTGTGCTCTATCAAGTTATGCGAAAGGAGGGTACATAAAAGAGGTCAATGAGCTCTTGTCTCAAAAAGGGGCTGCCCGCTATGCAGATTGGGCTGCAGCGAGCTATGGACTAGGAGGGTATATTAATGAAGCGAATCTGTTACCTCTGATGAGTTTTACCCATGCTCAAGAACTAAGAAAGTGTATTGCAGAACAATATATTATGGATTTATTGAATTTAAAGCAATCTACTCACAGTGAAAAAGAAAGAAAGCAAATTATAGAAGAGTATATGCTTCAGCACTTCCCTCAACTAATGAAGAGGGCAGAAAAGCTAAATCAACTGATGAGAGAAAATAACCTCAATTTGGAACAAGCAAAAGGCTATATATCAACAGCCGCAAATGTCTGGGCCTTTCAAGGGCAGCAATTAGTTAGAGAAGGAAAAATTCCAGTAGATATATACTTTCACATTTTTTCTTTTATTAATGGATGCTCTGATAATGACAATATCAAAATTATTGATGCAGCTAATCAGAAACTGAGAGATAACGTGGTTAGTGCTCCGAGAACAGGATGGTTTTCTTGGTTTAAAAATCGAGATTCTTTGGAAAAATTAGAAATAGAAGCAGAAGAAAGATATCAGAATAGAATGAAACCATTTTCTGAGTAGATGTTTTTAAATTTCTTTCGCTGGTCAGCGTAAGTTGTTCGAATTACAAGACCAGCGTATACCTTGGAGGATTAAGCGCCCTAAAAATGCACCCATTGAAGGGAGCATACCTTGAACCGTCACTACACAAATGATATTTTGTTCAATTTCACTTAAATTATATATGGATATCAATGAAGAAATTATTTTCGGTAAGAAAAACAGTTGCGGCTATACTCTCTTTTCTAGTATTAACTATCGCCCACGCGGGATCTCATTTGATCACGTTTACTCCGTTAACAGAGAACCATATTTCTGTTCCAGCTAATGGGGTTAAAATCATCAAATATCAAGTGACGAACCGCTCAAAAAAAACGCATACTCTGATGATGCAGCCTATAACGGGTATTCGCCAAATAACTACCTCCGAAAATTGTCCTAATCCATTTATTTTAGGTTCTCAGCAATCATGTATTTTGAGTTTACAAATTATAGGAAATACTTTGCAAGATCATGTAGTAGCTGGTCCCATAGTATGTGAACAAGGTAGTCGTTTGATGTGTTACCAACCCAGCCACGAAAATAACCTGGACATAACCCAAGGGGTGGCAGAATACACAGTAAGCGGTACGGTCACAGGTCTTACCGGTACGGTAACCTTGTTAAATAATGGCACGAATACAATCTCGATGAGTACGGACGGTTCGTTTGCCTTTTCAACCCCCATAGCTGTGGGCAGCAACTACGATGTGACGATCAGAACACAACCCCTAAATCAGACTTGTACCGTAGTCTCGGGCTCAGGGACTATGAATGGCGCTAATGTGACCGATGTTACGGTGACCTGTTCTACAAATACCTATACGGTTGGCGGTACAATCACAGGTCTTACAGGGACGGTAACCTTGTTAAATAATGGCACGAATACAATCTCGATGAGTACGGACGGTTCGTTTGCCTTTTCAACCCCCATAGCTGTGGGCAGCACCTACGATGTGACGATCGGAACACAACCCCTAAATCAGACTTGTACCGTAGTCTCGGGCTCAGGTACTATGAGTGGCGCTAATGTGACCGATGTTACGGTGGCCTGTTCTACAAATACCTATACGGTTGGCGGTACAATCACAGGTCTTACAGGGACGGTAACCTTGTTAAATAATGGCACGAATACAATCTCGATGAGTACGGACGGTTCGTTTGCCTTTTCAACCCCCATAGCTGTGGGCAGCACCTACAATGTGACGATCGGAACACAACCCCTAAATCAAACTTGTACCGTAGTCTCGGGCTCAGGTACTATGAGTGGCGCTAATGTGACCGATGTTACGGTGGCCTGTTCTACAAATACCTATACGGTTGGCGGTACAATCACAGGTCTTACAGGGACGGTAACCTTGTTAAATAATGGCACGAATACAATCTCGATGAGTACGGACGGTTCGTTTACCTTTTCAACCCCCATAGCTGTGGGCAGCACCTACGATGTGACGATCGGAACACAACCCCTAAATCAAACTTGTACCGTAATCTCTGGCTCAGGTACTATGAGTGGCGCTAATGTGACCGGTGTTACGGTGACCTGTTCTATAAATACCTATACGGTTGGCGGTACAATCACAGGTCTTACAGGGACAGTGACCTTATTAAACAATGGCGCAGATCCAGCTTCGATGAGTACGAATGGTTCGTTTACCTTTTCAACTCCTTTAGCCGAAGGCAGCACCTACGATGTGACGATCGGAACACAACCTGGAAGTCAAACTTGTACCGTAGCCTCCGGTTCGGGCACTATAAGTAGCGCTAATATAATCAATGTTACGGTGACTTGCTCTACACATACCCATATGGTAAGCGCTACAATTACAGGGCTTACTGGTACAGTGGTTTTATTAAACAATAATGTTAATTCTACCTCGCTTAGTACGAACGGTTACTTTACCTTTTCAACCCCCATAGCTGAAGGCAGCACATACCATGTAACTGTAGGAACACAACCCACTGGACAAACCTGTACTATCACTAATGGTAATGGCACTATGAGCAGTTCTGATGTAACTAATGTTGCGGTGAACTGTGTTACCAATAACACGACCTTAACAGTAAGCGCAAGAGGAACGATTCCTGTTAACGCTGGAAACGGTACTATCACTGTAACGAACACTGGTGGAACCTATGCCGCGTATAATGTCCATGCCGTATTGCCTGGCGGCTGGACTGGCGTAACACAAGACGCTAGCGGATGTGTCACTATAGCGCCAAATAATGGCACATGCACACTACAATTTACTTCAACTACTCCTTATGTTGCTCAAGGAAATATTACAATTACGGGGGATAATATCAGTTCATCGACTAAAACAGCGCTTGCATTTACTCTGAACGACTATTTGGTATGGTCTATAACGGGTAATACGGCTCTTGTTGTGGCAAGCAGTGATGTATCGGCATCTCCAGCCTGGAGCACGAATTTTGATATACTTAATATAACCGAAACATCGACGAATCCTCCAAATGCTTGTAATAGTGCAACGGATGGCTCCTGTAACTCGAGTCAACTTGAGGCACTGTACGGGACATCCTACACAGATTATGCGGCTGGTCTTTGTTATGAAATAACCTCCGATAATAGTGGTTCTGTATTACTTGGTACGTGGTATCTACCTGCTATCTGTCAAATGGGAAATATTAACTCAACTTGTGCCGCTAGCGGATTGGCCAATATTGATACCAACTTGTTTAAGCTTGGTTTTGGTGATTTTAAAAGTGGCTATGCCTACTGGAGTTCTACCGAGTATTCAGGCGATCCAAGATACAATGCGTGGGTTCATATTTTCAACCCTGGTACTAGCGTTCAGAGCTACACTTATAAGGGGAGCACGTCCTACCGCTACGTGCGTTGTGCTCGAGCTATAATTTTTTAATCTTCAATTTTTTCTTTAAGGCCACGTAATAGAGGCCTTAAAGAGGTTTGATCAAGGCGCCATAGGGCACAGGCCGACTGTGTCGGCGACTTGTCGTGTTCCGTGCTACACTAAGCGCTTGTATTCTACTCGGGGTTTCGGGCAGCAAGTTACCATTTTAGCCGGTGGCATATTATGTGAATAACAAATGACTTTATTTTGCCCATAAAAAAGAGATACTGATATTAACTACTCAGGCTTAATCGTAACCTAACTGTATGTATTAAGCGGATAATCAACCCCTGCGTTAATTAGGCTAGTTGTTTCACATAATACAAGAGAAAACCTCTTATTTATTCACATACAACCTATTATGCGACTAATTTTTAGGCTAAACGTGGGTTGTTTTTGAATAAATCGTAATTTTTAGTCTGAATAAAAAATGTTTGGATTCATAGAGTTGGCTCTAGACCCGCCAAAATGGTAAATTGCTGGCCGAAACCCCGGATAGTTAAAAAAGACGCGAAAGCATGACGGCAGTCGCAGGTGAAGTAAAGAAAAAAGAGAGCCCGAGCTCCGGGCTCTTGCAGTATTACTCCAGGGAGATGCCTAAAACCGAGGTTGTGTACCACCCAGGGATTTAAATACAAAGGGTTTGGAATGCGGATTGAGTCCTGGAGAAAAAAAATGGTTGGGATTGAAGGTATTGGATTGAACCTGGCGGGGTTGAATAGACAGCTCAAATACCCCCTGATTAGTTCTATTTTCTTGACCAGAAACCCCTTGGTCTGAGAGTTCATCGACCACGCGCAATACGGCCTGTTTGACCGGATGAATCTCTTCCCCTGAACAACTACTATGCAGCCCTTTCCCATAGATTAAAGTAAGCGCTGAAATAGAGTCCGTTGCCTTCATCTCCTGCTGCACACGACTTTTGAGTCCGAAATAGACCATACCAAATGACATTCCATGCAAGTCTAATCTTACCCCATTCTTCATATCATCCAGATTAAATTGCTCTATGGCCTCATTAATCAAGGCTTCTGCCAGTTCGGCATCCGGCTGCTTACTCTTGGCAATCGCATCGATGGTGCTGGCGTAGGTAATGGCATCAGCCAAGTTTGCCTTCTTGGCTTCCTGCAGTAACTGCACCGCCCGCTCGGCATCCGGCTGCTTACTCTTGGCAATCGCATCTAAGGTGCTGTTGTAGGTAATGGCATCAGCCCAGTGTGCCTTCTTGGCTTCCTGCAGTAACTGCACCGCTTGCTCGGCATCCGGCTCCTTACTCTTGGCAATCGCATCTAAGGTACTGGCGTAGGTAATGGCATCAGCCAAGTTTGCCTTCTTGGCTTCCTGCAGTAACTGCACCGCCCGCTCGGTATCCGGCTCCTTGCTCTTGGCAATCGCATCTAAGGTACTGTTGTAGGTAATGGCATTGGCCAAGTTTGCCTGCTTGGCTTCCTGCAGTAACTGCACCGCACGCTGCGCATCCGGCTCCTTGCTCTTGGCAATCGCATCTAAGGTACTGGCGTAGGTAATGGTATCAGCCAAGTTTGCCTTCTTGGCTTCCTGCAGTAACTGCACCGCCCGCTCGGCATCCGGCTCCTTACTCTTGGCAATCGCATCTAAGGTACTGTTGTAGGTAATGGCATTGGCCAAGTTTGCCTTCTTGGCTTCCTGCAGTAACTGCACCGCCCGCTCGGCATCCGGCTCCTTACTCTTGGCAATCGCATCGATGGTACTGTTGTAGGTAATGGCATTGGCCAAGTTTGCCTTCTTGGCTTCCTGCAATAACTGCACCGCTTGCTCGGCATCCGGCTCCTTACTCTTGGCAATCGCATCGATGGTACTGTTGTAAGTAATGGCATTGGCCAAGTGTACCTTCTTGGCTTCCTGCAGTAACTGCACCGCCCGCTCGGCATCCGGCTTCTTACTCTTGGCAATCGCATCGATGGTGCTGTTGTAGGTAATGGCATTGGCCAACTTTGCCTTCTTGGCTTCCTGCAGTAACTGCACCGCACGCTGCGCATCCGGCTCCTTACTCTTGGTAATCGCCTCTATGGTGCTGGCGTAGGTAATGGCATCAGCCAAGCTTGCCTTCTTGGCTTCCTGCAGTAACTGCACCGCACGCTGCGCATCCGGCTCCTTACTCTTGGCAATCGCATCGATGGTGCTGTTGTAGGTAATGGCATCAGCTAAGCCTTTGGTTACAGCCATCTTATGCACCAGCAAAGAGTACTGAGGTTGATGCAGTTGAGACAGGCGTTTAATGAGTTGATTTAGAATTACCCTATCAGGGAAAATATGCTTATCCAGCATCTCAGTCAATAACGAGGTGACCTCATCCAGGCCTTTGTCTTTTAACTGTTTGCTGTAGAAAATGTAAGTGCGTTTATCAGCATCTGCTTTTAAATTGCACCGTTCCATTCGCATTATTAATGAATTGAAAGGAGCAACTTGGTTTCCAGTATTTTTGTTTTGCTGTCTAGTTAATCTCATCGATGTAATCCAAAAATCAAAGTGTAAAATATTAGGTCATAATAGATGTTTACTCAACGAAAATTTCGTATCGTTCAATGCACGAATGGCTTAATGTAATAAAATGGACTCCCTTCCCCAACAAGGCGCCGTAGGTGCACAGACCGACTGTGTCAGCGACTTGTCGTGTTCCGTGCTACACTAAGAGCTTGTATTATAATCCATTATTTGTAAGCACCTTACCCTGAAAAAGCTACTGCTCAAAGATGAAAACTGGTACCGCTACCGTCAGTTTTATTCAGAGTCTGGTGAAATCAGAGAGAGCGTGGATTACAGCATCAATAAAATACTAAGTTGCCGTCATTACAAGCGCGGCCATGCGCATTATCATGGCTCGAATCCCTCGTGTACGCATGAAAAGCGAGTCCACTTCAGTTGTAAAGACCGAGGCTGTAGTCCCTGTGGAAAAATTGCTACAGACAACTGCCTGCAAAAGAATAAAGAACTGCTTCCACCCTGCCCGTGGCAGCACATCACATTAACCATGCCCAAAGCCTTAAGTGATTTATTCCTGCTAAACCGCCATCTGCTGATCAATTACCCGCACTTGTGGGGAACATTCTCAATCAACGGGCCAAAACAACGGACTCAAAGCGAGAGTTTTTATAATCGTTCACGTACTCGATTGTTACCTGCCGTCTCAGCTTTATTTAACCATCACCCCAATCCCAATCAGAACTCCTGAGCTTTTGGGGTAAAACAACTCTCTGGAAACAATCCACTGGACTGTATTCTATGTAAAAACACTATCCGACTGTCCTTTTTACTCTTCAAACTGTCCTCCAGACAACTGATGAATTACACCACTCAACTCGCGCTCCAAAAAAAATTCGCATTCCCTAACAGGAAAGCTCTATTATTTTTTTGAAAAAATCGCCACAGAATAGACATATGAAACTCGTTTAAAACAACCACTGGCCGAAAGGAATTCAATCAGTCATCAATTCATTGCCAAGAACCGCTTTGCTTATTGCACAAAATTCATCCTTTTTACTTTTGAATTTTCTATCAATCAGGATAGTTACAGGATCTATATTCACCATTTAAGTTCATATCCATA
Source organism: Legionella rowbothamii (assembly GCF_900639985.1). Taxonomy (GTDB): domain Bacteria; phylum Pseudomonadota; class Gammaproteobacteria; order Legionellales; family Legionellaceae; genus Legionella; species Legionella rowbothamii. The sequence goes on along the minus strand of NZ_CAAAIM010000009.1, from coordinate 20,379 downwards.
ATTTCTATTTTAGAAAAAATCACTTTCAAAAATAGGACATTCCCAAATCGAGACACAAAGAATAACATATGATCAATTTAACACATAAAGGAACATATTGATCCGTGAAAAACCCTCCTAATTTTTATTATCAGATTCAAAGTAAGCGTGCAAATTATACGCATGTTCCTTCCGGTACTATTAATATTCAACAATTGATGCAGGGAAAACCGTGTTGGCAAGGTGTTGCTCCACTAGAAAATAAAGAAAAAATACTCATTCTTAATGACTGGAGAATGAATAGTCAACGAGAAGACTTAGTTCCCATCTATGTAACGATTCTTAAACAATTACTTCAGGATGGTTTTACCGTTTATGTATGGAAGGATCAAAGAGCCTATCGTTTAGATTTAGAAAGTTTTTCTATTTATGAATTTAGTATGCTCAATAATATGGAAGCTAAAAAAGAAGAGGAAATAAGAAAGGAAGCGGCACTCCAGCTAAGTGTTAATAAAAATCAGATTCTTGTCCTTGATGATTACTGGGTTACTTATCTTTTTCAAAAGATCACCGCTCCTACTGCTCTAAAATCAACTGAACGGCAACTTAAATTGCGTGATTACTTATGGAGTTCATATGACGAATCGAAAGGTAGTTTTTTATCGAGTAAAAATCAAACTGTTTTAAAGTATATTGAAAAAATACCTTATACGCACTTTATTATCGATGAGTTTGACAGTTTCCATCCTTATTTACTTAAGATCCAACAACTTTTTCCTGAAGCAACACGGATTATTAACATAACATATCTTCACCTAGATGGTAATGAAATCGAAGATTTAATGAACGATAAGACATTGGCATGCGGGGGAATAAAACTCAGTCAACGTGATTTAAAAAAAGTGGAAGTTCTTGAAATAGCGGGATTTAATGAAGAGCAACTCACGTGGATTTTGAACCAATGCCCTCAACTACATACTCTCAAAATACTACAGTGTAATCTAGAGGATTTTCATCCCCCAACCCCCATAGCACTGCCTTTGTTAACCTCCTTACACTTTAAGAATTCGACATATTATGATACAAAATTTATTGAAGATCTGCTTCTACATTTTGATACGCAACTTGAACAATTAATTATCTTTAATTGCGGTGGCATGGATGCGGATTTTACTCAAACACCTAGACTTCCCAAGATAAGAAAATTAACGCTTGATGGACCCGATATAAGTATACACAACATCGGTACCTTACTTAAAGCAAGTGCATCGCAATTGCATTATTTATACATAAATAATGACGATCATGTGTTAACGCAGGATACCTCGGAGGAATATAGCCCGCGGAACCTAGAATATTTATTAATTGAAAACATGACCATTCCCCAAGCCAGTCTGGATGGCTTATTAAAATTTGCGGATAATTTAAAAATATTGCAATTAAGAAACGTTGAATTAACGGGGAAGACGCCTTGGGTTCGTTACCAATTCACTAGCCTAAAAGATTTTACATTACAAAATAAAAGTCCTATCGTCGAAAACAAGGCCATTTATAACATTTTCAATAATAAAAAGCTGAACTTTATTTCCTTAAGAAACTCCTTGGTAATGTATGATAATAATAATGACATTTTAAACCTACCTTCTTTGCTTACTTTGGAGTTATTAAGTGATGTTAAGAACCTTAACAAATTTGTTGATAATGCCCCACAATTGCAACGCTTAGTTCTGGAAGGAAAGACTGCCGACTTTTCTTCACTACCACCAGAAACACCTCATTTGGCAGAAATAGTTTTAAAGCAGTTTGTTTTTTTCAGTAAAGGTATGGAGGCTTTTTTAGAAAAGAATATAAATCAACTCAACGAATTTGCATTTACGTTTACAGATGAAATAAACATTTTCACTTTGTTAAAAAGGGCAACTAATTTAAAAAAATTATATTTCAAAGGTCCTAAGAAACACAATGTGCTAACGCAAGATTTTTATACTGATTTACTGGATTCATTGGCGTACTTACCTCAATTAGAATATCTGGAATTAGAACAATTTGCTAATATAAAGTTTGAAAAACTCCATGCAAAACGGCTGGCCGAAAGAAACGCTCAATTAGCAAAACTAACTACGCTCACACTAATATCCACAACTTTTTTAGATAAAAACGACTTTGCGATTTTAATCAATTCGTTCCCGAAGATAGAACAGCTTTTATTGGCCAAAACAACCTTTTGCGATAAGCCTAAGCCAATCAATGGAACTATCTATGGGTTAGATTCTTTAAAGTTAATCCAGTTATCCCTAATGGTTTTTCCAACTAATTTGCTGAAATTATTACTGGATGCATCACCTAATCTGAAAATGGTTGATTTAGGAGGATCCACCGCACTTCAAAATGACAAAGAAGTGATGACTCTATTGCATCCCTATGAATTACTCGAACTGAGTGAGCCCGAGCACTATGATGCGGATAAAAAAACTACGGTGGATGCTGATACCGTAAATAAGAACACCAATTACACTGTTAATGTTATTTTTTATAACTTAAATGGCGAATCACTTAAGAATGAAACCCTCTATTATCGAGAGAACATCTTCGATCAAGTTATTATTTCCTCCCAACGATGTACTCAAAATAATCCATTTGAATTGATTGAAATTAAACCTGATGATCTAATACCTTGTTATCCCACCAAAATTGCTAATTTAAAAAATAGAGTAAACCAAGAGCTACGACCTCCAAAAAATATTGGAGAATATGTTTATGCGCAGGATTGCCTCGTTTTAAACTCTGAATGGCAGGCACTTCCTTCCCTCTCTCCTGAGGAAAAATTACAATGTTATTCTCTCTCCGTAGATTTAGAGATAGAACTAGCCTATTCCGAAAAACGAAATCAATATTTTATCCGCTCGAAAAATAAACAGATCCAACCCGTTATTTTTGAATTCCTCCTTTGGATTCCCCAGTTGCCGCAACCGGTAATGCAGCCTCAATCATCCGTACTGGCTACTGCACGTAAAGTTATTTTATCCTATGATGAGGGTGCGTTACCAAGCACCGTTGATCGACGCGATTGGACGGGACGTGACTACTTAAATGCCATACTTCACTACAAAGTGGGAGCTTGCCGCCATAGGGTGATTGCTTTCTGGGATTTAATGAGGAGGATAGAACAAGCAGGTATATTACCTCCAGACGTCGAAATGCGAATTGTATACAATAAACTTCATGCCTTTGTTGAGATAAAAACACAGGGGAAATGGCATATATATGATTTAGGGGGTTATGAATCAGAAATTAAACTCATTGAACCACAATTTCATAAAGAACCATCGATAGAAAAGGAAGACGTAGAAGAACCCTCACTTTTTTTATATAAATCTTATTTTAATACCAGAGTAACACCAAACAGTGAAATAACATCTGTTCCCCATTATTGCCAACAATTAATTCAACGAATTTACGCATCAAATCAGAAAAATGGTTTGATTAGCTTAAATGCCACCGATGAAATGACGAGTATGGCCTTACAGTTAGAACGCTTTTGTCAAACCACAAGTCGCCCTGTTTTATTTATTAATAATCCAGATGATCTTGTTGAATCTTCTGTCTCGATTCAACGCGAAGGATCTAAAGGAACATTAAAGCAGAAATCTGGAGGCGCTCTGGCTAATTTTATCGCAAAGAATCAGGAAGAAACCGCGCTTATCGTTATTAATTATGATGAATTTTCGCTCCAAGATTTACTAATGAGTATCGCCATTTTAGAAAGAAAACAAAAAAATATTCTTCTAATTGGATTAGTAAATCCTCGTAATGCCAATCATTACAATGGCGCAGATTTCCATGGTTATTTTGATATTCGGGAACAGTCTAACTTTTCTCTACACGTATTAAACGAAAACTTACCCCCTCTTACCCCTCAATTAGTTGCAGAAGAAACATCAGAAACCATCGTACTTAATCTTTATAAACGGCCTGATTGGCACCGCTATCTTTTAGGCGGTTGGGAAATTTCCGGCGTCGAACTTACGTTTAAGGAAGGAAGCCTCAAGGAGAAGATTAGAGAATGTTGGCAAACACAACGACCATTAGAAATAAGAAATGGCCCTTGGGAAGATAAGGATTTTGTCTTATTTTGGCGACAAGCATTAATTCACCACCGAATAGCTCTCGAAGGAGAGTCACTTATTCTTCCAGAATATTTCTCTCTTGTGCGACAGGATGGTTATGACTGGGAATACTTAACTCAAGGTATTTCTGTGTCACATGGTTTGCATGCAGGCAAAAAAGTGCTAAATCGAGCTACCTACGATGATTTTTTTATTCGTTATACTATTAGTAATCAAAACATCAAAACAGAGCCAGGTATTCTAAAAGCAGCCCATAATAGCGTTCTGGAACTATCAATTACAGGAACTTTAACCTTAGAAGAATGGACCCTTTTCTTAAACGAATGCCAACAAAACCAGATTCAACTTCATTGTGATTTGGCTAAAGGTATTGAACTGCCTGAGGCAATGAGGCCTTTTTTAAAAATTGAAGCGCCTCCAAATCCTGCGATTAAACCCCTACTCCCTTGGTTGAATATTTACGAAACACCCGACACGGATCTTTTTATTGCGTTACTTATATCAGAACAAAATTATCGAGTTCTCGATATCACTGAATGCAATAGTGCCGATCTTTTAAAACAACGTAATGGAGAAATAAAAAAAGATGGAGGTGGCTTTAGTTTTGAAGAGCGCGACACGTTTATACCGACATCAATTGCTTCGGGCATAAAAATTATTTTAAAAGGCCAGTTTTCATCCCTTCTCGCTGATGCGTTAACAGCCTATTTTCTTGAAAACGAGCTTCCAGATAATTCTGTTAGTCTCGTTACTGAAGATAGTAAACACTTTTCCTGTTTCCCTATAAAAAAGGTTGCGCTTAATAATAAATTAAAATACAAATACTTGCGTCGCCACTATAAAGAAAATGAATTATTTTCATTTAGCAGTGAGGTTTTTGCGCAAAAATCAGTAGCTCAACTTATCGCCTGCCTTAATTATGCCCGCCGCGAATTCAACCTAGCTCAATCCAAAACTGAGTTTAATTTAATAGAACAATTAAATAGCGACTTAGCCTGGCAGGGAATGCACGGCATTATTGGGGGAATACGATTACCCGCCTTGGACTATGCCAATAGCGCCGAGCACGCGCAAGCATTCATACAAAAACGAATTGATGCTTTTGAGGCCGCAATAAAATATTCCCCTTTTGTCTTTTTTACTGGTTTGACCGGCGTAGGAAAAACCACCTTTGTTACCCAAATATTAAAAGATAAAGGTTATTTTATTCATGAGAACCGAAATAATATTTCTTCGTGGATAAATGATTGTCGTCCAGGGCAAAAAATACTTTTTCTTGATGAGGCCAATTTAGATCCAAGTCAATGGTCCATCTTTGAAGGATTATTTAATGAGCCCGCAGCGATCTTATACAATGGAACCTATCATCTACTTAGCAAAGATCATAAAGTTATTTTTGCGGGTAATCCTCTGAATTATGGCGCCGGTAGACAATTAGCGAGCTTATTTAGCCGTCATGGATCTGCCTTGCAATTTGAGCCCTTATCGCAAAGTTTTATTTATGAAAAAATAATAAAACCTGTCTTTACAGGAACGATAATTGAGGGCGAAAGTCAGGAAATCGCTAAGGAAATTCTGGCTGTGTACCAATATATTTGTGAACATTCATTAAATGAAGTCTTAATGTCTCCACGCGAAATAAAGACAATGGCCTTATTCACACTCATTAATAAATTACAAAACCCTATGCACGAAACAAAGCAAATCGCTGCAAGTTATGCCTTTTCTTTAGGAAAATACCTCATCCCTAATTATCTTTATCCTCAATTTAAAGAACATTTTGAGACTCAACTGCAAGTTAGTAACCCGATTCATACGCTGAATAATGATCGTTTTTTGATCACCTCGTCACGGCGTGAAGCGCATCAACTCCTTTCAGACTTTCTCAACACCAGAAAGCTTAGTACGTGCAGCACAGGCTCTCTAGGCGGTTTTATTCTCGAAGCCGAAGAAGGAGGCACTTCCCTGGTCATAAATACACTGAAAAGCTTGGGGTACATTAAGAAACGTAAGAAAAAAGAGATTTCAGACCAACCTACTTATTATGTTTTACCTTCTAATGTATCACTGGGACGACGTGAAGAAATTCTACGTAACGCCTTTCATGAGGGAGCTGTGGTCATAATAAAGGGTGAGCCATCCTTACAAGAAAGCTTATTAAATGCCCTACTAATGGGAAGAACCCCAGAAGGTGAACTAGCAGCAAAGCCAGGGTTTAGATTAATTGTCTTACAAAAAACCATAAGCCAAGATCTAAGTGCAAATCAGCAAAGTAAAGCACTGCAACGACGACTGCTTAAATGCCGTTTACCTACTTATAACCTTACGGAAATGCTTGCTATTTTATCTCAGAAAGGAGTGCCTGAAAAAAAAGCGAAATGCTTAATCAAAGCCTATCTTGCTCAACGAGAAGAAGCTAAAATTAATCGATTATCGCCAGAGCCAACTTTTAATGATTTGTTAAAAGCGGCAAAACTTGTGTTAAAAAGCATGCACTCCAAAGAACGCGTTTATGGAAAACGTTCTCATAACGAAGGAGAAAAGGATGAACAACTACTTAACCCCCAAAATTTGTCACAAGCGAAAAAACGCACTAAAAAGGATGACGCTCTTAACGATGAAATGGATATAGAAATCCCTTCTGCCCGGCAGCTAAATAGAGCAGGTTTTTTTAGTGCTGCAGAACAAGTAGATAATGATGACTTGCAGATTCAACCATTAGCGAATGCGCTTTTACAATAAGGGCCACATCTCATACACCATTAGCGTACCGTCACATAACCTGCTTCAATAGCACGATCAATAAGCGCTCTGAAACATTATCATAGGGATTATTAAAGCGATGATGAGCGCGATATCATTTCGGCTTTCGTATCCTGATTTTGCCCAAGAACTTAAAAAACATCCGCTACTAAAAGAGGCATTCACGACATTAGTTGCTCTCAAAAAAAATATATTAAGCTTAAATTCTAAACCCGCCACAGATAATTATCATTCGCCAGAAGTGAATGTGCTTAGCAAGAAAACTACCCAGCCCATAAAAAAGGTAGATAACCAATTAAAACAACCCAAGTTTGCTATCAATGCTACATTATTTGCATTAGATAAAAACGCACAAAAGCTCTTGTCAGAGAAGGAACCATTCATTGAAAAAACAGGGACTGGCTTTCATTATCAATCAGTAGCAGATCTTTTAAACCTTTATTTTCCCAAGATAGCAGAAGAGCTTTTAACAGTTATTCAAGAAACTGAGGAGCTACCGAAACGATCGACGCCATCCTTATAAGGGAGTGCACTGCACCTGATTGATTTCAAATGGAGCGTAAAAACGCTCCATTTGATTATAAAGGAAACTATAGGGCTAGGCTGGTGTATTCCCGGGTTAACTGGATTAAGCCCGAACTAGGCCATAATGATGTGAACGGATTGAGGTCAGATCCAAATCAGAAACAGTTACTCCCTGGGAAAATAATCTATGGCGCTTTTCTAACTTATTTTGTTCTGGTGCAGTGTATTCCGCCAGAAGCCCTTGAGGCAGTTTAGCATGATAATTTTGTAATCGTCGCAGGACAGTATCTGCTAAATTAATATTTAGATAGGAACCGTTGCCATGTAAGTATGGCTCGGGAGCTAAAGCACGTTCCGTTAACGTATTAAGGCGATTTTTAAGAAACTTCATGCCTGTTTTACATTCGTTATGATTATCACCCCAGATCATCTTATTTAAAGCCGGTTCATATGCACTGATAATATCGGCGGCAACATCACTTGCTTGGAAAAGACGCATAAGTTGCATTTGTGTCGGTAGCTCGGCACTAGCCGGCTCCTTCATGAATCGCACCATGGCCTTTAGTAGTAAGAAGCGTTCTGCTGAGGTGAGTTCAATTCCTGAAGGTGGCAACAGATATTCAGCCGCATCGGAAAGGTCATATTTTTCCAATAAAACAGCAAATTGCTCTCTTAGAGTCAATGGCCTATAGGTTTTCAATTGATTTAACTCAGTAAGAGCAAGGCTTAATAATTCTGCATCGATAACATTATGGGTATTTGCCTCCTCCGAGATCCCTTTAATCACGGTATAATGCCCATCTTGCTGGGGATTAGGACTGTCTTTGTATTTTATGCCCTTAATGCCTGGTTTATCAGGACTAAAAAATCGGTCTTTTTCTTTGAGCTGTTGATGCTGTCCGGGAGCGGCCAATTTTGCTTTTTTCGCCTGATTTTTACCCTCAATAGCATCAAATAATATTTTATCCCCTCCGGATTTAGCACACTTCTTACCCGCTGCATCATGAGCTGTTGCAGGTGCAACATAAACCGCAACATGCTTATTGTCTGGAATTTTGATCTTAGCTGCTGCTGATTGGTAGTCGCTCGCCGTTTTTTCCAGGGCGTTGCGCAAGATACTCAGTACTTTTTTATCTAAATGATGTTTTTCAAAAAAAGTACTGACTGCATTAATGATTTCCTCACTGTGCTTACCCAGTGACAAACCCGTGCTTTTAAGTGATTCAGTGGCATGCAACACATGATTAATGATGACTTCTTCCAAACTGGTGTAGGTATTGTTGGTAATCACACTACAACCAGAAAGCTGAGCGGCTGCTTGCCGTACAATGCGGCCTCCATTTGAATGTCCCAGTAAGACTAAATCTTTGGGTTGAACCCCCTTTTTTTCCAATAAAAAGTTTGCCGCGGCTAAAATTGTGTTCACAGGATCTGCAAATGAAGTTGGCTTTTTTGCCAGATAATCGACAACGAGAAAATTGTAATGATTACGGACAGCCAATTCTTGAGCAATGGGTAACATGTCGGTGTACGCAGCTCCAGCACCACCAACAACAATAAGCCATTGATCAGTAGCAATAGGATTACGGTATTCAATAGCTTGTACGGTGTGTTTTTTGTCCACGCGCAGTTGATAATTATGAATGTCATTGGGAGCAAAAAGCAGCGTTTTTTTAAGATTATCAGCAATATCTGCGTCTTTTTGGATTACATTAGTCACTACCCGCAGACAAAGACGTGTAATTATTTTATCAATAAAACCAGGTTTTTTTGCTCGCTCGTTAACCGAGGATTGTTGAAGAAGCGGACTGGAAAGTTCAACAGGTGAAAGACTACGACGATAAAGATGCTTCGCTTTAAAGTCCATTTCGAGAACTAAATCATAAATTACCGCTAAATTTTTTTTAGTTTCATTTAGCGCATCCCAAAAAAGATAATTATTACTTTGACGTTCATTAATGATTTGTTCAATCAAGGTGCTGTTTTTATCGATTAATTGATAGTAGGTAAAAAGTAATTTCCATGCCTCATATTTTTGAGACTCACCGATCTTATGGTTTGGCTCATTAAGCTGTTTTTTAATGGCATTAATTGTATTCTTGATTGCATAGGTTGAGAAGCTAAGCCCATTAGCAAGCTCACAAAGCTGAGTTGTTGTGGGCGCGGCTGGTGCAAAACAAGAAGAAGCTTCTTGGCTTATAGAGCCAATTTCGTGTCGCAATTTAGCTAATTCACTTTCAAATGGAGTGGCAGACATTGGTATTACTCATCAACTATCTTTTAAATAGGGCTTAATTAGGCTGAAAACCAGAACATTAAGCGAAAAAACACTCCTTATCGTATCAGCTCACCAGGTGTAAATTACCGTTCCGAATGAGTTTTCCTTTGCGCAGTTACTATAATATCAGAACAATTTATGCCGTAAAGAGGCCACAAAAAGTTTATTTATTTATCAAGTAAAATTTAATCCATTTGGTGACGTCATTAAGCCGTCATTGTTCAATAAATTTCGATGCCTCGCCACGAGGAACTGTTTAAATTATTATTGAAATTACAAAGAGTTATAAGATCGCGCACTTAGCTGAAACATTATCTGCTTTTTTTAAACAATCGCTTGCTAAACCATTAAATAAAGAAAGCTCTCTTAACGCTCTATTATGATGTAAAAGCTCAGTTCGTAGTGTTGTATCTTCTATTTTTCTTTTAGATTTGTTCGCAACTAAATAAATTTCGTTCTTATCTGTAAGAACTAAGCAAGTACTATTATAATAAGCAACACAACATTTAACTGCTTTGCCATTTAACGCGGTTAATTTTGTAGGAACTTTATTATTCACCCCGCTTCCCCAGGCTAATAGCTTTTTTTGTGACGTTAAGGCAAAAGTAGCACTCTGACCTGTAGCTAACATAACAACAGACATATTTCTCAATGCTTGAATCTCTTGGGGTTTATGACACTCAGCATATTCCTTATCTAATCCTAACTGGTTATAACGATTGTAACCAAACGCAAAGACTTTTTTATCACATAAACAAACAAAACTATGAAAATCATGTGCATAAATTTGCATCGCTTTTTTATCATTAAAAAAAGTAATTTGTTTGGGCACAGAGAATAATGTCTTTTCTGAATCATGCCCAAGTTGTCCGTACTCGTTATTGCCCCAACTATAGATAAAACCTTCATTATCAATAGCTAAAACATGATATGAGCCAACCGAAACTGCGGTAATTCTGCGATCTGGTGTAAACTCGATTAACTGAGGAATAGACGTGTCCTCTGTAGTGCCATTTCCTAATTGTCCGTAGTCGTTTTTTCCCCAGGAATATAGTTTTCCTGTGGTTGTTAAAACATAATAAGCACCTGAGCGTGCATAAACTGAAGCAATAGTACCGTCTTGAGGGAGTCCCTCTACCTGCTCACTTTTTAAAGAGCTATAGGTATGAACTGCCCCATCAGACTTTAACATAAGATTGCAGGATTCATCACCACTTATGGCGACAACTCCATTAAGTCGATGTGTTATTTTGTTGTCAGAAAAAAATAATCTGGATAATGCTGATTTTTGTGAATCACACAATGAAATAGATTTTTTATGCATTATAAGGTTGGGGAACGTAGAAGCAACTGATAATTTTTTTTTCGCAACATGTTGGGCAATGTCTAAAAAATCCCTCGATGATTGAGCAAATAAACCTAATTCCTTGGCTTGAAGAAAATCAGCGATAATATAAACAACATCTAAAGACACCTGTTGCTGATTTCTTGGCCCTCTAAGATCTATTTGTGTACTTTCTTCAAATACCGTCATCTTTGCTCCATTACATAATACGATTTTATAAAAAACGCACAATCATATCATAAAAAAAACATGGGCAATGGTATTTTACACATTGAGATCCAATTTTAACCTTTCTGATAAATGCTAAGTGACTGACCTATTTGATCACACTATAAAGTTAAATAGTAATCCCTTGCCTTTCTGATTCGATATCTGGTAAATCATTTTGTTGAAGATTTATATTGAATTTATTTTCTTTAAATAACCCATATTTTACTAACGACGTAACCTCTATCGTGGCGGACTGCTCTTTGTTTACAATATCGGGACTAATCAAACCATCTTCATCCAACTGCACGGACAACCAAGAACTTAGTACCTCGTTTTTATTACATATATTTAGCAAGCGGACCTCCCAAACAATCGGCCATGGAATGCAACCACTCAGGATTATTTTTCCATATACGCTTTTTTTGATCAGATATTTCCACCAATCGGCGCTCATATGTTCTGCGCTGACTCTCATCAGCCTCTGTAGATTGTAATAAATGATTAAGTTGGCTTGCCTCCTCATTTAATATACGGAGCGCTTCCTTTCTTCGTTCAAACCATCCATTTTTCTCACCTTTATTTGAACGAGCGATTTAGGTAATATACCGGATATTGCCTCGGCACATCTACGTTTCACTGCCTTTAGGCGATGAGGGTGCTAGGGTATTGGCAAAATATCCTGGTTTACAACTCCTAGATGCTGAGGCATGTGGTATTGGCCCTCAAGGCGTCGTTGGCGCTCAGGCCGCCGAAGTCGGCGACTTGTCAGTTTCACAGAGTATGTTTTATATAATTATTTTTCTTTTCTTAAGTGAACCTTAATAATAAACCGTTATTATTTTCCTTTTACAAATTCTGGGAATACGATGGATATCCATAAGGCAATCGAAACATTGCAACAAGAACTAGGTTATAAAGTCAGCCCCATTGGTAGCTGTCAAGGATTCTCTCTTCGCTGGCTAGAAGCCTGCTTTCTTAAGGAAGAAAATATCTTTGATGCTCGAATTAGCAAGATAGTCAATGAACTGGATACCATTGCTGCGGCAATTAATAAAGCTCAAGTAAAGCCGATAAAAGAACGGACTCCAAAAGATATGCAATTACTTGAGATCCCCGCATTTTACGTAAGCCTTGGGTTATATCAAATGCCCGAAGAGTACGCCTCACTTTTTGGGGAGGTATATCATCAGCCAGAAGTGAAACGTATTTCTGCCCTTGCCTCTTCAGAAAAAATCTTCGCTCTCGGGGGATTAGACGAAATTGTTTCAGACATTTATTACCAGGATGAATTTAAAAAATATTTGGATTCATTAGAACAGCTGATCAAGAGGTGTGATTTGTCCTCGGAAGATACTATAGGACTGGCTCTATCCACCGCAAATCACACCAATGCCCTCACATACACCCCAGGGTATGGATGGAAATTTATGGACATCAATACATACCCTTCGCAAATTTTTCCTGCGGGTTCAACATCAGAATTAATTCGTAGAATCCACGAAGATTTTGCTATCGTTTCTGGCTCTATACCTATTGCGATTAGCGCAACTGTTTTTACAGTAGGCCTGCAAGAAGAGAAAAATCAATCACTCAAAACATCATTAGGTTTACTTAAAGAAGAACATAGTAAATCAAGAGCCATTCCTGAGCCTGAAAAAGCAATTTATTTAGCTGAACTTGCGGCAATAAAGGGTGATGCCGCACTGATTACCCAACTTTATACCAACAGTTCTCTGAGTACAAAAAACAGTGATGGATTGACGATGCACTATCTCGCAGCGAAAAATGGTCATGCGAACGTTATTGATGTATTGGGCTCACTTGGAGTAGATTTAAAGGAGGCGAATGAAAATGGAGCAACAGCCGTTTTTATTGCAGCAGTCTATAATCACGACCAGGTTATCAAAAAACTTTCCTCTTATGAGGCTAATCTTAATGCATTTTATGAGCAACAAACCCCCCTCTATGTTGCAACATACTATGGGCATTTTGAGGCAGTAAAAGCTTTAGTAGAGGGTGGAGCGGATCTGGATTTGGCGTTCAGTGAAGATATCTCTCCGCCAATTTTTGTTGCCGTCGAAAAAAAACAAATAGAGGTTCTTGCTTATTTGATACACTCCGGCGCTAATGTCAATTTAATGCATGAAGATGCAACACCACTATTTCTGGCAGTAATATTAGACAATATCGAAGCAGTTCAACAATTAATAAACGCCGGCGATATTAATCTTGATATATCTTGCCTGGATTCAATTGATGACTTATACGATTTTGCTCAATTGGTGGGAAATGAGGCGACTTCCAGAGCGGTTAATTTTATCCAAACGCAATCGGATCCCAATGATATAAAAGTCACGGCTGGAGATATTGCACAGATTAAAGGAAATGATGAAATTGCTAAGCTTATTAAGCATGAACAAGATAAGAGGGCCAATCAAAATTTATTAATTCAGCAAAACAGTTTCTGCTTTTTCGAAGAGCAACATTCTTCTCTAATGAAACGCAAACGCCAAAGCTCAGTAGAAAAGGAAGCCAATAAGTCTCTTAAAGTAGATGGCGAGTCGAGTAGTCAGACAAGTCCTGGGCTGTAATTTTTGTCAAGGATTCTCACTTCGTTGGTTAGAGGCCTGCTTTCTTAAGGAAGAAAACATCTCTCATTTTATGTAAGTATCGGGTTATATCAAATGCCGGAAAACTACGTTTCACTCTTTTGGGGCGTCATAATATCAGTCTGAAGTGAAAAAAATTTCTGCCCTTGTCTCCTCGGAGCAAATCCTTGCCCTAGGAGGATTGGACGCGTTTGATTCAGGTATCTATGGTATGGATGAATTTGAGAGGCTAAATATATTTCTATTAGTGCGACTGTTTTACGGCAGGACTGCAAAATCAACTATTCAAAGAATTGCTCAGCTCACTTAAAACAGAACATAGCAAATCAAGGCGCCGTTGGCGCATAGGCCAGCGGAGTCGGCGACCTGTCGAGTCCCGTGTTACACTAATGCATTGTAATATAACCTTTTATCAGTATGCATCTTACCCTGAAAAAGCTTCTGCTCAAGATGAGAACTGGAGCACATAGTATTCACCATGCTAAAAGTCTTAAGTAATTTATTCCTGGTAAACCGCCACCTGCTCAATCAGTTGCCCAGCTCGTGCAAAACAGCCAACGCCAAGACCTGGTTTATACTGTAGAAAATAATTCCTTTTTTCTTTTGAATTTCCTATAACCTCAAGATTTTTTGTAAAATCAAAATCCCCAAACTAACTTTTCAAGTTCCTTCAGAGAAGAAACTTTATTTTTCCAATCAGCGATCCTTACTTTCCTATAACCTTCAAGAAAAATTATTACTGACGGCCATAAAAGAACAACTCGTGATGTTGCCTGCTAATGACACGAATCTCAAAAAAATCAAAGAAAAGACTTTTCCCATTTCTTAAAAAAATTAGAGAAGGCCCTAAGAACCCATGATGTGCAAATTAAGAAATCTCTTACATGATTATGCGCTATTATGAGTTTAACTCAATACAATTCTTGGCTATGATTAACTCAGTACGAGGAATGACAGCGGATGTCTTAATAAGGATTATTTGAACGCATCAAGGACGATGCACTGCCACAAGGATGTGGTCTGTCTCCTCGGAACACTAATCCCCTTCCCCAAGACAATCAAAAAATTACTGTGTTTTTTTGTGAAAACTCCATTTCGGCCAACTTCCATTCCCCATGGAAAAGAGTAAATTTCCCAGTACAAGTGAAACTTGTTAATGGGTAATCCTTAGAGGGGTTCTTTGCAGGAAAGTACGAAACTTCCTACAACACCCGTATACCCCTTTTCCAGCACGGAATCTTTTTTGCAACGGAGCCTTAAATCTCAAGGTTTGTCTAAGCACCTTCAAACTCAATTTTTCTGAAAAAAATTAGAACAAAAATGGTTCCTTTTTGTCAGATTCCCAGCCGACACTCAATTAAATGAAGCTGAGCAAAGCCCAGCTTCAAAAAGCTAGGGTCTAAAAACAAACTCTTTTTCCTCATTGGTTTCCTCAACGAGGGATTTCAATCTTGTGAGGTGAAAAGAATCAGGTTTTCCTAAGAATTTTTTGTGTCCCCATATTTCCGCAATCTGCTGAGAGGAGAACTGCTCCTGCTTCCCATCGAGGTAGAGGTCAACATCAAAGCTGAATCTCGGGCGCTGATTTTTAAGATAAAGCTTTCTGCGTTTAGCCGGCCTTTCCTCTGCTCCTTGAACTGAAGTTGATTGAGTCGCATCATCAAGGATAGCTTTTCTTCCCGTTGGTTGCTTTTGATTATAATCAGGCGTAGGCCGGAAAAAATAATCGCGCTTTTGATGCCATCGTCTGACCTCTAAGTCATACTTGCCTTCTATGGAACTGCCAACACCAACGGCGTAATTAGCCCTTGGCTTAATCACTTTCTCACTAGGCTGTCCTTTTTCTCCACGAGAGAATAATACTACTATCTTGTCAGCGTCAGCTTCTTGTTGAAGTTCTTTTAAGGCTCTTTGGCAAATTTGACTCGCTAAACTCTTACAATCTTTGGAATATTGTTCGGTGGTTCGGGCATCCTCTCGGTCTAAATCAACCATCGAAACCGGGAAAGCTCTTTTTTTCTTCGCCTTATGCACCGCTTTATATAATCCGGGTGTTCTTTCTTCAACCTCTTCTTGCATCGTATCAAAATCTATCGCATATTCTCCGTCTGAGCTAAGTATATTTGATCGATGATTCTCAACAATTCGGGCTACTTCCTCTTTAAACCATTTCTGCCTGACATTTCTTAGCTGATTAATTATCATTGGATTAGAGGGCTCTTCCGCAATGTCTAATCCCACTAAGCGTTTTGCTTTTGCCCCAAACCGTGTCATTTCGGTTGACTCTTCCTCTTGATCAGGCCGGAATTCACTCTCAACGTCTAGTTCGTCTTGGGTTTCTTTATCAAGTGATGGTAATTTTTCATTATCAGCCACTATCCCAGATTGATTTTCGTGCGCCTCGGACATGGTGGTGTGATATGAATCATCTCCCATAGTAAATGCGCTAGAAATCTCCTCTTGATAAATCCTACTCAACGAACTTAAAATCTCCTCTATTCGCTCGGGACTGTGGTCACTAGAAATAGTTGTGTTCATTAATGTGCTAGAAATTGCTGCTTGAGAACTCTTAATCAACGAACTTAAAATCTCCTCTATTCGCTCGGGACTATGGCCATTAGAAATAGTTGTGTTCATTAATGTGCTAGAAATTGCTGCTTGAGAACTCCTAATCAACGAACTTAAACGCTCATCTATTTCAGTAGAATTGAGACTACTAGAAGTAGTGGTTGTCGCAGAGGCAGTACTAATTGTACTACTAATAATTGGCACAACTTCTTCTCCCCTTTGGGAAATTTGTCCGTCTAACCATTGCTGAACTTTTAAACTAAATGGTTTATCTTGCATAGGAGCGTGCTGATATGACTGATACAACTCGACAGGAATTCTTTCTCCACACACGATAACATATCTTTTAAATTCTGGATTAAGAAAGTCAGACGTTCCTTTATTTAATTGTTCCAAATAAAGTTCAATCTCCGCATCACTCATATCCTTAGGAAACTCAACGACTACTTCGCTATTATAAGGAACTGGAAGTCCGCTATTTGATGTTACTAATCGAGTTTGGTCATTAGTAGCTGCTGTGCAGTAAATATATGTTCTTAATATTCTTACACCCATTGGAACACCTCTAAAATTAAAATAATTAGCTCTGGTGAGAAAACAACGCAAAATATAAGCTGAGATTCTTTACACAATCTTAGGCTGATCCAATGACTTTTCTTCCTCAGGAACATTTTCGAAAGATACTGTGGTGTCCTCTGCTTTAAACATGCTTTTTTTAGATAACATGCTCTCTAAATTAAAGGGGGCCAATTGCTCGATGTTAAAATTAGCTATCCTCTTTTCTAATTTGATTTGTTGTTCTTTTAATTTTTGTACTTGCTTATCGGCTTCACATAGTAGTGAATCAAATAAAGCTATAGCTCTTCTATTTGATTTGATATCCCTCTCTAAATTATAAATAGGTTCTTTTAAGGAGTGACGTTCAGCATATAATTCCTCTAGTTTATCAGTGTAGGAATGATTTCCTGGTTGAAACAATTTTACTTCTAATAAGACAACCCCTAATATTGCAGGGCCTGCTAGTAAAGAAGCAATTGATGACATAAATCCCAAGGGAACAAGCGCTAACAGCGTAAGTAGAAGCACGACAATTTGGAGTGTTTCATATTTATTTCTCTCAGCGTTTAATTCTCTGCATTTTTTTTCAAGTTCTTGAATACCTGGTTCGTTACTGCTGTTTAGAATTTTAAGCTCAGCCACTGCTTTATCTAATTTCTCAAGCATTTTTTGTTTCTCTTTGGGATAAGAGTCCGATAAATGAGTTTTGTCTTCTATTGCACATTTAAGTTCATGTAATTCAAATATGTTAAGAACATAGATCTTAAAGAAAGGATTTAAATTTTTCTTTTCTATTTCTTTTATTAATGCCCTTTTAAATATTCTAATCTGATCTAATGTACATTCATTCAATAATCGTACTTCTCCATCTTCCGATAATTGAATATTTGCCAGAAAATTTTCAGTAGAAATCATTTGATATAGTTCAACTATATTGTCTTGATTACATAAATCAAATACGGATTTCGTTCTATAAAGATAGTGAATTTGCTTTGGCATGTAGCACCTTAATACAATGAGTAATTGATCATAATAGTACCAGTTTGTTTATCTAATGAAAACATTCGCTAAATATACTCAAACACGCCAAAGTTTTTTAACCTAACTGATTTTAAAATAAAAATTAGTTCAAATTTATTAACTTTCCAATTAGGAAAGATCTATTTTCCAAAATAGGAACTTAAAGCATCATTAATTTAACTTTGAGCTAAACTGTACTTTATTTATCGGAAGCCCAAAGATACCATTACTCTTAGTTTCAGGTTGGTTATGATTCTTTAAAGAAACGGCAGCTGAAAAAATCACGAAAGGAGCTATAACATCTAATTGTAAATTTAATATAACTCCAACATAGGAAGTAGGTGGGTTGCTAATTTCATTTAGCAGCAGAGCTAGGTTTTTTTTCTTTTTTTCCCTTATTAGGAATACTTTTTTCTTTTGAGTTACGATAACCTCCCAAACTAGTATCTATTAATTCTTCATTAGATTTTTCAATACCTTTTTGAAAAGGATGCTTTTTCATAATTAATTCCAATATAACTAGTTCTAGTTTAAGTATAGGATATATCCGGTATAAAGGGCTTTCTTGATAAAATGGTTTACAAAACCAGCGGTATGAAGTTATCACCAAGTGAATGATTGCTACCGAGATAGATCGGAGCGATTTTTGTTTATAGAGTTAAGCGATAACACGATGTGCCAATGGCGCATTAAAGCTCCACTGGCGGTAAGCGACGCGAAGTCACCGTGTAAGGAACCTTCTTACTCAGATAAAAAGTGCGTTTCCCTCTATTAATTCATCACATAAATCAGAGATATATTTTGATAACTTGCTACGTTAACAACAAAATCAAGACAAAGTCATTATCAAATTTGAGAAAATTAAACGCTCTTTATTTTTATTTATACTGAGCGCTCAGTGCCTATTTAACAAATTTTGCAAACAAATACCCTACTCCTGCGGCGATAAGTATAGAAGTAAGAGGTTGTTTTCTGACACAGCGAGCCATACTCTGAACGCATTCTTCTAGAGATTCCTCGGCGCAATGCATTCCTTCTTTTCCTGATTCATATAAATCCGAGGCTTTATTTCCTATATCATCGACTATTTTTTCTGTTCTTTCTTTTGTGCCTTCATACGCATCAGATAACTTTTCTTTAGTGTTACTGTATAAGTCGTTCACTTTATTCTTTATTTCTTCTCCCTTATCGTATATATCATTCATTATTGTTCTCCTAAAAGAATAAACGTTTCATATTTCAACTCATCCTTTTAAGGATAATAGGCTTAAACGATTTGTCAAATTAACACCCAATAAGATAAGTATTAACCCTGATTCGAATGTAAACTTACCAAAAAGATCGGCCTATTTGTTGCGAAGGAATCATTGATTATATTTTCCTATTAAATCTTTTAAGGCACCTACCCTGATTCCTCCATTAACAACGTTCACCTGATTGAAGATCTGATCGATAAGAAAGATGAATAACAGCGTATGGCTACTGTAAGTAGAAAATAAAAAATTAAATAATTCATCGTTCATCGTTACAATAGATACTCACTATTAAAATCATTTTTGTTTCATTTTCACAAAAAGTAAAAAATTTGCCCTATACTTACATTTTATGATGCTCATGGAGGAAGTCATGAAATATGTCATTGCCTGGTTATTAGGTGTCCCGATTAGCATTCTCATTCTTGTGTGGTTATTTGCGCGCATATTCTAAATATATGAGCAGTACTATTTGCTATGCACGAAACTTATTTGTCTCACAAACCCAAAGGAGTATTTATTATGAACAAGGACATCTTTCAAGGAAAGTGGGAAGAGGTAAAAGGCAAAATGAAACAAGCCTGGGGTAAGCTTACAGATGATGATTACAAAGAAATTGAAGGAAATCATCAAGAGCTCTATGGGAAATTACAAAAACATTATGGCTACACCAAAGAGGAAGTAGAGAAAGTAGTTAAAGATTTTCAGGACAAATAATTCTACTTATTAAGGAGCAATAAATGAAAAAATTACTAATGGTCTTGCTTGTACTCGGTACTTCCACCGTCTTTGCAGCGTCAACCACAGATATGACCACAAATTGGGTATGCACCACCAACGCAAGTAGCAGTGATGTCGCCTCGGATAAGGCTGCCGATGAACAAATGGAAAAAAGCCATAATTCAGCCGCATCCAGTTTTGATTTTGCTGCTAAAAACTGCCGAGATTGCACCAAAATAACATGCGAAGCAAAAGACTAACCCCAATGGATGCCATCATGGAGGATTAAAAATGGAAAATCGTAATGTAGTCAAAGCCAGTGAAATAACTGGTGTCAAAGTTCAGAATACTTCTGGAGAAGATATTGGCGATATTAACGAGGTTGTCCTCGATAAAATATCAGGGCAAGTTAATTATCTGGTTT
>NZ_CAAAIM010000008.1 GCF_900639985.1 Legionella rowbothamii | reverse complement strand
CTGTTAATTTTACTCCTTATAGGTGGTCTTCCTCGGTGGAATTACAGTAAAGACTGGGGTTATGGGCCTAGTGGTTTAATTGGAACAATTCTGATTATTTTACTTATCTTAGTCTTGTTGGGCCGCATTTAATGAGGATAAGCATCATTTATACGTATGAGTTTCGTTGTGAGTAAAACTAATTCTTACGTTATTTTTGATGAAGGTGACAATTGAAAAACAAAAGATACAGCTGAATACATAAAAAGGCTTAATATGTAGAAGGCACAATTTGATTAAAATTAGTGGCAATCCTTTTACATATCTTGGCCAAAGGCCAGTTGCTGCTTGTTTTTTACATCAAATTTTGCTCGAAAACTTAAAAATTTAATTATTAATATGCACTTGTTGCCCAATATTGACATTGATTTCTTACAACTTCTTGAAAAGAATTAGATTCATAAAAAATCCTTCTTAGGTTTTCAGCATCATTTTCTTTATTTTTTATTTCCTCTTCTAACAAGAGAAGAAATTGCTCTGTTTGTAAACTATTGGCGTATTTATTTATTCTCTTTAATGTATAAAGTATATCTTGGGCGATTAAATAGTGTTTTTCATTGGCAACATTAATAATATCTCCATTAAATCCATATCTACAGGCCTGAAAATAATTATAATTATAAAAGGAATATAAATTAGGACAAATTTCTATAGGTTTTTCTTCTAGTAGATAAAAAGCCAACGTTTGTAGGTAAGCTGTGATTAAAATTGCCTTGTTTAACGTTAAAGGAGTATCGCAAACCCTAATTTCTACGGTTCCAAAAGATGGCTGGGGTCTAATGTCCCATAAAAAATCTCCCAAGCTGCTTACTGCGCCTAAGTCACGCATTTTATAAAAGTACTTAGAGAATTCATCCCAGTTTTTAAAAAAGGGAATCACTCCGCTGAAAGGAAACGCCTTAAAAAGAGTGGATCTTGCAGAAAAAAATCCTGTATCAACTCCTAGATAAAAGGGTGAAGAGGCTGCAATAGCAATAAAATGAGGAACAAAACCTGAGAGCGCATGTATTAGATACAATGCGTCTTCTGGATTATTACAGCCTATGTGAACATGCTGACCAAACACTGTTGCTTGTTGTGCTAGAAACTTATATTCCCTGGCAAAAGAGGCAAGTTTTTTGTTTTTAATATAAATGTCTTGTGTATTCCATTGCTGGAAGGGATGCACTCCTCCGCCACAGAAAGAAATATCCAATGCAGATGCCTGCTCTAACAAAAAACCATATAATTTGTGAACTTCGGCGTATAACTCAGAGACTTTATAATGAACTGAAGAGTTAATTTCAATCATGCTTTGAGTCAGTTCAGGCTTAATTTGTTGTTGGTATGCGCTTCCCTGAATGTTCTCCAAAACCTCATTAGCACGGGAAATTAAAGAAAATGATTTCGGGTTAATAATTTGAAATTCCAGTTCCAGTCCAATTGAGAATTTTGAGGATTCTTTAAAGAGGATTTCTTTCATAGTATATCCTTATCACGCGCTGAGCCATTTTATAAATAGTGGAAAACCTACAATATGAATGGCAATAAATTGCCTTAATGGGCTTATAACTAAGGATAGCCTATCAATTAAATTATTTACTAAGTTTTCTTTAGACTTAAATAAGCGTAAACATATGAGTGCAAAATTCAAAAATTTCAAATTTATCTCTTAAGCTATAATAAAAGAAGCAGGATTTTGCATCACAAAAAAGTGAGAAAAAATGTGCCGATTCGTAGCTTACATTGGAAAAAATGATATTTTATTATCAGAGCTTTTAATTAAGCCAAGTAATTCTTTGATTAAACAAAGCCTTGTTTCTAAGGAGTCACGAACGGTCACTAATGGAGATGGGTTTGGCTTAGGATGGTACACCTCTTATGATAAAACGCCTGCGCTTTTTACTTCCTTATTTCCTGCGTGGAACGACCAAAACTTAAAATATCTTGCCCAAAAAACACGGGCGTCCCTTTTTTTTGGGCATATAAGGGCCGCGAGTACTGGAGGTATCTCTCAATTTAATTGCCATCCATTTATCTACAAAAATTGGTTGTTTATGCATAACGGATGGATTCCTCATTTTACAAAAGTAAGACGCCAAATTCAAAACTTACTGGATGATGATATTTATAATTGGCTCAAAGGAACCACTGATTCAGAGTTGATTTTTGCTTTATTTTTACAACTAGGGAAAAAAACAAACCTCAAGAGTGCCAATGATATACAAGTAGTCTTATTAAAGACATTACACATCATTAATAATTTAGTGAAGGAACATAATAAAAACGGAGTGTGTTATTTTAATATTTGTATCACTAATGGAAAATATACGGTTGCTTTTCGTTATTGTACTTCTTCCAAAGCCCAACCTGAAACAATGTATTTCTTTGAAGATACGGTTACAAAACAGGTAATTATAACCTCCGAGAAACTTTCTTCTAAAGGGATAAAGTGGATAGCAATACCACGTAATGCTTGTTTGTTAGTAGATACGAGCTATAACACTTCTCTTCAAGAACTTCCCTATTAAAGGCCTGGTCGGTGTAGAACAACGAGCCAATATAAGCAAGGTTATATTCATTATGAAACTCCTTTTAATAGCCAGGTAATTGTTTTCCCTTACTTTTTAATAAACACCTTAATATTCAGTAAGCTATTGTTCCATATCATAAAATTGGTAATTCACATCTTTTTCAAACTCGTGATTTTGTTTTATTTTTCCTATTAATTCTATATTTAAGTATTGGTTATAAAACTTAATTTCTTAACAAATAGAAGAAAATTTTTGCAATATCTAAGCTAAGGGCTATTATCAACTAATAAGCAAAATGTTGTTAAAATCTTCATCTTGCAAGGAGCTGCCATGTTGAACATTAAAGGAATAATATTTGATATGGATGGTGTAGTAACTCAAACCGCCACCCTTCACTTTGATGCTTGGAAAATCATTTTAGATGAATATGTAACTAACCTCGATAAAAAAAATAGATTATTCTCTGAAGATGAATATTGGAGCTATTTAGACGGAATGCCTAGAAAAGAAGGATTATCCAATTTTTTAAAGGAACGAAAAATTGGATATCATCAAGACATTCTTGAGCAATTATGTGATAAAAAAAATGAATTACTACATAGAATGTTATTTAATCAATCCGTCAAATATTTTTCAGACACAATTCAATTTATTGAGTTTTTATTAGCGCATAATTATCAAATCGCACTTATTTCATCCAGTAAAAATTGCATTCCTATTTTAGAAAGTGCCCAAATTAAACATTTGTTTCCTATTTATGTGGATGGAATTATATCTGAAGAGTTAAATCTTCGGGGGAAACCAGAGCCGGACATTTTCCTAGAAGCTGCCAAACGATTAAAATTATTGCCTAGAGAATGCGTTATTATTGAAGATGCCTTAGCTGGCGTAAAAGCAGGAAAAAAAGGCGGATTTGGAGGTGTGATCGCCCTTGATAGGAGAAATAAACTCCATCATCAATTCCGTCAATTAGGAGCAGATTACATTTTGCCTAATTTAGCGAGTGCACAAAATCTTTTTTACTTCCCAACAAGTCGCACAGCACCACTCAAAACAGGAACCCAAGCTTTAAAATCCATTTTACGACTCAGTAAACTTAATTATCAATTTGTTATTTTTTTAGACTATGATGGGACATTAACACCAATAAGAGAAAGGCCCAGCGAGGCCGTGTTATCCAACTCTATGCATTATTGCCTTAATCATCTCTCACGACATTATCCTACAGTCATCATGAGTGGAAGAGAACTTAAAAACTTACAAAAATTAATCAATATTGCCAGCCTTTTTTATTCGGGAAATCATGGATTTGAATTTGAAGGACCTCAATATTCTTACGAAATAGGCCAAGGATTTAAAGAAGAAATAAAAGAAGTTTACGACAGTCTATATCAATGTTTATTTTCAATTCCAGATTGTTTTATTGAGAATAAGACATTTTCCTTATCCGTTCATTATCGTTTAGTGGAGAAAAAATACCGTCATTTAATTGAAAAAGAAATAGAAAGAATTATGGTAGAACATCCTCATTTAAAAAAACATTTAGGAAAAAAGGTCTACGAAATAAGACCCAATATAAACTGGAATAAAGGAATTGCTTCCACATCCATTTTAAATAGATTCAAGGCCAAAAATCATAAATTAATTCCCATTTATATTGGAGATGATGTATCCGATGAAGACGCATTTGAAGCGTTCAAAGCTACTGGAATTACCATTAAAGTTGCAGAGAAATTACATCATACAAAAGCTCATTATTACCTAGACTCTCCCTTAGAGGTGCAAAACTTTTTAACCCAATTAACCTTTTTTAAGGAGTGTCGAATATGAATCCATGGATAATTAGCTATCGGAGTTTTGATAGCTCCACTATTCGCCTCAGAGAAACACTTTTTACATTAGGGAATGGTTATATTGCTTCTCGTGGGGCATTTGAAGACAGTAGTGCATCTACTCATTATCCAGGAACATACATTGCTGGTGGATATAATCGTGCAAAAAGCCACGTTGCCGATAAAATTCTAACTAATGAGGATTTAGTCAATTTTCCCAATTGGCTTCCTTTAACCTTTAAAGTAGAAGATGAAGATTGGTTTGAAATAACCAAAACAACCCTTCTAGACTTTTGTGAGTTATTACATCTTCGAAAAGGAATTTTAAAACGTTTTTATCGTATTAAGGATCATGCTGGGCGAATTTTTTTAATTAATAGTATACGCTTCATAAGTCAACACCATTCTCATTTAGCAGGCATTCGTTACTCGATAACCTCGGAAAATTGGACAGGAAAAATAACTATTCGCTCTTCTTTATGTGGTGGAGTAATAAACAAAGGAGTCCCCCGCTATCAAGAACTAAATGGACACCATTTGGAAACAATGAGTAAAGGAGTACACCAAAACGAATATCTATATTTACAAGCAAGAACGCTTCAATCTCATTTAGAAGTCTCAGAAGTTATTAAAACAGAGGTGTTTAAAAATCATTCCAAGATTAAGGCCCATTTTAAGATAATTGAAGAAAAAGATAAAATTCATCAACTGTTAGAGATTTCAATTGAACCTTATCAAAAAGTAACTCTTCAGAAAATAATGAGTGTTTATCATTCAAAAGATATAGGAATTTCAGAAAACTTATATGATGCTATTAAATTAATTCAAGAAAAGGGCAGTTTTCCCACATTAATTAAACATCACATTTGGGCATGGAAACAATTATGGCATAAAGCAGATATAGAAATTGAATCCCAAAATGGAGAACAACCCCTTATTCGTTTTCATGTATTTCATGCCCTACAATCCATCTCCAAAAATAGTATCCAACAAGATTATGGTGCTCCTGCCCGCGGGCTTCATGGAGAAGCCTATCGCGGCCATGTGTTTTGGGATGAGGTTTACATCTTACCCTTTTATTTTTCCACATTTCCCTGCATTGCTCGATCTATGCTCATGTATCGATATCACCGCTTAAACAGCGCAAGACAATTAGCTCGTGAAAAAGGGTATCAAGGCGCAATGTTTCCCTGGCAAAGTGCTAGCAATGGAGAAGAAGAAACCCAACAATTTCATTTAAACCCACAATCCGGAACCTGGGGGCCAGACTTAAGTAGTCAGCAAATTCATGTCAACATGGCTATTGCATATAACATTTATAATTACTATCAATTTACTCAGGACATTGTATTTTTAAAAGATTATGGGGCCGAAATTATTTTTGAAATCGCTAAGTTTATTAGTAGTTATGTAACATTTAATCCTGGAAAAAATAAATTTGAACTACTTGGAGTAATGGGTCCGGATGAATACCATGAAAAAGAAATAAACGCGGAAACCCCAGGATTACGAAATAACACTTATACCAACATCATGTCGGTGTGGGTGTTAGAAAAAGCCTTATCTCTAAAAGATATATTACCTTCCTTTCAGCTTCAATCTTTATATGAACTATTAAACATTCGGAAAGAAGATTTAAAAAAGTGGAAAAATATTACAACAAATATATTCATCCCTTTTCATGAAGAGATATTAAGTCAATTTGAAGGATATGAATGCCTTAATGCGTTTGATTGGAAATCCTATAAGAAAAAATATGGCCAATGTGAACGATTAGACCGCATCTTAAAAGCAGAAAATAAAGATCCCAATCAATTTCAAATTGCCAAACAGCCTGATACCTTAATGCTATTTTACCTTTTAGGGGAACAAGAGCTTCTTCGTATTCTTTATCATGCAGGATATTTGCCTACTCCCAAACTCATTAATGATACCCTATATTATTATTTGCAACGAACATCTCATGGTTCGACTTTAAGTAAAATAACTTTGGCGTCTATTCTCACAACTAGAGATCCCGCCTTATCCGTACATCTCTATCAAGAAGCCCTCATTAGTGATTTGCAGGACACTCAAGGGGGCACCACAGAGGAAGGAATTCACCTCGGAGTTATGACCGGTACGCTTTCATTTCTTAAACAATTTATCAGTGGTCTTGGGATATACGAAAATTGTTTGAGTCTAAATCCTCAATTACCCTCTTGGATTAAACGTTTAAAATTTAAAGTGCTATTTAAGCAAAATTTATATGTCATAGAACTTTTTTCATGGGGATGCGTCATTAATTTAGAGGAACAAAACACCCCGAATTGCCGGTTATTAATAAAAAATAAATGGCTTCGTCTTTCCTTAAATAACAAGCAAACTCTTGTTTATCATGAATTATTAAATAAAGCCCGACGCAAGAAGCCAAAACAGAGGAATTTTTTAATTAAGAAAACAACACCCAAGAATCAATTACGTTATTAAAAATTCTCAACCAATTTGTAGGAAATGGAGTTTCTTATGATAACACCAGAAATAAAATGGCTAAATTTTCTGCAATCCAAACAACTTTGGAATGGTCCGAAAGAAAAAACCATTATTTTAACTCCTCATCCTGATGACGAAACACTAGGCGCTGGAGGACTAATAAGAGATTTATGTCAAAAAAATATTGAGGTCCTCGTTATTGCCATCACCGATGGAGAAAATGCCTATCCACAGGTAAAAGATTTGAATAAAATAAGACAGCAAGAACAAGAAGAAGCTTTACATCTGTTGGGTGTAGCAAAAGAAAATATCATTCGTCTTAGATTAACCGATAGCTCTGTCAATCTCATTGAAGATGAATTGGAACAACTATTGTTACCCTTTATCAATGAAAAAGATCACCTATTAGCCCCTT
This sequence comes from Legionella rowbothamii, assembly GCF_900639985.1. Lineage (GTDB taxonomy): Bacteria > Pseudomonadota > Gammaproteobacteria > Legionellales > Legionellaceae > Legionella > Legionella rowbothamii. Next base: position 196,778 of record NZ_CAAAIM010000008.1, on the reverse strand, counting down.
GGCTCAGCGATTATCATGCTGATCATGAAGCGGTTGGGCGGGTGGCTTTAAAAATTGCGCAGCGCAAAAAAATTTATTTAGGGTTTTATTTTTTTTGGACCTGGCACTACTCCACTATTAATTCGCTTCATTCACTACCGCTAGGGATTTATCCATTGAATGACGAAACATATAATTTAAAACAAAAGGCATTAAGGTGTTATGCCTCTCAATATTCTGAAGAATATGGAAAAGCGGTTTTGACTCCCAATTTTTTAGTTCCTGCTCTTCGTTCTTATGAGGTGTATTATCCCTATGGACAATAAATTTGAATTTTTTGAGTCATTATACCGTAATAATCCTGATCCCTGGCAATTTGCTACAAGCCCTTATGAATTAAATCGTTATCAGCGAATTTGCGAAGTAATCAGTCATAAAAAGCATCGCTATGCCTTTGAAGCTGGCTGCTCTATAGGAGTTTTAACAAAAAAATTGGCTCAATTAGCTAAATTTGTGGAGGCGATCGATATTTCCTCACTAGCCACTTCTCGAGCCCTCATTTATTGCAATGAGTTAAAGAACGTTCGCATACAGTGCGATTCATTAATCAATTACCCTATAAATTCAAAAATAGACTTAATTATTCTTAGCGAGATTGGGTATTATTTTTATCCCAATGAGTGGGAAAGTACTTTAAAAAAAATACTTTTAACCTGTGAGCCTCCTTTTTATCTTTTAGCATCGCATTGGTTAGGTAATTCAAAAGATCATGTCTTAAGCGGAGATGAAGTCCATTCTATTATTTATTCTTTAAATGGATTGCATTTAGAGCATAGTGAAATAAATGAAAATTTTCGTTTAGATTATTGGATAAGAATATGAATATAAAACATTTATGCATCATTATTCCTGCAAAAAATGAAGAGCAACTTCTCCCTCGCTGCCTTCGGTCAATCTTAGAGGCCTGCAAGAACATCCCAGACTCAATTAGTGTGGATATTATCCTTTGTGTAAACGATTCGACTGATGCGACCTTTCAGATTGGCCAACAAATGATAAACAGAAGGGGGGTTGTTATAGAAAAAAACCATACTAATGTAGGGATGGCTAGAAAATATGCAACTCAAAAGGCTTTAAAGCGCTACACAGGGCCTTTAGAAGAATGCTGGTTAGCAAATACCGATGCAGACTGTGAAGTTCCTTTAAATTGGTTAACCACTCATCTTTTTTGGGCCTCTCAAGGAATAGATGCTATAACAGGAATTGTTGTCGTTGACTCTTACCGTGAACATGATTCCCAGGTGGCTGAACTATTTCAAAATCAATATATTATTAATGAAGATTGCTCTCATCCTCACATTCATGGAGCTAATTTAGGAATACGCGCAGACGTGTATAAAAAAATTGGCGGCTGGAATAACTTAGCAACTGCAGAAGATCATGACTTATGGAGTCGCCTAAAAAAATTTGATTTCAATCTAATTTCTCATTCAACACTATGGGTTACTACGAGTGGACGTAAACAAGGGCGAGCGCCTCACGGGTTTGCAGGAAAATTAGCATCATATAATGGAAAACAAAATGAACAAAATAGTCAATGAAACTTATGAGTTAATCAAAAAGACCGATCTCCTACCTCCCAAAGTCAGTGAAGTAGAAAGACTTTTTCACTTATTTGAGGTGGCTCGAAGGGATTTATCTTTAGCTAAATTGGCAGAGGCACATTGGGATGCTTTATCAATTTTACATGAAGCGTCACATGATATAAAAAAAGAACAATTATATGGAGTATGGGCATCTGAAATTCCTAATAAGCCTTTAATTCTAGACCGAACTAACTCCCAGTGGGTTTTAAACGGCACGAAAATGTTTTGTAGTGGGGCTGGAATTGTGGATCGTGCTTTAATAACAGCCGAAGGTTGGTTGATTGATGTGAATTTAACCTCTCCCTCCCCTACCCACCTCAACATCAGCAACGACCAATGGATCACGAGTGCGTTTAAAGAAACCAATACCTCCTCCCTTACCTTTATAAATTATCCCGTATTTAAAGAAAATATCATTGCAGAGAAAGGTTGGTATCTTCAAAGAAAAGGATTTTGGAAGGGTTCTTTTGGACCTGCTGCTTGTTGGGGAGGAGGTTCTGCAGGATTAATAGATTACGCGCGCTCCAATTCTCGAAAAGATCCGCACACATTAGCTCACCTTGCTGCCATGGAAACTAACCTGTGGACTATTCACTGTGTTTTAGAGTGTGCAGGAAAAGAAATTCAAAGCAATTTAAATTCTCTTTCTCTTCAACAATTGGCTTTAAAATCACGTCATATCATCGAACAGCTCTGCACCGATATCTTAAGACGGTTTGCACGGACATATGGCCCTTTTCCTTTAGCCTGTGAGCCTTCTATTCATAAACGTTACCACGAATTAGATTTATTCTTACGACAAAACCATGGTGAACGAGACTTAGAGACTTTGGGCTCTCTAATTAAGGCTCAATAATTAATTTCAATCAAAAGCCTCAACCAGAGGCATAAAATTAAAGATCAACTCTGGATGAAGATAAAGAAATAGGAAAAGCTATATTTTGGTTTCATTTTTCTGGTAACCAGTATCTAATGCTTCTGGAAATACCTTTTTGGCAGATTCTTTTATAAATAAAACTCCTATCATCTAAGCTCGCGCAAGCTAAGCCGAAAAACCCACTCAAAAAAAGTACCTCCTTTATTATTTGCCTTCTAAATGAGTGTATTTTAAATAATTAATTAAGAATGAATCAAACCCTCTCTTTGTTCAAATTCAAATCAAATAATTTTAGTCTACACTTTAAAAAAGGAATTAAAATGCTTCTAAGGGAGAATGATATGAATGATCCAGAATTATTTAAAAAGCCCTATGATTTGGAACAAATTAAGAAAAACGCCCAACAGTCTTTGAGTCAAGGAGCTGTAACCCAAGATTATCCATTGAACATAGAAGAAGCATGCCGCCTTTTGAATTCGGCATTAGCTACTGAAATCATGTGTGTTTTACGCTATCGCCATCATCAAATTATTGCAAAAGGAATTGACAAGCCCCAGGTAGTAGCGGAATTTGCAGAGCATGCATCGGATGAGGAGCGGCACATGATGATGATTGCCGAACGCATTAATCTCTTAGGCGGCGATCCTGATTTTAACCCTTTAACGATTTCGCAGCGAACAGCTACTGAATATGGCTCTGGAAAAAATTTGAGGGAATTAATTGAAGAAGATTTAGTGGCTGAACGTATCGCAATCATGGTTTATAGAGAACTTATTGAATGGTTTGGTACTAAAGATCCCACAACACGCCGAATGCTTGAAGAAATTCTTAAAGACGAAGAAGAGCATGCTGATGATTTATCAGACTTATTACATTAAGAATAGAAATAAATCAATTAGCTATTTTTCTTCTTAAGTAAATTTAAGATTCGACTCTACCTCGAAACTACATTCACAATCTAATTTGAGTCATTATTTTCTATTATAAAATAATGACTCGCAAAATACAGTCCGGAATAGTTTTTTTACTAGAGCATTATCGAAAAACCACTACTCGAATAGGATTTAAAATTTCCTAAATTATTATGTAATTGATATGCCCAGCTAATATAAATTATAAAATTTTCACACAGTTCAAAAAGAGCGCCTACATCGTAATTTATTCCCCATCCTTCCGCAGAGCTAATTTTACTTTGCGCATAGACTTTCGTGATATAAAGAAATTTTTTCTGCAGGGTTATATGCTAGAGTAACCATTGGATTAAGATCAATTACCTCCTCTGAGGCAAAAAGCCAGTTTTCTTTGTAAAAAGAATGTTTAAAACCTAGCGAAGTTATTGAAACGGCACCGTCAACTAAACTATTGCGCTAAATTATCTTCAATTGTTCCATCTCGGCCAAAGGAAACCCAGTCAATGAAATTAAATTCCTCACTTTTACAAGTAGGGGCCTTAAATCAATATCGTTGATATAATTAAGGAAAAATATGGTTCTAACAACTCCCCCTAACTCACGAAATGCTTGGTAAATTTTATGTTTTCGACTCTAGGTGCATAATTTTCGTAAAATTGCAGAGGCTTTGATTTTACCACTTCGAATAGACATCACCATACGTAGCATGTCGTAGTAATGTGCTTCTATCAGGGGTCGGGCCTAAGAACCTACAAAAAGTGGGATTTCAAAATAGCCCTAACCTTTTGTGCTAATTAGAATCAAAAAATTAAGGGAGGTATCACTTAAATGAAGCCTGTCGTCTTATTGAAGAAACAGAATCTAGTAATTCACTTAATGCGGTAGCCCCTGCCCCCCAAATTTCAAGTTGTCTTGAAGGCATCTTAGTAGGTCTTCCATTTGTATCTAAAAAACGAATACAATCTCCAAATTCATTTTGTGTATGCTTTTTTAATGTCTTCCGAACTGACTCTTCAATCGTTTTTGCCGCCTCTGGTGACTTTACTTTAATAAGATAGCCCTGTCCAAGTGCTATAGGCTCAACATCTACAATAAGTTTTACACTAATATTTAAAACATCAGCTAACTCTTGAAATTTATTTTCAGAGACAGGTTGACTATTATAAAAGCCTTTTGAACGATAGATTACTGAGTGTACTCGATGCTCATCCATCGAAGTAGTGGTTGCGGAAGGCTGGTATGCGGTTTGTGTAAAAGTGCCTGGGGATACATTAGTTTTCTGAAAGTTAAAATAATTATTAGAAATAAAACTCCGATAAAGATTGTAGCCACCTGATAATAGAAAAGATAAGGGTGTTCTAAATGGTATTAAAAAAGCACTCATGTACCAAGGCGCTTTAGGAGAAACTCCCAGTTTATTAAATAATTGGTTTATGTCTTCTTTGGTATAATTATTTCTATTAATTCCTACTGCCATTCCCCAGTTAGTTGGTCCAAAAGTATGAAAGCTATGGGTAGAATATGGAGATTGAAAATTTTCATAGCCTATTGCGTGCAATTTTATATCATGTCTATTAAGTTTAAGAGAGAGATCATTCATGGCTTCAGTACGATTTTTTGAGGTCAAAAACCAAAATGATTTAATTAAATAAATAGGCTCTTTTTCTTCACCAATAACATAATCAATATAAAACACAATAACCCCACAAGGAAATAATTGGCTTTAATTATACATGTTGACTCAAATTATCACAATACTTACTTGCTGGTGGGAGGTTTCTAATGGTTAAGTATATTAAAGGGGTTGATGTATGGATTGGTATCTAATATGGGATTAAGTTCATTTAGCTGAGGCAGGGATCCAACGATATAGAGTAGGTACAAATATTCCAAGATTTTGTGCAACATCCCTAGGTAGTGTACCAGATGGCAGTAATTGTTTAGCAGATTCTATTTTGCTTTCAGTCATTTTCGTCTTCGACCACCAACTCTACCCTTTGCCTTAGCAGCAGCCAAGCCCGCCTTAGTTCTTTCCCCATCAATTCGCGTTCCATTTGAGAGAGGCTTGCCATGACATGGAAAAAGAATCGGCCTGCTGGCGTTGAAGTGTCTACATTATCGGTAATACTTTTAAAATGGATTTCCTTCTGATGCCATTGATTGACTAAATCAATTAATCCTTTAACCGTGCGACCTAATCGGTCTAGTTTCCAAACCACTAGGGTGTCATTCTTTCTGAATACCTCGAGGGCCATAGTAAGACCAGGTCGATTTGCCTTAGCCCCCTTTTAATGGATGTTCCTTTTCCATTTCGGTAGATGAAATAATTACAACAGGAATGATATTATTAATATCACCCAAATTTTTAATTGAATTTTTTGACTCATTAAATCCTAACAATTGATAAGCAACTTCTGCCTCTGAACCACCATACATTTTTATAATTGTAACTTTGCTAGAATCTCACCGAGTGCCTGGTCATACATTGCATTCACTGGTAAGTACAATTTTAAAAAGAGCAATGGTGATATTGATGTGAATGCTAGGGTCAGTGAGCATGAAAAGAATTTAAAACGGCACTTCTGGAAGAATGCCTAACTCAGAACGAACACTTTTGGGGGGTTCTTCAACAGGATCCGAACAACGGAGGATAGTTAATGTGTTATGTTTTTTCCCTGTCTAGGCTTACTTAGCTTACTCTCCTGACCATCAAGTTCTGCTAATACAGCGCTGACTACACTCAAGAACTCATTCGCTAACATTAGACTAAGGTTTTCTTTAATCACAATGCGCAAAACCTCAATATTCTGTGCGTTCTCAGGCATAGTATAGGCAGGGACTACCCATCCCCGAGTGCGCAGTGCTTTTGAAATATCAAACACTGAGTATTCGCTATTGTCTTTGAGAGAAACGCTAACAACAGGCTCCATACGGCGAGTACCAAGCAAGAAAAATTTATCGGTAGTTAGCAAACCCTCAATTATAAAGTTGCTTATAGTCATCATGTTATTAATTATCTTTTGATAGCCAGTTTTTCCCAAGCGGAGAAAATTATAATATTGTGCGACAACCATGGCGCAACCATTAGAAAAATTTAGCGTGTAAGTCGGCATATTACCACCTAGATAATTAACATCAAAAACCAAGTCTTTGGGCACCACCGATTCATCCCTGAAAATAAGCCAACCGATACCTGGGTATACTAAGCCATATTTGTGCCCAGAAAGGTTAATTGATTTCACTTGCTTAAGGCGAAAGTCCCAATTAATACCATCATCAATAAACATCGATATAAAACCACCGCTGGCCGCATCCACATGCAAAGGGATATCCAGATCTTTCTCCTTTTTTATCTGAAGAAGTAAATTGTTTATCTCCTCAATTTCGTCGTATTCACCTGTAAAGGTGGTTCCCAGGATAGCTGCAACACATATTGTGTTTTCGTCAATGAGTGATTCGACATCTTTTGCTGTAATGACATATTTTCCTTTTTGCAGAGGGATAATTCTAGGCTCTACATCAAAATAGCGTGCAAACTTATCCCAACATATTTGTACATCAGCACCCATGATGATGTTAGGCCGGGAGCTATCAAGGCCTGCCGCTTTTCGTTTATTGCGCCAATTAAATTTATGGGCAAGCCCAGCAAGCATGATCGCCTCGGAAGATCCGACCGTTGCGGTACCAACATAATTGTCTGACTTTGGTACGTTAAGTAAATCAGCCAGTAGATGCACACAACGACTATGGATTTTCTCAATTTGCGGGTATTCATCATGATCTATAAAATTCTTGTTGAGACACTGCATAATCAACTCATCTGCTTCAGGCTCCATCCACGTTGTAACAAAACTTGCCAGGTTTAAAATGGGTATCCCATCTGTCTGTAATTCATCTTCAATCAACTGCTTAGCAACATAAGGAGGCATTCCTTTCTCATTAAATTTAGTCAGGGTAAAATCACCAAGATTATAGCGGCTGGCATAGATTGAAATTGATCTAACGCTCTCCCTTGATTTATTTTTTTTTCTAATCATGTTTTGAGCATCTCTCTTATTAAAGGGCTAAAATGTCAGGATTACTGCTTCCTGAAGAAATAAACCTTTATAAACTATAGTACATAAAGCGTCTTATCGTTGCGAAAAAATCCGGTATTCATCCAATTACTGGGTTCACGAATAGCGTACTCTGGCACCGTCAACTCAACTTTTAAACCCGAAAAAAAAGTAGTTTTGGCGAATTTTAGGCGCAAAAAATTCCCGACGCCACGGGATGCCAAATTTCTTTAGCGTTATGAAATTTGATTATATGGTGCGGATTGGGTGTAGCGACCGAATGCGAAGAGACTCTGGTTTTGTCGATGAGCGTCAGGACGTTCTGAACCCCAGCTGGGGATTTAAAACGAATGAGGTACTTTTATTGTCTGTGTGTAGGCTAATGAGCGTTTTCAACGCGGTTGTTTAGGCCTTTTGTTGACGATGCCGTGTTCCAGTAAACAATGGCATGAGAGAACAGACTTAACATTATCACCGATAATCACCAGTAGTGAACTCACCTTAATTCGTAAAAAAGATCCAACGCGGCAAATTGTGTCTGTAGCCTCCAAACTAATTGCTTTGCAAATATGCAGAAAGCTAATTTTGCCGATGTCGCATTCTTCACATGTTTATCATTAAAATTTCCATTTTGGAATAAATTAATTTCAAAATGAATACATTCTCAATTCAAAGCAATCTTGATAACGTTTGTGCAACATGACTTTTATTAAGATTAATTTAATTCGGTATAAAACTTTCTCATTAGTTAAGTTAAGCCATAGATTCATGAACTATTTTTCAGGGGATATTTAATTTGATAAATAAACATTCATCCAAAGAAGTCGTTTTGCAGCTGTGAGGAAAGATGGCTCGGCGCTTAAGTATGCAAGTGAAGAGTTACAAAACGTTTTAGATAAAACAACCACTCTATTAAGTAACAAACCAAGCAATGAGCAGCTAAAAGACTATGCTTCATTTGTGCAGGCCTCTTTAAAAAACCCCTTATCTGGTATGCAATTATTAGATAAGTTGATGATGGCATTATCGGTAGCGGTTGCTGGTGCATCTCTTAGTTTAGCGTCTACTGGCGTAGGTGTATTACCTGCTGTTGGAGCAGGGCTCTTATCAGCCAGGCTATTTGCCGCGGGAGCCTACGTTGCTCGAAAGGGGGCACTGAAAGACGATAGGTTAATTGAGACATTTAAACAAGCAATCTAGGGCTCAAAAGTCATGAACTGAGGCAGCGCCAACTTAACTTGAGCTCTACACTGTAAATTATTTATAGGAAGATCGCGATGCTGGAGCGGAAGCCGAAAGGATGCCGTTACCCTATCGAGCTAATCAGTATTGCGGTGTGGAGTTATTACCGATTTAATGACAGCTACCGAGATGTTTCAGAGCGCTTATTGGATCGTGGGATTGATGTCAGTTATAAAACGAATGGTAATGGTACATTAAATTGGGTCCTCATTTTAAGAGCTTGATTAAGAAACGAGCATCCAGACCATCGTATAGATGGCATTTGGATGAGCAGCAATTGCGTATTGGCGGAGCCACTTATTATCTATGGCGTGCTGTGGATGATGAGGGTTATGAACTGGATGTGTTTCTGCAAAAGCGACGTAATAAAAAGGCGGCCATCCGTTTTCTGTAATTAACCATCCTATATGGAGTAAATTTATTCTTGCCTCTATCCATCTTCCCTGTTTCACAACAAAAACTGTCATAAACTACGATATGAGTACTGTACAAAATTCATTCTTTCGCTCTTTGAATTTCCTATAACCTCAAGGTTTTTGAAATTATGCGCATGTTTAAAAAAGGACAGTTCGATTTATGGATGTGTGGCAATCGGACTGAGAGCTCATTTATTAATGAACAATTTGGAATCTATAGCTGAGATCTATCCAGAAGCTGTGTTTTTGTACACGGTTTTTTTTTGCAACGGAGCCAAAAATCCTTATTCTATAAGGGATGAAAAGGTAAATCAGGACAAACCCGTGCTATCTGGATAAAACCCCTCATAGAGATTGAAAATTGATCATGCCCTTTTTTCCAAGCTCCCGGCCGAGGGTCAAGTTCAGTGGACTATGTCTCTTTCTCTAAAAATTTTTACTCCTGGATTTTGTTTAGAAGCGCTTATTCCCAGGTGAAATTGACATCAAATGATTAGCAAAAACTTCTTCAATCGCCGAATAATTTAAATACGAGGCTAATTCTTCTGCAGTTACCTCAATGCATTCATTGTCCGGAAAAATCCGATAAGTAGCTCGCAAATCCATATTTGCACCATCTGCTAAAAGTATCTGGACCATGTCCGCTCGCTGCAAAAGCACCGCTTCGTGCAGATAAGTAGCGTTCTTTTCATTTTTTATATATCGCGGATGAGGAAATTCTAAAAAGAATGAAGCGACCTTCCGTGTTGTAGCAGAGTCTGTAATCGGTTCAGGTTCGTCCTGTGTAGGAAAATATTTTTGCACGCTGCTGAGCATATCTTTTACACAAACAAATTCGTGATTTTTTCGATGGATAAAAAATATCTTATTGTGCTTTAATAAAACATAGGCCGTGTCAGTCTTGATGGGTAAGAATAATTGACTCCCGTCTGCTGCATAATGCAAACTACAACTCTCCAAAAGATATAAATTTGGTGACTGACTTTGTCTATTGATATCAACAAACCCCCTTTTTTGTAAAAATAAATCAACTCGGTCAGGATCTAGCCAGTAAAAATGAGATAAATTTCTAAAGTAAGATCTATAGGAAGTTTTTTGGACTCCGAGTCTCTCGTATATAGACCCGAAGACATTTGAAATCACGGGGATGTTCAAATTTTGGAAAACATCACGCTTAGCAAACTCCGGCTTTTCAATCCATCTGTTAAAGACGAGCATGGCGGTCGGATCCTTTACTATTGGGGAATACATGAGGAAAAAATCCCAACTACTATCCCCCCTCCCTGATGTAGTAAAGTGCTTTTCACCATTCAAATCAAGTCGTTCCCTATTTTTGATCGGCACTACATTTGTATCAAGAAAATAGCCTGATTGTGTTAAGAGTAAAAATAATGAAAAACCATCTTTGAATTCAACTCTAGCCCTAACCGTGGGCAATTTAGGAAAATTTACTTTTTGCATGTAAGCCTTAAATTGTTGCGCGGCTTCAGCCAAATTGCCCTTCAGCTCGTGCTCCAACAAATCTTCAATGGCACAAACTTGAATATCCACTTTGGCTTTTAAAAACTCGCTGCGATAAAAATCTTGATACTCTTTAATGCACCAAAACTTAATGGTATTCACCCTTGTGCCTTGACTTTGTAACTTTTGTGCTAATTGTATGGGGCCATCTAGGTCATGGCCTGGAACGGCCCCTTCATCGTGGTATGTAGGGGGGCCTATCCATGCATAATGGATGGTCTGACTCGTTTCTGGCTCTTTAAAAAAAATATTACTTTCCACCCTTTCCGCTTTAGCTTTTTTATCCCACATATTTTCCTCTAATATCAATTTGAAGATTTGTTTTACATCACTATGATTAATATGAGTCCTTTATGGTATTATAATAGCATAAATCGGCATCGTCATTTAACTTTTGAAGGCTTTGTCGCGAAAAGTTGTCTGATGCGATAGAATTTTTCTTATTTTTTGTGGACTATCAACGATGCTCAGTTTCAAGTGGCGTCATCTTAAACGATGACCTAATCTTAATGCTGGTCAGATGGTACTTGCCCTATTCACTGAGTTGCAACAAAGCCATATTAATGACACTTTCCACTTTATTGATGTTTTATTCTTTTATTACCTAAATCGAAAAAGCCGCTAATCCGATATAGTTTTGAAGGGTATTTCATAAATTAAGAGACTCATGTGCTATATCTTCAATGAGTTTTGCCAGTCTCTCAGCAAGCAGAAACTGGCATCATTTCGGTTAATTAGTAATTACGGTAATTTTCCCATTTTGAAGATAAATTACTATTAGGCAAGGTCTCTTTAACCCCTAAAGCAATCCCACCCGATTGAATTTTTGTTTCAATCACTTTTGCCTTATCTTCAGATATACCCCAGCCAATGAGAGACCCCACTAATCCTCCGGTAATGCCCCCTGCCCCAGCCCCGGCTAGACCTGCTGCAATAGGACCTGCTACGATCAAACCTAACCCTGGTATAAGCAGGCTTGTTCCTAAGGCAGCTAATGCCCCTACTATCCCACCTAAAGCTGCACCAGTTGCTCCGCCAACTGCCAATCCTTCAGAGGCTTTAGAACCCTCTTTAACTAAAACTGAATTGTAATATTTATTTTTAGAATCTTCAGACATGATTACTGTTATATCTTGAGGCGAATAGCCTGCATCAATGGCATCATTATATGCCTTTTCAGCTGCCTCAGCGGTGTTAAAAACTTCCGTGGTAATATGCATATCTTTATGATCGTTCATCATTTTCTCCTATATTTAACTATCTTCCTTTGAACCTACAGCGGCACTACTATTTTTAGTTTAATCCCTTTTTAGCCTGCTATCGTATCTCCTCCCAAGACAGGAAGAATTAATCCGCTGATGTATCCTGAATCAGCATTAGACGCGAGAAATACATATGCTGGAGCAAGTTCTTCAGGTTGAGCAGGTCTACCCATACCTGTGTTTTTTCCAAAATTTTTTATGTCTTTATCTTTATTTTCTGCTGGGTTTAAAGGAGTCCACACCGGGCCGGGAGCTACACAATTGACCCGAATTCCCTTCTCTATCAAGTTTTTAGCTAAGGATTTGGTAAAAGAATGGATTGCTCCTTTAGTGGAGGAATAATCTAATAGCTCCTTACTTCCTTCTAAACCGGTAATTGAACCCGTATTGATAATCACACTTCCAGCGTTCATGTGCGGTACTGCATATTTACAGAGTAAATAATAACCATAAATATTACTCCTAAAGGTAAGATCCCACTGTTCCATACTCACGGCCTCTAGATTTGGTTGATGCTTCTGAAAAGCGGCATTATTAACCAAGATATCTATTTTTTTAAAACGTTCGATTGTATTTGTTACTACTTTTTCACAAAACTCTACTTGCTTTAAATCGCCAGGAATAAGCAGGACGTGTCTACCCACCGCTTCAATTTCTTGCTTAATTTTTTCTGCATCGTGTTTTTCTTCGGGTAAAAAAACTAAAGCCACATCAGCCCCTTCCCGCGCAAATATCAAAGCAACAGCACGGCCTATTCCCGAGTCACCTCCACTTATCAAGGCTACTTTATTTTTCAATTTCCCAGCGGGTTTATACGATGTTGCCTTATAATGGGGTTTCGGGTCCATTTTATGCTCAGCGCCCGGAGGTGTTATAGGCTGTGGGGGAAACGGAGGCGTTGGCTTTTTAGTCATAGCAATATCCTTATTCAACTTGATTATAAAAAGACCACGAAAATACCTACATACTATTTTTAAATAGGCTCATTTTCTTTTTTCATCAACCAGTTTAGAAATATCCCTTTGAGAAAATGCATTTTTTCCTTGAGAAGAAAAGCTGTTTCTTGTGAAAGTACTTTTTTAGCTTTATTAAATATTTCACTTTCCTCTTCTTTGACATGATGTGTTACTAATTCTTTTAAAGAGATGACCGCTTCATGCCATTGATTATGATTAGATTCGATAATTTTCTTAAGTTGTGCCTCTATTTCACGATGTTCTTTTTCGCCATGGTGTGCTAATTCTAATGTTTCTGGATAGTCTTCCACCGTTTTATAAAAAGTTTCTTGCTCTGCATGAGCATGCACGATGAGTTCTTTATGGATCATCAGCATAATATCTTTCTTCCGCTGCTCTATTTTTGAGTGTTCAAATAACTTAAATAATTGGTCTACTTTTTGATGATCCATTTTCAGATAATCGTAAATATCCATAATTTTCTCCTAGGGAGTCATAACAACCTTAATACACCCGTCTTGCTTTTCCTTAAACTTGAGATAGGCATCAGGAGCATCCTCTAGTTTCATTCGATGAGTAATGATTTTAGAGGGATCGATTTTTCCCTCGATTATTTTTTTGAGTAGTAAAGGCAAATAACGTTGGGCGTGTGTTTGGCCCATTTTAAATGTTAATCCCTTATTCATCGCCATCCCAAAAGGAAAGTTATCGATTTTATCGATGTAGACTCCTGGAACTGAAATAGTTCCTGATTTACCGCAACAATGAATCGTCTCTCTTAAAACATGAGCTCTGTCAGCTTGTAAATAAGCTATTTGTTTAACGCGATCGATCACTGAGTCCCATTGTGGACCTATATGGGCTTCACAACCTAGGGCATCAATACAGCATTCAGGCGCTAAACCTCGTGTCATGACCATCAACGCATCAAAAACATCTTCTTCTTTAAAATTAATTGTTTCAGCATGCCCAAATGTTTCCGCTAATTTTAGTCGCTCAGAAATACAATCAATAGCAATAACCCTCTCTGCTCCTAAAATCCAAGCACTTTGAATTGCAAATTGCCCCACAGGACCACAACCCCACACGGCAACGGTATCTCCTGCTTTAATATCACAATTTTCTGCTGCCATATATCCAGTGGGGAATATATCGGATAAAAAAAGAACTTTTTCATCAGGAATACCTTCAGGAACTTTAATGGGACCACTATTCGAAAAAGGAACCCGTACATATTCAGCTTGTCCCCCAGAAAACCCTCCTAATAAATGGGAGTAGCCAAACATACCGGCAGGCGATTGCCCTAATTTCTGGCGCGCCAGCTCTGCATTTGGATTAGACACTTCACAACAAGCATACAGTTTTTTCTTGCAAAAAATACATTGTCCGCAGGCAATAGTAAAAGGAACAACAACTTTATCTCCTATTTTAAGCTTATTCTTACCAGAGCCCAGCTCCACCACTTCCCCCATGAACTCATGACCTAAAATATCACCTTGATGCATATTCGGCATTAAACCATCTAATAAATGTAAATCCGAACCACAGATGGCCGTAGCTGTAACCTTGATAATCGCGTCATGCTCATTGATAATTTGAGGTTCAGGTACATTATTTACATGTACCTCATTTGTGCCATGCCAGCAAAGTGCTTTCATGTGAATTCCTTTTTCTGATGGCTCTTATAACTTCCTTATTTGTTTTCTTTTAAACAATATAGACATAAATCAAACAACATGAAAGTTTTTTTTGGATTTCTTAGCAATTGGCACCGCTCAAATCGTTGGATAAACTAAAGCGATTAAACGGATTAACCCGTATTGATAAGGATTCTTAATTACACCAATCCCTATTCTTCTGAAAGATTTATGTTAACAATCTCGGCTTAGGATAATGAGACTGCTGTCCACAGCCTCTCCTGCAGCGCTATCTATACCAGCCCCGGGTAAAAGCTTTTGATTCGTTTATGACACACACCGAATCATAGTATTTTTTTACGAGAATCTTTAAATTACTTTTTTAATAAATGAGAAAGAAGATATCCTATACCGCCGGCAATAAGCATAGAAGTTAAGGGTTTTTCTTTCACTTTATTTAGTACTTCCTCAGTGTATTCGAAAACACTGTCCTCTAAATTCTTAATTTTATCTTTTACAACACCTTCTGTAAGTTGATGATCTAATGACTCTACTTTCTTCCTCCCTTCATTATATAATTGATTGTATTTGTTTTTTGCATCCTCACTCATTTGATTGAAATTGCTCATTATCACTCCTTAATATGTCTGAGGCTCATAGTTCGCTACCTTCTTGCATCTTAATTATTTATGAAATGTCACTTTTGCTTTTTTGCGGTTTTATGGTGAGCTGCTCCCGATTTTTCGTGTGCACGAGGCTTTATTTCAACTCGTAAACTAGGAAGAACTTTTCTCTCTATTTGTTTTTCAGCTTTAATTGCATTTTTAATATTATTACGAGCTGTAGCGCGGACTTTTTTTATTGACTCTTGAGTATCACGTATCAAATGTTGAGTAGAGTTAAACCATTGCTGCTCCATGATATGAAAGACTTTTTGTAAATAATCGAGCGTTTTATGGCTATTATCAATGAACACGTCTACCTGTTTTTCTAAAAGTTCTTCAGGTTTATGAGTAGTGAATAAATCCATGGGAGTTATATAAGAAAAGGCTTGAAAAGTCTCAATATTTAACTCGGCGAACTCTTTAGTAGAATCTAAATATCGGAGCGGATTAAGCTTTTGCTGAAAAGAATTAGTGTGCATCTTATTCTCCTTGAACTCGTTGCTTAATAATTAAGTATAGTCCCGATCTGACCGCTTCGCATTCAAGTTCTTGCAATAATACAATATGAGCTATACTTTAAGACTGATGGTAGAAAACTCATTCCTCCAATAATCAGTCAACTGCTCGTGGGCATCTGGTGTCAATTTATACTTTCTAAAAACACGTTAGCCCAGGGTTCAAGTAATATCCTAATTAAGATTTAGAATTTAGAACCTATTTTATTGCTTCGGTTAAAGACTTACAGTTTATTAGAGCTATACTTAAAAGCTGCCATCTTTAAATTCATGATTTAGAACCAATTGATATAAAATAACTTTTTTTAAATCAATTCTTCAAGGAGTTCAAATGAAAGAATATACGTATCATTATAACTCTCTGGAAATAAATTACGCAGAAGGTCCCAATAATGGGCCACCAATGTTATTGCTGCATGGAGCAACCCATCGATGGCAAAATTTTGCGCCTATAATTCCCGAACTGCGCTCTAATTTTCATTTATATGGAATGGATTTTCGCGGCCATGGCAAATCCCAAAAAATATATGGTAAATACAGATTGGAAGATTATATAGAAGATACTGAGTCTTTTATTCAAGATGTTATAAAACAACCTACTATTTTGATAGGACATTCCCTAGGAGGGATGGTCTCGAGTATGATGGCCGCTTATACACCTCTGTTGGTAAAAGCATTAATTATTATTGAGACACCTTTAAATTTATACTATCTTCGTCAGTTAACAATTGGATTAAAAGAACCAACCAATTTGCTTATACAAGGACTTCACTTAAGCAAAATGGGTTTAAATATGGATCATTTTATTCCTGAACATCTTAGACAATGTGATCCTGACATGCTTTCAACAATAATTCATCAGTTTGATGAAACATTTGAAAATTATAACGAGCATGTATTTGAGAAAATTCAATGCCCAACTTTATTAATATATGGAAGCTTAGAACAGGGAGGCTTAATTAGTAATGATGACATTGAAAGAATACTGCATATAAAACCGAATTTAGCACATATAAAAATTTCGCAGGCAGGACACTCACCTATCCAACAAGATAGAGCACCGACATTGAAAGCGATTAAGCAATTTATTAAGGATAAAAGAATATAAATAATTCATCACTCATCATACGTTTCTTACCGCCCAAGATACCCCCCCTTAAATTACCAAATTTGAAATTAATTACTAACCGATTTCGACTCTACTCGTAAAAACAAACATCCTCAGCAGAATTGGTGGGCTTTTAAAACAAAGTACTTGTATTCTCGAGAGGAATTTACTAGACCTGCAGAGCTAAGGGCAGGTCTTAAATCGTGAATTGTAAGACTAAGGTTTGATTTTGAAATCAATGTCTTCTTGCTCTTCTTTTTCTTCTAGTTCTTGAGTGTTACCTTTGTCGAAAACAGGTGGAACCCATCCGCAATCGTTGGCAAGAAGCTCGACTTGTCCACGAACAAGTTGCTGAAGCTTTTTACATTCATCCTCCTCCGCAAAACTCATGCTTGGTAAAGCGGATGGGCCAGCTGAGTCCATCACATTATCCATATATATTTTCCTATAAATTTTTTTTATTTTATCTTTCCCCTCATTATTTATAGCCTCTTCACACGCTTTACGAACTAATAAAATCATAGGCAGAGAGTCAAATTCCTCATACTTGTTACCCATTATGTAAAATAGTTTATCAATGACCTCATCAATCAATTGGGGAGCAATATTTTCGAAAGAGTTCATTAAATTTAAGCCCATCTCAATTTTAAATCGGTTCCTTTCCTCTGAGTTATATTCCTTACATAAACGATAAGCCCCTTTTATATTGTTATGATATCTTTTTAATAAATCTGTTTTAGACGCTATTTCAGGATGAATAGCTAAAACATCATTACAACGAGCATCCCCCTTTACACCACATAGAAAAGGACCGGATGTCTTGATTTCGTCTAAGTCTGAATTCAAGAATTCAACGTCAAAATCTGTATAAATTCCTAAACGATATAGGACACTTAATGTACGAACAATGTCGCTTGCTGCCGCCACATTTCCACCGTTAGATAAATTTTGTAATTCAATATTCGCTAATCCATATAGTGTTAATTCATTTGCATCTAATAGTTTCTCTTTAAAACTACTTTCAGAAAAGTCATAAAGATCTACCTGGCTGGATTTATTTAAAATCCTCAATTCTCGCTGAAAATCAGAAAGATCCTCTTTCCCTTGATTGTCTAGTAATCGACTGTCATAGATTAGCGATATTTGTCGAGAGGGAAACTTATCCAGAAAATCAATTATTTTCTCTTTATTCGTTGGAGGGATAAATTGCTCGGGATTAGTTGTAAACCATATTCTTGTCCAATTCAGTGTCGAGAAACTATAAATACTTTCCTCTTGATCCTCGTCAATAAGTGGGAATAATTTGAAATTCGGTTTAAATCGATTTATTTTTTTCATATTAACCTCTTATTTACACTTCAATGACTTTTTTGGCAGTTTTATAACGGACCACTTGCTTATTTTAATTTTGAACATTCTCATTAAAGGTATTCATAATTTCTCCTATTCTATAAATAAGAGATTCTCTCTTTAAATACTAATCCTCAAAGCACATTTGTCAAATTATATACAAGGTGATAAATAATGAAGAAAAACAGGGAAATCAAGTCATAAGCCTTGGATTGATTTATAAGTTAATTGAACAGGGCTATTTAACAATGAGATTCTCCCTGTAATTAGAAGTATTATTTAACTTTATTTCTGCAACCGTTTAATTTAGAACAAGAATGATTAGTCATTAGACAAGAGTAAAGAAACGGTCTAAATTTAATAGCGAATGAAAAATTCTACCAAGGATAATAATATGAAAGAACCTATAGAGCCCCCTCGCCCTCTTGAGCCAGAAGAACCCCAACCTGTTCATAATCCCGAGGAACCTTTAGAAATAAGTTTTCGAGTCGACCTGTTAGCGTCCTAACTATTCGACAATAAGACGTAAATGGGAAATATAATTATATCTCTATGCCCGAAGTCATGATAAAAACTCAATGACCGTCTAATTCTTGTTCCCTATTCATCCTCTTCCTCATGAGTTGTGCAATACAGCTTCTATGATGACAATTGGGCGAGGAATTATCGGCCTTTTAGTACTTCTTGGCCCCGATAATATATTCCTTCGCATCCTTGGCGTGATCATTTCGGTCCCTCTTGCTGGAGAGGAAAAGTTAAATAATGAAGCCAATGACAACGATCTGTTACCTTGCGGAATTTTATTTTCTTAGCTATTTAGCGGAATGTTTAAGCACAAAGCAGCTCCTCATATTCTATTTGTTGTTCTAAAGAGGCTTGTTGGGCCCATAATGATTCAAGCTCTTTTCTTAGAGTTTGAATTTTCTCTCTGATTTGTAATATCTGCTCTTCATCAGATTGTCGATATAGATCCTCGGTTAATTGGTTAATTAAGCTTCCTTTTTCATATAGTTTCGCTTCAATTTTTGTTAAACACTGATTTTGATACTTCATACTTTCTTTTTTAGGCTCTATTTCTGCTTGTTTTTTCTTTTGCCATTTTTTATCACGTATTTTTTGTTGATCATCAAAGTCTTGGCCTAAATAAAAATGTTTATAAAACCCTTTTGGTGTTCGCCAAGTATTTGTTCTTACCAATTTAGATAGAATGTTGTTACGATATTTGAAACAATGAGTATTGGGCATGTAAAAATCTACGTTTAAAAGCGCATACAAATATTCTGCTACAAGTTGTTTAGGAGAAGAAAATATCTTGTGATGTTCAAAGGTAAGATTAAAAAATGTTCCAGAAACCATTTTTTTCACCTCGTCGGGAATTTCTTCTTTTATTTCAGAAAATAATAGCTGTTGGATACCGTTAAATTGCTGCATCAACTTTTGATTTTCGTTTTTATCCACATGAGTTATTCTTTTTTTAAAAATAATATTATTTAATGATTTTTTATAAAGATCACTTATATATGATTCCCTCATATTGAGGGATTCGGACCCCTCATTTGGTGTTGATTTTAAACAGTTTGTTTCCTGATTTGATGATAGTGGTTCTGCTAATCTATTTGCTGGCTCTTCTAATGCAAGTAAGCTCAGTAGTTTATCGGTAATGCAGATGTAAGTGCCTTTTTTAACTTCAAATTCACCCAGCTCTCTCGTTCTGCTGTAGAGTGCTTGGCGTCGTGTAATAAAACCTTCTTCATTTAATTCTTTTATGTAGCGTTCTAGCGTACTCAAAGGAATACCTGTGTCGGCTACAATTTGCGTGTAGGGTTTCATAAACCACTTTTGTTCAGAGCCTTTTAATTTGTATGTACTGCTTTGCCACCCTAAGAGAATGTAATCAATAAGTTGTGCTTTACGTGAGGATTTAATGATCCTAACAAGTTTCTTAAATCGCAGGTGAAAAATTGAGCAAAGATTCCCCATAGATAATATCCTTATCCTATTGTGTTTTTTAGGGAACAGAGCTAAAATAAATGCGGATAGATCCCAAAAAAATGAAGGAATTACCAGTTCCCTCATTTTAGGACATTTAGCTTTGTTCGTTGTTAAATGTTTTGAGGTTATGAGGAGTTGCCGCTCTTCATAACCATTCTTTTTATTATTATTTCATTTGTTTTCCCATTTCATTTCTGTTTATTTTGCTATCCATATAACAAGATATTTTTTTTATAACCGTGGCTTACTTTGAATTTTCAGAGAGCAATATTAGACTCAGATGGAACGAAAAAGCCGACGATAAATACCATATACTGTCGTAAACGGCCTTTTCTCATCGACTTTCTCTTTCTATCTGAGCTTAAATAACTTCGTACCAAGATTTAAGCCTACCTCTGTGAATGGATACTAGGTTATCTCTATCTTGCCCTTCTTTTTACAGCACAGTTAATAATGATCCATTTATACGTGATCGTTATCCTTGATGTCAATACTCAATACGCAAAATGTCAAAGATTTGTTTTTATTCAGTATACCCCTGATTTTACATGATCTATCGGCTTTTTCACCTTTGGAATTTATTCTCAATCATATACCCAATACAGTATTGAGTATCGGTTGCTTTTTTCCGTAATTTTAGGTATTGTATGGGGTCACAATTTAACTTATGGAGAGGGTATGGCCACGAAAAAACCTAAAGTTTTAGTCGTTGCTAATAATAAAGGTGGTGTTGGAAAAAGCCTGATTAGCCAATTAATTTCAACTTATATTGCTTTTAAAAAAAATAAAAAGGTCTTGGTTCTTGATTTTGACCCCCAAGGCAACATGTCTTATCGATTTCTTCGCGACACACGTATTCGGGATATGTCGAGTTACAAACCCCCCTTGCATCCAGATTACGATCCTAATAACCCGGATGATGATGGTTGGGATGGTCGTTCATCTGCTTTGGATATGTGGACTGAAAACCCTGTAGTACCCTACCCTACTGATCTTGAGAATTTGGACATTCTTCCTAGTGATGCCGGATTGATCAAAGACATTGAAGCATTTGAATACAGTGACAGCCTTGAAAGCATTGTCCAGCGGCCCTATGACTTTTTTGCCATGGATGAATTTATTGATTGCGGTTATGACCTAATACTTATAGATACACCTCCTGCTAAAGGCCCTTTGACTCAAAGTGCTATTCGCGCAGCAACGCATGTTTTAATTCCTTTGGAATTGAGTAACAAATCATTACAGGGTCTGGCGGGAATGGTTGATTTGGTCAATCGTCAAAACGTATATCGTCCGAGCAATTCACAAGCCAAAATTATTGGTTTGCTAAAAAACAAAGTTGATTACAACAAGAGAACTCCTCAGACTCGTATAATTGACACAATTATGTCTAATCCGATGTTAAGTCAATTGTTAATTGACGAGATTGAAGTTCATGATTCGCCAAGAGCAGTTGATATCGATGAAGATCAAGCGCCTATTACGGCTCCTTATACTGAATTAAAAGATAATGATCGATTTGCTATTGAAGCACTTGCATTGGGTGAGTTTGTTTATAAAAAAGTATTAGGAGATAAAGAACGTGTCCATCAAAAAGAAAATAATGGCGAGCTCATTAACGTCGAAACTGAATAAACCTGATACGATTACTCGTGCAGGTATTACGGCGAATCTAAAATTTACGCGTGGTAAGCAGCTTGTTGAGCATGATCCCTTTTCTTTAATCCCAGATCCTCAAAATCCGAGGCCAGGTGAAATCATTGATGAGTCTTGGTTAAGGACCATGTTACATATTGGTACGGAGCAATCCTTATGTACCCTTTTGCCATCTGGTGATTATGTAATCCCTGAATACTCCCAATTGCCTTGTGAGCAGGAGGAGTCCTTAGAGGATAGTTATAACGCACTTCGTGATTTGGCTTTCTCCATTAGAAATGATGGTTTAATTCAGCCAATTGAGATTTTTTTGGCTGATCGACAAAATGATCCTGATTATTTTCGGAATTCAAATCTAGAATATGGCTATGTAATTTTAGAAGGTCACCAACGAAGACTTGCTGCAATGATGGCTGGTGTTCCAACGGTAACCTGTATTGAGATTACCGATGAAAGCATGTTAGCCAAACTAAAGGTGAAGCATCGAAAATTAAGAAGACAATTATCAGAAAATAATCTTAGAAAAGGTTTGACCGTTTCTCAGAATTTTCAAATTGTACAGGCGCTTTTTTCTGATCCAAGCAGTCACTCTCTCACTAAAAAAGAGTTGTCGGGAATCATTGGTTTTAATGAAAGTATTGCCAGCGCTTTGCGCTCTATATGTACGAAACCAGAAAGTTATCCGCCTGTATTCTTTTCGCGAATTCAAGAAAACAAATTAACGTTTAAAACGATTAGAGCACTTGTTCCTAAATCATATGAGGAAATAGAACAGGCTTTAACATCTGAGCCTGATTTGAGTGAAGTTCAACTTAGTAGCCCTATTGTAAAAGGCCCTAAGCCTCGCGGAAGGCAAGGTGGGGCTATCAAGAAATCTGCTACATTCAAGGTAAATAATGAGCAAGAGTCTATTACGATGCAAGCGCTATTACTGTCCAGGTTTCCTGAGATTCAAGAAATTGAAGCTGAGCCTTCTTTTAAAAGCTTAGAAAGTATTTTACATAAAATTAAAGAAATAGCTGTGGGAGAGTTTGCGTGACCCGGGTCACGCAATCATAACTCATTGATAAATATAGAAAAAATCATATTTTTGATTTTTTTGATTCTGATAAGGGAAGCTTATGACGGAAAAGAGAAAAAGTAAAAAGTTATTTTTTTCCTCGCCACAAAAAAAAGAAAAATGGCTCGTATGTATACGTTTTCCAAAAGATATTAAAGAAAAGCTTAAGATACAGGCTGACAAAGAATATAGTGGAAGAGGGAAACAATCTTTACTTATTGAAGATGCAGTTAAATATTATTTATATACACTTGCCGAAATTAAATGGGCTGAATATGAAAAGGACCTTGATTATTGCGAGCTTATTGATGATATTTATGAAGGATTAAATCAAGGGCCTTTGGAAAATGCGACACAAGTATTTTTTACTGAAGAAACTAAAAATCAAATTCTCGAGCTAGAGAAAAAGATTAAACTAACCAAACCACTTATGAAAGATGTACGCACTGGATTGATACGAAAGGCGGTTTCAATTCGACTTAGTTTGGGCGATAAGGCATTCTTTGACTCAATTATGAGTTTTAGCGATTAAGCCCGTCAAATGTTAAAAATTTACTGTATGAGTGGCTGGAGAATGGGGGCTCTTGATGTAACATTTGCGTAGTATTATTTATATGGAAAAAAAATGTAATATCAATAGTGATTCCTTTAACAAATTTAGGTTCAATAAATAAATTATTTATTATTAATTTAGGAAGTTACGTAATCTCATATCATTATATAAGCTATAAATGAGTAATCAGTCTTCTCTAATCAGGCTATTATAATAAGTAAAGCATAAAGGAGAATATGATGAACAAATACAGTAAAGGAGCACAAAAAGAAGTAGAAAAAGAAATGCATAAATACAAAGAAGGTAAAGCTCATAGTGGAAAGGGAGATAAGAAGGTTACTAGTCGAAAACAAGCTATAGCGATTGGTTTGTCAAAAGCGAGGAAAAAGGGTAAAAAAGTTCCTCCTAAAAATTAATTGGTTTTTTATAAGGTTGATTTTGTAGGGGGGGCTGCTATACCTCTAAGGCATCCTTGATGGATAATTGGAGAATTATTTTAATAGTTCACCAAGGAGTAGAGAGTGTATGTATGCCAAAAATCCTCCAAGGGATCTTTTTTAATGGTGCCAATGACCACATGTGGGCCTTAGCACCTAGTGCTTTTAACAAATGAGCTGAGTTTGTATTGCATTAAATACTCACGTATTTTTAACGCGGCCGTTACCACCTTGGTCTAAGGGCATCAGGTACGGGTTTAAGTCAAAGACTGAAAATATCAAGTTTGTTTAATTGCTTGATTTAGCTACCCTATGGCTGTATTTCCAGTACATACTTTTTTATAAAACTTAATAAACTTCTTTATCCTTTATATAAATATATTACTCTGATTTTTTTCATTAGTATCAATAGGATAAAGGTTTTTGGGCATGGAATTAATAAAATGACGCTGGTAAAAAACCTTCATCATAATGAGCCAGGCAGCGCAATAAAGTTAAGGGACGTAAAGAAATATAAGGCAGGAGGTACTCAATGGTAGGCTCGTAGTAATTTAATGCATTTCGTTTGTAATTTGACCATATGGATGGAAGGTCTGTTGGGGATGGATAACAATAAATTCTTTTTCTTTGGAAGGGGAGGGGGATCTCCTAATAGTTTCGCGTATACCATGGTCACTTAGATTGTATTTTTATCAAAAAGTAAACCTTTAAAGAGATGGTTTCAATTTGGCCATTCAGTAAAGTGGACTTCACATATCAATGCGGGTTTTACCCAGCGAGCATAGGGAGAGCCAGGAGGCTCAGAACTAAAGGGTTTTCTGCTTCATGCTTTCTTTTAATAAGGAAACAAAATCCACAACCGCATTATGATTTGGGCTGCTATTGCAACTTTTCCTTTTCTACCAGTACTCGTTAATTTATCTACTTGCTGATGAAGCCATATGTGTAGGGTTTCACGATAATCATTTGTCAGGAGTCCAGGGACCCTCATGTCGCTGATTAAATCAACGGCCATTTGAAGAAACAATTAGTGGCTCACTAGTAGTAGTTTAGAACTTAAAATGGGATTGTTCAAAAAATAAAACGAAATTAAAAGTCCCTTATAGCTGTATTTAGCTATGCAAATGTAGTGTTTACCAATTATTCTGCCGCAGTATCTTTAATTTAAAATAGGTAGATTGATCCAGGCATCATAAGAAATAGGGTAACTAATGTAAATTTTAGGTGGTAGTTAGCCAATAAGTATCAAGTTAAACCCTAGCCCCATGGTGATCGGGTCTAACCTACATTGCATCGGGATGCTCTATGATTCGTATAAATCTTGGTTATTTCCGCACCAATAAAGAAAATTTGCGCTGAATAATAAACCCATATTAACAGCACGATGACTGAGCTTGCTGCACCAAAGACAGAGGAAATCTCGGCTTTATTTAAATAAAAGCCAATAGCTATTTTCCCCAGGCTAAATAATAAGGCGGTAATTAACGCGCCTACCCATACGTTACTCCATTTAAGCTCAATATCAGGTAGGCTTTTGAACATTGTGGCAAAGAGTAAGGCTACTAATAAAAAAGAAAACGAGTAACTAATAATAAGTTCAATAAAGATGCTCGTGCCAATAAAATAATTAATATGGCTGCTTAAAATCGCTAAAAGGGCACTTAAGACTAAAGAGGAAAATAATAAAAAAGCGAAAATTAATATCATCGCAAACGATACAAATTGATTTTTAATTACTGCAAACCATTTTTGGTGGGGATTAATTTGAACTCCCCAAATAATATTTAAACCTTCTTGAATTGAACCAAATACTCGTGAGGCGCTAAATAGTAAAACGATAATACTAAAAATTCGTGCGAGGAATGCTGTAGAAGGGTGATTAGCATTTTTGATCATTTCTTGGATCTGTAGGGCAGTTTGTTCTCCTAATAAGGCATTGATGTGTCCTAATATCTGCCCTCGAGCGGCATCTTCTCCAAATAATGTTCCTACTAAGGAAATGCAAATTAATAAAATTGGTGCTAGAGAAAATAGGGTGTAGTAAGCAAGGGCTGCGGCAAGACTTGACACCCGATCGTTTTGCCAGTTGATATAAAGTTCATTTAGCCAGCCTAATTTTAAGGTCATAATGAGTTCATTAAAAGTTTAACTAATCATAGCCTAGCTTATCGCAAATAGAGTTTCTAGCCTAATCTCATACCTGAGGAAAACCATAATTGTTAAAAACTAATCACAAACTAGAATGGTCGATTCAGATTGCTAATAAACGTTTGTTAGACAATTAATGAAGGAGTGATTATGGATAACAAAAGCATCGAAAAATCATTTGAAAACACCGATGATAAAATAGAAGGAATTGTGTTGCATCTCTTAAAAAAATATATAATAAAAAACGAATTACCACAACAAGATATGGAGCTTAATGAAGAGCACCAATGCGATTAATGGAACAGCTTTTCTAATGTGCCGAGATTAAAGCGAATCGATTGAATCAGATTCTTTAGTCGTTAATTGATAGTGAGGGCCGTAGAGTTTTGCAAGCAGCTACATGGCACTAATTTGGAGTAAAATTGTAAAATAACATGTAGGATGGCCTTATAGCCAGCCTACATCAAGATGGAGGATTTTATAAATCAAATATCTTATTTAAAGAAACAGTAACTGACTGCACCATCGTTGCTTTAAATGTATCTTTGGTTGCCAGTATCCCGGAGGTTTCTATAGTAGTACTTCCAGCTGAAGCAGTATGAGCAAAAGACTGTTTATGTGAGCTCGTATAGTTCCCTGCAACAGAATAAGTATAAGACGCATCTACAAACCATGAGGAGTTAATAAAGTAGCTCATTCCAATCTGAGCGGCACCTCCCCATGCCCAAATCGTGGGCGAACCATAATTTACTAATCCGGTTACATTGAGCGTGGCTCCATCTACAATGGCATAGCCTATGGAGTTGTAGTTTTGTGATTGAATACTTGTTAATGAGGGACCAGCTCCTAAGTAGATGTATTTATTACCTAGTTGTTTACCAATTAAGGCGAGTAAGCTCATATTATGGTTAATCGTTGTCTCAACGGAATCAGCAATTGCATAGCCGAACATGGAGCTGGTGCTTGGAGGATTGAAACTTCTCAGTTCACCTGTCTGTGGAAGATAGAGATCACGGTTAGTGGCTACGGAGCCCAGATACTGATAGCTAAATTTAATCCCGTAGTAGTTATTGGTGTTAAAGTTCTTTAAATATCCAGCTTGGACTGCGGGCGCAAAGTTAAAGCTCGTTTTTTGAAATGGCGCCGCGTTACCTTGAGCAACCCCTTGAGAAGTTAACACGCCATTAGTATATAAATTAGAAAGTCCTAGACCCCATGAGTCTTGGTGAATTCTAACTGCATTAATACTTCCTCCCGCCCCAATAAAGAAGCCTTGAGGATTTGATACAGGGCCCATTGCACCTGCAAAAGCTGAAGTTCCTAAAATAGAGCAGGATAATATTACACTGTGTAGCCTTAAAAACATTTATAGTCCTTTATAAAAATTTGACGCAACAGTCTATTCTTTAATTGCTTGAATGACAATAAAAAATTTTTAAGATGCTAATCTCTTATTTTGAATAGGAAATTGGGTTTTCCTAATGTTCGATACCAAAGTTCATTAAGCCATATCGAGGATTATAACTAGTCCCAAATCCAAGGCCATAATCGCTCATACCATAACCCGTAGAAGAGACATAATTTCGATTATAAACAGGCGAGATGTAATCCGGAGAGGAGTTAGTACCAATAATGCATCCGGTTAAAAAAAGTTCAGGTGTTAGTACTAATAAAGCTAAGATTATTTTTTTCATGAGAATGGACATCCTTGTGTAGTTCTGTATTTAAATTATACAACATGATTGTGTGTATTGGGGCACTTAAGCCTCATAATATTAACACTTGTTTTTTCGCTCCGGCTTGATACTTTTTCACTAGATTCAGATAGCGATGCAGAATGAGTCGGAAAAAAGAAAGTATCTTCCAGTTTATTCAGCGATAACTAATTTGATTGATCTCAAGGGGTTGCTCAAATAGTGAATTAGTTGGGAGATTCGATTGCTTGCAAAAAATAGAGTAGTGGCAATAATTAAGAAATGATCCAAGTCAATTAACTCTTTTTCAGGATTTTTGGCATGCTTATAAATATCCTTAAGGTTGGTTGTGCTACGCTAATTATTCTTTCCTTGCTAATGTATGCATTCCAACGGAATTTAATTTATTTTCCAGCCGGGGAGGAGCCAAGTCGGCTAATTTATCATGCCACTGATATGCACGCTTTGCATCTTAAAACTACTGATGGCATTGAGCTACTGGCTTGGTACAAGGCTGCTAAGGTAAACCAGCCAACGATATTATTTTTACATGGAAATGCTGGCCATATTGGCTATCGCATGTTTTTGGCGCGTGCCTTTTTGGATGCGGGATTCGGCGTTTTGTTGTTGGAATATCGGGGTTTTGGTGGGAATAAAGGCAATCCAACAGAGGAGGGGTTCTATACTGATGCGCGTACGGGCATCCATTTTTTGCAGCAGCAACGCATTTCACCATCACATTTAGTGCTTTATGGCGAGTCTATAGGTACAGGGGTGGTGGTAAAAATGGCAGAAGAATTTCCTGTTTGTGCCGTAGTTCTGCAGTCTCCATATACCTCATTACCTGCGGTTGCTCGCTACCATTATCCGTGGATTCTTATACCGCCATGGGATAAATATAACTCGCTTGCGAGGATATATAATGTTAAATCGCCTTTGCTTATTTTACATGGAAAACAGGATAAACTCATACCATTTGAGCAAGGGTTGACGCTTTTTAATCAAGCCAATGAACCCAAAACTTTTGTTGCCTTGGATGATAAAGACCATAATAACCTTTGGGATCCTTATTTTGTCGAAACGGTTATGAATTTTATCCAATTACATTGCACTTAATTTTGGTTGGGGATACCGTATTTTTACGATATGGTTTTGGTTATAAAATTATCCATAGAATTATTTTTGGGATGGAACCATGAGCTTTTGCGCTTCAACATGGTTTATATTCTTATTTCTCTTAATTTTAGTGAGGCATGTTATTATTAAACTCTCTGGTCATTGCGAAGGAAGTGAAGCAATCCAGGGTGCCGTGGCAAGTACTACTGGGTTGCTCATCGCTAAGTACCTTGCAATGACACGATTGATGAATATGGAAAATACGAAAGAATATTTTTAACCAGAAAGCTTCATCAATATTAGCCCACCAATAATTAAAAGCGCTGCAGCTATTCTTGCCATGTTAGCGGGCTCTCCTAGAAGCACTACCCCTAAGATGAATGCTCCAACGGTACCTATCCCTGTCCAAATCGCATAAGCCGTGCCTAAGGAAAGACTTCTCATGGAGATGGATAAAAGTATAAAACTAAGGGCCATGGTGATGAGTGTAATAATCGAAGGGACCAGTTTTGTGAAGCCTGAAGACTGCTTCATATAATATGCCCAAACAACTTCGAGTAATCCTGCAAAAAATAAATAGATCCAGGCCATTTTAATTATTCCTTGTAAATAGTCTGGCCGTCCAGAAATGATAACCATGATGGATAAGGTCGTCCTTATTGCTATATTCTAGCATTTTCTAACGAGGTGGGTGCATAGTATATATAAAAAAGCTTATTCCCAAATTTATAATCAGGATCAAATTTGCTTTTTAAGTGGAAAAAATCCAAGGCAGGCAGGTAGAATCGAGCTGACCTAATTTCTTAATTGCTGGTAATCATCAAAAGCACGAAGATTGAGTGTCACAACCGGAGGGCTGTAAAATGAAATGCAATCGGCTTAACTAGTGTGGTAAATGCCTGTTCTAAATCCAAACTGTCTTGGTTTACCGGGGTAATAATGGTTTTCCAGGGCGAAAAATCACTTTGAAATTGCACGAAACTTTGTAGCTTATTCGCAATGCATAAATCAACATGCTGCTCAAAACGACTAATGACATAAGACTGCGGTACGCTATTGCCTACATCAAAATTAACAGCGTCATTACTTTCAAACCGTTCACGTAGGTTCATTCCAAAAGAAAGATAGGTTTGCGGATTGGTTTTTGATAAGGGAATATATTTTAGTTCATCAAAAGGTTCGCGCGGAACATTCGGATTAGCCAGAACAGACCAGCCTTCTTGCTAGCGATTAAACATAATCTTTGGACGCTTTGGCGCCTGAGTCGGTGGTGTGTTCTGACTGCCCAGGACGGTAGATGAACTGAGTAGCAAGCTATAAAAAAGTATGCCTGTGGGGTTCATTTACTGCTTAGTAGAGGCATTCTGCGAGTCTTCGTTGCTTTTTGTTAGTTCGTGAATTTCGGCAATATACCCACCTGGGAATTGAACCATGGCCGAGATTCGGCCTCCAGAAGTAACTGGTGCAACAAGAATTTTAGCTCCGCTAGCTTGTGCTTTATCTAATGTTTCTTTTAAGTTAGGCACTTCATAGCCGGTCATTTCATGACCATAAGGCCAGTTTAAATGTCCGTTTGTTACAATCACGAGCATTTTACCAAAGCCCGAATCTATAGACATACGGCGATAAGTTGTGTCGGGCTGCCCAATCTCTATTCCAGGGGCTTTGGGCTCATCAGCAACAATTTTTCCTCGAGCAAAGCTGCTGAAGCGTTGAGCAAATAAATTAGCACGGTCAGGAGAAATATAAATCCGATTTTCAGGTATTGTTGCTAAGGGCTCGTAGGATGGAGGGGTTGTATGCCAATAGATTTGCATGTTCACACCACCTGGCCACTGAAGAATAGCATCACGACCAATCGGATCAGGAAATGGAGCCACAATCACATCAGCACCTGCAGAGCGTGCGGCCAGAATTGCTTTGTCAAAATCATTAACCAAATAACCAGTTCTTTCAGTACCAAAAGGATAAGGAATGGGTGTTTTAAACCCAAAGACAGAGATTGTACCGGCAGGAGTTAGCGCTAACTGTGACATTGTTTGACTGGGAGTAGGTGTTACCTGAAAAACACCTTTCTTTGATGTTTTTCCACCAAAGGTACTGACCAAACTGGAAACAAAACGATCAAAATTTTCAGGGGCAACATAAACGTGGGTGGTATCATATTGAGGTCCAACAGCAAAACCAGGACTTTGCATTGCATGAACCATGCCCTGAGTCATAATGAATAAAATAAAAGCACTTATCCCTAATTTTTTCATGTGAATATCCTTACTAAAATAATTATTAAAGTAAGAGGTTAGTGAACTATGTCCTTTGACCTAGTACTTATTAAATCGCTTTTTTAATGCGCGTAAAAGTATACATTTATTTAGATTCCTTGCAACTAATTACATTATTTCAGCGGATCATTGAGGGAACATAAAACCACCCATATGTTCTATAATTGATCTATTGGCGAGAGCATCATTTACACGCTACCTTTCACACAGGATGAATGCTATGGATAAGAAAATCGAGTTACTGACACCTAAAAACTCTGTCCTTCTGATGATTGATTATCAACCCCAAATGGCCTTTGGTGTCACTAGTATTGACCGTCAAAATCTCAAAAACAATGCGACCGCTGTAGCTAAAGCGGCCAAGTTATTTAAGGTGCCTACCATTCTTACCTCTGTGGAAACAGAAAGTTTCAGTGGCTTTATTTGGCCGGAGCTCCTCGATGTATTCCCTCAAAATGACATTATTGAGCGTACTAGTATGAATTCATGGGATTCTCCGGCTGTACGACAGCATGTAGAAGCTACTGGTAAAAAGAAACTAATCCTTGCCGGCCTATGGACTGAAGTCTGCATTAATATGTGTGCGTTCTCAGCAATGCACGAGGGATATCAGCTTTACATAGTTGAGGATGCCTGCGGTGGTACTAGTCCCATAGGTCATGAGTCCTCTATGCGCCGTATGGAACAAGCCGGTGTAGTTCCCTTAACTTGGCAACAGTTATTATTAGAATGGCAACGCGATTGGGCAAGAAGAGAGACGTATGATGAGGTAATGAACATCGTCAAAGAACATAGCGGCGCCTATGGCATGGGGGTTGATTATGCTTACACCATGGTACACAAGCAAAAGCCAAGGAGTGAGTGGCATGGAAAAATCGTGAAATAAAGCGCTTAATATTATTTAAATTGAGCCGAGGAGCTATCTGATTCTTATTATTCCCTTATGTTGGGGAATCTATTCCTTAAGGCTCTTATGAGGAGAACCTAAAGATGGATGCTATTTATTACAATGGTAATTTTAAAGGTTCAGGTATTAGTAAAAAAATTACAGCTGTTGCCATTAAAAATCATCGATTTGTGCAATTTGGTTCAGATGACGTAATTATGAAGCTGAAAACATCATCAACTAAGTTAATTGATTTGCATAAGAACACCGTGATCCCAGGCTTAAATGACTCCCATATCCATCTGATTCGTGGAGGGTTAAATTTTAATATGGAGTTACGTTGGGATGGGATTCGTAGCCTTAATGAGGCCCTGTATATGCTCAAAGAGCAGGCCGTTCGCACCCCACCTCCGCAATGGGTTCGTGTGGTTGGGGGCTGGACGGAGTTTCAATTCAAAGAACGTAGAATGCCCACCTTAGAGGAAATCAATGCGGTTTCTAAAGAGACCCCCGTTTTTATTTTACATTTGTACGATCGAGCCTTACTTAACAAAGCAGCACTCAATGCGATTGGCTATGACAAAAACACCCAGGAAATACCAGGAACGCAAATTCAACGGGATAAATCAGGCAATCCCACAGGGATGTTAATTGCTCACCCTAATGCCATTATTCTTTACTCCGCATTGGCACAGGGCCCTAAATTAGACAGAAGCGATCAAATCAATTCAACCTTACATTTTATGCGCGAATTAAACCGTCTTGGAATTACTAGTGTCATCGATGCGGGTGGTGGTTTTCAAAACTACCCCGATGACTATGATGTGATTCAACAGCTGGATGAGGAAAATAAGCTGACTCTGCGTATCGCTTATAATCTATTCACCCAAAAACCAGGGCACGAGCTAGAGGATTTTACGCATTGGACACAAATCTCAAAATACCAACAAGGTAATGATTATTATCGTCATAATGGCGCGGGGGAAATGCTCGTTTTTTCCGCGGCCGATTTTGAAGATTTTCTGCAACCTCGTCCTGACTTACCCGACGTTATGGAAGAACAATTAAAACCTGTGGTCGAGGTTTTAGCAAAAAATCAATGGCCTTTCAGACTTCATGCAACCTACGAGGAGTCCATTGCACGCGCATTAACCGTTTATGAACAAGTGAATTCCGAAACGCCCATTGCTCAATTGCATTGGTTTTTTGATCATGCCGAAACCATTTCGGATAAGTCTATTGAGCGAGTGAAAAAACTTGGTGGTGGTATCGCAATTCAAGATAGAATGGCATTTCAAGGCGAGTATTTCAGTGAGCGGTATGGGAAAGAAAAAACCCTACGAACTCCACCAATTACTAAACTTATCGACGCCGATATTCCGGTAGGTATGGGAACTGATGCGACACGAGTTTCGAGTTATAATCCATGGCTATGTTTGTATTGGCTCGCTACTGGAAAAACGATAGGAGGTCAATCACTGTATCATGAAGAGAATATTCTTTCTCGAGAAAAAGCATTGGAACTTTATACCAAAGGAAGTGCCTGGTTCTCCAATGAGGAAGAACGCAAAGGCTCCTTCCTTCCTAATCAATTAGCAGATTTTGCGGTATTGTCGAAAAATTTTTTTCAGGTTCCTGATGAAGAAATCAAAGATATTTATTCGCTGATGACGGTTGTCGGTGGGGAGGTTGTTCATGCTTGTGAACAGTTTTTTCAATTTAATCCCCCATTACCCCCGGTAAGTCCTTCCTGGTCTCCTGTAAAATATTATGGAGGATATAGCCGCGATAAACTCTTTACTTCTACGGCACGTTTAGTCCATCAGCACCATCACTCATCGTCTCTTTGTCAGCATAAATCATGGCAATGGGGTGGTTGTTTTTGCTGGGCATTTTAGATTGCAGGTATAAGGCGATTGTGAAGAAAATGTCCAGTTCTAATGGCTTTTCTTGTAAAAACTCTTTAAAGTCTGACCAGTGATATCTTCTAAAACTAAAACAGCAAGGTGACCTTGTTGAATGAGTGCATAGGGCTTAATAACACCGGGAATATTAAGTTGATGAGTAAAAAATATTCGTGGTGTAAGTCTGCGAGAATTTTAAGAGAGGGGTGCTCTGAGTAGGGACATTTGAGCATAACAGGAATATTATCAAGAAGTCGTAACCCGCGGTAAAGTACCATGTTAGGGCTTTGATAAAGCGTGCCCAATATTTTATAGCACTTTAATAGTGCCCATATTAAGCGGATATCCCAAACAGGTTATAATCATACAGTTCTTAATAGCCTTGGTGAGCTATAGACTAGGCTGCTCAATGAAGTGAACCATATAAATAAACTAGTTATATATAATTATAATGTTGTTATCAATAAATTATGGTACCCAGTAGGGTCACTTTCATATTAGGTATTTCAACTGCGCTCATTATACAAGCCTAAAGAGCTAGACTACTATCACATTTTCACATTGCTCTAAGGCACCTTCCGAGATTTTTAAGTGATAATATAATTGAAATATTCGCTTAAAATCAATGCAGGAGCTCTGATCGCACTTATGGGTAATATCATGAATCTGTTTTCCGCGACAAAGCCTAATTTGATCTTTTGTCATTCCAAATGTTCCTAACGCATGACAACCATTCATGGCGGCTTAAAGTTTTCTTCAGTATAGGGAAAGTATACTCGTTGAACAACTAACACGATGTAGAGGATCATTATTATGCCATTCACGCTGACTCTATTAGGAACTGATACGCAATTTTCTCCCAATAAAGTAGAAAATGCTTATGAGCGAGCCGAGACCTTAAGTTATATTTCCACGATGATTAACAACGAATCAACTGCGTGCAAGGATGATACAGTTCGATTTAAGAGCAACCAAGTTGTGGTAATCGATGGCCCAACAACTCTCGGTAGGGAGGTCGGGGATCGAATTGCCCGTGGTGTTGCTGCTGCTCTAGAAGCAATAAGCCGAGGAGAAACAAACATTAACGTTATTGCTCATAGCCGTGGAGCTGTTGAAGCCATTTTAGTGGCCCATGAGTTAGAACGAATTCAAACATTGATGGAACAACAATCAGATGATTTTAATGATGAAGTATTAAAGAGCCCATGTCTTCTAACCCAAAGGGCGATGAATACACATCAACAAATATTTGCGTATTTAAACTGGAAAGAAATCAAGAATAATATAGCAGGTGTTAAATTATCTATATTAAACGTTGATCCAGTGCCTGGTGGAGATTATGTGGGTATCACTTATTTCTCTTCCCTTGCATGGAACGATCCTCGTTTTTACCAGCTTCCTAAAATTGTTAAAGAATATGAACAGTATATTTATGAAAATGAGCGCACTCGCTGTTTTAAACCGATTGTTCCTAAACCGGTATCAGAAGAGACTCAATTTAAACTAATCAGTTTACCGGGGCATCATGGCACCGGGTCAGGAAATCTTCTTGACCAACAACGTTGCCCCAATCCTGATGGTGCAAATACGACGCATGTTCAGGAACTTGCTGTTGTAAAAATGATTGAATTCTTGACTCGTAATGGGGTTAAGATGACCCCTCGACGTTCTGAAGATGATCCCTTTAGTCATTTAACTAAAGAATTATTTGATGAGCATGGGGAGCCTCAAAAAGAACATTTTAAACGCCTTTATTTTGGGTTATATAATGAAATTCTCGCGAATAGAAAAGCTTATCAACATTACAATGACACTGCGTATGCTTTTCTTGGCCAAGAGCAGAGCATTCTCAAACTCTTCTGGGAAATTACTAATCAACGGATAGTACATTACCAGGCACATAACGACACGTACCTTGAAACGATTGTACCCCCAGTTCCCGGTGGCCGTTTTCTCAATTATGAACATGCTCGTTTGTCTTTAAATCATGACTTAGGTTTAAGTGGTGATAACATTCCATTAGATCAAACGATAGATAAAGCCGTAACGCGCTTACTGGAGATTGCAAAACATCACCGCAGCCTACGCGTCCTCGATGAGAACAAACACTCTCTTTCGCCATTGGATTCTTGCATTGAAGATGATCTCGCTTGTGCTGTATATACAACAGCAGGTTTTGAGCTTCTCTTAGATGGAGTGAGTACGATTATTGAGGAAGTAAAACAAACCTATTTACACGGTAAACTGACCGACACCCAGGAGCGAGCAGCTGTATATCTTGCCGTTCAGAATACATTTAAACAGTTTGCAGAGTATACTCATACCAACCATGACAATGAAATTGCTCAAACAATTTACGACACATTTAGATCTAATTTACGTGATACGTTAACGAAAAAGCACGAGGGCCTACAAAAGCATTATCAGGATTTAGTCTATAGAATGCAGCAGAAACAATTTGTTGTCGATTTAAATTGGGCAATGCAGCAACTTAAGGAACAACAACCCACTGACAAGAAGTTAACCACCTATTTTACTCTGTTTATTATGCAGCTTAATGAGCTCAACTCAACAAATCCTAACGTGAGTGAAATTAATGAATTTTTACAAAGAAAATTTACACAACTCCAGGAAATAAAATTTGAAGAAACACAAGACGTATCCAATAGGGATCGTGCTAATTTACTCATTGTGGAGGCCATTGCAACGAATCAGCGTTATACAACGGACAATATTATTCGTGAAGTAATTAGTACCTGCAACGAGCTAGATGTGTTTAAAAAAGCGCTTCCAGACTTTCAAAATATCGATAGTACCGTCATTAATTACGAAGAGCACGAAGTGCTATTAGCGGGGCGACATAAACAAGTTGTAGATGCAACAGCTCGGTTTATAGCGGATCACAATATAGCTCTAGAGACCCTTGAAGGGTATTTTGACAAAGAAAATGAGGCTCTTTATAAAGAAATTTCAAGTGCAGCAATTTGTTTGGGTGTGGCTGATCCGTTGGTGCGGGCGAATCAGGAACAAGGTAAAAAAATTCAGGAATTAGATGCAAAACAAGAACAACAAAGAAATGAAATCGGAACTCTAACTGCAGAGAAAGAAACGTTAACTCAGGAGGTTAGAAAATTAACAACCACAATCACTCAACTGAGTTCTGAACAATCAACGTACAAAAGCATCATTGAAATTGAACAGCATAAGCTGACAGAACAGGTGATGCAATTAACAGATGAAATTAAGCGATTACAGTTAGAGAGAAAGAATTTTGATATCAAGATCGAATGCAAATTTCAAACTATCGTAGACGATAGCCTATACCCTTTGACCAAAGATTATTTATTACATTTGGCAAAAAAAGTAAAACAGCACGTGAATCCTAATCTAGATCTCAATGATATTGCTCATTTAGCAGACCATGTTGCTGAAATTAGCAACTGGCCTGAAGAACACAGCGTGCAAAATTTAAAAGATAAATTTTTTAAGGTTGCTACACTGTACACTATTCTAGAGTCTGCTGAAAAACCCAGCGAAAAGGTTAAGCAATTTTACCAGGAGTTAGATGAAGCTAGGGATACGCTGTTAACACATCGTGATGCGGCTGGGAAGCGATTCGCAAAAAATGCGTTAATTGTGTTAAGCATTATCTTAAGTGGTGTTATTCCTGGTTTAGCTGTACTATTTACTCAGAGTACTCCCAAGTTTTGGCAATCAGCTGGGCAAACGTTCTTCCAATCCACGAAAGTCGTAGACATAACCGTTGCCAATCAGGAGTCGGAATCAGCGTTAGTTCAGGAGAGTAGACCTTCTGCGCGGCGTTAATGAATCGCTTTTCAGTTAATCTGTAAATGTATCGTTTGGCTCCGTTTTTTTAATGGGGCCATTTCTCGACTGCCTTATTTAAAATTAATTTATTGGACCCTGGCTATACCTTATTCTTATTCGTTAGCATCTAGTCCTATTGTTCATGCGACGTTCATTTTTTCAAAAGGTTCTTTTTATATACTTAAAACATACAAAGTAAGGAACTCTGGCAGCGTAATCCACTTCAGAGTCACCCTAATTTACTGAGAGTCAGGCGGAATGTTTCCTGAATCATTTAGAGGAGTCCTTAAAATGAGAACTAAATTAGAGCATGAGGATAGTAAATCAAAGCTAAACTTTTGGAGACACAAAGACAGCAATCAACAATCTGTTTCGCATACCGTGCAACAACACATATCAGACAAGCAAATAAGAACAAAATCCGTAGATAACTTTGATTTTTCTTCCTCAACCTCTACCGGAGGTGTTACAGGAAGTAGGCGAGTTAAAGAGGGTTCGTCTTACTATCAATTAAAACCATCTATTCTTGATAATAGTTATTTAAGATGCATTAAAGCTCATAGTACGGATCGAGAAAATTTAGGTGAATTTATTGCGGCATGTATTGGTCAGGAATTATTAAAAAGTATCGATACTCAAAGTGAAATCCCAGAAGTAAATCTCGTGTATGATCAAAAAAGAAATAGAGTTTTGATTGCCTCCAAGTATATTGGTACCAATGCACTAAATTTAGACGATTATATCAAAAAGCAGGTTCCTTTTGATAAAGCACACGCGAGTATAATTGCTGGTCAGAATTCAACAGCTGGAAAAATTGGCTTTGGCAGCGAGCTTATGACACCATTGAAAAGCAGTTTAGTGGATGCAATAGCAATTTCCGCGATTTTAGGCGACCATGACATTAATCCTGGTAATATGCTAGTTGTAGCTGATGAGCACCAACACACGCCACATGTTGCCCGAATTGACTTAGGACATGCATTTAATGACTTATTAAATGCTCCTGGTCTTTTCGGCGGCTCGGTTCTAAATCCGGAACATCCTGTGCTTGATTTCATCAATCGAGAAAAAATTGCCGGAGTTGGTGTTAACGGTGGGGCTCCATCCAAATTATGGCGAGATTATCCTGGTGTTTGCTCTCTGGATGTAATGCCTGAGTTGGCTAGGAGTTTGGCGAAAATTGGCAGGGTGGATGAAGCGGTTATCAAAAAGGGAATTCAACATGCGAAGATTGAATTTTCAAAGTTAATCATGGATATGCAAGAGAATCATTATACTCAAGGTATTGAGCACTTGCAGAAATCGTTAATCGAAATCAATAATAATCTTTCTTCCGAAAAAATAACGTTTAAATTTAATGATTTATTAGGACAATTAGAGCAGGTATTTGATAATTTAGCTCTGTTTACAATTAAAAATTGCCAGGATGCTCTATACACGGCTAATCTAATAACCCTTCAACATACTATTCGTTCTTTACTCGTAGAGGGCGCATCAATAAGTGATGTTTTAGACCATGTGCAAAGCTTGCCTTGCTTCGAAGCATTGAGAATTAAAGCGGATACGGAACTTAGTTGGATAAAAGATAATCCATCGGCTCCTGCATTTCAAGGAAGTGTGTTTCAGTTTACGGTGCGTAGCAAAATACAAAGTTTAAATGAACTATCAAATATCCCTGTTACACATGCCATAGCACAGAAAATAATTAATTATATTGATGGATATAAAAACGATGTGCGTCATCAGCTGATTGGGCAGGCCAAGGGACAACAAAACGCAGAAAAATTAGGACTCGATCTTTACCAAGTTGGTGAAGCCTTGACGAATAATGATGTGAAAAAGGCTATTGAGATAGTTGAGCATTCAAGAGATGAGTTTATTGAGTTATTGACAGGAAATAAATTTAACGGCGGGTCATCAATCATCAAATCCCTGAATAATATTGAGTTCGATTTAAAAAAATTACGAATGACAACTTTTCGAGATGTAGTACAGGGGCTTCGTCAATCCATTGTATTACCCAATGAGCATTCCGAGAATAATGCGAAACTAAGTTAAAATGTTTATTTATCATCAAGGAGGTTTCCAGTGTTTGAATACACACGCTATCACGCTACTTTATTTACTCCCTCGGCTACCCGAGAAAAATCTTACCTCATCAATGATTTTTGTAATAAAACTTTAGAGGATATTTTGTTTGCTTTTCAGAGTATCCCCCCTTATACGGAGTGCCTTGATTTAAGTGAAAATGACTTATATATGTGGATGGATGAAATAATAAAGGCCTTCCATTTAAGTGGGGTAGAGGTGACTTCTTTAGATCTGAGTAATAACTGCCTTGGTATCGTAGAAACCAGCCAATTATCTCAGCTGTTTTCGCTACTTTCTGTTGCTGAGATTAATTTAAACGGTAATGAACTGAGTAAAAACCCTCAGGTTGTGCACGCATTTAAAGCGTTGTCTACAAATAAAAACCTGATTTCCGTAAATTTGGGAGCCAATCATTTTAATAAGCAACCAATAGACCTATTGTGTCAAATTATTGATGAACTTCCTTCGTCGCTGGAAAAGTTAGTGCTCTCAGAAAATTATCTGGGTGAAAAAAACCTTAACGAGCTAGAGACACTTCGCTCTCATCTATCACGGCATAAGAATTTAAAAACACTTGATCTGCAGAATAATTTCTTTGATGAGGAACAAGTAGAAAGGATAAAAAAATATTTACACCCCTCCGTAAATATTCTTTTTGGAGAACCGACAAACAATGAGGAAATGCAGTATGGTTTTACTATTTAGCATCAATCGTTGCGCATTATGACAGCACGGTGATTAGCAACAGCCCCAGGGCCCTCATTAATCACCTGATTACCAGCCAAACTGAAGCTGAACCCCAACGTAATTCGAATTTTTTTCTCCTACGGCGCGAATGGATTCCGCCACTTGATTGCATCCTCTGTAAACAGACCATGCGATTATCCTTCCTGCTCTTTAAACGCTCATCCCGACAGCTGATGAATTACACCACTCAAATTGCTTTACAAAAAAATTCGACACTCACTAACGCTAAGTAAAAAGATAGGATTGCTGATGCAAGGGATTAATTATCGATTAGATATAAAAAATGGATTGCTGACAAGTCCCAATGGCTGGAGCGTTCTTGGCAATCAGTGCTAGTTTTCCCTTTATCTCTAGCTCGCACCATTTGCATCTTTTCTGCTTATTTTCCGTTTCTGAGTATGATTGCGTGTTGTAACGCATTTTCTTTATTTATTAGTTCAAATTTTTTGTTGTACTCACTTGTTGTTTTTTATGGATGATTTTAAGTATGCATAGGAGTATTCATGAACAAAGATTCTGCTGTAAACATAATGGCCGCTATTTTTTAGCCACCAGTGCTTTAGCTGGAACTATGAGGCCTATCACAACGCAACGTACATGGACCTGGGTTGGTAGTTTTAGCGCGGATCCTGTTTGGGAAGGAGCAGGCAACACCCAAACGTTTTATTTAACAACCGACATTGAAAAGACTTATGTAGCCCATAAATCCAGCAATGCCTTATTTGATGGTGAAGTGTTTTGGGCGCACAAAAAGCACTCACCCAAACCCTGCAAGGCCAACTAGGTCTTGCGGTTGGCTTCACCAGCAATGCCAATCTATCTGGTATGATTTGGATGATGCCGATCCTCTATTTGATAACTTCACCTACAACCACAAGATTCAGCACACCATGTGGCGGTGAAAGGAAAGCTGCTGGCAGATGCTGGCTTCTGGTTGATTCCTTGGATAAGTGGCAGCCTTGGCGGGTGCTCCTGTATGGACGTTTGCGCCCATATCCGGATACCCTGCTTCGGTGGGGGTAAGCCCATCAGGGGCAGCAACCATTAAATACACGGTCACCAATCAATCCCATAAATCCCATACACTGAAGATGAGGCCTATTCAGGGTATTACCTCATCAGGATGCACATCACCCTTTGGTTATCATCAATCGTGTACATTAACCCTGGCAGTGGGGCTGGTAGTGGTTTAAAGGGCGATGTGTTTGGAGGACCAATCCTTTGCGCCCAGGGTAATCCGAATCAATGTTATCAGCCAAGCTCGGCTAACATACTACGCATTAAGTTGTTAAAAAATCCACCGGGTATTCGCTACACGGTTGCAGCCGCGGGCCGGTATTATGACGGCAGCACGAATTACCCTATGCTCGCGCAGAGCACGGATAACGGGGTGAGTTGGACCTATAAGCTAGACAAGACCGCTGGCACGTTACCGGTGGATTATGTCGGTTCCGGCTCCTTTAACAGCACCAGCGCTACTACTAATACATTATTCAAATCACTGGGCGTTGTCGAAACCGGCATTCGAACTTGGAGTGTTGCGACCTCCTTTCCGGGCCTTAAACTAGGAGGCTGCGGAAAGGTATGCTCACTCAAGGGGCGCGCTACCTCGTGAAAAATTCCGGGGCGTCCCAGTCCCCGAAATCGACTCGCCAACGCGCGAAGCTAAGGACTCTGGACGTCCTGCCCCTTTGAGGTTATAGGAAATTCAAAGAGTAAAAGAATGAATTTTGTACAGCACTGTTATCGTAGTTTATGACAGCTTTTATTGTGAAACAGGGAAGAGGGATAGAGGTAAGAATAAATTTACTCCAGATAGGATGGTAAATTAGCGTATTTTTGAAAAAAAGACCCACTAATCCCGTTAATTGATACGAATGTTTTTTTGTAAAGCGATTTGAGTGGTGTAATTCATCAGCTGTCTGGATGAGCGTTTAGAGAGCAGGAAGGATAATCGTATGGTCTGTTTACAGAGGATGCAATCGAGCGGGTTGTTCCCTGATTGGTGTTT
The DNA here is from genome assembly GCF_900639985.1 of Legionella rowbothamii. Taxonomy (GTDB): domain Bacteria; phylum Pseudomonadota; class Gammaproteobacteria; order Legionellales; family Legionellaceae; genus Legionella; species Legionella rowbothamii. Next base: position 154,233 of record NZ_CAAAIM010000008.1, on the reverse strand, counting down.
TACACGCAAAGCTCAAGAAGGCATCGTCAATTTAACTTTTGAGCTACACTGAGGTTTATTTATTGAGTCGCCGCAGATGCTAACAAAGAAACCGAAAAGATATAGATATCCTGTAGAGATAATCAGTATTTGCGTATGGAGTTATCATCGTTTTAATGACAGTTACCGAGATGTGTCGGAGCGTTTGTTGTATTGAGGCATTGAGGTGAGCTATAAAACGATACGCCAATGGTGCATCAAGTTTGGCCCTCATTTAAGAATGTGGTTAAGAAGCGAGAGCCAAAGCCCTCGGATAATGGCATTTAGATGAGCAACAACTACGCATCAACGGCGAGACTTATTACTTATGGCGAGCGGTCGACGAGGAAGGCTATGAGTTGGATGTTTTTCTGCAAAAAAGCCGCAACAAAAAGGCAGCCATCCGCCTCCTATCTCGCTTATTGAACGCCTATGCCAAACCGCGGGTTATCGTAACGGACAAACTAAGGAGCTATACCAAACCGATTCCCCAGATGTGCAAAGGCACCGAGCATCGGTCAAATAAGGGATTAAATAACCGAGTGGAAAAATGCTCATCAGCCCACACGCAGAAAAGAAAAATCGCTCATCCGCTTTAAATCAGCAGCCGGCGCTCAGAACGTCCTGGCTTTGATGGGAAAAACCAGAAATCCCTTCGCAGCCACCCAGATTCTTTGCGCCTAAAATTTACCAAGCATTCTTTCTTGCGTTAACAAAAGTTAACTTGACGATGCCATTATAACACGCAGGCTGGGCTTAACAGCCCAGCTTACATTTTGCTCTAGATAAGATAGAGGGGATATAGATTAACCTTTCCACATTATCAATAAACGCTGTTGTTAGTGTGTGCTTCGCACTCTGAACTAACTTTTTATTTTTGCGTTCTGTAAGCGAATTCCTTTCTCTTCAATATGAATCAAACCGCGTTTATAAAGTTGTCCAATTGCGCTTTTAAAATTTTTTTTGCTTTCAGCGAATGCTTGCTGAATTTCTGCCGGAGAGCTTTTATCATGCAAGGCTAAAAAGCCGCCCGATAGTTCAAGCTTATCTAGAATACGTTGCGCTAACTCATTAATGCTGTTTTGTCCTATTTGTCTTAAAGCAACATCAATTTTGCCATCTTCACGTACTTTTTTAATGTATCCCTTTATTTTTTTACCATAAATTAATGTTTGAAAAATATCATCCGCATGGATTAATCCCCAGTGACTGTTATTGATAATTACTTTTCGACCTAAAGGTGTTGTGTCAGCAATAAGCAAATTAACTTCTTCACCTGGTTTAAAATCAGCCTCTGTCTTATCCAAAAAATAATCGATTTTTGAACTGGCTATAATGCGTCCCTGATGATCTTGTTTTAAGTAGACAAGATAGGATTTCCCCTTTTCCATAGGGCAATGTTGTTCTGGTTTGGGTACTAATAAATCTTTATCTAACCCCCAATCCAGAAAAGCCCCCACGGCATTTACATCAACTACTTTTAAAAATGCACAGTTCCCCACTTTTGCGTGAGGGCGTACGGTTGTGGCGATAATTTTATCTTCTGAATCAAAATACACAAATACATCCAGCATATCACCAACCAAAGCGCCTTTGGGGACGGATTTATTGGGTAATAAAATTTCCCCCAATTCTCCTCCTTGCAAATACACGCCAAAAGGAACCTCGCGTACCATTTTTAATTTATTAAATTGCCCAACTTTAATCATCATGAAACTCGTTCTTTTTAGATTAACAGAGCTTACCACAGAACAAATAATGTGTTTATTATTTATTGATGTTGTTATGCGGGGAGCAATTGTTAACAAACCCCAATAATTAGCGACCATAATTTGTCGGTGTAGCATTCCATATCCGATTTGAGTTAATGCCTAGGAACCTAAACGTGTTTTGGATTAAGGTATGCATATCACGTTCATCCGTTGCACTAATTTCTATAGTGCTGTGACTGAAACCTGTCGCAGTAAATCAGAGAGGTGGATAATAAATTGCGTGGTGGTTTATGTGGGTGGCTGAGGTGAGTGTTTGTGAATAAACATGAATTCCTGCAAAACAAAATGTTTTTTATTACTTGGACATCGATTCTCAATTTTTTCAGAAGACGTTGGCCTATAAACCTATTACTCACTCGATTGTTCGTAGGCGTGGTATTTATCAGCTGGCACAGTTGTTCGAGTTTTTTCTAATAAAATAATATCGGTACCTCGAATATGCGATACTTTTTTGACCGTGGTTGAAGTTTTCTGGAGTTGTGTTTGCATATCGGAAAATAAATCAAAGCCATGATGTGTTAATGGGCGTAATAAAAAATAAGCTTTACCTTGATGGGCAAGGGAGTTTTCCAACGCGCGAATATAATTCTGAAATGAGCTATCTAAATAAAATCTGCAGCGATTTTTAAATTTTGAAGGTGAAAGCACCCCATGGCCGAGTTGGAAATAAGGTGGGTTGCTGATAATCAAATCATATTTATCTTCCCATTCTTTTTCATGCAACTCATCATAATTTAAAAGATGCCAGCGACATTGTAATTCGGGGCGATTGATATTGGCCAAGTTTTGATGAAAATAGTCGGTATAAATATCTTGGACCTCAATAAAATCAATGTGCTGTATGGCTTTAAGATGCCAGGATAATTCCATCCCAATAACCCCACAACCCGCGCAGAGATCCAAAACTCGTAATGAACCAAGATCTGAGCAGGACTGTAATTCTGTTGCGACAAATTGTGCAAGCCTAATAGAATCAAGGCTAAAATGATATTCGTCGGGTTGTTTATAATTATAAGTAAAGGGCATTATTCGTGTTCGTTCTACAATGGACAAATCGTTTTGAACCGCATGGATGTTTTTTTTGTTTCATTTTAAGTGATTTCATCGGTCAATTATAGTCTCTAAGCATTCTTTTGCTCCAACATTCGTGACTCTACTAAGTTCTATTGACATTAAAAATAGATCATCATGGCAAAGTAAGTCCTTACGTATATAAGAGCTAACTTTTTCAAGGATATTCATATGTCAAAATGATCTAATGAGTTATTACATCATGCACAATTTACTAAATTAATTATTAATATTAAAAATGATATCAAAAGTTACGAAAATCGTATGAGGGAGAGAGGGGGCTTCCCATTTTAAACATTTATTGACTCGCTACCTTTACAGTGGCTGTAGTCTCAAGGGATAACTAGAGACGTCGCGGTTATCGTATAATTTGGCATTCTGTTCGCAGGTTTTACTCGCTAGATGGATTTATTTCTAAGAAGTGAGCTTTTTAGAACGATAATTTATTGATGTATAGAAGTCCGTTTATTTGTAAAATAAAAGAGTTAATTGTTAATATTTATTTAATGTTTAGCCGTATTATTGGTTTTTTTTCAACTATAAACGGTGAGAATATTATGCCATTTAATATAGAATTAATGAAAGCACAACCTTTTGTTAAGCTACAAGTTACTAAAAATACAATTACGCTCTATTTTTATGGTACCGATTAGAACAAGCTCACATTGGCCCTAAATGCTTGGGGTCATTTAGATAACCATTTTTTAAGTGAAATACCAACATATAATGCTGATTGGTTTCGGGGCCCTGATGCGCCTCATATAAAAAGAAATCATACTTATGGTGGTGAAACGGATGTAATGCATTTTCATCGCGAATTTTCTACAGAAATAACTCCAAAATTGTTGTCTTTCTATCTTAATAAGTTTTGGGAACAACAAAATGATCCTCACCACGATAAAGATATATTTAAATTCTTTGAGGACGGAGAGATAGACCGAATCCTAAAAGCATTTACCCTATATTATGACGAGTATAAAGGAAGTTCGATTGAGGCCATGGTTGAAGAGAAGGCAAAACTTACTCCGGAGGAAGAATTAAGTTATACCCGCGCCCTAGATTCTCACAAAAGGTCAGATCCGGTTCAACTCCTACATATGTTATCCATGTTTCGTGCGAGCAGAATCACTGTATCGCCTACATCAACAATTGTTCATGTTTCTGAGGAAAACTGTAACATCATGTAATGAATCGATACTTCTTTGTGCTAAGGCTTGCTTTGGCACAAAGTTTTTTGTATGTACGCATGAGTATGCTTATCTGCATAATTTTTATAGCCCTTATAACAGCAACGAGCAATGAGATTGATCAGTGGATCAGTTACCCCGTTTAAAAATGCATACTGAATATTATCTGAACAATGATGTGCTCTATGATGCTTTTTGGAAAGTAATATGTGATGATTTTGCAGCCATAGAATGAGCCGATTTTTTTCAGTGGCATTATGACACCAATAATGCGATAGCTCAGCAACAGATGAAAAAATACCAAAAGCAACCAATCCTGTATTTAAAGAAAACCCTAAGTGAATATTGAATTGAATTCCCACTAAAACAAATAAATAGACCACTAGCCAAAATTTAGTCCCTGACTCATCAAAATAGACTCTTAACGGATGCCGGACGGTATAAAAATATTTTGCATGATGTAAGTGAAATGCAGCAATATAAGGCCCAACCGGCGATTTATAATAAGTGTTATTATCCATATACATATGCACTAAACCATTGACAAAATCTGTAGCAATATAGGCAATAATCAAAACCAAGAGTAACCCAAAATAGGAGGTACTCTCATAGCTATAAATTAACTTAAATAACGTAATGGCTTGTAGTGAAATAATCAAAAATGACACGAGTCGTTCAAAGGACTTATACTTCCAATGGCTTAAATATTTTTGAATTGCGCGAACAAATTCGTTAACTTTGCTATCACTGTTGGAGTCGAGAGTGGCCATTTCTATTATTAACTATGATTAATTTCAGATAGGCCGTAATGATATCATTAATAAACAATATTTCCTTGATGAATTAATGTGTTGATTCGAGGTACTCTTGAAACCACTTCATCCGAACAGCTTGATTCAAGTAAAACCATACTGGCATCATTCGCTTTCGCCTTGACACTCCTGCCTTTGGATGAAGATAGAGAACTTAGCTGCCTTTATCAAAGGTGAGAAGAATGGGGCAGGGGGCAGATTTACTGTCCCTACATTCTTCCACCAAGCGTGAGAGGGAGTTTCGAGCCTCAGTTAACTCGGTAATTTTTAGATTAAGTTTCGCAACCCGTTTTTGAGCTAATTCCCTTACACGCTCCCGATCATTTTTAGCATCTAATTCTAATAGTTCTTTTATCTCGTTTAAGGTAAAGCCTGCTTTTTTGGCTGAAAGGATAAACTTCAAACGATGTATATCCTTATCACCATAACGTCTTATTTTTCCCGCGCTTAATTCGTTGCTAAGTGAGGGAACATGAAGGAGTTCTTTGCGTTGATAATAACGAATAGTTTCGACCCCAACCCCACATGATTTAGCAAATTCGCTAATGGTTTTATTATTCATCGCTTGACTCCGTACCATAGTACATACTCTATATTTGAATTATGTATCAATGGAGAATTAAAATGAACAGTATAGTCGCTAGAAAAGCCATTCTATATCGTATGGTAATGCCAAAACATACCTGTCCTTATGGTCTTAAGGCAAAAGATTTGTTGCAACGTCGAGGTTATAGTGTAGAAGACAACTGGCTTACCAGTCGCGAAGAGGTGGATCTCTTCAAAGAGAAACATAATGTTAAGACCACTCCACAAACATTTATCAATGGGGATCGGATTGGGGGCTATGATGATTTATGCCGTTATTTTGGCAAAAAAGTACGTGACCCTAAAGAAACGAGTTATCGTCCAGTAATAGTACTTTTTGTTCTCACAGCACTTATGGCTCTGGCAACGAGCTATGCTTTTTTCCATAACCCGTTTACAGCAAGAGCTTTAGGATGGTTTATTTCTTTTAGCATGGTGGTTCTTGCGCTGTTGAAGTTACAGAATATCGAAGGCTTTTCAACCATGTTTCTAAATTACGACCTTTTAGCCAAACGTTGGGTTCCTTATAGCTATATTTATCCTTTTGCAGAAGCGCTAGCGGGTGTATTGATGATTGCACATGCGCTGAATTGGCTTTCCATTCCAATCGCCTTGTTTATCGGCTGCATAGGAGCCTTTTCGGTATTTAAAGCCGTTTATATTGATAAACGTGAATTGAAATGTGCTTGTGTTGGGGCTGACAGCAATGTACCACTAGGTTTTATTTCTCTTACTGAGAATCTAATGATGATTGGAATGGCTTTAGCTATGTGGCTTATGTAGGTCTTTTTCATTGGATAATATGTTGATTAATGTATCCGAATAAGGATTGGCTATGAGTTGCTCTTTTTGAGCTTTAGATAGTTTTTTAATATAGCGTTCTATGCGCATCGCTATCGGTTTACCTGTTTTAATCATCCAGTTTTGAGCAATTGCGGTGGGTTTAAAGCTGCGCGTATATTTACTGCCTTTTCCTGAAAGATGCTCTTGAAAACGTTTTTCAAGATTATCTGTATATCCTGTGTAATAGCTTTGATTAGCACAACGTAAAATATAAACCCAATAAATTTTCTCGGACATGGCTTCTAGAGTACTGACGTTAGGCTGGTTTAACCCTATGATATGCGCATTGTGCGCTATCAATCAAGTTATCAATGGGGCCAGACAACTGGCCCCATTGATCCTGAATTTAGCAGTATAATATTATTAGGCCTGGTCGCTTGCAACTTTAGTGAAGACTCGCACCAGGCTTTTCTGCTATTGTTTGACAACTAGTGGTAAAAAGGCCTAATTGATCTGCTTCAATAAAGGACTCTCCATCTTGTGCAAATCGGTCAAATAATATCTTAAAGTGTTTAGGTAACAGGTGTAATTTAACCATGAAGTACACTAATTTTTGCATATGCTCATAATATTTATCCGCTTTTTCTATGAGCGGTGCTTGATGGCCGCCAATACTTATATCTTTATTTAAAAGCACCTTAAAGCCAGCCTTTTCCAATGTATTTTTAATTTCGTCAGGGGTAGGGGTGTCAATTGCGCCAATTAAGGGTTTTACGCGTTTTAGTAAATCACGATGATGTTCATTCTTCATATCGTAATTATCCAGTTGTACCCAATCTAAGAAGGATATTTTTCCTCCAGGCTTAAGCACACGAAACATTTCGGCAAAGAGTTGTTCTTTGTTTTTCGCATAAGTTAAAACTTGGATTTGATATAAGGAATCGAAGGAATTATTGGCAAAAGGAAAGGGCTCATTCAAATTTGCTTTTATAAATTGGCATTTGTCAGTTAACTGATTTAAGGAGACATATTCTTTAGCACTCGCTAGCTGCACATCATCAATATTAAATCCGGTAACGGTGGCCTTCGTCATCGTAGCTACATGAGCAGCCACGCGCCCTCTACCACAGCCCATATCTAAAACTTTATCACCTTCTTTAATATTTAAATCATTACTCATTTTTTCTTCGAATAAGATCTGGTTGTCATATATTCCTTTAGCTAGATCCATTACTGGGGGAATATACATTTTTTCTACTTCACCCAGAGCACAAAGATGATTGAGAACAGAATAATAATTCGCAATACTCTGCTCTTCATTCTCATCGGACATTTCTTTGTTAAAGCTCTCGTAGGAACGCAAAAAAGCATCTATTTGTTCTTGAGGTAAACGATAAATCGCGATTAAAGAGCGTAGTGCGGTTTTTAATCGATACATTGATACTTGTGCTGTAGTCATTATTGTTCATCCTTGATTTTGTGACTAAATTCTCTTGTTACTAACAAGAGGCTCGTACAGAGTCTAGTGTAGCAACAAATAGTTAATTATCTAGACGTTTAATATAAAATTATTCGGTGGGTTATCTGGGATATTGATCAGGAAAATGGAAACCTGGTTGCAAGCAACCAGGTTTATGAATGATTAAAAATGTTCTCGGATTGGTAATTGTTCCTCAGTTCTGGTTTTTGCAAATTTAGGGAAAAAAGGGCCTAATTTTTTAATAAAATCATAGGCCATAAATACTGCTCCAAGCGCAAAAACAACGTCTCCTGGTAATCGCAGCCATTGCCATAACAAGGTTGTATTATAAAACTCAATACTTCGCGCATGAGCAAAGCCATGCTCATATACATCCATCAATTGCGCCCAGCCTATAGGGAAGAAATTTAGTGTGATCCACAATAACAACCCAATATTATACAGCCAAAATGCCCAAGTGCCTAAACGCTCACTCCAAGGTAGGCGATCTCCTGCGGCATAACGTAAGCAGAAATAAACTAAACCAAGCCCTAATAGGCCAAAGGCTCCGAATAAGGCTGTATGCGCATGGTTTAAGGTTAAGAAGGTTCCATGTTCGTAATAATTCACCAATGGGGCATTAAGAGTTCCCCCTCCGAACACACCGGCACCAACGAAGTTCCAAAATGAAGCGCCTAAAATATACATAAACGCCAGATTATAGGCAAAGGCTCCTTGACGCTTAATCAATATACGTTGCTCAATGGCATCAATAATCAGCAAGACCAAGGGTAATACTTCAATAAACGAAAACATCGAACCAAGAGGAACCCAGATATCTGGTGTTCCGGTCCAATACCAGTGGTGTCCTGTACCAATCACCCCACCTAAAAAGACCAGAATGGTTTCAAAATACATAGTCCGTTCTGCAAGTACTCGTGATACCAAGCCTGTTCCCATCAACAGATAAGCTGTGGCACATGCCGCGAAAAACTCAAATGATTGCTCTACCCACAAATGTACCACCCACCAACGCCAAAAATCGGTAATAGTAAACGACTTTTCAATTCCAGTTAATGGAATCATTCCAAAGCAATATAATATGGCAACATTCAGGGTGCTTGCCCAAAACAGGTGTTCTAGGCGGATTCTTCCCGTCCAAAATTGCTTCGTAGCGGTTTTTAAATTTTCCCAGCTAGGCCACATTCCTCGGAACACAATAAAGCTCCACAGAAAAAGCCCTAAACAAAAAGCAATTTGCCATAGACGGCCAAGCTGTAAATAAGATAGGCCTTGGTTTCCTATCCAAAACCAAGCTTGATTTACATACCCCATGATCCCTAAATAATCACCAACAATTGCTCCCGCCACGATAAACAGAGTGACCCAAAAGAGCAAATCGACAAAGAATCCCTGGTGCTTGGCTTCTTTTTTGCTGATGATAGGTGATAAAAATATGGCTCCACTAATCCAGGATAGGGCAATCCAAACAATCGGTGTTTGAATGTGTACATCGCGCAAGAAATTAAAGGGCAAATAATCGTTGATGCGAATGCCGTAGAAACCAGTCCGTTCTGTGTAATAATGTGCCAAAATTGCTCCGACACCTATCTGCAGCAAAAACACGAACGCCACTACCACAAAATACTGTCCCGTTTTACGCTGGCTTGGGGTAAGGGGGGCAAAGCTCATAAATATTGGGGTTCGTAGCGCTTCATCAGGCGAACTGAGGTAACGATGATAGATATAAAGTACGGCTCCAAAACCTAAAAAGACAAAGCAAAATGAGATCCAAGTCCAGTAAAATGTATGGGTTGTTGGCGTATTACCCATTGTTGGCTCATAGGGCCAATTGTTGGTATAAGAGCTATTTTTACCAGGGCGATGTGCAATTGTAGTTAAGGAAGAATAAATAAGAAAATCAGCTGTTTGTAAGGCACTTTGCTGATCCAGGCTATAGGCTTTGGTCCAGCCAAGTTCGGCATTATGATTTAATAAGCTTTGGGAAATCTCATTTCTTAATTGCAAAATAGCATCAGCAACTGCCTGCGATAAAATGGATGTGGGCTGGCTTAAATTCGTTTGTTGCAAATCCTGTTGCATGGCTTTACGTACCATATATTGGTCACCTTCAGACAAGCTTACGAAAGGTTTAGTAAATTGTTGTTGCGCCATTTTATCTTCAATAAGGCGCCCTAAACGCACTAAGTATTTTGCAGTGTAATCTTCTCCAAAAGAAGAGCCCATGCCATAAAGGCTACCGTAATCCATTAAATCCGCACGCTGAAAACCTGCTTTACCAGCAACAATATCATCTGCGGTCATGACGATTTGCCCTGTAGGCGATTGAAATTTTTGTGGTAGCGGTGGGGCAAGTTGGTAGGTTTTATATGTACCCCAAATTAAAACAATAAAACATAAAATTGCGGTAACTAACAGAATCCATTTCAGTACATTGGAAACTTTATCTGTATTTTCCATAGCTGTATCTTGAGTTGCATTAATCATCGTGCACGATCCTTATGTCTTTTTGGGGCTTACTTAAGTTGTTTACCTCAAGTTCACCCATATCTGCGTTTCAGATTTGTTTGCGGAATCCAGAGATCGCACTCCGCACATTGAGCTTCTGGATCATACGCCCAAGCCGGGTGACGTAGGGAGGGTCAGAACTTAGGCTTAAGTAAGTGCCATTTGGGAGTGACACCCATAATTTTAAGCATATAGCCTAGTAAAATAATATTGACTTGGAAAGGATTTTCTTTTGATTTAGACTTTTTTATTGCGAATCCAGTGTAGTTGCTCCTGGTGCAGCTTCAGCCCTCTCTTTAAGTCACAAAAATACTGAACTTGTTAATTTTGAAAAAAGATATTCCTCAATCCTATAATTTAAATTCATTTTTTGGTCACTATCTTAATAATTTAGTACACTAATCAATGGGATTCAGGTTTAACAATGGTGTTTGCTTAAGTGTTATTCGACTTAAAAGACACGCATGGGCATGCTCAAGCTACGGTAATTCGTGAGTATTATTGGGTAAGAAAAACTTAAGTAAGTGCGATTATTGGCTCCTCCCGTTGAAACGATAGATTTTAAGGATGGATGTGATTATTACTTTAATTTTATTATTGGTCTCGGCTTGTGTTATTTATCTTTCCTGTGAATTTTTTGTTAACGCCATTGAATGGGTGGGGTATAAATTTAATGTAACAAAAAATGCCACCGGAACCATCTTGGCTGCATTTGGCACGGCGCTTCCTGAGAGTGTGGTAACTTTTGTTGCTGTGGTTTTTGGTAATACACCGGAGCAAAAAAATATTGGCATCGGGGCTGCAATAGGTGGTCCATTAGTTTTGGCAACAATTGCCTATGCTGTGGTTGGCTGGGTGTTTATTACGCAAAAAAATAATCATGGAAAAAAACTCATATCAAAGATTACAGAGCGTCGTTTGGGAAAAGATCAGTGCTGGTTCATGAGCATTTTTATCTTTAAAATAGCACTTGGATTATTTGCTTTTTCATTCAAGCCTTGGCTTGGGATAGCATTTCTCATTGCTTATGCACTTTATGTTCGGCAGGAAATGCAAGGAGAAGACGATCCCGAACATTTGGATTTTATAGAGCCTCTAAAAATAAGACCTCGTGATACAAATCCCTCGCAATCCTGGGCATTGCTACAAACGATACTGTCTTTAATTATTATTTTTATAAGCTCGCATGTATTTGTCCACCAATTGGGAATTATTGGCCCTATTTTTGGATTGCCGCCACAAATGGTGGCCTTGTTGTTAAGTCCCATCGCGACAGAACTACCAGAAATCATGAATGCAGTGATCTGGGTGCGCCAAGGAAAACAAATATTAGCTCTGGCGAACATCAGTGGCGCAATGATGATTCAAGCTACCGTTCCGAGTGCTCTGGGGCTATTTTTTACTCCATGGATTTTAGATAAGGCTTCAATATGGGGGGCTGTAATTACATTATTGTCAATTTTTGGTTTGTATCTATTGGTACAAAAAAGTGCCTTAGCAGGAGCTCGGTTAGCGTACTTTGGATTATTTTATATCATGTTTGCTGCAGGACTCTATTTTATTTGAATAAGATTTTATATCTCTTCCCAGTGATAGTTTCTCTTGCTATTGTGATTATTGTTTTTTAATAAGATGAACACGTAGGAATTTTAAGGATAAATACATAAGGATATAAAATGCTCAATCCACGTGAAGTGAAGACTGCAGAAGACGCAAAACGCATTGTTGAAGAGAGGCAATTAACCCATGTCAAAGTGGGGATTTTTGATATCGATGGTGTGATGCTTGGCAAGTATATGAGTCGCAATAAGTTTTTTTCCGCTTTGGATAATGGCTTTGCATTTTGTGATGTAATTTTGGGTTGGGACGCCAAAGATCAGCTTTACGATAATGTCAGTTACACGGGTTGGCATACAGGTTATCCCGATGCAAATGTGCGCATTATTCCTTCCAGCTGTCGTGAGTTAGTTGTAGAAGACAATCAATTATTATTTCTGGCGGAGTTTGCTGAAAAGGCTGAGGCTATTTGCCCTCGTGCAGTGTTAAGACGCGTCCTTGAAAAAGCAAAAAATATGGGTTTTGATGTTTATGCTGCATTGGAATACGAATTTTTCGTTTTTGATGAAACAGCTGAAAGTGTTCGGGCCAAAGGTTTTCGTAATTTAAAAACACTTACCCCAGATAATTTTGGTTATTCTATCCTCCGTAATACGGTCCATGCCGAATTTTATCATCAAATTTTACACATGAGTGAGGCAATGGATTTTCCCATCGAAGGACTGCATACGGAAACAGGTCCTGGGGTAATTGAGGCGGCGATTGCAGTTGACTCGGCAATGAATGCAGGTGATAAGGCCGCGCTCTTTAAAACTTTTATGAAGATATTGGCCCAGCGTAACCAAAAAATGGCCACCTTTATGGCGAAGTGGTCGATGGACTATCCGGGACAAAGTGGGCATATTCATCTTTCCCTTAGACATTTGGAAGGGGGCTCTGCATTTTACGATCCTGCAAATGCATACAATATGAGTCGAACCCAACGCCATTTTTTAGCGGGGCAACAAGTGCTAATGCCTGAATTGTTAGCGCTGTTTTCTCCCACAATCAACAGTTATTCGCGTTTGATCCCAGGCTATTGGGCACCTACCGATGCAACCTGGGGCGTAGAAAACCGCACTACGGCATTGCGAGTAATTCCGGGAAATGAAAAATCACAACGGATTGAATATCGTTTAGGATCTGCTGATGCAAACCCCTATCTTGCTTTGGCTGCAGCAATCGGCTCGGGCTTGTATGGGATTGAACAGGAAATGGAACCTCGAGCAGAAATTAAAGGAAATGCATACGCACAAGCTCATGATAAAGAACTAGCTTTGCCACGGACCTTATGGGATGCCGCACAAAATCTTAAAGCGTCACAAGCCGCACATGCCTTGTTTGGCTCCGATTTCGTGGCTCATTTTGCAGCGACCCGGGAATGGGAAGAGCGCGAATTCAGAAGACATGTTACCGATTGGGAATTAGATCGTTATTTTGAAATTATTTAGGGAAAAAAATGAAATTTAAAACGTATTCTCCTATTGATAATTCGGTTTATGTAGAGCGTACCTTTGCAACGCAGCAAGATATAGATTTGGCACTGGAAAAAGCAGGTACAGCACAAAAATTATGGAGTCGTGCTTCCCTTGCCGAACGTGAGGAGTATTGCCAGGCGGCAGTGGATATCGTTGTGGCCAATAAGGAAGCAATTGCTTTGGAACTGAGCTGGCAAATGGGACGACCCATCCGTTATACCCAAGGAGAAATTAACGGATTTGAAGAGCGGGCAAGATACATGATTGCGATAGCCAAGACAGCTCTTGAGCCTATTGAGTTACCCGAAAAGGAAGGCTTTGTTCGATACATTAAACGAGAGCCCTTGGGAATTAATTTGGTAATTTCGCCTTGGAATTATCCCTTTCTTACTGCGGTTAATTCGGTGATTCCTGCAATTATGGCAGGAAATGCAGTGTTATTGAAAAGCTCTGCGCAAACACCGTTGGTTGCTGAGCGATTGGCACAAGGATTTCACGAAGCACGCTTGCCAGAAGGTATTTTTCAATATTTGCACTTGAATCATGCCGACACCGAACAATTAATTCATTCTGCGAACATCAATGCGGTTGCCTTCACAGGCTCTGTTGCGGGCGGAGAGATGGTGGAGCGTGCCGCGGCTGGCCGCTTCATTCATATAGGCTTAGAGCTAGGAGGAAAAGATCCGGCCTATGTACGCTCAGATGCTGATTTGCAACATGCAGTAGAAACGGTTATGGATGGTGCTTTTTTTAATTCGGGTCAATCCTGTTGTGGAATAGAGCGTGTTTATGTACATCAGGATATTTATGATGAGTTTTTAGCTAAATCAGTGCAGCTCGTAAAACAGTATCGCTTAGGGCGTTCTGATGATCCGGAAACAACTTTAGGCCCTATGGTATGCGCGGAAGCAGCTGACTTTGTTCGCGGGCAAATTAAAGAGGCAGTAGAGCAGGGGGCAATAGCGCATATAGATAGTAGGGATTTTGCTTTAGACAAACTAGGCTCTGCTTATTTAGCGCCACAAATATTAACGGAAGTGACCCATCAGATGCGGGTGATGAATGAAGAAACCTTTGGTCCCTTAGTCGGTATCATGAAGGTAAAGAGTGATGATGAAGCTATTGCATTAATGAATGACAGTGATTATGGATTGACTGCAGCAGTGTTTACTCAAGATATTAATGCAGGCATTGCAATGGGAGAGCAGATTCAGACGGGTACTTTTTTCATTAACCGTTGCGATTATTTGGATCCTGCTTTGGCATGGACGGGGATAAAAAAATCAGGTAGGGGCTGTACTTTGTCCTCTGTCGGTTATGAGTCTCTAACACGACCCAAGTCATTTCATATTAAAAAGATAGGAATTTAAAAAAATGCTGAAAGCTAATTGGAATTACCCCACAAAAGTTCGTGTGGGCAGGGGACGAATAAGTGAACTACCGGCAGCCTGTGCTGAGCTAGGGATGAAGATGCCATTACTGGTTACCGATCCTGGTTTGGCTAATTCAGTATTGGTAGAAAATACTCTGGCATTGATGCAGGACGCTGGAGTAACGACTTCTGTTTTTTGTCAGATTAAAGCAAATCCTACTGGAGAGCAGGTCATGGATGGCGTTGCTACTTATCATCAAGGAGCTCATGATGGCGTGATTGCTTTTGGTGGTGGTTCAGCGCTTGATGCAGCCAAAGCGATTGCGTTAATGGTGGGACAAGAACGTTCTCTATGGGATTTTGAGGATGTTGGCGATAATTGGCTGCGCGTTAATGTGGGCGCCATGGCGCCGGTTATTGCTGTACCCACCACGGCAGGTACAGGGTCCGAAGTAGGGCGGGCGTCAGTGATTACTGATAGCGAACAGCAAATAAAGAAAATAATTTTTCACCCCAATATGCTTCCTTCTTTGGTCATTCTTGATCCCGAACTCACTGTGGGTTTACCTAAGCCGATCACTGCTGCTACAGGAATGGATGCTTTATCGCATTGCTTAGAGGCGTACTGTGCTCCGGGTTACCATCCAATGGCCGAAGGTATTGCTTTAGAAGGAATTCGCTTAATTAAAGAAAATTTGTTAGCTGCTTACCATGAAGGAACTAACTTAGCTGCTCGCACGAATATGTTGGTGGCATCCTCGATGGGAGCAACGGCTTTTCAACGTGGTTTAGGAGCAATGCACGCATTGGCCCATCCTTTAGGCGCATTATATGATGCTCATCATGGTCGTCTTAATGCCATTTTAATGCCTTATGTGTTACGTGCTAATCGCTCTGCGATTGAAGAGCGAATTGAGCGTTTGGCTCGTTATTTGTCTCTTGATGGCGGGTTCGATGGGTTTTGGGGCTGGATTAACCACATGCGTTCGGAGTTGGGAATTGAGTCTAACTTAGCCGAAATTGGTATTGATACTTCCCAAGTAGAGCGTCTGGCCACGATGGCAACAGCAGATGCTGCCTCAGGATCAAATCCCATCGTGTTTACGCAACAACAATACAAAGATATTCTTTATTCCGCATGTAACGGACTTTGAGGTATTTATGAATCTTGGGATTTTAAATTGTGATCGAATAAGTGATGTCTTTGCAGTACATTATGGACAGTATCCTGATATGTTTGCAGCACTGTTCCAATCTATAGCTCCCAAGATGACGTTTACCGTGTTTAATGCGGTTGATGGAGAATTTCCCCAAGACGTTCATGCTGCAGATGCTTATTTAATTACTGGAAGCAAATACGGTGTGAATGATGGTTTTCCCTGGATTGCATCATTGGAAGATTTTGTGCGTGTCATACATACAACTTCCAAAAAAGTGATTGGTATTTGTTTTGGCCATCAACTTATTGCCAAGGCTTTAGGGGGACGGGTAATTAAATCCCCCAAGGGCTGGGGTATTGGGGTTTTACAAAATCAAATCGTACAGCCTAAAGAATGGATGCGTCCGACAAAACCTCATTTCAATTTACTGGCAAGTCATCAAGACCAAGTTATTACTCTCCCACCAGGAGCTCAGTTGTTGGCAAGTAGTGAGTTTTGTCCTAATAACATGATGCAAATAGGGGAAACGATGCTCAGTTTACAAGGACATCCTGAGTTTATTAAAGCTTATGCTAAAGATGTAATGCAATCACGTAAAAATATTCTTGAAGAAGAAGTTCTAGCTCAAGGCTTGCATTCTTTGGAGCTAGAACATGAACATGCATTAATAGCACAATGGTTGATCAACTTTTTGGAGTAATTTGAAATCGGTTATGTATTTGGCAAATCGTGGGTAATGATCACTTCCCCAATATCCTTAACTTTTGCGGTATAGCCGTGTGCGGAAATTTGTTGTGGCGTGATTTCCCCAGACTCCATATCCATGTACAGCGTGCCAATTTCTATAGGGTCAGACGTCTCTGTTGCTACCTTAATTACCGCAGCACAAACAGGAGTAATTCCACAACCAAACCTCACCATGCGCCAAGCTACTTTTCTTGTTGAGTAAGGAAGTGTAGGAAAGGGAGATTCAACCCCTTTTACAACAACATTGGTTTCCCATTCTGTATTATTGTGAGTAATGTAATGCGTTGGTGTTGCCACAGCAGTTACAGCAGTAACACTTACTGCGATCCCAGATAAAATTTTAAAAATAGATCTCATGTATCGTTCCTTGAAAAATGAATCAATTGGCTACGACAAATTGTATTACAAGCGATTTCAGAAAGATAATCCTTGGCATAAATCCGTCTACCCTCATTCTTGTTTTTCTACTTTCGGCATCAAAGGTATATATTTTCCTCAGGACACGGCGATATTAGAGGTGGATGGGCTCGATAGTGCTCTTTTTTCCAAGATGAAAATCCAGAGGCGATAAGCGGTATGCCGTCAGTGGATTGCAATACTGATAGGTTCAAGCAGTTTTTATCAAGCTGGTTGCCAGAATTAAAACTTATACCTACTGAAAAAGAAAAACAGGATTATTTAGAAGAATTAATTAATTTATTTCCTAAGGGGCCACAGCGTGTCCTGATGTCGAAAAAGATCCTAGCGTTAATAATGAGATTGTTTTTTATGAGCGAATTCTTTTTCTTTGGGGAAAAGACAAAAGCGTCAATCTTAGACTCAATTGCTTCATTAAGCGAACCTATTGATTTCAGAATAGCGTCGTCAAAGATTTAGCCGATGGCTTTTCTTAAAGATGTTTTTTCGAACATCCTGCAATAGAAATAACAGAATTGTCCATCAATGGGTTTGTATTATTTGAGTGTCTATATTGTTTAATTTCGCGAGTAAAGTCAATGCAGCATATAATGCCATTTCTTCTTCTGGACAAAAGTCCATCGCAACCGCAAACCCAATATGCTCCTCTTTAGGTAAAGTTAATTCGCTATTCAAAATTGGTCTGATTTTATTAATCAGGGCTTGCATTGCAATATCATCTATTGAAGTAAAATGGGTTTTTCTACTCGATAACATTTCTCTCAAAGTTATATGTAAAGCATATTGCAATAAATAAAGAGCATCTTCTTGTGGCGGAGTGAGGTTACTTAATTGAATAAGACTTTCTTCGTTGTATAAATGGGTGAATTCATAGTGCGTGGGTGAAAAATCATGGTTAAGAATATCTGATTGGTACACATGACGAGCTTGGCTTCTAAAGAAAAACAAAACTGTATTTTTTCCCTGTAGTTCCGTAATTTTAAAACATCCTTGAAAAATAAAAGGAGTTTCCCAAACAGCAACTAGTACAAGGGTTTCAACATTAATTCCGATAAATTTTTGCTCATATGGCATAATACATCAGTCCCTAAAACGATAACCGGTTAATTCAAGATTGGGAATTATAACTAATATTTTTTTTGAGCATAGTTCGGCGAATAGCCAACGGGCCCTTACTTAAATTTTTTTCGCCATATACCTTTCACAATTATCGCGGCTTTGACCGTGGTATTTATAGTTCGCGTAAGAGGTATTTGGAGGCTTTAACAATAAATAATTTAAAAGAACTTTGCCAATTAATAATTTAAATAGATTGTAAGCTTAGCAACCAATTCCATAATATTTTTGGCGTCAAATTTTAGGCGAAGATTAACGATGTGATCTTCAATCGTTCTATGTGAAATTTTTAGCTTTTTCGCAATCTCTTTTGCTCCTTATATAAGTATAAATTTACTCCTGGCTTCACAGCCAAATATAACGTCCACATACTGGTCTATTATGAAATGCATGAAGTGTATATTGAAGCAGCTCGTCATGAAAAACGTTTTAAAAATTGGCCAATGATGGAGATCTACTGGATGCCGCGGACAAGCCGCCGCACGTAGGCGGTCGGTGAATTGTCAACAGACCCTAAAGATTGATTCTTTAACGTTGAGAATAACGCTACTTGATCTAGATATAAGCTCGGCTGTGCATCAATATTTCCTGTTTTATAAAATTCATTCTCTAAAAATGCTTTTAAGTGATGTTCATGGGTCGTTAAGCGGATCTGCTTCCCATCAGAAGATTTCATAAAGAAAATGTGAGAATATTTTCTTTAAATCAATGGGGTCAGACTCAGTTGATTTTATTTTTCCTATTAGATTGTCAATCGAGTCTGACCCTAATGGCTTTTACTTAAGTTTTTCTTGCCAAATAATATGCGCGAATTACCGCTTGACCTCGGTAATTCGCGTTTTCTACACGGCAGAGATATTTATTTTCGCCAGTCTTAAGTAAGTGCCATTAGACTCTAACTTCATTGATTTCATTGCATTTCTAAGGAGAGAAAAGATGAATATAGGTAGATTAAAATTACTTTATATAGTTAGTTTTTTACTAGTTAATACCAGTTATGCAGAGAGTTACCCTTTTCAAATTGGTGCTGGGATTTATGATATCACTGGTGCTGCGGCTGAAATTAATATGATGGGTTATGCAGCTCCACTGCAATTAACTACGGGAGTTCATTCGCGTTTATGGTCGCGTGCTTATATTATTGCCTCTTCTGTTAATAATCAGCGAGTGGTTTTCGTTAGTGCTGATCTTGGTATGGCCTTCCAATCGATTAAACAGGGGGTTGTTAAAAAATTAAAAGAGCATTTTGGGACGCTTTATAATGATAAAAATGTAATGCTCAGTGCTACGCATACGCATGCAGGTTCTGGTGGTTATGCTTTTGAAACCTTATATAATTTTACTGCGCGTGGTTTTTATAAAGATAATTATGACGTGGTGGTAAATGGTATCACCCAATCTATTATTCGCGCACATCATAATCTAGAACCAGGTACTATTTATATTGAAGAATCAGAACTATCGAATACTACTAAAAACCGGTCAATTAAAGCGTATTTAAAAAACCCCGAGGAAGAGCGTGCCTTATATGAGCATAATACGGATAAATCCTTTACTTTGCTGAAGTTAGTGAATGCTCTGGGAGAGCCTATTGGCATGATTAGTTGGCATGCAGTGCATGGCGTATCAATGAGTAAGGGCAATACACTGATTAGCGGCGATAATAAAGGTTATGCTTCTTATCTTTTTGAACAAGAGATGCATAGCAATTACCTTCAAGATAAGACCTTTGTTGCTGCTTTTGCCCAAGCAAATGAAGGAGACGCAAGTCCTAATATTTTTGATACGGTTGCTGAAGGTAATTGTGGTGAAATGACCTGCGTTGACATTCAGCATACCTATGTCATTGGTAAGCGCCAATATAAAAAAGCCAAAGAGTTATTTACTCGTGCAAATGAACCTATTGGAGAGGGTTTGGAATACCGTCATCAATATTTAGATATGGAACATACTAATGTAGGTAGCGAGTTTACGGGTAACCAGGAAGAGTCCACTTGTACAGCAGCCTTGGGCTATTCTTTTGGTGCCGGGACATCCGATGGCGTGGGGTTGGAGTTTTTATTCAGCCAAGGGCAATTGGAAGCTGATTCTTTCGTAAATTTTTTACGTAATATTATTGCTACTCCTACTCAAGAAATGGCTCAATGTCAGAACCCTAAGCCCATTTTATTGGCAGTTGGACTTAATCAACCGGCTTGGGTTCCTCATAATATGCCCATTCAATTATTTAAAATTGGCCATTTAGTGATAGCGGCTGTTCCCGGTGAATTTACTACCATGTCAGGCCGTAGATTAAAAAAATTATTAAAGGATACTTTTCAGGAGCAGGTTTCTCATGTGGTCATTGCCGGGCTTAGTAATTCTTATGCGGGTTATGTAACTACTCCAGAGGAATATGCGCAGCAAAACTATGAAGGTGGTTTTACTGTTTTTGGGAAATGGACCTTGCCGGCTTATTTACAGGGCTTTAAAGGCTTAGCCTTAGATATGATAAATCAACGAGAAACGGATCCAGGTCCTATCCCGGAAGACTTAAGCTTTAATACAGGAAGTTTGATTTTTCCCGTTTTGTTTGATGATAAATGGCCGATGCTTCCATTTGGCAGTGTGCATGAACAACCCAAAGAAGAATATCAACCCGGAGAGATTGTTCATGTTTCTTTTTGGGCCGGGCATCCAAGAAATAGCTTAGAAACGATGAAAGGTTTCTTGGAGGTGCAGCATTTACTTCCTAACGGAGAATGGGAAACTATCGCGCATGATTGGGATTTCAATACAATTTATCGCTGGGAGCGTATCGGTATAGCCTATTCTTATGGGCATGTTTATTGGAAAACTGCCAATGAAACACCTGCTGGAACTTATCGTATTTATCATTCAGGGCATTATAAATTTGGTTGGAATCAACAAATTTATCCTTATGAAGGGATATCTAATACGTTTAGAGTGAGTTAATTGTAGGTTGTGCCCTGGACTAGTAAGGACATGGTGCCGCATCAGAATTTAAGGTTGGGTCATGGACCCAACTTACACTTTAGCGCAATAGAGCAGGACACTACGCTTACTACTACTGATGAAATAGATATCAGTTTAAGGGGCCGGCCTTAATGTCTATTATAATCCAAAACTCAATGTACGCATGGAAATAGAGCTGTTTTGTATCCCTTCATATATAAAGGAAAGCTCATCTGCTTCATCCATCGCACCTAGTGTATAAAGCAGAGGATAATAATGGTCGGGGGTAGGTACACTCAATTTCCCCGCTTCTGAATTGGCATATTCTGTTGTTAAGGCTTGAACGTTTCGAACAATGAGCATTTCTTTTATCCATGCATCAAATTCAATTGCCCATGTATAAGGCTTTGGATCTTTTCCCCATACAATTTTAGGTAAGTTATGTACGACATTACCACTTCCCACAATAAGTATTCCTTGGTCACGCAGCGATTTTAGTTGTTGGCCAATTCGATAATGATATTCTCCAGGTTGTTCGAAGTATATGCTTAGTTGGACAACAGGAATATCTGCTTTGGGATATAAATGACGCAATACGGACCAGGTTCCATGGTCTAATCCCCAGGTTTCATTATCTGGTTGCACCGCAGGTTTTTCTATCGCTGTTCTCACTAAATCAGCAACTTCAGGAGAACCAGGTGCTGGATAGTCAATATCGAAAAGTGCCTGTGGAAATCCATAAAAATCATGAATTGTTTTTGGATGAGGCATGTGAGTCACCCATGTTCCTTCAGTTAACCAATGTGCTGAAATACAAAGAATAGCTTTAGGGGGGGGGATGCATTGTCCTAATTTTTGAAGGCATTCAGTAAACTCATTTACCTCAATTGCATTCATCGGAGAGCCATGACCAATAAATAACACGGGCATGCGCTCAGCATTTTTAGACTGTTGGTTCGTCATTACCAATCTCCTAGTTAAATTTGTTCTCGAACTTTAGTGTAATACTAGCTTGAGTTGCAAGAGATCACATAAAGCCGTAGGAGCACAAAACACTACACATGCACAATCGTGACATCAACTAATTTTTTAGCGAATCGAGTTAGATTGCTAATTAGTATACATGGGCATTATTTATACTATACACTATATGTTTTATCTTTCTTAAAATTTGACTGGATAGGCCAGAGCCTAACCCCTTAAAGATGTTTTTGACAAACTAAAAAGGATCATGCCTCATGGGCAATATATCTGCAAAATTGATTGGCCGTAAAATACCCCTTAATCAGATCCCTGGTCATCTCAATATAGAAACTCTGCCAGAGGAGATATTATTGAGGTTTACAGATCATCTTACCCCTACCCAATTACATACTTTGCAGAGCACTTCAAAAACGAATAAAACTATTTTTGGTAGTGATTATATTTGGAAAATAAAATTTCAAAAACATTTTAGTAATGATGTTTTTGTTGAATTAGAAAAGCAGTTTCAAGCCTTACAAGGCCGACAATCTCAATTTTGGCAAACTGCATTTCGGGCGCAGGACGAAAAAGAATATGCGAGCCTGACAGCGGATGACCGCGAATTTTTATTCATTATCAAAGAACCGGATGTTGGAAGTTTAGATATTTTATTGAATAGAGTGAGAAGAAAGATTTACTTAACTGATTTCCTTTCTAGACAATTTAAAAAAGTAACATACCTTGAATTAATGCAACAAAGCAATCACCAGCCTTTGTTAGATCTTATCTATTCTTATAGAAAACTTGTCACACGTCATCCTCTACATTGGGCAATTCAATGCCGACAGCCTATCATGGAATTAAGGCAATTTAGCACGCATGCCCACTCTAAAAATACAGCAGGCCTTACGGGGCTTTATCTCGCTGCCGAAGAAGGCAATGCTCTAGCTATAAGATTTTTATGTGAAGAACAACAGATTAATCCTAATGCAGTTAACCACGCACCAGATAGCTCAATGCCATTATACATTGCAGCACAAAAGGGCCACACTGACGCAGTCAATGAGCTTTTGGAAGCAGGGGCGGCAATTGAAGTCACTTTTATGGGGTTCACTCCATTATATATTGCATGCCAAAACGGACGTACTCTCACTGTACAATTATTGTTGCAAAAGCAAGCTAATAAGAATGCAATCTGCGGAGATGGTTCTACACCTTTATATATAGCTGCACAGCAAGGACATGCTGATACCGCTAATATGCTCATCGAGGCTGGCGCGGCAATTGAAGCCACTTTTAGAGGGGGGTATACTCCGTTATATATTGCTTGTTCCAAAGGGCATACGTCCGTAGTCCAACTATTGCTGCAAAAGCAAGCGAATCCTAATGCAATTGGCGGAGACGGTTCAACCTCTATCCATGTGGCTGCTCAAAATGGCCACACAAAAATTGTGTCTTTATTACTTTGTTACGGCGTAAACATTGAGCAGGCATGGGGTGAATTTACCCCGCTTTATAGTGCTGTTGAAAATGGGCACCTAGAAACAGTACAACTACTGCTGAAAAATCAAGCTAATCCTAATGGAGTCAATGAAGCTGCTCCATCTCCTCTATATATCGCAGCTAAGAAAGGCTATACAGAAATTGTATCTTTATTGCTTGATTATGGTGCTAATCTTGAACAGGGGTCCCCCTTTTCTACGGCGGCTCAAAATGGACGTTTAAAAACAGTGCGATTAATGCTGCAAAAAGGAGCAAATCCTAATACAATCAATAGACGCGGCTTAACTCCTTTATATTTGGCAGCTCAAAAGGGTCACCGAAAAACCGTAAAATTATTACTGGAAATAGGAGCGCATGTAGGAGAGGGTGAGATTGATAATATAAATAACCCGGCTTTAAAAATACTTCTCACACTAAAAGCATATATAGAGAAAATCGAACTTGTTCAATCACAACCGCCTGTTGGATTCTTCACGCAACCTAGTGATCCTCAAAGCACAATGAATCTCATTGCCGCAAGAGACTTATTAACTTGGTTCTTAATTTTTGACGATGAAAAATTAATAGTAGCTAATCTCCGAGAAATGATAGATGAGTATCAATTCATCGATGAAGACTTAGAAGGTCAACTACAGCTATGTATACCGAGTAGACATGGGTGTGCCATTATGTGAGTAGGGAAATCTTGGTAATAGGCCTGACTTCCGGCTTTTACTCTCAAAAGATTTGTCATCGCTCTGCTCCTTTCTTTAGGGCGACTCCGGCCCATCTAAGTTTTTTGATTGTATGATAAATTTCCTTAAATACAATTATCCCATACTAGGGGGTTTATTTTACTGCTTTTTATTCGTGGTGCTTTCAATAGACTCATCAGCTTTCTCAGATAAAGAATTATTTGGGGTTGTTTTTGTTTCCTTAAAAAAAACAAACTGATTTTCACTGCTGGCAAGAGAACACATGTTTAAGCCGGAATTAGCTAAGACTAGGGTCCTGAAATCAGCACTAATATTAGTAAGCAGAGAGCCGATTTTGTAGTGCTTAAATAACTCTTTATTTTCCTTAATAAGTTGCCGAGCCTCTCTGATTAGTTCGGACAAATCCTGCTCTAATCCTTGAGCAGCCAGATGAGATAATTTATCAATTTTACTATTCAAATCTCGGGCCAGAGCGTTTACTTTTTGCGTTAGTTCAGTATCTAGGTCAGTGCGGTTTTTAGATAAATAGAACTGCATCATTTTGAATTTGATTTCGACTAAATTATTTTGAATAAATGTTGAGTGTTTATCTAAAAGAGCTGTGGTGTCAGGAGTACTTAGTTCTTCGTTTGTTGATTGCGTATTTTGATTACTTAGGGTTATTTGAGTAGATAAAACAATGGCCTGTTCAATTGTTAATCGTGAATCTACCAGGGCGCACATCATTCCGTAAAGCAGGCGATGAATAATTCGCTTCGTGTTAGGATCGATGTCATTTAAATCGAAAAATAATGAATCTAAATTTACATTCAGAGAGTTTTTGCTGTAACTACTTAGATTCGGATCATTATAACTTGCAGTATCAATATGCCAGATAAGAGCTAGAACTCTACCTAAAGAAAAAACATCAATTTTAACGGTCTGTTTGCCTTTAAAAAATAGTTCGGGAGGAGCATAAGCTGGCGTACCACAATACTTTCCATCAAGTGCATCAGCTTTGACACTTAACCCAAAATCAAAAAAACTCACTAGCCCAGATTGTAAATCTACGAGAATATTTTCGTTTTTAACATCGCGATGAATAATTCCTTTATCTGTTACTTGTTCTTTCAATGCTTTTAATAATGAGTGGGTTAGTTCAATACGTTGCTTTAACGTTAATGGGCTGATCTTCTCAAAATCTTCTGTGATAATCGTAAATAATTCCTGGCCTTTTAGCTTTTTCATTACGGTGTAGCTGGTCGTTCCTTCGATTGTGGGGAATTTTATCCCTAAATGGCTTGCTTCTTTAGCCAAGCTATATTCTGTCAATATGGCATCAATAGGATTTTGGACATGGTGTCTTTGAATTTTTACAGCACGCGTTTTATTATTCAGTCCATGAGGTTTAAACCGAACTTCATCAGCGCTAAGAGCTAATGTGCCTTCTATTTCATAAACCTCACCAAATGTCCCGGTGCCAAGAAGACGATTGCTAATAAATTCGTATCGACATCCGGTTTTACCCTCTTTACGTTGGCGTTTTACAATATCAGAAGTAAATTGAAATTGAGTGCCATTTTCGAATGCATACAGTTGTCCTGCTTTCCAGATATTAATATCTGCTGCTTGCGTATTAAAAAATTTTGCTAGTTCTTTTGAGTATTTTGGAGATATATCTTCTGGATTAATTGTTAGCACGATAACTTTAAATTTTGGTCATTGAGGTAATATTATAGTCATCTTTTATTAATGAAAAATTAAGGTATGGATAAATTATCTAAAGATGGACTTATTTTTCAAAAAGAATATGTCGATAATCATTGCTGACATGGTGTTGTTTGATGCCAGTATTAATCAGGACATTGTTACGAAATGCAAAGATAGTTGACTAATCGTCTTATCTGCTTTTTAAGAATAAGCCTTAAACTCATATATTTTAGTTTAATAATATAGTTAAATGGATATCAAACGTTAATCTTGGGTATGAGGGATAGGTTAAGACAGGAAATGAGGTATATAAATTTAACTATTTGTTTATTAATAAGTTATATGAGCCCAGAAGTCTTGGCAAGCAAGGTTTTCACATTTAAGGAAGCTTTGACAATCGCCTACAAGAATAACCCTGAACTGCAAGCCGAAATGGATAAGGCTCAGGCCATGCGTGGATATTTTATCCAAAGCGGTCTTTACCCCAATCCCCAATTGACGTTAACCGCAGAAAATTTTGGGGGCTCAGGAAGCTATTCCAGCTACGAAGCAGCAGAAACCACCGCCTCCATAACTCAACCAATCCCTCTAGGTAAGCGTCTCTCCTATTTAAAAAAAGCAACTTATGCTGATTATTTAGCTTCCTTGGGCCAAATTAATGTTCAAAAAGCGGCCATTTATATGGCGGTCGGGGTTGCGTATGTCGATGCTTTATATGCAGGACAATGGCATCTGGTTACTAAAAAACTTATTTCACTGAATAAAAATATTGTACGCTCGATTGATCGGCGCGTTAAAGCTGGGGCAGGGGCTGAGTTGGATTTAAGACTAGCTCAAGTACGCTTGGGCGAGGCAAGGATTCAAGAAAAAAAAGCGGAACGTGATGCATTATCCCAACGCACTAAACTGGCACGTTTATTAGGTAAGGGATTAAGGGTCGATTTACCCTTAGTAGATAAAGGATTGCCGGATGTAACATTAAATTGGGCCGAGCTTTTAAAAAAATTACCGCGAAGTCCGCAGCTCATACAAATGCAACAACAACTCAAAGCAAAACGCGCAACCATTACCGCAGTCAAAAAATCCGTTTGGCCTGATTTGAACATTCAGGTTGGTGGCCGTCATTTTTCTGATGATGGTAGCAATGCGGCGGTGATGTCTGCTTACGCCCAAGTTCCCGTTTTTGATCGCAATCAGGGAAAAATAATGACTGCAGAGGCTCAGTTGACGCAAACGATGCACCAATATCAGGGAGCAAGACTTGATGTTCGCCAAACGGTATATAATGTGTTTTTACAAGCTCAGCAAAGTCGTTATGAAGCTGATTTGGTAACCAGTTCTTTATTACCACTTGCGCGAAAATCAATAAAATTAGCGCAAGATGGCTACCAAATGGGACGATATACTTATATTGAGTTATCGATTGCGTTGACCACTTTGTATGCAGAAGAACGACATTATCAGCAAGCCCATGCTGATAATCACAAAACATTAATTCAATTGACAGGGCTTTTAGGTCTTCATCCTACTAAGGAGAGCAAATGAATTCGTTACCGGCAATAATTTCCTTTCTGCAAATTGCCATGCTTTTATTAGGGATGGCTTCAGGCGTCTGTGCAGAAGCTATTCAAATCATGGACGCAGATCATCAGCACGAAGTTATTGAACGAGGCCCTCAAGGTGGTCGTTTGTTTAAAGAGGGTGATTTGACTTTAGAGCTTTTAGTTTTTGAACGCGGCATGCCGCCTCATTTTAGAGTATATATTTACAAAAATGGCGAAACGATTTTGCCCCCACAGTCAGATTTAAACGTAGAGCTTACTCGATTTAATGGAAAAAAAGAGCAAATTAGTTTTATTCCAATAAGAAACTTTTTACAAAGTCAGCAAGTCATTGAAGAGCCTCATTCATTTGAGGTAATGATTCGCTTTAATTACTCTGGAAAACAACTAAATTGGCACTACTCCGCTTATGAGGGACGAGTAAAAATTGAGCCCTCCATGCTTAAGGCTGCAGGAATAAAAACAGCGGTTGCCCAACAACAGGTCATAAGAACTCAATTAAATGTAGTGGGTAAAATTGCGACCAATCGGGATACCACCGCCCCAATTTATGCCCGTTACTCAGGGATCATTAAATCAATGACTAAAAATCTCGGAGATGAAGTCACCAAAGGCGATTTATTAGCGATCGTTGAAAGTAATGAGAGTTTACAAAGCTATGAAATTAAAGCCCCAATAACGGGAACGATTGTGCAAAAACATGCAACGAATGGGGAGTTTGCACAAAATACTAAACCTATTTATGAAATCGCGAACCTTGCTAATGTTTGGGCTGATTTCACTTTATACCGTAAGGAAGCTTCTTTAGTTAAGTCAGGTATGGAGGTGATTGTGACTGGTGATGAAGGAAAACCTAAATCCATAAGTACCATTTCCTACATCTCTCCTTTAGGTATTGAGGACAGTCAAACCACCCTGGCACGTGCGGTACTTAATAATGAGGGGCGCTTATGGCTTCCTGGTATGTATGTCAATGGTGCTATAGTTGTTAAGGAAAAAATAGTTCCCGTTGCGGTGCTTGTTTCGGCTCTTCAGCAAATGGGAAAACAGGATGTGGTTTATGTGCAGCAAGGTGATTATTTTGAAGCAACACCAGTGCTTTTAGGTGAAAAAGACAATGAATGGGCTGAAGTTATTTCAGGATTAGATGCCGGTCAGTATTACGTAAGTAAAAATAGTTTCTACATTAAGGCGGAAATAGGTAAAGAAGGGGCAAGCCATGAGGACTAAAAATCATGCTTGAAAAAATTATTCACTTCTCTTTACGAAATCGCTGGTTTGTACTCTTATTTACGCTCATTATCGCCGCATTGGGGATCTACAATTTTCAGCGTCTTCCCATTGATGCAGTACCCGATATTACCAACGTGCAAGTACAAATTAATACAGAAGCATCAGGATATTCACCTTTTGAGGTGGAGCAACGGATTACATTTCCCGTTGAATTAGCCATGAGCGGACTGCCTAATCTTGATTACACACGCTCTTTATCTCGGTATGGCTTATCCCAAGTAACTGTTGCTTTTAAGGATGGAACGAATATTTATTTTGCCCGGCAACTGATCAATGAACGTTTACAAGCAGTGAAAGATAAATTACCGCCAGAAGCAGAAACCACACTGGGTCCCATTTCAACGGGGCTGGGTGAGATTTTTATGTATACAGTGACTAATAAATCAAATACTCCCCAAAATAAACGTCATAATCCCACGCAGCTGCGCACGATTCAAGATTGGATCATTAAGCCCCAATTACGTAACGTAGAAGGAGTGGCTGAAGTTAATACGGTAGGTGGGTATGAGAAGCAATTTCATATCACTCCACATCCGACTAAATTGGTACGTTATGGCTTGAGTTTAAATAATCTGGTTGAGGCTCTACAACGCAATAATGCGAATATTGGCGCAGGTTATATCGAGCGTAATGGCGAGCAAAATCTTATTCGTGTACCAGGTCAAGTGCAGAATATCACCGATATAGAAAATATTGTGGTAGCAAATTTTAACGGAACTCCTGTACGTATCCGTGAGGTGGCTGAAGTAGCCCTTGGAAAAGAATTACGTACTGGGGCTGCAACAGAGAATGGCGAAGAGGTGGTTTTAGGAACTGTTTTTATGCTGATGGGTGAAAACAGCCGCACTGTGTCCCAACGCGTAGCCACCAAAATGAAAGAAATTAATAAGTCATTGCCCGTCGGGGTGGAAGCGGTTACAGTCTATAATCGAACCACGCTCGTTAATGCCACAATTAATACGGTAAAGAAAAATTTACTTGAAGGCGCATTGCTAGTCTGCATTATCTTATTCCTATTTTTAGGTAATATTCGCGCAGCGCTTATTACGGCGATGGTGATTCCTTTATCTATGCTCCTAACTATTACCGGCATGGTAACCAATAAGATCAGTGCAAATTTGATGAGTTTAGGCGCACTGGATTTTGGTTTAATTGTTGATGGTGCAGTCATTATTGTTGAAAACTGTATCAAACATTTAGGGGAGCAACAACACACTTTAGGGCGAATCTTAAATCTTGAGGAGCGCTTAACGGTAATTGCTGACGCTACCACGGAAGTAATTCGCCCTAGTATTTTTGGTATATCTATTATTACCGTTGTTTATTTACCAATTTTAACGTTAACCGGTGTTGAAGGAAAAATGTTTTTTCCTATGGCAGAAACAGTCATTCTCGCACTCTTGGCATCGATGCTTTTCGCGTTAACATTTGTTCCGGCTGCCGTCGCTATTTTTTTGCGAGGACGCATACAAGAAAAGGAAAATCGGTTAGTACATTTTCTTTCTCTTGGGTATGCGAAGGTATTAAGACAATGTTTTCATGCTCGAAAAACGGTGATTGGCGCTGCGCTCGTTTTGATTTTAATTAGTTTTATCCTGGCTTTTCATTTAGGAGGGGAGTTTATTCCTAGCCTTGATGAGGGAGATATTGCCATGCACGCAATGCGCATTCCCGGTACTAGTTTAACTCAAGCTATTTCCATGCAAGATTTAGTTGAGAGGCGTGTACGACAATTTCCTGAGGTAAAAAGTGTGTTTGCCAAACTTGGGACAGCAGAAGTTGCAACCGATCCTATGCCGCCTAACGTAGCGGATACATTTATCATGCTGAAACCACGCCAAGAGTGGCCTAATCCTAAGAAAACCAAACAGGAGTTGGTTCAAGAAATTGAGCAAGCTGTAAAAGAAATTCCTGGAAACAACTATGAGTTTACCCAACCCATTCAAATGCGTTTTAATGAATTGATTTCAGGCGTACGTAGTGATGTGGCGGTGAAGGTATTTGGGGATGATATGGGTGTCTTACTCAAAACAGCGGATGCGATGAGTATGGAGCTTAAAAAGATACCTGGTGCTTCGGATGTGAAAGTCGAACAAGTGAGTGGTTTACCGCTTTTAACTGTGGAGATCGATCGTAATGCACTAGCGCGCTATGGTTTGCAAATTGGCAGTGTTCAAGATGCTCTGTTGATCGCCATAGGCGGCAAAAAAGGTGGGGAGTTGTTTGAGGGAGATAAACGATTCGATTTGATCGTACGTTTACCGGAGGTATTGCGTTCAAGTCCAACTGTGTTAAGACAGGTATTTATTCCTTTGCCTCTTGGAAAAGATGGGCATAGTCATTTTATTCCATTAAGTGAGGTTGCTAAAATAGTACGCAGTGAAAGCCCCAATCAAATCAGCCGTGAAAGTGGTAAACGTCGTGTAGTGGTGACTGCCAATGTGAGAAATCGAGACTTAAGCTCTTTCGTTACTGAAGCGAAAGAGCGTATTGAGCAAACGGTGAAAATACCTAGTGGTTATTGGATAAGATGGGGCGGTCAATTTGAACAGCTTCAATCAGCCTCAAAGAGGTTGGAAATTGTGGTGCCCGTAACTTTATTGGGTATTTTCTTACTCTTATTTATGAGCTTTGGAAATATAGGTAATGCCTTGCTCGTATTTTCTGGAATTCCTTTGGCCTTGACTGGAGGTGTTTTTGCTCTTTGGTTGCGAGGTATTCCTCTCTCTATTTCTGCCGGCGTAGGTTTTATCGCGTTGTCGGGGATCGCTGTTTTAAACGGTTTGGTCATGATTACTTTCATTAATAAACTACGAAAACAAAAAAAATTATATTTAAAAGATGCCGTGTTACAAGGCTCGTTAGCACGCCTTCGTCCCGTATTAATGACCGCATTGGTCGCATCATTAGGGTTTGTGCCCATGGCATTAGCTACGGGTACCGGTTCAGAAGTACAAAGACCACTTGCCACGGTGGTCATTGGTGGTATTATCTCATCTACCTTTTTGACTTTATTGGTATTACCAGGACTATATTTTGTGTTGCATGAGCGGCGCCAGAAAAATCGCTCGAGGATAGAGTAAATTAAAAAATAAATTGGCATTAACTGGTACAGTCCAACCAAGTTTGGGAGTTGGCTGTTTTGTATGAATTTCTCCAAAGCATGCGCAGCGGGAAGCCAATTTTCGTTCCTGTTTCAACTATTAATCGCTTGTATATGAGCCGGATTCTCTTGCCTCACCGCTTATATTTTTAGCTGAACAGAGTCTTCATCTAAACCTAAAATATCTATAAGATCCGTATTTTGATCGACTTCAAATTTTTTAAAAAGCTGCAAAAGAGTGTGTTTTTCATCTGGGGTATAAGTATTGAGAAATGTTATAAAAGCCTCTGTGTCCTCATTATCTTCGCTAAAAGTATCTTCAAAAAATTCAGGATAGTAATTTAATAAAATCTCTGCTTTTTCAAGATACTTCATTTTAAAACAATATAAGATAGGATCCAGATTATCCTGATTCAAATAGCTTAAAATTTTCTTCAAATCTGCGTTTTTAAGGTGATTAATCAATGACTCAAAAGCGGCTTTTGAAAGAAGTTCAGCTGCCCTATGTAAAAAGGTATTTTCTGTTCTATCATAGATAGCGGTATTAGCATTACAATCGACCAAAAGACGAATAATATCCAAATATCTATCAAAAATAACAAGTCCTTCACTGTAACCTTCCAATGCAAAAAACAAAGCATTCTTTCCTGAGCGATTCTGCTGTTGATCTATATTAGCTCCGGCATCAATTAGCCACCTAACATTCTCCACTTGTCCCCAATAACAAGCGTACATAAGTGCTGTAAAAGAATCTGCTTGATTAAAATCCATAATCGTTTTGCCATCTTTTTGTATTTTCAGAAAAGGCAAATCAATTATATCTTGAGCCACTTCTTTTTTATCATGATGAGACATATCGACATCGCTTTCTTCCCCCTCCAGGAAAAATAAAGAAGATAAGGAAGATAAAGATTTATAATCTATTTCATCTTCGTCCTCCATTTCATCATCCTCAATAACAATTAAGTTACTGCCCAAAATAATGACCTCATCTGCCTTGTCATGTATGATTTCACCACCATAGTTTTTAAAAATTTCAACCCCAAGCGGTGTTACATAAAATAGGTCTCCCACTTCAATATTAAATAATGGCAAATCGATATTTATCTTGATTAATTGATATTCTTCTCTATGTTCCTCATAAACTTCTCTTGCAGATAACCAATTATCACTAGCGTTCAGGAAAAAAAACTCTTTAACTACACGCTCATCATAAGTATTATAATCGATTAATAGTTGCTCCCCTTTCTTAATGTCTCGGGTTGCAACAACGTCAATTACCTTTTTTTTACCTATTGAGTTGTTAACAAACTCCACATTATCCTGCATATCAGAGTGGTTAATAAAGCGTGTAAAGTTACCTTGGGGCTTCGCATCAACAACTCCTTTTCCAATTGCCATTGCAAAACTAGTATCAGCATTGGATGTATTGACCTTTTTATATTCTGCTTCAGTTTTATATTCTACCCCAGTATATGTTCCAATCGTTTCTCCCTCTTTAATATCTTTTTTTGCAAACGCTCCTCGACCACCAAAATTTCTCAGTAAATCCACTTCTCTAATGGATATTAAATGGGGGTTATCATGCTCTGAAGGGATATAGTCTTCAAGACGCATATTATCGATGCCTAATTCACGCATTGTCTTTTCGATTTTGTGGGAAGGCATCGAAATCTGTCCTTTTCCTTTTTTGAAAAAAGAATAATTATTCGTAGTTTTTGTGGACGGGGAATGTCTAGTATTTTTCTTTGTTGTCATGATAAAACATTAATTGTTTTTCTGTATATTAATTATATATTATGAATATAAATACAACCATAAAATTAAAATAAATACGGTGCATCATATTATTATCATAAAGGGATGGATCCATACCACTATGATCAAATATAAGTTACAATATCCAAATTATTCACAATCCGTCGGATTAAATTTTATGAAATACTACTTTGGCACTTCGGAAGAAAATAAAGGTAATCAGGAATATGAAAAAAGAAATTACAAAGAAGCCCTAAAACAGTATCAAGCAGCCCAAGCCAAACTCGCTAAAATGGCTTTGCAGAAAAACTTTAAACAGGATGAACATTATCAGGATGCCCTTGCTTTTGTTTTAGGTGAAATTATTATCACCACAGCTGAAATTGTCTTAGATTATTCCGAAACAGAATTAAATCATGAAAAAATATTAGAAAAATGGAAGCCAATTCTTAGTTGGTGCAACGAAATGGACTCTATTTATAAGCAAATTTGCCTTAATCAAGAGCTTACTACCAACAAAGAAAGAATAAACACGGTATATCAGGCACTTAGCAATGCGTGTAAAGAAATCAGTAATCGATTTACTCATTCTATAAAAGAAACTGCGGAACATGAAGAAGCAATTACTCAAGCTTTAGACTGGTTTTCTAAAGCGGAAGAATATATGAGTAAAGCAAATGATTTAGTAGAAATTGAACTCTATTTGGGCTCTTTGGAATTATTAGAGCGTGGATTTAACTACTCTAAAAACCCACAATTTATAAAAAGAATTAAATCATTTATCACCGAAAATTTATTAGATCAATCAAAATTCTTATCTGGTGAACAAAAACTACAACTCCTATATTATAAATTTTTTGCTGCAACAAACAATAAAGATGAAGATGTTCCAGAATTAGAAAAGCAGTATAAAGAACTTATCCGAAAATCACGTAAATTAGACAAAAAAAATCCCTTTATTTCGAAATTCAATCAATTAATTGCCAACATATCGTCTGAAAAGGAAGAAATTTCGCAGCAAAACCATAAACTGCTATGCTCTGAGATAGAAGAATTAACGGAAATAGGACATAACGACGCTAAAAAATCCAATAGAGCAAAAAAAGTAAAGCGATCATCGAGAGAACTTGGTGATGAAGAATCAGCAGCCAATCAAAAAGATATTCAAAAGAAAGTATGGAAAGCAAAGAAAGTAACACGACAAGTAAAAAAAGGAGCGACTTCCAACCAAGAAGATAGTTGGATGGTTGATGCTTTAAGCGAGCTTTCCCAAGCTCTATCTCATGACAGTGACTTCAATCGCCTATTAGAAGCTAGTGTTGAACCCCCATCAAAATATATAAAATCATCTGAAACTGATAAGAATAAGACATCTCTATCACCTACACCATTTACATTTTTTACCAGCCCCCCCCAACTGTTAACCAGCAGTTCCACTCTATTGCAAACACATCATCATGACGCATTTAAGAAAGTGATCATTGGTGTAGCAAGGGACTATAAAAGCAGTGGGTTTTTAGCTAATTTATTATCATTAATGGGTGATTTTTATTTGAAGTCATGTTCATTATTACCCGTGGAAGATAACTCCTTAAGGGCCGCTTCATTCTATGAGGCTGCTTTAAAACTCAATGCAGAGCATCCTGTAGCATTGAATAGACTACAAGAAATTTCTAAAAATCATGATGATTTCACTTATGTTCCAGCTAATGGAGAAATAATTTCCCCAGAAAATATTATGTCTGTTTTTTCTCAGGCCATAGAAAATAATATGATTCAAATACAACAGGTAGTTCGTGTGAATGCGGATGCGGGGCAAATAGAGAAGCTATTTGATGATCTTACTGATTTTATTGCAAATGCAATTCGTACAAAGGAGCTTGCTGGAAGTAAATCCCAGCCAATTGCTGAGTTAATCACAACAAAATATGAATTAGCATTAACAAAATACGAATTGGCATTAACAAAAGTACCTACTTTGGATAGCGAAAATAGCTTCCTAATATAATAATCGCCTACGACATGGCGTCAATTCAACCACAGCTCCGGGGGCAGACCTTGTACTTTGAATATAAAGGTTTTTATTGAGTGAGGTTGTAATTCATACTCAAGGCCTCTAAACCCTTGCGTAACGATATCGCTGGGCTTTACACCAGCCCAGCGCTTTGTTGTCGTGATGACTTGAATATCGAATTCTTCTGATTTTTTTGAATAATAAGTCGTTAAATCTACTTCAAAACTGCCGCAGGGATTAACATGACCCTTTTTACTAGGATCCCGGCTGAGATCTGATATGGGCAAATTCTTTTAGACCATATCAAAATCACTACGTATTCACGTGTTACAAGTGCTTGAAAAATAACTATAGGTTGCATATGAAGCTAAAGCACTTCCAACAACAGCAGTGTTTTTAAAAATCCCTATGCTTTTTAGACAATTACTGTATGTTGGCTTAGGATTATAATCTTTTAATATAAGAGCACACTCAGACAAGTTTTTATCGTTACCTTCTAATTTTTGATGATACAAATTCAGAAAAATTGCATCACTCTTTTTAGATATAAATTTTTTGGCTTTAATTTCATTATCAAAATGCATTGACCTACTTGTGGGGCTAACTTCAATTTCTCTAAGTAAATTAATCTTATTTTTTGTTGATCTATCTTGCAAAGAATTGCTTAGTTTTAATTGTGAAAAATCAAATTGCAGACCCCCTTGTTCTAAAAAATCTACAATCTGATGAAATGAAACCGCTGATTCCTTATTATAAGGAAATACCTGATTGTATATTCCGAATAATTCAGAACTCTTATGACATCCAGCGGTTACATCCACTTCAACTTCACAGCTTGTTGGTAATATGGGTAAAATAGGCCCATGGCAGGCAATATCTGGTAATGGATCGCAAGTAAACAAAACTTGCAATCGACTAAGGTTTTTACAGCCACTTAAATCGCAAATTTGACTTGATAAGGTGGTATTTGCGCCACTTAGCTTATCTAAGTATACACTGCGCATAAAGTTACCAGGAACTGGTTCAAATGCTGATGCAGATATGGTGAGTTGTTCTTTGGGTATATTTTTTAGTTTTTGGCATATCCAAAATACAGCGGCACCACCACGGCTAAATCCATATAAATTTAGTTGTAGAGATTCTGTTTTATTGATCTCCTCTTTTACTTTTTCAACAACTTCATTTACTTGGTGCTCTAAATTAAACGTAAAAATAGCGCCAAGATCTTGTGAATAGTGGTTATCAATACTACATCCATTTAAACAAAGATTAATCGTATCAGTATCCTTTTTTACAAGTGCATTAAGAAGATTAGCAAGAGAAGTCATTCCTCTATGTTTTGTTAAATCATGTGCTTCTTCATCAGTACCATTTATAAACACATTAATTATTTTAGGCATATTATTTTCCTTTTTAAATATCAATTCTATTTCTGTCTGTTGTCGACAATTGTGAGAATTTGCTCACGCGCTAAATGAAATACGTCTAACGTGATTTTTTGAACAGTAAGCTCTAAAGAACAAAGTCGTGCAGCGGATCCCTTGTACATAAAAATGACTTTCTTAGGTTTATATGTAGCATTCTGTTCTAGGCACTATGAAAAGGTATAAAGTATGTTTCATTTGTTCTAAGGTGAGTAGCTGTTCTAACCCAAAGAACTAGTTTTTTGATGAGTGTTCATTTATTAAATGCCTCTCTAAAAAAGTTTATGAGCCGAAGACTTAATTTAACTAATGAGAAAAAATTTTATATGGAATTAAAATAATAATAAAATCCATCTTATACAAGCTTATCAATGTTATTTTGAATTTAGAATGAGTTTATTTTGAAATTAATTTATTCCAAAATGGAAATTGTGATGGTGTATAGTTGAAGAATATATTATAGAGCTGGTGCACAAGCGAATAGTTATTTAGGCTACGTTGCATAAAATATTATGAACACTAAAATCTAAATTTTAGACACAAATCAGCTCTATAGTCCAAACAGCTCATTAATAAAAGAGATTCATCACGGTTTACGTACATCCACATATTGAACTGACCTTTTTTAAACATGCGCATGATTTCAAAGTCTTTGATAGTCGCATAGACTGGCTTCATGGACTGGAATTCTCCTACAGGATTGATCAGTCGCTTGTACTTGCCATGATCTGTTTCAAGCTGGGTGTTGCGAAATTTTATCTGCGCATGACTGTCGTGGGAAGCCAATTTCCTTCACGTTTTACTGATTAATCGCCCTGTCTATAAGCCGGATTTTTATCGGTATTTATAATGCGGATGCCATAGGGAGGGGGACTCTTATGATTTTTTCAATATTGATTGAGAGAAAAATGGAAATTAATGAAGAGCATATTAAGAATAGGCAAAAATATGGCTTTAAATTAGAATTTAAAACCAAGAAAATATCTGAAGTGGGGTATCGCCCAGAATTAAATAAGGAACATAGTAATAAAAGATGAAAATTGAGCTACAGAGATAGATTTATTAGCTTATGACGATGATAACAATAGAGCTTTTGTTATTGAGTGCAAAGGAATGCAAAAAAATTCTGTATTAATCTTAATTAAAGAAGCTCTGAGGTATTTGATGAAAGGTAAATTGACGAGGCTACTACACTATATGCTCCGAAAAGCATCTTCAGGCAGAAATCAGTCTATTTTTAAACGGGCTTTATACCCTGGCAGCCTAAACTCGCCTAGTCTTTATTCGTTTTACATCTGCAATTATTTTTTTGAGACAAAACCGAGCCTCCTATAACCTCAAGGATATCCCTACAGAGGTTACAAGCAATTAAATTTCAAATCGTCTCTAAATAGAGGATAGTAAAAAGTTCTCAGTTAATTCCTCCTCTTCGACACTATTGTTGTTAAAAAAACTTGCAGAACATCGAAATGGGGAAGTAATCAAAGAGGTTACTCTTTCTACTCCATGTCCAAGTCGATCGATAATTGGGTCTGGGTCTTGTGCAATCACAACTGCCATTGCCGCTAAAATACATCCTAGATAAGAAATGAGCAGGGCAGAAAATAATTCATTAAATAGCAACAAGGAAAGGCTAAAATCAACTCCCCCTAAAGCAATAATAGGTATGACAACACCCATCGTAGCAGAGTAAGCAACTATAAGAGAGGCCGGATAAACTACTAATGCCCAAAACAAATCGTTTTCCCATAATGAAGAAATGCAACTATAAATCATCTCATTTATTGCGGGGCGAACAGTGCTTTTTTTATCAGCCAGGGCTGATACATGAGTTAAATCTTTTGGTGAAAACTTATTATTCGTTAAAGGATTGAGTAAGGATTTGCTAGTATCGGTTTCCCCTGTACGACAAGCACGTTGGTTATGCCATTCAATTAATTGGGACAGTGAAAATTGATGCCCAGTCGAAACAAAGATACGATCGCTAGGGTCTATATCCTTCATATCTAATAGTGTTATGGGCTCCACACTGTTCAGTGGATAAAGTTCCGCAAGAATTAATAACGTGTCATAAGCTAGATCGACAAGATTTTGCTTACTGCTGCTGTAGTTGTCCTCTGTGGTTAACGGCAATAATTTTCTTCTTAGCTTTGCAATTAAATCATCTCCCGCTGTTTTGGCTGCGACTTGCTGGAGGGCCGCAACGATTGGTTTAACCTGAGTTGTCGTAGATAGGGCGTTAAATCTTTTAATTACTAATGAAATATCAGACATTTTTTTCTCCAGCAAGGAAGGGGAATAAATTTCTTGATATGTTAATTTTACTAACATTCAATTACATATTTCGGCTATATTTTGCGCGTATTATATATTTTTTGGCAAATAAATCAACATAAGGCGACGTTGCAGAAACGAGTAATAATTTATACGGCACTGTCAATTAAACTTTAAACGTGAAAAAAGTATTTTTGCGGCGATTGTCATTTTTATAACTCCCACCGGTCTCATTACCTAGTTGAACGACACTTGCAATTTGGATGAGTAAGAGGACTACTGGTTTGTAATGATAACACTTCCAATTAGTTTAATGCATGGGTTGGCTATGACGTTAGGTGATGAGAAGGTTAAATATTGGGAATTCTGCGGCGGCTGAGATTCTTTGCACCTAAAATTCGCCAAACGTATTTTTTTGTATGTTCAAATGTTAAATTGACGCTGTCTTTTTTATGTGTTTATTTAGAGCGAGATGTGGTTATGAGAATTGATTATAGAAAATCAAATCAAATTGAACTAAAATAATTCCTTTTTTTTATGAGTTATTATGACGCAATCAAAAACATCTATTTTACTTATCGGATTACTCTCGGCCTTTTCTTTACTAACATTTGATTTGTATCAACCCTCATTGCCATACATCACGACTTACTTTGGAACCACCCACGATTTAAGTCAGCTTACTTTAAGTATTTATTTATTTGTTTTTGGGTGCACTCAATTAATTTGGGGGCCATTGATTGATCATTATGGTCGTCGGCGTTTGTTACCAGGCAGTCTAGTTCTTGCTGTTATTGCAAGTTTAATTTGTGTTGTCGCCCCTAACATAGAGGTGTTGATTTTAGGACGTGCTTTACAAGGTTTCGCTTTATGTTGTGCTAATTTAGTAGCTTTTTCAATTTCTAGAGATTTTGAAGACGCAGTAGAAAGGGCAAAAGTCTTATCCTATGTTTCCATGATTGTCTCAATATCGCCAATTCTTGCTCCTGTTTTGGGCTCTGTTATTTTTACTTATTGTGGTTGGCAAGCAAATTTTGCATTGATGGCCTTTATTGGCATGGCATTACTGCTACAAACACGTAAAGGACTTTTTGAATCGCCTTTTTGGACTGCACCGCAACAAACTTTTTCAATTAAAAAAGTAATAAAATCATATCAAGAAATTTTACCCTCTTCTTATTTGTGGAGTGGTTCATTGATTATGATGTTTAGTTTTGCAGCAGTAATGCTCTCAGTAATTAACTCTTCTTATTTGATTATTGATCAATTTGGTTTTTCACCCTTGGCCTATGGAGTTATTTTTATTTTTAATGGATTAAATATTATCGTAGGTAATTATTTAGGAATTCATTTACGCAAGTCTTTTAGTATGGCATCTACTATTTATCTCGGAAGTTGGCTTATACTCATAGGGGGCTTTGCGATGTTGATGAGCTCCACTCTTTATGGGTTTAATTTGTACGCTTTATCGTTTGCTCTAATTTGTAATTTAGGGATTAGTGTTATTGCGCCGGCAGTAATGTCCTTAATGCTAGCCGATTTTAAAGAAAATACTGGAATTGCTCTAGCTTTTATTCATACCATAAGAATGTTTGGCTCTTCGTTATTAACCATAGTTAGTGCTTATTTTCTCATGCGGACACTTAATGCATTACCTTTAGGTTTAATGGCCTGCGGAGTCGGAGCTCTTTACTGTTCTTGGCATTTTAATCGTTTATCTACTACAGAATCTGATGACGGTGAATTGGATGGAGCAGAGGCAGCTTAAGTTAATGAGGGATTTTTTCCTTTTACTTCAGCTATCGTATTTTAGGAATTTTAAATTAAAAAGGAATTTCAAATGTACCAGAGATTTATTTTAGGAATTATACAAGCAAGTATTTTGGGCGGCCTGGTCGCGATTAGCTCGGCATCTGCGTGTACTAGAGCGCTTTATAATGGTGCAGATAATACGGTAATTACTGGTCGTTCTATGGATTGGTCTGAGGATATGGGCTCTGATATTTGGGTTTTACCCCGGGGAATTGAACGGAATGGCGAAGCAGGCCCTGACTCTCCGCGCTGGGAAGCAAAATATGGTAGTGTCGTCACCTCAGTATATGGAATTGCTAGTGCTGATGGGATGAATGAAAAAGGCTTAGTGATGAATTTACTTTATTTAGCCGAATCTGATTACGGCAATGACAGTGAAAAAAATCCCCCGTTATCAATAAGCCTTTGGGGGCAATATGCCCTGGATAATTTTGCTACAGTTGCTGAGGCTGTGCAATCCATGCAAGCTCGCCCCTTTCATTTATTAACTATGTCTCTTCCCAATGGAGAGCAGAGCCAGCTGCATTTGTCTTTATCTGATTCTACTGGTGATTCCGCAATTTTTGAATACATTAATGGGAAGCTCGTAGTACATCACGGAAAAGAATATACCGTAATGACCAACTCACCCACTTATGATCAACAATTAGCCTTAAAT
The DNA here is from genome assembly GCF_900639985.1 of Legionella rowbothamii. Lineage (GTDB taxonomy): Bacteria > Pseudomonadota > Gammaproteobacteria > Legionellales > Legionellaceae > Legionella > Legionella rowbothamii. The sequence goes on along the minus strand of NZ_CAAAIM010000008.1, from coordinate 112,428 downwards.
ACTTATTGGCAGTCTATCGGCGGTACCGTGTTTTTACCAGGGACTAACAGAGCCGCAGATCGCTTTGCCAGAACCTCGTTTTTGATTAATGCAGTTCCTAAAAGTTTAAATAAAAGCTATATCGAAAGTGTGCCAGATCATTCATATGCTTATCAAGCGGTAGCTAATGTTTTGAGCGTTTTACGCTCTGTAAGTGTTCCATTGGGCATTACTACCCCTAACGAACCTAATATCGCTTCAACTTTATGGCGTACGATTTCGGATCAGAAAAATCTGGTTTATTATTTTGATTCATCAACTCGTCCGAATACTTTTTGGATTAACTTAAATCAATTAAATTTTGCTAAAGGATCTCCGGTATTAAAGCTTGACCTAGCGCAGGGACAAATTTACGCTGGCGATGCCTTTTCGGCGTTAAAGCCTGCAACCCCTTTTAAGTTTATTTCGGTTAGAAATTAAACAGAATATAGGTTGGGCTGATAAGCCCAACACTGTAGTTTCAGAGAAAAGCTGGCTCTGTTGCAAGAAAGATTCAATGTCCAAACTATTAAGGGCAGATCCACGGTACAGGCTGGATATTCATACATTTATAGCCAAGGATAGTGTATAATATAACCACAAATAATTTCAGTATTTAAAGTGAGTTCATATGAGTTACGTAATTTCTGCGCTTTATAAATTTGTATCATTAAGTGACTATCTTCAGTTACAAGAGCCTTTATTAAGTTTTATGAAACTTAATAAAATCAGAGGTAGTTTATTATTGGCTGAAGAAGGCATAAATGGCACTGTAGCAGGAACAAGAGAAGCGATTGATGCTTTGTATGGCTGGTTTAATGAACATAGGTCATTGGCAAATATTGTGTATAAAGAATCCTTTTCTGATGAAATTCCCTTTAATCGAACTAAAGTCAAATTGAAAAAAGAAATTGTCACTATGGGTGTGGAAGGAGTATCTCCGAATGATGTTGTGGGAACTTATGTAAAACCTGAGGCGTGGAATGCGCTAATTAGTTCTCCGGATGTTACTGTAATTGATACCCGTAACGATTACGAAGTACAAATAGGGGCTTTTAAAAACGCAATCAATCCAAATACCGCATCGTTTCGTGAATTTCCTCAATATATAGCCGAGAACCTTTCACCTGAAACTCATAAGAAGGTAGCGATGTATTGTACCGGGGGTATTCGCTGTGAAAAATCAACAGCTTACTTAAAAATGTTAGGCTTTGAAGAAGTCTATCATTTGGAAGGAGGGATTTTAAAGTACTTAGAAGAAGTACCGGCAGCTGAATCATTATGGGAAGGGGAGTGTTTTGTATTTGATGATCGCGTTGCAGTAAATCACTCATTGGAAAAAGGTAGTTATGAACAATGTCATGCCTGCCGTTTGCCAATTAGTGAAGAAGACATGCGTAGTGCGTCTTATGTTCAGGGGGTGAGTTGTCCTCATTGTGTTGATCAACATACGGAGATACAAAAACAACGCCATCAAGAACGAGAAAAGCAAAATCAGCTGGCAAAAGCGCGTGGTGAAACACACATTGGAGGTGATGTTGCTGCAATTATTCAGACGCGTAAAGAAATGAAACAAAATCAACGCAGAGCGAATGCATCGGAGTAACCATGCATTTTTGAAAAAAGTATAGGTTGGGCTTAAAGGCCCAGCTAATGTCCTGCATGGCATCAAGTTGAGAAAACTACCTTTATAAAATTCCCGCGGTCAAAGCCGCGGGAATTTTGATGGCATTTTTAGTGATATTACCCAAGCAAATTAGTAGCCTTTTGAGACAACGTTTGTTTCACTTGACGCTTAAGCAATTCTTGAATGTCTTTGAGTATTTTTCTTAAAAAATCGGTCAAAATAACTGCTTACCACGCGAGTTATTTGCCTTGCTTTCGGGTGGATTTGAATGACGTAATTGTTAACCGTTACAAGTCCATCCCGGACTAAACCGTCTAATAAATTAAGCTCATTAGCAAAATAATCAAATGGATAATTAAACAGTTCACACTGTTCTTTGAGATCCACTTTCAAGTAACACATAATTTCATCAATAATCTTTTTTCTTAATTGATCTTCATCGGAAATTTCTATGCCGCGCGCAATGGGTAATTGATGATTTAATATGTCATTTTTATATTGTTTTAGCTCAGAAGTATTTTGTGCATATCCGTTGCATACTTGGCTGACTGATGAAACTCCAAGACCAATGAGATGCGATGCACGCTCTACACTATATCCTTGAAAATTCCGTTTGAGTGTTTTTGCATTTAATGCACGTGTCATCGCATCAGTGGGTTTAGCGAAATGATCGAGGCCAATAGGTAAGTAGCCTCCTTGCTTTAGTTTTTCAGAGGCTGTGACAAACATTTCTATTCGCGTGGCGTTACTCGGTAGGTCCTGCTCGTGGATGAGTTGCATATGTTTTTTCATCCAGTGGACATGGGCATAGGCAAAAAGGGCGATTCGATTGGGACTCAATAGAAAAACAGCGTCTATATTGTTTTTAATACCTTCCATAGTTTGTTTCGGTAATCCATAAATCAAATCAAGGTTTATGTTGTTTATCCCATGCTGTCTAAAAAGATTAACGCAGGATTGCACTAATTCAAATGATTGCACTCGATTAATTGCTTGTTGAACCTCAAGATTAAAATCTTGTGCACCAATACTCACTCGATTTACCCGAGCAGAAGCATAGGCGTATATTTTATCTTCATCGACGGTACGCGGGTCGACCTCTATGGCTATTTCTGCATGCGGAGATACATTAAATAAATTGTGGATGGTGCTTATCAAATCTAAAAAGAGCTGAGGTGGTAACATCGTGGGTGATCCGCCACCAAAATGAATGTGGGTCACCCTGTTCTTAGATAAAAGTGAAGCAACTAAAGCTATTTCTTGTTTTACTAGTTCACTATATGCTGCAAGTGATTTCTCTTTATTAGTGACTTTAGTAGAGCATCCGCAATACCAACATAATTGTCGGCAAAATGGAATATGAATATAAAGTGACAGAGTGTCCTGTGATGGGAGCGAGCTAAGCCATTGCGAATAAACCGTGCTGTTAATTTCAGGGGAAAAATGAGGGGCTGTTGGGTAGCTCGTGTATCTTGGAATCTGACCCTCATAATTTAGTATTAATTGTTCGGAAATATCATTCAAAAACATGCAATCACCATTGTAATAGAGAGACTTCGCGATGCAAGAGCACCTCAGGTACTGCCATCCCACGGAGGTGGGAATGGCAAAACCTTATTTACCCCTTCTTATCGGGTTCTGAGTTCTGCTGATCTCTTAACTCCAACCACATTGCATTTAATATTGCAAAGGAACAAGCAAGTCCCGTTCCAAGAATCCAAGAGAAATACCACATTATCTTCTCCTTAGTGTTAATATGAAGCTGGTTGTTCTGTAACGGTTTTTTCAGTGACCTTACCGCGAAGAATTCGATAAACCCATGCAGTGTATGCCAGAATAATCGGCAGAAAAATTACTGTTGCAATCAGCATAATGAATAAAGTCATTTGGCTTGATGAACTGTCCCATACCATTAAGCTATGCTTGGGATGCGTTGATGAGGGTAGAATGAAGGGAAACATACTCACCCCTACAGTGGCGATTAATGAACCTACACTCAAACTACTTAATATAAAAGCGATCACCGTTTTATTAGTTAATAGAATGGCTAGCCATGCACAGACAATACTCAAAAGAGGTACCAATAAAGTAATCGGCGCCGCCTTATAATTAGTGAGCCATGCACCGACTTGCATGTCTACTTCTTTATACAAGGGATTTGATGGGCCGTCGTGTGGCATGACGCTGGTTAAGGTATAACTATCAAGAGTTTTAGTCCAAAAACCCATTATGACGAATAAGATAGTCATCAATAAAGCAGCGTAGCGCGCGCTTTTTCTCGCTTTTTGTTGCAACGTTCCGTCAGTTTTTATCTGGATAAAAAATGCACCATGCATGGCAAGCATTAATACGGAAAGTACGCCACAACAGAGCGCATAAGGGTTTAGTAACTGTAAAAAAGTACCGGTATACATAGTTCTTAAGCTGTCGTCATAATTAAAGGGGACACCTTGGAGAACATTGCCTATGGCCACTCCGAAAATTAGCGCGGGTACAAATCCGCCGATAAAAAGGAGCCAATCCCAAGTGGATCTCCATGTAGGATTATCCAGTTTAGAGCGATATTTAAAGCCAACAGGTCTTAATATTAAAGATAATAAAACAACTAACATGGCCAAATAAAAACCCGAAAAAGATAATGCATAAAGATCGGGCCATGCTGCAAAAATTGCCCCACCACCGAGGATAAACCAGACCTGATTGCCTTCCCAAGTAGGTCCTATTGTGTTAATCAAAATACGACGCTCGATATCGGTTTTAGCAAGCCAAGGTAACCACATGGCAACACCTAGGTCAAAACCATCCATAATTGCAAAGCCAATTAATAAAATGCCTAGCAATAGCCACCAGATTATTCTTAAGGTTTCATAATCTAAAATCATGTTCCACTCCGTAATGAATGTCTTTATCAATAAGGTTTGCTAAGATTTATTCAATCAGCATTCTGTCTGGGCCAAGCCGAATGTATTTAACCATTAGGAAGAGCTCCACTATTGCTAAGATCGTGTAAAATAATACAAAACCTGTTAATGAGGTCAGAACTTGATTTGTTGATAAGCTGGACGCTCCCATAAAGGTCGGTAAAACTCCTTGCACCACCCAGGGTTGGCGCCCGTACTCCGCAACTACCCAGCCTAGTTCTGCTGCAATCCATGGCAGTGGTAAAGAATAAAATGCCATCCGGTGGTACCAGAGTGTTGTGTGTAATTTGTTTTTCGCGGCGAGATAGAAACCTAATGCAAACAGCAAGATAAAATAAAAACCACAGGCAACCATAATTCTGAAAGAGAAAAAGAGCGGAGCTACTTTAGGTTTTAAGTCATTTGCTGCTTGATTTATCTGGTCTTCTGTTGCTTCAATAATATTGTATGAGTATTTTTTAAGTAATAGGGCATAGCCTAAATTTTTAACATGGCTTTGTAAGAGTTCTTTTGCTTCTTTATTATCAGGAGCTTTTTGCAACGTGTTTAATGCATTGTAGGCCAGCAGACCATCTTTGATCCGATTTTTGCCATCCTCAATTAATTCATTAATACCCTGTAATGGGGTGTTAAACGAACGAGTCGCTATTATCCCTAAGGCATAGGGAATTTTAATTGCGTATTTTGTCGTTCTTGTTTGTTCATCGGGAATGCCGAAAAGAGTCAAACTAGCAGGTGCTGTCTCGGTTTCCCACATGGATTCCATAGCCGCGACTTTCATTTTCTGATCTTCATTGGCAAGATAGCCACTCTCATCACCAAGAACAACGACTGATAAGGCTGCAGCCAAACCAAAAGAGGTCGCAACGGTCATGGAGCGTTTTGCAAAATCTTTATTGCGATTTCTCAACATAAAATAAGCGCTAACGGAGAGGACAAATACCGATCCGGTAACGTATCCCGCACTGATGGTATGCACAAATTTTGCTTGGGCGACAGGGTTAAATAAAATATCGAAAAAGCTGCTCACTTCCATGCGCATGGTTTGATAATCAAAATAGGCACCTACAGGGTTTTGCATCCATCCATTTGCAACTAAAATCCAAAGTGCTGATAAGTTTGTACCTAAAGCCAGCAGCCAAGTACAAACCAAATGTTGTAGTTTGGATAGGCGTTCCCATCCAAAGAAAAATAAGCCGACAAAGGTAGCCTCTAAAAAGAAGGCCATTAATCCTTCAATGGCTAATGGAGCACCAAAAACATCCCCAACGTATCGAGAATAATAGGACCAGTTTGTCCCAAATTCAAACTCCATGGTTAAGCCAGTTGCCACACCCAGGACGAAATTAATTCCAAATAAGATGCCCCAATATTTCACCATCTTTCGCCAAATCTCTTTACCAGTCATGACATAAACGGTTTCCATAATCGCCAATAGGACGGAAAACCCTAAGGTCAACGGGACAAATAAGAAATGGTACAGTGCAGTTAATGCAAACTGTAATCGAGAGAGGTCAACCACCTCTGTTGCTGGAATCATTTAAACACCTCTTGTTTCTTAATAATAACTGGCCTTTCTTGTGTGTCGAGTAACCAACTACTCCCTTTTTCAAGCTGGGGATGCATGGTTCGGACACAAACCCACCACAAAATAAATAGAAGCAATAATTTGATAACTAATGTCAAAGAAATATCGCGTGTAATCGATTTGATGATGAGCGCTCCGAAATATTGGTAATCACTTACTAAAATAAAAGTAAAAGGTTCTTAACTAAATCGATAGCCCACACCTAAGCCTACTATCCAAGGGTCAATGTTTACTTTGGTATTCAATTGAGCGATGGGTGTGTATACCTTTACATTCGAATTGAGCCAGATTTTTTTTAAATCGGCATTAATGAACACATGATCATTGATTGCAAAATCAGCCCCTATTTGTAATGCTGGGCCCACACTGGAGCTATAATGAATCTTGGTTGCTACGGGGCCACTATTAACATCAAAGAAATAGCTGTAGTTAATCCCGACACCTGCATAGGGTTTGATGTGGGGGCTAAGATCAAAATGATATTGGGCTGTTAAGGTAGGCGGCAACACGCTTACTTTCCCTAAGTTAACCGTCCCTAGAACTGTATTGGTCGCCTCTACACTATGTCGTGAAGTTGCTAAAATGAGTTCGGCTGCAATATGAGGAGTAACGAAATAACTGAAATCTAACTCAGGGACTATTTCATTACTAATGTGAGTTACTTTACCCCCAATGATGCTAATGGTAGAGCTTGATTCACTAGGTAATACGCCAATTCCACGTAATCGAACGAGCCAGGGTGAATCGGCCATTACTGGTATCGCTATTGAAAGTAAGGTTCCAGCAACTAAAGTTTGGGTTAATTTCTTCTTCATTGTGTTCTCGCTGTTGATTTTATAAGCTAAAAATTGTTCGCCATGTTATGGCTCGATTAGCTTGTTTCATTTTATATGCGGCACTCCTCCAAATACCCTGATTTACATCATGGAAAAATATAAAAAGGCTTAAAAACAAGCTAAACTATACTAATTAGAAATTTATGGCGTCCTCATGCACACAAAAGATACTCAATCCTGTTCGTACTGTGGATTTTCCCCTTTTTGCACGTTAGAAGAGCCTAAGTCGCGATGGGTCAATCAAGTTAATGCCGCAGTAAGCCAACAGCATGTGCTTAAAAAAAAGCAGTTCCTGTATTTTCCTCAAACTACGTTTCATAGTCTGTATGCGATTAAGTCCGGGTGTTTAAAAACTTATGAAGTAGACCGAGACGGTAATGAATTACTACGTGGGTTTTACTTTGCAGGTGAAATCCTCGGTTTTGAGGCCATTGCGCGCGGAAACTATCTTTATTCAGCGGCTGCGCTTTCTGATGCACTAGTTTGTGAGATTCCCTATACTCATTTTCTGGAGTTATTGCGTTCTCATTCCAGCTTGCAGAAGCAAATTTTGTATTTAATTAGTCAGCAATTAGCTACAGGTTATTATTTAAATTTCGTCACTGCAGAGCAACGTCTAGCTGCTTTTCTGATTGATTTATCTAAGCGATTGGTTGTTTGTGAGCAAGGCATAGAATTTTTTTTACCGATGTCTCGTCAAGATATTGGAAATTATCTGGGATTAACAGCAGAAACGATTAGCCGGATCTTTACTCAATTTAAAAATAATAAAATTATTTCTATTGAGCATAAGAAAATTCAGTTGCTTCAACCAGAGCAACTTAAATCAGTCGCGGGTCTCTTGAATTGATTGAGTTATGTTGAAAAGAATGAGGGTAGTTGGTTTTGGTTTAGGGAAAATCAACTTGCTCGCGTTCGGTTGACAGCTCACTGCTCATGCTGCCAATTAAGAAACTCTCAGTTGCTCAGTGTTTTATCATTGTCTTAATCAAAGTATTGAGTTGTAATGATGATAATCAAATCTTTTCTCAATTTACGAGAAGCTTTAATATTACCTTAATGTTTTTTGCTTATAATTTTAGCACACTAAATGTAATGAGATTGAATAATGGCTAAGGTTTATAATGCCCCAAAACCGAGATATAGTGGTTGGGAATGGTTTAAGTTTATTGCAATTCGGTCTGTTTTTCCTCCTGTTTTATTCTGGGATTTAATAAAACTCGGGGCGAATAAATTGCTTGGTGAAGGGGTCGGTAGTTTGGTGCTGCCCGCACAAAATGAGAGTTTTGTTCATTTAGCAGTTAGTGATGACTCTGTGAGTTATTATAATGATGACAATCTAGCCTGTGAAAAACATGAGGTAATTACTCATGATGGAATACATTTAGATACGTTCGAGGTAAAGTATAAGTCCCAAGAAAATATTGATCCTAAATATCAACCCTATATTATCAATTTAGTAGGGAATGGTATGTGTTATGAACATATCATTGATGATATAAAAGAAGATGCGCAAGCTCTCAAGGCTAATGTCGTTGGTTTTAACTTTCGTGGTGTTGGTCAAAGCACGGGCAGAGCTAAATCAAAAGATGATTTAGTTTTAGATGGTATTGCCCAGGTACAACGATTATTAGATCAAGGTGTTTCCCCACAAAATATTACCCTTAAAGGTCATTCTCTTGGGGCGGGTATAGCCTCGTTGGTAGCACAACATTTCCATCAGCTAGGACAACCGATTAATTTATTTAGTAGCCGTTCTTTCTCGACTATTACTAATTTCTTAGTAGGAAATGTGCGTCTAGAACGTAATGAAGAGGGTAAAGCAATCGGTCATAAAGATGGCATAACAGGGATAGTATTGGGATGGTTGTTTAAACCCTTCGTTAAATTCGGTGTTGCTTTAGTTAAATGGGAAATTAATGCTGGTAGTGCATTTAAGGGCATTCCTGAAGCATATAAAGAGTACATAGTAGTTAGATCAAGTAAAGAGATAAGAGAAAATCGTATCGATGATGCTGTGATTCCTCATTATGCATCTATTCATAAAGAACTTACTTCAGATCGACGCGAGAAAAAGGCGAAGATTGATAAAGAGATTGCAAATCTAGATGACATAATTCATAAGGCAGATCCTCTCACTAAACCAGGACTCGCTAAGGCAAGAGAGGCTGTAGTTGAAGCTAGGGAAAAAATTAAAAGCGATAGGAAAATGGAAACTGATGTGCAAGATGAAAATGGTCATAATTCAGCTTGGAGTACATTGCATAATCGATCAGGTAAGAGCGCACAGACTTTCTTTAGAGAGTTTGTTCAAAGAACCGAAGAACATCATTCTGTAAAAAGCGCACTACAAATAAATTAGCACTTTGTGGCTATTATCCCCGCTCTAGAACGGGGATTTATTTTATTTCGGAAATGATTATCTGGTTATACAGAACAAAGATTGTGAAATCTTAAAAGGGGTGGCGGGCAGGCTGGGTAAATTCCGCCACCATTTCTTAAAAGAGTAAATTTAAAGCATAATGTGTTCTTAAAGGCCATTCCATTGTATTATTAAAAATCATAGTGATTTCTTCTTGTGGGTTTGTTTTAAATGAAAAAAGAAAAAAATAACTCTTATGCGATTGAATATATTCAAGATCCTCTTCTACACACGCATCCCTTAAATGTAGCATCCGCTAGGAAAAAGGAAGAACTTAACCCATTTTACATATCAAATGTTTCCATTGATCTAAATAACCCAGATCATAATAAGGTAACCGGAGGTATTAGCCTAATTTGGTTGCTTATACGAAGCAATAAAATTGATTTATTGAAGAAAATGTACTCCCAAAATCCATCCATATTCATTGACTTGAATGAACAACCTACTAACGAACACCATCTAGACAAAGGTATTTCCTTGGGTTGGTTGCTCATACAAAGAAATGAACTTGATTTATTTAAGAAAATGTACTCCCAAAATCCATCCATATTCATCGATTTGAATGCACAACCGACTCAGGAGCAACATCTAGGCAAAGGTATTTCCTTAGCTTGGCTGCTCATAATAAGAAATGAGCTCGATTTATTTAAGGAAATTTACTCCAAAAATCCATCCATATTCATTGACTTGAATGCACAATCTACTGACGAACATCATCGACAAAAGGGTATTTCCTTAGCTTGGCTGCTCCTAATAAGAAATGAACTCGATTTATTTAAGGAAATTTACTCCAAAAATCCATCTGTATTCATCGATTTGAATGCACAACCTGCTGACGAACACCATCCAAACAAGGGTATTTCCTTAGCTTGGCTGCTCCTAATAAGAAATGAACTCGATTTATTTAAGGAAATTTACTCCAAAAATCCATCTGTATTCATCGATTTGAATGCACAACCTGCTGACGAACACCATCCAAACAAGGGTATTTCCTTAGCTTGGATGTTTATAAAACAAAATGAACTCGATTTATTTAAGAAAATTTACTCCCAAAATCCATCCATATTCATCGACTTGAATGCCCAACCTACTCACGAAGAACATCAAGACAAAGGGATGTCCTTAGCTTGGCTGCTCACCCTAAGAAAAGAACTCGATTTATTTAAGAAAATTTACTCCCAAAATCCATCCATATTCATCGATTTGAATGCACAACCGACTCAGGAGCAACATCTAGGCAAAGGTATTTCCTTAGCTTGGCTGCTCATACGAAACAATGCGATCGATTTATTTAAGAAAATTTATTCTCAAAGCCCATCCATATTCATCGATTTGAATGCACAACCTACTTATGACCAACTGTCACAAAAGGGTATTTCCTTAGCATGGTTATTAGCGGCACGGCATCAAATATCATTATTCAGCGAGCTAATAAAAAATAGCCCTTTTCTTATTGACTTAAGCGCCTCCCCAAAAAATAAACAGCATCCTAGGCATGGGTGTAGCTTGGAGAATTTATTAAATGAACAAGGAGCCACTGAGCTTTTAATAAAACTTAGGAATCCACAAGCGCTTATTGAAGTCCCATCCTTTTTATCAATAGACGAGATGGTGGGACAAAATGAAATAAATGCGCTGGCAGACGCCATTCCCCAAACCACTCCAAACAATAAACAGAAAAAAGCTGAGCAAAAAATAGCATTCTTTAGCCAAAAGTACCTTGCCTCGGAACCTGGATTAAAGAAAATACATTCTCTGGATATGCATGATTCAACTCCATATAACGAATTGAATTGTCAACATCACCTGATTCCTTTAATCAAGACGTTCAGCAAAAAATGGAACATTATCTCACACGTTGAGTCAATAAATAGCGATGGTTTCTTGCATACTACTGAAATGAATTATTATGCTGCCGAACAAAAGGAGCTATCTACCCAAACAGTAACCTTTATTTTTGCAGGAAGAACACAGAATGCTTTTTTACCTGATATGGACCAAATGGGAGATGAGCAACATTGCATTGTAGTACTTACATCAGAAGAGTTTCATGCGCTTAATATTTCCTCCTGCCCTCCTTCATTAGGCTTCTTGGTTATTAATAGCCTGGCGTCTCTTTCACATGGTAATTACGAAAATAAGGGAGGCATTCAATCAAGACGATTGGCGGCTTTTTATGCTTCTTATTATTGGAACTTAACTGATTGCATTTATCTTGATGATAATATTGAGTGGATTGGTTTAAATTCACAAAACTCTTCCCATGAATTAATATGGTCGCAGGTTACCAGTTATCTTAAAGAGCAACGCGAACTAAATAAATCTTTTATGTCAGGACTGCAAACTGTAAGAACCTCTTCGCATCAAATCATACCGGACTACTGTTATAAAATTTATTCTCTGAATTTTCAATGCATCCGAGAATTATTGGACTTAGAAAATAACGATGACATATTTATTCTAGGCTACCCTGCGACTTATGCAAACCATTGTTTGGAAGATTTTTATTTTCAAATGCTCTTGGATATTGCGGTAGACTCGAAAAAAATATCACGTGCATGTCGCCACATAATAGATCAAAACCATGCTGGATTTAAACGAAGCACTATAAACTCCAACATGGCCAAAAAGTGGTTAGCGCCTTATAACGATGTGGTGAAAATAGAATTTGGATCGTTTGATTTGAGCATGTTAAAAGAAAATCATCAACAATGGATGAATTGGGCCCTTTCATACCTTAAAAAACAAGTAATCCGGAATCAAAAAGCATTTGAAGCACGCCAACAATTTGAAAAAACACGAGATGATTTACCTCAGGTTGTTTTCAATAATACCCAGATAAAAAAAAGAAAACTCAGCGATGCATTAATCCCGCCTAATTTTATTTTGTTAGATAATATATATTCGAATGATGAGGAACCCCAGAAAGCATCATCCTCTTTGAAGAAGAAACGGAAACAGACTCCTCATTCCTCTCATTGGAAGCTAAATTGTTCAAATAAGAACTTAAATCAATTAATGGCAGGGGATGAGCACTGGAATATGGAAACCTATTTATCGCAAATAGGTCACTTATGTTATCCCTATCAACAAGAAGCATTAAAAAAAATAGGGCAATCCACTGCCAATAATGGCGTATTAAATATTGCAACCGGGGCCGGTAAGACCCGCCTGCAAATCTTGCTGCTCAATTATCTTTTAGCCAAACAAGATAGCCCCATTTATATTATTACGCCAACCCAACAATTAGTGGAACAATTCTACCTCTCATGTGAAGAAACTATTAATCTCTTAGAAGACAATGCACACGTGACTATGCTTGATATTATCAAAGTTCAAAGTGATTCGGGTAATGTTCCCTGGAAAAATTACTATAAAAACGACGTACTCAAGAAACAGGCAAAAGTGGTTATTTTCTGCGATTACAGCTTTAATAAATTTCAGAATGAATTAGGCGAATCAACAGATGCTATTAACATTCAATCCGCAATTATTTTATTAGATGAATTTCACTTATATCTTACTACAGCCAAAACAATATTGGGGGGCAATGTAACCGCCTTAGGATTTTCCGCAACACCTCCTAAAGAATATCAGCCCTTATATCACTTTTCCCGGCTTGATTCCTTACAGGCAAAAATTACCGTTCCCATGATTATTGATCGTTTGCCTTATAAATTAAGTAACACAAATGAGAAAAGAAAAGAAAAAATTAGTGAGCTACTTAAGAGCCATCGGCATCCGCGCGATGGGCAATGTTTACAGAACAGCAAAGGAATTATCTTTGTTAGTTCTATTGCCCAAGCAAATGAATTAGCGCAAGTCATTAATCAGGATCGCGCTAAACCTTTGGCGCTCTCGGTTCATAGTGGCCTTAGCAACTCTGCGCAATTAATTACTCAGTTTCACAAGAAAAAATACCATGAACAAGGCATCTTAATTGTGGTTGGGATGCTGCAAGCAGGTTACGATGATAAACATTTATCCTGGGCTCTCATTGCCCGAAATAATAATGAAAACAGTGCGACAGTTCGCCAGATCATTGGACGTGTTCTCAGAAAAAATCCCGAGGATCCAGAAAAAATCGCCTATATTTTGGCAGATCATCATCTTAATTTAAGCGATTTCGGATTATTAAAGGATCAAGAGGCTATTACCAAAGCCCACTCAAAATATTTTCAGGTGAATCGTGAACTGCTCTATTTGGATATACAATATGCCATTCAAAAGAACGAGTCATTCCAGTCGTATCAAGTAATATTTGAACAGAATTGCTTAAAGGATCATTCATTAAAAAAACATTTGGAGCTCGCTTTGCGTGCAATCACTCCGGAGTGGTTAGCCAGCATACTGCACCACAATCAACAGCTTGCTCAGGATGATATCCTGGCCTGTTTTGCCTATGAAGCATATGGTTTCTTTTTCGATTCAAAAAGAACGGAAAATAAGGAGCTGTATACTGCTCAAAAATTCCAGGAGCTTTTAGATGCCTTGATCCAGGTCAAACCGCACCAAGTGACATCGTGGCTAGGCAAAACGGAAAAAAAATCATGCCAACATTGGATGACAAAAATTTCTACTCAATTTGCAGTACCGCATTATATAAATGTATTGAATGAATACCAACAGAAAATAAAGTTTATTAATCAGCAACCTGGTAAAGTGATCCCCAAAACGCTCAATACGTCGGGCAAAACCTTAGCAAATAATAGCCTCTTTGCTCAGCCCAATACTGTTGGGGAAAACACCAATAGTTCCTATATGTATCAAGATGAAGATGTGTGCCGTATTCTTCAATTACGGCTTCAAGATAATCAAACACCAGGGCTTATTGTGCTTGGAGTGGCGAATATGTCCGAAAATTATCTTGGTAATCGAGTACTCAATATACTGCGGGACTATGTAGCAGGACCCTTTGCGCCCCAAAGAGGCAACAATTCGGTAGAAAACATCATTATTCCCATAGTCCATCAATATCATTGGGTGGGAATACGTATTCAACTCAGAACAGGAGCGCTACCTGAAATTACTTATTATAACAGCATTAAAAACTATACGCCCGATGCTCAACTAATCCCTGCTTTACTTGAGGAAGTAAATCAGGCACTTAGTGTATTAGACTTATGGCCAATGGCTACTCACATCAAACCCTTTGAACATGCTCTAGAGCAAAAAGATGGCACCAGCTGTGGTGCATTTCTCATTGAAAATATCTATTGCGATTTAGAACAAAAAACTTGGCCCACTGATTCTAATCTAACCCAGACGATTAGAGCTCGTCATCTAAAACTGCTGCAACAAAAAGAACCTGTTTTCTATGAACAATTTTGTAAACGCCAATGGCAAGGAGAAAGCTCAGCTCTCCACCTAAATCTGAAGCAACCGTGGCATCTCCCCAGTTCATACGAAATCAAAAAATCAATGCAGTAGCGTACTGAATGCATGGACCTCAAGTGAACTTGGGGTCTTATTTAGGAATTAAATAGCTCTTTGAGCATTTACGATATTCTCGTCTAGTTTTACGGTGATAATACACACCGTGTTGACGATGTCAGCATGGGGCTCGTACGTACTAGGCCTATTTTCTGGTTTGCCCAGGGGAATAAGTTCGAGTTACCTCATTTTTTATTTCTACCTCATCCATTTTTTTATGTGGATAAAAAGCATGCCGATTCATGTTGGGAGAGGAGGGAGATGCTTTACGCATCAAATGAGTAACTGAATGGAGGGTTTCCATTTTTTTGTTAACTTTGGGAGAAGAGGGAGGGGATGGTGGTGGGGATAACCAGCCATTCGATGAATTATAAAGCGATTTGACACTGAGTTTATTTTTAATTTCTACTTTACAATCAGGATAGTTTTTTTTATGCGTTGTGACATAATATTCACTATAAATTTTTGCCGCTTTGCGGACAAGCTCATCATTATAGGATTCAAGACATACTAAAAGTGGCACCTTAGCAAAATACTCATGGCCTTTAAATAATTTTTGTAAACTGCCATCCATAAGAAAGGCAGGGTATTGTTCTTGTCCTCCAAAGCCTAAATTGATATCACCGCTGTAATAAATTTTGGTTATCTTGGGGTAACGGGCGGCAATATCGCGTTGGATCATGGTTAATTCATTAAGTATGGTTTCTTTAATTTCATTTTCATTGGTAGACAAAAGGCCTATTATCTTGGTTTCAGAGTGGGTTTGCCTTTTCGTCAAGGTTTTAAAGGCAAACATTGCGGCAAAGTTGTCATGATAGCAACTGATGAACAGCTGGTGGTGCTCATTAACCCCATAATAGATAAAAAAATTAGACATAGTTAAAAAGTATTTTATTCAGTAAGTTATAGCTAAGGATTGTAATATAAATGAGGAGGGGGTACCAATATCTGAGCTGAAAAGATATCGTTACCCTGCTTTGCTAGGCAAAGCAGGTAAAAAAGTCTAATAACTTAACGCTCGAGAACAACGAACTCCAATCGAAACAAACTTATCGTTGCCGCCTTGAACACTACCACCAGTGTTAATATCTACAGTCCTTGCGTCAGTCTGCGGCGCGTTCGAATCTTCGGTGGAACTCCAATAAAGTCCTGCAAGGCAGCTTGTTCCGCTGGGCGGGGAGCAAGAGGTGCTTGGGGAGGGATCATTTGAGTTTCCAATCAAGAAAGAAAGGCTGCCTACCATGCTTTGAGTTCCATTAGGACAACCTATCAAGAGATCGTTAGAATCCATCTCACAAACTGCAGGAAAATACCAATCATTATAGCAAGTTCCATTTGTGCATGGAGTAGTACCATTCGAGTCTATGGTGTAGAGTACGCATAGGCCTGCCGCATAATAATTAAGGGGGGTAGGTGGGCTTCCTCCACTAGTTCGATTGTGATTATAATAAGAAACAATATTTCTCGAATTGCATGACCCATCGGTACTGCCGTTGCATGGGCTATAGGGAGGTGTGCCAGCGGGATAAGAGGGTAAGGTGGGAGAGGGGGTAGTAGTAGTCGATGTTTCATCAATCCCAAGAATGCTGGTGTAATCCACATTAAAATTGCCCACTCCATTCCCATTGGAACTCCAAATAATGCCGGGATTTAAAGGGCCAGAGAGAACGGCAGGCATTGCTTGATCAACAAGAGCAGTTACTTTACCACCAATGCTGCCGGTTTTTAATGTGGTGTCATCAACCGAATAAATAAAACCTCCTTGGTACTGACAACCATAGCCTAACACATAGATATTGACTTGGCTGGAAACACCACCATCTGCCCTAATCATCACCGTACCAGCAACGGGTTGTGTTCCGGCTGTGCATGCCGCGTTATTTGAATCATCACTGGCTATCGGGCCTGGTGTTAAAGTAATCATGCAGGAATCCCCCTCATTGAGTGAGCCCGTACATGTTGTGCTACTGATGCTCGTTCCTGAAGGAAGCTTAATGGTGCTAACGGAGATATTGGTGGCAGGAGCAGAGCCTGTGTTTTTAATAGTTATGTGTCTTGGGTTGCCCGTGAGCGCTGCATCTTGCGTGGTCATACAAGATGAAGCGGGCGGGCAGTTGATTGAAAGTGCCAGTATTGATGTGCTTGGTATTAAAGTAGCTGTGCCAGGAGGCTTTTGCGTTAGTCGGATGACTAAACTGTCGGCCTGGCTTGGTCGATAGCACTGATTGGGATTACCTCGTTCGCATAGTTCTGGGCCTCCCATTATGTCTCCCTTTAAATCGCTCCCTTTTACATCCAAAGTTAAAATGCATTTTTCCTGATAATTCAAAGGGGAGATACATCCTGATGGGGTAATTCCTTGAATAGGCTTCATCCGTAATGTATGCGTTTTATGTGATTGATTGGTCAGGAGGTATTTGATGGTCGTTGTCTGTGTGCTGCTCACTCTCGCTGAGGGGGGATATCCGGGGACTTGGGTAAACGTCCATACAGGAATACCACCATAGGCTGGATTTAACAGTACTAATCCCGCAAGAATTACGTATTTTAAACGATTTTTATTCATGGATTATATCCTTATAAAAGTACCTTAGGGACACCGCTAAGCGGTCAATCTAAGCAGAAACATTTTCAAAACGCTTCTCTCCATCTTTGAAGCGAGTATATAGGAAAACCTTCCCTGAAGGGAAAGATTTCATTCCTTATCCTAGTCGAATCTATCGCACCATTTTTCTATTAGTTAGCTGATTAATAGCCATTCGGGAATGTAAAGAATACATTTCGATCTCAAGTTAGACATCAAGTCGATTAATGAGCGATTTTCTGCTTCACGTATTTTTTTATAGCTCGAAGCCAGATCGCGAGAATACTTGTTATAACGATTGGTTCTTACCAAGTAATCAATGTATTGCGATTAGGCTATATAATAAGCAAACTTTCTTTAATCTAATGTAAGTAGTGCCTTTGGGCTCAACAGCAGAACGTAGCGCTGTGGTATTCCCAAGGAGCTTGCGATGCTCCATGAGTTGGGTCAAATCACCTCACCAACGGTTATAGCCCCCTTTTTAGCGTCTTGGGCCTCGTGGACCGCTTTCTGGTTCCTCATCTTTT
The DNA here is from genome assembly GCF_900639985.1 of Legionella rowbothamii. Taxonomy (GTDB): domain Bacteria; phylum Pseudomonadota; class Gammaproteobacteria; order Legionellales; family Legionellaceae; genus Legionella; species Legionella rowbothamii. The sequence goes on along the minus strand of NZ_CAAAIM010000008.1, from coordinate 94,469 downwards.
TTAATGAGACTTTCAAAAAAGGCTAATTTTTCCTTAAATGACGAGGTAAGTTTCACAGTATTTTCTTTCGGTTCGGATGTTGGAGGAGGGGATATGGTTGTGGGGGCTTCCTTCGTCACATGCTCTTCTTTGGAGACGGTAGCGGCTGTCACTTTGCTTGCTTCTGGCTCAGGATTAATGGGCTTGCGTCCTAGGACAAATGGAGTGGCGGGCTGCTGGGGTATTTTTCCGGGGACAAATTGGCTTACCACCTCTTTGCTTGCGATTGCCGCTTGGTGCTCATCCAGTTCTGCTTGATTTTTTGCATTTTTATGAGTGAATGCTTCTAAAGTGGCAGTATTTTGCATAATGGGCAGGATCTCTTGAGCAAGCTTGATTATTGTAAAGTCCTTGTTGCTTATGCGATGAAAGAAGTTTTTATGTTCTAAACCTTTGGGAGTTTGCTCAATAAAATTTTGCAAAAAACGAACCTTATCTTCGGTGGTTAACGATTTGTTGTTCATCACCTGCAATAAAAGATGAGAGGCGTAGTATTTTTTTTGATCTGGGGAATTTTTGGAGTCTTCATACTGATGGTTATAAGCGGACACCTTAGCGATCATGCCGTTTAAATTATCTTGTTCTTGTGAAAGCATACGATCTAAATTTTTATGCTCTTCTTTCATTTGGGTGCTTAAATTCGCTTTAATATTTTGGGTAAATGTTCTTAATTTAGTGATGCCTGGATTTTCCATTTTTTTCTTTTCAGGATCATCTTCCAGGGAAGCTGCATTTTTAGCCATATCCAGGATTTTAGGATAAATCCCCATGAAGGGCACGGTAACATGTTGATTTTCATAGGTGCTTAAGTAAGTAACTCGTGCATCAACCTTATAATTATTTAATGCGTCTTGAGTTTTTGTAGGGAGTGTTGCAAATGCTTGGCGTAGATTTTCCTGTTTGCTCCAAGCCAGCTCATCAATCACTAGACGAACGGAGGCTGCGGTAGCGCGATCTCCTTTTTTAAGCAGTTCTTCCATCGTATCTGTCCAATAGGTAATTTTAGTGCTTATTTTTTCAGGAGCGACGTCTTCCAGGATGGACTCTTTGACTTGGGCTTGGGTTTTTACTCGGATCTCCTCCATGGCCGCCATATTCTTTTTGTGATTATCGCGATCATCCATATTATATTTTTCGAAAAGATTTGCGGAAATAAAAAATAATTTGGTCGCGGTTGCTTCGGGTGAGTCTGTACTCGCATTCTTTTTTAGGGAATCTAATACATAGTTTACGGCTTGGTTAGAATCTACAGCATTAGGCATTAAAAACCTCTATCCACAGGAAGGAGTTTTTTTATTATAGTACAAATAATGAACAGATCAAAGGTAAGGGGAAATGGTCAATTTAACTTTACGCGAAACGGTTCTTTATTTATCGAAAGCCAATATGCTGGAAAAGAAACAGGAATGCCAGTATTCACATTTCTTTCCTGAATGTAGATGATAGCCAGTCGGCAGTAACTCCTTGGATGTTACTTAATCTGCTCGGGCCAGCACTCTGAAAAATTCAAGTGTTTCTTAAGAAGAAAATCCATAAAATGGCTAGTGCTTATTGTGCTATACAAAAGGCATTATTGCTTAAACTAACCAGCATAATGATATAAAATTGATATTAGAATAAACGCTCGGAAAAATACACGAAATTTATATGTCTAATTTAGCGCTTGTATTTCTACCATAGAAGTACTTTTGATTCCAAGGCGACGTGCGGCCGCATAAGAAATATCTATAATTCGCGAACTATAGAAAGGGCCTCGATCATTAACGCGAACCACCACTGTTCTTCCATTTCTTATATTCTTAACTCGTAGTCGGGTATTAAATGGAAGTGTAGTATGTGCTGCCGTCATAGAATACATATTATAACGCTCTCCATTAGAGGTCTTATGACGATGTAAGCGATTACTATAAAACGAAGCTAGTCCTCGCGCTTTATAACCTTTTGCTGATCTAAGGGGTGTATATACTTTACCTTTAACTTTATAAGAAGCTACATGCCCACGATGACCTGTATTTATACAGGCGGTTAAACTAAATAATAAGCCTATCATTATAAAATATCGCATAGTATTAATGGCAAATCTCATTGATTATACTCAAGTCTTGAATAATGCTCTAAACATAGCATATTGTCTAAAATCTGGCGATATATTTAAAGTTTATTAGCACTAGCACTACGGTGGGTGGCCTTGAACTTCACCCTATACTCCGAAAAGTACAGCCTCTCCAGGCAGAAAAACAGTCTATCTTTGAAAGGTTTTATAGACTCGCTACCTAACCAGCTCCACTCTAAGCCTGCAATTGTTTTTGCGACAAAACTGATTCATTTAGTTCACAAGTTTCTTGATTATGTTTATGAGCGAATAAAGAATGCTTAGAGTTTTTCAAGGAAAAAGACTTCTTTTTTATCTCCGGGAAACACTTGGCCATGCTTTCTTTGTGTTTATTTAAATGCATAACAAAGGCGAAAGGGGTTTCTAATTCTTCTTCTCGATGTGGGTATATATCAACGCTGAAATAATAATCTAAAGGTTTTCCATTGTATTTAGGATAGGGCTGGCTCTGAGGGTTAATTTCACAAGTGCACGTGCATGGCTCTTCTGAGGGTGGAGAAAGAGTGTAGGATCCTTGTCCGTAACCCAGCTCTTTTAAATTCATATGCTGGTTGAAATCAAACGCTTTTATTTTCATTATGGTTTCTGAAAAGCTGGATGCCGGATAAATTATCCCATTTTCACCATACCAAGGATCAATTATCCACGCGTTTTCTCCCCACGTTTTATAATCAGCAAGGACTCCCTCTCTATTTATGATAACATAGCAGTGCTGAAAATCTAACGCGCTAACTAATTCAATCCGGTTGATCTCTTCACTATGTTCCCAGAGATATTTGGCTGCAAGTGCTGCCTTAAAATCGCAAGTTCCTCCACCTAATTCTTTGGCGACCATTGCGAGAAATAAAACCCATAAGTGTCCACGCTCTAAGTGAAATGCATCTAATGAGATTTTTTGATCAGTAAGCTCTAAAGGGCACACTCGTAAAGAGGAATCCCTAATTTTTCTATAACGATAGAGCCAATTTTTTTCGGTGTACATAAAAATGCGTTGATTAGGCTCATATATAGCATTCTTCTCTTGGTCTTCTATCGTTGCTCTATGAGACTTAATAAAATAAGTTTCATGTGTTCTGAGCTGAGTAGCGGTTCTAGTCCAAAAATTAGTTCGTAGCTGGTCTGCAAATTTGTTAGAAGAGCCTAAAGGAGAAAGGCTTTTGACATATTCCAGCGCTCTTTTTAAATTAGCTGGAGGTAATTTTTCCTGAGGTATTTTGTTTTTCATTTCTTGTTCTTAAATAATTAAAAAAAGTCGCTAAGCAACAGAATAGGAGCTAATATTGCTACTAGTTTATGATATCAAGAAAATGGCTTTTGTCCCAAAAATAATCAACGATGTAAGCTTGAAATAGTTTTTCGTAACTCTCCGCTAGAAGGTAGGCTTCAATCACTATCTGTTGTGATATATTGTTCTTGCTGGAGTATTCTTCGATGTACTTATGCCCGGTTCTTCTTAAGCTCATAGAGGTGGGATTCACTTGCTGTTGAGGGTAAGTTATTTGTAGGCATTCTACTCTCTTGTTGACTTTAAAATCGCGAATTATATCTTTTTTAGAACTTGCTAATCAAATTATGATCAATCTCCTTGAAAATATTCTTTGGGTTGGATACTGCATTAGACTCATGAAAGGGAGGATAGGGTAAATATGTGTCCCATTGACTAGCGAAGTGATGCTGTGACTAAACCGTTGGGGAGGTTTAAAGTATTTTATAAATAATAAACTTATTATCAGTTAACCGATTGTGCCACCAAATAAAATTCGAGATAATAAATAATTAATACCAACTGATTAGCAACTGATGCTGAACATTCTAGAAAATATTGATTTAACCCCCTTAAATACATTGCACTTAAAATCAACGGCGTCTCATTATGTTGTCTTAAATCAAGTCGAACAATTAGATGAAATTAGAGAGATTATTTCTCAGTTCTCCAAGTTCTTTATCTTGGGAGGAGGGAGTAATTTAATTATACCCAGCCGATATCAAGGTTTAGTTATTCATAATAAGTTACGTGGTATCACAATTACTAAAGTTGGCCAAGAACAGATAGTTACTGCAATGGCGGGTGAGAACTGGGATTCGTTTGTGGCTTATTGTAGCACTCATGGTGCTTTTGGGTTGGAAAATTTAAGCTTAATCCCTGGTACAGTGGGGGCATCGCCCATTCAAAATATTGGTGCGTATGGAGTTGAGGTTAAAGATTTCATCAAAGAGGTTTTGGTATATGATCTTCAAACTGCAAAGCTAGTTTGTCTTAGCAACAATGAATGTCAATTTAGTTATCGAAACAGTTTTTTAAAAAATAATCCGCGTTATATTGTTATTAGCGTCAGTTTTACTTTATTAACGCAGCCCAATCTGAATGCTAGTTATGGTGATGTCGCACAAAGACTTTCATCTTTAACCAATCCAATACCGTATGACTTGCGTAATATAATCATTAGCATTCGTCAAAGTAAATTACCTGACCCTGACCAGCTCGGTAATGCAGGTAGTTTTTTTCATAATCCTGTCATAGCAAAGAAAATAGCACAGAAATTATGTGAGCAATGCCCTAATTTACCGGTATTCCCTACATATGATCCGGAGAAAATTAAAGTATCAGCAGGGTGGCTGATTGATAGTTTGGGTTTGAAGGGATTACGGCAAGGAAATGTTGGCATTTACCAGAAGCATGCACTGGTAATGGTAAATTATGGTGGAGCTAATCAATCAGAATTATTGAAATTTGCCGATTGGATTCAATCGCAAATTAAAGAGCATTATGATGTGGAACTTAATATTGAACCCATTATTTTAGATTAAGGTATCTACGCTTGCTACCAATACTGATTCGCTCGCATAGGCTTGACTGTTAAGCTCAGCATTTGCTAAATGCAAGAGCTCATCTCGCATTTTGCTATTTACCAAAGACCTTTCTAAATTGAGATACTCTTGTTCCACAGAAATTAGCTTTAAAAAAATAACTGAGAATAACTTCTCTCCTTATAAGCCATTATAAATAATAAAAAAACAGGTATTTAAAATCTCAAAAAACCTAATTTCAGTTGCGTTTATAATATTTTATTAGATTCGATCAAACTTGCTCGCTGTTAAGGTATTAACGTTACGATACAAGGAGGGGTGGCCTGAGCTAATTATATTGCTCCATCTCTATTAAACAGACTCATAATCATGCTGTGCTTGTAGGTATAATTTAATAAGCTGCGCTAAGTTTTTGGCTTGAACTTTCGCCATAATATTTGAACGGTGTGCCTCCACTGTGGAAATGGATATGGAAAGTTCATGGGCTATTTGCTTATTTAATTTTCCATCGATAATGAGTTTTATAATTTGTTGCTCTCGCTTAGATAAACTGTTGATGCGTTTATTGAGCAGGTGGAGCGATTCACTATTCATGGACTGATTAACATGTTTTTGTACTTTTTCCAACAGAACCTGTTCGTTAAAAGGTTTTAACAAAAAGTCTTTTGCTCCGAGTTTCATTGCCCTTACAGCCATGGGGATATCACCGTATCCTGTAATAACGATTACGGGTAAAAATATTTTTTGTTGTCTTAGGCTCTCTAAAAGCTCCAATCCACTTATATCTGGGAGACGTACATCTGTGATGAGCAATCCAGCATGTTGGGGATCATAGCTTTTTTGAAAAGAGGATGCAGTTCTGTAGGTCTCTACTTGATATTGTATCGACTCAAACAGCCATTGTAGCGAATCACATATAGCGGGTTCATCATCGATGATGAAGATGGTTTGCTTGTTTGTTTGCATATGAATTCCTAATATCCTTATTTTGAGTCTCAACTAACCTTTATAGATATCCCTATAACGCATTATGAAAAACCTGGTTATTCAAACTAATTAATAACTTCGACATCGTGTGCTTGCATGCCTTTTGTTCCTTTAGTTAGATTAAAAGAAACCATTGCACCTGCTGGAAGTGATTTAAATCCATTACCTAGTATTCCGCTAAAATGAACGAAATATTCTTGTCCTTCGCTTTGAATAAAGCCAAAGCCTTTATCGTCCCTGAACCATTTAACAATACCATTTATTTTTTCAGACATACTTGTCCCTTTTTCATGAGTAAAATTTAGTTTTCGAATTATATGTTGATTTTTTTTAAATTTTGTATCATGGAAAACATTAATTTTTATGAGAAAATTCTTTTAAATCAAGTTGGTAATTTTTTCTAAAAAAAGATCCGTTTTAAACGGTTTTTCTATAAATTCATCAATTCCGTAGTTTAATTGGGTATTAATAATACTTTCTTTAGCGCTGCCACTCATCATGAAAATTTTTAGTTTGCACGGGTTGCTCTTAATTTCTTGCACTAATTCAAGCCCACTCATGGAGGGTATGTTCATGTCCACAATTAAGCAACCATCCCACTCGGGAGAATACTGTTGCAAGAAATGAGCTGGATGATTAAATATTTTTAACTCGAGTTGATCCTTGTAAACTGAGTTTAATAAAAGGAATAATGCATCGCAGATGGCTTCATTATCATCAACAATATAGAGTTTAATTTTTTTCATTGTAGACTTCGAATGGTACACTGAGGACAAAGCAAGCCCCTTTTCTATCTTCAGCTTTAAAATTGAGTTTTCCACCATGGTTTTCAATTAAGGTTCGGCAAATATGTAAGCCAATGCCATGACCTTGTTTCTTCGTAGTAAAATTAGACCTGAATAGTTTATCTATATGTTCTTTTGGTACTCCTGGTCCATTGTCGCGAATAGTAACTTGAACGTAATTTTCAGACGTTGAGGTTTCAATAGATAGTTCAGGGCTTTCTTCAGGGCTATCTTGAAATGCTTCAATGCTATTTCGCGCCAAATTTAAAATAACCTGGATAATGTGGGTTCTGTTAATTAATACCGATGGAATATTATCTTCTAAATTTAGAGTGATTTTCAATTTAAGGCCGAGTAATTCATAATGAAATATGGAGAGAGCATTATGTATTAATTGATTAATATCAGTTTTTTCTACGTAAACATGTTCCTCACGAATAAAATGCTTCATATTGGAGATGATTTTTCCTGCCAATTCGGCTTGTGAAGAGATTTTTTCTAATTGAAGGGACAGTTTTTCTTCTAAATTATCATGAGATGCTTTATTTTTAATCATAAAAAGACAGTTACGGCTGTATGTGGCAATGGCAGTTAATGGTTGGTTGATCTCGTGTGCTAGTACGCTGGTCATTGCACTAATTACGCTGTTTTTGCATCTCATTGAAATATCTGCTTGAAGTTTGTGCTGTAATCTATCGTGTTTTTAATGTGTAAAATAAATTTATTTTCTCGACGTTGATCATTCGCTTGATCAAATAATTTGTTGATTAGGGTTAATCGCTCAATATCATAATCATTGCTTTGTGATTGACGCATCGACGAAGTTTCTATTCCATCAATAGCAAGTAAATTTTTTTCTGCCGCGCTGCATGGGAAAACTACATTTCTTGATGCACCATCATTTTCAACCAATTCGATTTCACATGCTTGTGCTAAATTAGTGTGTGCTATTTGTTTGACTTTTCGTATGAACAAATTTTGGTATTTTTTCAGTGATTGATTTATTAACGTTTTTCTACTGGTTGCTAATAGCCGAGAAGCAGGGTTATCAAGTTTTTTAATAGAAAAAATAGTATCAATTATAAAAGAATTCTGAAGTTTATTTGTTCTTTTTATCAGTTTTATAGGGGATTTTTTTGAAAAAATCCTATTAGTATTTCCTATAGTTAATATTGATTGGTTTAGTTTTTTTATTATTATATTCACTTTATGCCAATTAATAATGTATAAAATATTTTTTCTGTAACAAAGACATTAATAAGAAAATTAATTGAATTTATAGTGCTAATTTAGCATTCTTAAATATTTTTACTTATATTAAAAATTAATATTTTTAAAAATAAAATTAATGTCCCTATAGGGAGATCCATATACAAGTATTTAACGCGTTATTCTTTAATTAAGAATAACCTCATGCTTTTTAATATTCAACCTGTTTAGAATATGATATAACTTATTTTTTTCTCGCCTATAGTAACAAAAAAACCAACAAAGTAAAGCACAAAAATCGTCCATCGAATGCTTAGCTAATAAAAAAGGGTTAAAACATCAAGAGATGTTTATCAGTTTATTTTTAGATTTTTGGTCAATTTGAAAATAACAAATACTAATATTTTTGTGAGGGATATTCCAGCGCCTGAGCTAAGGAGAGAGGTAACCGAGAGCAATTCAGCCAAATAGATTAAGGATTTCCATAAGTTACTCCTGAAAGCACTAATTGTATATTTGTTGGCTTATCTTAATATAGTTCTTCTACATGTTATGAAGGATTAGTTTTATGGATACTAAAAAAAACTTTTTCTCTTTTTTATCGGTGTTTTTTTTTATTTGCGCACTTTTTTTCATAAAAGTATCAAACGCGGTACAAACTAAAAAAGACAGTGAAATTTTAACTATTTTACTCACAGTGGATGAAGGGGAAATCGTCGCAGCCAATGAACTATTAAAAAAAGTAAGCTCTCCTCAAGTTAAACAATATGCGCAAATGTTAAAGAAGGAGCATACTGAAAATTTATATAGGGTCATGAAGTTGAGTAAAAATGAACACATCGATATTGTGCCAACAGCAATAACGGGCTCATTAAAAAAGTATAATAAGAAAGAATTAAATCAATTATTCACCTTAAAAAATACTTCATTAGAAAAAGAATACATAAAAATGATGATCCAAGGCCATGAGAGGGTGCTGCATATGATGGATTATAGTTTGCTTAGAACTGTTTCTAATCCCGCCTTGGGAAAGTTAACTCTTGAAACACGGCCGCAATTAGAAAAACACCTAAAACAAGCAAAATTAATACAAAAAACATTAAATGAGTAATCAGCGGTAGTTATTCTACCAATGACATCCTAAATAAATAGATAGCATTAGCCCATTTATTTGAGAAATACATCCTATTTTTTGCTGTGCTCTTGGGAGTAACTTTCTTTCTAATAATGGCGGGTTTCTATCGTGTAATGTGTATTCATTTGTTTTGTAGCGCACTAGGTAAAATAATCATAAAAAAGGGGAAAGTTCTGCTGCAAATCCGGATAAAATGCTGTACAATATGCGACAATTTATTATCCATTAAATTTTATAAGAGTATTATGACTGACTTAAACCTTTATAGAAACATTGGAATCTTCGCTCACGTAGATGCCGGAAAAACCACTACCACCGAACGTATTCTTAAGCTGACAGGTAGAATCCATAGAATGGGTGAGGTTCACGAAGGTGAATCAACAACCGACTTCATGGAACAGGAGGCTGAGCGCGGTATTACTATTCAGTCAGCAGCTGTAAGTTGCTTCTGGAAAGGCACACGCTTCAACGTAATCGATACTCCAGGACACGTGGACTTCACTGTGGAAGTATATCGTTCACTGAAGGTTCTCGATGGTGGTATCGGAGTATTCTGCGGCTCTGGTGGTGTTGAGCCTCAGTCTGAAACCAACTGGCGTTATGCGAACAACTCAAAAGTATCTCGTTTGATTTTCGTAAACAAACTCGACCGTATCGGCGCGAACTTCTTGAAAGTTACCGAGCAAATTAAAAAAGTGTTGGGTGCAAATCCTTTAATTATGACTTTACCAATCGGCTTCGAAGACAGCTTCGTTGGTGTTGTTGATTTGTTATCTCGTAAAGCCTACGTTTGGGATGAATCTGGACAGCCAGAAAATTACACTGTTACTGACGTACCAGCAGATATGCATGATGACGTTGAGATGTACCGTGCGCAATTAATTGAAACAGCACTTGAAATGGATGATGATTTGCTGATGGCTTACTTAGATGGTGAAGAGCCTTCAATAGAAGATATTAAGCGTTGTATCCGTAAAGGTACACTTGAATTAGCATTCTTCCCAACTTATTGCGGTTCAGCGTTCAAAAACAAAGGAATGCAATTATTATTAGACGCGGTAGTTGACTATTTACCGGCCCCTCATGAAGTTAATCCTCAGCCTTTAACTGATGCTGAAGGAGAGCCAAACGGTCAATTCGCAATCGTTTCTCCTGATGAGCCATTCCGTGCCTTGGCATTCAAAATTATGGATGACCGTTTTGGTGCATTAACTTTCGTACGTATCTACTCAGGACGACTCAATAAAGGGGATACTATTCTTAACTCCTTTACTGGCAAAACTGAACGTGTTGGCCGTATGGTTGAAATGCAAGCGAATGAGCGTAACGAATTACAAAGTGCTGAAGCAGGTGATATTATTGCGATTGTAGGTATGAAAAACGTTCGTACCGGCCACACTCTTTGCGATCCTAACCATGAGTGCACACTTGAAGCGATGGTGTTCCCTGAGCCTGTAATCTCTATTGCAGTTTCGCCAAAAGACAAAGGTTCAACTGAAAAAATGGGTATTGCGATTGGTAAAATGGTTGCAGAAGATCCAACCTTTAGAGTGGAAACTGATGAAGATTCAGGTGAAACTATTCTTCGTGGTATGGGTGAATTACACCTTGATATTAAAGTGGATATTCTGAAGCGTACTTACGATGTTGAGTTAATCGTAGGTCAACCACAGGTTGCTTACCGAGAAACTATTACTAAGCAGATCGAAGACAGCTATACGCATAAGAAGCAATCTGGCGGTTCTGGTCAGTACGGTAAGATTGACTACACTATCCAGCCAGGTGAGCCAAACTCTGGATTTACCTTTGCTTCAACAGTTGTGGGTGGTAACGTTCCTAAAGAATTTTTCCCTGCAATTGAGAAAGGTTTCCGTTCAATGATGGGCACTGGTACATTGGCAGGCTTCCCAGTATTAGATGTGGTTGTTACTCTGACGGATGGTGCTTATCACCCAGTTGACTCTTCAGCAATCGCGTTCGAAATTGCAGCAAAAGGTGCGTTCCGCCAATCGATACCAAAAGCGGCTCCTCAATTGCTTGAGCCAGTTATGAAAGTTGACGTATATAGTACGGAAGATGATGTAGGGAACGTGATTGGTGACTTGAACCGTCGTCGCGGTATGATCTCTGGCCAAGAGCCAAGTGCTGCTGGTGTACGCATTAAAGCCGATGTTCCTCTTTCTGAAATGTTTGGTTACATCAGTACTTTACGTACTCTTACTTCAGGACGTGGTCAATTCTCAATGGAATTCTCTCACTATGCTCCTTGCCCAAATAGCGTAGCTGAAGCAGTAATTGCCAAAGAAAAAGAAAAGAAAGCCGCTGCTGCTAAGTAATACAGCCAGCGACTTTAAAAAACCCTGTCAGTTTACACTGATGGGGTTTTTTTATTTTACATATGAATTCGCTGAACCATGGTCCCTCATTACACTATGTAACGTCTAACGTCTAACGTCTAATGGCTAATGGCTAATGGCTAATGGCTAATGGCTAATGGCTAATGGCTATATTTGGCTAATATGTTATGGGCAATGGGCGACTGTGGTTTAATCACAGTAATTTGAGTATAAGAAAAATTTCAGTAAGTGCCATGATATACATTTAGGCTGCATTTGATAGGCTTGGAAGTTTTGGATTTATCTCCATCCTGCATAGATGTTTATTCGTTGTCTTTGTCTTCCAATTTATGACCATCTAGATGGCGCTCAAAACGTTCACTTTCTTGCTTCGCTCTCTGCTTTTCTTTTTTGGACCTTCCAAATTTGATGCGATTTTCAGAGGCCTTTTTTTCCTTTTCCACGCGAGTTTTAGCTTTTCTTTTCTTATTAAGATTAATTATTTCTGCCATAGTATTCTCTATCAAGATGTTTTTTTATACTATAGCGCAGTTAGTTATGAATCTAAAGATACCCACAGCTACAGTCTAAAAAAGGAGTTAAAAATATTGACAATCTATAGTCTATAAGCAACTATCGCGTTATATGATTATTGAAATCAAGTCTCTATATGAAAGAGGCCATCGTTAGGAAATCATGGATTACATCAGGAAATGAATAAAATATACGATCTCATTATAATAGGTTGTGGTGGTATTGGTAGTTCAACTCTTTACAATGCTGCGCATGCTGGATTAACAACCTTATGTATTGAGCAGTACGAAAAAGGACATCAAAAAGGAGGAACACACGGGGAAACTCGAGCATTTCGTAAAGCCTATTATGATAATCCTGCCTATATTCCTCTTTTAAAAAAAGCTTACTTAGATTGGAAAAATTTTCTTAAAAAGCATCTAACTAGTTCCTCAACAAAATCGATTGATATATGAGCAATTGGTTGATAAAATATAGATTATTGTAGATATAATGAGCTATTTACCTATTTGGGGTGGCATTAACGGGGTGCATTTGGGGGAATGATACTAACATGCATTACCTTGAGTACCATTAGAGCATGTTATTTATCTGGGCTAAAGATGTGCTAATTCCCGGAGAAACGTTAAATTTAGATTTGCTCCCAGAAAATAAAGTGTAGCGATTGAGTGTTGAATTAGAATTATGCTCAGTTGATTTCTCAATCGGAAGTAGAGCGTCTTCAGTTTGAACAGTGCAATAAAACAATGAAGAAACTGAATTTTTCACATGATGTTTTGCTTTATCCATTGATTTGAAAAAAACGGGATCCTCAACTATATCGTGCATCCCTCCGATAATACCTCCTAGTGTACCTAGAAAAACACTCCAGCCAATCAGCGTGAAAGGACCACCAACCACAAAACCTAAAGCTAAACCTACAACAGCACCAATAATAGTTCCTCGAGTTGTACCAATTGCAATTCGCTGGGTCCAAGGGAGGGTGGCTGCGTCCATCGCTGCCTCATCAGGCTCTATTGTACGAGCCAAACATATAATAAATAAACCCGCAAACCAACCAATTAGACTACCCATTGCTGAGCCAATAAGGGCAGTATGTATTAAGGCAGCTCCCGGACATAATATATAAGCAAGAGCAATACCTAGATAACTAAAAAAATTAGCAGTACTACGTGCTGCATAAGACCAACTGTTTTCGGTCGTACTGGAAACTCCCCAATAGGTTTCAAAATAAGAAGATAGGTTTTGACCATAAAACCCTAAGCCGATGCCCCCAATAATGGATAGGGAGCTTGCAGCAAGAGCAATGGCAATTTCGGCACTAAGCCCTGGAATCAATACAGGACCCCAAAAGCTGCCTAAAACAGTACCCCCAGCAACACCTAGAGTTAGACCGGAGCGCACATAATTATTATTAAACAGGGAACGATCATCGGTTACCAAAATGCCTCGGGCTGTTTTTACATTTTTATTACGTGTTAAATAATTTATAAGAGGAACAAAGGCCATGACCGTAAGAAAAGCAGCTACGGACGCAAGAGCACTGTAGAGGGTTATATTGCTTGAACTCGTTAGGGAGTCACAATCTTGCAGGTATGAGATTATTCCACCAAGAAATTGTCCCATAGAGGTTCCCAAAACAAGAGCTGTTTTGGCATATTTCGACCAGCCTTCAGTACCAACTTGCGCATCAATACTTTCTTCATCTTGCAATAGCGAGCTATCATATTGATGAATGATAAAAGCTAATAAACCGAGCATAGAACCCATCAGCATGCTGTGTAGAGAAATGGATAGCTTGCGATTAGATAAGGTACTATTTAGTGAAGCAAAAATAATTCCTAAAGAAGATCCTAAGCTTGCGAGGGTTTTTAAGTTTCGATATAAAGGATTTTTTGAATTTGGTTTTGTATATAAATCAAAATAAACACAAATGCGGTGAAGTAATTGTTCTCCCAATATCCAACAAATAAATGTGGCAATGGTATTGCTCAAGTTGAGCTTCATATTGGGATCGCCGTCAATATCTTCAAGCACATAATAAATGATTATTGCTACGGTGCCTGTCATAGGCTTTGCTAATTCAACATAACGTGCTTTATAGTTGCAGTAGCTGTTGAATTGCTTTTCCGTTGCTTTCTTTTCTTTTAATACCAGGCCCATATATATTAATCCCACTATTAATTGGCTATCTTTTTTTCTTACTGACAGCTAGATAAGCATTTGGTGCACATAGTAAATTGATATAAAATAATAAACAATGTCTCTTTTTAGAATAACATTCGTGCAAAATTTGCATGAATGTTATGGGAATACAAATGACGGATTTTATAATTAGTGATGCATTGGTATTTTTAAGCGTGGCGGAAGAGGGGAGTTTTGCGGCAGCAGCTAAAAAATTATTTATTTCCTCATCAGTTATTAGCAAACGGATTAGCCGTTTGGAGAATCAACTTCGAGTCCAGTTGATTCAAAGGACCACGCGTACAATGGCTCTTACAGAAAGTGGCCTGCTCTTTTATGAGCATTGCAAACGGATTAAATCTGAAATTAATGATGCCGCTGATAAAATCCTTCAACAACATCAAATCCCATCAGGGCTTCTACGGATTAACGCACCGATTAGTTTTGGCCATGTACACCTTATTCCTGCGGTAAATGATTTTCTAGCCGTTTACCCGGAAATGAAAATTGAATTAATTCTTGGCAGTCAATATGCGAATTTTATTTATAAAGGATTAGATTTAGCTATTTTCATCAATGATTTACCTGATACTTCCTTATTGAAATCGCGAAAAATTGCAGTTCGTAATAGTGGGGTTTATGGTTCTCCAGATTATTTTGCACGATTTGGTGTACCTGCAATCCCAGAGGATCTGACACAGCATAATTGCCTTATTTACCAATCTGAGCTGGGAAATTCATTAGGTATTGGTCAAAAACATGAGTGGCGTTTTTATGATGAGGAAAAGAAATTGGCTATACCTGTATCTGGAAATTTACGAATTAACAGTAATCAGGGCTTGGTAAAAGCGGCAATAGCCGGAGTTGGTTTAGTCAAGTTATCGAGCTTTATGGTTACGGAAGAGGTGAAAGCAGGCAAATTAATTAGCGTTTTAAGCGATTATTGTGAGCATGACATTAATATTCATGCAGCTTATCCGAATCAGCGTTATCTGCCCTCTAAAGTCCGGGTGTTTATTGATTTTTTGTTAGAGCGCTTTGATTCAGAAAACTATTGGAAGAGGGTTTGATTGGATAGATTGCCGTACAAGGAAACGTTATTGCTGGCATTAATGTACTTACTTAAGTTTCAAATAATTCCGACGAATTACCGCAGCTTGAGGTATCCCCTAATAATTATCATCCTTTTCAAACTACCGTGGCTTAACCACGGTAATTTGTCCATTTACATAACTACTTATACAGTGTAGGTCTGATCTCAGTAAAGTTATATCGCAGACCAACTAACACCGAATTTACATTAGGCTTATAACTTCCTTGCAAGCGTTCATCAGATATAGGCTCAATTTGGGTGCGTTTAACACTATTGTATTGCATAAATTGGTAGGTGAAGACTAGATCTAGATTGTTATTTAAGCGCGTAATTGCTCCTGCTTTTAATCCGCCGCCAGTCAACCACTGATGAATATCTCCACTGACTCCCACATTACCCGCCGTTTCTTCACTTTTCACCACAAAATAGCTTGGAGAAACACCAGGACCTACAAAAAGGCGAACCGATTCATTAATTTGATAAGCGGGCAGAAAAAAGAAGGAGAACCCATACTGCAATTGTTCCTTTGTAGATACATTTTGGGTAAAAAACCAATTATTAATTTTATAGTGAGATGCTCCAGTAAATAGCTCTGCATCAGCCTCTAGCGCAACGGAAAACCTAGGTTTTAAGAGGACCTCATAACCAGCAAGTAGTTGCCCATGAAAATTAGTATATGCATTATTAAAATGAGATGTGGTAGGGGTTTCTTCTTCCAGTGGATAGGTTAAATCCTTTTGCACTTTTACTGCATTAATACCTAAATTAATGCCAGCATATCCTGCGGCCTTAGCATGAAACGAGAGCATTGAGGCGATAATTATTAATAAGCTGTATTTATTATTCATTTTATACCTTCTTTATAAAATACTAGGGATCGTAATTGGATTTGAGGTGCGGCTGACATTCGATTCATCGACAGCGGTAATGGTGACATTGCGTACGCGTTTGGGCGTTAAAATATTACCAATAACAAAGCGACGACGTTGGAGGTCCAATTTCAGCGTTGCCCCAGGCAAGCCGTTCACTATATAGGTTGTGTTGGAAGACGATAGGCAATCTGCATATAAAACAAAAGCTTCTTTAGTATTCATGCGATTACGATCCGCTCCAGTTAATACCGGTGCTTTGGGTGGTGTAGCAACAATCGAAAAATTATTATTGGAAATATTAAAGAAGGAGCCATTGCTTGCCTGGACCATAATTCGTGCAGCCGTAGTATTAATATTAGGAACACAAATGTTAGCATGACCATCATTGCTGGTACTTACGACTAAAGGTGTGGGGTAGCTTATTCCGCCATCTGTAGATAAGAAGATATTCACTAAAAGTGCACCGACTGGATAAGTATTTGTATTAGCCACATCCCAGGTTACTGTTTGTAGTGATTGTCCTGCCCATAGTATGTTTGCAGCAGAAGGATTAATAACTTTAAAAGGCCCTGCATTATCGGTGATCATTACTTTGGTATCTGTAAAGGCATTACATGAACCACCTGGTGTATTAGCGCGCGCTGATACTCTAAAGTTCATTGCCCGAGATACGGAGGATAATACTTCCCAGGTAAAAGGCCCTCCACTGGCTAGGGCACTAAGCTTAGGAAAATAGCGCGTGGGGCTAGTTTGTGGCGAGAGACTCCTGAAATTGGGGCCGCCTCTGGATGTGCTTACGGGGGGTTGAGGAGATATTTCATTATCCATCTGTTCCCAGGTATAAGTAATGGTACTTCCTGCAGAGCCTGGGGTTGCCACTGCGGTTAATGCAAAAGGAGTTTGTGCTGGAATACTCACGCCACCATTGGTTTGATGAATTACTGGAGCACTAGCAATCGGCATGGTAACAGGGCAGGTATGCGCTGAGCTCGAAACAAAATCGCCCATTTGTTTTAGGCTAATGCCATTAAAATATGAGTCGGAACTAGTTTGTACGTTGGGGGGACAAATTCCTGCATAACCCATGATCGTACTACCAGATCCCGGCTCTACTGCCGTAGGATCGTTGCGATTGCAAGCATTATTTTGTACATGTTCTGCACCAAATTGATGTCCCATTTCGTGGGCCACATAATCCACATCAAAGGGATCACCTATGGGTTCAGCTTTGCCTGTAGTACCCATGGCTTTGATTTCATTATCACAAACGCTTTGTAGACGTGCCAAACCGCTACCCGCAGCATCAACGACATGGCCAATATCGTAATTGCTGGAGCCAATAATCCTATCTATTGTTACTTGATTCTCAGCAATCAGTTTATAAATATCCCCACTGGTGTAAGGTTGGGTGTTGGGATCAGTAAAGATAATTTGATCATTATTGGCAATAATTTGCATGGTGATTGCCATATCGATTTCATAGATGCCATTAACGCGATTCATTGTTGTAGCTTGTGCACTTAATGCACCATTTATGGTGCCGCCATAAAATTGGGTATACTGTGCAGTTGCGGCCATGGCTAAGCGGTAGGTTTTGAGTTGGCATGCATTAAATTGTGCAAATGAAGGGCTTCGGCTCAGTGTTTTGAATCCTTGATTTACGCTATGCACATTACATTTAAAATGATTAGTACTCATTAAATCTTTTTTCTTGTAGACCACATAATATTGATGTTTGCCTTTTCCTAAGGGATCGATGAAAACGGGACTTTTTCCTGGCCGCAAAATCATGGAATGAAATCCTTGAGCAGTTAAATCCAATTTTACAAACTCTCCAGGATCAGTGATTCCATAAGCGTCATAAGTTTTAATCGAAGGATATTTGGCTGCAAGCTCTGGATGTAAGGTGCTGTTCTCCACAATTCGATATAGTTTGCTCGTTCCATCGGGTAAGGGGAGTGCTATTTGTGTGGCTACTCCTGATTTTAATCCGTCGCGATGAGGTACATTTTCCAGTTCTGCATAAAGTTGATTTAAATCAATTTGTATTAGGCGGTAATGCGTTGCACGAATACTATTTTTGCTCTGGGCCGTAAGTGTTGCGGGATTTACATCGTTAAAGAAATTATCAACTATTCTGTCCTGTGCAAAGGCAATGGAAAAAAATAACGAAAGTAGGGTAGTAATAAGCGTCCGTGTCATCATAAATTATCTTTAATAATCAATGGACATAACTTAACATTAGAATTAATAGAGTTCAATATTGTAGAACGTCATTCTTCACTGGAATGACGTTCTACAGGTGAATATTAGTTAAATGTTCCGTAATAGCCGACCATATTAGCAATAGTGAGGGTATTGGCATAATCATTACAAGTACTGTCTCTAGTCATATTCCAGTTAAACAGCCCGGCCAATCCAATATAGGGCGGGAAATCGGGATTACAGCTAGATAGCTCTACATCTACACCATTAGCGATTTGAGTTTGAGGGTAACCTATAGCAATAAGCGCGTCAAAAAAGCTCTCGGCCCATGCTTCATCATAATAAGTTTGTATATTGATTAAATCAAAACTTTTGGCGTTTAAAGCATCGACCTGGGTATCACCAATACCACCGGGTTCACTATTATTTCCTGCAGGGGTAATGGTTAAATAATAAGGTTTACCATCTTGGAGCGAGGCATAATTTAGTGCATTTTTTAAATTGGCAATTACTCCATCAAAGTTGGCTTGAGGAATAGAACCAGTGGTCCCACCAATACTTTCATCATCAATATCTATACCATCCAGATTATTGGTACGAATAAATTGAATCACACTGGGTACGAAAATATTCGCATGATTTATATAATCCATATTAATCGAGCCCCAATCATTTTGATTCCATCCCAAAGACATCAAAATTTTTATGTTGGAATTAGCTGCACGCGCTGTTTGTACTAATAAAGCCAGACGTGCAGACTGATCCGCTTGTCCTCGTTCATAAGTAAAAATGGCACCATTTTGCTGTGTATAGACATGGGCAAAGGCTACAAGAATAGTACTTACACGATTAAATGGCGGAAAAGGGACTTGATTGGGTGGGAGCCATTGGCCTACGCCGGAATTGTAGATTGGGTAGAAAGTGCCGGCATAAGGACGTGGATATTTGCTGCTTGGAAGAACTGTGGTTGCGGTGACTGGAATGCGATTTCTGGCCACAGGTACAGAGCATGTTGCTCCTTTGTACGCGCAAATCCGCGGCATTAAGTTTGATTGTGAGTTTTGGCCAGTTCCTTGTATGGAAACAATAAAAGAACAGCTAGCCCCTGCGGCTAAAGTGGCACACGTATTGCTGATTAAAGAAGCTTTCAGTGCATTACTTGTAATTCCAAAACCAGGCTCTATGGTAATTCCATTTAACGATTTTGGGGTGTTGTTTTTCGCGTTATAAGTTACATAAGTCGAACCTGTGGGGGAAATTGCAATTGGGCTGGAACTGCTGGGCGTAATTTCCACAATCGAGGCTGCCTGCGCTGCTGCCGTTAGCGTGAGCAGGCCACAGCAGATTGGGAATAAGAGATATTTTTTCATGAGTGTATTCGTCCTTGTTAACCAAAAGATGCTGTCAGTGTAAATATGACCCCCTGTGTATATAGGTCTTTAACTTTGATGCGACCAAGTGATGTTTGTGCTAATGAGGGGCCC
Source organism: Legionella rowbothamii (assembly GCF_900639985.1). Classification (GTDB taxonomy): domain Bacteria; phylum Pseudomonadota; class Gammaproteobacteria; order Legionellales; family Legionellaceae; genus Legionella; species Legionella rowbothamii. Next base: position 74,685 of record NZ_CAAAIM010000008.1, on the reverse strand, counting down.
AAAGCACCTCTGCCTAAATTAAAATATTGATAACCGGCAGAAGCGTAATATTGGAGATGTCGCCGTTGATCATCCCAGAGTAAGTATTGAAGGCCGGCGCCTAATTCATAGGCAAAAGTTTGTTTTGTCTGATCACTAAAAGGCATTGCTGGAGATGCGCTTAAAGAGGGATCGCTTGGTTTTTCATGATAAGCAGAAAACTTATTCCAGCTAGGACCAATACCGACCAAAGCATAAGGCTTCAATGCATGGCGTGAGTAAAGTGCTTTGGCTTCAACCATTAGTGCATCGCTTTTTGCTTGAAAACCATAGTGTAACGTATCAAAAAGGCCAGCATTGATAAATGGATATTCTGTTCCTTTCACATGCCCTAACTGGAAAAAGTAGCCCGCCACACCTAGGGATAATTGATAAGATGGAAATACCGAATTTTCAAAAGTATGACTTGCTCCTATAGCCCAAAAACCTTGCGTGGTAGTTTGGCTTTTGGTGTGATAGGCATTGGTAATTACCTCATTAATTTCAACTAAACGGTTATTTTTAAGGGTTGAAAAATTAGGACCACCAGAGACAAAAAAACTGACTTGATTGGCATTACCCAGATTAGAGAGCATCAAAAAAATACATGAAGAAACCAAGAATTTATTCAGATTAACATCCATATTTATTTATATCCTTGTTTTTATTTAATAATAAGCGTTCGCATAATGACGTCAATTTAAGGTTATTGAGAGATTAAACATCTCTACTTGCCTTGGTATAGGCTTGGCCGCAAGCCCATGGCGGTCAAACCAAAAATAGTCTTCGAATTTTCGCGGCTTGACCCGCGAGATCCATGAGTTTGGCCCAGAAAGTTTCTTAGCTTGGAGGCTATGGATTGTAAGACCTGGGCCTGCCGTCCAGTCGTTCGCGTATCTCTTTGTTTATTGTAACAAAAATTCATATCGTGATGAACGGGCTTATGTTATTTAATGAATGATGAGACGAATATCTTGTCTACAATTAAAATTAACAATACTCTCTTCGCAAACCGAGGATGTCAAAATGGCTAATTGGATGATCTATGGGGCAAATGGATATACAGGAGAATTGATTGCAAGAGAAGCAAAAGCTAGAGGATTGAATCCTATCCTTGCGGGACGCAACGAGAACGCAATCATAGCATTAGCAGAAGAACTAGGATTTAATAATCGGATTTTTAATCTAAGTGATCAGAAAAATACAGTACATCAGCTTTCTGAGGTGCAATTAGTTTTAAATTGCGCAGGGCCTTTTTCTACTACAAGTCAGCAAATGATCACTGCATGTATTCAGTCCGGAACCCACTACCTCGATATTACAGGTGAAATATCAACTTTTGAATATGCACATAGCCAAAATTTGCGAGCAGAAGAGGCCAACATTGTACTTTGCCCCGGAGTTGGATTTGATGTCACACCAACGGACTGTATCGCAGCCCAATTAAAGCAAATGCTTCCTGATGCACATTATTTGGCTCTTGGATTTGACTCGAACTCAGCTATGTCCCCAGGCACAGCAAAAACAGCTATAGAAGGTTTAGCTATGGGAGGAAAAGTTCGTATTAATGGCCAAATAAAAACAGTTCCTCTGGCCTGGAAAACCCGCCTTATTGACTTTGGTAAAGGAGACAAATTAGCCACCACTATTCCATGGGGAGATGTAAGTACTGCATTTTATACAACGGGGATACCTAATATTGAAGTATATATTCCAATGAGCTCTAAAAGATTATCTATTTTGAAACGGGCCAATTATATACGTTGGCTTTTAGGTTGGAGCTTTATACAAAGTTTTCTTAAAAAGAAAGCTGCAGAGCAAAAGGGGCCAAATATTGAACAAGTTAAAAGCCAATTAACCTATGTCTGGGGTGAAGTAACAAACACACAAGGGAAAAGCAAAGCAGTGCGGATTACAACAGCGAATGGCTATGCGCTTACTGTGGCTAGTAGTCTAGGTATAGCTGAGTATTTGCTAAACAATAAACTAAAAGGTGGTTATAAAACACCATCGCAAGTAGTGGGCTCAGATTTTATCAAAGGGCTACCAGGTTATAGCGAGAATTTTAATCGCGACGATTCCTTAAAGTAGTTAACTACATATCCGAGGCTAGGCTAATGATTGGAATGTAAATTTTTTTATTAGGAGCTGCCTCGCACCATCTTTAACAGTTGTTTTTTATAAATTATAGGCCTAACAAGACATTGAGCCACACCAGTCATTTCCATATAGTCTCACTTCTTGTAAAGATATCAGTCATTAACAGAGACCTATCGGGGTTAACACAGTCAACATTGAAACGTTTTGCCGAAGATGAAATTAGGTTCTCCGAACGGTATTGCAGGATCTAAGTATAAATGCAATTGATAATCATTCTCATTGACATTCTGTTTTTGTAATGTAATGCTTTAGAGCAGGCGACACGTTGAAATTGAAGAGGGATTTTTTATGTTTGATAAAATTAGTGCAAGTTCACACGATATATCATTAAGGTTCTGTGCCGACTGTCTAAAAAAATTTTGCCCCCAAACAGAGTCTGATACGGTGAGATTTTTTGTGCCTACTGTCGATGCATTATTTAGAAATCATTTCGCTTATATTGAATTATCGAAAAAAATGGTTGATATCATTTATAAGATTGAGGAGCACTTTAGTGTGGACTTATCAGAAATAGCGAAAGTATTGCATGTTGAACTAGGGGATTTACCTTCCAGGGAGCGAGAAGAAGAAATAGAGTCATTTTATTCCTATTCACCAGAGAGTAATTTTCATTTTATCCGTGAGATAAAAGTTTAATCATCAAGGGATGGGGCGTCCTAAATATGCCGTTTTGATGCCTCGTGATTTGGGAAGTATGCAAAGTATTTTCTTTGAAAGAGTAGTAATGGTAAAGGTGATGGGCTGTAGTCTATGCTTTCTCGTAGTTTTCAATGTTCTAAATGAAATTGACTATAGCGAGCAGCCCTCAAAGGCTTTTAAAGAAAATAAATATTTGTGTTTTCAAGGGTGTTTATTTTAAGTTTATCAAGGACCCTTAACTCCTTAATAAAATGTACATTTATCGGTCATTTGAACCAAGAAATATCTTTTAATGTGCTTCAATGAATTTTTATATGGGAGTTCAAATATTATTAGCTATACTATTGTTCTTATAAACAAAAAACGAGGGTCGAAACAATGAGCTAGCGCTTATCTTGATTTTTAATGGTCGAGTTTATTTTGCACTTTGTTATCAAAGTTAATTCTTTATGAGTTTAAAGTGGATCCAAGTGGCCCCCAACGAAGAAGTTTTAATGTAGGGCCTATCTAAAATTATTGCTGCGATGGGACCATTGGAAACACCTATAATATGAAAGTTACACCTTTTAGTACTATACTTTACTGATAACAACATTATTGAATCATATATAACTTTTATTCATATTAGTTCACTTGATTGAGTTGCCGAGTCCATAGCTCACCCAAGGCTATTAAGAACTGTATGATTAAAATCTGTCTTGGATATCCGGTTAGTATGGGCATTATTAAAGGCTATAAAATATTGGGAACGCTTTCTCAAACCCCTAATACGGTACTTTACCGCGGGTTACGGCTTCTTGATAATGTTCCGGTTATGCTCAAATGTCCCTACTCAGAGCACCCCTCTCTTAATATTCTCGCGGACTTGCAACACGAATATTTTTTACTCAAGCAACTTAATATTCCAGGTATTATTAAGCCCTATGCACTCATTCAACAAGGTCACCTTACTGTTTTGGTTTTAGAAGATATTGATGGTCAGACCTTAAAGAGTTTTTTACAAGAAAAGCCATTGGAACTGGATGTTTTCTTCACAATTGCCTTACAGTTGGTCTACGCCTTAGCGGAGTTACATCAACAGCATATTATTCATAAAGACATTAAGCCGGCTAATATCATTATTGAGCCTCATACCTTGTTAATCAAACTGGCAGATTTTAGTATTGCTTCACAGCTACTTGAGGAAACACAAGGCTATAATAACCTTCATCTTTTAGAGGGGTCACTGTCATACATATCGCCCGAACAAACAGGGCGAATGAACCGAAGTATTGATTACCGCACCGATTTTTATGCTCTGGGAGTCACTTTTTATGAAATGTTAGCAGGTCACTTACCTTTTGATGCAACTGATATTCTTGAGCTGGTTCATTGTCATCTTGCAAAAGCTCCGGTACCTCTATCATCGCTTCCTCTGAATATTCCCACTATGGTTAGCCAGATTATTATCAAGCTAATGTCTAAAATGCCAGAAGAACGTTATGCAAGTGCAAGAGGCCTGGCAGCAGACTTAGCCAAATGTGCTAAACAATGGCAATCAAAAAAAATGATTGCTGAATTTGCTTTAGGCGCTATTGATATCAGTGATCAGCTCCAGCAAACACAAAAATTGTATGGACGTGAAGAACCAATTGCAGAGCTACTTGCTGCTTTTGAGCGAGTTAGTCAAGGGAAAAATGAAGTGGTTCTAGTGTCTGGTTATTCCGGTATCGGTAAAACCTCGCTCGTTAAGGAAATCTATAAACCGTTGACCTGCCGTAAAGGATATTTTATTCAAGGTAAATACGACCAATTACAGCAGAACAAACCTTATAGTGCGCTCATTGATGCGTTGCAAAACCTGATTAGGCAGGTATTGGCAGAGCCTGAGCAAAAACTAAAACACTTAAAACAGGCCTTACAACAGTCTATTGGCAATCAAGGGCATGCACTGTTGGCTTTGATTCCTTCTATTAAACGACTGCTTGGACCGCAGTCACTTTTAGAAAATACCATTGGTGAAGCCCAAAACCAACTGACGTTTGCATTCCAGCAGTTTATACAGGTCTTTTGTCAGGCAGATCACCCATTAGTTATCTTTTTAGATGATTTGCAATGGGCAGATAATGCGTCGTTACAACTACTGCAACGTTTATTAAAGGATTCAGCAAATAGATATTTTATGTTGATTGGCACTTATCGAGATAATGAGGTGGATTTTGGCCATCCCTTAATCGAGTTTCAGAAAAAACTAAGGGCGAGTGGGGTAGTCCTCAATGCTATTAAATTACCGCCATTGACACATTCTCATCTGCAACAACTACTTGCCGATACGCTGGGCTGCGGACTTGCCCGGGCAAAACCCTTGGCTGAAATTCTGCAGATAAAAACCGAAGGTAATCCTTTTTTCGTACATGCATTTCTGAAGAGTCTGCATCATAATCATCTGCTAACTTTCGATTATAAAAAAGGCCAATGGCAATGGGATATTATGCAAATCGAGCAGCAGCATATGACAAAAAATGTCGTAGAACTACTCATTAACAACATCCAACAGCTATCACCCCCTGCACAAGATAATCTGAAATTAGCCGCCTGTATTGGTATCCAGTTTGATTTACACACATTAGCGGTTATAAGCCAACAATCCGTATCACTCACCCTGAGCTTGTTGCAGGAAGCCTTACATGCCAACCTCATTCAGTTAATCTCTGGTAATTACAAGTCCATCGATTTGATGGATGGTAACCTCACTGATGCGCAACGTTCAGAAGACTTGATTATTTTTCAGTTTAAACACGACCGTATTTTGCAAGCAACTTATCAACTTATAGCACCTAATCTTAGACGTGAATTGCATTTAAACATTGGTCGTTTATTGCTAACCAACGCGGATATGAATTCGGGTGATGAAACTCATCTTGGCCAAATCGTACGTCATTTAAATGAAGCTTCCTCATTAATTACTTTGCCTGCAGAAAGGTTGGCACTCGCCGAATTTAATTTGCAAGTAGGCAAAAAAGCAAAAGCGGTAGCGGCCTACCAAGCTGCAAAAAATTATTTCAGTATAGCTGTTTCCCTATTACCACAAGATGCATGGAAACATCATTATAACCTTACCTTTTCTTTATATTGTGGCCTGACTGAAAGTGAATTATTAACTGATGATCATCAGCTTGCTCAGCAGCACTTGGCAATACTCTTCAAGCAAGCTAAAACCAAGCTAGATAGAATGCTGGTCTATCAGCTCGATATCATACGGCTTAGCCTTGCAAACCGTTATAACGATGCGCTACAGCAGGGATTGGAGGTATTACGTCTTTTTGGGCTTGACCTTCCCCTATACCCTAAACCGTATCATATTTTAGTGGCGTATATGTCTATAGAATGGCGATTGTATGGTAAAAAATTTACTAATTTGGATTTAACTCAACAAGCTAGTAATGAATACAGTTTGTTGCAAAAAATCTTAAATCAGTTATACGCTTCTACCTATATCACTTCGAACAAAGAATTATTCGTTTTACTCATATTTCATGCTGTTAAACTATCATTACGCTACGGGTACACACCTGAAAGTTCATATTGTTTTGCAGCTTATGCATTTGTATTACTCCATGTATTTAAGCGCTATGACGCAAGTTTTAAGTACGTTGCACTTGCTTATCGGCTTGCCGAATATTACCCCGATCCTTCTGTATTAGCTAAAGTGGAATTTTGTATGGGACATTTTCTCCATTTTTGGAAATATCCACTCTCCCAATCCCTAAATTATACCTTACACAGTTATCAATTAGCACAACAAACAGGGGATTTAGCAACCGCTGATTATAGCTTTATAAGTCATTTTTTAAATCAATATGCTTTAAGTTACCCACTATCTGACCTTGCAAACACCCTCAGAGAAGTGCTAAAGAAACGTGGCCCGAATGATTATTTCTATCCGGTCTGGATTTTGTTGGAATATTCAGTAATAAACTTGCAGCATTCGTCAATAAATAAAAACTTTGATCAAAAAATAGCGCGGTCTTTCAAAGCTATTGTTGAATGCAAAACGCAGCATGAACAGGCTTGTTTTTACTTTTGTGCTATAAAACTCGCCTATTTGAGCGGTAAATTTTCGTTAGCAGTGGCAATGGGGCTCGATGCAGAGATATTTGCAGATTCAGCGATAGGAACCATCACCTATGTCGAAGGACAATTATATTATGCTCTGAGTTTAGCTGCGAGCTACAAAACGGCCACCATCACTGAGCAATGCGTTTACAAAAAGAAGCTCCTCGCTATTCAAAAGTCTTTTAAACAATGGGCAGGATGGTGTGCTACCAATTTTGAACCGTATTATTTAGTGCTCAGTGCAGAAATCTTCGCTATTCAAGGAAATTACCGCAAGTCAAGTGATTTGTACGACCAAGCGGCTCAACTTGCATTAGATAATAATCACCCTCAGCTTACTGGCGTTATTAATGAGTGTGCTGCTCGCTTTTACTTACAGGAAAACAAACCGCACATAGCAAAACACTATTTTCGCGAAGCGCATTATGGGTATGAGCGTTGGGGAGCTCTCGCACTTTGCCAGCGTTTAAAGCAACAATCTCCCCAATCGTTTTATGAGTATGACCGTCCTAAAACATCCTTACAGCAAAAGATCATGACTAACACGCAAACATCGGCATCAAGCAGTGATCTTTCCATAGATTTTATGGCAATTCTCAAATTAACTCAAACGATTGCCAGTGAAATACAGTTCGATAAGTTATTAAAAAAGCTACTGAAAATTGTGCTTGAAAATGCTGGCGCACAACGTAGTGTACTTATCATAAAGAAGGACGACTCCTGGCTTATCGAAGCTGAGGGTACTTTAGAGGAACAACGCATTTGGTTGGTAGATGCAAAAAGCGTAGAGACACGCTCAGATTTACCGCTCACGATTATTAACTACGTACAACGCACCGAAGAAGCCGTGCTAATACAGGATGTCGCTAATGACATCCAATTTTTAGACCCTTATTTGCAGCAGTCTAAATCTAAATCAATATTAATAATTCCTTTCTTCTATCAAGGTCAACTAAGACGCATTCTCTATCTTGAAAATAATATGCTTAAGCATTCCTTTACAGCTCAGCATTTACAAGACCTTACTATTGTGGTGTCCCAAGCCGCCATTTCATTAGAAAATGCGTACCTTTATTATCAAACAACTCATGATCCATTGACGGGTTTTGCCAATCGTAATCTGCTCTTTCAAATTTTTCAGCAAAGCGCATCGCGTTTATCCCGCGAAGCCAAACAATTAGCCATAATTTTCCTAGATTTGGATTATTTTAAAACTATTAACGATACTATGGGTCATGAAATCGGTGATAAGTTACTTATCTATTTTTCAGAGCAGATTAAATCGTGTCTGCGAGCTGGCGATTTGCCAGTACGCCTGGGAGGCGATGAGTTTGTGATTTTATTGGATAGCCTTGATGAAAGCATGCAGGTAAAGGTCATCATAGATAAAATTTATCAGAAACTTGCCGCTCCTGTTATTATACAAGGTCATACTATCCATATTTCAACCAGTGCGGGTATCAGTTTATTCCCCAAAGATGCTACGGATATTCAGAGCCTTTTAAAGCAAGCGGATACGGCTCTATATCGGGCTAAAGAACTGGGTAAAAACCAGTATCAGTTTTATTCAGTGGCATTAACTCAATACATTCAGCAAACCCATCATCTTGAAACTGAATTCGAAAATGCATTAGCGAATCAGGAATTTTGTTTATTTTATCAGCCAATCTTTGATTTAGTAAGCGAGCGCATTATAAGTCTTGAAGTATTGCTGCGCTGGCAACATCCAACAAAGGGATTATTAGAAGCCAATCAATTTATTCAATTACTCGAAAAAACGCCGTTCATGCTCTCCGTAGGTGAATGGGTACTGCGCACAGCCTGCCAGCAAGTTAAGAGCTGGCAAAATAAAGATTTACCGAGGATACCTATAGCGGTCAATATTTCAGCATTGCAATTTGAAAATCAATCAATTAGCCAATTAATTGCCGACATTTTAGCAGAAACTCAACTACAACCTATCTATTTAGAGCTTGAGTTAACTGAATCTATTCTTATCGAATCAGCCAACATTATAAAAGAAATGGAGGCGTTAAAGAATTTAGGCGTTAATTTAGTCATTGATGACTTTGGCAAAGGCTATTCCTGCTTAGCATATTTGACACGTTTTTCTCTTAGTAAATTAAAAATTGACCGATCTTTTATTAATAAAAATCAGTTAAAAGAGCAAGATAAGATTATTTTAGAAGCCATCATTGGATTAGCTCACCGTTTAAATCTGCAAGTGATTGCTGAAGGAGTTGAAGATATTTCGCAAGTGAATTTATTACGCATCCAGCACGTTGACGCAGTGCAAGGCTATTATTTTAGTCCTCCCTTATCTGTAAATGATTGTGAACATTTATTAAATGGCGAGAAAGGCTTATAGTGAATAGGCTCTACCCTAGCAAAGTGGGTCTTCGCAGGGAAGTAACACATGGTGCACATTTCTACGGTTACATCATCGACGCTTGCGTTCATGGCTACCACACCCAAACAAATGGGGGGCTTGGTAAATCAGGGCTGATATCAGCGTTTTGTAAAGTTTTTTCGGTCTGGAATAATGTTTCATATTTCCATCCTTAGTTTACTTCACAATGGAGGATAATAAGCTACTGGGTATTTGCTTGATGAGTTATACGATTTACTAAGTTCATTTTAATAGCAGGCCATTCGCAACGAAGGATACTAAACACTATGGTGTCCGTGATTACTTTATCTTGAAGAATCATGTGTTGCCGTAATAAGCCTTCTTCAGTAGCGCCTAGTTTCTTGATGGCATGATAGGAGCGGCGGTTCCGCGAGTCAGTGCCTAATTCAACGCGATTAATGTCCCAGCATTCAAATGCCTGGGTTAGCATCAATAACTTCGCTTCAGGATTTACTTTGCTACCCCAGCGACTAGGGGTATACCAACTATAGCCTAAGGCAAGGCTTTTGTTTTCTAATTGAATAGCATAATAGGCCGTGGCGCCGACAATAGTTTGGCTTATTTTGCAGCGTACGACGTAAGTAATTTGCTCCCCAGTGAACATTTTATCCAGACAACCATTAAACCAGGAGTCGAATACATTTTTCGTGGCTTTTTGCGGCATATATTGCCATATTTGTTCATAATTCGCGGCGTCAGACAAAGGTTCTCGATGTTGAACTGCAATTGGTTCTAATTGGATAAGAGTGCCATCTAAGACATCGTTTTCTGATATGAGTATTTTTGCAGACATGAATGGATATGTCCTTGTAATCGACGAGTGATTATGCCGTAACTATATTTTTATTTTTGATATCAAAGAAGTGTAACACAAAGCCATAGACTGGAACAAAGGCTAGTAGGCTAATAGTAATTTTAAAACCGGCATCAACCACCGCTATTTCCGGCCAATGTTGGTTTAGAAAAGGATTGCTACTGTGATAAAACGCAATAGTAAAAAACAAAAGGGTATCTATTATATTACCTATCGTAGTTGAAATAGTCGGCGCAACCCACCAAGAGGAGCTATTGCGCAAACGCTGAAAAATAAAAACATCCATTAACTGCCCAATGGTATAGGCAACAAAGCATGCTAATGAGATCCGCATTGGCATATAGTGTAGAGTGAACAAATTCTCCCAACTTAAGGTACCCATAATTTCAAGAGAGCTTGCTATAAAATAGGAGATAAGTAGTCCAGGGAACATACTTAGAAAAATGATATTTCGAGAAGTTTTAGCATTAGAAAGTCGAGTAGTTAAATCGCTTAAAATAAAAATGAAAGGGTAAGTAAACGCACCCCAAGTAGTATGATAGCCCAAAAACTCAAAAGGGTATTGAACTAAGATATTACTGATGGTGATTAAAAAAATATGACACACAGTAAGACGCTTAAGCGGTGATTTTTTATGCTGGATCAACTAAGTACTCTCTTGTTTATAATCTAAAAGCCCATTGTTAATATAAAATCAGTTTGTCCATATTTTACGTTCTCTTAATGTATTAAGTCAATTATTTGGGTTATTTTAGGACCCTTTAGTATTATTGCAGAGTTTGTATTCGCGAGTTGTATAAAAAATTATATGTATTTGAAAAGACATTATATATAAGGATTTTATGGATAAACATTCATCTGGCTTTTGCATAATAAGCAGGTTATGCTCATCATTGCATAGAGAAATTGCATGAGTATTTTGCTCAGACAATAGAGAAAAAGAGTCCCATCAATGAGAGCTAGATTACTTAAGTTGTTAAAATCACTAACTAAGCTTGTCTGCTTATGTCTTGTCATTTTGCTTGGGTTACGGATAATTGATTCACAACGTGGTCCTGCACTGGAGCTATGGCATACTTATGTCCCAAAAGAAAAACATGCTAAAGAACTTGATAAACTTAATTGGGCACAATACATAGGAATAGAAAATACTCTTTTTGACGCGGTACGCACCGAAGTAACTGAAAAGTTAACTAGCAAACAACGTATTCCAGGTAATCGATATTTCTCTGACAGTCCAGTTTATCCCGAGAAATTTTCTACTGATTGGAATCGCTCATATATACTTGAACCTCAAAGTCCAGCTGTGGGAGCGGTTGTATTCTTGCATGGACTTACTGATTCTCCTTATAGTCTACGCCATATTGCCAAACGATATGTGGCCCATGGTTATGTTGCAATAGCGATTAGACTGCCTGCTCATGGCACCGTACCGGCTGCATTAACCGATGTGAAATGGGAAGATTGGTTGGCGGCAACTCGGCTAGCTGTACGTGAAGCACGAAGACGCATAGGACCATCACTACCTCTCCATCTCGTAGGTTTTTCTAATGGCGGAGCATTAGCATTAAAATATGCTCTTGATTCCATTGAAAATAAACAATTAACAAAACCAGATAAGATTATCTTAATTTCACCAATGATTGGTATTACCCGCTTTGCGCGCTTTGCGGGATTTGCTTCCTTACCAGCGATTTTACCACCCTTTGCAAAAGCAGCCTGGCTCAGTATACTTCCTGAGTTCAATCCATTTAAATACAATTCTTTTCCAGTTAATGGAGCAAGTCAGTCTCATCGTTTAACAGCAGCATTACAACAACAAATTGTACGCCTTGCCAATGAAGATCGGCTAATTGAACTTCCATCTGTATTGACGTTCCAATCTGTAATGGATTTTACAGTAAGTACGCGTGCAATAATTACTGCTTTTTATGCCAATCTTCCTGCAAATGGTAGTGAGTTAGTCTTATTTGATTTGAATAGAGCTGCTAAATTAGGTCTTTTATTACGCCCCTCCGCAGATACGGCCGTGACCAGGCTTTTAAATGTCCCCCCACGAAAATTTCGTAGCGTAATCATCACTAATGCGAATGATGGGAGTATTGATGTGGTCGAGCGTGTCACTGAAGCTGGAACAGTGACGGAACATGTTTCTCCGTTAGGATTGGCTTATCCCCGCGATGTCTATTCCCTGTCACATGTTGCGATTCCCTTTCCGGTAAACGATAGCCTCTATGGTCTTGCTCCTGACTCAAAAGAATATGGCGTTCAATTAGGAACTATCGCTTCGCGTGGTGAACGACAAGTACTCATCGTAAGTTTGGATTCAATCCTTCGACTTTCATCCAATCCGTTTTTCCCCTACATGATTAAACGAATAGAAGAACAACTACCTAATAGGAGATAAAATAAGAACAGTTTAAAAAGGGAATTACATCGCCATTTGCGGTAATAAATTCATTGCTTCTTCTTGCTCATTTTGTCTTTGTGCCTGGTGGTTTGGAGCAAAAAATCTTATGACGAGCGGTCTTCTAGGCCATCTTTCAGATTCATTAACTGTAGGTTTGGGTTCAATATTAGGTTTTCTTTGGGTAGGTATGGTCATTTAAGCCTCAAATAAAGTACAAATACGGATTGTACAATAAAAACAACGTGGTATTTACCGGCCATCTGTCAAATGGGAAATTCAATGGCAACTTGCAGTGCAAGCGGATTAGCCAACATTGAGGTCAACTTGTTTAAGCTTGGTTTTGGTGGTCTTCAAGACAATGTTGCTTATTGGCGTTCTACTGAGTATTCCGGGCGGCCAGCATTCGATGCGTGGTATCATGCTTTCTCGTATGGCACTGGTGTTCAGGCCCAAACTTACAAGGGTGGGGCGCACTACGTGCGGTGTGTTCGCGCGATAACTTTTTAATCTTCATGCGCTTGAGGTCACGTAGTGGCCTTCAGGCTTAACCCGGTTTAGTCCCAAATTTATTGGTAAAGAGGATCGGGATGGAGAACAGCACTATTTTGATCCGAGATGCTTTGTTATTAAATATGGAGGATAATCGACAATCCCAACAAGTGGATATTTTCATTGTAAATGACAAAATCGAAGAAATTGCTCCTCATTTAAATCCAGTCGATGCAGAAATAGTAGATGCACAAGGAATGATTGTACTCCTCGACTTTCGCGATATGACTCTTTGGCTGTATATAATCCCTATCAATCCATTCTATTTTGCGAGAATCCTTCTAATTAGATGGCTATGAGCATTTCTTTAACTGTGTAAATGCCAATTAGGAAACATTAAATAACACTAAACCATTATTATCATCTTGGCCATTACTAATGTTACAAGTCCAATCAACAACCAATAGTTGCTTATGCAAAATGGGATCCAAGAAGTTAAAGTGAAGTGTTGCGGTATTATCTTCAAAAACACTTAAACGACCAGATAAGATGAAAGATTCTCCTGTAGGGCGTTCTATAAAAATCTTCATGGATGTGGTGACCGTATCGATTATCCGTTCATTAATATTTTCATTAGCATGAAAATATTGGGTAAAGTTAAACCGTGTTGTGGCACCATTTAATCGCCTCATTACCTGAGTTCTAATTGACGGTTCAGTCACAAGACAATTATCAAAATGGATGATTGCTCTAACATCATCACCATTTTCAACAGCTTGCACTAATTGAGAAAAGTTAGTGATATTCGTGCCCGCCGCGTGGGCTGGATTTAAGGAAATGAATAATACGCTAACAATGATTGCTCGCCAAATTCTCATGTATATCCTCCATGACTGTCTATTCTATATTACTCTTCGCTTAGAGCGCGCAATTGTTATATAGTCAACGATTGCCTTACAATTAACCATTAAATGTATTTAGTGTATTATCTGTTTATAAAAAATTCCACTTTTTATTGAGTTGCAATTCAAATCGTGAATGTAAGTGGGCTATACATTCTGCTCCTCAATGTAATAAAAGTAAGATACTTAATTGTCGCACCACGGTGCGACAATAGATGACTAACTAATTGAATTTTATGAAAAATATTTAACTGATACGATGAGGTTACTAACGCAGGGAATTAAACTCTCTGATTAATTCACTTTGCATTTGCTGTTGGAGGCAAAGTTCCGTTGCATTTGTTATTATTAAACGCCGGTGTTTTGTATTTGGCTCTTCTTGAATCTTAGTTTCAATACCTTCTTTTTTGAGGCGCTCAACATAATAATTTAACGCTTTTGCATCTGAGGAGGTTAATTTTGAAACAATATTTATCTCCATCTTTTGATTCGTTACTTCCGCAATCATAATTTGCCAACTCAGCGCTTTGTCAAAGAGGTTTGGTGCCTCTTTTAGATTATTTTTTAAATCAAGCCAACTTATTAATAGAGAACCCGCTGAATCTGGTTTAAAGGATCTACGATATATTGCGAGTTCCTGAGGAGCAAATTCTGGTCTATTTAATAGCCAATCAATAATTTTTTTATTAAAAAGAGGTAATAATTCTTTATGGTATCCATTCAGTAGGCTAGCTATCATGTGAAGTGCTTGTGAAGGATTAGTCTTTATCAGTGGCGGAATTATCTCTAACTTTTTAGGGCAGCTTTTCTTATTGAAAAAAGACAATTCGTTATAATCAAATACTGCTCCTGAATGTTCAAAATATTCCATGCGATTGCGCTCATTAAAATATCCAGGACCATAATCAAATCCAACTTGCTGGGATTTTTTGACATCGTCCGTGGTGATCATTCCAATTTGTGGCAGCCCTAAGTGAGTTATATTTTTGTACTTGATATTCGCAGTAGCTATTCTTTGCACTGCTTGCTCCATAAAATCATTTTTCACATCACTCTTATTGGGTAGGCATTGCATAAACCGTGTTAAATTCCCTTTTAATTTAGCGCTTACATGAGGAATTTGATGATCTTCAAAATTTTTGTATTTTTTATCAGTGGGGTAAAAGCAGTTAAAACGATTGTTTAATTGTCATCTATAGTAATCGGTGGGGTCGCTGCGTAAGTAATCTTGCTGTAATGTTCCCGCATAAAAACCAATCAATGTATTTTTAGGGATATCTTGTAAAGCAAATAAACCAAAACCTACTTTTTCATTAATAAAGCACAAAACCAAGGCATCACTAATATTTGATTCATTAAAAAACGCCTCTACTTGCTGATCTGGTGTTTTAGTTGCATTAGTATTTTTAAATGATGCAGGCCCCATTAGGTTTTCACACCATGTAAAAGGTGCTCTGCCAAAATTTTTGGTTAAATAACTACTTACTTGGTCTGTCGGGATTTCAACGATAGTGGGTGTTTCGCTTAATGGGCGGT
This sequence comes from Legionella rowbothamii, assembly GCF_900639985.1. Classification (GTDB taxonomy): domain Bacteria; phylum Pseudomonadota; class Gammaproteobacteria; order Legionellales; family Legionellaceae; genus Legionella; species Legionella rowbothamii. Next base: position 59,212 of record NZ_CAAAIM010000008.1, on the reverse strand, counting down.
CAGCAATTTTAATGGTACGTTTAATTAAGTGTTCTGGTACATCAAATAAAGGTACATCTGGTTTCTTGTTTTTTTGATCTTGTTCTCGCCAATTAGTAAATAGGGTTTTCATTTATAATATCATTCTATGGTAAGTGTAAGAGGGCGCGTAGTATAAAATTAAAGTATTAAGGGAATATTAAATATGCCTTTTTTGACTGGTTTTCATCACCGGTCCCCTCATTAAAATGAGGAGATTGCTGATTTAGACTGTGAAGTTATCCAATTTCTTCTTCCGATAAGCATTCTTGATAACCTGCAGTTTATTGCTAGACTTTATGTCTAGGCTTAGTTTTTGTTTTACTTTCTTGAAATAACAAAGGATTGGTTATGGTTGCTCCACTAAAAAATAGTTTTTTATCTTTCTTCGTTTTATGTTTATTGAGTTTTAGTACGCCACTTTGTGCAGAAACATCTCCCCAAATAGATACCATCCTTACTGATCAAGCTTCTGATAATCATCCAATGCCTAAAGAGGCCTTTACTAAAGAAACCCCAGTTCTTTATGTTTTTTGGAAATCAACTCAGCTGAAGCAAGGACAAAAAATAAAATCAGTTTGGATAGCAGAGGAGACCAATTATGCTGCTCCACCTAATTATAAAATTGATGAGGTAGAATTAGCACTTGAACCTGGAGCGGCAACTACTCTAATTGCCCTGCTACCGGGTAATCAATGGAGTGGTAAATTTAAAATTACTAAACCCAATAATGGTTGGCCAGTTGGTAAATATCATATGGATATTTATGTAGATGATAATTTAGTGAAATCAATAAAATTTGATGTTGCGCAGGCTACTCAAACTAGTACTGAAAATCAAAGATCGGCTGATGGTTGGGGGGTTATCTCCGTTGACTCTGCAAGCCATGATAAAGGCAGTGCTTATGGTATTGGTGGTGGTGCTTCTCGTGTAGAAGCAGAAAAAAATGCTCAGAATTTCTGTAAGGAAGCCGGTGGTGAACGATGCAGCGTGGTTGTGGCTTATCAGCAGTGTGGTGCCTTTGCTCTTTCTAAAACTCATAACGGAGCGGGGATGGGGGCTAGCAAACAAATTGCAGAAGATATGGCGATAAATCAATGTAAAGACTCAGATTGTCTGATTATTGTTTCTGATTGCAATTAATCAAAAATATTTGACGTGCCGCGGCATACCCGCGGCAACATGGCTTCGCGCAGAAATGCAAAACCTTTTAATGACTTTAAAGTAAAATATGCGGATATAAAACAACAACGTTCAGCTGAAGAGAATGTAGACCAGTCCTTTTATCCAGGGATGGCGTAGAGGGAACTTTCTCAAGATTTGCAGTTGGAGTTACTTGCATAAATTAACCTTTATTTATTAATATGGGCGTAAAATTTTTTACGAATGGGGTTGAGAACGCAGGATGCCAGATATCAATCTTTTACGCTTCGCGCGAGGATGGTTATTTTTATTGTTCATATTTTGGGAGAACATGGCAATAGCGATTCAACCACCATCCATTGGAAATTTTTCCTTATCCTCTTCACAACAACCAGGTCCATTTTTCGCTTTTGGTCAAAATATTATTGATAAAAATCAATTGACAGTTTCTTATACTCCTGATTACTTATACAGTAAAACTCAGAGTATTCTTGAAGGAACTTCATCTCTTCTCTATGGGATAACCGATTCTTTCTCTGTATTGTTGACGCTTCCTATAGCTTTAAAATATGCAACTGGCAAGAAAACCTTGTCTGGGATGGGCGATTTGGTTCTTGATTTAGAATATGCCTTTTATAGTAAGGAAAACGCACATTATTCAGATCAAGCTACGATTATTTTTTCACCCACATTTCCCACCAGTAATTTAGATGAAATTTCTAAGAAACTTGATCCCACTAGTCGTACATCTGGATTTTCTAGAGTAAACGCGCCCTCTAGTTTCAATGCAATGACTTATTTCATTGGCTCAACTTATTCACGCACCTTGGTTGACTGGTATGGGTTTGTTGCTCCAGGAGTTCTATTCATCGACAAACATGATTCCATTGAGCAAGGAACGCAATATTATTACAATTTAGGAATAGGGCGTAATATTAAAGCCGTGGAAAAAAAATATATATTCTTAGGCTTGTTGGAGATAAATGGTCAATATAGCGCTAGGACCAAATTAGGCTCATATGTTGTTCCTAACACAGGAGGAACTATTATTTATGCAACTCCATCGCTTTGGTTTTCTACTCCTAAAATGATTTTCCAACTAGGTATTTCTTTGCCCATTACGCAACGCTGGTATGGAAATCAAAGTAAAGTTTCTTATTATTCAGGAGCTATTATTACTTGGACTATTCATTAACAAGTCGTGGATTGATTTGGGGGCCGGACATACGAACCACGCTAAGTTGCGGAATTCTATTTATAGGCTGGGCAGTTAATCCTTGCAACACAAGATGTATGTTGGTTCCGGTGCGTGAATTGAACAAATCAAGGTATAAAAAATATAAAATTTTAAAAAAATTAGAATAGCATTGAAGATGGAAGGTTTCTTGCATGGAACATAAATAAAAGAGAGATTTGAGATAAACTTGGTTCGATTAGTAGTTTATTGACTAAACCATAATACCCGCGGCATCCACAGATGACTCGTTTTATACGTCGAGTTTTGGATACCACGGATTCTTTTTAAAGGCTAATGGAGCAAAGCTCCATTATAACTACGATTGAGAAGCCCATCACTATAAGAGAGTACAACAACTATTTAATTCTTGTGCCTTATGTTTGAATGAGACAGCCTCTTTAGCAAGTGCATCACTTCTTTCTGCTAAATCCTCTATTTTTTCTTGGCGCTGTAACATGAGTTCAATATTGTTGTGCATTAATTTTTTAGTTTCTTCCAATGTCTCTTTTATTTCATTTATTTTTTCATTTTGCGTATATTTTTCTATGTTACTTGCGGCTGTTACCATGGGTATTTTTTCATCGAAAAGATATAAATAAAGGTAGGACATTTGGGAGGCATCCAGTTTGCAATCCGCAGCAACAATGCAATAATTTTCTTTAACTTTATACACGGAAAACCAATAACTATCTTTATTAAAATAGTGGATTTGAGACGGCTGAATCTGCGTGTCACAAAAGTCAGTGATTTCTTTCTTGGTCGATTCGGGAAAAATTTTACTAAACATACCAAATAAACTATTACCTTGGATATGCCAGGTAAAAGGGGTGTTTCCAGACTTTGTTGCTAAACCAAAACATTTCATCCTTGTTCTCCAAAATAATGAAATTGCCCAATCAGTGCATTTTTAGGATAGCCATTTCAGGCTAGTAATTGCAAGATGATTTTGCACCTATTCATTTTATAAGAGACCTAAAGAATAATTTTTTTTGTTCTAGGCTTTTTTGTGCACGATGTAGGCGATAAAATCAACCCTTTTTAACTGTTGATTAAAGAAATTAATCTCATGAGCGCTTTATGAAACCCATTCATTCATTAAACCTAATTTTAGCTAGCACTTCTCCTAGGCGCTTGCAAATAGTACAAGAGCATGGATTAGCTGCTATTGTTATGCCTGCCAATATTGAAGAAATTCCGCAAAAGGACGAAGAGGCTAAAGCCTATGTAACTCGGCTAGCAAAGGAAAAAGCGCACGCAATTTTGCCGCGGGTTGATGCAAGCTCAGCAGACGTCATTCTTGCAGCAGATACCACTGTAGCTTATGAGAATCATATTTTAGAAAAACCATTCGATGCCAAGGATGCGTATCGAATGTTAAGCATGCTCAGCGGAAAGTCCCATACGGTCTATACGGGTTATGCTCTAGTTTTTTTACCAGAACAACGATGGTGGATTGATTGTGTGGCAACACAGATTACTTTTCACAATCTGACGGAACAACAAATAAAAAATTATATTGACTCCGGAGATCCATTTGATAAAGCGGGGGGATACGGTATTCAAAGTGTACATGATACTTTTGTTAAAGAAATCAATGGTTCCTATTACAACGTGATGGGTTTGCCTATTGAGGAAATTATGAAAAAATTATCAGAAGAGCCTAGCTCAAGTATTAGTTAAAATAGTATTAGGTTTAGGAAGATATAGGAAACCTCTGCCGACTCGATCAAGCTAAAACTAAAACCATCTTGGCCGAATTTTCGCGACTTGCCCGAGAGCCAGCCACGGGAATCCAGTAAAAGACATACAGAATGACTATGCTCCGGGCACCGACTATAATTGGGATAGTAAAGAATACCTCTTCACCTTGTACTTATTATAATGGACATAAGCGGCAATTATTTTTATTAATAATAATGTTTTATAAATCAATGAGTTGCATCACGTGACTCCCAAGTAGATTCATGGGTATGCTAAAAGGAGCACTTATTTAATATTATGATCTCAAAATAAAAAATATCGCAAACGCTATGGGAGTCCGAACAGTTAGGCCCATCAAAAATAAATGCTTTATTGATGAAGGACCTAAAATTGTGGATGAAAAAAGCGCATTGTTGATTGAGAAATTGATACTATCATCGGTAAAAAGAGAAAACACGCCGTTGTTTCGAAATTAAGCGAGAAACAAAGTTTATTATTCTAAAGAAGGAGGAACAGCTCCTGGCGCTTGCGATTTAGTATCCATATATTTAAGGGGGGGCACCGGTGAAAATAAACTTAATTTAATTAGGGAGGATTTCTCACATTGGATGTCTGAGGTTATTACTTGTTTAAACGAATTAGTACACTCCAATAATGCCGTAGTCATCGCAGTTGATGACTCAGCAGAATGTTTTCCCTCGATTAATTGATAGCAAACATTAGCGTTTAATTTTTTTAAAACATTCACTAATTTTTCGGCAAAGATAGGCGGTGCTTCCGTATCTGAATTGCCTTGTACGATACGAATATCAATATCTTTTAATCTGTACAATAATTTTTCATCTAAAAGATTAAAACCATCATAGGCTTCACGAAATAACAGGCTTTCAAACACCGCATGAGTACGTATACTTGGATCAAGTATTAAGGGTATTTGTTGCATTGTTTCTACAGCCTTTAAGCTAGGATCATCATTAAACCATTCAAAAGATGTCCATAAATATTGAGCTATTACATCGTTTTGTTCCACACAAAGCTGATAATAAGCCTCTATAAGTTGCTCGGGACTATTCAATGCATCATTTTTACCTTGTAAGCATGCATAGTTAAATAAGATTTTTAATGCGGTCTCACCTAATTCAGGAAAACGTTCTTTAATTACATCAATATCATAGTATTGATTCATTTCGAGGGGCTGATTTAAAAAAATACCATAGAGAATTAAACCCGTTACTTGCTTTGGGTATTTTAAAGCGTAGGATAAAGAAAGGGTGGAGCCCCAGGAACCACCGAATAACAGCCATTGAGAGATACCTAAAAATTTTCGTAGAACCTCTAAATCCTCTACCATATCCATGATTGTAAGCCCACTAAATTGTTTAGGCTCTGTGTTTGCTTCCATAACCGAAGGTTTCGATTTACCTGTACCGCGTTGGTCGTAAATAATAATATTATAGTAATCTGGATCAAACCATTGGCTATTATCTGGTTGTGAAAAACCGCCGGGGCCACCATGATTATAAACAACCGAAGGCCCCTGGGGGTTTCCATATTGCTCATAGTAGATAGAAGCAGTTTCAGAAACACTTATCCACCCAGAACTATGTAGGGTACTAACCTTATATTTTTGCAAGTTCGGCACTTGAATCCCTTCCTTACTTTCTGCTTGGATGACCTTATTCAGGATCCTAAATAATGATAGCTTCGTCTGTTTGTAGTATTTTCAACGCTTTTTTTCTTTTCTTCGCTAGCAACTTCCAATTTTTTGAACCAAAGACTGACACGTTAATATATAATATTTTCTTTTAAAAAACCAATTGACAAAATGCCTTATTATATTGAAAAAATTCAAAATAAAGCTAAACGCCAAGTGTATATTTTTGAGCAATTATTTATCACTCAATGCATTAGTCTCTTGTAATGCAAATGTATAAGTGAATAATCCAATTGCGGCAATAAAAGATAGCGAAATAAATCCCACTTGAAATCCGTAAATTTTTGTTATAAAGCCTGCGAGAATGTTACTAAGTGATGAGCCGAGGCCTATGCATAGTCAAAGAACACCTACTAAAAAATTAAACCGCCCTGTTCCACTTGCTAAATCAGAAACTATAACTACTGCTACCACTCCAAAAATGCCGGCGCTGATACCATCTAGCAATTGGACAAGCAGTAGGTAGAGGGCGTTTTCTGTTATTGAAAATAATAAAGCCCGTAAAATTAACAATACCTGTTGTTGCTAATGCCATACCAACTTGGCTTGTATCCCATCCTAAATTTGAGCGCAGATAAATAGAGAGAATAGGGCCAATACCTCCTTGAATATAGGCAATGAAAAATATCATTAAACTTAACGCAAATAAACTACGATTTGATAATGAATTTTTCACTCAGTCTCCTTGAGAAAATAACCATGGATTAAAAGATTGATTAATGTAATGGGAGCTCCTATTTTTATAAACGCATAAAATAAAACCCTTAATTCCATGTTTTACTATTTTTAGTAACTGTAATATAGAAGCCACATCTAAAATATATAAATTACTAACAATATTACTAACAACCGCTAAAGATTAGCACCAACTAAGAATATGAAAGAGGCATTAGTACGAGGTTCCATGGCGAAACAAGTGGACATGCACTTATGATCTTTTTGCGTCTGTCAGAGATCTGTTCAATAGCTCAGCTGCTAGCCTACCCAATCAAATATTATGGTGGCGATATCCTTTCGATTATATTCCTGCAGAAAAATATCTATATGAAGAACTCAAAGAGGGTTAATGCTCTGGTCTTTTAGACGGGCCTATGTTGACGAATTAGCTGGAGAGAATGCAAAGATATGTCAGGCCCCCAATCAAGCAAAAATCTGCCCATAAATAGAACTAAAAGTACCGTATTTTTGACGTACTTTATTACCTTATCAATACATTAAACTTTCAAAGTCCGACCAATATGGAGGTGATTTAGGTAGTTGGGCCTGAAATTATCTTCCATCGTGACTCATAAATTTTATTTTAACTTAATGCATTGATAAGGAATTAAAATGCCATTACATAAAAATCTTCCCGAATTTAAAACTAATCCCAATGAAACTATTGATGCAAATTCACCTTTGTTTGTAATCGATTTTTTTGAAGTCTATCTCAATAGAGCAAATCAATCGGTTCCTGATATTCTTAAAATAAAGCCTCTAGTGAATTCAGGTATTACTAAATTTGCCGATATGAAATCAGCGCAAATGGATTGAATTTAACCAAATGCAGAGATTATGCGAAATTTTGCTTATGCATAATTTAAAATAAGACAGGTAAGGCAAGAAAAATAATTAAGGATTATACTTAAGCTATTGCTCATGGAAGGATAAAAATCATGTACGATGACTTGCGTGCTCCCTATAAAGTAACCGATACACCGTCACTGCAATTGGGTGGCATTATCGTGGATAATAAACTAATTCCCGACGCCCCTGTATTTTTAGTTTTAAAATCATTAAACCGCCACGGTCTTATTGCCGGTGCAACGGGTAGTGGGAAAACGAAAACCATTCAGGTACTATGTGAGCAACTGTCCTTAGCTGGGGTTCCGTCTTTGGTGATGGACATCAAAGGAGATGTATCTGGCATAGCAATGCCAGGCCAAATAAGCGATACCCTGAACTCAAGAAGTCACTCGTTAAACCTCTCCTACACACCTAGAGGTTACCCGGTTGAATTTTTAACCCTCAATGAATCATCTACTGGAGTTCCATTACGTGCTACCGTAGAAAGCTTTGGTTCTATCCTTTTCTCTCGGATGCTGGATCTGAATGACACACAAGAAGGTGTGATTGCTATATTATTTCAATACGCCAAGCAAGAAAAACTACCCCTTATTGATTTGGACGACGTTAAAAGCCTATTACAATTTGTGCAAACAAAAGAAGGGAACGCCCAAATTGAAGCGAAGTACGGTTCGGTGGCGGCCGCATCAACCGGTACCATTATGCGTAAAATTGTAGAGCTAGAGGCACAAGGTGGCGGAGATTTCTTTGGTGAGCCTGAGTTTAATGTACACGATTTATTAAATATAAATGGACAAGGCTTAGGAGTGATTTCTATTTTACGCTTGCTCGATATGCAGGATAAGCCTAAATTATTTTCAACATTTATGCTGAAGCTATTATCTGATGTTTATCGAGTAATGCCGGAGTTAGGTGACCCTGAAAAACCCAAATTAGTGCTATTTATTGATGAAGCCCATTTAATTTTTCGTAATGCGAACAAAGCTTTATTAAGTTTGTTGGACACCGTAGTCAAATTAATTCGTTCGAAAGGAATAGGCATTATATTTTGTACCCAAAGTCCCAATGATATTCCGGAAAATATTTTGAGCCAACTAGGGTTAAAAATACAACATGCCTTACGTGCATTTACGGCTAAGGACCGAACAGCAATGAAACTGGTGGCTCAAAACTTCCCATTGTCAACGTATTATAAAACCGAGCAGCTATTAACCGCGCTGGGAATAGGGGAGGCGCTCGTCAGTGGATTAGATGCTAAAGGACAGCCCACGCCGTTAATTCAATGCATGGTAAGAGCTCCTGAGTCACGAATGGGGGTCATAACTGAGCAAGAACTACAACAGATTGTTGGCAACTCTAATTTATATACTCGGTATAAACAAAAGCAACAAAGAAACTCAGCCAAAGATATTTTAGCCGCACAAAAAACAACTCAGACCAACCAAAGTAAATCCGTACCCGATATGGAAAGTGAATCAGGTGCCACGGAACTATTGAAAGCCGTGACTAAAAGTACGTTATTTCGACAAGTAGTACGCCAATTAGTACGTGATTGGACGCGTGCCATTATGTCAGCACTAGGAATTAAAAAGTAAATCAAATAGAACTTGGTGCAAATAATAAATTTATTACTGGAGTTATCGGTCGGGTCTTGAATTTAAATAACGCGTTAAGCTGTTAAATTTCTAATGTGACCAATAAATCTAACTTATTGATTGCTGATGCGGAGCACGCGCTTTCTTCCATCAGCAATCTGTTACTAAACTTATTAACTTATTTTATTAGCATCTAGTCAAAAAGGCGGCTCTATCCTCATCTAAGTATCCCTCATCTATTGCATCGTTTAGACATCTAATTTTTTGATTAGCATGATGTTTATTAACAAGACAATAATATCTACCGAGGTCTTCACTGAATATAGTATCGTCAACATACAGGTGCTGCTTTATTCCATTAACTTGAAAATCAAAACCATCATCCGATAACAGTAAAGTTAGTTTCGAGCTCGAAAAAAAGCTTGGAAACCCGTGGTGGTTATTGCCATGTGCAAGTCCTGAGTAAAATAGATAAGGCTTGGATTGGTGCTCCTTAAGAAATATCCTACGAACGTTTTCGTCAAAGATCGAATCCCTTCTTTGGTAATACTCATCCCAATCTTTTTGGGTGGGATGTCTAAAATATTCAGGACTTCCTTCTCTGGCTTTTTTACAGTCTAGTGCAACGATTCTAATCCCCGCTTGGATTGCTGCCATAGCTACTGCTCTTGTATCCTCATCTCCATTTATTAATCTAGAATTTATGGCCACTGCTCTGTTACCATCTAGTAATTCATCAAATAGGTGTTGATTATTATCGTTGGCAAACTCAAAGAATAATGTTTCTATGCCAATGCTCTTAAAATATTGAAAATTAGCAATCAAGAATTCTTTGGGAAATTTATGGCTATGATATTCGTTTATGACAATTCCAGGCGGAAAACCTTCAACACAACCATTCTGTATTAATGCCTTAAACGATGCATCTAATTGTTTTAATTTATTTTTTTTCTTAATCGCAAGATTAAAAAAACTATTTATTGAAAATTTAGATTGACTCATGATAATGACCTTCATGTACTAATGAAGCGCTTTATTTTGGTTAAGATAAGAAAACCAAGCATCCTAAAACCTGGACACTGGTATTGGTGAGGATTAGTTTGTTAGCGCCGTTTACAAATAATTCCGCCCAACCTCGACAACAGTGTCCAGGCAGCGCATTATCATCATTTGTTGTATGCGTATTTGTTGCATTTAGAAAATATCAATTATTAAATGTAATGGCTACATCATGGCATCAAATTAAACATAAAGTCAAGTTTTTATGAAAATCTGGGGGCATCATTCTAGTCAATGCCCAAGAGCGTCGAAGTGTTTAATACGTCGAATTAAAGAATATTGGTCTGAGGCGTTGAGCGAATTGTTTCATAATCCACTCCCAAGTGGTAAGGTCACTTAATTTTATCTTCAATACTTATAATATCTTTGATAGATAGCCGTAAAAGTTCCATTATTTTCTATATCTAAAATTGCTTTATTTATTTTCTCAATTAACTTTGTCTTATCTGGAAGGGCAATAATGCCATAACCATCTCCTAACAAGATACTCTCTCCAATTAATTTAAGGTCAAAAATATTATTCATCTCTAATCCATAAGCAAGAGCATTGTTCAGTGCAATCACATCGATTTTATGTGTGTGCAAATCAGAGTACAACTCGGAGTTTGAATCATAGGCAATAATTTGATTGTTTTTATGATACGGGGATTGAGTTAGGAGATTATAAAAAGTGGCTCGCATCACCCCAATTCTTTTGTTTTCTACATCCTTTATACCATTGATTGAATTAGTCTTTAAGGTTACGAACTGAACTTTACTTGCTGCATAAGGGATGCTGATAGCATACTGCTTTAATTTGGATGAATCATAGGGTATTGTAAGAATCAGTAAATCAATTTTGCCACTATCCAATAATTCAAATTGATTATTTAGTGTTACTTCTTGGTAGGTGCATGTTTCTTTTATTTGCTCACATATACTGTCCATTAAATCAATGGAAAAGCCAAAATAGAAGACTCCTTTAGAATCATGGGCTTTTTCGACAAGTGGAGGTCCAGAAACGCCCACGCCAACAGTTAACGAGCTGCTAAAAGCTATGCTGGTAATAAATAGCATAAGCATAAAGGCCAGTAATTGCTTCGTTAAAAAACAAGACTCTTTCATGTTATTATTAAGTGATTTTTTTTAAATTTAGAAAGTTACTGGTAATTTGTCAAATCAATCTCAATTGTTCAGAATAGGTTTTATTTCTGAGAAGTACGCAAGGTCCAATATGATTTGGGCTTTAGATTAAAAATCGTAATACGGAGTTGTTGCCCCGTACTACGTAAATCCTCAATACCTCGGTGGAGCGTGCTCAGGGGGTAATGGCACTGTTATCATACTTCTGCTCTGAGCGGAAGATGATGGTGAAAAAAATGCATTTCTGGAGGCGGATATCCTCGCTAGGGGCGATGGATTCCTTTGATCGCTCGATCCTTTCTGTGCCAATGGATGTTGTGTCTCATTCTCTTTGCTCAACATTAAAGAAGGTATTTCCTCTATTCGGTTGGGGCGTCTAAATAAATAGATTAGCTCGCTAGATTCTTTTTGACCTTTAAAGTAATAAATTCCCTGCCGCCAAACTTTCATTTTCATGCTGTCATTATTAATGTCTTTATTTACTAGTTCTAATGTCTCTTGAAGGAGTTTAGCTTCCTTGAAATGTAGTCCAAAAACACCACCAGCCCTAAGAACATTAAAGTTTGTTTCTAGTAAGGGTTTTAAAAATTGGCTTTTATATTTGTCCTTTGTTTCATAAAGTTTCCAGACCTGAGCATTTTCATTATCGCCATTAAGACCATATCTTTCTGACGGAGCAAAAAATGGAGGGGAGGTAAATGCGAATGAAAAATACCCGCCATTTTTTTTGATTATTTCCTTTAATTCAGCTGTTTCTATACCTTGCTGATATAATTGCGTATTAAAATTAGGGTTATATTTGGGCTTTAAATAGGCAACAAGCTGATTTCCAGCGCTAATAACCTTAGGATTAGGATCAAACCCAACATAAGACTTAAATGCTTTCCCCTTGGCGCAAAGAAGTGCTGCTGTTAATCTATCTAACCATCCGATTGATGAATCAAAAAAATTAATCGCACTATCCGCATCAATAATTTTTTCTTGCACCAAGTAATTATATATATCGATTACCGATGTGGGCCTGAAATGTGTGGGCGGGGACCTGCGATTAATTTGCTGCTTTATATGCTTGCCCTCAAAGGTCTTCGAGGAGCTTTTTTTAAATTTTTCAAGAGCTGGGAAAATCGACGTATGCAAATGAGACTCGTCATCCCATGCTTCCTGGTTTGATTTCTTTCCTGGTTTTGAGGTATTAGATATTTCATCTATGATGAAACGATCAGCGATAAGACTTCCGCTGTATGGGTTAAAAGTTAAGATAAATGAGTTATTTTCAGTACTTACAGTTCGCCCATATTCCCATATTTTTTTTATGGAATCTAAATACTCTTCGCCTGAAAAATCAGTCGTATTGTTTAGTGGAATTCCATACTCTCTAATGGTCTGGACTAACTTGATAGCAAAAACCCGAACGAAAAGCTTGGTTATCATCATATCTACGCTTATATTTGCACCGTCACTGGACTCAATTATTGGCTCCATCACCTCATTAAAGTGGTTAAAATATTTGTTAAATACATTTCTAGAAACAGATAAATTCCCCTTTTTAACCAGCTCAGTACTGTCTATCTCGATAATTGAAGTAATTGCCGAGACAAATTTTTCTTTATTTGTCCTATCAATGTAGTACATAGATGGGGAATACCCACCTACGGCGCTATGGGATAATTTTTTTAATAATTCAGTTGTTGCGATTTCTTTTAAAATTGCTTTAAGAGGTATTGGATCATTTATAGGATGCTCAGATATTGCGGAGACCACCCGAGAAACAGAGGTTATTGAGCTTGAAGGTTGGATTGAATTGAAATACTCGCGTTGCTTTAGGAAGGCAGAAATTTGTTGATAGAGAAATTCTGTGGTGAATGTTGGGGCATTCTGTGGAAAAAGTAAGGTTGGCATGTTTGGAGTCTGTGGGCCATGAGATTGCTGTTTGGTTTTTTTAGTAGGCGCTTCCTGGCCTGTGGGTGTATTAGCATGTGACCGCTTTTTAGTTGCTGCTGGTAATTCAGATTTCTTGTTTTGTTTTTTTTCCAATTTAATCCCCTTTTAAGTTATTTTAAAATGATGCGTCAGTTAAATCGCGATGCGCAAATTAAGCACGAAAAGTTAAAATAAAGTCAACTCTTTTGGCTTTATAAACCGATATAGGACACCGTCAAGAAATTCTCCTAAAGGGATTACACCAGGTAGTTATTAACAATCTATTTTGTTGGCTCAACGAGTCTGCAGGTGAAGTCAAACCTCTTGAGGAATGTTTAAGGTTTCTTTAGCATAAATAATCAGATTTTTAATTTTTTAGGCTTTAACCTTGTAGCAAGAACGCCTAGAAGTGAAGGAAGAAATTTATTACTTCAAAATAGCCGTACTTTTAGGGGGGCATAAAACAACAATGATGCTCTACAACCATGATTAAAAAATATCTATGTCAGGATTATTTTTTATAATATCAAATTTATTTCTTATCATTTGTGCTTTCTGGACCAAATGAGATATTCGATAAGGTAAACCGTTCGATGCGAGAGAGTTTCTAAAAAATTCTTTAACCGTGTCCAAATCTTCATTATTACTAAAATAAAAATTGTGTACTTTTTTATTAGAATCAATATACAAGTAGAGCGAAGCGCCTTTTATCCTCTTTTTAATTTTTATAATATTTAAACTAAGAGTTAAATCTCGATTATTTAAAAAATTTCGCCCATTTTTTCCATTAAAATGATGCTTTAGTTGATGAAAATCTTTTTCACTAATAATTAAATTACGTTCCTTTGCTAATTCCTGCAAACAGGAAAAAGCTAAAAAGTAATTTTCATCCCAACCTAGCAATAAAGGTGATAAATACCGAGCCCATTGTTTGTTGGTATGATTCCAAAATATACTATGTATCTCCTTGCAGAAATTAAGTAAATTAATTTCAATCATTCATTTTCCTCATTATTAATCGCGAAATATTTATCCAGCCACTTTTCACATTGTTCTAATGCATCTTTCCGATTTATAAATTTATTAAATACATGACCTTCATCAGCATAATATGTGTATTGCGTATCAATACCATTATTTTTTAAGTGATAATATAATTGAAATACGGTTTGGTACGCATCTGCACCGCCGAGTGCAGGATTAGCCATCAAAAATAAAACCGGAGTATCTGCCGCAGCAGCATGATGGAGAGCCGAATTCTTTAAGTAATTTTCAGGTACTTCCCAAGGAGTACCGCCATACATTGCATAATGACGCTTATTCGGTGATTCATGTAGTGCTTGTGTCCATTCATCTGCCCATCCTTCTTTAGATATAATCGCCTTATATCGATGCGTCGCGACAGCAAGCCAATTTGCTCTTAATGCGCCAGCACTATGCCCAATAAGCGCGAGCCGGGTAGGGTCAGCTATTCCTGCACTGATCAGGGAGTCTACACCGCTTTCAATATCTTTAAGATCACCACCTAAACGATCATGCTCAGTAAATAAGTCGCGAGAAATACCTAAAGCACCAAAAGAAGCCGATGAACGAAATTCCGGCACAAATACGGCATAGCCTTTCGCAGCCCAGAGTTGCCATTCGACTGATGTTGAAACCAGAACACCTCCTGTTAAATGGATGGAATCTCCTGCATCACCACCATGAATATCCACAATTAAGGGGTATTTATTTTCTGTTTTATAGTTTAAGGGCATCACTAATAATCCGCGCATAGATACAGGGTAATCACGCGTCACCCATTCAATTTCGCGAATCTCGCTAAGTGCTATATCGGGTGTCAATATGCTCTGTTTATCGAGCGTTCTATTATGAGAGCCATCATTATGAGCTAATTTCACTACATTATTTCCATACGCGTCCTCACCAATCCATGCGAGCTTTGAACCATCTGGAGATAGAGCATAAGTTTCAATTTTAAGCGGGTCAGCGGTCAATTGTGCCGAACTTTCGGTATTTGTATCGATACGATAAAGCTGGGAATAAGCACCATAAGTTCTTAACGCATAAATATTTTGGCTATCAGGAGACCAGGAAGCTAAGTTGAGTTGCATTTCATTAGTTACTCGATTTAATGTCCTCTCTTGGGTGCGGGCTGTTGGCTCAGTAGATAACAGACCAATACTTAGCATATAACTATAAATAGGATTATCTGCATCATAAAGAAGTGCAATGGATTTTCCATTAGGTGATGGGGTCGGCTGAAGAAATTGTTGTAAACCGTTAAATTGAGCTAACGTTTCTATGGATTTATTGAGAAGATTTAATGATTGAATCCACTCAGTATCTTCTTCGTCATTATAGAAGAAAGTACTACGCTCTTTTACAAACACAATACGTTCAGTTCCAGGAAGCCAAGCGGGATAACGTATAATCGCATCAATTGATGCTAACAGTTGGGACTGCCCTGTAACTCTATCAAGCAATATAATTTTACTTTCCGGACGTTCTTTTTTCTCCCGGGATTTCGCATAGGGTTGATAGGTAAGGATGAGTCTTTTTGAATCAGGTAACCACATGAAATCATAAGAAAACTTATAGGAGCCGCTTATGCCTCCGGTGATTTGTGATAATTGGGTTGTCACACCATTGTTATTATTCCTTAACCAAAGCTGGGTATCTTCGCCTGTTCCTTTAATGTAGGCTATCCATTGTCCATCAGGAGACGGCTTGGGAATACCGCCTTCACCCCAATCCATATATTGATTGCTGTTCAAGTCATATCCCTTGAGCTTAGCCGGCTCTTGTTTGTTAACAGGTAACACATAAATAAGCGTATGATTATTAACCCAGGAAATAGTGGCTTTACTCGAATTAATTGAAGGGAGCTGAAGTAAAACATCTGATGTTATTGAAGACCCAGCACGTGCATGCAGGGGAGGGAGCAGGGATGGGATGTTTGGAAATTCAGCCGCATATAAAGGCTTCTCATCAAAGCAAATGAGCGCGCAGAGAAAAACAATCGCTATTTTGAGGATTAATTTATACATAGTATTCTCTATAGAGGAAAATTAGTTGCCAAGGTTTATACAAATAAAAGCTTGAGAATAGTTCGAGATATATTGAATCATTCTCTGCCTAGCAAACCCAGCGGGGTTATATTTTGTTGACTTGTTCTAACTACTCAATTTCATAAAGTTTAGAAAATCTTCCTGGGAAATTATATCGCAAACATTTTCTGTGGAAGAAAACACAATAACCGCATTACCAGATTGGAGATTAAGCAAAAGTTGTTTTTTCTTAGTCTGAATAGGCTGTTCAAGCTCCCCATAATCAGTACCTTGGCGGGTAATTACCTCAATAATTAAATTATCAAGAGCTTCTTCGCTTAGTAATGTGTGATCAATTTCAATCATATCTATTTTACCTAATTAATTCAGCCCTAAAAGAATAGCGATCCAAGCTGTAATTTTGTTTTGGACAGAGCAGTACATTAACACCAAACCTATGTGAAATGAATTCTGATTGTATATGCCATCACTATAAGAAACATAGCGATAAAGACCAAATATGGCTTTAGGATCACTTTGCTACCTATACGACGATTATATCCAAAAAAGTTCATGCTTATACTCCAGTATGTAAACATATTGACTTAACTTAATATTCTCTTAAGCCATTAATAGTATATTAATTCTCCAATTCGGAACCAAAAAGCCCATAACTATGTCCATGACCTTAGAACAATTAATAAAGCTTTACATACTGCAAAAAAACGCCCAAACAAAAAATAATACCCCTGATTCTAAAAAACTTTTTGCAGACGAATATCAGCGGTTAATGAAAGATACTCCTTTCCAGTTCACTGATAAGATGGCTCCCGCATTGTTTAAAAACCAACCTCAAATTCCTTTTGTGCTTTTTGTACCGGAACATAATGGCAGCGAACAACCTCCCGCTCCCTTAATCATCCATACCCATGGTGGCCCTAATGTTTATATGGATAAAAATAAATTGCATGCAGAAATTGCTTATTTTATTTCTCAAGGATTTGTAGTGGCTTGCCCCAATTATCGTGGAAGCACAGGTTATCCTGAAATTGGTGATAAACCGCTTGAATGGTACAAATGGGAACATGAATGTGAAGACAAATATCATATTTATGGCCCTCAGGACGTTTACGCAGTGACTAAATACGTTCAAGAAATGCCATTTGTAGATAGAGAAAAAATTTATTTGAGAGGTGGAAGTTTTGGTTCTTTCATTAATGCGCATCTCTTAGCCGGGGTTAAAAAAGGAATTTATGAACCTATTTTTAAAGGCGCTCACTTAAGTGGTGGAGTAAAATACCCCATCCCTGCCTCTATGCCCGATGAAGTTCCTCTGCTGATTACGCATTCGGTACACGATGACATTGCCCCATTTAAAGATGCTCGAATATTTATGGAAAAAATGTTACAAAAACAACTCTCTTTTGAAGCAGAAGACATTGTTTGTAATAACCTACAAATATTTATCTCCCAAAGCGGAGATCATCACCTTATTGCCCCAGAATTACAACTTCAAGACGAAGGTAGTAATGCCTATCAAGAGTTAAGGAGCTATTTGAGTCATACAACCCATTTTATTCATGCCTTAGCTGATAATAGTAAATATCAACCTATAGATACTTATGATCAATTCCAAGCAATTATGGCAGACAAAGATCCCCTAATAGATCCCGCACATGAAGTATTGCAACGAGCCTATGGATACCAATTAAGTCGTGAATTAGCACAAAGAACTTTGCCTAAAGAGTATGCCCCCGTTGAGACGACAGAAAGTCCAGCATATTCCGGCCCAACACGAGCTTTACTTAAATTACAATTGGGTGATGATTTTGCTGGTAATCTACACACCGATTTAACGACTTATTTAAAGAGCCATTTCCACCCTATCAATTGGTCGAGTATGAGTCCCAGAAGGGAAAAAATTGGCGATGCAGGACTACAAATATGTGCCAACTCGGATTTTTTTAAGCAAATAATAAAAGCTATAGAACAAGAAGAAACATTTTTGCAGCAACACCCTAACCACATGGTAATGTACCACACCGCTGAACCTAACAGTTTACAACTCTATAGCTTTATTAATTTATGGCAAGCGATACTGACCAATAAATCAAGTGCTACGTTACCTATAATTCAAGAATTACGGCTCTATGATTTTATGAAAAAGGCCTTTGATGATGTTGATGTATTTCTCCTTAAAATGAGACGTAGAAAAACAGATCAAGAAATATTTAATAACACTCCAGGTTTTCAGGAACGAGCCATCGCCTGTAACCCCTCCTTAATTTCAAGTGCTCATACTACTTCTTCTTCTTCGCTCTGGTGGTATTTTAATGCCAAAGAAAATGATCGTACGCCAACAGAACGGATCATCTGCGATATGTTAAAGCTATTGGGTATTCACTCAGAAGAGCGTGTTGCACGTTATATTCAGCTATTTAATCGCGAAAAAAATCGGGAAACCTCGTTAACTCAAGCATTATTACAACAAATCTTTGTCCCTTATGATATTGCGGAAAGATCGGCATATTTATGCCAACTCTGGGGAGAGGAATTTAAAGAAAATGAGATAAATTTGGCTTCGCCCAGTACTATCAGAGAATTAATCGAGGATCCCATTGCCTTAGAACAAAAACTACGTACCCATCAAGGAGTATTTACCAATTTTGGGGAATGTGAGGGATTTGGTGACACTCAAGATGGATTTAACTATGCTAATTCTTTGCAACTTCGATACTTGCCTCGAACCCATAAAGATATCGTATCTGTTTCTTATTTCCGTGATCAAGATGCGCATCAAGATTTTGTAACCGCACTAAGCCAATTAATCTTAGAAGATTATGCTGACTTTTTAGCTTATGGGAGCAGCCTACCTGATTTCATTATACCTGACGCTGAAACCAGCAAGCAAGAACTTATCAGTCAAAGCAAACTGTGCTTTTTTGGACCTAAGTCTCGGGTCAATCTCTATGCACTTAGCCTTCAACAACAAGAGCTTTATAAAGGTTTAATACAAAATCCCAGCAAAGAATTATATGGTGGAATTATTGAGATTGCGCGAGACAGTAAAGCCCAAATCCAAGCAGAGTTAAGAAAAATGCATGATGGAAACATATCTCCGCATCCTATTTTTCCTTTTTCCCTATGCCTGTATTTAGGAGGATATACTTATTATGACTTGCTTAAAGAAGCTGCTATAGCCACCATCTTAAATGGCTATTCAGAAGAATTTAATCAATATGCTCAACAAGAATATCAATTCCTTATGGAGCAGATTGAGTTGTTTAGTATCCCTTCTTCAATAAAGCACCAAACTATGTATGGTGCGACCTATGCTGAGCTTTATCGACTATTCTATGATCGAATCAGAAGGTATAAATTTGATCCTCAAAAGCACCAATTTAATCAACCTCACAGGGCATGTGATGAAGAGTATTTATTTAATATGGAATTAAATAGTGCCATAGAGACTGTTTTAAAACATGCGAGACTAGCCAAAGAGTTTGGCTATGACCATGACGTAGACCAAAGAATTAAAACAGGGATTTATTAAATTGATATTTGCTCTAAGAATAGGGTTTCCTCGTATATCCAGCCAAGCTGGATATGAACTAACATTTATCTTAGTAAAATTTTATATATCCCAAATAATTTTCGGATATGAGAAAATTTAACTGTCTATTAATTTATAAATTAATAGACAGTTTATAAAGTCGAATTATACTTATTAATAGACACAGTTTTCTAAAAATTGATTCAGGAGATATTTTAGGCGGTGCGAGTTTTGTGCTGCCATATTATTGAGTGAACCACAAAAGAGCCGGTTTGAGGAAAACGCTTCATAGACGGAGAAACTCACTTCGTACTTTCCGTAGCGGGCAACAGAAAGTGCTAAGCAAATCGGAATTGGAGGATTAACCGGATATAAACTACTTCAAGACGGGTTTTAAGTAACCATATTAAAAAGAAAATCTTTTCCTAATTTTGAAGCTCTAAAAGTAATCCACATTAAATGGAGTTTTAACACGTGTCTTTAAATCCGCAATTACCTAAAGAACCAATTCATCTGATATCCAAACCTTTGGCGCGCTATATTCGTGTTGAGACTAGTACGGCATGCTTATTGTTGTTATTTACCATTATTTCATTAATTATAGCAAACTCTCCTTGGTCACGATCTTTCTTGTCTATCTGGGAAATACCTTTGGGAATTCAGGTGGGAAATTTCGAATTTTCCCGCTCAATACATGCATGGATTAACGATGGCTTAATGACGTTATTTTTCTTTTTTGTCTCTTTGGAATTGAAAAGAGAAATAGTGTTTGGTGAGCTGCGAGAGCCTAGGAAGGCTGCATTTCCTATTATGGGCGCTTTGGGCGGGATGCTTATTCCTGCGCTAATTTATCTAATACTCCAATCAGGTGAGCCAGGACAGAGAGGATGGGGTACAGTTATGGCTACTGATACTGCTTTTGTGATCGGCTGCTTGGCTCTTCTGGATAAACATATTCCTCAAAGTCTTCGTATGTTCATGTTATCACTAGCAATTATTGATGATCTTGGTGCGATTCTGGTTGTTGCCATTGGATATAGTCATGGAATTTCTTGGACTGCTCTTTTTATATCATTATTAGGATTGATTTTTATACAGATAATGAAAGCACTGGGAATTCGTAATATTGGGGTATATTTTTTTATTGGTTTTTTCATTTGGATTGCAATAGATGCCTCAGGAATTCATCCCACGGTTACCGGAGTAATTTTAGGATTAATGACTCCTACTAAAACTTGGGTAAGTGATAAACGATTACATAAAATTTTAGAACATATGGTTTCTTACCCACCAGGAGAGCACTGGAGTGGTGATACTGAAGATCGTAAAGCACTTCACATGACCGAAGTAGCTGCTCGTGAAGTTCTTTCTCCAGTTGAGCGATTGGAATTTTTTTTACACCCATGGATCGGTTACCTAGTTTTACCTTTATTTGCATTAGCTAATGCAGGAATATCTATATCTTCGGCGGATTTTACCCACGGGGTTACCACGGCTGTTTTTTTAGGTTTCATTTTAGGAAAACCTTTAGGAGTTTTTTGCTTTAGTTTTATTGCTGCTTTTTTCGGATTAGCAACTCGGCCTAAAGACCTTAATTGGTTTTTACTAGCTGGTGGCAGTATATTAACCGGGATTGGGTTTACAATGGCTATTTTTATCGCAAATCTAGCGCTCCCTCAAGAACTTATTAATGCGGCTCGATTAGGAATACTATTAGCAAGTATTTTTTGCGCTGTAGTGGGAATTGCATTTATTTTTGTATATAAGTTTTTTAGACCATAATCGATGCTTCCCATTGTTGAACCTATAAATAACTTGTATTGATAGGCCCAACACTATCTACAAAAAACTATAATATATCTGTGCTATAATTAAATTAGATTGTATAAACGTTTTTCTTTTCGACCCCACCACATTATACCTTCTTGTTCGCATCCGTCTTGCGCCTTTATCTTCTTCATATCGAGAATTAAAATGTTGACTTACACTGCAAAAATATATTTTGATGATTTTGAAATCACGAAACATTCTGGAAATAATTTAGAATCTCTTTTTATTTGGATGTTAACCCAAGTTCAAGAAGAATTGGGTAACTTAAGTGGCCAAATTACTAACAATAAATCGCTTTTAGTCGAAAGAGAGTTCCAAACATGTGCTTATGATTAACTTGATTAGCATAAGTTTTCATTCTCTTGAAATTAGTTTGAATTAATTGCTAGGATTTTTTATCAAAAATTATTATGAAATAACGCCTTTCTACATCAGATTATATAGATAAAAATCTTATCATTTTAATAAATCTTCCTAAAAAATTTTAATAATGATAAAAATAGGTATAAATGGACGTGCTTGAGTTAATGATGCTTATTTATCAAGGAAAAGAGCTCACAAAGTTCAAAAGTAAAGAGGGCGGTAAAAACCGAAATGATGTAGATGGTTTTTATTCGGATAACACTGGAGTTGAATATTTTGTAAAAAAGCCACAGGATGCTCGAGAGCTATTCACTGAACTATTCGCAGGCCTATTGTTGGAAGAGTTTAAGAGCCGAGGTTTCATTGAAAAAATATATCATTCCTCGCTGATTTGTGCCCAATTAATTCAATTCGAAGATGGCAGTTATGGACTTATTCAACCTAAAGTTGAATTTCAGGAATTATATAAAGTTATTGGGACAGGATATAATGATGGTTCTGATCGAGACCCGCTCTGGGAAATGTTCTATGGTCCCCACTCTTACTTATTACTGACTCAATTAAAACAATATTATGGCTTAGCTATAGCATTAATGTTTTCATTATTGCTAGGGGATCATAGTGTACACAGCGGAAATGTAGTTTGTTTAAAAATATTATCTTCAATGGAGGAGCCTTTTATTCAATTTGCACGTATTGATTGGGGGGCTGCCTTTCGTTATTACGGTCATAAGAGGAATAATGACGATCTTTTGTATCCTTTTGAATATCAAGGATTTTTTAATCATAAAGGATATACTAAAGGTTATTTTTTAAATTATAAACGAATCAAAGGCCTTTTCCCGGCTATTTCTACGCATGCAAAGCAATTACTAGAAAAAATTAATAAAGAGACACTTGTAAGTATGATGAATAGCATTTTAGGGAAATTACCTGTTGATTTAGTGGATAATGATATTAAAGAGCAATTGGCTAACTATTTATATCTCGAGTCCTTTACGAGCATCCGCTTTGGCGAAATGGGAAATTATCAACTATTTGCTAATGATTTATCTGAGATTTTAATGCAACGATTAAATAAAATGACTGCATTATCTGATTTTACCAACAGTCTAATCGGTCCAAACCAACTAGATTACAAAGAAAGCACACCTATAACTGTTGGATTGCCTTTAAGCCAGGCTATTTCTTTTGATGAACAAATGAATCTTTGGTTAAATGTAATTTCGTTATCTGATGAAAAAAGTATTTTTGATTTTAATAATATCGATCGTGCGCAATTAGCTGCTCAGTTTAATTGTTATTTGGAGAATTTATTACGTCAAGTTGAACAGTTAGATTGTGTGGATGATACGACTAAAACCAATTTTTCAAAAATATCTCATCCAAATAGTGTTTTATACCGTGATTTATTTTCCTTTGAAGCGGACTTAAGACCAGTTTACTCTCCAGAAAATGAACCTAAATTGTTCCCAAAAGCAGGATTTTGGCAGCTTACCGAAGCCCTATTAAAAGCCAGTTTTAATGTTCTTATCACCCTAAGGGTGCTGCAAGAAACTCAAAGCTCAACTACGCATACCAAGACTGCAGCTATTCATTTTCTACTTGATGCTCTAAAAGAATATTTAGGTAATTTTAACCACCTTTATCAAGAATTTTTGAAGGAGTTGGAAAATACCCGTTGTCTGCTGCCTGATAGCCAGCATGCAAAAATTATGTGTTAAGGGGAAAATAAAACATATGTAGTAATAATCCCATACGCTTACAACCACCAATCATAGCACCCACCGAGTAGTAACTTATTCATTCATATATAGGAGTTTTTTTCTTTTTTTCTCGCCTTTGCAGGTCTTACTATTAAGCGCACATTTCTTTGTCCTTTAAAAAAATAGAAGACCCAGTCTATAAAGACCAATATTTTAGTTCTGAAGCCGATTAAGAAGTAAATGTGAACAAAACACCAAGCTAGCCATGCGAAAAAACCGCTGGATTGCAAAGGACCTGACAATACAAGGGCATTGAATCGGCCAATGTTTGCCATCATGCCTTTATCTTTATAATGAAAAGCCGGTCTATTATTCAGGGGGAATTGTTTTCTAATTAAATTTCCAACAAATTTTCCTTGTTGCAAGGCAACTGGTGCAATAGCGGGTAAGGGCTGATTATTTTCTTGGGCGCAGGCTGCATCGCCAATCACAAACACATCAGGATTCGTCGACAGACTTAAATCGGGCTGAACAATAACACGGCCTGATTTATCGCAGGGTACATCAAGTGATTTTAATAGGGGAGACGCCTCGTTACCGGCTGCCCAAATAATGTTGTGTGCCGGAATAAATTGCTCACCAAAAGCTACACCTTCATCGGTAATCTCCGTGACCCTTGTATTCAACAGTACAGTTACCCTCTTTTTTTCAAGAGTACGTTGTGCATAAAATGCTAATTTATGAGGGTAACTATTGAGAACCTGATTGCCACCCTCAATAAGATAGACTTTGGTCTTACTAGGATCAATCGATCGGAAGTTACTTTGTAAACTCTGATGCGCAATTTCAGCTATTGCCCCTGCCATTTCGATTCCTGTTGGCCCGGCGCCGATAACAATGAACGTTAATAAGCGTTCAATGAGTAATGCATCAGTAGCATTTTCCGCTAATTCGAATGAAGTTAATATCATTTCGCGAACACGCAGAGCATCTTTTAAGGTTTTTAATCCAGGAGCAAATTTTTCCCACTGATTTTGTCCAAAATAGGAATGCCGCGATCCTGGTGCAACGATTAGATAGTCATAGGAAATGTTCTGGTGATCATCAAGGGTTATGACCTTATCGTTTTTGTTTATAGCAATCACGGTGGCCATTAACGTTTTGACGTTTTTACTAGATCGGAATATTTCGCGAATAGGGGCTGCAATATCTCCAGGAGATAAGGCCGCGGTAGCTACTTGATATAATAATGGTTGAAAGAGATGGTGGTTTGTTTTATCAATAATAGTGACTGAAAATCCAGATTGATTCGCCAATATTTTTGCAGCATTTAATCCGCCAAAACCTGAGCCAATTATCACAACATGTTGTATTTTTTTTGACAAAAGCTTCTCCCGTTAAAATACCCTCATTTCCACTAATTCTAATTGAGTATGTCAAATTATACCATTAACTAGCCACCCATTTAAGATTTTAAATATAAGGTTCTTTAGTAAGCCATCGCCATCCTAGAACGTATATCCTAAACGCTATTTTTAGGCATTATTGAGAAAAAATGGGCGATTGCCTATACTGCTGGCTTGCTGATATGAAAATCGCGCTGATACTCCGTGACACATCATCATAAAATAGCCCACTTATATAAACTGCGGAGCTGTGTTTTATCGCCAGTTCACCGGAGATTTGGATTATGAATCAACTTAATAGCTTAATGTTTTTCTTTTTCGCCATTTTAATACCAATTAATTCTTTTTCGACTTCAAATACAAAAATAAATGATTTAGCTCAAAAATTTATGAAGGAAAATCAAGTTGAGGGAATGTCTATTGCTGTCTTAAATAAAAATGAAACACTTATTTTTAATTATGGATTTGCCAATGAATTAAAAAAAATTCCGACTACAAACGATACAATTTATACGATTGCTTCATTCACAAAAACCTTTACAGCAACGTTAGTTTCGGTCGCGTCCGTCGAAAACAAATTGAAATTAGACGTGCCTTTTAATAAGTATTTTCCTGGACTCAATAATGATAAAAATTTAGGTGAAATTACCTCAAGGGAGCTACTTGCGCACGTGTCTTCATTCCCATTTGATTTTGCGCCACGACCAAAGACCTATTTAGATCTTGTTAACCGCTTAAATCAATTCAAGCGGCAAGAAGCTCCTGGAAGCGAGTACTATTATTCGAATGCAGGTATAGGGGCAATGGGCTACGTTTTAGAAAATGTATACTCTAGAAAATATCAAGATATTTTAGAGGATAAAATTTTAAGGCCATTAAATATGAGTTCAACTTATTTAACCGTGCCGATGGAAAAAGAAAAGTATATCGCTTTAGGCCATGATAAAAATAATAACATTGTATCTTATAGCAAAGATATTGAAGCATGGTTTGCTGCAGCATCGCTAAAATCCACCATTTCAGATATGGCAAACTATCTGAATGCTCATATCAATTACTCCTCTTTAAAAGAAATAAATCTCGCTAAGGCCATTCCAGTAGTCCATGAAAATAGATATTGTTTTGTAGACAAAGTAGCTTGTGAACAACTTGCTTGGCAGGCACATATTATTGCAGAATTAAGAAAATCTACGGGTGATACTTACTTCATTGATTATGATAATGATGGAAATCCAACTTTTGGTAAAAAAGAAATAATAAAAAACAATGGGTTTTCTAAAAATAGGATATTTATAGATAAGACTGGTTCCGGCTATGGAATGTCAAGCTACATGGCTTATATTCCAGATGAAAAAGTTGGTGTAGTTATTCTTTTAAATAAAGGGGTTGGTGATGAAAGAATTAAACTTGGACGGAATGTTTTAAGTAAGTTGATAGCGGATTCTCCTTGAACTGGATAGGATACTTGTCCAGTGTGTAGTATGCACAAATCGCACTAATATTCTCATTACCAGTTTGGGCTGGAGATATGCGGTCACCCCAATCATTATGGTTTCATATATGGGGCAGGTGGGATAACCCACAAAATGTTAATTCTCAATTAAGCCGCTTTCCAAACGGTTCTTTTTTATAGTCCACAATCGCTCGCACCATACCATTTACGTCAAGTTCACCATTACTCTTTTCATAGGATGACCAGCAATTCATTTTAAAAATCAAAATGAGTAAAGAAGTATTTGAAGAATGGGCAGCCCCCATTCTTCCTTGACAATCTAAAGAGATGATTGATTTTAGGCAATAGAACGAACGACGCCACCATCTACCCGGATTGATGCACCATTAGTAGCCGATGAAAGTGGGCTGCATAAAAATACCACCATATTAGCTACCTCTTCCGCAGTGGCAAAACGCTTAATTAAAGACGTAGGTCTTACCTGGGCAAAGAACTCATGTTCAATTTGTGCTGCAGATTTATTTTGCTGTTTTCCCATATTCGCCACGAACTCACTAACACCCTCGCTACTAGTTGGCCCTGGCAGCACCGAGTTTACAGTAACATTGGTTCCAGCAGTAGTTTCAGCGATACCGCGCGCAACGGCGAGCTGTGCTGTTTTACTCATTCCATAATGCACCATATCTCCTGGAATTTGTAAACCAGATTCGCTAGACATAAAAAGAATTCTTCCCCAATTATTTTGTAACATTGGAGTAATATAATGCCTGCTTAAACGAATCCCGCTCATTACATTAACATCAAATAAATGCAGCCATTCTTCATCCGTAATTTCTGTAAAAGGTTTGGTCTCATAAATACCTACGTTATTGACTAGAATATCTACAGTAGGTATTCGACGAAGAAGATTTTCCACTTCTTTTTTATTACATAAATCAGCTGGGGCAGAGATTAATTCTGCGTTTGCGGCATGTTCTTTGATAGTTTTTATCGCTTGTTGCACACGCGCTTGTGAACGCCCATTAATAATTACGACGGCTCCTTCCTCAGCTAAGCGTGTAGCAATTGCCAAACCAATACCCGCAGTAGATCCAGTGACCAACGCGGTTTTTCCCTGTAGTTGCAAATCCATTCTGCTTCTCCTTCAATCAATTTACATTGAGTTTAGCACTAAATTAATCTGCATTATGGAGTTCAGAACCATCTTATTCTCCACTTGCTACTCCAATGAAGCACAACGGAGCTTATAGAAACTCCTTAAGTTATAATCCGAGGAGGAGAAAAGGCATTAGGAGTGCGCTAGCTTAAACTGGGCGGTGCAGTCATCGCAACAGGTTCTAATTCGACCTCTTTTTTAGGTTGTTTTATCTGATGTTCCTCTTTCATTTGTTTAAATGCCTCTCTATGGTTTTTGAATGAGGATTCGGGGCTAACATGTTTTTCTAAACCATATTTCACTTTAACATTCTTTTCTACTTCCAGAAGATCTCGTATTTCATCATCTTTTTTTGCGAGTAATGTATTCATTTCTTCAAACATTGATGACTCGCTAGGAATCCCTGCTTTAATTTTAACAATATTATCTCGTTCCATATATAAAACTTTGAGCTTCTGCTCAATGCTATCGACTGTTTCTTTGAGCGCACTAGGACCGT
This sequence comes from Legionella rowbothamii, assembly GCF_900639985.1. Lineage (GTDB taxonomy): Bacteria > Pseudomonadota > Gammaproteobacteria > Legionellales > Legionellaceae > Legionella > Legionella rowbothamii. The sequence goes on along the minus strand of NZ_CAAAIM010000008.1, from coordinate 31,121 downwards.
TGCCTGAAGGGCTTTGGATACCAATATCACGTAACCCATTTTTGGATAAAATGGTTGACTCATCTTTTGAATTACGATGCTCAATAACTTTTAAAATGCCATTATTACAAATATCCATTAAAAGAGCATGACCACAGACAACAAACTCAGTAAATGCGCGTGATTTGCCATAAAGAAACATCTGCTTTATGTTGTCTAAAAACCCTTTTTTCTCTTCAGGATTATCATTGTCTTTATGTAAATTTTTCACAATATCCTTTTCAACAATAATATTTAGATGATCCCCTAGCACTTTAGCTTGAAAAGGAGTTTGATGTGGTTTTAAAGCGTCCTTCAATTTATAATCCTCTACATCAAACCCATCAGGCATGACTCGAGCTGTGATAAAATGATGAATAGTAGCTAAGGTATGATTCGCGTGCTTTTTAAGGTAAGGGACAATCTCAGGGTTCATCTCCTTACCCAAAGCTTGCTCCATATGCACCTGGATTTTTTCAAGTTCTTTACGATATTCCTGAGTAAGTTTTTTTATATCCTTTTCCTTAAAGGCATCAGGATTATTTAAAAATTGCTCAAACTGCTGCTCCAAGGCATTAATTTTTTCCCGCGATTGGAGGACAGTCTCAGGCATCACTTCATTATTAGCCATACACCATTCTTGCATTTGATCAAAATTAGTCGCTACTTTTTTTAATACGGTCATTACACTCGATAATTCACAGGTATTGATGTGTTGCTGATGAAACACATCTGGCATAAAATAGTTTAAGGCTGGCCCCGACGTTTTTACGGCCTCAGGTTTCAGCGGTTGAAAAAAATTCTCTCGCAAATAGCAATGAAAATTAACTCCTTGTTCTTGATACATCCCTCCAACATACAATAAAAATTCATCCATGCGCATGTCCAGCTGTCCAGGAATCTTTCCACCTAACAACTTATCTAAATATGCAGCGGCCTCATCATCACTCATATTATTTATTTCGCGCATTTTTTTTATCAGATCAGCTACAGCAACAGGCTCTATAACCAATCCTTCCATTTGGTAATTAAATGCGGAAAGATGAGCAAAAAGTGCAGATAATTTTTGACGATTTAAATCTCCTACAGAAGGAGGATTTGCCGAAGTTTGCGTAGAAGCATGTGATGCTCGGTTTAGATAATTGTTTAACTCGGTTTCAGGTGATTTAAGCTGTGGACCTTGGTTAATACAATACTGAATAAAATCCATTCGTACATTCTGCACTTGGAAAACTAACGGTTTTTTTTCACTACCTTTTCCCATATGCTCAAAATGCAGTTTTATTTCTGTCTCAGAAGAGATATGTCTATTTTTGCTCATACAATATCCCCAGGAAGTACTTGTAAATTTTCCTCAATGGATAAATAAAGTATAAGTTCAGGGTATTAAATATTCAAATAGTTCAAATTTGTTTCTTTTGAATGAAGAGAGAAATGGAGTAAGAGGGGATGAGCGAGTAAGAATGGTGTCCCATCTTACTGTTTGCTCGAGACAAAATGCAACCCAATGATTCCTTATAACTTAAGAACGACAGTATTTATTTAACTCATGCTAAATGAAGATAGAGGTTGATTCCATTCGTTGGCAGAGGTACTGCGCACACTGACAGCCCTAATAATATTGTTACTCCTGACTGCTCCACCGTACCAGCTAGAGATAAATATGGTCTAATTTGTTAATATTCCCCACCAAAACCATGGGGCATAAAAAAAAATACCCGACCCCACGGTGGCCTCAATTAAAATTATTCCCCATCAACAATATGGATTAGTGTATTAACATGATCACCTAATAAATCAATAGTGACTTGTTCCATTTCTGTCTTTTGGCGAGGAGTAAGGACTCCTTTCGTAGCAAGTGCTTTATCAATCCAAGCTAAAGAAGATCTAAGACCCAATAATGTAGGATAAAATCTAATGTTATGATTAAGTAGAGAAATTGAATAAAATAAATTATTTTTTTCCCACGCAAGATCATTAATAGACTCTTCTTTTTTTAACTGTTGGAGAATTTTATTTAATAGTTCTAATTCTTCGCTTTGTATTTCTCGGATATCTTTTTCAGCAAGTTCCTCAGAAATAGTGCTTTCAATGCGATCTTTTTCGCTGAGAAGTGATTCTAATATTTTTTCATCCATGAATGCCTCTTAAAAAGTTCATCTTTTAACTTAAATATAGACCTCAATTCCAAATTTAACTTTACATAAGATCAAAAGTCGGATGCAGTGGTCAAACCACGGTAAGTGTACAGGTTATTGGGCAAGAGAAACTTACGTGATGCCATTAAGAAGATTAAGCCTAGGGCTTTGATAACCTATCCAAGGCAAACATTCATAATGCCAAATTAAACTTTAGGTATAATGTCCTTATAGATGACTCCATCCTTCATGATAATGAGAAACTTGTTTCCAGGGTCTGCGACAAGGCTTATATTTTGCAACGGATTGCCATCGACGAGGAGAAGGTCAGCCAACGCGCCTTCTTCCACAACCCCCAATTTTCCTGGATAAGGATTGCGGGTTCCGGAAAGCGCCAACAATTCACCATTGATTGAAGTCGCCATAATAAGAGCTTCTGCGGGCGTAAACCAACGAGTGAGATCGACAATTCCCTGGCCCTGACGCTCAGCCAATGCTTTTGAGAAGAGAATATCTGTTCCAAAACCAGTTTTAATCTTGAATCTTTTTACGAATTCATACATAGAATTAGTTCCCTGGATAATTTGGCGCATCTGTTCTTGTTGAAGTGGTGTAAGCATCGCTGCTCCGCCAAGGTCAATAAATGGTTGCGTACTCAACCAGATATTTTTTTGGGCCATGAGCTTTGCTGTTGCTTCATCCATAAGGTGGCCGTGTTCAATCACGTTGACACCTGCCATTATAGAACGTTGAATGGCATTTGGCGTATAGGCGTGCGTCGCCACATAGGTTCCCCAACTTGAAGCCGCTTCAACAGCGGCCCGTAATTCAGCTTCAGTGAAGGTAGTGACCTCAAGAGGAGTAAGAGGAGAGGCGACTCCTCCACCCGCAGTTAGCTTGATTTGGGAGGCACCTTGCATGAGTTGTTCTCGTGTGCGTTTTCTAACTTCATCCGGGCTGTCCGCAATTACACTTCCCCCAAGATGCTCCACACGACTCATTGCCTTAGGAGTTCGCGGTAACTCCCAAAGCTCACGGAAATCTCCGTGGCCCCCGGTTACTGTGATAATCGCGCCTGATGGATAAATTCGTGGGCCGGGGATAATATTTTCGTCAATGGCATGCTTCAGAGCAAAGACAGGGCCACCCATATCCCTTACCGTTGTAAATCCGCGCATGAGCGTTGCGGTGGCTTCTGCACCTGCTAACAGCGTTGTGTATCCAATGTCGTTCGATATCATCTGGCTGGGAGTTGGGCGAACAAGCATAGCATGCCAATGCATGTCACTGAGGCCAGGCATCAGCACTCTTCCACCGCCAGCTATGATTCGGGTATTGGCTTGATTATTTACAGGAATAGGGGTATTCGTAATCCGCTCAATGATGTTACCACGGATGAGAACATACGATGGTCCAGAAAGGGTTGGGGTTTTCCCATCAAAGATACGTACATTTTCAAAAATGGTAGCAGTAGGGCGCTCTTGGGCTATCGCCCCAGTAAAAAAGAGGATGTAAAGGGCAAAAACAATCGCCGCAGACTTCATTTTTGTAATCACTAGAAACCTCCTGTCCAATTGGCTTGTTCGCCTATTGTGGGCCAGAAAAGTCATAGAGGCAATTTAAGAACGAAAACTACCGGCAAATTTTTTTGTAATTCGGTCTATCAATCTATACTTAACACTAAGTCACTGTAACTCGAAACATATAAGAGGTGTGCAGATGAATACTATTGCCGTTATTATCAATAAAAAAGCGCGAAATCACAGTGAAGCTACTGCCTATTTGCAAGGTTTGCACGATGCAGAAATTACATATGAGCTTTATGAGACAACTCCTGAAGATTTGTCAGAAATAATAAAAAAATGTACTAAAAAACATAATACTATTTTAGTTGGTGGAGGAGATGGTACCATACGAACAGCGGCACATCATTGTGTTCATACCCCCATAATATTGGGAGTCCTTCCATTAGGAACCTTGAATCACTTTGCCAAAGAAATGGGATTACCACTTAGTGTGGATGAGTTGATTGCCAGCCTAAAGAGGCAGCAGACCAGCAAAATTGATCTGGCTAAAGTAAATGACTTAATCTTTATTAATAATTCATCCATTGGTTTTTATCCAAAATTTGCAGATAAACGAGATCAATACAGTAAATATTACAATAAATGGTTGAGCTATATTCCTGGTTTTATTGAGAGTCTCAAAAAACACAGATCATTTAACCTCACTTTAAAAAGTAAAAATTTGACTCTCTCCTTGCATACTTCTTTTTTGATGATTAGTAATAATGTCTATTCTTATGAATTTCCGATAGCCATTAAACGAGAAAGTTTCCAAAAAGCATTATTAGGTATTTATTATTTTAAACACGGAAAAATTCGTATCTTTAAATTGATAAAGCACTTATTCAGTAGTAAAAATCTTTTTGAAAGAAACCACTCAGAACATCCTATTGAAATTCATTTTCGCCATGAGAAAGAAGTTACCATCTCTTTAGATGGTGAAACGAGTAAAGTAAAAACTCCGTTATACTATGAAATGCTGCCGGGCTCTTTAACACTTTTAACGAATTTACCATGCGAATAATTCATATTTCTGACTTGCATTTTGGGATGCATGATCCTGACATCATTGAGCCCTTTATTGAGGATCTTGCTCTATTGAAACCTGAGATTATTATTATTTCGGGGGATCTGACTCAAAGAGCAAGAGCGGAGCAATTTCAGCAATTATCTGAGTTCTTGCAACGTTTAGGGGCCCCTCAGCTAATCGTTCCAGGCAATCATGACATTCCTATGGACAATCTTTTTCTGCGTTTTTACCACCCATTTAAACGTTTTAAAACTTATGTTTCCCCAAACCTTGAAATGAGCTATGAGAATGAGGAAGTGAAGATCTTAGGGGTTAACAGTGCAACACCGTATAAAGTTAAGGATGGAATCTTAAGTGCTAAGACCTTAACCCGAATTAACAATCATTTTTCTACTAACTCCACCCAGTTAAATATTCTGTTTTTTCATCATAACCTTAAGTATTTTTCCGGAATGCACCACCCCTTAAATAATGCCACAGAGTTTTTGGAATATTTAAAAGAAAGCCCGATTCATGTGGTTTGCACAGGACATCTGCATTATTCTAATTTAAAGTTAATTACTAAAAAGCAGGGGACCCCATGCGCTTTACTTCATGCCGGATCTTTGTGTTGTCAACGAACCAGGGATGAGAATAATAGTTTTTATTTTATCAACACCGAGCAGTTACGATGTTCTATTAACAGACGCATCTATGCAAGCAGTACCTTTTCATCCGCAGAGCTGTATTTATTGGATTTTTCCGCTCAATCACCTTGGGATGACATGGTCGAGAATTAAGAATACGTATGAATATTGGAGCTCAGGTCTTGAACTTTTTCACTGGGTTAATTCAACATCCCAAGCCGGATGTTTAGAAGTTAGAAAATACGATAAAATTGGAGTTTGTCGCAAGACAAAAATGTTTTGCGACAAACTGTAATTTAGCAAGTGCAGGTTACAATTATAGAACCACTACCAGTTGCACCGCCATATCCATTTATAACAATATCATAAACTTCTCCCGCTGCACTCCAAGTAACCTGGCTTTGCACGCTACAAAAATCATCATTACCCGCTATACAGGCTCCGAAAGGAGGTACTTGAGATTGAAATACCGAAAGTTGCGTGTCTAAAGTTGTTTGACCGCAGGTGCTTGCTGTTAACTGTCCTCCGCTACAAAAAAAACTGTCGTATTGAAACAGTTTATAGCGGCCCGAATTGCTACCATTGTCACCACAAGCTGGAGATCCCGTTCCTGTATAATCATTATCTAAATCAAAAGGAAGAGAGGTTGTGCTATTTACACAAAGTGAGGTTGAGACAACAATGGTATATCCTCTAGAACCTGTATTTGCATTGGCATCGGTTGCTGTGACAGTGAACGAGAAGTTCCCAGCAGTAGTAGGTATTCCGGATATTACTCCAGTTGATGTATTAAAAGTAAGTCCAGGTGGTAACGCACCAGAAACAATGGCATAAGTATATGGAGCCGTACCATCGCTTGCGATAATTGTTTGACTATAAGAGTTATTCAGACCAGCTCTAGGTAGTGATGTTGGAGAAATAGACAGTGGTGTATTGGCAACTATGGAGATACTCCTACATGTAGTGTTGCTTACTGGAAATAAACAATACCCATTACCCGCTGGCACACAATCCATGCCTAAATTACCTATTTTAAAATCTGGTGTATTAACTTTAATTCCAGCATTTGGATAAGAATGTTTTGGTACCGCGCATATATTTAAACTTAAAGAAGAGACATCATAATTTTGACACGATAAAGCCCCTTTTCCATTTAAGCAGAGGGTAATTTCCACATCAGCTGACGTCCCTGTTGACGAAACATTAAAAAGCATACCACTTCCTGCAAATATGAGGTGACATACCATCATTAACACCAAAACACTTATATTTCTTATATATTTTGTCATAATTAATCCATTCAAACTAACAAGTTGAGTTAAACAGCAGGTTTTGTCGCAAAATTTTCCCCAGGCGCAAAACGCAATTATTTTGGGCGATTAAAGGCTGCGAGTCCATAGAATTGTTCAAAATAGTTTGATTTAATAAACAATTTTTTTGGAAGTGTACATGGCAAAACTCCTAGGGTTTAGGTAAAGATCATCTGAAAGTCTCCCCTATTGATCGGGCTGTTAAAATATCAGTGTTGAATTCGCAAGTTCTGATTTATCTGTTTTTGGTATGTCTAAGGGGGCAAAGAGACTGAGCGAAGATAGATTTTTCTTGCTAAGATCAAAGCTTGTTTGCAGTTTTTGCTCCATCTGAATTTGTTTTTCTATTAACACATAAGTTGTGAGGTAATGAGATAATAATAAATTACTATTTTTCATTAAGTAGGAGGGGGGCTGCTCCTCAGTTCCTCCAAGAAGCCGGGATAATTCATCATTGGCCCAGAATAAGAATAAACTGGTTGATAAAAATACTTGGCGTGATGTACAGCGTACTATGGCCTCCCCTAAATCATCAATCAATTGCCGCAGTGAACGATAAGCAACTTCGGATGTTATTTTTTCACTCTTATCCAAATAAGCCTTATTTTGTGTCGGTAGCCCATCTATAAAACATACTAAATCCTTAGCAATTTTTTGCAGTACCAATGGCGAAAGTAGCGCGGAAACACTCGGGGCGGTGATTAAATCCCAAGAAAAAATTTGCTGGACGCGATTTTCTAAACGACTCATGGGCATTTCACGAATGCGATTACGTGCCCATTTACGAATTTCCTCATGGCCGTCCCCATAAAGAATAAGATCTAGGGGGCCATGCTTATCATACTTCATCATTTCCGTAAGTAATTCGGGGGTAAGTTCCGCTCCTAACTGGAAATAAGCACTTTTAATCTTTATTTCCTCAACTGTTGGTGCAGAAGTAACTGTAGTTTTCCATTTCTCTAACTCCTCACTCAAAATACGAGTGGGGAGCGGAATAATTTTTGTGCCAGGGATATTGGGGGCACTTAATTCAATAATTTTTTCTGCAATAACTTTAGTAGTTGCTAAAATTGCTGCAATAAAATGTTTCTCAGTATTCTCACTATGTTTTCCCATGAGCAAATGAATCAAGCTTCCAGCTTCCGCGATAGTATCTAAATAATGGTTACTTAAAAACTGCCCTGGATTATCTTTAGCACGATGAAAGGCCATGATGATGCAGCTTCGCGGAGTATCCTTTTCCAATGTACGATAACGATGATGAACCAGGGCCCCAGCTTCAAATATTGTGGTAAGTGGCATTTCAGGATGAGTTACTTCAACCACAGTAGGGGGCTTCCTTGTTAGTTTTTGCTGTAAATCAAATATAGATTGAACGGCTTTTGGGGAGGTAAAAATGGAACCGTCTTCAGTAGACCAAGCATCCCCATTATCGGAAACATTACAATTGCGAACTCCTTTATGGGTCCCAGGAATAAATACAAAATTTTGCCCTTTAGGTCCGCTAGGTTTGCCGCGCTCCCAAGTGACAATAATTTTAAATTCTCTACGAAAAGGCGTATTGTCGATGTGCAACATATTATCTTGGGCCTGAACTGCTAATGGCTCAGCATCTTTTCCACGAGCATCCACAATACGAATGGGGCCACCGGAGGAATAGGAGATAAGCGCTATCAGTAATGGATGAATAAACGCTTTGTTAAATTGATTTGTGCTCAGAAAATCAGGATGATTACCTAGATTAATATAAGAATGAATCCAGCTGTTACTTCCATCTATCGCAAGTTTCTCTGTGTACTGCTTTATTAGGTCCTGGAAGCTATCCGTGTCAATCATTTTTCCAAAAATTAAGGCGCCGTCTTGTTCCATAATTTCAGTTAATTGCAGAAAATCACTAATAAGATAGTCCGCGTCTGCGGCACCAAACTCTTGAGCGAATTGTTCTTGCAAGCTCTGTAACAGCTTTTTTTGGAACGCTTCCTTTTCTTTTAAATTCCGAAAACGATTATAGGCTTCAGGCGCTCTTATTTCTTTTTCTTCTACTAATTCCGGTACTATCGGTGTAGAGGAACATCTTTTTTTAATAAGTGTATCCAGTTCTTGTTGGCTGCTCAGGGGGACGTCTAACACAATTTTACTATACATAGAAATTTTCCTCGCTCGGTAACAAGCCGGCTTATTGGGTAGTTTTTGGATAATTCTCGTTGTTTTCAGTACACATCATTAATGACTGTTTGGGAACTTATCCCAAATATACCGGAACTATTAAAAAAAGTAGTGCGTTGAATTCTTCAAGACTACGTATTTTTTTCAGTTGTTGGGATTTTAAAGACCAGAGACCTATAATAGAGACACTTGTTTACAGAACTATCTGATTTTTTCTGTAGTTAATTCTTATTTTTTCATTCTAACTCGCGGACTTTATCTAAAATCTTTTGTTTTTCTGCACATTATGTTTTTATATTGTTTTCTTTAATTCTATTTTACCCATATTCTTGATTTGCCTAAATTTTCCCGGCTTTGATCAATAAAAATTCGCACTGGATTTGAAACTATACTCAAATTTTAGGGAGTGCTCATTAATTGATCGTTTGATTTTGGTATTTACAAGGAGTTTTTGCCATGGTTGTTAGTACAGATTTAACAAAATTAGGAAGTCCCAGTGCACTTAGTTTACTGGCAAATTCAGAAACCATCCCGGCCATGGTTTCCGCCGGAGTTGTTTTAGCAGTTAGCGCAGCTCTTTTTACTTATGCAGAATTTAAAAGTTATCAGGATAAAAAGCATAAGGAGAAAGTAGAAAAAGTTAATGCGTTTTATGCTTTGCATTTAAAACAAATAACGGTTCCACATCGAGGTAAAATTCAAGGTTTCCCTCCTATTTTTCAGCTCATTGATGGTAAGTATCAGTCCATGCATTTTACTCCTGAGCAAGTGAAAGACATAGGCTCGAATGTGATTCATGGTTCCGACATCGCTTTATCAAGCTATAGGGAATCTGTGCGTGCTGCAATAAAAAAATTACAAGAATATTATTTTGTTCGTAAAGAGGATGGGAAAGTCAAAGCTAATGATGTGACTGCTGGAGTACTCTCCTATTTAATGCAAATGCTGGATACGAAATGCCTTAACTTTTTAGGTTACGATTATGACATTGCCTATCTAGATGCTATTTGTAAATTCATTAATGCATATTCTTCACAAAATAGTGGAGAAAAGAGCCAGCATTTTAGCCGTTTAGCAACAGTATATATGCATCTGTTAAAAGCGAAACAAAAATTGGAAAAACATAAAGAAGTTTTATCATTACAAGAAACGGTTGCGGAATTAAAAGACAGTTGCGTGAGTCACAGCGATCATTTGATTCGGATGTTGGTAAAAATGGTGGTTAATGATGCAGACACTGATTTGGCCGACACCGTAGCCCATGAAGAGTTGCAAGAGGGGATCTTACGTCAACATTATATCCACTCGGAAATAAAAGGAATTGAGATTTGGTCCGATAAAGAAATAAAAATTCCGCGTTCTATTTTTAGAGAGTGGATAAAAAATTTATCGGAATATTATCTAAAGTCATTGAGCATTGATTTAAAAGAAGAAAATAAGATTAGCCCACCTAATATTTTCTTTGCCTTGCTTAATAAAGGGAAAAGCATGCTGGGGAGGAAACTATTTGGTCATTCTACAGAGCAGGAAGAAATTGAACAGGAATTAAGGCATATTCGCAAAGTATTTCGTGAAAGTGGTAATTTTATAAGTACCCGCTTTAATAAAATCAGTAAGAAATTTGAGATTGTAAGCGATCCATTGCATCTTATTGATCGTTCCTTAGTGATGGCAAATATGGCGAAATTGGCGCATGAACTTATTTCTTTGCACTATTTATGTGCTCACCTCTTAAAATCCATTCAGTTGTTAGGAGATATTTATGTAAGTAATCCTGCCCATTTTTGTAAAATTTTTGAGGTTCTGGAAAGTTTATGTATTTTAATAAAAGCCGATGTACTAGCCACCAAAAAATCATTTATTGAGCTTCAAGAAGACAATCAGAACAATATGCAAGTTGAAGAGAAAGAAGCTTTTCCTAATCAAATACGTGATTTATTGGAATCGGTTTTTGGGGAAATCAAAGATATAGGGGAGCAAGTAAAAGAATGCCGGCAAATGGCAATTAAAACTATTCCATCGCGTACAGTGAGGTCAGTTAAATACGAAATGTTAGAAATAGCTACAACTATTTCTAATATGTATTTTACTAAGGTCAATGAGCCTGATGAGGAACAAAATCTTGCTAAAGAATCCCAGAATGATATTTGCATTGATATACCAGAGGAATCATCTAAGCAACCTATTGATAAGAATAGAGAACAAGAACAAAGTGTGGTTATTTTGGAGCAATTAACCCAAAGTATTTATGGACGGATCATGGAAATCCAAAAAATAGAACTTTATCGCTCCAAAACCTATTTCAATGTTTATAATGCCTTAGTTAGTATAAAAGATAAAACCGTTGCATTGCTAAATGAAAACTCCAGCATAGCCGAACGCCATGATAAGGCTGATAAAATGCTGCTCTTAACAAGTACATTACTTAGAAAAACCTTAACTTTTGTTATGCGGCCCACAGCTGATCGTCAAGCGGGTGCACCAGAGTTTTTTAATAGTATTAAACAGCAGTTAAATGACAAAGAAAATAGTGATTTTATCGATCGCCACCATAATTTTATCTCGCGTTATATTTACACGAATATCTATAGCCAGGGGTTCTTCTGTACGGATACACGTAAAAAGCTGGCTATTTTTGAGGAGGCTTGTTTGCACGCCACACATTGAGTGTACTATCCATGAGTCGGTCTTGAATTTTGAATATGAAGATTTTTATTGAGTTTGAGGATGTAGTTCAAGATTCAAGGCCTGGCCCGCATAATAGCCATGACATTTTTACCCAACAACGTATAAAAGATGATACCACAGGGGGCATGACATCTGTGGCAAGATTATTTTTAATATGAAAATTAGCCAAAATATTTGTTATTTTCTTCCATTACTTCTAAATTAATATATTCGTAGGTTATTGATGTTTCAGAAATTATGTCTCTCCTAATCCACAGGAGAAATATTTTTGAATATAATCTTTTGTTACTATAGAAAGGATTATTAATGAAAAAGATTACCCGATTTTTTTTCAATAGCTCCATTGCTGTTTCATCACTTTTAAGCACTGAATTCGTTTATGCGACTCAATTTAATTGCACGAATATGACGGTTAATCAAATTAAACGCGCGCTTGATAATCATTTGATCACGAGCCAATCTTGCGTTAATCAGTTGTTACAAAGAATTAATACTCTGTCACCAGTTAATACACCTCATGTAGTTAATGACTATCAGGGGTTACAAACGTTTCCTGGTTTGAATGCCTACATCTATTTAAATCCAAGTTTAGTACAACAGGCGATTCAGGCGGATCAATTAAGAGCCGCTGGAGTAAAAAAACCATTATTGGGGGTACCTATTGCAATCAAAGATACCATTCCTGTTGCAGGATATCCTAATTCTAGTGGTAATTTATACTTAAGCAATCAATATACTCCACCTAACAACGATCCAGGCATTCAAAGGCTACTTGATGCAGGTGCTATTTTAATTGGTCAAAATAATCAACACGAATTTGGTTCAGGCCTAACTGGAATTAATTTTTCTTATGGACCAATAAGAAATGCTCATGATAGCACACGGGTTGCTGGAGGCAGCACAGGTGGCGGTGCGGCGGCAGTTGCCAGTAAAATAGCACCTGTTGCTATTGGTGATGATCTTGCGGGGTCGCTTCGTGTTCCGGCAGCTTTAAATGGAGTAATCGGATATAGACCTTCTGTGTCTCGATATGCATCCTCTACTAATTCCTCATTGACCGTTCCTTTTGCCCCTTACCCATCAACTATTGATGAAAAGGATAAAATGGATGTTCGAGGTATAGTAGCGCGTACTATTCGCGACGTGGTGTTGATTGATAAGTTCTTGTCTGAGGATGGAGGAGTTCAACCTAATCTTCGGAAGAAAATACGTGGTATGCGTTTGGGGGTTCCAGAAAATTTTTATACTAACATGGAACCTGACGTTGCTAAAGTAATCCAAAAAGCATTTAAGAAATTAGAAGGGCGAGGTGCTATTTTAGTAAAAACGCCTAATATTCCTAATATTAATCCTGCTCAACCTATACCTGGATTTATTAGTCCCATTACTACTTACCAAGGTTTATGGTTTGCGAAATCCAGTATCTTTTTGGGTGGCACACGTTATTGGGCACAAGCAAATAATATCGCGCTTAACCCCGTTGGTGCAGATACAACTGCTGGAATGGCATTTATCTATCAGATATTGAGTCTTCTATACACGTCTCAAGCGGCAGAAGAAGCTTATTATATGAATGTATTGATGCCAGCAACGAATGGTCCAATTCAAGCTTATGAACAATATTTTATTGATAATAATCTTGATGCAGTGATCTATCCAGCTTCCTTGCTTGCTGCAGCAAAAATAGAAACAATAGTTGTGAATGGTGGTAATCCATTGACCAATGGGTTGTATGATTTTGCTTATACAACGCAAACAGGCAGAACAGGCGGAATCAGTGGTTTTTATAATGAAAATGGTTTGCTCTCTCCTCTATTAGGAACTCCTGCATTGAGTATGCCTATTGGCTTAACCGCTGGAGAACGTCTACCTGTTGGTTTGGAACTAGATGGATTAAGAGGCCAAGACTCTAAATTAATGGAAGTTGGTGCCGCAATCCAGCGTGTTTTCGGTGTACATCTGCATCAATAGAGATAGGTGAGAGTTCGTTGCAAAAACGTAGGGTAGTTTTTGCAGCGAATATATGTAATTTCTCTCATCGAGTCTAAATTTTTAAACACCATCAAAAAATTAGGCTGATGGAAGGATTTTTCTTTTCCTGAACCATTCAAGTCAATATTTAAAGAACAATTTTTATTGGCAATTATAATCCCAAAACATCTCCACTGTTTCGTGTATCAGTCAGGATATTTGACTGCATGTACCACGGATATAGGTACATTTCTTACTTCCTTCGCGACCGATACTTTTGCACTAGAGAGAGTGATGGTTACTTTTGTGAGGTAGTTAGAAAGATGGTTAAGTCCTTCCCCCATTCCACCGTATAAATTCTAGGTTGGGGCCCTGGCCCAACCTAAATCCCCAGATTGCCATTGAGGGTCCCATGTAGTGAAACTTGGGCTGGACTAATTTCAGCCCCGCCTTTTGCAACGGTAGCTAACTCACCATGTGAACTACCAAACAATGTTTGAGGCGTTGATATAAGAAGAGCCGCCAATTTTGCTTCATTCAACTTCATTTCTTCCTCAGTAATAGAAGAGTCTTCAGGTGAGAATTTTTTTGCGAAGTTAAAGGCTTCTTCAGCCTTCTCCCAGTTTTTTTGTGATCTATGAGTACAAGCAATATTTAACCAGGCATCCGCAATTTCTTGTTTATCTTCTGTTTTTTCCAAAATGGAAGAAAAATATTTTCTTGCTTCCGGAAAACAATTCTGTTTGAAAAGACACATTCCTATTTGATTAATGACAATAAGATGCTCTGGGTCAAGTTGAAGTGCTTCAAAATAAGTTTCTTGTGCGTTTTTATACTCTTCATTTTTATACAAATGATGGCCATACTGCGCTAAACATTCTGTAAGATTAGATGAAATAACACTTCTTAATGCTACGTCGTCCTCCCGACAGGCGGATAGTGCTTTTCGGTAATATTGTATTGCGTAACAAAAATTGCGTGTTATATTTTTTTGTATAATTTCCTCATTTTCAACAGCTTTCTCAAGAACGGTGATGTACTGTTCATACCAACTGGCCACACTTTGCAAAAATACCGGATTGTCACCACTTAGCCCTAAGGCTTTTTTGATAAAATGCATCGCTCCCTTAAACAACTTAACGGTGTTAGCTAAGTCTGATTCGAGATAATGCAGGGCAGATTTTATATAAAACATGCCCATGTTGTTCCAGGCAGAAGCGCCCGAGGGATAAATCTTAGTTGCTGTCTCGTAACATCTTAATGCTGCGGTATCCTGATTCTGCGCTTCATAGCATTGACCTAATACATCGAACGCATAGGAAATATTAGCTACCTCATCTGAATTGTTTTGCCTTAATTCAAGGTATATTTTTAAAGGAAAAATAGCCTGTTGCTTTTCATCACAAAAAAAATAACATTTTCCTAAATATAAATAGCTTTCTGCTACTTCTGGATTTTTTTCAATTGCTTGAATAAAAAAAACTTTCGCTCCCTCATAATCATTTTTATCAAAAGCGTTTATTCCCTGTATATGGAACGAATTAAACATGCTCAATCCTATTTTAAATGGAAATCAAGTTAGCCATTTTTTGTTCATCTTTGGATTATAATCTTTTGCCATAGCGAGTTTCAACCAGCCCTATAGCACGTACTTATGATTTTCTTATCAAAGGCTCACGTATTACCATGGCTTGTGGATAACCCTTAAGGAGGTACGATAGGAGATCTGAGCCAATTTACTCCACTTGCATTTTGCAATTATTGGCCAAATTATCTAAAGAATCACCCGCTACTCGATATACCGTCCATTCGTCCATAGCCTTAGCCCCAAGACTTTTATAAAAGTGGATAGCTGCTTCATTCCAATCAAGTACCCACCATTCTAACCGTCCACAATTTCGCTCTTTAGCTAATTGAGCTAAATAAGCCAACATAATTTTTCCAACTCCATGGCCGCGAGCTTTTGGTCGAACATATAGATCCTCCAAATAAATACCAGAGCGACCTAAAAATGTAGAAAAATTGTGGAAAAATAAAGCAAAGCTGACCGGTTGGTCATCTAAATATCCTAAAATTACCTCAGCAGGGGAGCTGTTACCAAATAGAGTTTTCCGTAACAGTTCTTCAGTGGCCACAACTTCATGACTTAATTTCTCATATTCTGCTAATTCTTTTATAAATTGTAAAATTAAAGGGACATCGTCAATCGTTGCAAATTTAATCTTAACATTGTGATTCATCATTATGCTCGCTCTAGTGCTTAATCTTTAAAATCAGATCGATCGTCTATAATAGTTAAAATAGAATCAAAACTTACACTCGTCTTACCATTTAAATCTTTTTACGTACTAATTTAGGATATAAATTAAAGGATTAATATGATGAATCCAAGGACTAAGTATGTAATTGCGGTCCTATCCATTTGGCTTGCCCTGTTTGGAGCAAGTTTTTTCATTGCGAAAAAACTCATTGTTACTGATTTTGAACAACTTGAATACAGTGATGCTATAGAAGCAAGCCGCAGAATTGCACGCACAGTTATTTCAGACTTACACTATATAGACGTGCTAGCTGCTGATATGGCATATTGGGATGATACCTATAATTACATACAAAAACCTAACGATGAGTACATCCACTCGAATTTTTCCGAGGATTTTTTTAAAGATAAAAATATTAATGAAGTGATTTTTCTGTCACTAAATGGCAAGGTCGTTTGGTCCCAAGGATATAATTTACTTACAAATAAATTTTATCCAGTTGAGCCAAGCATAATGAATTATTTTAAAAATAATTCATTATCACTGATTAAATATAAAGAGAAATACAATAATTCAGGTGGAAATGCAGTGGGCATATCCGGCTTTTTACAGCAACCATCGCAACCATATCCCAATTATTATGTTGTTAATTACACTGTTGACTCTAATGAAAATAACGACCCAAATGGATTTATAATTTTTGGGAAAACATTAACGCCGGAGTTTATCAATAAAATAGGTCATAAGTTAGATTATGCCATTTCTGTGCAAGCTCCTACTATTCTTGAATCAACTCCTGAAAGAAAGCAAAAGTTAGCAGAACTGATTGATAGCGGTCGTTCTTATGTTGAACCAATTAACAATCAACGCTTAGCGGTTTATAGCGTACTTAAGGACTTTGATTTTAAACCAATAGGGTTATTGCAAACTGACCTATCAAGAGATATGCACCAAAGCATACAAAAAGCCGCCGTTAGAAATCAAACGCTACTTTTTATTGTCTCTATGGTGGGATTGCTATTAATTTCAATATTAATTTATCTCTTATTTCGAAAGCAAGAACGGATAACTAACTCCTTTGAACGATTTGTTCCCCATGAGTTTCTTGAATTATTAAATAAAAAAAATATTCTTGAAGTGACGCTGGGAGATAACTTAAAACATACCATAGCTGTATTATTTTTAGACATAAGAAATTTTACAACACTTTCTGAAAGCTTAACTCCACAAGGGAATTTTGATTTTGTGAACTCAGTGCTTAAACAATTGTCCCCAATAATTGTTGAACATCAAGGATTTATTGATAAATTTGTAGGAGATGCAATCATGGCTCTCTTTCCTGGAGAGACCTGTGCCGATGATGCCGTGAATTCAGCCCTAGCGATTTTAAAAAAACTTGCCCTATTAAATAAAACTAATTCATGGCTTTTTTCCTCTCAAGAAGTACATGTTGGCATAGGAATTAACTCTGGAGAGTTAATGCTTGGTATTGTTGGGGAGACAAATCGCCTGGAAAGTACGGTGATTGGTGATGTTGTGAATACGGCTGCGCGAATAGAGTCTATGACAAAAACATATGAAGAAAATATCCTAATCAGCCAAAGTGTTTATCAGTCGCTGAAACGTCCCGACCGCTATGAATTCATTAATATAGGAGAAGTCATGATGAAAGGGAAGGTTATGCCCGTAAAGCTGTATGGTGTGCATGAGAAAGAATCTCAAACCGACGTTATTAAATAATGAGGCATTCAATGGCAAAAACTTTAAGTGTTCCGAGGAGACAGACCACATCCTTGTGGTAGTGCATCGTCCTTGATGCGTTCAAATAATCCTCATGAGACATCCGCTGTCTTTCCTCGTACTGGTTTAATCATAGCGAATAATTGTAATTAGTTACACTCAAAATAGCTCATAATCATGTAAGAAATCTCTTAATTTGTTAAGAGTTAATTGATTGTGACCTATGTATTTATTGCATTTTTAAGCATGCAAGGTGTTGTTCAGGATGATTAAATTGATTAGAAAGTTGATTTTCTAGCTTCTTATAAGAGCTAGAATGACGGTAACAGATGTAATCTCCATTATCTTAAGTGACATTAGCATTACTCGTTATTTAAAGCCATTATCAGAGAATAGAAGCCAATCTATTGATGATTATTCGCATTCGTTGGTTTTAAATATACCAAACATAAAATAGCCGCACACAATGCAATAATGCAGCAAAAGACAATAGGCAAAATGAGTGACGCAACAATTAAAAAACTGCCTCCAATGCAGATAACAGCATCACCTAAGGTACGCAAACTCACTTGCGTACCCATGACCTCCCCTTGAATGGCCGTATGAGACATGTTTGATATATGGATAGTCATGGTCGTGGTAACACTGGTGATACTAAAGCCAATGAGTGCGAAGAATAAAAACATGGGTATGGGGTATTGAAAAATAACCATGGCCGCAAAAATTAACGTTGTAACCATCATCGCCCCGATAATAGCTCGGTGGATGGGCATGCGTTTTGAAAGATGGTGCGGAAGCCATGAGGCACCGAACGCCAAGGCCGCTGACAGTGCTGCATTATAAAGTGCAATCATGCCTGGTGACATGGACCATTTTCCCGCCAGATACACTGGGCCAAACTCATAAAACATATCTACAGCAAAAGTGAACAGCGTACTAATGATCAATAAAGGCTTCAAATGAGGATGATTCTGAAATAAGAGTTTAAATTGTCGAACAATATTGAGCTGGCTCCCTATGGATACTTTTTCTGCATTACCCAAACCTTTATGTTCTGGCAATTTCCACCATGCCAGTCCTAATGCCGTAATTGACGCTATTCCCGCGCATGTGAAAGGAAATGACCATGAAAACCAGGGAACTATATTTGAATTAGATAATAAACCACCAATAATTGGGCCGATTATATAACCAATACCAGCCATAGTATTGAGACGGCCAAAACTAACAAATTTATTAATAGTGGTCAGTTCTGCTGCTAGTGCCCTGGCCACTGCAAAGGTTCCTTCCATAAAACCGGTTAAAAATCGGCTAAATAATAATAGCCAGAAGCAGTGTGTCCAAAAGGAGATTACCGTCAGTAAATACCCCAGTATGCTTCCCAGCAAACTGATGATCAGTATTTTTTTTCGGCCATACAAATCAGAATTTCGCCCAAGAATAGGGGACCCAATAAATTGCCCTAACGGGAAAATAGCCAGGGTTAATCCTAGCCAAATACGTCTACTGGTATCACTCCATTGGGGAGAGATAATTGACTGATCCGTAGAGTGTAAAAACAACGGTGGAAAAATAGGGTACGCAATAGACGAACCAATAAAACTAATAAAGACGATTAGTAAAATAATCCAGAGTTGTCTTTTTTCTTTCATTACTTGCATGCGCATTTTATTCTTCGGCCTGTGGGATGCTATTTATCAAGGTACTATTAAGCATAGGCCCTAGAACAAAAAATTTTACTGTTTTTATCCTCAATAATTAAACTCCAGATATTAAATAAAGGATGATTTAATCGAATCTATACATACGTCAGATACTCGCCAAGGAGCTTATTTAAATATTCTGTAATGCGGATGAGTTGCATAGGCTAACATTTCTGCATCCCCCGAGCTGTCACCATAGGCATAAATTAAACGGGGTTCATTTCCAATGAGCTCTAAAACACGATTCAATTTCTCTGCGCCGTAACAACTTTGTCCCTGAATAGCACCGCTCGCAACATCATGAGAATTAAAGTGAATTTTTGTAGAGGCTATAGCGTCAAAACCACTAATCATAGCCCAATAATCGATATAAACATTAAATGCCGCGGTCGCTAATATACAATAATGACCTTGATCTTGATGCCACTTTAGTCGTTCTAACGCTGTTTTCTTGACCAAAGAAGGGATAATTTGATTAGAAAAGTGTTCACCTGATTGGTATAAATGTTCACGAGTCAAGCCTTTAAAAAAGGTTGATGCAATGATGTTATTTAACTGATCCAGGCTACTAAAATGACAATGATAGCTAATCAGAGAAGGGAACCTAGTAATCAATTTTGGTAGGAAAGTGTGCCCACTAATACATTTTAAAAAGGGAGTTGTGGTGCTTTTTTTAGTGATGGTACCATCAAAGTCAAACAATGCAACTGTTTGATTGTCATTGATTTTTGTTGACATGATAAAATCCAGAATAAATCTTGTTGGCTCCTATCTAGTATAGCGTGAATAACAATGCATTTTTTGTGCTCTATAATTAATCATATTGATCATTTACGCCCTTCTTTGTTTTTAATTTGTGAGTATTGTATTATGAATTCCGAGAGTAATTTATTAAATATGGTTTTTCATTATGCGCAAACCCAACCTCAACAAATAGCCTTAAAGTTTTTAGAGTCTGATTATCAAAGTAGTCAGGAATTATCTTATCATCAGCTAGGTGAAAAAGTTTTATCTTTAGCGAAAAAACTAGCGGCATTACAAACCAAACAAAATCAAACAATGCAAAAGCCCATACTGCTGTTATTTGATTCCAGTATTAATTATATTGTTTCTTTTCTCGCCGTATTGCATTCAGGTAATATTGCTGTCACCGCTTATCCTCCCCGTCAAGTACGACATTTACAACGCTTATTCAAAATTATTACTGATTCTTCCGCTCAATTGATTCTTACTACCAGTGCGGTAAAAAACTATTGCGACGAAAATAAATTTGAATTTCCAAAAGGAACAACATTAGTTTGTGTGGATAGCTTAGCGCAAAAGCCATCTAACTTAAGCATCTCTTTACCAGAAGTTTGTTCAGAACATATTGCATTTTTACAATATACTTCTGGTTCTACAGGCTCACCTAAAGGAGTAGTGGTAACGCATAAAAATATCTGTGCTAATCTTAAGCTTTTAGAAAAATATTTAGGACATGAATCCGTGCGTACATGTGTTTCTTGGCTTCCTATATTTCATGATATGGGGTTAATTGGAAACACGTTATTACCTTTATACACAGGAGGTACCTGTGTATTTATGGAACCCTTTACGTTCTTAAAACATCCTTTTTTCTGGCTGCAAGCAATGAGTAGGGAGCAGGGAACCTACACAATGGCTCCTAATTTCTCTTATGATTTGGCTCTTAAAGCATTAAAATCCCAAAAATCACCCTTAGAACTTGATTTCTCATATCTGCGTTGTGCGGTCAATGGGGCAGAACCTATTAATCCTGAAACGATACGACTCTTTGAGCAAACACTAGCACCTTATAACCTTAAAGAATGCACGATGAAACCTGGTTATGGTATGGCCGAAACAACTCTGTGTATTTCTGTTGCGATGACTAAAGAGCGCTCTGCTCAGATTGACAAAAACTCTTTGGAAAGAGGCATTGTGACACAAACTAAGAATAGTGAGCCTGGTACCTTTGTCGAGTTAGTCAGTTGTGGGCATGTGCCAGAAGAATATTTAGTGCGAATTGTGGATCCAAATACTTTGCACGTACTCCCTGTTAATACTGTCGGTGAATTGTGGGTTCAGGGCGATTCAGTTGCCTCTGGTTATTATAAAAATCCGGAGAAAACTAAAGAAATATTTGAGGCGTTTACTGCCGATACGCATGAAGGCCCCTTTTTAAGAACAGGCGATTTAGCTTTTCTGGATGAGAAGAGCCGTTTAACGATTTGTGGGCGTGTTAAAGATTTAATCATTATTAATGGACGCAATATTTATCCTCAGGACATAGAAGCTGCGTGCTATCAAAGTGAGCGCGCCATTATGTCCCATTGTGCGGCTGCCTTTTCGATAACCCAAGATTCAGGTGAGGCATGTGTGTTGGTCGCTGAAGCTAAAGCGGAGCTTGGCGATACCCAGTATCGAGAAATTATTGCAAAAATCAAAAAAGCAGTTCTTGAGGCAACAGATGTTAGTTTATCGGATATTGTATTAATACCTCCGCAAAAAATATTAAAAACCAGTAGCGGCAAGATTCAACGCAGTGCATGTAAGCAAGCTTATCTGAATGATGAGTTTCAACGGCTAGCTTGGATGGGACAGTATACAGAAAAATTTGAAAATCAGCAGATCGTGCATATAGATGAGATGGAACATAAGCTCGTACTCTGGCTGAAGGAGTGGATTGCTACGCAGACAAGCACTCCTCTTGAGGCAATTGAAGTGAATGGAGCTTTTTCTGAATATGGTCTTACATCACTCCAATTAGTAACGATGATGAGTGATTTGGAAAAAGTCGTTGAGCAAGCTCTGGATCCATGGCTTGCCTGGGAATTTCCCAATATTCATAGTTTATGCGCGCATTTAATCCAACACGAAGCTACTAATAATCAAGGTGTGGAATCCAAAGAGTACGAACCTATAGCCATTATTGGAATGGATTGTCGTCTACCTGGTAAAAACTATCAGGATATTAATGGGCTTGATGAGTTTTGGCAGAGCTTGTTAAAAGAGGAGGACAGTATTGAACCTATTCCTCCCTCTCATTGGGATAATCGATTGTATTTTGATGCCCAGCCGGATACTAAAGGTAAAATGTATTCTGCAAAAGGAGGATTTTTAAATGATGTAAAACGCTTTGACACAAAATTTTTCAATATTGCTCCTCGTGAAGCAGAATACCTTGATCCGCAACAGCGTTTGGCATTAACGACCACCTGGCATGCATTGGAAGATGCGGGGTTAGTCGAAAGCGAATTAAAAGGTTCGCACACCGGTATTTATCTTGGCATTAGTACCCATGATTACGATCAATTAATTCAAAAACAAATACCACTCACTGAATTAGGTACTTATCAGGCTACAGGTACTAGTTTTGCTACGTCTGCAGGGAGAATTGCTTATTTCTTAGGAACGAATGGCCCTTGTATGGCTATTGATACAGCTTGTTCTTCTTCTTTAGTTTGTATCCATCAGGCAAGTCGCGCACTGCAAGCGGGAGATTGTGAGTTAGCGATTGCTGGCGGGGTTAATTTAATTTTGTCACCTGAAAGTAGTATTATTTTTTGTAAAAGTGGCATGCTTTCTCATCATGACCGATGCAGTACTTTTGATATTAGCGCCGATGGTTATGTACGTGGTGAGGGATGCGGTATTGTGGTGCTGAAAAAGCTAAGTGATGCATTACGCGATGGGGACCGTATTCATGCGGTGATTTACGGTAGTGCCGTGAATCAGGATGGAGCTAGTAACGGTTTGACCGCCCCTAATTTGGCAGCTCAGGTAGATGTAATTAATACCGCATTAAATTTGGCTCACTTAAAACCTGAGCAAATCACCCATGTTGAAGCACATGGTACTGGAACTGAATTAGGTGATCCTATTGAATGGGAAGGGATTCGCCGCACGTATGCTCAAGAACGTAGGAATCCTTTGTACGTTAGCTCTGTAAAAACACGTATTGGCCATCTTGAGGCTGCTGCAGGAGTGGCCGGATTCATTAAAACGGTGTTGGCAATTAAATATGGGCAAATCCCTGCTCATTTAAATCTACACCAGTTGAATCCTAAATTGCATCTACACGACTCCATGTCTATTCCAATGCATTGTATACCCTGGGAAAATGAGTCGCGTTATGCTGGGATTAGTGCTTTTGGTTTTAGCGGCACCAATGCCCATATTATTTTAGGCAACACATCAAGGGTGGAGGATAAGAAAGAGTACATTAATCGACCTGAGCATTTATGGGTGGTTAGTGCCAAAGAGCCCCAAATTTTGCAGCAATATCTCCAAAATTATCGTACTTATGGTGAACAGCATTCAATTCATTTTCCCTCACTTGCTCATCAATCGTTGACTCAACGAACACATTTCCCCTATAGAGCTTTTATTAGTGCCCAAGATCAATCTAGTTGGCTATCCGCTTTGCAACAACAGCAATGGCATGAGGGAAAGATTGTAAAAAGCAATCAGTTGGCCTGGTTATTTACTGGGCAAGGTTGCCTGGTTCCAAATGTAGCGACCGCTTTATACCAGACGATTCCTGAATTTGCTGCTGTTTTGGAACAATGTTGTGCCATTGCCCAAAATTGGCTTTCTTTTGACTTACGGACAATGTTATTAAATACCCCATCGGATGTGGATATTAATAATACTTTATATGCTCAGCCCACCTTGTTTGTTTATGAATATAGTTTAGCGCAATGGTTCTTGCATTTAGGACTAAAACCTAATGTGTTGTTAGGGCATAGTTTAGGAGAATATGTTGCCACCTGCGTTGCGGGAATATTAACTCTTCATGATGCCTTATATCTAGTGTGCAAACGTGCATTATTAATTTCTTCGTTACCTGTTTCAGGAGGAATGTTGGCTATTAATGCCGCAGCGACGGAAGTAGAGCAGTTTATTTATCGTTTCGATGATTTGGTTATCTCTTTAAAAAATGGCCCGGAACAAACGGTAGTTTCAGGGACAGATGCTGCAATTTTAGCTTGCCAAAACTATTGTGACGAGCAGGGAATTCGATGTAAAAAAGTTGCTACTTCCCACGCATTTCATTCGCCCTTGATGCAACCTATCGTTGATGAGTTTGCCAAAATTGCTGCTGAAATTACATATCACCCAGCAAAAATAGCGGTTGTTTCTAATGTGACAGGAGCACTATTAACCGAGGGGGAAATCACTAAGGAATATTGGTGTGCACATATGTTGCAAACCGTGGAATTTTTACAGGGAATTCATACTTTAGTAGCCTGTGGAGTGGAGTTATGCCAAGAAATAGGCCCCAAACCTATTTTAGTAGCTCAAGCACAAATGGTTCATGAATTTATCGTTTTACCTTCAGTAAGTGAACCTGAAAATCCTTGGCCAGGGCTCATGGAAACATTAGGAACCTTCTATTTAAGAGGGGTTGATATCAAATGGCACCTGTTGAATAAGCATGCATCTTTTGTCCATGAGGAATTACTTAAATATCCTTTTGGGGGTAAAGAATATTGGCTTCCAAAAAATGGAACTAATAGTTCCCCAAGTAGTGAGATGTGGAAAACTTACTTATATCGTCAACAATGGGTAAAAGCAGATCCTCATTTACCTTTAATTAGTCTAAAAAATGAGCAAGTACTTTTGAGTGGTACTACAGTTCTCGAACCTAACTCGCTATTTTTATGTACGAAGATGAACTTTCTCCCTACGGATAAAGTAATGGATCACTCTAATGAGAATGTCTTACAAAAAGCAAATTGGATTGTTTATTTTTGCCAGTCTGAGCCTGAAGAGATTATCGCTGAGACCATCTCATTTACTCATTTTGTCCAATATTTAATACAGAACCATCCGGAGAAGCCAGTTCTATTGCTTACTGAATATAATTCTTTGATTGCTCCTTCTTTATTGGCCTTATTGAAATCAATAAAACAAGAATACCCACTATGGTCTGTTCATTATTTGGAATTCAACTTAAATGATGTAGATAATAATCCAATGCAGTTTATTGGCAGTAAGGAAGAAAATTACTGGGCTTTGCATAGGGAGGAAGACGTGTTTTATCGTCAGGATATTAGCCCTGTCGAAGTGGAAAATATTGGCGGTAAACGGAAAATTAGTGCTGATTTTTCATGTTTAGTTACCGGAGCAGGTGGTGATGTGGGGCAAGCTCTCATTGAATCATTATCCGCGTTGGGGGCTCGCTATATTATTGCGATTGGGCGCAAAAAGCAGGAGCCCACCTGGAGTGAGGAAATAGTACAACAAAAAAATCAAGGAACTAAAATTAAGTACTATTCATGCGATATCGCGGATTATGACGCTCTATTGCAGTTGATGGAGAAGCTTCCTGATGATTTTCCACCCATAGGCATGGTTGTTCATGCAGCAGGAGTTGCTCATGACAAACCTTGGCAAGAAACGACCCAAGAGGATATTCGAGAGATATTGAGTACCAAAGCCCTTGGAGCTTGGAACTTGCATCAAGCAACCTTGAATTATCCACTTAAAGCGTTTATTGCCATATCCTCTCTCAGTGCGGCATTAGGCAATCAAGGACAAGCAGCATATGCTGCAGCCAATGCATTTTTGCATGCGTTGAGCACATATCGCCGCCAAAAAAACTTACCTGCTCAATCATTAATTTTAGGTCCGGTTAAAAACACAGGCTTATTTAAACGTAATGAAAAGCAATTAACTTCTTATTTAGCTGAAAAGGGGATTATCCCGTTGTTAAGAGCAGAATTACAAATGGTTTTTCAGCATCAAATTAATGAACCTAATTTAATTGTGAATAATTTCTCAAGGGACCCTTCATTGATTATTGTCGATGCTTCATCATCTGATGATTCTTCGAATGCTCTGGATAAGAGTAAGGTATGTACCGCAGAAAAAATCCTCGCTATTGCTGAAGAAGTTCTAAAGCTGTCTTCAGGAGAACTCTCGATTACGGATAATTGGTTTGAGTTTGGCATGGATTCCATTATGGCAACTCAACTTATCTATAAAATTAATCATAGGTATCCAAATACTCGTATTTCGTCCCAAGATGTGTTTAATCATGCGTCGGCGCAAGAGTTGGTGCTAAAACTGAATGAGCACTCTAAAAATCCTGTGCAGGATAAAAGTGTCATACAGTCTCCTGCTCATCAAACCAGACGTACATTTCCTTTATCATTACAACAACAGGAAATTTGGAATTTCATTCAAAATTCTCCACAGAATCTGGCTTACCAGATTCCTATGGAACTTGCAATTACGGGTAAATTATCTGTAGATAAATTGCAGCAAGCGTTATCATTTGTTCTGAAGCGCCATGATATTTTACGCTGCAGTTTTCATGAAATTGTACATCAGGTCAATCAGCATGTGCATGAGGATTGCTCCCTCACCTTAGAATTATATGATGAATATAATGGGCAACAGGTTGCTGACTTTTTTGATATGACGTTCAATCTTAGCAAAGCCCCTTTGCTCAAAACCTGCTTAATCCGCGAGGGAGAAGATCAATATCGCTGGCTGCTTGTTTTTCACCATTTAATTTGTGATGGCTATACGGCCACATCCTTTATAAAAGAAGTAATTGCCCATTATGAAGATAAGCCTCTTGAAGATGAAGCCATTCATTACAGTGATTATGTGAGTTGGCAATGGGAGCAGGTTTTCAATCGTTTTGATGACGAAATTGAAACATTTTGGTCTCAGCAATTGCAGGGAGTTTCTATAGACGTTCCTTTAGCATTAGAAACCCAGCATCCTCAAGAAGCAGGTGTGATTCATACAAATATCACACTTAAAGATATGAATTCCTCTTTGGCATTAATAGAACAAAATAAACTCTCATTGAGTAACTACATTTTAGCAAATCTGTTTACTATGTTGTTCGATAAGTTTGAGCAAGAAAGGCAAGGAATTATTGTATTTTTCTCAGGAAGAGAAAACGGTGACTTTGCTACAGTTTTTGGAGACACCTCGAATGATGTTTTATTAGTTGGTAGGCGTGATACGAATATTTTTAGTCTCGCTGAACGATTACAGCAACAAATATTTTCGCTACATGAAAAACAATACTACCATATTCCTGTATTCAAAGAATTAGGCCTCGCGACACCTATGATTTCATTTGATTTTCAAAGGAGTAGTGACTTAAATATTGATACCCATTTCCAAATAAAAGCATTAAAAAGTGGCAATATACAAAATTATTTATGGGGAGATGAACCACGTTTATTGTCATTTAAAGTATTGCTAAAAGCACAAAGCTTAGAGCTAAGTTTGAAATATCGACGCGATAGGATAGATGATTCATTAGCTAATACCTTATTAGATGCTTGGGTAAATACCTTAAGAGCTCAGGAACAAAATAATACTCAGATGGGTGAGAAGCCTCTAGCTTTATATGATGCGACAATAATGCAAAGCAATTTATGGCCATTATTTAAGGGACATCCTGATAGGACTCCTTATTATGTGCCTGTATTCAAAGAAGTTGGCGAGGTTTTGGATATAGAACGTCTTAATCAAGCAATCAATAAAGTGATTAAGGATACTCCCGCATTACAGGTATTTTTTATTGAGGATAATGACCGGCTTAAGTGGAATTTTAATCCAAAAGCAAACACAGAAGTGCAGGTTATCAATGATAAAATCCTTTGCGAAACCATAGGGCGGTTATTAGTAGATCCACTTGACATAACACAAGCTCCTTTATTTCGTTGTTATTTGGTTCATTGTGATGATCATCAGCAATCGATTTTATTAATTCGTTTTCATCATCTAATTGCGGATGGTGTTGGTGCTGAATTATTTTTTAAGCGGTTGGAGGATGTATATCTTGGGGAGAAAAATAACTCCGAGTCCAATCTACACAAAAATAGTTATCTGCATGACTATCACCAAGAAATGTTGCTGTATGAGAATAATAAATCAGAATATCATCGTTACTACAGCGAAATTAATCAGAAGTTAGAACCACTTCCCGACATTGAGCGACCCCAAGCAGTAAATTATGTTGGTGGAGTAGTTTATAAACTGTTACCTCATGAAGATTCAGAAAGGGTACATGCTTTTTGTCGACGACATAATATTTCCCTCTATACTTTTTATTTCCACGTCTTTTGTCTTACTTTGGCTGAGGTAAATAAGCTCAATAAGATTTATATTAGTCTGGTGAAATCAAATCGTGGTCGATTAAATGATCCGGAAATGATTGGATATTATGCGGATAGTGTTCCTTTTCTTTTTGAAGTCAAAACCGACAGCGCCTCAACCCAAGCCCTTAAAAATACTCAGATGCAAGTGCTTCAACTGATTGAGCGTTTTCAATATCCTTTACGTAGCGAAGATGCGGCATACGCTGAATATACGCAACCCCGATTTATTTTTAATCAATATAATCTGGAGCCTTCTCGCGGTTTACTTTCTTGTGCCGATTATTTGATTGAAAATTTAATTAATCTCAGCGGAAATAAGGTGGGACTATGGAATTATAATCGTCCTGAACAGTTTAATTTATTGGTTCGTAGTAGTCATCTGAACCACATGATGGGATTGGTTTATGACCAGTATTTATCGACTGAAGCGGAGGCTGAATTGTTACTAAAATATTTTAGAGAAAAAATATTAAGTTTTCTTTAAGTGGGGTTGACGGAGCAACCTCTCCTGCGGGAGTTTTTTACAAGTGCAATCTTCTTCAAATTAGTGTGCCCGTAAACCCTATTTCCAATAGCCGTATGATTCACCTTGGGATAAAAGGTGAATCATAACTCATAGGAGGTTGTTACCATTTTTAACTGAGGTCAATTGCTTTTTTCAGAGTGATTTGGTGCTATCTGAGAATCAATAATCATGCCTGTAATACGTTTTAAATCATTGATAATCGCAAGATAAGGTTTATTGGTCATTGAAATAAGGCCTATGTCTTTGCTCGGAGTAATCTGGATATGAGTAGTCACTCCATCTACCCAGCCATTTTTTACAAGTTGTACGGGCAAAGCCTTGTTTGGAAAACTGACATGCCAGCCTAAAGCCATTGCATCATCGCCAAACTCGAAGGGATTAGAAAATTCAGACTGATAAATATAACTGGCTTGACTTAAAAAAGAAATTTCTCTTGCACGAGATTCATGGCTTAATTGATAAGCAGTAAATCGGAGCATATCCGGCATTGTAGAATAGATGCCACCACTTGGTTGTTCAAAGTTAAATTCCCAGTCTTTTTTTATCAAATCATTATTGATCCAATAGCTTGCTATTTCACGTTTCTGTTGTTCAGGAGAAAGTTTGATTGTTGTGTCTTTGAGCTGTAAAGGCTGAGCAATTAACTGATTTAGTAACCCGCTAAAATCAGTCTCCATTTTTTTTGCCAGCAATTGGCCGAGTAAACCAAAGCCTACATTAGAATATTGGTAATGGGTTCCTGGTTTATATTCAGGTTTGTAGGTGTTATACCATTTAACAAATTCTGACATATCATAAGGAATGTTAATTTGATAATCCTCATTATCAGGCAGGCTAGGTAACATTCTAGGCAAGCCTGAGCTGTGGGTCGCCAAAGCCAGCAGAGTAATTGGATTCTCATTTTTCTTGCCATTTTGCAATAATTCATCAATTGTTGAATTCAGCTTGACTTGCCCTTGGGCTACCATTTCTGCAAGCATTTGTGTGGTTAATACTTTTGATACTGATCCGATAGGCCATACTGTATCCATTTGCGGGCGTTGATTATTCCCTATTTTCGTTTCCCCGCAGCTGATTGCCGCTTGTTCATTGCCAGAAATAACCCCTATTAAAAGGCCTGGGGTGACCTTTTGATCAAAGATAGCTGATTGAACATAGTTCTTAATCTTTTCCAGAGGCAGCGTTTTTATATTTTGTTGATTAATAACAATGCATTCGGGGGCACTATGGACAAGAAAAGGTAGAGACAGCAAAAAACAGCTTAAGGTTTTTTGAATCATGCAAATTCTCCTTATAAAAAATCATGATATATCATTTGGATATAGATCGTTAAGGAGTTAATCATACATCAGATGTATTTGTCAGCCCTTTTACGCACCCATAATGAAATCGGGATGTGAACTTGGAGTATAAACTTAGGGAGGGCACCGTCCCCTCACTTCGTAGAGTAATTCAGACTTGGCTGGTCGCGCTTGATACGCCATCCTCATCATGTTTTATTAAGTGTGAAGGTAAATGATTTTTATCCTGCGGATTTTCCTATGATTCATTAATTATGGGTAATCTCTTCACTTAAATAGTTACTCAAATCGGTGACTAAATCCCAATAGTATTAGAAAAGACTCTGGGCAACATTTAAAATACTGGTTTTATTGTATACCGTTTTAATAAGCCAATATTAATGCCCGCATTAAATGGGTTATAAACATTCTTCGATGAGACACATAACGAAAATGGAAGTGAAATCAGGCCTTATTTGTTTTTGTGTTATGAATTAACCAAATAAGGCATTGAAGTAAATTATAACGTCCACTATTTTACAAATTTTGAAAGCAAATAACCAATTCCTGTAGCAATAAGAACGGATTTAATCGGCTTTTCCTTGATTTTCTTAACCAACTCATCGTAATTGCTTTCTAAATTTTTTTGAACGTCACACGCCTGTTTTTTTACAGAATCACTTATGTAATCGGTTTTATCCTTCATTTTCTCGATCGTGTCTTCGGCATTTTCTTTTAACTTATCTGCGAAATGGTCAATGTTATTCATAATTTCAGTCTCCTAAATACTCAAAAGATTAATTTTACTCATAGGGAACGAATGCTCATCCTCATTAAATGCGGCCCAACAAGGCTAAGATAAGTAAAATAATCAGGATTGTTCCAATTAAACCACTAGGCCCATAACCCCAGTCTTTACTGTAATTCCACCGAGGAAGACCACCTATAAGGAGTAAAATTAACAG
>NZ_CAAAIM010000007.1 GCF_900639985.1 Legionella rowbothamii | reverse complement strand
AGGGTAGGGAATTACTGATCTATTTCTTACCGCTCTTATAGCAAAAAAAAAAAAAGAATTGTACAATGTCGCCTCAAGAGCCCATGTTGGGATTTCGTGAATTTTTATTAATAAGAAGAATAAAGGAGATTGAGGATGAAAGCCGGATCAATTTGTAAATTAGGTCTGCTTGCAGCGAGTGTTTTATTGGTGGCAGCTTGTTCTAAGGCACCAGGAATGGCTGGAGCTGGTGTGAGTGATGCTGGTGCTAGTGCTCAAGGTCTAGGCCAATTTACTCGTTTTGCTGGTCAAGAGCCAGGTGAGTCTTATACTACTCAAGCACCTCATAACCAATTATATTTATTCTCTTACGATGACAGTGCTTTAAATCCGAAGTACCTGCCATCTGTAAATGCTCAGGCTGAATACTTGAAGTCACATTCTGGTGCCCGTGTATTAATCGCAGGTCATACTGACGAGCGTGGTAGCCGTGAATATAACGTAGCTTTAGGTGAGCACCGTGCAAATACTGTAGCAGATATTTTACGTATGGCTGGTGTAAGCAGACATCAAATGCGTGTAGTGAGCTATGGAAAAGAGCGTCCAATTAACTTAGGACATGATGCTGAGTCACATGCACAAAACCGACGTGTAGAATTTACTTATGAGGCAACAAGATGATTAATTGCAAAAGACACATTATCGCTGCGGGTTTTTCGTTAATTCTTCCTTTGACCTGTTGGTCAGGTGCACCTGTAGTTGATGATAGTGATAATTTTGCAATGATGGATGGGCGACAGGCGCATGAAGCGGCTGTTGCCGATTCTCGATATTATGATGATCCGCCAATGGATGTGGCTCAAAACGATTATCCTTCTGATGCATATCAAGGGGATGATGGTCCAGCACTTGCCAAAGATGATCAAGTGAGTGGCCCGAGTAGTTCTAATGTCGCTGACAGTGCCTCATTAATTGATAAAATTCAGACCTTACAAAAAGAAGTCCAAGAGCTTCGTGGACAGTTAGAAATTCAAGCTCATGATTTAAAATTATTACAGCAACAACAGGTTGCCTTTTATAAAGATTTAGATTCTCGCTTAAGTGGTGGTGCTTCCGCCTCAGCAAAACTAGCTACAGATAAGCCTGCAATGGATCTTTCCGTTGGTTCTAAAGAGCCTGGATCACGAGCCAGTAGTCCTGCGGCACAGTCAAATCATGTGGCAAAAACAGCATCTACGTCAGAACCAGTGGTTACTCCGGTTTCCAGAGCAAATCCAGCTGATGAGCAAATCAGCTATTTAGCAGCTTATGAATTAATTAAGAATAAGCGTTATGACGATGCTTTAGGTTCAATGAATACTTTTGTACAAAAATATCCTCGTGGTGGTTATACCTCCAATGCACAGTATTGGTTAGGGGAGTTGTATTTAGTTAAAAAAGATTATGCAAAAGCAATTGAGCATTTTGATGTCGTATTAAAGCAGTTTCCTACTTCTAGTAAATCTGCTGCAAGTATGTTGAAAGTAGGGTATGCCTACGCTGAAATGGGTAATAAAGCCGAAGCACAAAAATATCTGCAACAAGTAGTAAGGGCTTATCCTAATACGCCTACTGCGCAATTGGCTAATTCAAAATTACGAACAATATGAAGTCTTTTTTAAATCACATCTCAGGTTTAGAATTAGTTCCTTCATTGCTAAGACACTCTATGATTATGGCTCATAGGGTGTCTTTCTCATTTATTCGATCACAACAGTTATAACTGGAGTTAATTCCAAGGAGATCCATTATGCATTGGCTGGCTCATGCCCCTGCTAATATTGCGTTAATAAAATATATGGGGAAGAAAGATGAGAGTTCAAATAACCCAGATAACGCCTCACTGTCTTATACCCTAAATAATCTATTAAGCACCGTAAAGCTTGAACAAATTAATTCTCCGCATGATGTATGGGAACCTTTAGTTGTGCCTGGTCAGGCTAAATTCGCATTATCTGAATTAGGTGAAAAGAAGTTTTTAAATCATTTAGCGCGGATAAAAAAACATTTTGGTTATGAAGGGAGTTTTTTAGTACAGTCTTGTAATAACTTTCCTCACAGCAGCGGTATGGCCAGTTCTGCTTCAAGTTTTGCAGCACTTACTCGATGTGCTATATATGCCTTGACTGAATTAACTCAGAAAGAACTACTTGCAGTAGAAGAGCAAGCTTCGCTAAGTCGTTTAGGCTCTGGTTCTTCTTGCCGCTCATTCCATAGTCCTTGGGTCTTATGGCAGAATGATAATGCGGTAAAACCAATAGAGTTGCCATATCCTGAGTTAATACATCAGGTTGTAGTTATCAGTGCGGAGCAAAAAGCGGTGTCATCGAGCGAGGCGCATAAGCTTGTCAAAAGTAGCGAGCTTTACGCAACCCGTGCTGATCGGGCAGAAGAGAATTTAAAGCTACTACTTAATGCATTTATGACAAACGACTGGGAAAGTGCTTACCAGATTTGCTGGCGCGAGTTTCAAGATATGCATCAATTATTTAATACCTGCGCCCAACCTTTTTCTTATATATCATCAAATAGTCTAGATGTACTGAATGATTTGCAGCAATTGTGGGATAACAAAGGCGATGGGCCTATCGTAACTATGGATGCTGGACCAAATATTCATTTATTGTATAGACCTGATCAAATGGAAATGGCACGTGAATTTAAGCGGGGTTATCTGGTAGGTAATTATGAAGTTATATGATTTTGAAACAACAACGTATGGTAAATGGATTTTAGTAGGCGAACATGCGGTAGTTCGTGGGCATGCGGCCTTGGTTTTTCCTATTAAAGAAAGAAGGTTAATTTTTAGCTATTCTGCTAATGTACCCTCGTTAAGTGCAGATTATCTAGGTAGTAGTGGTCCAGATATGCATCTATTGTTTTGGAGTGTGTTAGAGCATGGGCTAAAGTTGTTAGGACACTCTTTTAATCAACTCGGCGGACATTTTCTTTTAAACAGTACTATTCCAGTAGGTGGTGGGATGGGGGCTTCTGCTGCTCTTTGTGTGGCAATGAGCCGGTGGTTTTCCGCACAGCAAATGCTAGCGCAGGAAGAGTGTAATGCTTTTGCCAAAGAGTTAGAACATTTATTTCATGGTAAAAGTAGTGGTTTAGATGTTGCAGGTGTGGCTGCAGAAGGTGGGGTTTATTTTAAAGCAGGAGAAGCTACTCCTTTGCGACAAACAACACAACCTCAGTTTTTTTTATCGTCATGCAATCAAATTGGTATTACTTCTCATTGTATTCAGCAGGTGCAACATTTGTGGGAAAACGAGCCTGGATTAGCAAAACAGCTTGATTTACAAATGGCCGAATCAGTTGAGGATGCTAAAACTGCATTAGAGCAAGGCGGGTCTGAGGTAACTAGTGATTTAGTAAAGGCAATAAACAAAGCTGCCGATTGTTTTATGCAATGGGGTTTGGTCAGTGAGAGTCTGCAACAGCATATGAATTGGTTGACTTCGTTGGGAGCATTGGCGGTGAAGCCTACGGGTTCTGGCGGGGGTGGTTTTGTTTTGAGTCTTTGGGATAGAAAGCCGCCAGAGGACTTGGAATTGTTGGCGGTGTAGGTTAGAGCCATGGCCCAATATTGAGTTTCTGTGTGGAACAATACCATGCGTTGGGCCATGGACCCAACCTACAAAATCATTAAAAGATGCTCAATCAACAAACTGATAATACACTTCATTTTGTTTAATCATGCCTAATTCATGGCGGGCTTGTTCTTCTAAAGCTTGGTCACCACTTTTGAGTTCTTTAATATCTGCTTCCAGAGCTCTATTACGCACGACTAGTTTATCATTTTCCTGTTCATGGTCTGTTAATTTTTTTTGCAAAGCCACCCATTGGATTAAGTTTCCATCTCCGAGCCAAAGTTTATGTTGGAGCACAACTAAGGCAATAATTAAAATAATAAATACTGGGCGCATAATTTAGCTTGTTTAGTTAAGGTATTCGTAAATTTTATTGTATTACTTTATTTCAATAAGGAGCAATATATTAGAGAATAATTTTAGAAGTAAATGAACCGGAGTAACCTGTTGCTCCTAAGCTTCTTCTCGTAAGTAAATAAAACTGTTTTCAATCTGGTATCTCCCCCTTAAAAAAGGAAGAAAAGAAAATCGCAGGGCATGAAAGCGATCTGGCATTGAATGCTCTAGCGGAGTGGGGGGATGTCAATGATAAAAGGTATTGAAAATGATTGCCAAGAGATAGACAGATCTAAGTACTTAATTAACTCTTTTCGTGTTGCTCCTTCGAGCTCCTATAGCAATGCTACCACTTTGATTACACTACAAGAACAGTTGGCGCTCCATCTAGAGACTTCTCCAGAAAAAGCCCAAAATCCATCGTAATAAATTAGGGGTGTAATTCTATCGAAAAATTTTACGTGTTCAGGAAGTACTGATTTCTTGTACTTATGGCACTTAATTCGTGATGATTCTGAGCAAAAAAATCTTAAACAAGTGTTATTTGTGGCAAGAAACCAGGCTTTATGTAATATAAATACTCAAAAATGTTTTCGTAGAATATCTAACTCATCATTTAATTTCTCTATTTTTTCAATCAGTTCAATTGCCAGTACCACACCCGGTAAATTAATACCTAAATCTCGATGCAAACGAAAGGCTGATTCAATTTTATGTAATTCCCTTTGATTGATTTTCAGTTGCTCAAGCTCTGTAGAGGTATTGGCAAATAATCCATGCTCCATCATCTCACTTAATAGTTGTTTCGGTATATTGTACTTATGACATACCTCGGTATAAGTAAAGGTTTTGGTTTCTTCAATAATTATGCCAACTAAAATATCATTTTTGTCCATGTTTAGACCCCCATCTTATCACGAGGATTATAAGGCATCACTTCCGCCATTTTTTTATAAAGCTCCGTTGCCGCTTCTGTAGTTGCTGGTGGAGTAATAATCTTTAATAGTACATATTGGTTACCGGGCTTGGCGCCTGGAAGCCCACGATTTTTTAACCTTAATTTTTGTCCTCCTTGGGAACCAGGAGGAATTTTTAAATCAATTTTTCCAGCTAACGTAGGCACAGTTACTGTTGCACCTAAGGCTGCTTCCCAGGGGGTAATGGGTAAGGTTAGGTAAATATCATTGTCCATTAGATCAAAAATTGGATGTTTATCGATTTCAATTGTTAGATAAATATCTCCAGGTGGACCACCCTGAATTCCAGGAGCACCTTGCCCTGCCACACGAATCTGTTGGCCGGATTTAACCCCTTGAGGGATTTTTACTTTCAAGGTCTGGGTTGCTTTAGGACCTTCTTGTGTGGAGGGAACTTCAATGGTTCGTGTCGTTCCATTAAAGGCCTCTTCCAGACTAATATTTATTTTTCCTTGATAATCTTGTCCAGTCATTGGTTGTTGCTGATACCGGGAATGGCCAAATAATGATTCAAAGAAATCATCATTAAATTGAGTGCCATGGCTTTGATAGGGGCCTGAGCGTTCAGTATGCCAGCCTGATTGTTGCTGGGCATTAGAATGAAATTCGCGGTTTTTTAGATAATTATCGTATTCGGCTCGTTTCACTGGATCTTTTAGGACTTCATAAGCCTCGCCCATTTCTTTAAAGCGCTCTTCTGCATCCGATTCTTTGCTGAGATCTGGATGATATTTACGTGCCAGTCTGCGGTAGGCTAGTTTAATGTCTTTTTCAGTTGCATCTTGGCTTAATCCCATTATTTTATAATAGTCTTTATCCATTTTTAGACCTCAATTGCGTTTTTATTTTTGTAAAACATAGGCACCTGGAGCATCGGGTAATTTTTTATCCAGAGTGGGTGCTTTTACCATAGTAGGGCTTGATTGTTTAACAAGCCATTCATGCCAGGCGATCCACCAAGAACCTGATTTTTTTTCTGCCTCTTCCTGCCATAGGGTTGGACCAATATAAGAATCGTTTCGTTTATGTTCATGAATTAAGTAACTTCGACCCTCGTGACCGGGTTCACTGATAATACCTGCGTTATGTCCACCATTGGTGAGCACAAATGTAATATCACCATTAATCATTAAATGCGTCTTATAAACAGATTTCCAAGGGGCGACGTGATCGTTTTCGGTACTAACTACAAACGCCGGCGTCTGAATGTTTTCAGCAACAATGTATTTTCCCCCAATGGTAAACCGTCCTTCAGCAAAATCGTTATTAAGGAATAATTTCTCTAAATATTCACTATGCATTTTATAAGGCATACGGGTTGCATCAGCGTTCCAGGCCAGCAAAGCAATCATACCTCTTTGGGTGCCATGCATGTAGTCTTGAACCATTTTCGACCAAATCAGATCGTATGAACGTAACATCTGGAATGTACCGGACATCTGTTTAGTATCTAAATATCCTTGATCCCACATCATACTTTTTAAGAAAGACACTTCGCTGCGCGTGATGAACAATAATAATTCACCTGCTTCAGTGAAATCACCTTGTGCGGCAAGTAAGGATAATGATTTTAGACGTAAGTCATTATTTTTAGCCATTGCTGCGGCAGTAATCATGGCTAAGGTACCCCCAAGACAATAACCCATTAAATGAATTTTAGTATGAGGTATGATATTAGATATCGCATCAATAGCTGCCATAGCTCCTAGACTGTAATAATCTTCAAGACCAATATTGCGGTCTTGCGAATCTGGATTTTTCCAAGATACAATAAAAACCGTATGTCCTTGCTGGGTAAGCCAATTAATTAAAGAGTTTTTAGGTAATAAATCCAGAATATAGTATTTCATGATCCAAGCGGGAAGCATCAATATAGGTTCTTTATAAACATGACTTGTTTGGGCTTCATACTGGATTAGTTCAATTAAATGATTTTTAAATACTATTTTGCCTTTGGTAATTGCTACTTGTTTTCCAGGAATAAAATTTTCTACTCCTGCAGGAGGGGCTCCTGTCAATTTTTCCATAAGATCCTGTAGTGCTAATTCAGTTCCACGAACTAGGTTTGTGCCCCTCGAACGAATTGTTTCCTGAAGTAAGTCTGGATTACTTAATACAAAATTCGAGGGGGATAGGGCATCCAGGATTTGCCGAGTAATGAACGATATCATCCTCTTTACCGGCACATGAAGTCCTGGAATTTCTGTAGCTGCTTTTAACCCCCATTCTTCAATTTGCAAAAATTGTTCGGCCCACAGGCGCCATGGATAATAACTCCAATTATCGGTATGAAAACGCACGTCGAGACCATCAGCAGGTTTCTCATGATTTAATAGGTTATTCACATGGACGGAAAAACTCGTTGCTGGATAAAACCCTAACTTCATCATTGTGCCGGGTGCTTGCATGAGTTGTGATATCCAGGAAAAATAGGAGACACCAACAGAAGCGGGGCTAATTCCTGCGGTAATTTTGGCTAAGTTAGCTTGGTAGTTTTTATCGATAAAATCAAAAAAATCCTCTGTTTCGGGGGGATCACAGTCTTTACACTCTGTAGCACTTAGTGTAGCTTGTTGCTCTTTAGTTGCAGGTACCAATTGTTTTTTTTTATCAGGAACAGCCTTTGCCATTTTTTTCATGGTGTCGGTCTCAAGGCAAGTTGTTTAATAAAAAAAGTATAGCAGTTTCTTTGGTTTATACCTAAAAGAAGACATATGCTGGCTTTTAGTAGTGCACTTAATTTTATTGGAGATTTTTATGCGAAACTGTATTTTTAAAGTTATAATAGCTGGCTTTTTGTGCGGACTGGTAGGCTGTCAGTCTAATCCGGGTAAACCAGCATCTTTATTTGGTGCTCCCTTTACTAATCCTTCATTCGCTCCTGCTCCTCAAGGAAATTTGACCCAATCAGTACAAGAGGCATTAATGCGTAATGATGAACTAGCTGTAGCACCGATCCGTGTTGAAACACGGCAAAATGTGGTGATTTTGTCAGGATATGTGAAAAAGATTCGCCAAAGTGATACAGCAGAATTAATTGCGCGCCAAGTTCCCGGAGTTCAGTCTGTGGAAAACCGTATTATTGTTCGTCCCTAAATTTCATCACCCTTGATTGAGTGTAGTCTAATCAAGGGTTTGCATACCTAAGGAACACTCTAGTCAAGCAGTGCCATATCAAGACGCTGAGTAAAAATCACCCATAGATAATATCTCAAAAACGCATCTCTGTACTATATTTATACAATAGCGGTGTATTTTAATATCTTATGGAGAAAAAAATGGCTGACTTAATTCACAGTGTCTTGCCTGTGCCTCGACGCGAAATTACTTACATCCGTCCTGATGAATCAATAAGGAAATGCATTGATTTGATGAACTCGTTGGATATTGGTGCTTTAGTTGTGGTGGATGATGAGAAAAAGTTAATTGGCATAGTAAGTGAACGTGATATTGTTCGTTCTTGTTTACATAAGTGCGTTAATTTGGATACAGGGAAGGTTGGAGATGTTGTTTATAAAAATGTGACTATTCTGAGTTCTAATGATGAAGTAGAAAAGGCGATGCAAGCCATGACTACTACGAAACGAAGACACATTTTAATTCGTGATGATGAGCAACAGGATTTTATAGCCATTGTATCGATTGGTGACTTGCTTTATCACCTACTGGAAGATAAATCACGAATTATAGAGCACTTAGAAAATTACATTCATACCTATTAACAGGATAACGATGAGTGCTATAGTATTGTTTTCAATGTCAGTTTGCATCTTATGAAAACAGCATTTAGATTATTTTGGGTATTCCTTTTATTGAGCTTTAATTTATGGGCAGAGGGTGGGGCGCCATCCTGGTATACACAGGATGCGGATAAGAAGATAACGCTTAGGGTAGAATTATTTCTTTCCTCTACCTGCCCTCATTGTCATAAGGCGGATGAATTTTTTAGCTCGCTCACTAAGACATCTCCTTACTTGCATGTTCAACGTAATATCATCAATGAAGATAAAAATGCGTTAATTCGTTTTAATCAATTATTAAGTGAACAACATATGGATGATTTTGCTGTTCCTTCAATCTATTTTTGTGATTCCCGTTGGCTAGGTTTTGCTTCAGCTGAAACCACAGGTAAAGATCTGTTGCACGCCATTAATTATTGTAAACAACAAATAGAAAAAGACGGAACTTTGACTCCTGCAACAATAGATACTTTGCGTCATTGGGCTAATGCCAATAAATTTGACTCAGGAATGGTTGAGCACCCTTCGACATTTAGTTACATCGTAACTATTGCGATTACCGATGCTTTTTCGCCTTGCGCATTTTTCTGTTTCGCAGGCTTTTTAGCGTTTTTGTTTTTAAGCGAGAATCATAAAACACGTATTACTTCGAGCTTATTATTTATTGGTGCAGTGGCAATTACCCATTATTGGCAACAAGCGCATACCAGTAGTTTTTATGAGTTACTTCCATGGTTACGTGGACCTGCCCTTATTTTAGGTGCTGCGGCAGTGTACTTTGTTGTACAGTTTTATAAAAAGCAATCGAATCGTTATTGGTTATTGTCATTGGCATTTCTATTCGGATTTATGGTCACCGTTTATCAGCAAACTTGTGTGATGAATTGGTCTTATATCTTTGAACAATGGTTAAATAACCAGCATATATCCTTCGTGCAAGCAGGATTTTATCAATTATTGTATCAGGCCTTATACATACTGCCTCTAGTGATTATACTGATTTTTTATTTAACATTGTTTAAAGTCAAACGTTTTGCCACACTGCAGGCACGTTTAGCTCCTATAGGATTGCTATTTATTTTAGCTATTGCTGCGTGCTTGATCGCGTATCCGTTGCTTTTAGCTAATTTAACTTTGTCGGTATTTACAGTGCTTATATTGGCTGTTTGCGGACGTTTTATAAATTTGACTTGATCTTGAACTAATGATTTGGGATCATCATTATTCTTTGTTTTTCAGGTGGTAACATGAGTAAGCTCATTGATATTCCCGTAGTTGTTGAAAGCGGACATAAATACAAAACCTCTAATGGTATTACCGCAATTAAAGATGGAGTAAAATCCACAGGGCATGTCCATGAGCGCATGCCTAAACCAAAATGGTTACGTATCGTTAATCAAACCACTCCTGCATATAATCAGGTAAAAGAACAGGTGCAAAGGCATCGTTTGGCCACGGTTTGTGAAGAAGCTAAATGTCCTAATATCTCTGAATGCTGGTCGCATGGTACGGCAACCATTATGTTAATGGGGGCTGTGTGCACACGCGCCTGCCGTTTTTGCTCGGTTGATACCGGAAACCCCCATGGTTGGCTTGATGCTGAAGAGCCAGAAAATACAGCTAATACCGTCGTTTTAATGGACTTGGATTATGTCGTTTTAACTTCAGTAAACCGAGATGATTTAGTAGATGGTGGTGCAAATCATTATGCAAAAACAATTCAGGCGATTAAACGCCGTTCTCCTAAAACTAAAGTAGAGGCTTTAACCCCTGATTTTCAAGGTGTTGAACGTGATGTTGCAATATTGTTGGATAGTGGGGTAGATGTATTTGCGCAAAACGTAGAAACAGTCGAGCGTTTAACTCATCCTGTGCGTGACAATCGAGCAGGCTACTTGCAAACGTTAAATGTGTTGTCTTTTGCTAAACGCTATCGCCCTGATGTTTTGACTAAAACCAGTTTGATGCTGGGATTAGGAGAGACGGATGAAGAAATTATCCAAACGATGGATGATTTACGGGCTCATAATGTAGATATTTTGACTTTAGGACAATACTTGCAACCAACGAAGAATCACCTTCCTATTGAACGATATGTTACACCAGAAACCTTTGCTGAGTTAAGACAAATCGGCTTGCAAAAAGGCTTTTTTGAAGTGGCTTCAGGGCCATTAGTTCGCTCCAGTTATCGTGCGGACAGGGTATTTAAACGGGATAATTTAGGTTTAGAATTATAAAAACTTGAATCGTACTTTAATTTATTTGTATGATAAACCGCCGTCATTGCGAATGAAGTGAAGCAACCCAGCGCTCTATGCTTTGAACTCCTGGGTTGCTTCGTCACAATGACGGAGTTTACACATAATATGAATTATCCGGGTCTTTAATGCTCTTAATGTAATAAATAACCTACGCTAAAATAATTCCTCGTTTTTTCATTAATTTTTGTAAACAATAAGCCGCCAGATACATAAAGCTACTTAATACGATGGCGCTGACTCCTAAAGTAAGGTAATAATCCTTATAATAGGGCAAACTTTCCCCCGGTGAATTAATTGTTACCGGGATTGCCACCCAACCTGCCAGCCGGCCAGATATGGCATGAGCAAGGGAGCTGGCTAGATACCAAACCCCCATAGCAAAGGCGATGGATTTTTGATCGCAATACAAACCAATCATACTTAAACCAATAGCACTGACCCATAATTCGGCAATGGAAATTAAAATGTAGGTTAGGGCTATATAATTACCATTTACTATTCCATCTACTGCTCTATGCGCTGAAAATGTCATGACTAATAAGGCAAGTCCTGCAAGAAAAACACCGGCTGCAAATTGGTAGGGAATTGTAAATCGGGGGACCATCTTATAGAAACGGGGAAGTTGGCTCCCGATTGCCAAAATTAAAAGGGGATTTAATATTTGGTAATGAGCAGGTGAAACAGTGATGCCCCATAAATTATGGTCTGAATTATTTTGGGCAAAAAGAATGAGCGTGCTATTCATTTGGTTATAAATAACAAAAAATACGATAGCCTCAACAACCAGTAAAATAGCAATCATCTGTTTATCACGGGTGGGGCCACTAAGACGGATAGTCTTTTTCAAAAACCACAATATACCCATGCTACTACCTACCGCAATTAACGTGCTGGCGATATAAACATGCGAAAACGCATAGAGGGTTAGCAGGTATATAACTACAATATAGGCGATAAGGCGAAGTATTCCGGAGCGCGATAATTTACATAAATCTTTTCCCCAAACCACATTATCATAAATAAAATAGCGATTGGCGAAGTTTAACGCCGCAATGGATTTTCCTATAAAGGCAATGGTCAGAATAGAAAGAGGACCAAAACGGCTTTCTAGTAAAGCAGGTGCGATTAATGTAGCGAGTAGAGCTCCTACGTTAATAGCAATGTAATAATAAGTCATTGCAGATTTTGCCTTGATGGCATTATCTGCATAAATATGAGAAACCATACTGGAGGAGGTGCCCATTAATAATGAGTTTGTTGCTGGAATAAAAGCATAAGCGGCAATAAATAATTGATCGCCCAAGGTGTTTACCGTATAGCCACTAAGCATCATGAGCAAGTAAGCAAAGGCTAGCATTACGCTACCAAGAAGTATCGAGCGTCTTACCCCAACAACTGTATCTGCCATATACCCACCTAACATTGGCATTAAATAACCTGCGGCATGGGCAACCCCAATAAAGGCGTAAGCTTTGGCTTGGCTATAACCTAGTCCTTTAGACAGTAGAGGGCGAGTCAGAAAT
Source organism: Legionella rowbothamii (assembly GCF_900639985.1). GTDB lineage: Bacteria > Pseudomonadota > Gammaproteobacteria > Legionellales > Legionellaceae > Legionella > Legionella rowbothamii. The sequence continues at coordinate 229,455 of NZ_CAAAIM010000007.1, read as the reverse complement.
AGAATTAAAATGGTATTTAATGCATAAACAGAGAATTGGCTCCAGAAGGTAATAAAAACGATATTATTGGTTTGCTTCTGTCGCAGATCTAATTCAGGTAAGCAGTCTTTTACTTCTTGAGAAATCATTTCCCACCTCATCATTGATAATTAATCATGTACAGCAATAAGGTTACGTCATCCTTTGTAAGTGTTCATCTAATGAGGTCAACTGAACAGCCCAGCTGACATCGTCATTGCGAATGAAGTGAAGCAATCCAGAAAGAGTAATCATCATAAATGGATTGTTTCGTTAAGGCATGCAATGACAAAATGTACATACCTTGTGAACACGTACTAAATCCAGATTATCACTTCTTTGCGAGAACTACATCTATTATGTGGGTATCATGATAAGGAAAAGTGAATATTTTACTAAAAAGGCGTTTAAGTCGCTGCAGGAGAAAGTTTTTAGGCAACATACGAATGGATAAACTATTCAGAAACCAGGTTCCCTCAATGCCGAAAAGAGCCAGTTCATCAATATTATTCAATGTAATAGGAATTTCCAAGCGCTGATGATCAATAACTTGAAATTGGTGCTCTTTAAAGGCTAACATTAATTCATCATTATTCGCTGCCACAGTGGTATTTTTTACGATCGATTTATAATAATGGCCAACTACACTGCTTAAAATTGAATCTTGTGAGATAAACTCTGCTAATTGTTGTTGTGCTATAGGAAATGAATCATAGGTTGTGGTGATCATTGAAAAGTGACCATTTGCCCGGGCTAGCATTTTAGCTTCATTAAACAAAATATTAATGGGTATATAGGCATTAATAAAATGAGCTAAAATTAAATCCTGACTGTGTGCGGGCAAGAATTTACTTGCATGCGCGGCACTGCATTCAATGGTAACTAAAGGCAGTATTTCTTTGGCACGTCGCAACATTTCTGAAGAAACATCAATGCCGGTAAATTCTGCTAACGGCATGGCATGTTGTAGTTTTTTTAAAAATGCACCATCACCAACCCCTAGATCAAGAACTTTATAATGAGGTTTCATCCCCAGATAAAATTTCTGCATCTGTTCTATGGCTACTTGATGACTCTTGCTAATTGCTCCAAAGCGATTAGCAGTGGCATAATTCTCAGCGATTTCGTTATACATGGCCTTCAAGGACATGCAAAATTCCAAATTTAAAAATGATACTGGTAAGTATATCCCTAAATTAGGGCGTTTTGCGACTGCTGTATGATGAAAAATTATTGTTATTTTTCTTGTAATTATTTATGAGGGTGGTATAGAGTGTGCGGTTGCGGTTAAGTCCATTAATTTATGGTTAGGGTAAATTATGTCTAAGATATTAGTTACTGGAGCTACTGGCTTTGTGGGCAAACGTTTAGTACCAGCGCTTATTTCTGCTGGGCATAAAGTACGTTGCGCTGTATCCAAAAAAGTGGATTGGCTGAAGACCGAACAAGTTGTCGTTAATAAATTAGAAGATGATCCGGATTGGAGTGAAGCACTTGTCGATATTGATGTGGTAATTCATCTTGCGGCTCGGGTGCATGTAATGAAAGAAACATCTGCCTCAGCGAGGGATGACTATTGCAAAATTAATAGCATTGCCACAAGAAACCTTGCAAATCAGGCTGCTCAACACCATGTGAAACGGTTTGTTTTTTTGAGCTCTATTAAAGTAAATGGTGAGTTCACCTTAAAAAATACCCCCTTTACTGAGGAGAGTATTGCTCAACCTGACGATCCATATGGACAAAGCAAGTTGTATGCAGAACAATATTTGCAAGCCATTAGTCAAAATACTGGCTTAGAAGTTGTCATTATTAGACCCCCGCTTATTTATGGTCCTGAAGTTAAGGCCAATTTTTTGAAAATGTTACACTTGGTACGTAAAGGACTACCGTTGCCTTTTGGCCGAGTAAAAAATAGCCGTAGCTTAGTTTATATTGAGAATTTGGTTTCCGCTTTGTGTACGGTAGTCACTCATCCTAATGCTGCCAACCAAACCTACTTAGTGGCCGATGATGACTCACTATCACTAACCCAAATGATGAGCACTATAGGTAAAGAAATGGGCAAGGCCTCTAGATTACTGCCTGTTCCCGTGAGTTTAATGTCGTTTTCATTTGCTTTGTGCGGTAAGAAAAATATTAATAGGCGCTTGTTTGGCTCGTTAGAAGTAAGTAACAATAAAATAAAATCGCAATTGAATTGGGTTCCTCCAGTAACTGCTACTGAGGGGTTAAGAGAAACTGTGAAATGGTATCAATGTGAATTTGGCTCTTAGTATCTTTTTTTTAGCGTGTTCAATAATTTTAACGCAGTTATTCTGCCGTATGGCTCAGGATACTCGCTTAATGGACAAGCCTAATAACCGCTCCATGCATTCTAAACCTACGGTTAGAGGAGGGGGGATAATATTTATTGGGTTGTCTCTCATATCAATGCCGGTTCTTTGCTATTTAACCCACACTCCATTTCATGAGCAATTGATTTTTATGCTGAGCATTCTGATGATTGCGGCTTTGAGTTTTGGGGATGATTTATTTAATTTGCCAGTAAAGCCACGCTTTCTCGTTCAATGCGTTGCAGCTGCTCTTGTTGCATGGTTTATGAAACCAGTGCAATTGGATTTTGGCTTTTTTTCAATTTCCTACTCTTTCCTCATCATTCCTTTGATTTTCCTACTCGTTCTTTGGTCAATTAATCATTTTAATTTTATGGACGGTCTTGACGGTTTTTGTGCCTCTCAAGCTTTATTCTTGTGCGGTTCTTATGCTGTTTTGTTTGCATTGCATGGGGCTTCATTTTATCAAGGATTCTGTTTGGTTCTGGCTGCAGGGCTTGCTGGGTTTTTGATGTTTAATTTTCCACCTGCCAAGTTGTTTATGGGGGACGTTGGAAGTGCCACATTAGGTTTAATCAGTTTTTGTATTGCTCTTATTGGGCAGCAAAAATTTCAAATTCCAATTTTGTTTTGGTTTATGTTAAATAGCCTCTTTCTTTTTGATGCTACATTGACATTGATCCGTCGCATACTTCGCAAAGAAAAATGGTCAACGCCACATAGAAAACATGCTTATCAACGATTAAGACAGTCAGGTATTACTGTTCCGATCATATTGTTAGGGCAATTAGTTTTGAATACTTCTTTTTTTATTTTAGTTATTCTGCTTAATATGGACATCTTTATACCCTTTTATGTTATATTATTGCAGATAGGCCTTGTTGTACTTGTTTATTGTTTAATTGAAAAAATTTTTCCTATGTTTCGTTCTGAGTTTAGCTCTTGAATTTATTGAAAAATTCCAATTTTCCATTTATAAAGTAAGATGGATTAAAGCTTTCCTTAATACTTTGTTAATAATAAAGGTGTACAATAATACCCGTGAATTGAATATTGCTTTATTTTTAGTTATCTTGTAGTTGCAAAGAACAACCATGGATGTACTATGGAGAAGCGAGTGACTACTTTGTTAGGGAGATTTTGTTATGTTAATTTTGACTCGTCGCATAGGCGAAACACTAATTATCGGTGATGACGTTAATATTACTGTTTTAGGTGTAAAAGGTAACCAAGTTCGTTTGGGTATTAATGCGCCAAAAGATGTATCTGTACACCGCGAAGAAATTTATTTACGTATACAACAAGAAAAACAATCAGACGATTCTGAAACAACGGTATAAATCAATTTCCTCGCAGTCATCCAGTTCCGAGCACCTAAAAATGCTCGGGACGAACCTTATTTTTTCCTTCATTCCCTTCTTTGTAACGTAGTGTCTCCAGATGAAAGCAGATGCTTTATACCAAAATCGTCTTCGAGTATCAGTTGCCCCATAGAGTTAATTCCACAAGCTTTGCCGGCCAAAACCCCCTGTGCTTGAGTAATGTGAATGTACTTACCTGCCAAGTAATCGGATTGATTCCACTCCTCCATAAAGGCATTTAAGTCGGTTTGAATAAATTTATTTAGGTAACGTTCTAGATTTTTAATGAGCCCAGAAATTAATAGGTTACGGTCAAAATAGTGCTGGGTCATTTCATAGAGGGAGCACCAGGGTTTATCAGGAAGAGAGTGCTTTTCTGTGTCGGTGTTAACATTCAAGCCAATGCCAATAATAACTTGGGCGTTGCCATTCGATTCAGCCAAAATTTCAATTAAACTGCCACATAGCTTCTTATCAGCCCAATAAATATCATTAGGCCATTTAATTTTTACATCGGTTGCTAAGTGAAACTCATTTAAGGTATTTAATATGGCCAGGCTGGTGATTAGGCTTAAACCTGAAAGTTTGCTTAGATCATAATTCAGATTCCAACGACTCGAGCAATAAATATTTTCGCCAAAAGGGGAGTGCCATTGCCTTCCAAAACGCCCTCTACCTTGGGTCTGAACTTCCGCGCAACATAGCTCCAGTTGATTGCTAGGGGGTAAGTCTTTTAAAAAACGATTCGTAGAATCGACGGAAGTAAATAAATGCATTTTAAACGAGCTGTTAAGTTGTTTTGCTTGCAAATGCTCGCTAATGCGTTGCTCATTTAACAAAATGAGCGGATTCGGAAGTTGGTAGCCTTGTTGCGGTATACTCTTAATGGGAATGCCAAAGTCGATAAGTTGATTAATCTGCTTCCAAATAGCAGAGCGGGTAATACCTAGAGCTTTCCCTAGGGCCGAACCACTATGACACGCGCCGTCACCTAAAATAGACAATAAGGTGTTTTGTGCCGTAGTAAATTGCATCATACAATTAAAATCTTAGAGTGGGAGTATTGGGTTGTATCTGAATTATTCCATGTCTGATTTCTCTAATTGTGGGGTGATAGCATAGAGCTGCACTATAACCTATCTCAGGCATGAATGAACGTAATTGCCAAGTCATATTATTTAATGGGTCATCTACCAATTGCTGAGTGGGTATGGATGTGGGAACGTTAAAATCTTTGGTTGGGTATGCAAGCCCTAATCCGCAGGCTTTAATAAACGCTTCTTTTTGCGACCAGATATGGAAGAACACGGCCGGCTTTAATGAGCGGGGAACCTTACTAAATTCTGCAAACTCTTGATCGGAAAAGGAATTCCTTGCAATTCCTTCATAAGGACGGGCAGAATATTTTTCAACATCAATGCCCATGGGAAAGCCTTTTCCAACTGCGAGTAACGCTAAATCAGCAGTATGGCTAAGATTAAACTGTAATCGTGCAGCGTTGATTACCTTAGGTTTACCATGATAGTTATATGTGAATTCTAAGTGCTCAGGGCTGGTGTTCAAATACCGAGCTAAAATAATCCTTAATGTTACTCGTCCGGTAGAAAAACGCCGTTGATGTTTGCTGAAATAAAATCGGGCAGCACGGGCTTGCTCTTCTTCATTTAATATTTCTGCTGCATTAGGTAAGTCTTCGGCTAAAGAAAACTGCCAAAGGTCAATTCGGTTTTCATGTAATATGCAATTATCCGTATCTAAATCAGCAAACCCTGTAGTAATCATATTTTTGTCGAATCTGGCATCAATTAGTAATTATAGGTTATCATATACCATGATATTTTAATTTACCAAAGAGTATTGAATGAGCCGACAATTTTTGGACTTTGAACAACCAATTGAAGAGTTGAATCAGAAAATTGAAGCACTACGGATGGTAGGTAATGACAATGAGGTAAACCTTAGCGAAGAAATCGCTCGCCTTGAGGTTAAATGTTCTGAATTAACTGCACAAGTTTTTTCTGGCTTAGAGCCTTGGCAAATTGCCCAAATGGCTCGCCATCCTTTGCGCCCTCAAACCACTGATTATATTGAGCGTATTTTTACTGATTTCCAAGAGTTACATGGTGATCGTAGCCACTCTGCTGCTCCTGCGATTATTGGTGGGTTAGCCCGCTTAAATGGTGAGCCAGTGATGGTGCTTGGACATCAAAAAGGAAAACGTACTAAAGAAAAAGTGTACCGTAATTTTGGTATGGCGCGTCCGGAGGAATATAGAAAGGCATTGCGTTTAATGCATATGGCTGAAAAATTCAAATTACCGGTGATTACTTTTATCGATACTGCGGGGGCTTATCCTGGAATTGGTGCGGAAGAGCGTAACCAGTCCGAAGCAATCGCACGCAATTTATTTGTAATGTCACGATTAAAAACACCTATTATTTGTATCGTTACAGGTGAGGCTGGTTCTGGTGGTGCTTTAGCTATTGGGGTTGGTGATAAGGTATTAATGTTGCAATTCGGCATTTACTCAGTAATTTCTCCAGAGGGATGTGCATCTATTCTTTGGAAAGATGCAGCAAAAGCCCCTGATGCTGCTCGGGCAATGCGAATTACCGCAGATAAAATAAATGAAAATCTATTAGTTGATGGGGTAGTTCCTGAGCCTCTAGGCGGCGCTCATCGCAATGTAGATGAAATGTCTGCACGTTTAAAAGAAATATTGGTAACTGAATTGCAAGCACTAAAGAAAATGCCTGTAGATAAGCTTATTGAAAAAAGGTACCAAAAATTTATGGCTATGGGGGCTGTGAGTTAAGAAGTATGCAAATTTAAATAAAAATTTCGTCATTGCGAGTGCGATGACGAAATTCCCCAGCCCGATGTATAGTAACTTGGAAGATCAAGTGACAAAAATCCTGACGCAATAAGCAAACCCATATTTATTTAATGGTAGAGTAATGAATCGTAGTCCAACCCAATTATTAAATACCGATTGGTTCGCTCGCCTTAATCAATTTGAAAAATTAGTTATAGGCTTCAGTGGTGGGCTTGATTCAACGGTGCTGTTACACGCACTTGCTTCACATTCTTTTCTATACCCCAAATTACTCGCGGTGCATATTAATCATGGAATAAGTTCTAATGCCTTATCTTGGCAGCAGCATTGTGAACAATTTTGCGGTAATTTAGGTATTAACTTTATTTCCGAGACAGTTCAATTTGACCGAAGTGCAAATATTGAAGAAGGAGCGCGAGTTGCTCGATATGCGGTGTTTTCTGCTTTATTAACGGAAAAAGACTGCTTGGTTTTAGGTCATCACCAAGATGATCAGGCGGAAACGGTGCTTCTGCAATTATTACGTGGTGCTGGAGTTGATGGCTTGGCTGCAATGGCCGAACTAGGAGTTTTAGGTAAAGCTGCTATAGCCAGACCATTCCTAAATACTTCTCGTGTTCAGCTGGAGGAGTATGCAGAGTATCAGCAATTGTCTTGGATTGATGATGAAAGTAATCAGGACATTAGTTACTCGCGTAATTATTTACGCCAAAAAATCCTGCCTTTGCTCACAGACAAATGGCCAGGGGCCGGGGGAAATATTGCTCGCACAGCGCTGCATTGCCAGCAGGCCAAAAGTAATTTGGATGCTTTGGCCTTACAGGATTGTCCTGAACTATCTTCTGCAAGCGATTCCTTATGCATCACACCACTTCTCCAATTAGATTTTGCACGTAGTGTTAATGTACTCAGGACGTGGCTAAAGAAAAGGCAAATACAAGCTCCCTCGACTGCTTTATTACATCGAATGATTGATGAGCTCATTTTTGCCCGAATTGATGCAATACCACAAATTAATTGGGATGGGGTGGTGGTTCGTCGTTATCACCAGTATCTCTATTTAGATAAAAAAGACACACCATGTTTACCCAATTACAGCGAATGGGTGGAATTTCCTTCTCCACTAATGTTGGGAATCGATGGTTTTTGTGTGATCGCCGAGCCAGCTAAGCAGGGGCTAGTAGTGCCTCCAAAAGCTAAAATATCTATTCGCTTTCGACAAGGAGGGGAAACATTTTTCTTGCATGGCCAAACCAAACAATTGAAGAAGTTATTCCAGGAATGGAATGTACCGCCATGGCAGCGCGAGCGTACTCCCTTGCTTTACATCAATGATGAGCTTGCTGCAGTAGTTAATTATGCCATTAGCGATTCTTTTTTTAACCGTAATGTGCCTGTTGCCTGGTCTTTAAAAACACAGCAGACTTAAGATGGCCATTATGATTGACCCTTATACATCTGAATGATATATTTTTTATTGTGCGTAGAGCTGGTTGCGTCTTAGAGGCGTGAGGGCCAAACCAACCATAACTCACTCCAGAGCTCGAATGTCAATGGACCTGGTATTTAAAAACTCTGAGGCTTAATAAAATGAATGATTCATTGATTGCGGCAATTTTGTTACAAGCAGAAAATCCCTGGGCAAAACCTGAAGACTTACCCGATCTCAACACAAGTTTAAAAAGCAATTGCTACAGCAGCTATTTTGGTTACCTTAGTTACTTCAGTGGGACACTGAAGGGGGGATTAGAGGATAATTATAAAAATATAAGCCAATTTATTACCTTGAATACCCAAGAGGTAATTACCCATTTGGATACAGATGCCTTACTGCAATATGCTGAGACCTTACTCCTCGATGCGACGAGTAAAGTAGACAAAAAATTAGCATATAAAGCAGGTATTTGCTTGGCTTTAGTGGCTGTATATTCAGAAGATTTATCAAGAAAAAAAGCAGCTTATCTACAATTAGCAAAGCTATTTGGTGAAAAAGGTTTATTAGCTGATCCTCAATCATTAGAGTGTTGTAACCTATTTTTAGCTCCTCTTACTATAGATACAAAATTTAATCCAACTCGAGCAATTATTTGGTCTTGGGAACTAAGTGGGAAAAAGGCGGCCACTTTCGAGTCTGATCGACAAATACTAATAAAGACAGAGTTTGCAAATCAACCGATAAAAAAAGCATTATTTATGCTTGGATTGTCTGATCTTGATTTATTGAATAAGGATAAAATACAGGCAGCATGCGATCGATGTAATAAAAGATTACAAGAACTTAGTGATATATCTTTTGAGGAGGCCGCGGCTAATCCTTTATTAAAGTGCTTTAATGAGGCACAAAATTTACTTTTGCATTATCAGCGTTTTATTGGTTTTAATTACAAGGATAGACTGCAATCATTAGAAAACTTATTACTGCAAGTTAACAATTCCGAGATAGTCCATGAGGAGGCTTTCACAAATTTATATCAAGCAATCAACGAGTTTGACTTGGAGCTCAATGAAGTACTGGACATTGTTCAGATAGAACCACCCTACATTACAGAAGAAACCATCGTAGAGCATCTGGGCGGATATACGGGTGAGACCAAACAATATCAGGCTCAAAAACAGCTACACATATTGATTGGGAAGTTTTGGGAAGATATTTATGCGAAAGTATCTCCGATGCTTATTGTGATAAATGAATTGTTAGCAAACCGTGAGAATATATCAGTACGCGTCGGTCCTCTAATTGAGTTCGTTACGAAAGCAGAGAAGATTAGTGGGCTAATTGCCCAAATTAAAGAGCTACAACTTAAGAAATTTAGAGACATATCAATAGCGGATAACGTAGCTCAACAGTGGGATGAACTAGGTTTGGCTATGAAAAAAGTCAAAGAGCAAATTGATTATTATAAAGCCTGGGTACGAATTAATATTCGGGACCTTATTCATCTTAATGAATGCTTAGTTCTAAATGAAATGGAAGGTGCTAAGGAAACAGATGCTCTTCATCAAATTAGTGAGCAGAGGTCATTAAATGAGCATATTGGCGATAAGTTAGAGTGGTTGAGACAGTTAAAGGGCACTGCAAAAATCATTGTAGAGAGCGAATTAAAAAATCAGGCGTTTGGTGCTTCTACTACTGCTTATGAGTCTATAGATAGTATGAGACGAAATCTTGAAGCTCATAGATCTAGATTGTTGATTTTTAAACAACAAGGATCTGGTAAATTAAATGAGTTGCTTCAACAGGATATAAGTGCTCTTTTACAGCAATATAAAGAGGCAGACAAAAGATTAGAGCTGTGTTTTCAAGAAAGGAATAGTATGACTTTTTCTTGGGAAAAAAAGTGGAGTGAGTTTTTAAAGCAGCAGAAAATACTGGATAATACTTTTACCACACTGAATAAAAAAATTCCCTCGGACTATGATACTGCAGATTACATTACTCAAAGTACAGCCAAGTTTATTTTAAAGTTAAGACAACAAAAAATAGCTTTTGAGCAAAAAATAGCTGAGGTCAAAAAGAAAATTGAACAAGGTACTACAGATACATTCCATTATTTGCTCTTAAAAAAACGTATTGAACAAGTAGTAAAGTCGTTTGCAACCGGAGACAATGAGGACTTAGCTCAATTCTTACAAAAAATAGAGCAAATTAGTAGTGATGAAAATGGGCAGCGCTATGCTTCATTGGTACAGCTCATTAAAACAGAGCAGAATGAGCTAGGAACACCGCGTGAGTTTAATTGCTTTGGATGGTATTGTTCTTCTCGTACACATACTCCATTTACTCCTATTCTTCATCAGTCTGACAAGCTGGTATCGCTTATTGCCCACAGGGATTGTATTAATACTCCATTAAGTTTGGATACCATGAAATACCTGATTTTAAAAAATCAGCTTGTACAAGAATGCACACTTTACTTGGAGCATGGAACACATCATCAAGATCGCAAGGACTCAATTACACGCCTTACACAGAAGATTGCGGAATTAGATCTGCAGGATGGAAAGCAAGGAGATCGCTTCGAGGCTTTATATGCGAGTTTAAAAAATGAAGTAGCTGCAACAACAAGTTCTCATTTAAGAATAGGTTTTTTCCCAAGTTGGCATTTGTGTCGTTTGCAAAAGGTTTATGGTGCGATTATGCAAAATGCAGAGCACATTAGCTGTTTAGGCTCTGAAGTAATTGAGGCATCCACATTAAGTGTATAAACTTTTATTTCGAATTCCGCGATTTGACTCTGGAATTCGGTTTATGGAGTTTACTTAGCCTGGTTGCAAGCAACCAGGTTTTCTTTAAACGGCTACTAAATCAGATAGCAGGGGCTGTGAGTTTGAGTCTTAACATTCCGGCAAATTAACAGCCAAACCACCCATAGAAGTTTCTTTATAGATGCTTTGCATATCCATTCCAGTTTGTTTCATCGTTTTTATTACTTTATCCAGTGAGATATGATGTTGCCCATCTCCAATTAAAGCCATACGTGTCGCATTCACCGCTTTGACCGACCCCATGGCATTACGCTCAATACAAGGTATCTGCACCAAACCTAAAACTGGATCACAGGTCATGCCTAAATGATGCTCCATGGCAATTTCTGCCGCATTTTCAACTTGAGCCACACTACCACCTAACACAGCAGTAAGCCCTGCTGCTGCCATCGAAGAGGCAACACCTACCTCACCTTGACATCCAACTTCAGCCCCCGAAATAGAGGCTCCTTTCTTATACAGTATGCCAATGGCTGCTGCGGTAAGAAAATAAATATAGATATCCTCATTACTCATGCGATCATGCGCTTGTTGGCAATACTTTAACACGGCAGGAATAATACCTGCTGCTCCATTAGTTGGAGCGGTAACAATGCGTCCACCGGCAGCATTTTCTTCATTAACTGCCATAGCATATAAATTAAGTTGATTCATGATATCTGAATTTTCGAATACACTCTTAACCCCTTGTTGCTCCATTAATTTTTTGTAAAGTGCGGGGGCGCGTCTTTTTAAGTTGAGGCCGCCGGGCAAAATGCCTTCATGCTGACAACCATTCGCTATGCATTCATCCATTACTTTGGCAATGTCTAAAATTCCTTGATGAATTTCTTCTGTGTTACGCCAAGTCAGCTCATTTTGGAACATGAGTTCAGCAATGGTTAACTTATTGTCTTCACATAATTTTAATAATTCACTCGCTGTAGAAAAAGGGTAGGGAGGTGGATTTGCATCCTCAGTAGCTTTATGAAAATCTTCTTCGGTGGTAATAAACCCGCCACCAATTGAATAATATACTTGAGCAATCAATAAATTATCTTGAGCATCAAAAGCGGAAAAACGTAAGCCATTAGTATGCAGGGGTAAAAGCTCTTTTTGCAGAAATAGGAAATCAGTTTTCTCATTAAATGTAATGTTTTTTTGGCCTGCTAGATTCAGTGTATGAGAGGTAAGAATGTCATGCATACGAGGTACCATGGATTCAGGTACTACGGTTTCTGGGGATTTATTTTCTAAGCCATTTAAAATAGCTTTATCTGTGCCATGCCCTTTTCCGGTTAATGCGAGTGAGCCATAGAGTTCAATTTTAACTCGTTGAATAGTATTGATTAATTGCTTTTTTTCCAGCAAAACTAAAAACGCATTCGCAGCAAGCATAGGGCCTACCGTATGCGAGCTTGATGGGCCAATGCCAATAGAAAATAAATCAAATACACTAATGTTCATGAGTTTTCTATCTCTTGTTTTAAATAGACGCAAGTGTAGAAGGATATTACCTCTTTGTCTATTTCTAATTAAATTATATATTACTGGTAATTTAATGTGTTTTTAGGCAGAATAAACGAGGATTTTTTCAAGGTTTTATATCTTCTCAATTATTGAAAAAGATATGTACTATAAAGCAAAAGACTAAAAGGGGATTCTTTATGAAGATGAGATTGGTCACTGCAGCCGTTTTAGGGCTTGCAATGTCTACTGCAATGGCTGCTGATGCATTAGTTACAGATAAAGACAAATTGTCTTACAGTATTGGTGCTGATTTAGGGAAAAATTTTAAAAGTCAAGGCATCGATATCAATCCTGAAGCATTAGCAAAAGGAATGCAAGATGGAATGTCTGGCGGTCAATTGATTTTAACTGAACAGCAAATGAAAGATGTTTTAAACAAATTTCAAAAAGATTTAATGGCAAAGCGCAGCGCAGAATTTAACAAAAAAGCTGAAGAAAACAAATCTAAAGGCGAAGCGTTTTTAAGCACTAATAAAGCAAAAACCGGGGTAGTAGTATTACCAAGCGGCTTACAATATAAAATCCTTGAAGCAGGTACTGGTGCTAAGCCAGGAAAATCAGATACTGTAACTGTTGAGTACACCGGTACTTTAATTGACGGTACTGTATTTGATAGCACGCAAAAGACTGGCAAGCCAGCTACGTTCCAAGTATCACAAGTTATTCCAGGCTGGACTGAAGCATTACAATTAATGCCTGCTGGTTCTACTTGGGAAATTTTTGTTCCTGCGGATCTAGCTTACGGCCCACGTAGTGTTGGTGGTCCTATTGGTCCTAACGAGACTTTGATTTTCAAAATTCATTTGATCTCTGTTAAAAAAGCAGCTGCTTAATATCTTTGTCCACCCTGGACTTTCTGTCCAGGGTGAGTTTCCACTCCTTATTTATGCTTCAAGTGATTTGAATAATGAACAAGCGTCTGTTGATCATTTTCATTCTAGGTTTTTCTTCTGGTTTGCCGATGGCATTAATCAGCAGTACTTTGCAAGCCTGGTATGCATCCAATGGAATGTCTGTGTTTGTCACCGGAACTTTAAGCTTAATTAGTTTGCCCTATGCATATCGTATTTTTTGGGGCCCGATTTTAGACCGTTATTCCTTGTTTTCTATTGGTAAACGACGAAGCTGGATTCTAACCATGCAATGTTTGTTGCTGGTGGGATTTAATTTGATGGCTTGGTACACTCCAGAGCAGTATCCAAAGCTGTTGGCCATTTTAGCTTTTATTCTCGCGTGTTTTTCCGCAACACAAGATGTTGCTATTGATGCCCATCGAGCGGAGTATCTTCCCGTGCCTGAGCATGCTTTAGGGGCGTCTTTAGCGGTGTTTGGTTATAGGCTGGCTTTATTAATTTCAGGCGGTTTTGCTTTAGTCATGGCGCAAAAATTAGGTTGGGCTTTTACTTATCGCTTTATGGGACTGTTGATGAGTGTCGGCATGTTGGCTGTGCTATTCAGTAAGGAGCCAAGTACTACACCGAAAGAGAAAGTTCCTTTTGTACAATCGTTTATTGATCCAGTTAAAGAATTACTAGCGCGCCCCGGCATCATTTACCTTTTATGTTTTGTATTTTGCTATAAGTTGGGCGAGGCGTTTACCACCACGACTAGTGGTATTGTTATGCCGTTTTTGATTCAAGGCTTAGGATTTTCTTTAGATACCATTGGTTATATTAATAAGATGCTTGGGGTTGGGTCCATTTTATTAGGCGGCTTACTTGCAGGCCTTATATTAACACGTTGCTCTTTGTATCGTTCTTTGTTTGCTTTTGGTTTATTGCAAGCATTGACGAATATTTTGTTTGTGGCTTTAGCAATGGTTGGTAAAAACGTAGTTTTATTATCAGTAGCTGTCTTTTTTGATAATTTTGCCGCAGGCATGGGATCTACAGCCTTAGTCGCTTTATTTATGCGATTAGTAAATAAACAATATACGGGAACACAGTTTTCTATGCTGGTAGCCTTATCAACAATCCCCCGAATTATTTCAGGACCAGTAGCCGCGTCCATTCAAATGGCCATAGGTTGGGTAGGGCTTTATCAGCTTTCTATTACATTTGCCTTAGCATTCATTCCGTTTCTCGTGTTGATTAAAAGTCAAACCGAAGAACCACAAAAACAAGAAGAAAGCCTCCTCGAATTACACCCTGCACCTTAAACTTTGATGAATGTACCAGTACTTTTAAAAAAATTAATAAGACTTTAATTGAGTGTGAAAATAAAACCACCAATGTATTAAATATTTGCCATTTTGTTCTTAATTTGCATATAACACCTTGATAATACAGCAATTTATAAAAAAAATATCCGCATAGTTCCTTGCATACTCATAATTCGTAAACCATATTAAATCCAGGCGTTATTTATTTTGGATAATTTTATAAAACCAGGGTTAGCCGAAAATCTGGATGCAGTTGGTCGCTATACGCGTTTTGTACCTTATTCAGTGAGCTTGTATTACCCACAATTAAGGACGGTAATTATGAAGCAGAAAAAGATTTCGCATATCGTAATGATGGGAGACAGTTTAAGTGATAGGGGAACTGCAGATAACGCTGAAATATTAGGGTGTATTCCTATGAGATGGTTTGCTGGTTTGGTAGGAACTTCTCCAAAGGGTAGATTTACAAATGGCTATGTTTGGGCTGATGTAATTAGTTCTTTTTTTGCTAATGATTTTATAATTAAAGAACTTAAAGCGAAATATGGCTACAGCAATGATGATATTGGGGATGCAATAATCGCTAAAGAAAAAGGGGTGATAGATAATCTTCGTTATGATTACAATCTGGATAACGATCTTTATGTAACATTTGAAGGGCGGGATTTTATTCGCTCCTATGATGAAGGTGGTTTAAGCGCTTATGATTACGCCTGGAAACCAAGCAGTAGTATTACTCGTTTTTTTAGCCGTATTATTTTATCTACCCTAGAAAAAAAGCGTGAAAAGTTATTAGCCTATGACGAAGAAAACCAGGTAACAGATCGACAGAAAGAGCAAACTTTAGTTATTGAATGGTCTGGAGCGAATGATTTAATCACAGTGAATGCAGAACCTTCAATTGCTGAAGTAGATAGAGCAATTAAAGAGCGTGTTAAAAATGTTGAAATTCTTTTGCAAAAGGGATATCGCAACTTTGTATTATTTAACTTACCCGACCTCTCATTAACCCCACGTTTTCAAAATAAAACGGGTGATTCAGGCGAAAAGGATCGTGCTAATGCCCATAAATGTGTTGATTATTTTAATCAGGAACTAGCTAAAGCTTGTGAAAAATTTAAGACCATGTTCCCTCATTGTTATTTTGATGTTTTTGATATCAATAGCTTTTTTGTTCAGGCCTACAATAGTCCAGAAGATTATGGCTTTGATCCCAATAAATTAAAACAACCTTTTACCACATCACCAGATTTTAAAATATTGCCTAATGGAACAGCCCCAGCAAAAGACTATACATTTTGGGATGACATTCATCCAACTTCGGATGTGCATGCTATGTTAGGAAATGAATTTTATAAAAAATATAATCCTGAATTTGCATTTAGTGAACCAGAAGACAAGAAGGCTAAAGAGCTAACGATGGATATTTCCTCTGCTCAATTACATAAGGCTTTTTGTACTCGTTATGCAGATAAATTAGCAAAATCGAACTCAGGCTTTTTTGGACATAAAAAAGCAAGCCTTCCATATCAAACGGCAACACTTGATGAGATTTTGCAACATGCCTTTACGAAGAATGGGAGTGATATTCGCGAAGTGCTTTCTGAATTGCATTGGATTAATAAGTCCGGGGAAGTATGTTTAAAGATTCCTGCGCTAGAAAAAGCAATGGCTAAACTCCATGCTCCAGAGGTTGATGCCGTTACGGTGAAGATCTAAAAAAATCGTAGTCTGCATTAGACGAAGTCGTAAAATAGGAGCTTATGGCACTCACACCCGTATTAAGACTTGTCTAATACGGGCTTCAGGTCTGGGATTCCACTTCAAGTTACATTCAGTGTATAATGGCGCCAATTTATTTTCAGGTTGCACCATGAATAAGCAGGACTTCTACTTTGATTTACCACAAGAGCTTATTGCTCAATATCCCTTAGCTAATCGGAGTGATTCTCGGCTATTAACGTATAATCGCCAAAGTGGTGAGTACGGTCATCATCAATTTAAAGCAATCGCTGATTTTCTTAAGCCGGGTGATCTTTTAGTAATGAATAACTCTAAAGTTATTCCTGCACGTCTTTATGGACAGAAGGCGACGGGTGGTAAAGTAGAGTTACTGGTAGAACGGATTACCGGCGAATTTACTTTTCTTGCCCATATTAAAGCCAGTAAAGCATTAAAGCCTGGTGCTGTAATTTATTTAGATCAAGAACGACAGCTTGAAGTAATTGATCGAAATGATGACTTATTTGTTTGTAAAGCAAATATGGATGTGTTGGCACTATTGCATGGAGTAGGGCACATCCCTTTACCGCCATACATTACGCGAAGTGATGAAGTTTTAGATGAAGATCGTTATCAAACTGTATATGCACAATTTGAGGGATCGGTGGCAGCACCAACAGCAGGATTGCATTTTGATGATGCCGTTTTAGGCAGCTTACAGGCTCGTGGTGTACAGGTCGCTTATGTTACCTTACACGTAGGTGCCGGTACTTTTAGGCCCGTGCGTTGTGATGATATTAAAGAGCATAAAATGCATAGCGAGCATTTTACAATTACTCCAGAACTTTGCGCCGCGGTGGAGGCAACTAAAGCTGCAGGCAATCGCGTGATTGCAGTTGGCACTACGGCATTGCGTAGTTTGGAAAGTGCAGCACAAAATGGGACGCTAGCCCCGTGCAGTAGAGATACCGATATTTTCATATATCCAGGATATGAATTTAAAGTGTGCGATGGCTTGATGACAAACTTCCACTTGCCTGAATCTACTTTATTAATGCTAGTTTCCGCCTTTATCGGTCATAAAGAAGCAATGGCACTTTATCAGGAAGCAATTGCTAAAGGTTATCGATTTTTTAGTTATGGTGATACCAGTTTATTGCTCTAAAGGGAGATAGTGAATGTTGGCAACAACGCAAAATTACATACCAGTAGGGACTTCAGAAGCAGGATTATGTTTAACTGCGGAGAATTGGCACGAAGCAAAAGTAAGTACCTTATCATTCTCTTTAGAGTTTTTACTCTATAAGCCTGGTATTCCATTGCTAAAGAAAATATCTTCTTTGCCTAAATATTTGGGTTGGTCTGGTGCAATTATCTTAAATGCCAGCTCACTTAAAGCAAATCGAGAAGGAATTTATCTTCTGAAATCTCCTTTTGATGGTTCCAAAATAAAAGTCACCGCAGTGGAGTTGCTGGAACTCATCCAGCATTTAAATCCTGATGCTGTAATTTTACCTAAAAAAATTCTCCAGGATTGTCCGCAAATTTGGATGATGTTGAATGAGTCTATTATGCCATTTTTCAATGCGGAAGAATTGAGTCAACACCATCTAACTCAAGAATATGGTGTCTATTTCAATGATGCTAATGATTCTATATTAGCACAATGGGCCCATGTACCACGTTATGTGATAGGTGATTTTAACGCAGAATCAATACTACATTTGCGCACACAAGGTGTTGAGTTTATTGAAACAGATGAGCCAGTCAAAGCAGCCTTTCAAGGCAAGGTTTATAGCCAGCAAGGTGAGATTGATCTAACTAATAAAGCTGCAGAAATGCAATTTGAGATAATTGATGCATCCTGTACGTGCCCGGTTTGTACTCAACACTTTACCAAGGCTTATTTTCATCATTTAATAGAACATACTCCTTTGCTGTGCCAGCGATTTTTAATCCAACATAATGTGTTTTGGATGGCGAATTAATAAAAACCAATTAAGCTTATAGATGTGTCAACAATAAAGGAATGTCGATGATAAATGTTAACATCTTAGGCTTTGAGGACTTAACGCTCACTGACGTTATCTTTGATTATAACGGGACCTTGGCTGTTGATGGTATTTTAATCAAAGGTGTTGCAGAGCAGCTTATTACTTTATCCGAAAAAATTAATATTCACGTGGTGACCGGTGACAGTTTAGGAACAGCGAAAAACGAGCTAAAAGATATACCTTGTACAGTATTCATCACTTCGCAATTAGAGCAAGGTTTAGCGAAAAAAGAGTACCTAAAAAAATTAAATCCAAGAACTACTATTTCTATAGGCAATGGCAGAAATGATCAACAGCTCATGAAGGAAACGGTGGTAGGGGTCATTATATTGGGGCCGGAAGGGGCTGCAAAAGAGGCCCTTGTGGCTGCCGATATTGTAGTAACGAATATTTTCGATGCGATTAATTTATTGCTTTACCCGGGACACTTGCTATCCACATTACGATCTTGAGGAACGTTCAGCGTAGAAAAATTTCTACGCTGAGAATATTGGAACTATTATTATATTTTGAGTCCTTCACCCTGCTCCATTAGAGCTTGTGCTGGTAGATCTTGTCGAGGTTGACGGAACAGATTGGGGGCTGTGACTAGCACCTCATCCCTATGTGAATCATCTAGGGAGGATGGTTTTACATTGAGCCCTGTTGCCATTTTGTTATAAGAGGGCAAGCTCTCTAGGCTTTTGCTTCGTGTCAAATGCATGTCAATTGGTAGTACTGATTCATCTGAATGAGTAACACTTTCAGTACTTGCTCGGAGTGGCGTCTGAACTTCGTCCTTCTTTTGCGAATCAGACGGAGATTGAGGAGATTCAAAAAGGTCTTCCTCATCTGAACTATGCTCAGAGTCATGGGAGTGTTGAGAATGCCCAGAGCGATGAGAATGCTCAGAGCGATGGGAATGAGAAGAGGATGACAAGTTCTTTTCTTCTTCTGATTCTTCATCATCATCTAAAGAGGCTGTACTTGAGCCAGAATCATTACCTTTGCTAGAAGGCTTGGAACTAAACGCATTAACTACGTTCTTAGCAGTTGCTCCTGCTACTCCACCAACAAATAAGAACGGAGACCAAAGAATTGCGCCTAAAGTACTGATTAATCCGTTGTTAGTAAAGCGTGATTTTAATAGGTCTAATGGACCATGGTCGCTGCTATAACATTCTCTAGCACCAGAAAACATATAGGCAACACCAATAGAACCATAAACGATTAGAGCACTAAGGCTTAGAGTTGATAAGCCTAAGAATGCGGTACTGCTCGTAGCAACAAGCATTGGCGCAGTCATATATTCAAAGTATCCAAGTATGAAAAGAAATGGGGAACCAAGCAAAAGACCCGCAAACATTAAAAAAACACCAGTGTCAGCTTGATGACTATGATGCCCATGATGATGGCCGTGATACCTGTTATTACTGTGAACGTGAACGCGGGGCATATTCTCTCCTTATGTATATTAATTATTTTAACCGGGCGCCATTATATTCAATACCTAATCATTTTTCATTATAATTGTAAATTTTCTTTTCAGATTGTTATATATTGTGTGGTCTTTACATTTCAGGAGGCAGGATGAAAACCGTTGGGGTGATTGCAGGAAATGCTGCAGATGTGCAAACAATACAAGGTCTAGGCCTTGCTCTTGCTGAGATTGATGCAATTCCTGATGCTATTAAAATAGGAGCGTTTACATCGACAGATGAACTAGCTCGGGTCTCTCATTTTTTACTCCCATACTCTGGGTTTTTAGTTGTGGATTGCTCTTTCCCCGTACAGAGCATTCATAAAATCGCTTCTAAGGTCGATCTCTGGATCTTGAATGTTCATGAAGCAGAACTCATTTTAAATTGCACAATCAATTCCCAGGATGCATGCGAAAAGGCGGCTGAACAATTAATTGCTCTTGGAGTGAACAGCGTACTTATTAAAGCCGAGCAGCAACATGAGCCGTTATGGATTCATGATTATTGGAGTAATGGTTCTCGTTCTTTTTGGCTGACCCAACAACGTTATGCAGAGGCTAATTATTCTGAGGCGGGTAGCACTTTTTCAACAGCAATTACCTCGGCATTAGTGCTTGGTTATACTATAGAAGATGCGTTGGTTATTGCTAAGATGTATGTCAATCAGGCAATACGTTTGGCTAAAACAGAGCTTTATTATGGTAGTTTTCCCGAGATAGAACTAGATTTGCCCTATATCGCCGCACACCCGATCTATTCTGCACCAAAGCCATTTAAAACATCCCCTTATTTAGGGCTTTATCCCGTTGTCGACAGCGCTGATTGGGTAGAGACTTTATTGAACGCGGGAGTAAAAACCATCCAATTACGTATTAAAGAACGAACGTACGGTATTGAAAAAGAGATGAAACGTAGCATTATTTTAGCAAAGGAACATCAGGCAATTCTATTTATTAATGATCATTGGGATCTAGCATTAAAGCTTGATGCGCAGGCAATTCATTTAGGACAGGCTGATTTGGAGACCGCGGATTTGGAGGCCATTCACGCTAAAGGAGTTTTATTAGGTGTAAGTACCTATTGTTATCATGAAGTGGCCCGTGCTCATGCAATTCATCCTTCTTATATTGCAATTGGTCCTGTTTATCCAACCCAAAGTAAGGATTTGGATTATGCGGCTCAAGGCATTGAAAACTTATACCGTTGGAAGCGCACATTGAGCTACCCTTTAGTTGCGATTGGAGGAATAAACCACGAGAGAATAGCAGATGTTGCAGCTACAGGGGTATGTGGAATTGCTCTTATTTCGGCTATTACGCAAGCAGCTGATCCACAAATAGCAACAAAACAGTTATTAGACATGTTATCTTGAGGTCCTTCGTCGTAAACTGTTAAGATGAATTTCGAGGCTGGTGCTCTATTGCAGCTCCATCACCTTGAGATAAAACTAAAAATCTGCAAAATTAGCAGGGGAATTCCGCATCGATTCATTTACCTTCTAATCAATTCCCTATATGATGTCACGCGATTAAATTAATAGCAGTTTTAAGGAGATAATATGAGTTTTTTTATTAGCGATGCTATGGCCGCTGCAGGCACAACACCATCTGCTCAAGCTGATGGAACCTTTTCACTCATTATGATCGCCGCTATCTTTGTGTTGTTCTATTTCATGTTGATTAGACCACAGAATAAAAGAGCTAAGGAACATCGTGATTTGATAAGTCGCCTAAAGAAAGGGGATGAAATTGTTACTTCTGGCGGTATTTTGGCCCGTGTAGTTAACCTTGATGAGCAATACATTAAAGTGAGTCTTGCCGAAGGGATAGAAATCAACTTACAAAAAGGTGCTGTTGTAGCTGTATTGCCAAAGGGCACTATAAAGTCGCTTTAAGCCAGTCATAGGGACACGGAAATATGCAAAATAAATATCCTCTATGGAAAAACCTAATGCTGATAATTATTGCAGTCATTGGGTTCATCTATGCTTTACCTAATTTGTACTCAGAACATCCTGTGGTACAAATTTCAGCTGAAACGCCAGTTGATTATGATGTGCTAAAAGGTCAGATCGAAGCGGTTCTTCAAAAAGATAAGTTAGCATTTAGTGCGATTAATGCGACTAATGATGGTGTAGAAGTTATCTTCACATCTACTGACGCTCAGTTATTAGCGCGTGATGCGATTAAGAATGCTTTAGGTAATCAATACACGGTTGCATTAAACCTAGCATCATCAACTCCAGCTTGGTTGCGTTCTATTCGTGCTGAACCAATGAAACAAGGTTTAGACTTACGTGGTGGGGTGCACTTCTTATTAGAAGTTGATGTTGATAGTGTGATTAGCCGTCGCTATGAAGGCATCATGAAAAATATCGGTCAAGCTCTACGTGAAATTGGCGTGCGCTATTCGGGTATTCGTTATGTTGCTGAGAAAGGAGTTAACTTACGTTTCCGTGATCAAGAATCTATGGAAAAAGCTCTTACTGCGCTAAGAGACAAAATGCCTGATGTGCTTTTTGTTAAAAGCAAGGCAGAAAACGAGCTGGTTGCTTCCATTCCTCCTGCTGAACTAAATACCATGCGTCAAAATACGATTGAACAAACTATGAGTATTTTGCGTAATCGGGTAAATGAATTAGGAGTGGGTGAGGCAGTTGTTCAACAACAAGGTGCTACTCGTGTCGCAGTTGACTTACCTGGAATTCAGGATGCTGCTCGTGCGAAACAAATCCTTGGGGGTACTGCAACCTTACAATTCTATTTGGTTGATCAGGAAAATGATCCGCAAATTGCCAAACAAACTGGTTCTGTGCCTGTAAGCGATAAGTTGTACATGATGGATGGACATCCTATTCTCTTAAAAAGACAGGTTGTTTTAAGTGGAGATTCTATTACTTCCGCAGTATCCAGCTATGATCAACAAACGGCTACTCCAGCCGTACAGATTCAATTAGGCGGTGGCGGCGAAAGCTTATTCACTAAAGTAACTCGTGAAAACATTGGTAAGCGTATGGCGATTGTCTACGTAGAAACCAAGAATGACATGCAATTAATTAATGGTGTTGAAAGCCGCGTTACTCATAAAGAAGAGCGTGTAATTAGTGCACCAGTGATTCAAAATGCTTTAGGTAATAATTTCCAGATCACTGGATTAACTGATGCGAAAGAAGCAAGCAACCTGGCGTTATTACTAAGAGCAGGGGCACTTCCAGCAGCGATTTATCCTATTGAAGAGCGAACTGTAGGACCTACTTTAGGTAAAGAAAATATTCATCGTGGTATGGTTTCTTTAGCAGTAGGTATGGGATTAATTTTAGTCCTGATGTTAGTCTACTACCGATTCTTTGGACTGATTGCTAATCTGGCCCTAGTACTTAATTTGATTTTATTATGCGCCTTGTTATCAATAATTGATGCAACCTTAACTCTTCCCGGAATAGCGGGGATAGTACTTACCGTAGGTATGGCCGTTGACGCCAACGTGTTGATTTACGAACGTATTCGCGAAGAGTTGCGTCATGGATTATCACCTCAAGCAGCAATTTATGCAGGTTATGAGCGTGCTTTTTCGACCATTCTTGATGCGAACGTGACTACCTTGATTGTAGCCATCATTCTGTTTGCAGTAGGTACCGGCCCTGTACGTGGATTTGCCGTAACTCTTTCCTTAGGGTTATTAACGTCCATGCTAACAGGTATTACATTCACTCGTGCGATCGTCAATTGGTATTATGGTGGCCGTACCGTGAAAAAATTATCCATAGGTATTTAAGGCGAGGCTCAGATGGAATTTTTTAATCCAAATTCAAAAGTGGACTTTATGGGCGCTCGTCGTTGGACGGCGCTGTTCTCTATATTAATTTTTGTTGTTTCAATCGGAGCTTTGTTAATTCATGGCCTAAAATGGGGGCTTGATTTTACTGGCGGAACTCAGATTGAAGTCTCGTATCCGCAGGCGGCTGATCTCTCTGAAATTAGAAGTAGCTTAAGTAATGCCGGCTTTAAAGAAGCTCAGGTAGTCAGTTATGGTACTTCTAGAGACGTGCTGATTAGTATTGCTCCTAGAGAAGATATTGATCAAACTCATATGGTTAATCAAGTAATGAGTGCTTTACCTGGGGCCGTGAAACAACGAGTTGATTTCGTTGGACCGCAGGTAGGGCAGGAGTTAGCAACTAAAGGAGCGTTGGCGGTTGTCGTTTCTTTATTGGCAACTATGATTTATATCGCAATGCGTTTTGAATATCGCCTGGCGGTAAGTTCTGCTGTTGCTCTGATCCATGACCCTGTGCTAATTCTGGGCATCTTTGCCTTTTTTGGTATTGAGTTTGACTTGAAGGCATTAGCCGGTCTATTAGCGGTTATTGGTTATTCGTTAAATGATACTATCGTAGTATTTGACCGGGTTCGTGAGAATTTTATTAAAATTCGTCGTGGCACCCCGATAGAAATCATGAACATATCCATTAACCAGACCTTGTCTAGAACAATTATGACCTCATTGTTAACTCTTTTCGTGGTGGTTGCTCTATTCGTTTATGGTGGAGAAGCAATTCATGGATTCTCATTGGCATTAATTATAGGTATCCTTATTGGAACCTACTCATCTATCTATGTAGCTGGAGCATTAGCTGTAGCGATGGGATTAGATAGAAAAGACTTTATGCCAAGCCAACGCAAAGAACTGGATGATCGTCCTTAACAAATCGCATCCTGGTTGCTCGCAACCAGGTTTTCCTCCCGAAAATACTCTTAAACCGTAAATAGAATCTTAATCTTAGTTTGACCACGGTATCCAGATTTATTGAGTCTCACACGTTGCCCTTATGAATACCGAGGTCAAGCGGGCTATTTAGATTTTAAGGGGTTAGCAAAGACGCCCCCTCGGGAGCAGTTTCATCAAGCTCTTCTATTTTCGGGCCATTAGCATTTGCTTTTAGTTTTTCATTGAGCTCCTTAATAACCAATGACATTTGATCATCAATACTTGGATCAACAAGCTTACCATCTACAGTAATTTCCCCATTTTCAGTAATTTGTAATCTTGGTTCAGGCATCAACTGTTGAGGAACCACATTAAGCTGAATTGGATGACCATGCACAGCAGGGACTCCCTTAGCAATGCAAATACCGTCTAATGGGGCAAGGCTTGGTGGCTGAGAAGAATAGTTGGCTAAGAATGAGCCTGTAGCTCTAAGGAGATTATAAGCAATATCAAAGGGCAAACCGGCCACTTGACCCGTGTATTGACCAATCAGCCGCCCAGCCGTTCCGGACATACTTGAAAAACTGAAGTTACAAAATGTAGAGATAAGTCTGGATGCAATTGTTGGCGCTAATAAAGCGACCCCCGCAATATTAGTTGGGCCTATGAATAATAGGGCGCTACTAACCCAAGAGGTAACCTCAAGACGAGGCGTTATTGCTGCCGATGAACTACTCACGGCTCCTGCTACTACCCAACCTATAGTTAAACCAACATAATAGAAGGTTTCCCCAAAAACTGGCGCAAAAGTGTTGCCCACAGGAAGATAGCTTGGTGGAGGTCTGGGTGTTGTTTTCTTTTTTTGCTGCTGGGCAATGAAGTCAGAGAATAATTTCCATTCGGATTCAGTAAACCCTGGATGCTTTAGTTGCTGTAGCTCATGATTGAGATGCGTCAGTGCATCTTGTGTTGTAATTAATTTGTTAGCCGTCTCATAGCAACTTTGCTTGTCTTCTTCATCCAGGAAGTTTTCAGGGGTAAGCCCTAGATATTCATTGATTAATTGGTAAAGGGCAGATTTTTCCTCACATTTGCCAATTTGATGTTGCAGATAAGTCTGTCTAATTTCTTCTTGCACACAGAGGGCTGCTGCGATCACAATTCGTGAAGCCATTAGATTGGCTTGAAATTCATGCTGTGTTGTAAATTTTTCATCTTTATGAAGAAAATGTTCTAGAACCGCGATTGTTTTCTCAAGAAATGAGATTTGTCTATTTCTGGTTTGAACATCAGTAGCCCCAAAAAAGGTAAGCCATGATGTGGGGGCTTTATCTAAATTGATTTGCCGTCTTTCTTCGTAATCTTTACGCAAATTCTTGAATTTTTCTATGCTTCCCGCTACTAGAATGAATTGCATGATGTCTCCCGTCCTTAGATGTTCGCCTTAAGCTTGCCAAAGCAAACAGCGTTTATCCTGTTGTATATTTATCTTACTTTGTCATTGTCTAAATGCAATGTTATTTGATTGTTTTTTATTGAAATAGTGTAGACTACTTTTTATTTAACAATTAACTTATTGAAATGATGATTTTTTTCTAGATTATGATACTTTTAGTATCCTTTGTATTACTGACACATTGTGGCAGTACATGAGTTTTATTAAGTTTTGGCCTAAATAAAGGTGATTGAATTGATGAATGACACGGTAAAGGTAAGTTTCACAGAACGACTAAAAAATTTCTTCTTGCTGCTTCGTGTATCTCATTGGTCTAAAGCAGTTTTTGTAATGGTAGGGTTTTGCTATACGCCAATCCCTGGATATTTTGTGCCTGCACTATTGGCTTCTTTAGCTTTTTGTTTGATTTCCAGTGCAGTTTATATTTATAACGATATTGAGGATCGTACCGAGGATAGCTTACATCCTCATAAGCGTCATCGCCCATTAGCCAGTGAAAAAGTTTCAGTAACTGAGGCCATCATCACTCTGTTTTTACTACTGGTTACCGGTCTTGCTTTAGGTTGGTTGATTTCAAAAAAATTAGCCCTGATCCTTTGTTTTTACTTGGTGATTAATCTTGCGTATAACCATATATTCAAGCTTATTCCCATCTGTGATGTGTTGTGTATTGCTGCGGGCTTCATGTTGCGTGTATTAGCAGGAACAATTGGTATAGGCCTTTCTATATCCACTTGGCTTGTTATCGCGGCCACCTTGCTTAGCCTTTATATTGCATTAAATAAGCGCCGACTCGAGATGCGCTTAGGATTAAAGAATGCAACCCGGTCCGTATTAAAAAAATATAATCCAATGATGCTCCATATTTTGATTGTTGCTGCGGGTATTGCGACATTTAGTACTTATATTTTCTATATCATTTATGCACGAGATGAGTCATTTTACTTTATGTTAACGGTACCTTTTGCCGCGATTGCTTTATGGCGTTTTGGCTGGCTTGCAACTCTAGATATTGAAAATGATGATCCGATAATTGTTTTTATACATGACCGATTATCACGTATAAACCTGTGGTGTTTTGTTGTATTGACTTTTTTGGCTCTAACTCAATGAAATATCATTTTCGCTGGTATGACAGCATTATTGCGGTACTGGCGATCTATTTGTTTTTGTTTCAGGTTCAGGCAATATGGCCTTTTACCATTGATGACATGTACATTTCCTTACGCTACGCCAAAAACTGGGCATTAGGGAATGGATTATTGTGGAATGTACATGCACCACCGGTAGAAGGTTATTCGAATTTTAGTTTTGTAGTCCTAGCAGCTTTTGCCTTATCGTTAAAAGTGGATCCCGTTATTGTTTTAAAAGCCGCTGGTGTGTTAGGGCTTTTTTTCACCTGTTTTTTCCTTTATTTAATAACGCGCTTTTGGTTTGAGCAAAGAAGTGCACTCCTGCCGTGTATTGCTTTGCTATTTTATAAAGGACAGATTATTTGGGCTGTAAGTGGTTTGGAAACAGCCCTTTATCAGGCATTTATTTGTGGTTCCGTGTATTTTTGTTTTCGAGGGATGGGGTATCAGCATTATCCCAAAACAAGAGGCGAACCCCAAGGCTATGCCTTTATTTTGGCAGGATTATGTCTTACTTTAGCAGGATTAACACGTCCCGAAGCACCTGCCTTAATGGTTTTATTCTTTATTCTTTTGTGTTGGGATCGGCCTCAGGAAGGAGGGATATCTTATTGGCGCGGTATTATTCTATTTACACTTACCTTAGCTATTTTTTTTATACCCTACTTTAGTTGGCGTTTTTTCTATTTTGGCTATTTGTTTCCCAACTCCGTATATTGTAAAGGGGTGACAAAAGCCTTTAGTCTCTCTTTAGATTTCAATTACCTAAAACTGATTTGGCCTTTTGCTTTATTAGCTTTAATAGCATGCATCAAAATACCTGATAAGCGGTATTATTTTTTATGGCTACCCAGCCTTGCTTATTTGTTGATGTTGGCCGATGCAGATCCCATAGTTGCTTTTGATAATCGGCTTTTTTTACCCGCGCTTGCTTTGTTGCTTCCGCTGGCATTGCAAGGTGTTAATTGGATTGCTTCGCAATATGTGCAGAATAGCTCATTAGCTTTAAATGTTTTATTTTTGGGAATAGCTCTTATGTTTATTCCAAAAATGTCCTTGTTGGATTATCGCTATTTCAGTCAAAACCCCCAAAAAGGAGAGCGATTGCGAGAAGAAGTAATACAGTGGTTAAAGGCAAACACCAAACCAGGATGGGATGTGGTTTTGGCCGACAGCGGGATGATTCCTTATTACAGTGATTTGAACTTCATTGACTCCTATTGTTTGAACAACTTGGCTATGGGGCATTCTTTCGCGAAACAACGATATGAGCAGTTTTGCCGAGAAATAATGCAGAGGAAACCGGATATCATTATCTTAACTTCGCTAGTTGAGCAGGGAAGGGTAATTTATACTCCAAGTGACCTGTGTTTAGCATCAGCTCTTAAAAAACAGAATGACTACACATTACGTCAATCTTTTAATACCAATGACCTTAAGTCTACCTATCGATATGAATTATTTTCTCATCATAAATAGAGCTTGCTGAGACACAAGGAAATAATTTATCTAAATTTCATACAATTTCTGATGTTATAATCAACAACATAGTGTACTATCTCTACCTCGAAATGGATTGAGTGCCTTATAGTTTATGATGCAAAAATTAATATTCTTTATGAGAAAATTCTTATTCAAATTGCCTGTCATTTCCTATGATATTTTGGCAATTCCCGTGGCATGGTATGCTGCTTATTGGCTACGTTATAACATGCAGCCATTCCCCAAAATGTTAACCTCTACACATTCATATATGGCTTTGGCCTTATTAACAGGAATTCAGACTGCCTGTTATTTTTATTTCAAAACCTATCGGGGCTTATGGCGCTTTTCCTCATTAAACGACGTGATGCGAATAATAAAAGCCGCTATCAGCACCGTCATGTTGGTTATTCCTGTTTTCTATCTCAGTTCAATTGTACATCATTTACCGCGCTCCATTTTGCCGCTGTATTTTATGATTTTGACTACTCTGCTTTGTGCGGGTCGATTAATTACCCGCCTATATTGGGATAAAAAGGCAAGAGGGCATACTTTAACGGACATTAAGCGTGTTTTAATCGTAGGTGCTGGCTTGGCTGGTGAAAGTTTAGCGCGTGATTTAAAACGCAGTCAAAATTATCAACCGGTAGGCTTTGTTGATGACAATGCTGGAAAGCGTGGTTTGGAGGTTCATGGTATTCCCGTGATAGGTACGATTAGCCAGCTTGCTGACCGTGTCAACGAGTTTTCAATTGATTTAGTGTTTATCGCGATCCCTTCAGCACGTTCTGCGGCGATGCGACGTATTGTCAATTATTGTGAGAATTGTAACGTTCCTTTTAGGACCTTACCTAGTATTACCGCCCTGGCTTCTGGCAGGGTGGAAGTTAATGCATTACGACCGGTAAATATTGAGGATTTATTAGGGCGAGATGAAGTTTATCTGGAATGGGATAAATTAACCGCAGGTATTGCAGGAAAAAGCGTGTTGGTGACCGGGGGAGGAGGCTCTATTGGTTCCGAGCTTTGCCGGCAAATTATGGCTCTTAAACCTGCGAGTATCGCCATCGTAGAAAACAGCGAATTTAGTTTGTATCAAATTGAGCAGGAATTAAAAGATAAGTTCCCGAGTATTCCGTTGAAGCTTTATTTAGTAAGCATTACTGACGAAGTAGCGATTAAAAATGTATTTGCTGAATTTAAGCCAGAGATCGTTTTCCATGCGGCTGCTTATAAACACGTTCCGCTGTTGCAAGATCAAATACGCGTTGCTGTGCTGAACAATGTGCTGGGCACACAAATTGTCGCTAAAGCGAGCGAAGTCAGTGGTGTGGAAAAATTTATTTTGATTTCTTCGGATAAGGCCGTTAATCCAACCAATATCATGGGAACCACCAAACGCGTCGCTGAAATTTACTGTCAGAATATGAATCGCCGTGTAAAAACGCAATTTATCACTGTGCGCTTTGGGAACGTTTTAGGCTCAGCAGGCAGTGTGGTGCCTTTGTTCCAAAAACAATTAAAAGTTGGTGGGCCAATAACGGTAACACATCCTGACATGCAACGTTATTTTATGACGATTCCTGAGGCTTGCCAGCTAATTTTACAAGCTATGGTTAATGGCTCCGGTGGCGAGATTTTTGTATTGGATATGGGCGAACCAGTTAAAATCAGTTACTTGGCCGAACAAATGATTCGTTTAGCAGGAAAAGAGCCAGGAAAAGACATCCAAATTGAATACACCGGCCTACGTCCAGGTGAAAAGCTCTTTGAAGAATTATTCCATGAATCAGAACAGCTTGCACCAACGGAGCATGAGAAATTATTTAAAGCTAAATATCGAGAGTTGAATTGGGACGAGCTAACAGAAACAATGTGTTTATTGAATCATGCCTGTGCCGAATACCATACTGGGGAGTTATACGTTTTATTGAAGAGCTTAGTGCCGGAGTTCCATACGACCGACTTGCCGATATCGATTGTATAAAGAGAGATTTGTAATATGATAATAACCTATGATGATTTTGCGAAAGTAGACCTACGTTCTGGTACGATTGTTAAGGTTGAGGCTTTTCCGCGTGCTATAAAACCTGCTTATAAAGTATGGGTTGATTTTGGCAATGAGATTGGAATATTACAGACCTCAGCACAAATTACAGTACATTATGCTCCTGAAACCCTGATAGGACGTTCCGTAGTAGGTTGTGTCAATTTAGGTGAGAAAAATGTAGCAGGGTTTGTATCGCAATTTCTTCTAGTTGGTTTCTCCGACGCTAACGGCGCTATTTGCTTAATAACCACTGACCCCCAAGTACCCAACGGCGAAAAATTGCATTAAACGAGCTTAAATCAAAACGACGTAGCCTGGATGTAAGCAACCAGGCTAAGCTAAATATCAAGGGAAATTATACCGGCGGGAATAAATCTTGAAATTTTACCCGCGTCTTAAGATGTAAGGCCTTACGTCGTTTCTTAGATAAATCAAATAGCTTATAAATAATCATGGGAACAATAAAGCTTATCACTCCAATATAAAATGCTAATCTATAAGCAGGATCCTTATTAAGCACCAAGAAAAATAAAGCAATACACATTAAGACAATTGCACAAATGCCAGTATAAGGAGAATAAGGAGTTACATAACGAAGATTCTCAGTAGTATACCCGGCTTGATACAACCGGCTTCGGAATCTAATTTGTGAAAGACATAAAGAAATCCACGCCAAAGTTCCAGTAAAGCCAGAGACTAAAAGTAGGGAAATATAGAGTGTTGTTTGCCCAAAGAAGAAACCAACACCTAGCAATACCCACACCATAACCAAAGTTGCGATTACTGCATTTTGTGGAACAGAGTTCTGATTGAACTTAGCAAAAGTATGAGGCGCCATCCCGTCACGAGCAAGCGCATTCAAGGCGCGAACTGTGCCATAAAAGCCTGAGTTAGCGCAAGATAGGGTAGCGGTAAGGGTAACAAAGCTTGTGACCGTACCCGCCCATTTTAAGTCATACAAGTTAAGTGCATCAGCAAATACGGAATTAGCTAAACCTGCTTTTTGCCAAGGGAAAATTAATACCAGACAAAATATAGGAATAATGTAGATAAAGAGGATTCTAAAGGTAACATTACGAATCGCATGAGGAATCATTCGCGCAGGATTTTCAGACTCACCCGCAGCAAGACCAATGATTTCTGAGCCCTGATAATTTACCAGCAAAAGTACCATGGCAGTCAATAAAGGCATCACCCCATTCGGAAGCATCCCTCCTTCACCTAAGATGTATCGAGTACCAATAACGCCAGCAGGCTCACTGCCATGAACAAGGCCAAAGAAAATTAAAATAGCTAAAATAACAAATCCCAGCAAAGCGAGAATTTTAATCAAGGCCAGCCAAAATTCAATTTCTCCAAAGGTATCGACTTTAGCGAGGTTAATGTAGGTAATTAAGAGGCCAAAGCAAATAGCCCAAACATAACCATTGACTCCGGTAAACATCTCCATGATGATACCCCCCGCGACACACTCCGCAGGAATATAGGCTACCCAACTAATCCAATAGGACCAACCCACGCCGCAAGCCACAGAAGGGGATATAAAATCAGCCGTGTAGGTTACAAATGAACCTGAAATGGGGATAGCAACAGCCAGCTCACCCATACAAAGCATAGTTAAGAAAATGATTAAGCCACCGAGTACATAGGCTATAAAAACCGCAGGACCAACTAGGTTAATAACCTCGCCTGTACCTAAGAAATAGCCGGACCCAATAATACCCCCAAGGGCAATCAATTGAACATGTCGATCCTTCAATCCACGGTTGTAACCACTATCTTTAATAGGCTTAGTTACTTTTGAAATACTATTATCCACGGGCTGTTTATTTCTCACACTATGTTAGGTTAACTCTGATGAACTAATGGTATATTCATCTCAAAAAATTTAAAACCATTCTCTCTTAAAACGAGAAAAATAGTTTACAATAAATACCTAAATCGCACCAAAGCAAGCGAAAGCGCAACTCAATGTAGTATTTTTGAGCATTTTTAACTATTTTTGACAAAAACGCAAGCGATTATAGGAAAAAATGGGTCATTACACAACAATGAAAATGACTTATTACATCTCTTCTGACCTACATTATACTTTTTGATATTGCTGGCGCAATTTACTTGGCGGTCAGTTGATTCGTAATCAAAAGGTCTGTGGTTTGGTTCCGAGCAACGGCATAGTATAATCAATAAGTTACGTAACTTTGAAATTTTATTTTGGTTGTGTGTCGAATATATGTCGAATGATCAAAACGATAATTTTATCAAATATGAGTTTTTATAGTTTATAATTATTTAATGTTATTTATGTTCTCACGGTCATCTTATGATATTCATTTCTCATAACCATATGGATAAGACAATTATCGAACCAATAGCCTTAAGGCTACGTGAGATATTTGGTGAAGATAAGGTATTTTATGACTCTTGGTCGATACAGCCTGGAGATGGAATCATAGATAAAATGAATCAAGCATTAGGTGCATGTCAGCTTTTTTTATTTTTTGTGTCAAAAAATAGTCTGCTGAGTAATATGGTAAAGCTTGAGTGGCAAAATGCTATTATGAAATCAACAGGAACAGACATAAAAATAATTCCAGTTAAATTAGATTCATGTCTAATGCCCCCAATTTTAATGCAAAGCTTATATATAGATTTATTTGGGCAAGGTTTAGAAATAGCACTTCGGCAAATTGTGGATGTAGCTGAAGGGAGAAATACCTTCCAACCCGGGCCTCAGCACTTTTCAAATTTACGAGCATACTTCTATAAAGAGGAAGAAAAAACCATTATCGAGTGCCATGCTGAGCACTTTTTAGAACCGATTTCTTCTTTTTTTGTTCTTGTTGAAAATCAAGAAAACGAAATATCAATTAAATATAGAGGTTCCATGTATATGGATGGTAAGTTTCAAGAGATTAAACTTGATAACGGACAAGTCTATAATGGAAAAAACCTAGGGATAGATAGAGGAACTTTACCTGGCTTTCCATTTATTATCGAAATAACACCTCAGAACAATGCGACAGTAAAATTAAAGGGAGTTATGCACCAAAAGAGTCAAACTAAATGGGAGCAAATTCCTTTAAGCTTAAAAACGTCCTGAAATCAAATTTCGTTTTCCTTCAGAGAAAACAGATAAAATCCTATATACTGTATTTAAATAACGTTGAATATAATAGATATTTTTACAAACTATTTTATAAAAAGGCTGGTACAAATGGGACAAGTGGTACACCCTTGTGGTTACTGGGTAAGCGGCGTTCCACTATCAAAATCGACGGTGGAACCAGTGGGACAATTAATAGTCGTCAGACCATACTTTCTCAGTAAAAACATAACATCTAGGAATGCCAACTCCTTTAATCCTTCGTTTTTGTGAGGCGTTACCGTCATTGCCAGGCACTATCCAACCTGCATTAATAAGGACTTTATTCACCATTTTAGGTTCAAACCCTTGGCAAATCTCCTTCCTATAGACCTCGGATAAAACCATAAAGATTCGAAAACCTTCAGCATCAGTTCGATAAAAGCCAGCCCGATTATAAAGACGTTCACTATTGGGGTGATTTTCATTTTCAAACCTACTTGCTCCTTCTTTCTCAAAGAACGCACGAACTTGCGACAGTATGGCTCGGTCTTCTCTATTACCGTGCTCTCCAAAATTTTCAAGCCAAGCGTTAAAGCATTTTTCTGCCGCATTACATGCTGCACCACGCTTCCACCCAGTCAGTTCATAATGAGTCGCTATTTCACCAGCCATGGCAACCAATGCAAAACGTCTGGCTACTCGTTGAATTTGACCAGAGTGTTCTGGGTTAGTGACTTTAGCTACAAATTGCTGAATTTTATTAGTGAGTAGGGGGATTAATTCAGTGCGATGCTTCACAATTTTATGAAGCCATGCTATGCCAACAGCACCATGATATTGACTGACGGCTTTTTTTAACGAGAGTGACATAGAAGCTGGGTTTATATGATCATGCAACTGCTCAAATAACCCCATCTGAGCATCAGCATCCGCTTCAATATCTGCTAATCGAATTTCTTGGCCTGCATTACATCGTTGTCCTGCTTTTGCCATTAATGAAGTTAATGACTCCTCACCAGCCGATAAGAAGAGTAATGACCAACGCATGGATTGTCTTGCGGTGCCACAGCGAGAGGCTCGTGTTTTACCTTGACCATTGGCAAGTAGATATGCACATTCTCCAGCTTCTTTAGGATCCATCTGACTCAGCTCATCGAGGATTAATAATCCATCATTGTGAAGGGCTGCCAATCCTTCTAATCCATTTGCTGTACTTCGCCACAAACGAATATAACTGTCCGGCTTACCCCAAACAGAAGCCGCTACTTTTAAAGCTGTTGTCTTGCCTGATGATGAGGCGCCTCTGAAATGAAAACCACCCGAGTCTTCACCAACAAGATTAGCAAGGCTTGGTGCAAAGGCTGCGGAAATAGCAAATACCAAGCGAGAATTACCATCAGCCAGTCGTGAGATAGAGTTCCGCCAATCCTCAACATTACCCGCAACAGACAGGGCGGGTTCGAGACTATTAGCATTTTGAAAAACAATTTGATCGCTAGATTGCCCAATGGCTTCATTAGCAGTAACAAAAACGTCTTTATACCAACCCAATTTATCAACACAACGAGCACGCTCTTCAACTGGAAATACTTGGATATAGGAAGCTAATAAATCACGAGCAGTTTTACTTGGTGAGATAGTTAATCCCAATCGCGCTAGTTCTCGACGTACATCACTGGAATCTCCTTGTAATAAAGCCAAAGGCATAGCCCATTGATGCTTGATCCCATCATCATCAACCCACTCAAGTAATCGACCCCATTCTCCACTATTGGCATCACGAGTTTTAGCGACCACAGACAAAGAAGAGCAAATCCATCGAGGAGGTAGCTCATTATTATCTTTATCCTTGCCAACAAAAATCACACCATCTGAGGTTAACTGGAATAGTCCACCTGCATATTGAAACGATTTAATGCGTTTAGACTGTTTAAAATCAACATGATATATTTGTTCTGAATTCATTTTCATTCACTCCAACAACTGACGCTGGAAGGTGAGCCACCACCTTCCAATTATTCAATAAGACCAAAGCAAGAAAGGCTAAACCGCTTCTTGAAGGGTGTTATGAACACATTGGTGTTGAAGATAATTAAGAATATCCAATTTGCGATAGCGAACGGTACGACCAATTTTTAAGTAGGGTACCCCCTGACCAGCCCAACGGTTACGTTCAAGTAATTGAACTGAGCAATCTAAGACGGCGGCAAGTGTATTTTGATTAAATAGGGTAGATTCTGGAGCAGATTCGAATTCATTGATGAGTTGCAAGCGCGATACATTATTTTTAGACATAGTGATACCTTTCTTAAAAGAATTTTCATTCGACATTAAAAATGCCGCCAAAGAGGCTTTTTCCATAAATCCAATTTAAAAATTCCAGTGAACTGGTACTTTCTATCCAAAAATCCATATAGCTTTATAGCCATTTTCATAAAGCTATTTAAAACAACGAACAGATTATTACGTGGTTTGAAAATTAAAGTCAACAATTGAAAACAAATTCAAAGAAATTGTAACTAGAGTGAACAAATATGGGGTATTTGTCCCACGTGTACCATCAGTGATTTTGATGGTGGAACTTGTATAACTCAGTGAGATCAAGGTGTCCCATCTGTTCCACATGTACCACTGAAATTATTATCGCTACTCAAATTGCAGAGAAAATGGAGTATAATTTACACATGAAAACTACATCAGATTTTAATCCTGACCTTCAGGATAAAGAAATTCCCAATAATCTAACCCTTGAGGCTATAGAGGAGTTAGAAAGTGGCGGTGGAAAGAAGTATGCATCTTTTAAATCAATGATTGATGATTTGGAAGAAGATGAGAACACTTGATTTTGAGTTTACTCAAGCACATAGCTTTAAGATGGTTGTTTTTTTGCGCTAGTCTGTTGGAGATAATTGAATTTGGTACGCAGTGCGTGCCAAATTTAAATGCTCTCATAAATAATAAGTGAAAATGAACTTTCCGGAAATTCCGGATTGTTCATTTTTGGATTCGGTTTTGAGGAAATTTGATATAATTAAAGATATGAAAAGATTATCAGAAACAAATCCTCATCTACAGGATAAGGAGCAAGCTAAGCGCCTAAATGCTCGTTCAACGAGAACTTCTTGTGGAGTGGAAGGCATTAAAGCGAAAGATAAAGGCTTGACTCTAACAATCGACCATTCTCGTTCAAATGCTGTCTTAGAAG
This sequence comes from Legionella rowbothamii, assembly GCF_900639985.1. Taxonomy (GTDB): domain Bacteria; phylum Pseudomonadota; class Gammaproteobacteria; order Legionellales; family Legionellaceae; genus Legionella; species Legionella rowbothamii. Next base: position 192,611 of record NZ_CAAAIM010000007.1, on the reverse strand, counting down.
AAATGGAAAAAAGACTGCATAAAAGCTAACTGTCTCCATCTCTATGGATTTCGGATTGTTCATTTCGTTTATATTAAATTTGCAATACAAGTGGCCTAGGATTTCTTTTTCATAAAATTTTAACGTTATTCTATTTTGCTATTGAGTAGTCAAGGATTACTTGACTACTGAAAGTTCCTAATCTTATTTATAAACTTCAAATTAAGATTTTTCGCAATAAATCTTTTATACTCAATTTTAAATTATCCCGAAGAAAAGAATTTTCCAAGGGCGCAATATACATTGCTTTGCAATGTTGAAAAATTTGGTTTAAATATTTTCAACAACATATAATTTATTATGAATATTTGCTTCAAATAGGCGACATATATAAATATTAAAATTAAATGTCTTTTAGTAGGTTATTAAAGCGTGTTTTTAGATTAGCTATAATTTGGGTGGAATTTAAAGAGTCGAAATTTTTTACTTTTTTAATTTCTTCGATTTCATTAATTAAAAAAGGTTTAAGTTTCTTGTATGCATCTACAAGTTCTTGCCTGTCTTTTCGAGTGGTTACGTCATCTTCCAATGACTGAACAAGTTTTATTATGTCCTGGCCATGAAAAAGTGTTATAGAGTCTAATTCTTTTTTAGCCTCTGGGGAGATCCCAATAATTTTTTCAGACTGTAGTTTATAATCAATTGATTTCAATAATTCTTTTTTATTCCAAGAACTATATTCCACTAACTCTGTAGCCGCAACACGATTATATAAAGTGGATAATAGACTGCCAAGTTTGGCCTGATAATCTTTTTTTAGAGAGAGGATTTTATTTGTGGCTATTAAGTCATAGTGTTCAACTCTAAGAGGATAGCTAAAATTTAGTACAGCAATCATTTCTGAATGCAGAGGTTGTTTACAAGGTAAATATAGGTGTGCTTTAGTATTGGCATTGTTGATCAAGTCATAAATTTTATTTCGAAGAGCGTTATAATCGTTTAGTTTAATAATATTTGTATCGTCTATTTGCTTAGGTTTTAGATTGTCAACTTCCCTTTTTAAGAAATTAGCTAAAGGTCTTAAAATACAAAGATTGATGTGGTTAACTTTTGGTCTTTCTTTAACTAAATCACATGTTTGGCTCGTGACCATTAAAAACTCGAGATCGTATTTAATATTGAAGTGAGAAAGGAATTCATTTTTTAGCTCATCATTAAAATGAATTATGTCTCCTTGTTCCAAAAACTCAGAGGGCTTACTTTTAAAAATGTAGCCAGAGGGAATTTTCTTTTTCATAGTTTATATATTTTCAAATTTTTCTTTTGATTCCATTAACTTGATTAATTCATCATATTTATCAGTGGCACGATGAGTTTTCTTTTTTTCATCTATAATATTGTCAATTAAGCCCAAAAGTTTATTGCTCGCATGTTTTTTGGGTGATTTATCTTTATTTTTTTTGAAGTTCGTCATGTTCGCTCCATTCAATCTTTACCATTAAGTTAAGTATAGATTAGTATTAATTATAGTGAGAAAGGTGCTTTTAAAAGCAAATTTTTATAATTTTGAAGTAATAAGGTCAGACCTTACCTTTTACCTTTTGTTTAAAATTGCAAAACAAGATCTACTCCCTAGATCCTTTCGTAACTTGCTGTAAGCTTCTACTTAGTTGAGTTATCGACAAAATGTCGACACCTCAGGTTACCTTGATGAAAGATAACAATTCATCATTGGAGTACGTTTAGTTTTTTTCCGCATCATGATTAGGCAGCTCACTTAAAATTGCACGCTCACGCTCTAATTCAGCACGCAGCTCTTCTTCAGTAGGTAAGTAGTGTAAGTATTTCGATGCAAAAAGTTGTTTGCTTTCCGTTAATACAGAATATTTAGCAACAGCTTCACTTTTTTCACTGCATAAAATTAATCCTATCGTAGGGTTATCATCAGAGCCTTTGCGATGCTGATCGTAAATTCTGACGTAAGTATCCATTTGTCCTACATCTTGATGAGTAAGTTTGCCAATTTTTAAGTCGATAAGTAGGAAACATTTGAGTTTAAAGTTGTAAAATACTAAATCAATATAAAAATCCTGATCTTCTGTAGCAATCCGTTGTTGACGTTCTACAAACGCAAAGCCTTTGCCAAGTTCTAGTAAAAATTGTTGTAGATTATTGATAAGGGCTTGTTCTAGATTACTCTCTAATGCTGAGGCATGGGGTAGATTTAAAAACTCTAGAATATAAGGATCACGTAGATAATTCTTTGGATCATTTTTTAAAGGCTCAATATGAGTATTAGCCTCGTCAATGACCGGTTGTTTAACTTTACTTGATAGTAAGCGCTCATAATATAATTTATCGATTTGCCGTTCTAAAGCTCGAGAGCTCCAGCTATGATCAATACTTTCTTGTAAATACCAATTACGGGCAGCTTCATTTTCAACACGTAACAAAATGCGATAATGAGTCCAACTTAATTCGGAACGCACTGCGTTCCAAATTGGATAGGCCAGATAAAATGCACGCATATGTCTCAAGTTACGTTCAATAAAACCCTTTCCAAATTCAGTTTGTAGTTGATTAGCAAGTGACTTTAATTGCTGTTTACCATAAGCAGCTCGATTTTCTCCCAGTTGCTCATGCTCAACAATTAGACGACCTACATTCCAATAAACTTGTACCATTGTATTGTTAACGGTATTTTGCAGCTGAGTTCGTGCCTGGTTCAATATGGTGCGAATCGCTGTAAGCAATTCAGATGTAGTGGATAAACTCATTTTAAGACTCCATTTCTGTAGGCTGGATTATATCAGCTGACTTAACACAGCACATACACTCCAAAAAATAATTGGTAATCAGTTGCATAGGTTTTCTAAGACGCTCTACATCAGTAATAATATATCCTGCAGTGACATCATTAGACATTTTATGATTCATTAGCCGCTTAAGTGAATAAGAAGAGATATCTAAACTTTCGGCAATAGTTATAAAGGTTCGTCTCAAATCATGTACTGTAAAATGAACACCAGAAGCCTTGGTTACATGAGCCATTTGTTTACGTGGTTCGATAATGTGACCGGCAGCACCAGTTCCCGGAAAGACATAATCATTAATTTTCTTCTCATGACGGGTAATCAATAAATCATAGAGAAAATCTGAAAGGGGTAGAGTATGTGATTCATTATTCTTTGTTTTAAGGATAGTAAAAGTTTTTGCTGCTAAATCGACATTTTCCCATTTTAGAGTAGCTGCCTCCTCTCTGCGAAGACCTGTTAGTAAAATCAAGAGCAAATAATCTCTGAGAGTACTATTTTCTATTTTGTTAAGTCCTGTATACCAAGCTTCCAGTTCATGGGGTTTAATATAGGTTTGACGACGTTCTACACGATACCATGCACGAGTTTGGGACAGGCGTCTTACAGGATTCTCCATTATTAGTGATTTGCCTTGTGCATCTTCATATTGACCAGCAGCAAAATTGAAGAGGGCACGTAAAACACGCATTGCAAGGTTGGCATAGGCTTCACCATGTTCTGTTCCTAATTTTTCATGATGCTTGCTAATGCGATCTTTTGTAATTGACAAAATAGGCTTATTTTTCCAAGTAGGGAATGCCTTATCAATCATATGAGTGTAATTATTAATGGTTTTGGGTTTTAAGGTTTTCCGGGTTTGTAAGTATTCTTCAAAAACTTCGTTTAAAGTAATTTCACGCATGGATTGCGCTTTTTTCTCAGCAACTGGATCTTTACCCATGGCAATTTGTCCGAGTAGTTCTGTCGCTTTCTTTCGCGCCATATCGGGACTAATTTCGGGGTAACGACCAATAGTTATTCGATTAAGTTTTCTATTGATGAGCTTTTCAACAAAAAATGCTTTAGTGCCTCCTGAGGTGACACGTACGCCAAATCCTTTGAGGTTGTCATCGTAATATTTCTTTTGAGCACTTTGCCCTGTTTTAATCGGTTGGGGAATAGCTAAGTTCTCGATATTTGTTTTGTTGATTCGCATATAGTTCTCACTATTTAAATTGAGCGTGTCGTATCGTGTCGAATATGTGTCGAAGAATCAGGTCAAATTCATTAAAAGAACTTATAACCTAATATGGCTTTAATATCAAATAAATAAAGGGAGTTTAAAAGAAAATCATATCGTGTCGAAACAGCTAAAAACCGCTATTTTCTAATTCGTAATCAAAAGGTCTTCGGTTCGATTCCGCGTAGTGGTATTGAGTTTTAATTGAAATAATCATTTCTTGGGGCACTGGTGGGGCACTTAGGGATAACAAACCCTCGGTATTGATGCAGACAATTTAATTCAACCAATGGAAAAATATAGGCATTTTTTTCCTTTCAAATATATTGCCCTTATTTTATAAGGGTGGTTAATAAATTTTTATCTTAAATATAACGCAATATTTTTTTAAATAGAATGCCTAGGGTCAGCTTGCTTTTTGCTAACTTTTCGTCAGAAGATAAATGCCAGGTTGCTAGCCTTATTTACAATTAGGCAGTGATTAATAAAATGTTAGATTATTAATCATGAAATGGAATTGGCCGCTTGAGAATTAGCCTAATTTTACTTGGGACTTAGATAAATTAGTTGTGTATGAGCAGTCTTTTACTGAGAGAGCTGGGATTATTATTGGTTCTTCGCAACACATTTCTCAAGAAGGTAAGCAAAATTTATTTATCGATTTAATGTGTACGGATGCTTTGGATAGCTCTGAAATAGAAGGAGAGTATTTAAATAGAGATAGGCTTGTCTATAGAAGTTCCTAGAGCTAGCTTATCAACAGATCGAGTAATGCCCATGAACCTTAAAAAATAATCGGTAAGTAATTGCATTGGTTTTCTCAACCGTTCCAAATCATTAATGATATATCCTGCAGTGACATCATTAGAACATTTTATGGTTCATTAACCTTTTAACCGAATAAGAAGATATATCTAAACTTTCAGCAATTTTAATAAAAGTTCTTCTTAAATCATGCACAGTAAAATGAACACCAGAAGCCTTGGTCACATTATCCATTTGTTTACGGGGTCCAATAATATGACCAGCAGGGGCAGTACCCTGCAATACATAATCATTAGTTTTTCTTATATCACCTAGTAGCTCATGTAGAAAATCAGATATGAAAGGGAGTAGGGTGTTATTGTGGTTAGAACTACAGTAAGCATTATTGCAGCTTAGCTGCAATAATTCATCGAATAGGTATAAGGGTATTTTCAGCGTCCTCTCCGCACCCGGAATGATCTGCAATTGATGGTTTAAAAAAGGTGAATGCGGTAACACCACCAGCAATTGCTACTCCGGAGGCCGTAATCGTAGCTGCAACAGCTGTAGCTGCGCTTGCAGAAATAATCTCTGCAGCTATCAATGCGGGGACAATAACGGGCCATGCGAGGACGGCTATTGCAAGGCTTCCGAAACCCGCGGTAAAGAGGGCACCATACATCAGAAGTTCGAGGGTAGTATTGTCTTTAGAATCGGTACTGGAGTTTTCTGTTGCAGTGTGGATTTGCTTCGAAGACGTTGGGATAATTTTCTCTTTCTGTTGGGGATTCTCATTTGATCTTACAGTAACAACCTCTTCTTTTTTTGCTACGGGGGTAGTTTGGGGCGGCTTAGGTTGTACTGTTGGTAGTTGCTTTTTTGTAGAGACGGGTAATTGCAGCCAAGGATCATCCTCTTGCATTTGCAGTCCCTCTAAATAGGCCGCAAAGAAAGGATTTAAGCTGTCTGCTTGCGCTGCTTTAATACGCTCTTCCTCTGGCAATTTTATGAACTCTGCCAATGTATCCAGTTCTTGGATGTAATGGGTGGCTAGGGGTTTATTGGGTGTCTTAAGATTTAATCCCCAAAAACTGGGTTCTGCGAGGCCATCAGTATCTGCTAAACCGGAATCAAAATAAGTGGTATTGTGATGTGATCTAACTGGCAGTAACAAGTGATATCCAGCACCTACGGCACGATATAAATCGGCGAGAGCACCGTTTACAGTTTGTTGTTGTTTTAAGTCTGTAGACCATTTTTCCATGTTCGTGGTCGGTAGGCTAAGAACGGGATAACCTAAACTTCCTAAGTTCTGGGCGGGAATGGCCAAACCTGCACCACCTTTGATTGTGTAAAGATTAGTGCCTTTAAGATGATGGCTAGAGTTTCCTGGAAATAGGAAAACCACTTTTTTAGGATCTAAATTATTCTCTTTTGCCGCTTTTTGGACCGTGGGGATATCAATAAATCCTTCAACGTAAATAAACATAAATAGAGTATCGTTTGATAGTATAGTTTGTTAATTGTACAGTGAAGCATTGCTGGATTCTAGGCTTTGTCGCAAAAATAAAGTCATCCCCACTTAAATTAGCTTAGTTTCACTAAGAGCTGCGACAGACTCACAACCTTAAATGCTGCTGAACTCCAGAGCTTCTGCAAATTTTTCCGGGTTTGCATCTGTGCAAATTCATTTTGAGCCAAATTTTCTATCGGCCGAGGTGGATAAATTTTTATCAGTTGTAGGCTGGGCTGTTTAAGCCCAGCAATTTACTAGGAATTTCTATCCAAATTTGTTGGTTTTAAAGTAGGGGTTAGTAAACCCTATTAACTTGAACTAAAATTAATAAATAGGATTCTAAAAAAGAATAAAAAAAGACTGCACCTGAACGTTTAAGAAATCATATCCCTATAATCATAATTTTTATCACCGTTCACAATCAGTAGAATCAAGTTCACATTCGTTAAGATACGGAAGGAGAACGAAAATGAAAATATTGATGGTGTTAACTTCTCATGACCAATTGGGTAATACTGGGCGCAAGACAGGTTTCTGGCTTGAAGAGTTTGCCGCACCTTATTTTGTTTTTGCGGATGCAGGGGTTGAGTTAACCTTAGCCTCACCTATGGGGGGGCAGCCTCCTGTTGATCCGAAGAGTGATTTACCTGAAAATCAAACACCTGCTATGGAGCGTTTTAAAAAGGATGAGCAGGCGAAAAAAGCACTTTCTCAGACAGCTAAGCTTGCCGATATGAATGCTGATGATTTTGACACGATATTTTATGTGGGTGGTCACGGTCCTTTGTGGGATCTTGCTGAAAGCTTAGTTTCTATCAGGTTAATCGAGTCCTTTTATAATTCAGGCAAGCCTATTGCCCTGGTATGCCATTCACCTGGTGTATTGCATCGAGTAACTTATAAAGGTGCCCCACTTGTAAAAGGTAAGCGGATAACGGGTTTTTCTAATAGCGAAGAGGCTGCGGTGGAGCTCACTGATATGGTGCCATTTCTCGTTGAAGATGAACTGAAGCGACTTGGTGGTCTGTTTGAAAAAGCCCCTGATTGGCAGAGTTTTGTAATTGTTGATGGTCTTCTCATCACTGGGCAGAATCCTGCATCGTCTACGGCGGCAGCTCAGGCGCTGTTAAAGCTGATTGCACACAATAAGAGGGCTGCTTAGAGATATCTTATTATTGTCATTAACTTAAAGATTTTATTAATAAATTGTAGGTTGGGCCCATGGCCCAACAGCGCTGCCTGTTATACCAGAGCTTCATGTTGGGCCATGAGCCTAGTCTCATTGCTATTTAAAAATGGCATTTGCCATCTAGTTTATTTTTGCCTAAATTGTAAATTAAAAAAGGATGTTCAATTAAAGGAATAAAGTATGTTAATAGGGGCATTTATTTTTTTTGTTGTGATACTACTTCTGGCGATCTATTTATATAAAGGGACTAATCCTACACTTATTCTTCTTGCGGAAGTTCTGCTCTATTTTTCTTTAGTGTTGTTGTTTGTTCTTTTAGTTGCCTATTTTTTTAAACATGTATCCCCCCCTTCCAGGTGATAAGAAAAATCTTCCTTTATAGGTGTTAGGTTGTAATCAGGCCGTATTTTTTGTGGATTTCCATTAATTATACTGTCCTAATTCGGGATTGTTAAAGGATGTAGGCCGAATTAAAATGATTAATATTGTTCAAAAAGCATCACTGTTTTTTCATCTCCATAGGGAGTTGGTCTTATGAAAAAAAGTAGTCAGAATCATGCTAATAATCAACCTAAAGAAGAAAAACAACCTCAAGAGGAATATCTCCCTATTCAACCCAAGGGTGATACACATACGCATGGTTTTGATATACATGGGTATTTTACTGCTTATGAATCATTTAATGATGTAGCAAAAAAATTTGGTATTAAGAACTCTCCTCTAGCGCATGACATTGCAAAATCAATTCAAAATGATCTTAAGCCTACAAAAGTAGCTCGTCCTTTATCGCAAACGGCTAAAAATTTTTCTGGAAGAAAAATGGGGATACTTATTGAAGAGGGAGCAAATGCATTAATTTTAAAACATTTGCTTGCAGAAATTGAAAACGAAAAAGCCTCTTATACTCTAATTGGATGCTATGAGGGTGAAATTATGTTGAATAATCAGGAGCCAGTGGTTCTTCATACCCAAATTGAGGGCACACCTTCCGCTTTATTTGATTCCATAGCGATTTTCCTTCGGGATTCAGAATTGCTTCATCCTAAATTGTTTGAGTTTATATGGGATGCCTATTTTCACTGTAAATACATAGGCTATTTACCTTCATTTGCTGCAGGTTTTAAGCGGATGTTTCATATTATTAAACCGGATGCAGGATTTATCGAGTTGGATAGAGAGGAAAGGGTTGCTCAATTTATTTTGATGTGTAGGGATTTGCGTTTTTGGCAGCGTATGATGTCTATGTAGTTATCTTCGTATTTACGTTACATTTTCGAAGTAGAATACACATATCTATTAAATGCTATGGAAAACCACAATTGTTAAAAGTGTATTTGAAACTTAAAGTTGTTGTCTCTTGGTTTGGGTGTGTTGGCAACTAGTCTCCCAGTTGACACACTCAATCAAGGTTCATATAAATTATCTCGGGTGTTCACTGATATTTTTTTGTTGTATAAATAAATATCCTAATCAAATTGGATATTATTTATCTTTGTGTTAGATTCGCATTCATGGAATGCCATCAAGAGATCTAGCAGGCTAATAAACGTTTATTTTAATGCTTATTCAGGATTACCAGCATAAACTATACACATTCAATAAATTAACATATAAAAATGGCTCAAAATATAGGTATGTTGAGTGATATTGTTTATGCTAAATAACAATTTTTAACGGGCTTTTCATAGGACATTTTAGGATACAGTAATTAGATGAATGGATTAATGCAAAAGAACTTACATAACCAACTTCTACTGAAGTTTATTCATGAGTTAAATCAGCCATTAACGGTAATTAAAGCCTATCTAGGTGGGTGTGAAATAAAGTTACAAAGAAATGAACTTAGTCCCCGTCAAATGAATAGTGCATTACAAAAAATTAATGAACATACGGAATTATTTAAAAATAAAATTTACTCGATGCAACAGTTAATCGTTCAAGAAGAAGGTATTAATATCCCTAGCATTATTACCGAAATTACCTCTTTATTTTTTTTTGAAATAAAACATCATAACATCAAACTGACTTTAGATTTCCATGAGTGTGCTCCCGATTTTAATATGAATAAATTTCAGTTTAAATGTGTTTTATTTCGCTTATTGAAACAATGTATTGATACTGTGGGAAAAAATGGCATAGAGCAAAGTGAATTATTAATTCAAACGAAACCCTATCAAAAAAATGCATTAAGCATAATGGTTAGAAGTAATTTTCCAATAAAAGAAGAGACCGTGGAGAATGAGCTTACTTATTGCCGTACTCTTTTTACCACTGATTGTGGCAGTTTATTAACAGAATTAGTACCTAAGGGTATTTGCTTTCAGCTGATCATGTTTCATAAGGATTCTCAACATGCTTACTAATGAGCCAATGGTTATTATTGTGGATGATGATCCGGAAATATGTGCGTCTTTTCGTTGGTTATTTGAATCAGTTAACCTTAGAGTACAAGCCTATGAGAATGCCAAGGATTTTCTTGATAATTATGATGCTAACCAACACGGTTGTCTGATTATTGATGTGAGGATGCCCATAATAAGTGGTCTCGAATTATTGGAGTATCTGAATACAACAAAAAATCAACTCTCTGTAATAATCATCACCGGTTATGGTGATATTCCAATGGCAGTAAGGGCGATGAAAGCGGGGGCGGCTGATTTTATTCTTAAGCCGGTGAATCACCAGCATTTACTTGAAGCTACACAAAGCTGCCTGAAAAAAAATCAAAATAATACTTTTCAATTACAATCTGATTTCTGTCAGCGGATAAACAGTTTAACTAAACGCGAAAAGCAGATTATGGATTTAGTTATTGAGGGTAAATTAAATAAGCAGATTGCGTATGATCTGAATATATCTATTTCTACAGTAGAAGCTCATCGCGCTAAGGTCATGAAAAAAATGGAGACTAGAACCTTGGCTGACTTGATACGAGCCAATTTGCTGCATACAGGTAATACAGTTTCTTTTGAATATTCTGGTTAATCCGTCATTCCCGCTTACGCGGGGATGATCAATTTATTTGCTTGCTGCTTGTCTTTTGCTTAAAGGGGAGGAGTGTTAGGGATTTCACCCAGATCAGCATCATTTTGCTCAGCACCTTTAGGAACGTTTATTGAGTTAAAAAAAGAAGGTTTAGGCATTTTTTCTTTGTTTTTAGTAATGATTTCAGCATCTTCCTCAAAAGCATTAGGGGTCTGTTGGCTTAGCGGTTGCTCCTTTTTTTCGGTAGCTACTTCCAGTTCACCTTCGGCCAGGAGTGAAGGATAAAGGAGTCTATGAATGTCTTGCTGATATGCACTCCATTCAAAACAGCCTGACTTCTTGTGATATTTTTGGATTTGATGGTCAGCTAATCCAAATGAGGTAACAGCCCTTAACATATAGTTATAATCTTCCAGGCTATCATCCAGTACATAAACAGCAGAGAGAGTCTCTGTTTGTTTAGATAAAAATCCTTGAACAGCCATGTCTTTTCGTACCGAATCGAAGATGCCCAATTTGTTGAGTTCGTCAGGATTAAATCCTTGATAGGTCAATAGGGCTCTAATGTAGTCTTTACGGTTTTTGGTAATGATTTGTACGGATACGTCATCATTGCTTAACATGTTGTGAAGAAACTCCACTGCTTCACGGCTTAGCAACAAGTCAGTTTCAGGCTGATCATAATTAAAGTCTTTCTTGTATGGCCCAAATTTTGTTTCGAATAAGCTTTGTACTGCATCACTATCTTTTAATGGTGTTGCTCTATAATCTTGCTGTACTCCAGGAACATAGCCACTTAGTAGTGATTGATAAAATAATCCAAAAACGGTTTTTCCGCCTTCTCTGCCGCTTAAAGTACCATCAAAATCAGTAAAAATAATAATCTTAGGCATTGTTTTCCTTTGAATGTTTTGAATGAATTTAACTTTATTATTATATTAAAAAAATATTAGGATATTTTAAGAATTGGAGCCTAATAGCGGGGCGGCCGTAATTCGGGGATCGAGGCTTGATAAAACTCAGATCCCTGGATTACGGCTACGCCTTCCTCAAGGCCACGGTTAAATAACGTTTAGCAACTCAGTTTTAATAGATTCAAATTCAGAGGAAAATCGCTTCGTAAGCGTTATTGAATCTGTTTCATGAGATTTAAAGAATGTTCCAACATATCCTTTTGTCGTAGTTGCTTGAACAGTAATTGCTGGAATTAAGGTTGCTGTTGCAATAATCCCGATAATTGCTCTCATCCATAGAGGGAAGCCATGCCACCCTCTATGAGTACTCAATACATGATTTGCTACTTCAAGTGCCTCAGTACACGTGGATTCAAATTGTTTCAACGTCTCCGAAGAAATATGAGTTTTAAAGAATTGAGTCCCAGCATTATTTAATTTCTGGCTGAGTTTCTCCATGGTTTGATAAGGGCTATCGCCTCGATTTGAATACGAGAATTGATCGCGTTTTCTATTTAATACATGGATTAATTGCATATAGCGATTGTGTAATTTTGCCTGCGTTCTTTGTTGTTCTATATGTTGTAAGTCCACATCATTAAGCCCTTCTTTTAATTTAGGAGAGCGATTCAAATAATAGGTAACAAAGGATAAATCTCGCGCATCAATCGCATCGATAATATGGCCTGCATTAATGTTCTTAACTGGAACATTGGGTAATCGGTCAATATAAGTATCGAAGAGGTGTTTGATTTTTGGCCACATATTGAGGTCCTGGGCTCTCCGTATCGTATAAGCTGAATAGCTGGTTGCACTAGGTTTAACTGTAATAATCTCCCCTGCATGGACATTCGCACCAAGCATCATTAAATATTCAGCTATTTCTGAACAATTAGTTTCACAGGCATAATAAAAAGGTGTTTTATTTCTTGGATCTTTATAGTCTAACAAATCAGCTTTACGATTTAGAATGTATTTCACCGCATCAAGCGATCTAAGTCGTATGGCATCAAATAGATCATGATGTGTGATATCGTTGATAAACTCGGGATACAGTTGAAGGATGCAATCTGCTAAGCTGAAGTCATTTTGGAAAATTGCCGATCTTAAGTTATCATGCGTGAATATAGCCTGGTGATGTTCAGAGTATCGGGGCAGTAATCTGTAATAGGGGATAAATAAATCGCGTAATCTGGTTTCTGCTGTCGCATCACGAGGTAATTTGCCTTGATTATCCGATATAAAAAGGTTTGCCCTCTTTTCCATTAAATGCTGGGCAATCGGTACATTATTTAATTGGCAGGCATGAAATAATGCAGTTTTCCCATGTTGATCCCTCTCATTAATTAGCTCAGGTTTTAATTCTAATATTGCCCGAACTCGTGAAAGCGATTTATTCGTCACGGCTTTAATTAACGTTTCGAGTGTAATTTCATTTCTCAAATTAGGAAAAAATTCTAGCAATACATCGACTAATTGGATTTCCTCTCGATTTAGAGCCTCTAAGAAATATTCAGGAGTAGAAAGCAATGGAAAACTTTCACCTGAATTAAGTTGCTCCCTTACTCGTAAGTGATAATCACTAAGTAAGCTAGTTAGTCTTTTATCATTACTATGCTTTGTAGCATAGTTTCTGATAGTGGAGAGGAATACGGTAGAAGTCGCAAGAAAATTAGCTCCTATCGACAGGAAATAGTCTACTAAATTTGTTCGGCCTTCCTGGCAAGCATATAGGAGTGGAGTACATCCATTCCCGATTCTGGTTTCCAATAAGTTAGGTGCTAGCATGAAAATAATTTTAACGAACTCTAGTCGATCTTCACGGATGGCTTTGGCTAGTTGGTCTGCAGTGGCAAAATGCCCCAGGTAGTTATTATTAGCACGAGCAAAACTTCCAATTAACGGCATATGTGGAGGATTTTGATCAAAGGCTAGCTTAAATAGTTTTTCATTATGAGCGCCATTATTAACTAAAAATTCAGCGCATTTATATTTTTTCTTATTAATAGCAGTTTCTAAAAGACTTATCTTTTGAGAGTAAGAGAAATACTGGGCGTTATATTCTAGCGACTGTAGAGCGATTTCGTCAAATCCGGCCTCTCCATTCAACAGCTCATCGAGTAATGTGAGGTGTTCGCGGCGCTCAAGATAAGCTTCTTTATGATTGAAAAATTGTTCGAAATTAGCCTTAAATTTACGCTTTTTTTGTTGTTCACTATTGATGGTTCCATCTTCGGTAATTTCCGCGGTACTCCAGCAAAGACGTCCTCCTAAGACTAGGTAATGAGTGTTTTCCAATTCTTCTGCAAGACAGGATACTCGGAGCTCATCAAAATGTGGTGCATCAACATGGTCAGAGATTATTTCAAAGGCTGAGTCAATAAGTGCTCCATATTCTTCAGTAGAAATACCATATTTTGTTTCCAGCATCTGCTTAAACTCAGATTCTTTGGTACACAATTGCGTAATTAATGCTTTAGCTTTTTTGGGATCTTGGAGTGCGGAAAGAAATTCTTTTGCCTTATCTAGATTTTTCAACCGTAGCTGAAGGGCGCATAAAAAAAGAAAGGTTTGAAGGCTAAATAATTTGAATGAAGTTGTTTTTTCTGCATTCGCTCTATTTATTGTTTCAAATGATGAGAGTGTTTGCTGATAAATCACGGAGAAACTTTTTTCTTGAGCCTCATCGGATTGATCAAAGAGTAGGGTTTGTTTAAAAATGCTCTTAATCGTATCGACTAATTCGTTTAAAGTATATGAGCTGTAGTTTTCATACCTGCCATTAAGCAAATGCAAGTTCTCTGTTAAGACCTCATAAAAATTTTCAGGTTGAGTGATTAATTCGGGATAGCTCGTTATTTTTAATTCGGCATACAGTTCTTTAAAAAATTGGGTGGGGCTTTGAGTTAATTCATGTTGACAAGCATTGAGGCCTTTGTCTTTTATGATTGTGCAAATACTCTTTTCTAAGGCATTTTTGTCTTTAGCATGGGGAATAGCATTTAAGATATTGAAAATATTAGGGTCTCGAGCAAAACTTGCAGGAACCATTTTCTCCTTGTCCGCGTCCTTGTTGATTAAATTTAATATATTGGGTAAATTGAGATGTCTAACACCATCTTCTGATCTAACAATAAACTCACCTTTAGCAACAAAGCCTTGCATACTTACACATAGATCTGTGCGCATTTTATTGGTGTCTGGATTCTGTTCTTTATGTTTATCTGCTGCCTTTTTTTGCTCTTTTAATGAATCTATGATTGTTTGAATTACTTCTTTGTCTTTTTGCACTCTTTGTAGGCGCATTAAGCTATTCAATTCAGTAATAAGCTCAGAAAATAAGGTATCAAAACTCCTCTTGTTGCTTTGGTGTGGTGGATTAAAGAACTCCTTCCTTTCTATGTCTGACCTACAGGTATTATCACCGAAAAGATAAAGTGAAGTTGCTTTTCCTGCACCGGCTACGAAATCAGCAGAAACGGTCCTGGCTCCTGTTAATGGAACAAGTATCGTAAGCTCCCCAACTTTATCAATATGAACAAAGGGATACTTACTTAAGATCGAGTATAATTGGCTTTTCATGAGAATGCCCTTTTGCTGGAAGTTAATAACAATAGATAATCAGGATGTATGCTATAAGATTTAAAAAGACAATAATGTTTCGTGCTTTGCTGTAAGGTCAATTTTTGGGGGCTTAGGTTGTTTCTCTGCATAATTAAAGTATCTACATTTTTTGTGGCTGCAGTGTAACTTATTAAGATTAAGAGAGTCTTAAGTGACACTTTTTTTTATTAGCGAACGGATTGTGTGAATTTTATTCCATCTGTCCAGTTTGAACAAGAAAAATATGCTAGATTTATAGTAAGTTTGGCTAATAAAGGGGCTTGCCATGAGGAGATATCAGCTAAGTATATTGATTTCATCGGTTTTCTTAGCACTAACCACAAATGCATCTCAATTAGAGGTACAAGAGTTATGTGTTAAAAAAACAGTTTCTCGTTGCATGGAACACTGCCAAAAAGCAAAAACTATCAATTGTGCTACTGCTTGTCCGGAAACTGCGCGTAATCAATGCCGTGAGGCAGGGGTGTAGATGAATAAAGACATAGTATTGAATTTTTATGATTCATTGTGATTATTTTTAATTCATATTGTTTGCTTGGTTATGGTTCTTTTATGGTATGATCCATTTTACTTTATCCATGATTAAAATTAAGGAGCTAAAATGGGTTATAAACGTTGCCTGACACTCGCACTACTACTCAGTATCCCCTCATTGCTATTTGCAGCAGAGACACTTATTTTTGCCGTGGACATTATTCGCCATGGGGATAGAACACCAATAGTTTCTATTCCAGGCTTAAATTATGAGTGGACTTCAGGCTTAGGGCAGTTAACCGCAGACGGGATGCAACAAGAACATAATTTGGGTACGGAATTTCGTAAAAAGTACGTCGAGCAGACACATCTATTACCAGAACATTATGAAGCGGGGACTATGTATGTTCGCTCAACTGATTATGATCGTACACTCATGAGCGCTCAGTCCTTGTTGATGGGATTGTATCCCCCAGGAACAGGGCCTAATACTTCAGAATCTGCCCTGCCTGCGTTACCTCATTCTTTTCAACCCATACCGGTTTTTAGTGCACCATATAAATTTGATGATGTTATTGTACAACCTGTAAGCCCTCGTGTGCATGAGAAGTTAATGCAACAGTATGTTTATCCAACTAAAGAGTGGCAACAAAAAAATAATGAACTGAAAGATAGATATCCGCGTTGGAGTGCTTTAACGGGGATGCAAATTAATAAGTTGCAGGATTTGGGATTACTTGGTGACACCTTATATATTCATCAAATACATCATGCACCAATGCCTGAAGGATTAAGTTCCCAAGACGTTAATGACATTATTAATGCATGTAACTGGGCTTTTATGGCGCAAGAGCGCCCCCTACAGGTTGCTCGTGTTTATAGTAGTAAGATAATGGCGAATATTGCTAATTATCTTAATAAGGGCAGTCAAAATCAATCCAAGCTAAAATATGTCTTATTGTCGGCTCATGATACGACTATTGCCAGCTCATTAAGCTTTTTAGGAGCACCCTTAGAGCAGGCTCCTCCGTACGCCTCTAATCTTAATTTTTCGCTTTATGAAAGTGATGCAGGCTCTCATACGGTTAGGGTTACTTATAACGGCAAGCCGGTTAACATCCCCGCTTGTGGTGGAACTGTGTGTGAGTTGGAGCAGTTTATGCAATTGACGAAAGGGACGTAATCGGATTGTCGGTTGGGTTTATCACCCAACCGGCGAATAATTCTTTATATCTAGGTAAATTCCAAAGTATGTTGACAGGGTGGATAGCCTTGATCTGCTGTTTTGCGCAAAACCAAATCGCAGCAGCGAATTAATTCATTATAATCCTGGCCTGTTTCTCCTTCCTCACTAAGTAAGAACGCTGCCTTTCGAAAGAGAGTGACGCTAGAAACTAATTTATAAGTATCAATGCTGCCCCCCATTAAGGTTCTCAGGGGTATTGTTTGTAATTGTTTTAAAACCAAATGGATAATTTCATTATAGTGCTCAAAAAGTATGGTATTTTGTAAATAGTTACAGGCTTCATGCAAATCCACAATGCCATAGTGCTTTGCAGTTGAACTATGTCCTAGGGATTGCAGCTGAGGGAATATGTACCATATCCAATGACTGGTTTTGCGACCCTGGGCAATTTCTTTATATGCCTCTAGATAGGTAGGGAAAAAGTCTTGTCCTTGCTGGGCCTGGATAAATCGTTCGATACTCATTTGGTATCCTCACTTATTTAATCGGCACCTATTTTAAATTATTATAGTGTAAGTTAACGTTCGAAGGAAAACAGTAATCATGACTTCTTCTTTTTCAGCCGGACTAGTTATGGGTTGCATGATTGGTGCGATAGGCCAATATTGTGTGCAATTATTTTTAGGTGGTAGCGGTACAAGTTCGATAAAGAAAAATGAAAAACAAACGGCATTAAATGAGTTGTTTCAGGCTCATTCTCATTTTATGGAGCAATTTAAAAAAGATATTAATGACCCTGTGAATGCACAGATTAGAGAGTTCTTTGTTGTAGACAAAATGGCAATTATGAATTCCTCCATTCCTCGCTTACGTTATGATTTATCTGAAGAAATTATGCCTCTTTTAAATCAATTAGAAGATCTGGGGTATATCCAAATGCTTCCTAATGACTCTTTGCTTTATCAGATCAATGAACACTTTATTCGGGATTTGAATAAGATAAACACTTCTCAAGATTTACTCTTGATTAGCGAGGTAAATTAATGAATCTTGAACAACATTCGATTTACTTGGATACTTCCGGCAGAGGGACTACCGATATCACTACGGAAGTTGCCGCTATTGTAGCGAACACAACAGTCCAGCAAGGCTTATGTCAGTTGTTTCTTCAGCATACTAGTGCTTCATTAATAATTTGTGAAAATTATGATCAACAGGTTCGTACGGACTTGGAAAATTTTTTAGTGCGCTTGGTTCCTGATGGAGATCCTTTATTCAAGCATGTGATTGAAGGTAAGGACGATATGCCCGCACATGTTCGTACAGTTTTGACCCAAACCAGTCTTACCATCCCCGTGCATGATGGAAAATTAGCATTAGGTACATGGCAAGGTATCTATCTTTATGAGCATCGTTATCAGCCGCACAAGCGCCATTTATTACTTACGATTTTAGGACAGGTACGTGCTTAAAAATTATCTTGTATGCCTAACCGATTCAGCCTATAACTATAACGATAAGAAATCTAATTTATACGGTGCAAAATGGTTGGTAAGGAAATGAGTTGTATTAAAGTTTTGCATTTTTTATTACAAGACATACGATGCTGCTTGGATTTGCAGTATGTGGAAAAAATATTTCCTTTGCCTCTCTTGGAAACTATTCCTGGAAGTCCGATTTATCTTGTAGGGTTGATGAATTTACATGGAAAATGCATTCCTGTTGTTGATTTGCGGATTTGCGCTGGATTAACTCGCGAGGAGACTTATCCTTTGAGCATACCTATTTTGTTGTGTTCTGATGGAACACATCGTCTTGGTCTTATTGTTGATAGAATGATTGGGCTTGGTGAGATTGATAAAAACAAAATTGAAATACACGAAGAATTTACTCGCAGTCATTCACCATTTTACGGTGCGGTAACAATTAATAATGGGGTTTCATTGCTGATGGATGTTGCATCGCTCTTTGCATTGAAACTGACGGAAGAAATGGGCCAGGTTTCTCCAGATCATGACTAACTTGATAGATAAAATAAAAACTCTTGAACCTGCTTTTATTAAATTAATTCATGAACGATTTGGCCTGGTGACACATATCAATCAAGCCAGGGATTTACCGAAGATTATTGCCGCGACGTGCACTAAATTTAATTTCTCGCCCGACGAATATTTAGATAAGTTGAAACATTGTTCAAGTAGTTCCTCATTATTAGCGGACTTAGTTGCAGAAATTACTGTTGGGGAAAGTTATTTTTTTCGTGATAAAACGCAAATGCAATTATTAGAAAAAGAACTTTTACCTAATCTGATCCAACAAAAACAAGATACACGTACCTTAAAGATTTGGAGTGCAGGGTGTTCATCAGGTGAGGAAATCTATACTATTGCCATGCTTCTTTTGAAGCTAATTCCTAATATTGCTCATTGGGATTTACAGTTATTAGGCACTGATATTAATTTGGCAGCACTCGAAAAAGCAATGACTGGCATTTATGGGCAATGGTCAATGCGTTCCATTCCTGAGGTGTATTTGCAAAATTATTTTACCAAAGAGAAGCGTACTTACGTTCTTTCTTCTACAATTCGGGACATGGTACGTTTTAAATACCTCAATTTAAGTGATAATAGTTATCCTTCCATTATTAATGGTACTTATCAGGTCGATTTAATATTATGTCGTAATGTGCTAATTTATTTTGAGAATGATTTGGTTGTTAAAATCATGAAAAAATTAAGTCAGTGTCTAGCTGAGGGAGCTTATCTTTTATTGGGGGCGTCAGATCCAATTATCATAGCCGATACCAATCTTGTGTTTCACCATGATGGCGCAATTTATTTTTCTTTGGATACCGATAATAAATAAAAAGGATTTTGGCCGTGGCTACTAAATTACAAAAACATGCTTCTGAACTCATGCCTCAAAGCCCAGATGCTTTGCGTATATTGAAAGCACGCGCAGAATTACTTGCCAAACCAGAAGTCAGTGCAATAGATGTATATGGTATTGACTACGTGCGGTTTCAGCTGAGCCCAAATGAGCATTATGGAATTTCCTATCAGCATGTTTGTGAAATCTTACATCATGTCGCTGTCTCAAAACCTCCATGCATTCCTCATTTCGTTGTTGGTGTAATTAACTGGCGCGGTTCATTAATTACGGTTGTTGATTTGATGAAATTTTTTCATCCAGAATATTCTGGAAAGGCTGGGGAGTTTATTATTATTGTGAGCGTCAATGATATGATGCTAGGGATACTTGCTTATTCCATTGAGGGGAGTTTAATGTATCAACCTAACCAATTAAGTACACCATTGTCTTCCACAAAGGTAGCAAATCCTGAATACATCTTAGGACTGCATCAATCAGTGACCGCCATTCTTAATATTAATGTGTTGATGCCCGGTTTATACCAAGCAATTAAAGAAAGCGTATATAGGATAGGAGATGTTCATGGAAGTAAATAATTCGGGTTTTTTTATTTCGCTCCGTGCCCGTATAATTATCGGCTTTTTAACCCTGAGTTTACCGTTGTTGCTATTAATCATGCTCTTACTACCAAAAGTTAATGCTGTGGTATTTTATAGCAAAGAAATTTATGAAGAGAATTTATCTCAGGTTTTGGATACTGGAGTTTTTCAATCCCAAAATTTAGTTGTTGACTGGATTGTAACCGGAGATCAGAAATATAGAGCTCAGTTTAACCATGTATGGGGTGAAATTAATGAAATAAAACAACGCTGGGAGGAGGGACTAGCTCGTTTGGGGAATGAGAAAATATTGGATGAATGGCGACAGCTCAAAGATTTATACGAACCTTTATATGAAGCCCAGTCGGCAGGAATTAATGCACCTAGAAGTTTAGATATTGTTGGCGCTTTAAAAAAGCACATCGAGGTAACTCGGCCCATTGAAAATCAAATGGTTGATATAATTGATGGGGTTTACTCTGAAGATTTAGGCAAGCGTGTTGGGGGGTTAACCAACAGCTTAGTGGCTCAAATTGATAAAAATACTACGTATATTAATCGTAATTTACATGCGTTGACCCGCTCTGCATACGGGTTATTAATTTTAGGAATTGTTTTAACCATTATTGTCCCGCTTGGCACGCTAAGTTATTTAGCAGGTCCCATTGACCGCGTGATTGAGATTGCTCAAAGGATTGCCGCGGGTGAGCGTGATATAGAAATTGAGATTCCTTCTTTGGATAGACTAGGTCGTATGTTGCTTTCGATTAAATCTATGCAACAGGCAATTAAAGAAAATGAAGAAAAACTCCGTGAACAGGAAGAGGAGTCGCGGCAATTGTTTGATCAATTAGTGAATACATCGAAAAAATTTAGTGAGTACAGCAGTAAAGTCGCCGCAGGGGATCTTAGAGAACGACTAAGTGTAGATAAGGATGACATTTTATATGAGTTAGGGAACGATTTAGATCTAATGACCGATGGTTTGGCATCAATTACCAAAAAAATCACTCAGGTAAGTGGTGATATTGTTGCCATGGCAGATAAGGTTTTTACTTCAGCAAATGAACAGACGGAAAGTATTAATTCACAAGCTTCAGCAATTAATGAAATCAGTGCTTCTTTAGAGGAAATTGATAAAAGCTCTAAGCAAACTATGAATAAAGCCCAAGCATTGCGTGATGTGGCAAAAAATACGTATGAACAAGGAAAGTGGGGGAGCGAGTCGGTTGCTCAAAGTATTGAGGGTATTAAAGTTTCTGAAGAAAAAATGCAATTAATTGCTCAGACGATTCTTGATTTAAGTACGCACACCCAACAAATTGGCGAGATTACGGCAGTAGTGAATACACTTGCTCAGCAATCTAAAATGTTGGCTTT
This sequence comes from Legionella rowbothamii, assembly GCF_900639985.1. Classification (GTDB taxonomy): domain Bacteria; phylum Pseudomonadota; class Gammaproteobacteria; order Legionellales; family Legionellaceae; genus Legionella; species Legionella rowbothamii. The sequence goes on along the minus strand of NZ_CAAAIM010000007.1, from coordinate 171,076 downwards.
AAATGCGGCAATTGAAGCATCAAAGGCAGGAGAGGCCGGAAAAGGCTTTGCTGCGGTAGCAACAGAGGTAAGAAATCTGGCCGAGCAATCAGAGCAATCCACTGTTCAGGTACAAAAAATTCTTGAAGATATACGCCGGACAACTGAAAAAGCGGTTGAGGTAACTGAAGAAGGGGCTAAATCTTTAGGATCTGGCATGCAGTTGATTGAAAAAGCAGGGGAAGTTATCCAAACTTTAAGTAAAATGATTAATGAAGCATCTATTTCAAGCCAGCATATTGAAGTTGCCATCCGCCAGGAAGCAGTTGGGATTGAGCAAATTGTTGAAAGTATGAATGAGATTAATCGAACGACCTCTACTTTCTCTGGAGGGTTAACGGAAATGATGGATTTCATTCATAAGTTAAATGAAATCGCCAAACATCTTAAAGACGATGTAAACATCTATAAAGTTTAGGAACTATTATGACTCTAGACGATTCATTACTAAAACAGCTTATAGAAACCTTTAGTTCCGAACTTGAGTCATTGATTTCAGTAATTATTAATAATTTGCAAAAAATTCAAAAAAATACGCCAGAGGCAGAGTTAAACCAAATCGCCGCCGAAATTTCACGTTCAGGGCGTAATATTAAAGTTTCAGCACTTTCTATAGGCATTGATGATTTAGGCGCTATTGCTGAATGCATTGAAAAGCTTTTTATGCCTACAGAGCCCATTTCACCCGAAGTTGTGACCTTAACACACAACGCAGTAGAGGGGATGCGTGAATCATTGGGAGATTTTATTGCGAAAAAACAAGCGTCGATTACTCTGCGTGAATTAATACATCAACTTCGACACCAAGCACGTATTGCTGATATAGAGGAAAAGGTAGCTGAAGAGAAAGTTGCATCAGCTGTACCTGTTTTTTCTGAGAGCACTTCCGAACGGGAGTTTTTAAAAAAAATTGTTGAGACCTTTAAAAGCGAACTTCAAGAAAATTTAATGACGATTACTAATGGTTTATTGCAGCTTGAAAAAAGGGAGAACAGTGAGGACGATCGTCAGCATTTATTTACGGTGATTTTTAGAGCAGCACATAACATTAAAGGTTCTGCTCGTAGTATTGGGGCAATTGATGTGGGGGAAATTGCTCATCAGATAGAAACCTTATTTGCAGAAATCCAGCAGAAACGTATTGAAATTTCTCCTGAAATTATTGATCTTTGCTTACAGTCTATTGATTTCATGAATGAAGCAATGCGCTGCTACAGTGAAGATATACCCTCAACTTTTGACCTGCAAGGCCATTTGAATCAACTTAAATACTATACAGAACATTCTCAAGCGGAATTGCCGCAAGCAGTTATTGAGCCCCCTCAAGGAATTCTGGCAGAAAATACAAAAACATTAGATACACGCTTTAGAACAGGTGAATTTGAATCCATTCGTGTTTCCCTCCAAAATCTAGATCGTATCTCTGCTGATATGGAAGAACTTCAAGCAATTAAGATTATTATTGATGAGTATTATTCTGATTTAATCAAAATAAATTATAAAATAGATTATTTTGTGCACGCCTGGAAAAAGAATTTAGCGAATGTAAAAACTCTGTTTAATGAGGACGAGCGTTTTAATGCCTTATTTTCTACACCAGTTACTGAATTAACTGAAATCAATAATTCCATGCATACGATGCAACGCGCGTTGCGCACACCGATTAATGAATTATCTACTTTACTTGGCTCACTACAGGATGAGGTTCGGCGAATTCGTTTGATTCCGGTTGACGCGCAATTGCGTTACTTGCCGCGAGTGGTGCGTGATTTAGCACATGGATTAAAAAAACAAGTTAATTTCGACATTATCAACAATGATGTCAAAATTGATAAAATGATTCTTGATGGTTTAAAAGATCCAATAGTGCACTTGTTACGTAATGCTATTGATCATGGGATTGAGCGGCCGGAGACGCGCCAAGCTGTAGGTAAATCAGCACAAGGTAACATCCTCATTGAAGTGCGCCAGGAGGATCACCAAATTATTTTTGAAATCTCAGATGATGGCGCAGGGATTAATCCGGAAGCGCTCCTCCTATCTGCATTGAAAAAAAATATCATTAGCCCAGTTGAGCTAGAGGGGATGAATCCGGAAGCTGCTCTTGATTTAATCTTTCGACCAGGTTTTTCTACGCGAGATATTGCCACAGATATTTCTGGTCGTGGTGTGGGGTTGGATGTAGTTCGTTCTAATTTAGCGCAATTAAAAGGCCAAGTCACTGTGACAAGTCAATTTGGCAAAGGAACACATTTTCGTTTACAAGTACCGATTACTTTGGTCACTGAGCGAGGATTGATTATTTCCTGTAGTGATCAATTATTTGTCCTTATCACTCGTGCGGTGGACTGCGTATTTTTGTTGAAAAGCCAAGATATTATTGAAGTAGAGGGAAGTCCAGCAGTGCTTGTCAATCAGCAACCGATTTTGCTATGCTCATTATCTAAGGTATTGCATCTTAATGAAAAAATACAAGAAAAAGAGTATTTTTCAGTAGTTGTGATTCATAAGGACCAAGAGCGAATTGCCTTACTTGTGGATGAAATTATTGGGGAACGGGAAATTGTCTTGAAGCCACTTCAAGAACCGTTAACCAATATACCTTGTGTTACCGGCGCTACTTTATCCGGAAGTAACCAAATTAATTTTGTTTTAAATTCAGCTGAACTTATTAAAAAAGCACTGTTTTAACACTAGGCACGCTAGCTAGAACGCAGTGAGGATCTCTTGAATGTGGTGCTGATGTAACGAGGAGTAAAGTGCCACATTCTAAAGCTCCTTCGTTGTAAACTCCTCAGGATGTCGTGGGTTCGGGGTGATGTGTATTTATAAATATAAGTGAACTATTGCCTATGATAAGAGTTTTAATTGTCGATGACTCACCGACCGAAGTTGCTTTAATTCAGCATATTATTGAGTCTACATACGATATGATTGTGGTTGGCGTTGCCAAGAATGGAAAAGAGGCAATAGAATTAACCGCCAAATTAAAACCAGATCTGATTACCATGGACATCCAAATGCCCGTCATCGATGGGCTTGAGGCAACGCGTATTATTATGGCGCATTATCCAACCCCCATTGTTGTTATTAGCTCAACCGTAAGTGATGAATCGATTAATGCCACCTTTCATATCCTTGAGGCGGGCGCTTTAACCGCGTTGGCAAAACCAGTTAATATATTTTCTCCTTCATTTAAAGAACGAAGCGCCTATATTATTGATACTTTGCGTAGCCTTTCAGAAATTCGAGTTACTAAAAAGCCATTGAAAGAATCTTTTACCGATAAAAAAGGAAAAGTAACTAAGCACGAGCATAAAGTCAAAGTAGGGAATTATGAAATAATCGCTATCGGTGCTTCAGTGGGGGGACCTATGGCATTAAAAGCTATTTTATCCCATCTTTCCCCTAACTTTCCTCTACCTATTGTCGTTGTTCAGCATATGAGTAATGGATTTATCGGCGGCTTTGTTCAATGGCTAGAGCAAAATGTAAGTCTTAAAGTGAAAGTCCCAATAAATGGCGAACTATTAGAAAATGGAACTGTCTATATAGCACCAGATAAAATACATTTACAAATTGGGCGAGAATATGACCGGTTGATTTGTAAGCTTGTTGAGGGAGATTCCAGTGATGGTTTTTGCCCTTCAATTACTGCCTTATTACAATCAGTGGCTAAAGTTTCGGGTAAAAAAGCGATTGGAATACTTTTAACGGGCATGAGTGACGACGGTGCTGAAGGCTTATTGGCATTAAAACAAGCTCATGGGCATACTTTAATTCAAGGGCCAGGAAGTGCTGTAGTTTTTGGAATGGGAGCAGTTGCTCAGTCAATAGACGCTGTAGATCAAGTCATTGAATTAGAGAGCATCGCAAATTATTTAACCACCATTTGTATCTCTAAGGCTGTGTGACGCGATGGACAAAGAAAATGTGTTGGTTTTAATTGTAGATGATAGTGCTACGATGCGTTTGCTTACCAGTAATGCATTAGCTAAAACAGGCTTCTCGATTATACAGGCAGAAAATGGTGAGCAAGCCTTATCGCTCCTAAATACAACCAAACCTGATGCGATTTTATTGGATGTGGAAATGCCAGGGTTAAATGGTTTTGAAGTCTGTGCACAAATCCGCAAGTTAGCAGATCATCAGTATACGCCAATTATGATGGTTACCGGCTTGGAAGATTATGAATCCATTAACAAAGCCTTTGAGGCAGGTGCTACGGATTTCACGACGAAACCTTTGAATGCAAACTTAATTGGTTATCGTGTGCGTTATATGGTGCGGACTAGTTTTTATTTTCAGGAGTTGCAGATTGCTGAGAAAAAAGTGCACGTCCTTAATGATGAACTCATTAGTAAACTCATAGAAATACAGCAAAATGCGGATGCTGTGGCGCGTTTTGTTCCTCAGAACTTCTTGAAAATGCTTAATCGCAAAAATATTGCAGACATAAGGGTGGGGGATTGTGTAGAGAAGGTCATGACGGTTTTATTTATGGATATTAAATCATTTACGGCCCTTTCTGAGCAATTAACTTCAGTTGAAATATTTAATCTGGTCAACACCTTAATGAGTTATATGGACCCGGTTATAGTTAAACATTCAGGTTTTATTGATAAATACATTGGCGATGCCATTATGGCTTTATTTGACGATGCGGATGATGCCGTACATGCAGCGTTGGATATGTTAAATGCCTTAAATGTCTTTAATGTTGAGCGGGCTAGCCATAACCTGCCTCCGGTAAATGTGGGAATAGGCCTTAATACCGGCCCATTAATTGTAGGAACTGTTGGTTTTGAGGCGCGGATGGATTGCAGTGTGATCAGTGATGCGGTCAATATTGCTTCACGCGTTGAGTCTTTAACTCGTGATTTTAATATCGACTTACTTATTAGTGGACAAACCTACCAACAACTTAAATTTCGCCAGAACTATCATGTGCGTTCATTAGGATTAACTTCGGTTAAGGGGAAAAGTTTACCCGTAGCTATTTATGAAGTATTTAATAACAATAGCCCTGCAGAAATAAAGCTGAAGGAAAATGCTGCCTCTGTCTTTGCTAGTGCTTTAAAATGCTATGAGGAAAAGCAGTATCACAATGCAATGAGTTATTTCGAGCAAATACTCTCCACCAATCCTAATGACTCCTCCGCACATTACTTTTTACAGCAATGCCAATTGAAGCTACTGTAACTGCTATCGAAGGAAATTTCTTTTTCTAAAGTCGAGTTGGGGATTGTTATTTATTAGGCATTGGGAGTATAATTATTATACGGAATGGTTGGTATTTGAAGTCCAAAGCTCTCGAGAGGTTACATTATGGGTTATTTAGGCCAAGATTTATTAATAGAAAATTTAAATCGGGAATTTAAAAAATTACGTTTTCCTGCTCAATTTCATTTTAATGAGGGGGGGGTGTGTAACGGTTTAGCTATGGTTTATGCTCAATATGCATTGCAAGGACCTGAAAAAGAGGCTGAATTTTTTAAAGTACTTAAAATAATTGCTGATGGAAAACTGAATGAAGAAGAAAAATATGGATTGCAACCGGGCTCCATTTTATTGTTCGCAAGCCAAGTATTGCTGGCTTATCAACCAAGCAAGTACGATCTAAGCCAAACTCAGTCCACAAGCATGGAGATGCTAAAAATTAATGGGGAATCAATGGAGTCCTCATTTGATTTTGCTCTGGCGGCCGCGGATAAGGAATGGAGCAAAGTTATTGCTAAAATAGGGCTTCAAAACGATGAGGTAATGATAGTACAAAGCATTAACCATGCTATTTCAGTACGTAAAGTCAACGATAAATATCGAGTTTATGATCCTAATTATGCTACGGGATTTAAAGAGTTTGCATCAGAAGAAGCCTTAGTCAAGGAGTTACATAAAGAAGTTTTTGGTTACGGGCGAGGAAACTTAGGTATGGAAGTGCACGTGATTCGAAATCCCGGTGCCGTTTCCAGACAAGTCCCTTTTCCGGATATTCAAGAGCTTTATAAGCATCATTTACCATCCAAAAAAGCAACTGCAAAACTGGGTTCTAAAACATTTGATACGCTTGTTATTGCCTCCACTGTGGTTACAGATCCGCAAATTATAGAGGGCTTAATTACTCAGAGTAATGCTAGTTCCGAAACGATTTTTACGGCTGCAAAACATGCCGTTTCAAATAATAATAATAATGCTCTAGGTCCTTTATTAGATAAAATTAATGCGGAATCAAAACCGGCTGAAAAATTAAAATTATTAATTGAAATTGCAATTGGGGCTGGTCGTTTAGAGGCTTATGAACAAGTTGAAAAATATTTCTCTGAATGTTACACCAAAGAAAATCTCAGTTATCTTATAGTACTCGCGGCAAAGGGAGGAAATCCGAAAATATTGGAGCGAGTTTTAGATGTGATTAAACCTTCCCAGGAGGCATATATCGATCAACTTGTGACCGAAAATATGGAGAATGGAAAATTGTCTACGGAAAAAATGAGTAAGGAGGAAGCAAAAGAAATTTACTTACACATTTTTATGACGAAAAATATGGTCGATGCCGCTCATGTTGCAATGGAACAGGCCATAGAGAAAGGTAATACAGAATGTATTCAAGTATTGTTAGATCAATTACGTGAGTACAAGCAACCGCTTGATGAAAAACAGCTCCTGGATTTTTTCTTGAAAGCGATAGAACATAATCAACCTTATGCATTAAAGAAATTAATTGACGCAAATCCTGAAATGTCTGAGGACGTATTAAAACTTGTGTCTATGTCTCCGTTGTCTGTTCAACGAACTAACTTAGATGTACTAAGAGTATTACAGTATCATGAGGTGCCTTTCTCGGAACAAGCAAAAGAAATTGTTCAGAGCAAAGAGAAAGATCAGTATCGCTCATTCTCTACTACAATAAATCTACTCATTAATTATATCCAAGACTTATTTGGTAAAAAGCAATTAAAATACGATGAAAAGCAGTTACTGACGATGAAAAAAGATGAATGTATGGAGACTATTAAAGAGCTAGAGGAGCAATTATCTGACTTGAAAGAGACAGATGAAGAGCAATATAAGGTCTATGCTAAATTCATTGAGGCTGAAAGGGAAAAACTTGAGAGTGAGGAGAACTTTTCTAGTGTTGTACGAATTGGTAATAAGCTACAAAGCTTGTTAGATAAGATCAGAATACCTGACATTGTTTTTGACCTTAGCGATTTTAACTTTGATGATTTGGATAGTGACGATGAGGAGCAATACGATATAGATGATATTGCTGGCTTGTTTGAGGAACATAGTGAAGAAGAAGTACTATCTGAAGAAGTTGAAATAAAGTCAGAAAATAATTCACTTGAAGAACAAAGCAGTATAACGAATAAATTCAAAGTTCAGATAAACGATATAAGGACAGATTCGAGTTCGGAGTCAGAGGAAGAAAACCAAATAGGCACGGGGGTCACTCCGTAAGATTTCTTCCTTCAATCCGAAGAGGTTATTGCGAACAAGGTAAAGCAATCCATAGGTCCGTGCTGCGGACCTCTTGGGTTGTTCGTTAGCATGTTCTTCCTGAGCGAAGGAATCCCAGTTATTCACTTATTCCCCATGAAAGGCTGTATAAGTTATAAAACCTAACAACGGCCGACTTATAAAAGTAGCCATGATTTAGGATTCCTCGCTGATATAACTTCCCACTTTTGTATTTCGTTTTTCGATTAACACTAAGACAACTACAAGTAACCATACTAAGCTTAAGGTTTCTGCAAAACTGAGTAAAGGATTTACACCTAAATAGCCCATCACAATCACCCAGAGTGTTGCAAAACTCATATTAAGGAAGCTCATCATTCCTGCTGCACTTGCTTTGTCATCCAGGGCATTTGAGGCAATGAATGAGCCACTGGAAAATAATAGACCATTAAATAAATAAAAGCTGGAGGCGATTAGGAAAAACCATAAGGATGAGTGACTGTTTATTGTCCACATGAAAAATAAATTCATAATGCCTAAGGCAATGCCAAGAAAACCAATAGCAATAACTTGAATTGCTGAGAAGCGTGCTAAAAGTTGCTTTACAATGAGGCCACCTGCCAGCATACCAATAATGTTAACTCCATTCCAGTACCCATATTCCGCAGGAGATAAGGCCAATAAATCTTTAGCTATTTGGGGGCCAGCCGCCGAAAAACAATAAGAGATTGCAGTGGAGCTCCCTACAACTAGGGAAAAAACAACCAGCTTGGGTGAGGATAAGGCGGCCATATAATCCTTAATAATTGTCAGAACGTGAATTGGTTTGGAGACAAAAGCTGCTTCTTGGAAAACATAAGTGCCGCACAAAACCACAATAGCGTGAATTAATAAAAACCAAAAGCATCCTTGCCACTGCCAAAAGTCAGTAATTATACCGCCTAAAACTACGGCAACTCCTAGGCCTAGAGCAAAGGAAAGTACAGAATATGCCATGGCTGTTTTGCGTTGCTCTTCCGGTAACCACGCATTGATCAGCATGAATGTGCAGGCTAATCCACTGGCAGCCCCTAAAGCAGTAATTAAGCGTCCAAGGACTAACAGCCAATAATTATTAAGTGAAAGAGCTATTAGGCAAACAAGCGTTCCTAATAAATTAATTATTAGTCCTAACCGCAAAGCTTTTAAACTACCATAACGATTAGCAAGCGGAGCATAAAGCAGCTGTCCAATGGTATACCCAATCAAAAATGCCGAAACCAACCATTCTACAGCTCCGGGGTTCAATGCATAGTACTGCTGAATTAGAGGAAGGGCAGGGGTAATAATTGTTGCGGATACAGAGGCAATAGAAATGTAACTTAATAACCAAATGAGTTTAAATGAAGAGATAGATTGATGCGACATAAGACACTTTATTTTTATGGGTTTAAATAAACCACGGTGAGTATAGCGGGCATTTTAAGTGCTTATGATTTTTAGTCAATAGAGTCTATTCTATCGCGGATTTACGGAAGGTACGGATAACTTTTTGGGTTTGGTTATCAACTATTTCCCCATGAATGTTTCCTATGTGCGTGCTTCCTTGGGTGAGCATCCATGTATAAAGCGCATCAATGTCATTCCCAGCCTGGTTAGCAATCTGTTCTTCGCCACAGTATATAGATGCGGTGTATTGCTCATTCATGTTGGGACCTTTTAGGTAAGGCTACTCTCTATTCTAAGTTTAGATTCACTTACGTCAAGTTGTCAATAATTTGAACAACAAATAACCTGCTGTTGAACTATTATTTAGGTAGAGACGTTTTGTGGAAGAATTACCATGCCGATTACTCATTTTTCAACCACCGCACTTTGCAGGTATCCATACCTGCTTTAGTTAAGTGCACCATCTTCAAGGGATTTAATATGGTGCCGTAACGCTTTTTTTGTTAAATTACCTTTTTTAATTCGAATGAGAATCTTATGCCATCTTTTGATATCGTTTCAGAAACCAATGAGGTAGAACTACGCAATGCTGTAGATAACGCAGTGCGTGAAATGGGAACCCGTTTTGATTTTCGTGGGGTTGAATCAAGCATTGAGCTGAAAGAGCTTACCGTCACTTTACGTGCTGAATCGGATTTCCAAGTGCGTCAATTGGAAGATTTGTTCCGTAATCATTGCAGCAAACGTAATTTGGATGCGTCAGGCGTAGATATGGAAGATAAGCCGGTACATAGTGGTAAATTTTATTCTTTGAATATGACTTTTAAGCAGGGGATTGATCAGCCTACAGCCAAAGAAATTGTGAAGTATTTGAAAGAAGCTAAGTTAAAAGTACAAAGTTCTATTCAGGGTGATAAGGTGCGCGTGACAGGTAAGAAACGTGACGATCTTCAAGAAGCAATTGCTTTGTTGAAAAAGTCGGAAATTAAGTTGCCAATGCAGTATGAGAATTTTCGGGATTAAGTACGTAATACTCTTTCCCTATTGTAGGTTGGGCCTCGGGCCCAATCTACGGCTTAATTAACAATTTCATCAATCTTAGCTGTAATTCTCGCCTGCAAATATTCATCATTCTTGGCCAGGCTACGAGCTACTTTCAATTGTGCCACTGCCGCTCGTTTTTGTCCCTCAAGTAACAAACACTGTGCTTGCGTAAAATAAGCATAACCTTTTTGGTTTGTTTTGGCCTGTGCCCGAGCCAGCTCTCGGCAAAGAGGGAGGTCGTGTTTGTACTGCCGACTGCCTTTCAGTAATATGCTGGTTGCTTTTGCATTTTGATTTGCTGCCAATAAGGCTTGGGCATGGGCCATAAGTACGGCATAGCTATTCGGGTAATTATTTTGCATTTCGGCCATGCGGCTTACGGCTGCTTGATGCTGGGATAATCCTGTTTCTGCCTGACTCATGGCAATTTGAAAATAAAGATTATTATTTTGGATTAATAGCGGAGCCAGTAAAGCTTGCGCTTGAGTAAATTGATTTGTATTTAATAGCGCCAGTACTTTCCCGTATTGGCAAGCATTCATGGGACTCACTTTGGGGCATTGATAGGTATAGTATTCAAATAATAATTTAGGATCAGAGGCCACTGCATTGCGAATGATTTCTTTAACAAAAGCGTAATCAGTAGAACTCGGATAGCTCTTCTTGGTAAATTGAGTAGTGCGACTCTCCGCTTCGGCAATACGGTCTGAATCTATAGGGTGGGTACGCAGGATAGCTGGCACATTGGCAGTATAATAATAACGTGAGTTTTCCTGCATTTTTTTAAAAAAGGCAGCCATGCTGTGAGGGTTATAGCCTGCTTTAATCAGCATATCAATACCAATTCGGTCTGCTTCTTTTTCTTTTGAGCGCGTAAAATTAATATTTTCCTGATTAAAACCAGATAAGGAACCCATCATCGCGCCCATTCCCACTGTAGGATTAATCACACCTAAAGCTGCGGAAGCAAGTAAGGATGCAAGCATAGGGATACGCATTTGTTTCTGATGCTCGATGGCACTATACAAGTGATGTAAGCGCACGTGAGCAATCTCATGAGCCATTACCCCAGCTAATTCGCTTTCATTATGGGTAATTAAAATGAGCTGCGAGTTAATTCCTATATGTCCTCCAGGACCAGCAAAGGCATTAATTTCATGTGATTTCACAATAAAAAAGTCAGGCGTCTTAATGCGTCCATGAGTTGCTAAGCTTTTTCCTATATGATTCACGTATTGAGTGGCTAAAGGATTACGTTCTACGCTATCTGATTGATTAATTTGCTGAACAAATTCTTTTTCTAATTGTTCCAGCTCACTTGTGGAATAGGGGGACAACCCTTGCGCCGCGACAGGTTGAATTAAAGTGCTTGCCAGAAGCATCCCCAAAACATAGTTTTTAATTTTCAATCTAATCATTAGGCTACTCAAAAATTGAATAATTTGTTATCATTCGCACAGCGTTTAAAGTTACCGTACATCAATGCATAAAAAATTTTTGCTCGCAGCACTCGAACAAGCCCGACTTGGGCTAGGTTTTTGCGCCCCCAATCCCTGTGTTGGAGCTGTAGCTGTGCAAAATGGAAATATTATAGCACAGGCAAGCCATCGTGGAGCAGGAACTCCACATGCTGAACCATTATTGTTAGCACAGATTCCACCTAAAACACCAGGAATTAGTCTTTATATTTCTCTTGAGCCTTGCAACCACTGGGGACGAACTCCTCCCTGTGTTGATGCAATTATCAATCATGGGGGAATTGAGCATGTTATTTTTGCTTATTCTGATCCTAATCCCATTGTGACTCAAAATAATTCGTCTGAAAAGTTACGTGCTCAAGGAATTAAGGTAACTTATTACCCAGTAGATGAAATTACTGAGTTTTATAAAAGTTATACTCATTGGATTTTAACCCGAAAGCCACGAATAACAGTTAAAATGGCGCATACCCTAAATGGTAAAATTGGTCGATCAGTTGGCGCACGGGTAATGTTATCGAATTCACTCTGTGGGGAGTTTACCCATCAAAAGCGTGCAGAAGCAGATGTAATTCTGACTAGTGCACGCACAATTCATCTAGATAATCCTAAGTTGAATGTGCGCTTAGGAAATGAAGAAAGAGCAAAGCCTATAGCCATTATTGATAGGCAATTAACACTTAATAAAGAAGCAAGCATTTTCTCAACAGCTGCTCATTGTCACATTTATCATTGTGACGAGCGGCAAGTTACTTATCCAAACAGTAGTATGCATTTAATGCCTATGATGGAGGGTGGGATGAATTTAGCTGCGGTAATTCAGCACTTAGGTGAATTGGGATATCATGATGTTTGGGTCGAGGCCGGTGGTGCTATTTTTAGCGCTTTACATCATGAAGGATTAGTTCATCGAACTTATTTATATCTCGTTCCAACCATTTTGGAGCCAAATGCAATTTCTGCATACCAGCAAAAAGAGATATTTAATCGTCCACATACTGTCTCATGGAAGGCTATGGGGGATAATATGATCGCATGTATCGATTGGCAAGAAGGCCAATCTACTCTGCATTAAATGAGGTCGCGTTTATGAAGTATTTACTCGCAACAATAGAGCAGGCAGTGGAAACACTAAAAGCCGGTAACATGATCATCCTAATCGATGATGAAGATAGAGAGAATGAAGGTGATTTAATCATCGCCGCAGAGCATGCTACTCCTGAAGCAATCAATTTTATGTCGCGTTATGGTTGTGGCTTAATTTGTTTGTCAATGGCAGAAGAGCTCATAGACAAATTGCAGCTACCCATGATGGCTCAAAAGAATAAATCGCCTTATGGCACGGCTTTTACTGTTTCTATTGAAGCAGCAGAGGGCGTTTCGACTGGGATTTCAGCAAAAGATAGATCTCATACAATTCAAGTCGCCATTAATTCGGCCAGCACTGCTGAAGATATTATTTCTCCTGGGCATGTCTTTCCTTTACGTGCTCGAAAAAAAGGAGTCCTAGAACGACAAGGCCAAACTGAAGGCAGTGTTGATTTAGCGAAACTTGCAGGGTTAACTCCTGCGGCGGTGATTTGTGAAATTATTAATGAAGATGGCACCATGAGCCGTTTTGATGATTTAGTACGTTTTTCACAACAGCATAATATTCCTTTAGTTACGGTTAAAGACTTAATCGACTACAGAATCCGTCATGAAATGTTGGTGAGTGAAGCAGCATCCGCACGTATTCCCTTACAGGATCTGGGGGACTTTTATATGACCGTATTTGCTAATGAGTTGGATTTAAAGGAACATTTTGCTTTAGTGAAACCTGCGCAGCATGCAAATCGCGTGCCTCTGGTGCGTATTCATTCTGAATGCATTACCGGCGATATTTTTGGTTCGTGTAAGTGTGATTGCGGCAAGCAACTTGACCAGTCATTAGCACAGATTGCTGAAGAAGGAGGTATATTAATTTATTTGCGCCAAGAAGGGAGGGGTATTGGTTTAGCTAATAAGTTAAAGGCCTACGCATTGCAAGACCAAGGTCTGGATACGGTGGATGCAAATTGTAAGTTAGGTCTCCCAGTGGATAATCGTGATTACACTATTGCTTATCAAATATTAAAGCATTTTGGAATTGATAACATAAGATTATTAACCAATAACCCACTTAAAATTGCCGCCATTGAAAATTTTGGTGTTACGGTAACACAGCGTATTCCTTTAGAGATTGATCCGACGAGAGAGAGTCAGGGGTATTTAAAAACTAAAAAGGAAAAAATGGGACATCTTTTGGAAATTAGTTAATAGGCTTTAAATTTATAATTATTTTCGTTCAATAGTGCTATTCCATCCGCTTTAAGTTTTTTCTTGTTAAATCATCCTCACTAATTACCGCGGTTTGACCGCGGCATCCCTGCTAGGAATCCTAAATGATTTTCAAAAGCAGTATAGTTTCTGTTCCTTGCTGTTTTAAAATGTCTATAAGTATTCTGTTTAGCCAGGGTATTTTTACTCAAAAGCAATTAATCTAATTATAGGATAAGAAATAGGTGTCATTTTTATCCGCATTTTGATAGAATTAAATCCCGTTTACATGCGAATGTAATTTTCATGTATTTAGGGGCACAGGCCCTAATGGATTCAGCATTTTGAACGGGGTCAATATGACAAACTTTATTTTTATTACTGGCGGTGTTGTTTCTTCTTTAGGGAAGGGTATAGCTGCTGCATCTTTAGCTGCCATTCTTGAGGCACGCGGTCTTAGTGTTACATTAATCAAACTTGATCCATACATTAACGTCGACCCTGGTACAATGAGTCCTTTTCAACATGGAGAGGTTTTCGTAACCAATGATGGTGCTGAAACTGATCTGGACTTGGGGCATTATGAGCGTTTTGTAAATACCATTATGACAAAACGTAATAATTTTACTTCGGGGAAAATTTACGAAAACGTAATTAAAAAAGAGCGACGCGGGGATTATTTAGGGGGGACGGTCCAGGTTATTCCTCACATCACTAATGAAATAAAACGATGCATTAAATTAGGTGCTGATGGTTTTGATGTGGCTATGGTTGAAATCGGTGGAACCGTTGGGGATATTGAATCCTTGCCTTTCTTAGAAGCAATTCGTCAGCTACGTATCGAATTGGGTTCACAAAGGGCGATTTTTATTCACTTAACCTTGGTGCCTTATATTGCTACTTCAGGTGAGACGAAAACCAAACCTACTCAGCATTCTGTAAAAGAATTACGCTCTATTGGTATTCAACCAGATATTTTAATTTGCCGTTCTGAAAAAGCGCTATCAATGGCTGATCGTGCTAAAATTGCATTGTTTACGAACGTAGATAAAGAGGGGGTAATCCCATTAGAGGATGCGCCGAGTATTTATCAAATTCCAATGATTTTGCATGAACAAGGCTTGGATGAGATAGTTATTAAAAAATTGGCTCTAAATGCTAAACCAGCAGATCTAAGTGAATGGCAACGCGTTGTCGACATGCAAAAGATACGAACCATGACGGTTAAAGTAGCGATGGTTGGTAAGTATATTGAATTAAACGATGCCTACAAATCTATTAATGAGGCGTTATTGCATGCTGGAATTCATACGCAAACTAAAGTAGAAATTGTTTATGTCGATGCTGAGCTAATTGAAAAGCACGGTACCGAGTTACTCGACACTGTGGATGCGATTTTAGTTCCTGGTGGTTTTGGCGAGCGTGGTATTGAGGGTAAAATTAAAGCCATTCAATATGCTCGTGAGCGTAAAGTACCATTCTTAGGAATTTGTTTAGGAATGCAAACAGCGGTAATTGAGTTTGCGCGACATGTTGTTGGTTTAACTGGAGCAAATTCTACGGAATTTGATAAGAATACTCCTTATCCTGTGCTTGGATTAATCAATGAGTGGATGGATTCCGATGGTTCAAAGCAATTACGTGATGAGCATACCGATTTAGGTGGTACTATGCGTTTAGGCGCTCAGTTATGCCAATTGGAAGAGGGTACTTTAGCGCGCAAAGTTTATGAAAAGCCCCAAATTATTGAGCGTCATCGCCACCGATATGAAGTGAATAATAAATTTGTGGAAAGCTTAGTCGAGCATGGAATGGTTATTTCAGGCCGCTCCGCAGATAACACTTTAGTGGAAATGGTTGAGCTAGCGGATCATCCTTGGTTTTTGGCATGCCAATTTCATCCAGAATTTACGTCAACCCCACGGGGCAGTCATCCATTGTTTAAACAATTTGTACTTGCTGCGCGGACTAAACATCAAAACAAGGATAACGCATGAAATTATGTGGATTCGAGGTAGGCTTAGATAAACCTTTATTCTTAATCGCAGGTCCCTGTGTTATTGAAAGCGAAGGTTTGGCATTGGAAACAGCGGGTTATTTAAAAGAGTTATGTAGCCAGCTCAATATTCCTTTTATTTATAAATCCTCTTTTGATAAAGCAAATCGCTCGTCTTTATCCAGTTATCGTGGCCCTGGTTTTGAAAAGGGCCTAGCGATTTTGGAAAAGGTAAAGGCACAAATTGGGGTGCCTGTATTAACCGATGTTCATGAAGATACGCCTTTGGTGGAAGTATCTAGTGTCGTTGATGTTTTGCAGACTCCCGCATTTTTATGCCGACAAACGAATTTCATTCAAAAAGTAGCTGCTATGAATAAGCCGGTAAACATTAAAAAAGGCCAGTTTCTAGCACCTTGGGAAATGCAGCATGTTATTACCAAGGCTAAGGCCGGCGGCAATGATCAAATTATGGCTTGTGAGCGTGGAGTAAGTTTCGGTTACAATAATTTAGTTTCTGATATGCGCTCGTTGGCAATTATGCGTGAAACTGGCTGTCCAGTAGTTTATGACGCAACTCATTCCGTTCAGCTTCCTGGCGGAAATAATGGGGTTTCAGGTGGACAAAGAGAGTTTGTGCCTGTTCTTGCCCGTGCTGCAGTGGCGGCAGGTATTTCGGGTATTTTTATGGAAACTCATCCTAATCCAGATCAGGCTTTAAGTGATGGTCCTAACAGTTGGCCTTTAGATAAGATGAAGCCATTGTTAGAGTCCTTAATGGCTATTGATGCGGTATTTAAGCAGACAGGTGAGATTCTGTAACAAATGTGACTTGGTTGCTTACAATCTAATTTGTAAGCGATCATGGAGTTTAAATTAAATAAAAAATTTCCTCATTGCGAACGAAGCGAAGCATGCTTCGCACTTCTGAATTGCTTTCGTCACTTACGTACCTTACCTGGCAACGAAAAGATTACCTTCCTCGGGAAGGCCTACTTTGATTTGCTGCTGTTGAGAAAACCTGGTTGCGAGCAACCAGGTTTGTTTCAAGAGGCTCATTACTATTTTATAGAGTGTACCAAAGGATCGATTTCTGGCTCTTGCTCTAGCTCTTGCTCCTGACTCGCTTGCGGTTCCCGCTTTATGGCTAAACTAGCAACATTCTTTCTTATAGTCGATGCAGTATCAGTTTCATTAAAAAATGTATAACGACCAGTTGCTACACGATTCACACTGGCGGCTACGATATAGCCAACAATTAATAAAGAAATAGCCAATAATATATTTGAAATGATATGCCTATAGCTTTCATGCTTTTCTAATTCTGCTCTGGGTTTTAATAACTCATCGATACACTCGTTTTTAAAATCAGCAAGGACCTCATCTTCATCTTCAGCTGGATTATTGCAATATTGAGTAATAATCTTCTGAAGAGCAGAAATTAGCTCCCCAGCTTCGAGCTCTGCACCGTCTAGTTTTTTCTTCACGAAGTCATCCTTCAGATCCTTCAGGCTCTCAATATCGCTTAGAATCGGAGCAATTCTCGCCATACGTGCTTGCGTTAGTTTTCCTTGTCTTAGTAATTGCTCATATTGTTGTTGTGCTTTTTGAATTTCAACTTGAAGCTGCTGTTGCATATCTAAATACATTTGTTGCTGTTGTTGTTGAGTTTCTTCCACACGTAACTTATAGTCTGTAAACTCTTGTTCAAGTTGTCTTCTGCTCTCTTTTTCTTGCACCAATAATGTTTGTTGCTCATCCATTGCAGCTTGTGAATGCAATTTAGGTGTTTGGCTTAAGAGGATACGACCTTGTTTAATTTGCTGATCTAATTCTCTAACTTTTCCTTCACTAACCTTAGCTACAGGTTTGACTACGATTATGCTTTGCCCTAAATCATTTTCAGTTATGAATAATGAATCCTGGGGTTGGAGCAATGAGGACATTTGATGCTCTAACTCCAAAAGAAAATTTGAAATCCCTGGATCTTTATTAATATAATCTGATTCAAAGTACTGTTTAACAGCCACCATTTTTTGCACAAGCACATTTCGCTCTTCCTGCAACGCTTCATACCGAGCTTTTAACATTAATTCTTGGTGCGTAGCATTTAGCCCACTATCAAGATTAAGTTGTAACTTAAACAGTTCATCAATACGCGCAATAGCTTCTTTATATTGAGTAGGTAGTGATTCAGTTTTTTTGATTTGTTCGATGAGATTCATAAAGTGTTCATAACAGCCAACCTCGCCTTTCTGGAGTTTTTTAATAAGTTCTAATAACTCATTTTGTAATAATTGAAATTCCAGTTGCTGTTCTGGGATTAAACTGCTGTTTTTGATGAACGCAGTATAAACACGCTGTAAATAAATTTTAAAATCAAGGGCGATGTAGCTTACGCATTTTTGTTTTATGGGGCTAGCAGTTGCAGGTTTTTTCAAAAGATGTTGCAGGAGCTCTTCTTCTGATTTTTTGGTTGTTGCTTGCTTGAGTGCATCTAAGAAGCATTTAATAGTAGGCCAATTATCATCAGTCAAAGTAACTTGCATCGCACCGTATTTTTCAGGGGGGAAACATCCTTTTTCTAGCACCAATTTAGCTTGATACACTGGATCACTAAAATATAATGAGGCAGCTGCAGTATATACGTCGGAGGCTCCAGTTAATGAATGCCCTTGGCCAAATTGGTCCTTATTCTGTTGTAACTCTTCGTTGTACGTTTGATGTCCAGCGAATAATTCGAAAATAGATGCAGCAGGTGCACTTTGCTCTAGGCCCACCATTAACAAATTATCAGCGTCATTTTTGTGGAAATAAACATGACCACTAAATCCATTGTCAGAAATTGTTTTACCATAGAAATTCTGTTGGCCTTGACCACCCATAGCGATATTGACCCCAAAATCTCGAGGTGTATTTAACACTGTAGGTAATTGTCCGATTAAACCGATAATTAGCCCTTTCCCTTCAACAATAGTTTCTTTGTTGCGGTATACACTATGAGTGGCTGAGCGAGAAATGACAGCGTTTAGTGCGTCGGGATCTGGGAAATAGCTTAATAATTCTGCTCTATGAGTTGCAGAAAGCCCTTGATGGTCGAGAATAATACGGCTGGCGTGCGATAAATAATCAGCGATTGTCAATTGATCATTTGGCGCTTGTAATTCATCAGATGAAGCAAAGGCAGAACGAGTTTTAAAATCACCGGCAGCAACACAGGCACCTAATAATTGCATGATTTGCGTGCCCAAATCGTTGGGATTATTGTGTAAAAAAGTTTTAGCCCACTGGTTAGCTACGGTTTGTTGATCCTGCTCAATACTGGATGCAACAATTTCTATTTTTTTATCTGTCATTTCTCTGTACTTTCTAAAGGCAAATATAATGATTCATAATAACAAATGGAGCTTAAGAGAATATTATGAAATGCTTTTTTTATTTTCTTTTTGATTCTTTTAAAGATTCTTTATGGTAAAAATTTAATAACTTTAATCAATTTGATGTCAAAGTGAAAAAAAAGTGTAAACGAGGTGTTTAATCTACTTTATTTAATATTGAGTTAATATTTCCTGAGCTAAGCTATGCATATAGTTTTACTAAATGGTAATTATAATGCAAGATAATGTTGATGAGGTTCATAACCGTGTAAATAAAATTATTGCATATATTGAAGAGAATTTTCCAAATCCAGATGAAGCGGTTAACAGGCACTTTATCTATATTAAATCTTTATTAAAACAAAGTTTTTCTGGAGATAGTAGCAATGAAATTAATATTGCTAAGCTTTACGAAGCGATTCATTACATTGAAACCATAAAAATCCGAACTCAATCTTCATT
Organism: Legionella rowbothamii; assembly: GCF_900639985.1. Taxonomy (GTDB): domain Bacteria; phylum Pseudomonadota; class Gammaproteobacteria; order Legionellales; family Legionellaceae; genus Legionella; species Legionella rowbothamii. The sequence continues at coordinate 151,493 of NZ_CAAAIM010000007.1, read as the reverse complement.
CTTTTCACGATCAAGTACAACAGTCATGTCTATGGCTGATAAAATGGTCGAAAAGGGTGAGTGCATTCTACCTATTCATGAGCGAGCACAAAAAGCGATTATTGGAACTCCTTCTCCCGGCCCCGTTCCAGCCAAGGCTGAAAAGTATTTTGGTGCGGTACATCATGCTTTGGTTGACTTGCTTTCCGCTCGTTATCAGTTTTTAAAAAATGAAGAAAAACAGGAAAAGATTAAAAAAGCTCCTTTAAAGTGGAATTATAATTATCCACTCGATGATGAGTTAGGTGAGGTGATGAATCAAAGCATAGGAGAATGGCAGGCACATCACTCACTAATGAAATCTGACCCTACAAAAGCTTATACAGACTTTAAGCGTGATATATATATCCGTGGAATTACCGCTAAAACGGATCAAGAAGTGGATGACTTACTAGAGTATTTGGTGAAAAGTAGTTCTTATTCATTAGAAGACCAAAAAGTTATCAAACAATGGTTACAATCTAATGGTGGACAGGAGATGAACCGATTTCTAGATCTATTATTGGTCAGTGGTGAGTTTACGCCATATCCTGCTGCTTTGGTAAATACAGCAAGCCTGGAGCAAGGATGGAGCATTGAAAATGGTAATGTTGTGTTTTCCTATGAGGCTGTTATTTACTCGATTAATATGGAAGGGGATATAAGAGTGAATAATGGTAAAGGCCAATTGGTAATTGAAGACAATCCTGAAAACATTAAAGGAAAATCTGGCAATTACTCCGTTCCTCCTTTAATGAAAATTAAAAGTAAAATTGAACTAAATATCAACGAGGGTGTAGTTACTCCGTCAATTACTGCATTAAATGTTGAAAGTTATAATTCTGTATTATTAAATCCCGAGGCAAAAATATTGAATGATAAGGAAGTTTCAATGTATAATAAATAATTCATTTATTAAAAATATGAACAAGATATGGATGACTTACCTACAGAAATGATAGGGTATATATTAGAGTTTTTAGATGCTAAATCATTAGCAACAGTGAGTTATGTCTCGCGTTTTATTTATACTGTTTCTACAGAGCAATTGCAGTGGATTAAAAGGTGTTTTACGGAACCTCTATGTCAACCTCTAGTGCGTGCTGCTATGCTTGAAAAGGAGCTATTAAACAGAGAAATTGACGCAGAATCTTTATACGCGAGTCTTCAAGAAAGAAATATAGGGCAGTTAAAAGACTTACTTTTTTCTAAGCAGCATGTTAGAGAGTTTGCTCTCTATGCTCCTTTTTATGAAAAAAAAATCCCACAATTTTTTCCCCATGCTGTGTATCCTGAGAGAAAATTATATCTGACTGAAAATGCAGCAAAGAAAAATACACCTAATGCAGTAAAGGTAAAGCATTGGCTTAGGGTAAAAGTATCCGTTGATATAAATAGCTTTGATGAACTGTATAATTCTCAACAACTACAATCCGTGGAATCAATTAAATCAATGCCAATCATTGTTGAGCGTGAGCTAAAATGTAGTTTTTCTGTGGGGGGAGAGCCTAACTTTACTGGAAACTCTCAGGCAACATTACAAATTTAATTACTTTAGCGCGATTGAAATAATATTAGATATAATAAGCTTAGGGCAGCCCGGTTTCAAGTAACAAGGCTACCCCTATTTGATGAGTACTTTAAGCTAAATCACTCATAGTAGAAACCGCATGATAGCCAGCGTCAACATGTACTACCTCGCCAGTAATCCCTGATGCTAAGCTTGAACATAAAAACGCAGCAGTGTTACCTACTTCTTCAATTGTCACGTTTCTATGTAGGGGTGTAATGCTCGCATAAGCAGATTGAATCTTACGAAAATCTTTAATTCCTGCTGCAGCTAAAGTCTTAATTGGGCCTGCCGAGATGGCATTTACACGTAAACCGCGTTGTCCCAAACTTGATGCCAAATAACGTACTGACGCTTCTAAGCTCGCCTTTGCAATACCCATCACATTATAATTAGGTACCGCTTTTTCGGCCCCATAATAACTAAGAGTAATGATAGAACCTTCAGTTCCTTCCATCATTGGGAGGGCTGCTTGGGCTAAACCAACCAAGCTGTACGCGCTGATATCATGAGCAATTTTAAATCCCTCACGAGTACAGGAAGTCACAAAATCCCCACTTATTTGATCTGCAGGTGCATAAGCTACAGAATGAACTAAGTTATCTAATTTATCCCAATGTTGTCCTAAATTAGCAAACAGAGTTTTAATTTCTTCATCATGAGCAACATCACAGGGGAAGACAAGCTTTGAATTAAACTCAGCAGCCATTGACTCAACACGCTCCTTTAAGCGGTCGTTTTGGTAGGTGAATGCTAATTCAGCGCCTTGCTCATGAAAAGCTTTGGCAATTCCGTAAGCAATAGATCGATTGCTCGCAAGACCAATGATCAGTGCTTTTTTACCAGCTAAAAAACCCACAGTTATTCTCCTATCACTATTTGGTATTAGTATGTGAAGCCAATAATTCTCGCATTTTTGCTTGAATCATTTCGATAGCAATCCTATTTTCACCGCCACGAGGTACAATAATGTCTGCATAACGGCTTGATGGTTCAATAAACTGCAAGTACATAGGACGTACGGTTGTTTCGTATTGGTGAACTACAGATTCAAATGTTCTATGGCGTTCTACAACATCCCTTTTTAAACGTCGTGTCAGACAGACATCAAGAGGGGTAGACATAAAAATTCGAATGTCCATAATGTCACGTAATTCTTTATCACTAAAAAGTAAAATACCTTCCAAAATAATAATAGCATGCTTGCCGATAGTTCTAGTTTCTGGCAAACGGAGGTGCTTTGAATGTGAGTAAATGGGAATCTCAACAGGTTTACCTTCTCTGAGCTGGCGTAAATGCTCACATAAAAGCGCATGATCAAACGAATCGGGATGATCATAATTTATTTTTTCTCGATCAGCGAAAGGCAAATGTCCATTATCTTTGTAGTACGCATCTTCAGAGATAACTACAACATGCTCGGAGCCTAACTCGTTAACGATAGTATTTGCAAAAAGACTTTTACCTGACGCAGATGGGCCTGAAATCCCAATAATAATGACTTCTTTGTTCATGATGATATCGCTTAAATTTTGGTACAAATGGTAATTGTTTTTTGTATCAAATTCAATCTTTAATTGCGGAGTGGGCTAATGTGGCTCGTATTCTCGGGGGAAATACAGGGAGTTGCGCTAACAACGCCCCGTATTTTCCCTTCGTTTAATACGGCTAAATATTTTGGGTGTTTTCATTAAAGGCAGCCAATACCTCTTCTAAAGGTTGTCCAACCGCTGCAGAAGGTGCCTTGATCATCAGCAAAGCAGATAAAGTCGTTGCAATATCTGTTGTATAAACTTTACGGAAAATATGCTGTGCTTTAAAGCTTGGGTGTACAAATAATAAAGGAACATAGCTATCATAATTCCACGGGCTGCCATGTGAGATACGATAAATGCCTTTGGCTCCATTAGATTGATTAGGTGGTTGTACGATATAGACGTCTCCTGCTCGATAAGGATAATACATTTTATTCACTTTTGCGCTAAGCCAATCTTTTTCAATTTGGGTAACTGGAAGGGGGTAGGCTTTAAATATTCTAGGTTTGAGCGTTAATTGTTGGGCAAGATAATTACTTACTTTACGAGGGCTTAAGTGATGTTTTTTTATTACGTGATGGTTAAGGTAAATATAAGGAGGCATTACTGACATGAGGGCTTTTTTAGGGAGTTTATAGTGTTTTTTCAATGCCTTATGAATGAATTGTTCCATCTCCGCAATTTTGATAGGTTTAATTTCAATAATGTTATGTGCTTTGAGATAAGTCGGACCATCATTTACGCCATGGTCTGCCGTAAGGACAATCAGGGTATTGTTTAATCCAACCTGTTTATCAATCGCCTCCAGAAGATGCGCTAAGGTTTTATCTAACTCTAACAAATTGTCTTCGGCTTCCAGGCTATTAGGACCAAATTGATGTCCAATCGCATCAACTCCGGAAAAACTAATGGCTAAATAATCGGTTTGATTCGCACTTAATCCTAGTTTCTCCTCCGCTAATAATTGTTCTGCAAAACTTGCTGTTAACTGATCTGCTCTTGGGGTTTTAGACAGAGCCTTGAAATAGTCTTGATCTTCCTCATGTCGCACATGGTGCGGAAAGTGCTGTCCAAACGCTTGGTCTGCTTGGGGGAAGATAGGGGAATTTGCATTTTGATATTCTGTTTTAGGCTTACTTAAATTCCAGTCAAAGTTGGTGGATTGGTAGGCTTGGTTCCAATTTTTTACCCAGTTCGGATATTCCCGAGCATAATAGTTACTGGTTACAAAACCTCCGTTAGTCGTATCAAACCAAAAAGCTTTACCAGCGTGCCCTGTAAGCGTTATTGCCGAACGATCTTTAAATGAAACCCCAAAGGCGCGTCCTTTTTGGGCTAGGATTACTTCATCACTTAAAGTTGAGGCGTATAAATTTCTTGGTGAACGTCCGGGAATACTTGTTTTCGTATGTTGCGTGGGCAAAACTTGCGTTTTCAAATCTTCCATGCAATAGATCGTTTTCTTGGATTTTCTGTCGTACCACTCATTATTGATAATGCCATGCATTGCAGGGTAACTACCAGTTGAAATTGTGGCATGCCCTGCACAAGTAGTGGTATTCGCATGAGGATGATGTGCATTGCTATAATTGATAGAATGCTTTAATAAGGAATTAAATCCTGAGCTACCGAATTGTTGTTGATATTTATGAATCAAGTCGCCACGTAATTGATCAACTACTATTTGTACAACCAATTTAGGCTGATTTGTTTCAGCTTGGGTATTGAAACAACTCAAGGCTAATAGAGCAGAGCATATATATTTTTTCATAAGACTACACCTCCATTGGGGGGAATGTGTAACTTAACTTAATGTACTAGGCTAATGCAACCAAAAGTAAGAGTGGGAGGCGATCAAAATAGATTAGGTTTGATATAAAAAATAGCATTATTTTTTATATCGAACTCACATTAATTAGTTTAGAATTCATGACAATGCAATTTTTATCGATACCTTAGGGTATAAATCTTAGCGAGTGCGGTTGTTTTCTACTGTGCATGTTAAGAGTACTTTGTAGAGGATGGCTGTGTTTAGAAGTTTATGAAGTTTACGGAGGAATGAAATGGCTTTTACATTAGTTAAATATGGATTACTAAAACAAAATATTATTAATAGTATTAAGTCTTTAGCAAGGCATTACAAGTATTATGACGCAACAGACCTCATTAATGCGTACTTAACCGACAAATCTGTAGATCCCACCACATGGGAACAAAAATACAGTAAAATTTCCGCAATAAGACGTTCACAAGTAGCTTTTTTATTAACGGTTATTCGTTGTTTAGATGAGCAAATTTTAGCCAGACCTGATGCTTTAGAAAATTGTGAATATTTACTTAATGCTGCTGCATGCTATATTCGCGATATTATTAATCAATCTTATGATGCTAAAGCTTCTTGGAATAATTATTGGGCATCCTTTGTCACTTCCGTCGATAATAGTAAATTCTATAACCTTTTGGGGTCGGCGCTACTTTTTAATCGTAATAATCAACCTACGAATAATGAAGCATCAACAATGTACACTTGTTTAAAACAGTTTATTTTGAGCCAGACATATGAAGATCCTCATAATCCCGAACAAGGATATTTAGTGGTTGATAAGCATTCAGAGCCTCAAGTCTCGAAAACCATGATGCCTTCCATAGTCTTTTCCAGTGCACGAATAGAAGGATTTATTGTAGAAGACTTTATCGGCGAATTAATTGCTCGCATTGCCACGCTCGAACAAAAAGTCATGGACTCTGCAAAAAAAGAATGCCAAATTAAAGTGGAGGTAAGCAAGTTAGGTATGTTTGGCTCCGAAACTGTTTCTGAAGAAAAGGGGCAAATTGCCAGCGAGGCTGAGAGTCATAGTGCTCCTGAAAAAGAACATAACTTATTTGTTTATTGTATGCAGTAGATTAGGATACTTCGGTATCTTGCGGAGTTGACGACGAAGGATCGGCTGATGTGGCATTGTACTTATACCAACAAGTATACCTCATTAAGGAGATCCTTCGTTGTGTTTAGGATGCAGTTAAATACGCACAAATTATCTCTCTATGGGATAACCAAACATGGCCCATTCCATGATGCCACCGTCTACGGAATAAACTTCTTGGTACCCTAAGTCCATCAAACACTGAGCAGCATATAAAGAACGTACACCGCCTTTGCAGTGAAGATAAATAGGGTTATTTTTATCCGCCATATGAGCTTCAATATTAGCAGTAATTTTGTCTTTAGGGATATGAATAGCATTGGGTATGCGTACCGATTGCCATTCCTCTTGTTCACGAACATCAATTAGGCATAATTGAGGATTTTGCTCCATTTTATTTTTCAACTCATGCACATCAATTGTTTTAATATTAGGGTTTGTCATAACGTACTTCTCTTATTGGTGGTCTTGTTAACGTTGAGTGGTGTAATAACCAGTAAATGGTTGCGGTTAATACACCTCCAATCAAAGTTGCAAATGCCCAGGTTGATGCAGATACAAGGACTGTTTTTTGTCCCAGTCGATTCATACTGCCAGCATCACGAGCAACGGCTCCTGCGAAAACTAAATGCAAAATACCATTGATTATCATAATCAGATAAAAAAAAGTTTGAATTTGAGTAGTAAACAGTTTTGCCAGTTCAGAGATCACTTGTTGTCTTCCTTCTCTATAGAAATCAAGTCGTAATATGATAACAGAAAATGACGCAGATCTTTTATTTCTTTGCTAACCTCGGTAACATGCTGTGAATAAAAATAATAAGAGAGAAAACATGAACGCTTCTGAAGTCCCTGTTCCTCATTTAACCACAGCTAATCCTGGCCCATTGTATCACGTTGAAAAAGTTGTTTTAAATCAAGTTGCTGCAATCGAGTCTTGGTTTAGGAAACAATGGAAACAAACTCCTCCACCGTTAACTTCCTCTGTTGATTTGCGTCAGGCAGGTTTCAAATTGGCGCCCGTGGATACTAATTTATTTCCAGCTGGGTTTAATAATTTAAATCCCGATTTTCTTCCTTTGTGTATTCAAGCAGCCCAATCTGTTTTGGCTGATTATGTGCCTTATTGCACGCGGATTTTATTGCTTCCAGAAAGCCATACTCGCAATAAATTTTACATGCAAAGCTTGCATGTATTGCGCACGATTTTTAGTAAAGCGGGCTTTGTTGTACGTATTGGTAGTTTGGATCCGGAACTTACAGAACCAACAGAAATAGCGCTTGAAAGTGGTGACACTTTATTAATTGAGCCAATACAAAGACAGGGCGATCGTGTTGGTTTATCGGATTTTAATCCTTGCTTCTTAATGTTGAATAATGACTTATCCCAAGGGATTCCTGAAATTTTACAAGGGCTGCAACAAAAAATCAGACCTACAGAAAAATTAGGATGGTCCTCACGATTAAAGTCTAGCCATTTTAGTTTTTTTGATGAGGTTGCGGCTGAATTTTCTGAGCTCGTGGGTATGGATTCTTGGCTCATTAATCCTTATTTCAGTGCTATTGATGGGGTTGATTTTATGGCCCAGGAAGGCATCGAGCAGCTGGCTACAGAAGTAGATAAACTTCTTAAATCAATACAAGATAAATATGCTACCTATGGGATTAAAGAAAAACCATTTGTAGTGATTAAAGCCGATAATGGTACTTATGGCATGAGTGTGATGATGGTGCATAATGCGGAGCAGGTGCGCCAATTAAATAGAAAGCAACGTACTAAAATGTCAGCCATTAAAGGCAGCCAAAAGGTAGATCGCGTGATTATTCAAGAGGGAGTTTACACCTTTGAAACCATGCCCAATGGAGCTGTTGCCGAGCCGGTTGTGTATATGATCGGGCAATTTGTAGTTGGTGGTTTTTATCGAGTGCATCAGGAGCGAGGTATTGATGAAAATCTGAATGCCCCTGGAATGCATTTTGAGCCATTAGCATTTGCTCAAGCCTGTAATATACCTTCGGATGAGTTGGAAGTAGTTGATTGTCCCAATCGCTTTTATGTATACGGTGTGATTGCTCGTTTAGCTGCTCTTGCTGCGGCACGAGAAATTGATGCAATTGGGGGCGAGTAAATGAGATTAGCAGTATTAATAGATCCATTAGAGCATTTAAAACCATATAAAGACACGACCATTGCCATGATTAAAAGAGCGCAAGAGCTGGGTTGGTCATGTGTTTACTTTACCCAGCAGGATCTATTTTGTCGTGAGGGGCGTGCTTATGCTCATGTTTATGAGATCAGTATTGGTGATGAGTATAGCCGTGATTGGGCTCAGACCAATGATTTAGGGGAAAAAGCTCTAGCTGATTTTGATATTATTTTGATGCGTAAGGATCCTCCTTTTAATACCGAATATATTTACACAACCTACCTACTCGAGTTGGCTGAGCGTGAAGGGGTATTGGTCGCAAATAGACCTCAAAGTTTACGTGATGCTAATGAGAAATTTTTTACGCTAAATTTTCCGCAATGTTGCCCAACAACATTGGTTTCGCGTGATATAAAAAAGCTTCGGTCTTTTTGGGAAATGCATCAAGAAGTTATTTTTAAACCTGCGGAAGGAATGGGAGGGAGTTCCGTTTTTCATGTAGATGAGCATGGACGAAATTTATCTGTCATTTTAGAAGTGCTCACTGAGCACCAGACACGAACTATTATTGCACAACGCTATATTCCTGAAATTAAGACGGCAGGGGATAAGCGTATTTTAGTAATTAATGGTGAACCAGTACCCTATGCCTTAGCTCGTATCCCTGCTCAAGGCGAGTTACGGGGAAATTTAGCCGCTGGTGCACGCGGAGAAGTAGTTGCAATTAATGAGCGTGATCGCTGGATTTGCCAGCAAATTGGCCCTACATTGAAAGCTAAAGGTTTGTACTTTGTTGGCATCGATGTTATTGGCGATTATTTAACTGAAATTAATGTAACCAGTCCTACATGCCTACGGGAAATCAGTGCGGAAACAGGATTGGATATTGCAGGTGATTTCTTGCAAAGTCTTAAGAGTATTTGTTTGGGGTAAGGGCACAGCAGGCTGGGCTGTAAGCCCAGCAAACCTAGCTTGAGGCAGAGTCACAATGCTGAGCTTTACATGCCCAGCCTATATTAATTAACTTATTCATCCACGTAATCGTTACCTGCATTTGTTGTAGCTGCTGCCGCAGTCTTATCTGCTTCGACGTCATCAACATACAGTTCGCCATTATCCTGCTTAGTACCGGAAATTAGGTAGTTACGGTGTTGTAGATAAGCATCTCGCATGAATGCATATTTATCTAAAGCTTCATCCATAATGCGATCGGTAGTCAGCAACTGAGCACGTAAATCAACATAACGCAATGCCAGTAAGCTGTAAACTACAGCATCTTCATTAATATAAACATAAGGGCTGTATAGGGCAAATTGGAATAGCCATCCAGCTCCATCTCGAATGGTGCTTGGGCCCAAGAAGGGAAGAACCAAATAAGGTGAGTTTTTATCGCCCCATTTCGCCAGGGTGAGTCCTAAATCATTAGAGTGTGGTTGCAGGCCAAACTCTTGGGCTACATCCAAAATACCACCTACCCCGAGGGTCGAGTTAATGAGGAAACGCCAGGTATCTCTAATGGCCCACTTACCTTCGGCTTGTAATACGTCGTTACCCACAGTAGGGATTAGATCTAAGTTACTGTAAAAATTATTTACACCTTTACGAACAAAGGCTGGAAGTACCGCTCGGTATACTTTGGCTGATGGCTTTAAAACCACTTTATCAAGTGCCGAATTGAACTTATAGACTTTGCGGTTAAATGATTCATAAGGATCCGCGGGGTTTGTTCCTTTACTTACACAGCCCGCTAATGCAAGGCTTCCTGCCAAACTGATGCTTATTAATTTTAATCGCATGATTTTTATAACTTATTAAACCAACCTAGGAACGATGTTACACGAGTTTATCGCTCTTGCAAACGAGTAGATTTAAAATTGCATTAAAAAGGTAACCGGCCCATCATTGCACAAATGAACTTGCATGTTCGCACCAAAACAACCGCTTTGGGTTTCTGGATAGAGCTGTGCCGCACGAGTCAATAAATGATCAAATAATTGACGACCAAGTTCGGGAGGGGCAGCGTTTGAAAAGCTTGGGCGTAGTCCTTTTTGAGTATCTGCCATTAAGGTGAATTGGGGGACTAGTAATAACCCCCCATTAATCTCTTTCAAGCTTAAATTCATCTTTCCCTGAGCATCATCAAAGATGCGATAGCTGATGCATTTTTGCAGCATCTTTTCGATCGTTTGCAAACTATCATTAGGTTCAAAACCGCAGAGTATCATCAGTCCTTGGTTTATTTGACCCACGGTTTCATTATCAATATCAACGCGAGCTTCGCTGACTCGTTGGATTACAATTAGCATGCATCAGGCCCTTGTTTGGAGATTTCTTTACTCGCATAAATAATTGCATCAATAATCCCTGATTCGCGATCCGAATGGCCCGCATCACGTACAATTCTCAAATTGGATGCTGGGATCGCCTGATGTAATTCATAAGCTGCTGCAAGTGGCGATATGAGGTCAAATCGACCATGGACAATATAGGTAGGAATATGTCTTATTTTATGGACATTTTCGAGCACCTGATTTTCTTCAATAAAGTAGTTATTCGTGATGTAATGCGTTTCAAGTGTTGCTAGGGCTAAAGCAAAGTGTGGGTCACTGTACTGATCAATTACATATAAATGAGGTTGTAAGCTACTGCAACGTGCTTCCCAAAGAGCCCAATTTTTTGCAGCACTCATGCGGGCTAAATCATTAGCACCCTGCAAGCATTGTGAATAATATTGCGGGATTGCATCGCGCATATGTTGTGGGACACAGCTAATGAACTCTTGCCAATAATCAGGATAAACCAGGCTAGCGCCTTCGCGGTAGAACCAGTCGTCATCTTGCCGGCGTCCTAAAAAGATTTGGTGTAGTAATAATGCTTTAATCTGCTGAGGAAATTTTTGTGCATAAAGTAGAGCAAGCAATGAGCCCCAGCCACCACCAGAAAGTACAAATTCGGATAAGCCTAGAAAATCTCTAATAGCATCGATATCATCCAATAATAAAGGAGTCGTATTTTCTCTTGTTTCTAAATGTGGGGTAGAACGGCCACAACCGCGTTGATCGAATAATATAATGCGATAATGCTGGGGATCAAAAAAGCGACGCAGATACCCTTCAGCAGAACAGCCGCCAGGTCCCTGATGCAAAACAATTACAGGGAGTCCTTCTGGATTTCCTGTTTCTTCAATGTATAGTGTATGCAAATCGCTGACTTTCAACTCATATTGCTTATACGGTTTGATGGCTGGGTAGAGAGAATGCATCTTAATCCTTTAAAGAATCAATAAGTTTAATGTCCTTTATTCTGCTCTGGGAGCGGCCAGAATGCAAGGGGCTAAGGAAAACATCAAATGATGTCCCAAACACGCTCCGACTTCCCCCGTCTTTTACCGTGGTAATCTATAAGTACGATGAGCGTGTTGGTGCGTGTGGTCACGGCGCGAAAATTCGGCCAAGTTGGTGGCCTCCCTCAGGCCCAGCCTAGGCCTTACGCTATAATTTTTCCATAAGAAAGCGCTATTAGGCCTTTGGTTCAACCGACAAAAGTCAATATTTTTATAGTTTTTATATACTAAATTGATGATAATACGCCCACAGTTTTTTGTTGGAATAAATGTATGAGTATTGCTGCACTTCTCAATGGCTTAAATGAGCGACAACGCGAAGCGGTTTCGGCACCGCTTGGTAATACTTTGGTTTTGGCTGGCGCAGGTAGTGGTAAGACGAAAGTTTTAGTTAGCCGTATCGCCTGGCTGATTGAGAAGGAACAGCTTTCACCCCATGGTATTCTTGCGGTAACGTTCACGAATAAAGCAGCAGGTGAAATGCGGGCGCGCCTTAATAACATGCTAGCAACTCCGGTATTGGGTTTATGGGTTGGTACGTTTCATGGCTTATGTCATCGCTTGTTACGTCGTCATTATAAAGAAGCGAATTTACCTGAGCAATTCCATATTCTGGATTCTGAAGATCAGGCTCGAGTAATCAAACGGGTTATTGCTGCGTTAAATTTAGATTCGGAGCAATGGCCAGTTAAACAAGCTCAATCCTATATTAATCACCGCAAAGACGAAGGCATTCGACCACAGCATGTGCGCGTTCTAAGTTATGGCCCTGATAGAACCTTACTCGCGATTTATACAGCCTATGAACAAGCTTGCCAGACTGCTGGGGTTATTGATTTTGCCGAATTATTACTCCGCACGCATGAATTGTTGCGTGATAATCCAGATATTTTGGCGCATTACCGACAGCGTTTTCAGGCAATCTTGGTTGATGAGTTTCAGGATACCAATACCATTCAATATGCATGGATACGCCTTTTAGCCGGAGAAGATACTGCAGTACTTGCTGTGGGTGATGATGATCAGTCTATTTATGGTTGGCGTGGTGCAAAGGTTGAAAATATTCAGCAATTTGCTCGTGATTTTAAAGGGACCCAAGTTATTCGCCTCGAACAAAACTATCGTTCGACCTCGACTATTCTGGATGCAGCCAATGCTTTAATTACCCATAACAATTCGCGAATGGGGAAAGATTTATGGACGGCAGGTGGTGCGGGCGAAAAGATTTTAGTATTCAGCGCGTTTAACGAGTTGGAAGAGGCGCGCTTCGTTAGCGAACGCATTATGATGGAAATTAATCAAGGCGCTAGTGCTGATGAAATCGCTATTTTATATCGTTCCAACGCTCAGTCACGGGTAATTGAAGAGGCACTCTTGCGGGCTGGTATTGCTTATCGCATCTATGGCGGTTTGCGCTTCTTTGATCGAGCAGAGGTTAAAGATACTTTAGCCTATTTACGTTTGTTGGTTAATCCCGGGGATGATACTGCATTTGAACGGGTGGTGAATTTCCCAACGCGCGGTATTGGCGAAAAAACCTTGGACGATGTACGCCTTCATGCGAAAACAAAGGAATCTTCTTTATGGCATGCGGCTAAAGATTTACTCCAATCTGGGGCTTTACCTCAACGTGCGGGTTCCTCATTGGGTAAGTTTATTGAGCTCATCGAAGAGTTACAACGCAATACAGCTGACATGGAGTTGGATGAACAATTATCCTCAGTAATTCAGATGAGTGGCTTACATGCACACTTTAGTAAGATCAAAGGAGATAAATCAGAGTCTCGTCTTGATAACCTGCAAGAATTGATCAATGCCGGGAAGCAATTTCGCTATGAGCAAGAGGAAAATGAGGAACTACCTCTAGTTAATGCCTTTTTAGCACATGCTTCTCTAGAGGCGGGTGAAATGCAGGCAGATGATTATGAACGTTCAGTCCATTTAATGACCTTGCATGCAGCTAAAGGTTTGGAGTTTCCTATCGTATTTTTAGTAGGTTTGGAGGAGGGGGTATTTCCAGGAAAACAATCCATGGAGGAGCCTGGGCGTTTAGAAGAAGAACGTCGCTTATGTTATGTCGGAATGACGAGGGCAATGAAGAAATTAATTTTGTCTTACGCTGAGGTACGACGACAGTATGGACGTGAAGAATATCATCGCCCCTCTCGCTTTTTACGGGAATTGCCACAAGAATTGTTGGACGAGGTGCGAGTTAAAGCACGTTTCCAATCGCCTGCTTCTACGAGTTTTGCTCCTCGAAATAAAGAGCCGATGATTGCGAAAACCCAAGCTCAAGATGCAGGTTTACCTTTGGGACAAAGTGTATCACATGCAAAATTTGGTCAAGGGGTTGTCCTGGCAGTTGAAGGAAGCGGGGCGCATACTCGAGTTCAGGTTAAATTTAGAGAGCATGGGGTCAAGTGGCTTGTATTAGCATATGCAAATTTGGTCGTCGAAGCCTAGGCGGGCATCAGGTTTAAAATACCCTAGCTATTGAATTTTTCCTAAGTGAATGCTAGGGTGCCGGTTGGAAGTATATAACTATTAAATAAGGGGAATTGTGTGAAATTTACAAATCTATTAACAGTTGGAGCGCTAACAGCATCTTTAGTATCACCTGCAGTAATGGCAGATGATAATACTGCTCCAGCTATGTCTGATGCACAAAAAAAAGAAGTTGAAAAAGTTGTGCATGATTATTTAGTAGCTAATCCAGAAGTTTTATTGGAAGCCTCACAAGCGCTGCAACAAAAACAACAACAAAACATGCAGCAACAAGCTCAATCGGCAATTAAGGAAAATACCGATCAATTATTCATGGGTAAAACGACAATTGTTGGTAATCCAAAAGGTAATGTAACTATTGTTGAGTTTTTTGACTACCAATGCATTCATTGCAAAAAAATGGCACCTGTTATTAGCAACCTACTCAAAAAAGACAGCGACTTAAGAGTTATTTACAAAGAGTTCCCAATTTTTGGTAAGAGCTCAGAATTAGCCTCAAAAGCAGCATTAGCAGCTGGTATGCAAGGTAAGTACCAACAAATGCACCATGCATTAATCAGTATTGATAAGCGCTTAAATGACAAGATGGTTATGGATGCTGCTAAGTCAATTGGTTTAGATATGAAGAAATTTAAAACCGATATGGATGGCAAAGAAGTTGCTCAAGTATTAGAAGCAAACCGTGCATTAGCTGAAAAATTACATTTAATGGGAACTCCTGCCTTTATCGTTGCCTCTACTCCAGATGGCCAATTTAAAGTAGGCACTGAGCCTTCATTCATTCCCGGTGCTGCGAGCGAAGAATCATTACAAGAGTTAATTAAGAAAGCAGCTGGCAATTAAGCCTAAATATATAATTTCTTATTGAATTGTATGAACTGTAGTCCGGATTAGGCGAAGCCGTAATCCGGGTGTGGCCTCAGTGCCATCGCGTTAAGTCAGGGAGTGTCGTTATTACGAACGGAGTGCAGCAACCCAGAGTTCGTGCTCCGTGCCCCTGGGTTTCTTCTCTCTAACTTGATAGCAGTGGTTCTCAGTATCTGTCATTCTTACATAGGCTGGGATACAGTTCATATTTCGTATATTCTGCGTTAAAATAATCACCATCGCTTTTTTTTGAGATTTTCATGACAAAACCAACTACATTTCAGGATATTATTCTCACCCTGCAACAATATTGGGCGGCTCAAGGATGCGTTATATTGCAACCCTTTGATATGGAGGTAGGGGCGGGTACTTTTCATCCGGCAACGTTTTTACGCGCAATAGGGCCAGAGCCTTGGTATGCTGCATATGTTCAGCCATCAAGAAGACCTACAGATGGTCGTTATGGAGATAATCCTAATAGGGTACAGCATTACTACCAATTTCAGGTTGTACTAAAGCCATCACCTTTAGATATCCAAGAAAAATATTTGGATTCTTTGCGCGCATTGGGTGTGGATCCTTTAGCCGATGATATCCGTTTTGTTGAAGACAACTGGGAATCCCCTACTTTAGGTGCCTGGGGCTTAGGCTGGGAAGTATGGCAAAATGGTATGGAAGTATCTCAATTTACTTATTTCCAACAAGCAGGTGGTTTGCCTTGTAAGCCTGTAACCGGTGAGTTGACCTATGGTCTTGAGCGCCTGGCAATGTATATTCTTGGCGTGGATAATTTATTTGATTTGCCATGGAGTAATACGGCAAATGGCATGGTGACCTATGGGAATGTGTTCCATCAAAACGAGGTAGAAATGTCTGCTTACAATTTTGAACATGCCAATGTGGATGAGTTATTCAAGCAATTCGATTATTATGAAGGTGAGGCACAAAAGTTGATTGCATTGCAATTACCACTTCCAGCATATGAAATGGTGATTAAGGCATCTCACTCATTTAATCTTCTTGATGCACGTAAAGCGATTTCTGTTACGGAGAGACAGCGTTATATCTTACGTGTACGACAATTATCAAGAGCAGTGGCGCAAGCTTATTATGAAGCACGCGAAGCATTGGGCTTTCCTATGGCAAAAGGTGTGTAATGGTCAATGATTTTATATTTGAATTAGGTTGTGAAGAGCTACCTTCTGGATCCGTTTGGCCTTTGGCAGACGAGTTTGCAAATCAGTTATTAGCGGCTTTAGATAAAGCGCAATTAAGTTATGGACAAGTAAAGCGTTTTGCTACTCCTAGACGTATCGCTCTGGTTATCCGTGAATTACAAGCAGAACAACAAAGCCAACTAGTCGTTCGGCGTGGCCCAGCAGTGGTTGCTGCTTACGACAAAGAAGGGAAGCCAGCCCCAGCTTTACTTGGTTTTGCTAAATCATGTGGTGTTGAGTTAGAGCAACTTTCTCGTATCGCTACGGATAAAGGCGATTGGATTATCTATGAAAGCATGAGCGATGGAAAAAAGACAACAGAATTATTGCCAGGCTTAATAAGCCAGGCTTTGGCAGCATTGCCTATTGCAAAACCTATGCGTTGGGGGGATGGCGATGAGGAATTTGCTCGACCTGTGCATTGGGCTGTTATGCTTTATGGTGATGAGGTAATTGATCATCAACTATTAGGTATTAAGACGGGGCGTCACAGTAGAGGACATCGTTTTCACCATCCTCAGCCAATAGAAATTGCCTCAGCACAAAGCTATGAAGCGCAAATGAAAGAGGGATTGGTTCTTGCGGATTTCTCACTTAGAAAACAAGTAATCAAAGAACAAATTGAAAAACTGGCTGCTAGTCGACAAGCTACGGTGGTAATGCCTGATGATTTATTGGATGAGGTTACATCTATTGTTGAATGGCCACAGGCTTTAATGGCTAATTTTGAGGATGAGTTTCTGGAGGTCCCTGCGGAATCATTAATTGCTTCTATGCAATCGCATCAGAAGTGTTTTGCGTTAAAAGATCAGCAAGGGAAATTATTACCTCATTTTATTACTGTTTCAAACATTGCGAGCACGAATCCACAGCAAGTTATTTTAGGTAATGAAAAAGTAATGCGTGCCCGTTTAAGTGACGCCGCGTTTTTCTTTAGACAAGATAAAAAGCAACCACTAAGTACTCATATCGCAGCTACTGAGCAGGTTGTGTTTCAGGCTAAACTGGGCAGTCTTCAGGATAAGGCATTGCGTGTTAAATTGATGATGAGTTATTTAAGTCCCGCATTGGATTTATCTTTAGATCAGGCTGAACGTGCGGCGGAATTGAGTAAATGTGATTTATTAACGGGAATGGTAGGTGAATTTCCCGAGTTACAAGGGTTAATGGGATACTATTATGCGTTGCATGATGGTGAAAGCTCAGCGGTAGCTCAAGCCCTAAATGAACAGTACATGCCTCGTTTTGCGGCGGATGCTTTACCTGAGTCTAATTTAGGTATGGCTTTATCTTTAGCCGATCGTATTGATACCTTAGTGGGGATTTTTGCCATTGGACAAAAACCTTCTGGGGCTAAAGATCCATTTAAATTAAGACGCCATGCTTTAGCTGTGGTGCGTTTATTAATGGCAACTTCTGCTCATTTAAGCTTGAATACCCTAATTGAGCAAGCCGTGGTGCATTATGGGAATGTGATAAGCATCGAGCCGAATTTAATTCATGAGCTAAAGACCTTTATTCTTGAGCGTTTACAATCGTATTATCAAGCTCAGGGCTTAGGTGTGGATTTAGTTCATGCAGTATGTGCTCGCCAAGATGATTGGTTGTATGATTTGGATAAGCGTTTACATGCATTACAAACGTTTATTACTCTTCCTGAAGCAGCTTCACTGTCAGCGGCATGTAAGCGTGTAAATAACTTATTAAATCATGCTGGAGACAATACACTGGCAGCGATCAACGAATCTTTACTGGAAGAGGGTGCAGAACAGTCTTTGTTTAGCCATATCAATCAAGTTAAACATGCTGTAGAGCCTTTGTATGTGTCTGCCGATTATGGTGCGCTGTTGAAGTTACTGGCAAGTCTGAAAGAGCCTGTAGATGCGTTTTTTGATAAAGTGATGGTGATGGTCGACGATGAAGCGATGAAAGCGAATCGTTTGGCATTATTGGCTAGCTTACAAACGTTACTGCAGGGTGTAGCAGACATTTCTTTATTACAGCTCGCATGATTACAGTTTCTGCTGTTGGTTATGCTGATGACAGCTTGCATGAGCACGCTTTGGTATTGGCAGAACAGTTGCACTTTGATTTAGACAAAGATGCGAATCCTTGTCTTTTACTTAGTGAAGCAGGCCTTGCTTTAAAAATGCATCGTTTTTCTTTGCTTTCTCCTGACTTCCACGCGACTCATTGGATGAAACGCCGACAAGAAGGGAAAAAGCAGGGATTAGTACGGGCATGCAAGCCTACCCATGGTTTAAAGATTATCGATGCTACTGCCGGTTGGGGACGTGATGCTGCTGTTTTAGCCAGTTTTGGTGCCGAAGTGCTGATGTTAGAACGGCATCCTGTTATGGCTGCTTTGCTGGCAGATGCCTTATTACGTCAAGAGACCCTAGATAAGCAGCAATTACAATTATCCCTGCAGGCATGCGATACGATAACTTTTTTAAAGCAGTTGTCCGCAACGGAGTATCCTGATGTTATTTATATTGACCCGATGCATCCCGAACGCAGTAAATCTGCTTTAGTCAAAAAAGACATGCAAGTCTTACAGCAAATGATAGGCGCCGATGAGGATGCAGTCGAACTAATTGAAACAGCCGTTACTCGTGTCAAACAAAGAGTAGTGGTGAAATGGCCGCAAAAGATAAAGCCTTTGTTACCTGCTAATGCGAGTATAGAAGGAAAAACAGTACGGTTTGATATTTATACGCCTTAGGGGAGGCACTGGATAGAAACCCGAGTTAAACTACTTAGCCTAACTCAGGTTTAAAATTAGCCGAATTCTGCTAGTTCTTCTCTTAAGAGTTTTTCTTCCTGTAACTCCTCTATTTTACGTCGCCGCTCTAACTTTGTAGAGGGATTTGCTTCAGTAGCGATTGTAGCGCTGGCGCTATAATCTTCCTGTTCATTTTCTTCTTCATCAAAACCACGAGCACTCATAGCCATCTCCTTTAGCCTTAACCCGTTATTTTCGCCTATAAAATAACAGAATTAAGACTGAAGGAACAGTGGAATTTTTTGGACAGCTTCTATTGACTCAAAGTTCGAGTATCATCGTGTTCAGATATTGGGTTAACTCCCACCTCAACTTCTCTGGCTTTACGTTTTAAATCTTGTAACTCGCCTTTAATTGATTCGAGATCTCCTGGGGAGTCATTAAGTTTCTTTTCAACTCCTTTTTTAATTATCTCATCTAAATCTGCGCGAGTTTTCGTTGACTGATGTACAACGGTCTCATATTTGGCTTTTTTACTTTTATCTTGATCTTTATCGTCATAATAGAGGCTTGAAATGGCTTGATTCACTGGTTTACCCTCTTTTTCTTCAGGTTTATAGGTATAAAGAACACCATTGACTTTGATATCAATTTCCTCAGGGGGAAAACCACTTCTTAAACAGGCTTCAAAAGCTTGACGTCCTCGTTCTTGGGCAATTTTTTCATTTTCAAAGTTAAGGGACATAGTAATGGATTGTGCACCAGAAGCGCGTATCGCTTGTGCCATTGTCTCCATGTCTTTTTTGTGATGATCATTAAAATAGTAGCGAGGATTAGTAAACTTCATCCCCATATCTAAGGTATAGGAGAGTTTACCCTCTTTATCTTTATGGGTTTCTATTTTTCCCCCACCCAACCGTTGAATGAATGTCAACTGATCAAGGTTAACGCAGCTTATATCGGCTCTATCTTCCGAGATATCTACTGAAACATTCGTCGCGGTTGCACGATTCTCTTCCGCAAGACGTTCGATCATGGCTTGCATTTTAGGATCATTCTTGTTTAAGTCTGCCATAAATAAGAATGCTTTTAGCTGTTGTTCCGCAGCCTTATGCAACGTAATTTTAGTATTATCAATTTCGTTGTTGAACTCTTTTAATTGTTTTTCATGAGCATTTTCTAAATCTTTGCGCATGCTCTCTTTAACAGCATTTAAGGCCTTAGCTTTTTCTTCTTTATCATCAGGAAGAGCGAGTGCTGTTGTCAGATGAGCTTGAAAAGCTTCATTCTTAAAGAGTGTTTCTAGCTGATCAATTTCATTTTTTTGTTGCGCTTCAATGGCAGTGCGGGTGTTATTAGTAATTTCTTCCAAAAGTCCTTGTACCTCTTGTACATGGAATTTTTTGGGACCAGCTAATAATTGTTGGAATGCAGCTATCGATTCTTTATATTCTTTTTGAACGCCTTCCTCAAGAGCCTTACCGTCTAATATTTTATTAAGCTCTTGTTTGACTGCTTTAATCGCATCTTTTTTATCTGCATCGTTAGCGCTTAATTTTTCATGAATTAGGGCACCATCTGGGGTTTTTGCTTCTTTTAACTTCAGAATATCATCAACCCGATTAGCAACAAATTTATCAACAGCATCTGTTGCGAGCTTAGCCTTTGTTCCCAGGCCAATGCTGGGTAAATAACCTAGATATTCTTTGGAAACTTCTTCCATTGACTGAGGGCTAAATCTTGGATAGGCGATGCGATCACCAATAATTTTATTTAATAGACCACGGTCTTCAGGTTTTACAGGGTTTTGGTCGGGGCCACCAATCAAAGGGGCTGATGGAGTTAGCTTGTCTCGTAGAGCATTTGCGACACGATTGAAAAAACCAGTAGCCATAATCTGATACCTCTATACATGATATTAAACTAAGTATAACACTTTTTTTATTAAGGTAGGATTAAGATAGTTTAGAAATTATGGGGTTAGATGCTTATATAGACATGATTTAATTTGATGTAGGCTGGTGGTAAATAACTAATGGCACTTACCCGAATTACGGTGGTAATTCGGGGTGTTCTAAGTGACAACTTATCTTCCTCAAATAGTAGACTAAGTAAGTGCCATTAATGTCTGTTCTACCATGCAGGAATCGCTGCATCACCGAATAGAGTTTTAGCTTTTTCTTTCACTTCATCTGAATTTAATGCTTTCACAAATAATTCCAACTGAGTCTTTTTGGGGCTATCACTGCGAATTACAATGATATTGGCATAAGGTGAATCTTTATCTTCAGTAAAGAGCGCATCACGGGATGGCGTTAAACCCGCAGGTAGTGCAAAGGTGGTATTGATAACCGCAGCGTCAACATCAGGAAGGACTCTTGGCAATTGCGCTGCATCCATTTCTTTGAATTGAAAGTTATGAGGATTCGTGGCTATGTCTTTTAATCCACTGCTGTCATTATTTTTTAAAGTAATTAAATGCGCTTTTTCTAATAATTGTAATGCGCGTAGCTCATTACTTGGATCATTGGGTACTGCAATCACGGCTTTTTCAGGAAAATCATTTAGGTTTTTGAACTTCTTAGAATAAATCCCAACAGGGTAAACGAAGGTACGACCAATTGCCTCGAGATTATAATGGTGTGCTTTGACTGCAGCTTGAAGATAAGGCAAGTGCTGATAAACGTTTGCATCCAGGCTACCATCTTGTAAGGCTTCATTAGGTAAGTTGTAATCGTTAAAAGAAACAATTTTAACATCAATGCCATATTTATTTTTTGCAACTTCTCTTGCTGTTTCGATGAGTTCTGTTTCAGGCCCAGCAATTGCTCCTACGACCAGAGTATTGGGGGAGGGCTTATTGCATGCAACCAAGCTAAACAATAAAACAACATAAGTTAAAATCCGCATTTACAACTCCAATAATTAATTATGTACAAAACGTTTTGCTAAATAATCACCAAGCATTTGAATTAATTGCACCATGATAATTAATACGACTACAGTTGCGAGCATAACCCCTGCGTCGAAACGTTGATAACCGTAATTTATGGCCAAAGTACCTAGTCCTCCAGCACCTACTGTTCCTGCCATTGCTGAGTAATTTACCAATGTAATTGCAGTAACGGTGATCGCATGAACTAAGGCTGGTTTTGCTTCGGGAAGTAAGATATAAAAAATAATCTGTTTCGTATTTGCACCCATCGCATAACCCGTTTCTATAAGTCCATTTGGTAAACTTTGGTAGACATTATCAACAAGCCTAGCAAAGAAGGGGATGGCACCTAAAGTTAAGGGAACGATTGCTGCATTCATGCCAATGGAGGTACCCACGATGAGGCGAGTAAACGGAATGATTGCCACTAATAAAATAATAAAGGGTATAGAACGTGCCATATTAATAAAAACAGATAAGGATTTATGTAGTTTTGGCATGTGCTTTATATGATTCGATGAATACAATAAGGTACCCAAGGGGAGTCCGAGCAATACTGCAAATACAGTACTGGTGACGACCATATAGAGCGTTTCAGCAGTTGCAATTAATAAATCATATGCCATTGGGAAGGACATAACCTAAAACCTCCACAGTTAGTTTTGCTTGCTCACAGCGCTCAATGAATGCTTCGAGTAATAATGGGTGGGCCGTTAATTCAACGATTACGACACCACAAGTTACCGTATCAAAACGATCGATATTCGCAAGCAGTATATTGATATCTAGGTTTAATTCACGGCTGGTTTGGCTAATGAATGGAACAGTAGCCTCTTTACCTTGAAAAAATAAACGCAGTAAAGGTTTCTCGGTAATATAAGATGCGAGTCTACTGGTTAAGCATTCTGGAAGTTCTGGACTCAATTGAGCATAGAGCATACTTCGGGCTAAGCTGTCTTTCTTGTTAAATACATTGGCTAAGGACGTAGTTTCGGTCAGACGGCCATGCTCAATAACCGTAAGTCGTTTGCAAATGCGTTTTACTACATCCATTTCATGGGTAATCAGAATAATGGTAATTCCATAGAGGCCATTAATTTTTTTCAATAACGCCAAAATTGAATCGGTAGTTTCCGGATCTAAGGCCGATGTTGCTTCATCACAAAGTAAAATTTTAGGTGAGCAGCTTAATGCGCGTGCAATTGCGACACGTTGTTTTTGACCACCACTTAATTGATTTGGATAAGCAAATTTTTTATCAGACAATTCAACTATAGGCAGCAGCTCTTCTATTTTAATGCGAATGGCTTCTTCATCTATGCCTTGGATACGCATGGGCAGGGCAATATTATCATAGACTGTTTTTGAGCTGAGCAAGTTAAATTGTTGGAAGATCATCGCCATCTTATGGCGCGCTTGCGCTAAATCTTTGCGTGAAAGAGTGGTCAAGTATTGGCCATCAATGATGACATCACCTTGATCAGGTCGCTCTAATAGATTCATGCATCTTAATAAAGTAGATTTTCCTGCACCACTTTTACCAATGATACCGAAAATCTCACCTTCTTGGATGAATAAGTTAATATCCTGTAAAACAGGTTTACCAGAAAAGGATTTGTTTAACCCCACTAATTCAATCATTGTTATAACCTGAGATTGTGTATTTATGCTTGCGGGAGAGCTGGGAGGGAATGGTGTACACTACCCGCTTTAGCCGTATTTTCAAAAAAGAAATCTTTTTTGAGCGTCCGCAAGCTGAATTTCAAATCGACGCCATGCTTAGAATTATACACAAACTACCTGCTTACACAAAGGATTATTTTGGCAGTTACAAGGGCGCGGATTTTAAAAACTACGTCTATTGTATATAAATCTATTGCCAGAATAGTTCGCTACATTGTATGATTTTTCCTTTTTTCACAAGGATGTTCCATGTATTTTTGTAACACGAAGTACAGTACAGCTTTCGTAGCCTTATTATCGACTTTAAGTTGTTCCGCATCATTTGCCGGCTCAATGGGGCCTGTAAGCTCGGCTTTTAAAGGTCACTTTCTTGCTCAAATTGGCGGTTATTCGGCAATTCAAGGAAAAGCGCAAACAATCCATATAGCCGAAAACCTAATAGGCAATCGGTATACAGTAACTACTCACAATCAGGGGAATGGTCTGGTTGGATTGGGGTATTTGGTTGATGGACCAGTAATTCGGGGAAAATTTCCAATTTCCTATGGAATAAATGCCTTTTTCTTAGGCCAGACTTCCGTTCGCGGTAATATCATTCAAGAAGATGAATTTGTCAATCTTACTTACCGCTATAAAGTGCAACACATCCCTCTTTATTTTGTTGCAAAAACAGTACTTGATACTAGAGTAGAAAAACTGAAACTGGCTTTTGATGCCGGTATTGGTCCAAATTTCATGAGTGCGAGTCATTACAAAGAGCAGGCGCTAGCTTCTTACGTTATTCCTGATCGAGCTTTTTCCGGTCGAAATAACACTACTTTCTCTGCAACAGTGGGTGCAAGCCTTCGTTTTATGAATGCACCAGATAGTATTCCTTTAGAGTGTGGATATCGCTTTTTCTATTTAGGGCAAGGGAAGTTCAATACTAATAATGACCAAATACTTAACACGGTTAAAACAGGCGATAATTACGCGAATGCGTTCGTGTGCACGGTTACTGTTTAGTCAGTCCAGGGTGTTACTTTAGTTTCTTGTCAAAAAGAATGCTTCCGATTTACCGCGGCTTGACCTCGGTATTCATAAGTTCAGAGTAGGTATCCAGATGAATTTGGATACCTCAGTCATTCGGGAACGTGCTATCAGAGTGCGGTTAATTCATCAGCTCTTCGCGATTTTTGAAGTCCTCTAGTGCTTGAGGATTTGCTAATGATTGCAAGTTATTTACGGGTTGGCCATGAACCACTTGTCGAACAGCCACCTCGACTATTTTTCCACTAATGGTGCGGGGAATATCTGTTACTTGCACTATTTTACTTGGGACATGGCGGGGGGATGCGTTTTGGCGAATAATGGAGCGTATTTTACTCATTAATTCTTCATTCAAATTAATTTTTTCTCGTAATTTAACAAATAGAACAACACGAACATCATCTTCCCAGTCTTGGCCAATGACAATGCTGTCAAGTACTTCATCAATTTTTTCGACTTGGCGATAGATTTCTGCTGTGCCTATGCGGACTCCACCAGGGTTTAATATTGCATCGGAGCGCCCGTAGATAATTAGACCGTGGTGGGAGGTTATTTCTGCAAAATCGCCATGAGCCCAAACCTCTGGGAAATGGTTGAAATAGGCGCGATGATACAATTCGCGATTCTTATCATTCCAAAAACTTACGGGCATGGAGGGGAAGGGCATAGTACACACTAATTCGCCGCGCTCTCCTTGAATTGAGTTTCCCTCATCATCAAAGACTTCTACCGCCATCCCTAAACCTAAGCATTGTAATTCACCGCGATAAACGGGCAACATCGGATTGCCTAACGCAAAACATGAAATAATATCGGTACCGCCGGAAATAGAACTCAGTTGAAGATCACTTTTTATTTGTTCGTACACATAATCATAGTTTTTCGGAAGCAAAGGTGAGCCGGTGGAAAGAATGCAACGCAATGCGCTTAAATCAAACTCTTCTTTCGGTTTGACTCCTGCTTTTTCAACGCTAGAAATAAATTTAGCACTGGTGCCAAAAACAGTAACTTTTTCTTCTTCAAGCAGTTTGAATAGACGATTACTTTCGGGGTAGGTTGGGGAACCTTCATATAAGGTTAGAGTAACCCCTAATGCTAAGGCCGAGATGGTCCAGTTCCACATCATCCAGCCACAGGTCGTATAAAAACATAAATTGTCTTTGGCTTGTAGATCAGTATGCAATCCTAATTCTTTAATATGTTGAATTAATGTCCCGCCAGCTCCATGAACGATGCATTTAGGCTTTCCGGTAGTACCTGAGGAAAACATGATATAAACTGGGTGCTCGAAGGGGACAGAGGCAAATTCACATTCTTTTGCAGGTTTTAGGAAATCATCCCAGAAATTAGCCTTAGGTAAGTCGGCTAAATCTATTCGTTCATTAATATTAGGGCAGATGACGGTATGTTTTAGTGAGCTAATGGAGGTACTAAGTTGTTTAATTTTTTCAGCACCACTAAATTTTTTGCCATTGTATTGATGACCATCACAAATGAACAAGACTTTAGGATCAACTTGTCCTAATCGATCCATTGCGGCTTGGGTGCCGAAGTCAGGGGAACATGAAGACCATATTGCACCCAGCGATGTCGCAGCTAACATGGCGATAATGGTGTAATGGGTATTCGGCATTAAGGCGACAACACGATCCCCGGTAATGACTCCGGCAGCTTGTAAGCCCGCAGCACATTGTGCTACTGCAGCATATAATTCTGCATAAGTCATCACATGCCGCCCATTATTTTCATTCCTGCTAATTAATGCAACGTGATCATCTCGCCGAGATAAGAGTTTTTGTGCAAAATTGAATTTGGCTCCAGAAAACCAACGAGCCTCCATCATTTCACTGTAATAATTTAAAATTTGATGGGCTGGGGTATCAAACTTTAAGTGAAAGAAATCACATAATGTAGACCAAAATGAGTCTGGATGTTTGATGGACCAGGTATGCAAATCCTGATAACTTTCAAATACTTGGCAATGCTTTTCCGCAGCAAAATCCATAAATTGCCACATTCTAGTGGTTTGTGGATTCTTTGGTTTCCATACGAGCTCACTCATGCTTAATTCTCTATTTTTAGGGATGGTTTACATTTCGCTAACTTGAGTCACCATGGCTTAATTTTCGAGTATCGAAGGGCAGCATATATCTGAGCATCGAAGCACAGAAAATTATGCCATTTTAGCCAAGAGAGTAGAAATTTAAATAGTCCCATTTAGTTACAAGGATTTGCCAATAAGGCATTGGCAACTTTTGATTGATTTTTGCGGCCGAGAATCTTGCAAATGAGATCACCCACAGCCACAATTTTAAATACGTCAACGCCGGTCTCTATTCCTAAGCCGTGCATTAAATATAAAACGTCTTCCGTTGCCACATTACCAGTAGCACCCAAAGCATAAGGGCAACCACCAAGGCCTGCAACGGAACTATCAAAACGATGTACTCCATGTTGTAATGAGGCATAAATATTTGCAATTGCCTGACCATAAGTATCATGAAAATGCATTGCCAATTGGTCTATGGGTAAGATTTTAAGTATCTCATCTAAGAGTAATTGAGTTTGCTTAGGTGTACCCACACCAATTGTATCTCCTAAAGAGACTTCGTCTATACCTAAATCACAGAGTTTTTTCGCTACATTGACTACTTGCTCAGGGGAGATGCTTCCTTCATAAGGACATCCTAAAGCACAAGAAATGTAAGCACGCACCTTGATGTTTTGTTCTTTGGCCAATGTAAGCACGGGTTTAAAACGCTTGATGCTTTCATCAATAGAACAATTAATGTTGCGCTCATTAAATGCTTCACTGGCTGCGGTGAATATCGCAATTTCCTTAACCCCGACTTCTAATGCTTTTTGCATTCCTCTTTCATTAGGAACTAATGTTGAATAATGTATGGATGGTGCTTTATTGATTGCACGGAAAACCTCCTCATTATCTGCTAGCTGAGGAATGGCTTTTGCAGAAACAAAACTGGTGACTTCAATGTATTCTAAGCCGGTTTGACTCAATGCATTGATTAGCTCAATTTTATGTTTACTGGACACAAAAGCAGATTCATTTTGTAGTCCATCACGTGGTCCTACTTCTATAATTGTCACGCGCTGCGGATAGTCCATATTTATCTCTTTGTGTTCGCTGTTGTAGCCTGGATTAGGGGCTGCCGTAATCCAGGAATTAATTAGGGTCGCTTAAAGATAATAGTTCTTCACCTTCATTAACTTGTGCGCCCACTGCATAAAAAATCTCGGCGAGAATGCCATCACTTGGGGCATGAATGGTATGTTCCATTTTCATGGCCTCTAGCACTATGAGGCGATCCCCCGCTTTAACTTGCTCACCTATATTTTTTAGTATAGCTACTACAGTGGCGGGCATGGGCGCGGTTAATTGACCTTTATGTGCGGATGATTGCGCACCTAGGGTATTCCAATTAAATCGCTCAAGTGTAATTTGCCCCTCAGTGGTATATAAGGTTAAGGCTTCTTTTGTATTTTCTACTAGAGCAGTGTATTTTCTGTGATCCATTTCAATAGTCAGTTGTATTTCATTTAATGATACGCGAAGACTATGTTCTTGCTCCTTAATTTTTACCTTAAATTGACTGGGA
The DNA here is from genome assembly GCF_900639985.1 of Legionella rowbothamii. GTDB lineage: Bacteria > Pseudomonadota > Gammaproteobacteria > Legionellales > Legionellaceae > Legionella > Legionella rowbothamii. The sequence continues at coordinate 123,378 of NZ_CAAAIM010000007.1, read as the reverse complement.
TTAATGGGAGTAATTACGGCATCAATTCGTGTTTCAGCATCTTGATAACGATATACCCAACTTCCCAATGCATGAGATTGCCAAGAAAAGGCATCGCGTAACAAGGGATCACCAATTTCATTGATGGTATTTAAATAATCAAAACTTACTGCCATCAGCTGTGCGATTTCTTGGTTTGGATTGGTTAATTCAATCAATTCTTTAGCCAAAAAATCGGTACTCAGTTCTGCACGCCTAAATTTGGGGTGCTGGCAGATTGCTTTAAGAAAGGGAATATTCGTTTTTAAGCCGCCAATATAATAATGATTTAATGCCTGTTCTAAACGTTGTAAAGCCTCTTCTCGATTTGCTCCCCAGGTAACGAGTTTTGCTATCATAGGGTCGTAATACATAGTAATTTGAGAGAGACGTTCAACCCCGGTATCTATGCGAATGCCTTCACCGCTCGGCTCTTTTAAAAAGTGAATCTGGCCTATGGAAGGAATAAATTCATGATAAGGGTCTTCAGCATAAATACGGCATTCAATAGAATGACCCTGGGATTTAATTTCTTCTTGGCTAAGTGGCAGGGGCTCGCCGGCAGCAATTTTTAATTGCCAGGAGACCAAATCTAGTCCAGTAATCATTTCTGTCACGGGATGCTCAACCTGCAATCGAGTATTCATTTCCATGAAGTAGAATTGTTCCTGGGAATCAACCAAAAACTCCACAGTGCCAGCCCCACGGTATTGTATTGAACGGGCAACCTCACACGCTGCATCGGCTAGCTTTTTCCGTAAAGCGGGGGAGAGGTTCGGAGCAGGGGCTTCTTCAATAATTTTTTGATGTCGGCGCTGAATGGAACAATCACGTTCAAAAATATGGACTACATTACCATGGTTATCTGCCATAATTTGCAATTCAACATGGCGTGGATGTAAAACCAGTTTCTCGATAATCATTGTATCATCAGAAAAACTTGCCATCGATTCACGTTTTGCTCCAGCTAATGCGGCACTAAACTCCTCTTCAGAATGAACCGTGCGCATGCCCTTACCGCCACCGCCATTTGCTGCTTTGATTAAAACGGGGAAGCCAATTTTTTGGGCTTGGCTAAGCAAATGCTCTTCTGATTGTTCACTGCCGTGATAACCTGGAGTTAGGGGGACAGTGGACTTTTCCAGAAGTTGTTTGGCCAATTGTTTGGACGCCATGGCTTCCATGGCTGCTACGGATGGGCCAATAAATACAATGCCTGCTTCCCCACATGCTTGGGCAAACTCAGGATTTTCAGATAAAAAACCATACCCTGGGTGAATAGCTTGAGCCCCACTTTCTTTCGCAACACGAATAATGGCTGCACTATTTAAGTAGCTTTCTTTTGCTGTCGCTTCACCAATATAATAAGCGCTGTCAGCACTACGTACATGCAGGCTGTCTTTATCCATAGAAGAATAGATCGCTATAGTATGAATGCCCATGGAGCGTGCTGTTTTGATGATTCTGCAGGCGATTTCACCGCGGTTAGCAATAAGAATTTTATTAAACATGCAAGCCTCTAATTCCAGTTAGGTGTTTTTTTATTTAAAAATGCATTAAGACCCTGTTGTCCTTCCGGTGATACTCTTTTTTTAGCAATCAATGAAGCGGTATAATAAAGTAGCGCTTCGTTAATTGGCTGATTAGCCACCTGCGCTGCCAAGTTTTTAGAGGCCTTCACTGCGTCTGGAGCATTATTACTAATTTGTTGGGCATAATTTAAGGTGAATTCTAATAATTCTTCCTCGGCAACACAGTGTTGTACTAAACCCAAAGCCAGGGCTTTACTGGCATCAAAAATCTCAGCACTCATGAATAAAGTTTTCGCGTTGCGTTCGCCAATCGCCTTCACCACATAGGGGCTAATTACGGCAGGAATTAATCCTAATTTCACTTCCGAGAAACAAAAGCGCGCAGATGTTGCGGCAATGGCTATATCACAGGCTGCAGCAAGGCCTGCACCACCACCAAATGCGGCGCCATGCACCATGGCTAAGGTTGGTTTTGGGCTTTGATTTAAGGTATACATCAACCGGGCGAGGACCATGGCATCGTTTAGGTTTTCTTCTTCACTATAAAGCGCCATGTCCTGCATCCAGCTGAGATCGGCACCGGCAGAAAAATGTTTGCCATTTGCTTTAATGATAATAACGCGCACTTGTGGGGAGGCTACTGCTGCATCAAGTTTGCTTTGCATTTCTGCCAGCACGGAATTATCAAAAGCATTATGCTTGCTTACGCGATTTAATGTCAGTAAACAAAGATGATCTTGAATTTCAAATAATAGGTCACTCACGTGTTATCCCTTACATGCGAAATACGCCAAAGCGTGTTGGTTTAATCGGTGCATTTAATGTTGCAGACAAGCCCAAGCCTAATATTTTACGGGTATCTTGGGGCGCAATCACACCATCATCCCACAAACGTGCACTCGCATAGTAGGGATGACCTTGAGTTTCATACTGTGAGCGCAGTTGTTTCTTAAATAGCTCTTCTTCTTCGGTAGACCATTCATGACCTAGTTTCGTTAGCTTATCATGATTGACCTGAGCTAGAACATTAGCTGCTTGTTCACCACCCATTACTGAAATTCGTGAGTTGGGCCAGGACCAAATAAAATTGGGTGAATAGGCACGCCCGCACATGGCATAATTTCCTGCCCCAAAACTTCCGCCAACAATAACGGTAAATTTAGGCACACTTGCGTTGGCAACTGCAGTCACCATTTTGGCTCCATGCTTGGCAATACCTGAGGCTTCATATTTAGAGCCAACCATAAAGCCGGTAATGTTCTGCAAGAAGATTAAAGGGATTTTTCGTTGGCAACATAATTCAATAAAATGACTTCCTTTAAGCGCACTTTCACTAAAGAGGATGCCATTATTGGCGATAATTCCTACTGGATAGCCATATAAATGAGCAAAACCACAAACCAGGGTGGTACCAAAAAGTGCTTTGAATTCGTCAAACTCAGAACCATCAACAATACGTGCAATAATTTCTCGAATTTCAAAAGGTTTTCTTGGGTCGGAGGGAACGATCCCCATAAGCTCTTTACTGTCATACAGGGGCTCAATGGTTTCAATACGTTTAATAGGTATTTCTTTTTTTCGATTTAAATTCGTAACGGCAACCCGTGCTAGATGCAATGCATGTGCATCATCTTCTGCATAATGGTCGGATACTCCTGAATGTCGGCAATGGACTTCAGCGCCGCCTAATTCTTCTGCACTAATTACTTCCCCGGTCGCTGCTTTTACTAAAGGTGGTCCGCCAAGAAAAATGGTGGCTTGATTTTTTACCATAATTGATTCGTCAGCCATTGCTGGCACATAAGCACCTCCCGCTGTACAGGAACCCATTACTACAGCAATTTGAGGGATGTTTTGTGCCGACATTTGTGCTTGATTAAAAAAGATGCGGCCAAAATGGTCCCTATCCGGAAATACTTCATCTTGGTGGGGTAAAAAGGCGCCACCAGAGTCAACCAAATAAATACAAGGCAGGTTATTCATCTGCGCAATTTCTTGTGCACGTAAATGCTTTTTAACGGTGAGGGGATAATAGGTACCGCCTTTAACCGTTGCATCGTTAACGACAATCACACATTCCACGCCTGAAACCCAACCAATACCGGTAATGATTCCTGCCGCAGGTACTGCATCATCGTATACTTGATAAGCTGCTAGCTGAGAAAGCTCTAGAAAAGGGCTTCCTGGATCAAGCAATTGTTGTAAGCGTTCTCGAGGCAATAATTTGCCATGTTTTAAATGTCGGACACGAGCCTTTTCATCACCACCAAGTACTATACGTTGAATGTGATTTTGCAGGTCATCAACTAATGCTTGCATCGCGGTTTGATTTTCTCTGAACTCTTGACTGCTCGTATTAATTTGACTGATTAATTTTGCCATATTAGTCCTTAACGTACCAAAATATCGCTTAAAACGATTACCGTCCAAATGGTCCATGTGATTGCAATAAAGTGAGGCATTTCTTTGCCTTTAATTGCTTTGTATAAGAGTGCTGGAATGGCTGTTAGCGTAACAGGTAGTAGCACTAATACCAGTATTTTACGAATCACCAGTCCCCAGCCAGTTTGACTGAAAATGGGTGTTAGCTTTACGTTCACGTAAGTAAAAAACATATCAACATAAACGACGACAAGATGGGCGTATTTTGCAAATATGACTACCAGGATACTAAGCCCCAGGTAGATAAGACTTTGTCTTAGCATGTACTTCCTTCAAATGTTATTATTTTTATTAACGGTCCAGCTCATGTGCTAACTTCATGCGGACAAGCCTTTCAATTAGCCCTAAGCCTCACTTGAGTTTTTAGAGACCGAATTACCGGGGGGCAAGCCTCGGTAATTCGAAAGCAGTGTTTGTCAACTAAAAAATAGGGGTAATTTAACTGCCAAGTCGCGAGAAGCCTGTTTCGTGGCTTTACACTAATTCAATCGCCATTGCTGTTGCTTCACCACCACCAATACATAATGCAGCGATACCACGTTTTTTACCTTGATGCTTCAGTGCATAAAGTAGGGTAACTAAAACACGGGCACCAGAAGCACCGATTGGATGGCCTAAAGCGCACGCTCCGCCGTGAATATTAACCTGTTCTGGATTTAATTCAAGTTGTTGGATCGCTGCCATCGCAACTACTGCAAATGCTTCATTAATTTCGTACAAGTCTACATCATTTTGCTTCCAATTTGCTTTATTCATTACTTTGCGAATGGCATCGATTGGTGCTGTAGTAAACCATTGTGGAGCTTGTGCATGGGTTGCATGAGCTACAATGCGAGCTAACGGACGAATACCACGCTTTTCTGCTTGAGCGGCAGTCATTAGGATTAAGCTAGCTGCGCCATCAGAAATTGAGCTTGAGTTTGCTGCCGTGACGGTACCATCTGCTTTAAATGCGGGTTTTAATTGCGCAATTTTAGACAGTTTTGCCGCATCCGGACCTTCATCAGTGGCCACACTGACATCCCCTTTGCGCGTATTGATGGTTACGGCAGCAATTTCCTCAGCAAAAGCCCCACTTTCAATTGCTTTTAATGCTTTGCTCATTGATTGAGCTGCATATTCATCTTGTTGCTCACGGGTGAATTTGAAATGAGTAGCTGTTTCTTCTGCAAAACATCCCATAAGTTGGCCACGAGCATAGGCATCTTCGAGCCCATCAAGAAACATATGGTCTTTAACTTCTCCATGTCCTAGGCGATATCCTGCACGCGCTTTAGGTAATAAGTAGGGCGCATTAGTCATGCTTTCCATACCACCAGCTAAAACAATATTTGCTGAACCGGCTTTAATTAAGTCATGGGCTAGCATTACTGCTTTCATCCCAGAACCACACATTTTATTGAGGGTAGTTGCACCTGCTGAATCAGGAACACCCGCTTTGATTGCAGCTTGTCTTGCTGGAGCTTGGCCTATACCCGCCTGGAGTACGCAACCACTAATTACTTCTTCAATTTCAGCAGGATTAATGCCTGATTGCTCTAAAGCTGCTTTATGAGCAATTGCATTTAATTCTGGTGCGCTTAGCGCAGAAAGAGTGCCTAATAAACCTCCCATAGGCGTTCTTTTAGCTGCAACAATTACTATGTCATTCTGATCCATGTCACTATTCCTTATGCTGTTTCTTTAAAAAGTTCACGTCCAATAAGCATTCTTCTGATTTCAGAAGTGCCAGCCCCAATCTCATACAGCTTAGCATCACGTAATAGACGACCCGTTGGATACTCATTAATGTATCCATTGCCACCTAGAATTTGAATTGCCTGTAATGCCATTTGTGTTGCTTTTTCCGAAGCATACAAAATCACACTTGCAGCATCTTTACGGCTGACGTTCCCACAATCACAGGCTTTAGCAATTGCATATAAATAAGCTCTACTTGCATTTAAATCTGTATACATATCCGCTAATTTGCCTTGGATAAATTGAAATTCACCGATAGGTTGTTCAAACTGTTTACGTTCATGCACATAAGGTAGAACAACATCCATACAAGCCTGCATAATGCCTACGGAGCCTGCTGCAAGAATAGTACGTTCGTAGTCAAGGCCACTCATCAGTACTTTAACACCCTGATTTATTTCGCCTAAAACTTGTTCGACAGGAACTTCGCATTGTTCAAATACTAATTCACAGGTGTTTGAGCCACGCATTCCTAGCTTATCCAGTTTTTGAGCGGTTTTAAATCCAGGCATTCCTTTTTCAATTAAAAAAGCGGTGATGCCTTTACTGCCTGCCTGCTTGTCTGTTTTAGCATAAACAACTAAAACATTGGCATCAGGGCCATTGGTAATCCACATCTTGGTACCATTGAGAATGAATTTGTCGCCGGAAGCTTGAGCGTGTAATTGCATACTGACTACATCAGAGCCTGAATTGGATTCACTCATTGCTAGAGCGCCAACAAATTCCCCGCTAATAAGTTTAGGCAAATATTTCTCTTTTTGCGTAGTATTGCCGTTTAAATAAATCTGATTGACACATAAATTGGAGTGAGCACCATAACTTAAGCCGACTGAGGCTGAGGCGCGAGAAATTTCTTCCATGGCAATGGCATGAGCAAGGTAGCCCATATTGGCGCCGTCGAACTCTTCACCGACAGTAATACCCAATAAGCCCATATCACCTAATTTTCGCCATAAATGATTAGGAAAAGTATTACTTGCATCGATTTCTGCAGCTAAGGGAGCTATTTCAGTACGTGCAAATTGACGAACGCTGTCGCGTAAAAGATCATACGTTTCGCCTAATTGGTAGTTTGGCCCAGTATACATAGGTGACTTCCTATAATTTTTGTAAATGTACTAACTATACCCAATCGCATTGAAGTTGCAACCAGAATTTTTTCCTGTTTTTGTTCTTATCTCGTTATTGATTGACAAATTATTATCTTCATACCAAATGTGGGATTTTGTGCAGTGACATAAAGTGTTTCAGTTGGACTGTTCGGGGGACAAAACGAGAAAAACAAAATCATTTTGGGTGATATTAGAATGGAACAGACCTATTAATTCCATGAATGTATTAAAGAAAGGTGAAAATTTATCGCGTAAAGGTTAGCATACGCTACCTTGATTAAAACGGATATAGATTTCCAGCACGGTAGCATTATTTATGACGAAAATAATAATCGGTTTTTTTTGTGGTACGGATTATATTCGCAAAAATGATAAGCTCTATGAGAGCCTTCGTTCTAACGTTAATGTAAGTAAGACAACCTTACTGGCTTATGATGGCTGCCAGAGTCACGGAGGACTATTTGCGATTGGAATACAAAGTCAGGCTGATGCATTTATCACCGACTTAAAAAAAGAAATTGAATCTTTGGATAGTACAGAAAATATCCAAATTAATTTTATTGCGCATTCACATGGCTGTTTTTCTGTCTTATTAGCAATTAAAAAAATTCAAGCAACCCCTGAGTTAAGAGCGCGAGTTCGTATTACTGTAGATTTGCACGAGCTGGTCCCGCGTAATTTTCGTTGGTCTACAGCAATTGGCGGCAATTTAATTACAGCGAATATGGTTCATGATCTGAGTGATTGTGATTTAGTTAAACAAGCTCATCTGACCTTACACGAAAAAGGTTTAGGGTCCGCTGGATGGGATGCGTTCATTCCTAAATTTCATGCTGAAACAAAAGTTGAAGTAGAAGCCCTACCGGGTTGCTATGATGTTCAGCATAACGGACAAATTAGACCAGTGGTTGAACACTCCTCACTGTTTCAACTTGGGGCGGCGAAGACTATGGCTATCCTGGAGGCTGATGGTCATGATGTACGCTCTGATGGAGACACATTAAGACGTCAGCAAATTGATGCTTATAAAGATATGCTTATATGGGTAAAAAATAGGGGTATTCCATTTGAAGAACGAAATCTCCATTATGGAGGACATCTTATTGCAAATAATACAGAAAAAGAGACGCTGGAAGTAATTAATTGGCGGCATGCTCAATTAACCGCTGCTGTTCCAGAACATGTTCTTTATGGGGTTACTCATCCTTATTATAATTATAAAAAAACTGATCTAGAGCACTATTGCAATTTTACGTTGATACTTGATACCCATTTAGCAAATCATTCAGAACATGATGCTTTAGTTCAAGAGCTTAAAGATTGCGCTCAAACATACATTGCTGAGGGGCATACCGGTTTAGACTCGTTTTATACGGAATGTCAGAAATTTCTTAATAAGGCAGCAGTGCATGACCAACAGCTGGATATGGCTATCAATTCTTTGTGTGTGAATGGTTATTTTTTGGGGTTGTGCAAAGCTTTAGATGGGACTTCAGCAAACAATGCGATTCGTGGTAATTTGTTGGCTTTGGTCTCGATTTTAAAAGAAGAATTGAATTTTGAAATTGGCTTAGGAAAAAATATTGTTCTTATTAAAAATTCAGAAGCATTGATCGTTGCAAAAAATACGGCCACTTTTCTCAGTGCAATTTATACCCCCAATGTAAGTACGGATAGTATTCTTCTCGCAGCTGCGGATTACGTTAAAACAAATATCGCTTGTGGAAGACATTGGAGTGTGGGCAATAAGGTGCTTGCCAGTTTAGTTCTTGGTCTGGCCGCTGCCGTTGTTGGATGCATGGCGGGAGCGGTAATTGGTTTGGGTATTGGATTCGCTGCTGGAACAATTACGGCTTCTGGCACGTTTATAACTACACTTGTTAGTGCGTTTTTAGGTTGCTTTCAAGGGGCAATGATTACTGCAAGCGTTGTGGGCACTGCAGCGGGGCTTGCAGGTGGTGGCACGGCAGCTTATGGTTTTTTTGCGCTTTCAGCAAGAGAAATGCAGGTTCAAAAGCTGGCTGATGTGGTTATTAGTAACGAGGGACTTTCTCTAAGTAGTTGAGCATATTGATTATTACATAAAACTGTAGCGTGTATTAAACGTAGTCGTAATGCGGGTTATGTTTAATATGACGTTATCCCTTGCTTCATTTTCACCCATCTTTGATATTAATTTTATAAAAAGCTCCTTTACCTGATTTAAAAAATCGCCTAATCTTAAGCCAAAGTTGGAGGGCATAAACAAGCGTAGAAGGCTTAATGTCCTGCCGTAGCCTAGATAGAGCACTGTGCTCCATCCAGATTACAATCGAGATTTATATTTATAAGGAGAGTTGCTTATGCGGAAGTTAGTGCTCTGGGGACACAGTGTTGATGAATATCGTGAGATGTTTGACTTATCTCAAGAAGATATGAATTCCCGAATTTTAGAATATGGATGTGGCCCAAGTGCAGTTAATGTGCAACAATTTCATGAAGCGCATGAGGCTGTAAGTTGTGATCCTTTATTTGTTTTAGATAAAGATACCTTGTTCTCGAAAGCAGTGATGATTTTTTCCGAAATGGTACAGGAAGTACAAAAAGAACAGGATAAATTTGATTTTAGCGAATATGGTAGTTTGGATCAGTTAATTGAGAAACGCCAACGAGGCATGGAAGAGTTTTTTGCTGATTATGAGCAGGGCAAGGCTGAAGGCCGCTATTACGGTGCTGCAGATTATCATCTACCTTATCCAGATTTTTCCTTTGATTTTGCTTTGAGTGCTCATTATCTTTTTGCAGATTTGGAAGATCAAACATTAGATTTTCACTTAAATGTAATTCGCGAGTTGGCTCGTGTAGCAAAAGAAGTGCGTATTTTTCCACTTATTGATCGTGAAGGAAAAACTTCAGAGCTTTTAGGCTCCGTTTTACTGCAACTTCAACAGGAAAACTATGGTGTTGAAGTCAGGGAAGTGGATTATCATTTGCATAAAGCAGAAAATGCGATGCTTCGAGTGTGGGCGCAGAAGTGTGATGTCTAATTTGTATTCTATTGTACGCCCTTTATTGTTTTGCATGAATGCTGAAAGGGCGCATTCTTTTAGCTTATCTGCCTTGCATTTTATCCCCCAGGCTTGTTTTAAAACAGCAAAGTCAAATCAGGTTCAGGCGATGGGAATACAATTCCCTCATGCCGTGGGTTTAGCAGCTGGATTAGATAAAAACGGCGAGCACTTGGATGCTTTGGCTAAAGTGGGATTTTCTTTTATTGAGTTAGGAACGGTAACACCTCGACCTCAAGAGGGTAATCCTAAACCGCGCTTATTTCGCATACCTCAAGCACAAGCTATTATTAATCGTATGGGATTTAATAATCAGGGTGTTGATGCTTTGGTTGCTCATGTGGAAAAAGCAAATTATCACGGTATTTTAGGCATTAATATTGGCAAAAATAAAGAGACGCCTTTAGAGCGAGCAGCGGAAGATTATCTTTATTGCTTGGATAAGGTGTATGAGCATGCTACTTATATAACCATTAATATATCGTCTCCTAATACTCCTGATTTGCGCCAATTACAGCAGAAGGCATATTTTGCCGATTTACTATCTCAATTACAGCAAGCACAAAAGCGTTTGGCTGATAAGTTTCAACGCCATGTTCCTTTGGTTGTTAAAGTATCTCCGGATGAAGAGCAGGAAACTCTAAAGCAAATGACGGAAGTGATTTTGGGTCATAGTATTGAAGGGATTATTGCAACGAATACGACTTGTTCTCGTGAAGGGCTAGCAAATTTGCCCTATGCTCAAGAAGTGGGGGGATTAAGTGGCCAACCTTTGCAGGAGCGTTCATTGCAGTGTTTGCGTTTGCTCAAAAAATATGTTGGTAATGCGGTAACCTTAATCGGAGTTGGTGGCATCAATAGCTGTGACAGTGCTCAAGCTAAGCTGGACGCCGGAGCTTCATTGGTGCAGGTATACAGTGGTTTGGTTTATCAGGGGCCTGGATTGGTTCATGAGCTGGTTGCTGGATTAAAAACAAAATGAAATGCATCACGAAAGATTTGGCCACCCAAATGGAAGGGTGTATTAAACAGACCCATATTGAAGTAACCAAGCAATATGCTCAAGGAAAAATATTAGATATTAATGGCGGAGCTGCTTGTTTTTCTGGGACGGATTCTTATTTATCTCAGGTAGTAGGGTGGGGATTTGGGAGTCTGCCGAAACAATTTAAGTCTGAAATAGAAGGCATTGAACAGTTTTATCAGGACCAAAATCATGGGCGCGTGGATATTGAGTTATGTCCTTATGTAGGGAATGAGCTAGCGCTTTTTTTAAGTAAGCGTGGTTATCATGTTACCGAGTTGAATAATGTATCAGCCTTGAATTTAAAAGCCTATGAACCAGTTGATTTCCGCTCCGACCCCTTTGATATTAAAGAAGTACATACATCTCAGTTAGATGAATGGGCTACACGAGTGGCTTTAGGTTTTGGTTATCCAGAGGCACGCGATCAATTTTTTCAATACGTACAGGCTAATGGTGTAAGGGCTTTTGCTGTGTATGATCAAGGAACGGTTATAGCCGGCGCTGTAATTGCTATGTATGGTGATTTTTGCGATTTAGGGGTGACTAGCACTTTGCCTATTTATCGAGGAAAAGGCTTACAAAAAAAGCTATTACATGCTCGGCTTAATTTTGCTAAAGAATTAGGTCTTTCTTGGGCAATAGTAACAACGGAGCCTGGTACTGTTTCTGACGCAAACATACAAAAAATTGGTTTTCAGTGCGCGTATACTCGGGTAAAAATGACCTGCACGTCCCTTACCTAAAGAGAGGCTCGTCATTTTTGAGTGGTGGCGTATCCATTAAGAAGGTAGGCTGGGCTGTTAAGCCCATAATTGGGAGTCGCTCAAACTGAGTTTGCTGGACTTAACAGCCCAACGTACACAAAAAAGATAAAAGCCCTCCAAACACCTAACCTATTGTTTTAATGTTAAAATAATTTAAAAAAAACAGGTTAATCGTGATCTTAGTGTATTGATCATTAGCACTTCGGGTTAATAAGCGATACAATCTGAGTCATTTACTAACAACTCAAAATCCTAATTGATGAAAACTAAACTTACGGTTAAAACCAGCGTCTTATATAAGCGTTTGCTTTCTTATGTCAAACCATTTTGGCCTGTTTTGGCATTAGGCATTGGCGCCAATATTTTTTATTCACTAATCGATGCGGGTTTTACGTACATGATGCGGCCATTTTTTGATAAAGGCTTTATTAACATCGACATAGAATTCATTAAAAAAATCCCCTATATTGTTTTAATCGGGATTACCTTAAGAGGATTGGTGAGTTCTCTGGGAAGTTATTGCATGACTTGGGTTGCTCGCTCTGTAGTTAAAGTGCTTCGAGAAAAAGTATTTACTCACGTATCCCGTTTACCTGCTGATTTTTATGACGAAGCCACTTCAGGCCAATTGCTTTCTAAAATTCTCTATGACGTAGAACAAGTAGCGCAGGTTAGTGCTGAGGCTTTAACCGATTTTGTACAAAACACGTGTTTGATTCTGGGATTATTGACCGTCATGATGGTCATTTGCTGGCAATTATCGCTGATGTTTTTATTAACCATCCCCTTTGTTGGCTTCATTGTTAGTTATACCAACAAACGTGTACGACGCATTAGTCATAAAGTGCAAAAAACGATGGGTGAAGTAACCGAGATTGCTAGTGAAGCAATTGATGGTTATCGAGTGGTTCGTATTTTTGGTGGCCTTGATTATGAAACTGCAAAATTTAGTAAGGCAATAGAGCGTTCACGACAAAATGACATGAAGGTTGCGGTGAGCAAAGCAATTAATGTGTCTGGTGTGCAAATCGTGATTGCGATTGGCATTGCAGCCATCATTGCTGCGGCGATTCAACTTTCCACTGTGGTGATTGTCTCTGCGGGCTCTTTCTTAGCGATTATTGCAGCGATGTTGCAATTAATTAAACCAATGAAAACCCTAACGACCTTAAATGCAGTAATTCAAAAAGGGTTAGCTGGGGCTGAGAGTGTATTCAATTTATTAGATCAACCAATTGAGCGCGAGGAGGGCACAATACTAGCCCAAAGAGCACAGGGTGCAATTGCGTTTAAACATGTTTCCTATGCATACCGTAAAGGGCAACAGGTATTACATGATGTAAGCTTTACTGCTGAGGCAGGCAACACTATCGCCTTGGTAGGGCATTCGGGAAGTGGTAAAACAACAATTGCTAGTTTACTACCGCGTTTTTATGAAATATCTCAGGGTGAGATTACTCTCGATGGCATGCCAATAAGCCAAATTAATTTACGTAGTTTGCGTGAACAAATGGCTTTGGTTAGTCAAAATGTTACCCTTTTTAATGATACTTTAGCGAGCAATATTGCTTATGGCCGTTTGAATGTAAGCCGAGAGCAAATTGTTCATGCAGCGAAGTTGGCTTTTGCTGATGAGTTTATTAGTAAATTACCCGAGGGATATGATACACGTGTTGGTGAAAATGGTGTTTTACTCTCTGGCGGACAACGACAACGAATCGCGATTGCACGCGCTATTTTAAAAGATGCTCCTATATTAATTTTGGATGAAGCCACCTCGGCGTTAGATAGTGAATCAGAACGTTATATTCAAATCGCTTTGGAAGAGGTAATGAAAAATCGCACCACTTTAGTTATTGCTCATCGACTTTCTACCATTCAGCATGCAGATAAAATTATTGTGATGCAACATGGGCGAATCGTAGAAGAGGGTGCCCATCAAGAGCTTTTAGCATTGCAAGGACATTACGCGCAATTGCACGGGGTGCAACAAACTAATTTACGATATGAGGAAGCCTTAATTTGATGTCTTCATTCATCGAGAATTTATGGTATGGAAACCATGCGTTGCGATGGGTTCTTAGCCCTTTTTCTTGGGCTTATCAAGGCATTGTTTCCTTTCGGCGTTGGTACTTAGAGCATTATTGCCAAATTAAATGCCCAGTACCCCTAATTGTCGTGGGTAATATTAGCGTAGGTGGGGTAGGTAAAACCCCTTTAGTTGTTGAGCTAGCTCGTCAACTCCAAGCCAAAGGATTATCTGTAGGTATCGTTAGCCGTGGTTATGGTGCAGCAATCAAAACTTTTCCTCATGAAGTTAGCATACAGGACGCTGCTAAAGATGTAGGGGATGAGCCCTTATTATTGGCGCAACGAACTCAATGCCCGGTGGTAATTGCCCCGAAACGAATGGATGCAGTGCAATATCTCTTAGAAAAGCACCAGTGCCAAATTATCATTAGTGATGATGGGCTACAACATTATCGCATGGGGCGTGCCATTGAAATTGCAGTAATTGATGGGACTCGAGGTTTGGGAAATGGTTTATGTTTGCCGGCTGGACCATTGCGGGAATCGGCTGCTCGTTTACGTCAGGTAGATTTTGTTATTGTAAACCAGGGTAGCTGGAAAAATGCGTATCCGATGCAGCTAAGGCCTGGTAAAATAACGCAACTTAGCACTGGCAAGGAAATAAATCCTGTGTCAGTTAGTGGAAAATGGGAAGCGATTGCAGCAATTGGGAATCCGCAACGTTTTTATTCCACTTTAAGCCAATTAGAGATAGAATTCGATACCTGTTCTTATCCCGATCATTATCAGTTTAAGCCGCAGGATCTGAACTATTTGAGCTCGCCTATTATTATGACCGAAAAGGATGCAGTAAAGTGTCGCTCGTTTAGTTCGGAGAATATGTATTATTTGCCCGTAGACGCAGTATTGGATGATGCATTTTGGAACGCATTGTGGTCACATCAACAGTTAAAAGGTTATTACTAATATGTTACCTATTCGACGTTGTGCTTTTTTATTTGGGATCTTATTGTTCATTAGTACAGGCTTATTTGCAGCTGCAACAGAAGAAATAAAACCTGAAAACAAACTTGTTGATCCAACTATTGGTAGTTGGACTTTTTCGGGAATGGTGAATAATGAAAGTGGTGATAAATACGGATATTTTTTTGAGATGCAACGCCAAGGCGAAAAGTTCCATACTAAAGCTGCACTGATTGATGGCCAAACCAATCAGTTAGTTTTTTTCTATGAAGGCAATGAAAAGATTGAACAAACCTCTACCTCTTCTTTAGATTGGCACGTTGGGCATTCATTTATTCGTTATAACCCAATTAATGACAGCTGGATTTTCGGAGTTAAAAAAGAGAATAAAAAAGGATTTAATTTTAAAGTAGATATGCTAAAACAAGAAAATCACAGCAGCGAAACTTTAGTTTTACGCCCTGGAGTTAAATTACAGGCGTTACAAACCAGCCAGCTCAATGGGCATATCCAAGTTGATGACAAAGAGCAATTTGTTACCGGAAATAAAACTTGGTTTGGCAAGTTAATCTTAAGTGAAGGCCAAAAAGATACTCATGACATTAGTACCACTTTTTGTCGTTTGAGTGATGATAATGGTTTTTACTCCGCGAATTTAAAAGAAAAAGATGCAACGAGTGCAGCCGTTGCGGGTTGGCTTGATCCTACTGGAAACCGGGTAAAAATGTCGCAGTTTGTTTCCATCAAATCTTTAGATAAAGATCAATGTGTTGTTAATGTAGGATTACCTAAGTTAACGTTAAAATTATTGAATACATTGAAGTCTGATGACTCATCTCATTCCATTGCGGGTTTCTCCAAAGAAAATAAAGGTGCTTTTTGTTTTGTTACGGAGCAATCATTTAAAGAACAGGTAATTGCGTAATAACATGTTTCGTCCCGTATTACGCTTTAATAATACGGGTGATTGTTTTTAATAAATCAAATTGAATGTGCTTCGCTCATGACTTCCAGATTACACTGCGTTATCTCTAGGCTATATTAGATTTGGCCGCGAGCGCACGTAAGCCCAACAAATTTGAAGAAATGAAGGTTTGTTAGGAATCTATAGGGTGATTCTCTCATTCTGAGGAGGTACCACCCTGTGGTTGCCTGATTTTTTGAACAGCATCCATGGCCTCATCAACCGCTTTCTTATATTGTGTTTCAGATTTTGAATAAATACCGAAAGAGCGTAACGCTTGTGTCAAAAAAGAATTTTTATCAAGTAGTCCAAAGAAGAGATGTTTTTGTAGCTGTTGACATTCATCTGCTGATAAATCGGTGGCATCTTTAATTATTTGCTCACATTTAGAAAGATTATCTTGCAGGTTAGCGGGGAGGAAATAAGTGCTATCCTGAAGGGGGGCTCTGAATACATTAACTGTTTTTTTTAATTGTTCTCTCACTCGATCAATAATTTCAGCTTTAGGAGCATCTTTATTATACCTGGTTTTAAGATGTTCTAGTCTACTGTCCAGCAGTTCTATGGATTCAATAACTGCATAAGTTTTCTGTTCAAATTGCTCTCGTATAAAAGTAACTTTATTTTCATCGAGTTCTTCGCGCAAAGAAAACGCATCTCTTGGTCTATTGCATAAGTCGGATAGTTTCGTAAGTCGATGCTCTTTAGGATCAAATGGCGCTTCATGATTGGTGTAAGTTAATTTTCCATCACTAGTTAGATGTTCAGCCCCACCTTCTTTACGTTGCGTGAAGTTTTTTAAGATAGTTAAATATTCTGCTGCAGGATAAGTTTTTTGAGCCCAGGGATCACAGATATAAGCAGAGCTTCCCCAGGTTTCAGGCTGTGCTTCACTGCTTTCGGGGGCTCGACCAATCACTAAAAAAGCATGATCGCCTCCACTAAGCGTGTATATCTCTGCATTTACATTTTCATAAGGAGCATGTCGGAGCACGTAGTCAAGTGCCATAAAAGCAAGCTCCTGACAGTTCCCTCTCATCCATCTCTTGCACGTATCAACACAACAATAAAAAGTGCGAAGGTTTGACTGTAATTTCAACGATGCAGTCTTCCAATTTAACTCTATTTCTTCCTCACGAAGCTTTCTTACTTCCATTTTGAGCTTATATCTAACATCAGGATGATAACTATTATTCCTGGTTTGTGTGCCTCCATCAGTAATGTGTTCTCTTGCATATTTGCAAGCATTTATTCCTATTGACTTTATTAATTCATCCATGTTAACCGTATTTTCCAAGGGGGCTAATTTCTCTGACTCCCCGAGTAATCTTTTCTTTAAGTTATCACTATATTCGTTACTCATGAAGAATTAAAGCCTTTAGATAAACAATAATGCTTTATATTTTAGCCAAAAGTAATAAAATTGTCCACTCTGGAGGCAAAAGAAATCAATTGCCAATAGAAGAGATCTTTGTCCGTGACAAAAATCATTAAATTTTATATGGCTATATAACAAAGGGTGTGAGCGCTACTTTAGATTGGCACGTTGGGCATTTCATTAGTACTTTAACTCCTTAATTAATCGCTAAAACCGTACATTCGTCGTGAATAAACTCTGGAAATAATCGTTTAAATTGTGAAGAAAAGGTTTTAAGTTTAGGGCTATGCTCTACCGTTTGCCAATCTAAAGTATCTAAAGCGGTTCTCTCTATACATATCCTCAATAATTGCTGCGCTGCTTTTCGCTCCCTATCACTTAGTTCCGGCTTACTAAAGAACCAACAATATTGTTCCGAGCTTCTCACATCGCATTTTTTCAAAAACATTCTCAGTTCCACAGTAAGGTTTATAATTTGTTCCTCACGTTGCGCTGATGCTTTGATTTCTTGAATAGGAATGTTTAAACACCTGCTTTGCAAATCCCAAACCTTATTACATAACGAGAGACTACTTTCGATCATTTGCTCGTTAGCTTGCGGTAGAAACCAATGAATGAATCGGGTCCAAAAGGAAGAGTGCTGCTTTGCATGATAGTGCACTTGAGCAATCATGCGAATTATAAGTGGAGACCAGGTTCGAACATTTTCAAAATCCCCGTGCTGAACAAATTGCTCTAATAAATTAACCAATTGACGTAATTTTTTTAATTCCAAACTAAAATCACGCTGATTTTTTCGCATGATTCGCTCTAGCCAACTACCATAAGCCTCTGTTTGTATTACTATACTGAATTCATGCAATAAATCTTTCGTGATTGCCTTAGCTAAATGCTGATGATAAGGATTACTTTTTTGCATAAATAAATCTAATTTTTGCGAAAAAGATAAGCCCTCAATTACCTCAGACTCAATCAGATTATGATTATTTTCAGGATCACCTAACTGCTCATCCGTTAATGAAATTTGATGGATATTTTGCTCTAATGTATCTGCTAAACGGCGCACGATTACAGTGACCTGATGTTCTTCAACGTCCATAACACTTAGGTGATAAGTTCGATTAGGGAACACTTTATTCAGTTGAACTCTTACTAATGTAAGCACCTCATCTGCTTGTTCTCTTCCTCTGCAGAACCAGCGTTCTTCTAAGGGGACAGTGACTTGATGCACTGATATGTATTGGTTGATGTTTTCATGAAGCAATACGCCCATTAGTTGTTTTACTGATGCATGCTCTTGTGGGGGATCTGGCCAAGATACCATATCGGTGTGCGCATAGGGTTTCGCTTGTGCTTGGGGTCCTAAAGCTATCAATGAGACATCATACTGCTGTGATGCCTTTAATAGCTGTTCTTGAGTAATGTAATGAGTATTCTGTTGTAGTTTATTGGATGTGTTTTCTGGGAATAAGTCATCCAGAATAATAATAGTGCCATGAGCTGCATCTTCTAATAAACAGGGGCTTCCATTCAAATTCAGTCCTTGATAATAATAGGTATTCCAAATAGCTATTTGGCTATCACCTGATAACTTACCAAGAAACTTTGTCCAATATCTAAGTTGTTGCTTGGTCGTATTGCAATTAATAACTAATATAAATTTGTTCGCCGGAGGGGAATATTGAGGGCTGAGCTGTCCGGTTATTGTTTGCCTTTGAATCGGTGTTTTTGTATCACTGCGATTAATTGGCTGTAAATACAGGCTCATATGATAAGTTTGTTGTTCACCGAGCTCCGCGTCTGGTTTAAAGGATTCATTATAGGTTATTTGATGATTTTCCTGCGGTCCTAATAAGGAAATGTGCTCAGAAACTAAAGTAGAATTAGTATCAACGGCCGTCATCTCAACTAATAGTTCACGTCCAGCATATTTTCCCAGAGGCTTTATGCCAATATTTTCTATCGTTGCTTGCAACCAGTGAGATTCATCTTTCGCAATAGAGAAATAAATTGGTTGGGGCTCTAGCAATACCGGATATTGTATGTTTAGAACATCGTTAGCCCAGCTGTGTTGAAATGGCTGATTAAGGCGAGTATTTTGTGCTGCCACATTAACCTTTGCAGTAGGTTTGTACGGCTCATTTCCAGTATGACTGTGTGGTTCTCTTATGCGAAACCGCAAAGGAGTTAAATCACTAGAGTGTGTTGTACCAGCCAGAATACTACCCGTAACGCTACCTGTTTGTATTAACTCCAAAAGCTCATTATTTTCTAACGTTAACGGAATTAATTCAGGTGGGGATATCATTGTTGTGCCGGTGTTTTCAATCCCATAGAGTGCGGTAATGACATCGCCTGGTTCCCATACTCCACTACCTTCAGCAGATTGAAAGTGAATAGCTCGCGTAATTAATTTATAGGGCTCTAGATGAAGTGATTCCGTCTCTTTATGCATAACATGAAAGTGAATCTGGCCTGTTTTTCCTTCTGCCCCTGGGTGTAAAGGGTAGGTGTAAGCACCTCCATCGAAACCATCACGACCATTGAATCCCCCAGAAGAATAGTGATCACGATAGTGTGTCTCGCTTACTACACGGCTATGGCTATTTCCTTCGGTATCGGTCCAATGTTCTGTACGATCTACTGTATAGGGCTCTCTCCAGGAATAAGATGCTCCACCACGTCCTCCTTGCCCACCACGTCCACCCAGCCCATGTCTTCCTGCTTTTCCTGGGATACCTGCCGATACATCTATTGAGGAAATTGCATCTAAAAGTGCTAAATTTTCATGCTTTACGCAAACATCGACTTTGCCGCCATTGCCTGCTGAGCCACCATTAGTACCGGCTTTTCCATGCTCCCCATTTTCACCGGGACTACCACTCTTTCCAGAACGGTACCTATCTGCATCACATCCATCAATACCGGGAGAGCCATCTTGACCGTCCGCGCCTATTTCCCCATCAAGGCCATTACCACCTAGGGCTAATAAACATAGCTTTTCATCAACAGGCATAGTGATGTTATGTGAGCCTGTTATCTCAATTGTCGCGTCATAGTTATCTTCAAGTTCAATGTTTATTTCACCAGCATCGCTGTGAATACCTGATACAGAAATTATTGGCATATCAAGTTGTCCTTCTAATAATAAGATACTGATTAAGGGGTAATATCAACTATTTGCTCCGGTGCTAATACGCCAGAAAAATATAATTCATAAGCATAACGATACAATTGGATATAAGCGCCACTATGACAATAGCCATCGTAGTATAAATCAATGAATAAAGAACGGTGAGGGGCAATAGCTACTTGATCATTTAGTCTTTGGTCATACTGAATCCAGGCGAAAGCTGGTTTATCGGTAAGATTATTTATGCGTAATTCACATTGAGCAATGGCGTTATAGTTGCAAAAGAATAGTACCATTCCTAGAATAAGTTGTCGTATGATAAAAGCCATTTGAACAATTTCCATTTAAAATGAGTTGAAATTTTACATTAAATTAAAGCTTTTGCAAAATGATAAAAAAATGGTCCCCGGATGGAGGCTGGGCTGAAAAGCCCGGAATTGGGAGTATCCTAAACTACTCTGTGCCATGCAACAGTACAGCCTACTCAGTGTTTTTGGGTAGTTAAAGGATGTTCAATGTTGAGTACATTTCTGCAAGGTAGAATTATCCTTTTGAATATTCTCTATCCCATTACTGCTTTTTTCAGGTAGGTATTGTGACAAAATGCTGGCAATAACTAAGGCTATAGGAACACTCAAAAGCGCAAATTGGTAATCCGCTAAAGTATAATGTCCCAAGTTATTACTCGAGTAATCCAAAAAATAGCCTATTAGTGGCTGCATGAGTGGGGCAGAGAGCATTCCTAAGGTATTTGTAAATCCGGTACATGCTGATAAAGATTCCGATGGGGCAAGCTCATTAGCAATAGTAAATGCAAGCATATAAGCACCACAGAGTAGTCCAATTAAAAAGAGAAAGAGTCCGGCAAATAGGGTACTGTGCATTGGTAAATAAAGAACAATCAAAAGCAGTAATGCAGTTGATATGCAAGAAAAATGAATTAGCGGCTTGCGCTTGCTGAGGATAATAGACAACCAGCCATAGATAGGGCAGCTTAAGCCAGCGCCGAATAACACCATAGAGGTCAGTATACTTGCTGTTTTAATATCACAATGCAATTTTAACTGGATAAAAGGGACTGCCCACATTGCTGCAAAAACGGTGATTACTGAAAATTCTAGCCCGACAAATAAACCATTAATCCAAATCAGTTTATCTTTTAGCATGAGCACTAATTGCTTGTTGTATTGCTGTTGGTTTTGCGGTTTAGGCTTATTACTAGGAATAACCAGACGGCATAAGCCAGCAATAAATATTCCTATAGCGCCTGCAATAGTAATGAAATATCTCCAGCTAATTTGGCTAATTAGGGCTCCCATACCCACCATACCCGTTACGGTGACAGTAAATCCTAAGGTTTCAGATAAACCAATCATAAATGCGTATTGTTTTAAGGCGAAATTTTGCCGTAAGACTCGCGTTAAACCCACAAAAGCAAAAGCAGAACCAGCACCAATAATCAGGCGACCACAGAATAATACAGGCAGGGTATGCCCCATCGCAAAGATAAAACAACCGCAGGCACATAACAGTGCATTAACGGATAATAATGTTCGAGTATTGTAACGATCAAACAGTAAGCCTACGGGGATTTGTAAACTCGTATAGACATAATAAAATGAACTGCTTAAAAGCCCCGCCGTAAGTGCAGACAGGCCTTGTTCGTGCATGATTGCGCCGATAACGATTCCGGATGATAATTGTAAAAAAAACTGAAATAATAAAAAGGAAACGCCAACTAGCCAGATGATAATACTTTTTGAGCTTTGTAATGGTGATGTATTCAATACGAGCATTCCCCATATTTAACCGTGCACTTAGAACACATTTTAAATAAAAGCCCGAATATATAGGATTGCAGTACATGTGTAAATTTATTTTAGATGTTGGACTTAATTATTCCTATTTTACAAGGCAAGACGGAATGTTTTCTAACGAAAACTCATAGTGGCACACCATTGGTGACGCATTTTTTAGTCTAGTTCGGGGGTATTCCATGCATTTTTAAGGTAATGAAGCCAACTTATCCTTATTTTCACCACGAAACAAATGAGTAAGCCAATGCCAGAACCCCGTTTGTTGAGTAGGCTCTTGGGCTTGGAAAAATGAGTGTTGTTCTAAAGCACTTCGTGGTTTACATATTTTTCTTAAATTAGCTAATTCCTCCTGAAATAAGCTCGCAGTTGGAGCTGTATCATTCGCATTCGCTTTTTTGTTAATGCGTTCAATAATCTCGTCTAATTGCGATACGTATTTTCCTAGGCGAGAGTTTTTGATGCTTCTTTTTAGTTGTTCTCTAGCGCTGTGTTCATCGGTTAATTCAAGCCCTTGAACCATATCTTTTTTAAATTGTTTACTGTGCGAATTAATTAAAATGGCATATTCAATCACATAAAGTTCTTCTTTGGTTTCTGCGGATTTAATGAGATTTTCATAATGCTCAGCGCGCGTTTTACCACGGGAATAATCAAAAAGATAGGATAAGTAACCTAGGGTTTTATCTCGATGACTAAGATAATGTTCTATGGCTTGAGTACACTTTTGTTGTTGCGTTGTTAACTCGGAGGATATCTTACTGAAGGCATGGCGATAAATTTGCTTATCCAAATTAAGATTATTTGCAATCATCGCCAATTCAATGCGAGTTAGGCCCTCTTGAATTTCTTTATTCCAAGGAGAGGCTATGTGTTGGAGCGCATTAGAGCTCTGAGTTAATAGCAAATTAAATAAACGAGGTCGCATATCTGCTTTACTAAAATGAATCTCTAAATTCGCAATATAGGCCATCATGATCTGTTCGGCATTGTCGTGGACTTGCTTTTGCAGTTCAATACCCAAAATATTTAGCTGGGATTGTTCAAGTAAATTGGCAACCACCTCCCATTGGTGTTGGGTCAGCGCTTCAGAAAGCAATGCTTCTAATGTATATTTTCTGAGGAACAGGGGTAATATTTTGCCCGTAGTTACAGGATCTTGTAAGAAACTCAGTACATTTTCATCCACATTGGGAGGTAAATCATTTGCCTCACTAAACATGATGTTAAACTGCGGTTCATTTTCTTCTTTTAGCGCTCGTTTTAAAGGCGATAAATACAGGCTGGTTTTTTGAAACTTAAGATCGGTTTCAGGATGTTTAATAGCTTTTAGAAGTTCTTCTCTTGGATTTTTTAAACCAATTTTTAATAAAAGTTGATACAGTCTGCCATAGCTTTGTTGATAGGTGTTTTCAAAATAAGTTGATTGAGGCTGCTCACCAAAAAGTTGTTGAATTGCCTCACTTATTTCTTCTGCATCTAAATTAGGCTCTTTAGCAAGAAGCAAGTTCGCTATTTTTCCTTGTTTTTGAGCACAGCTATATAGAAAAAGTGCTTTGTAATTCAATCCTAAATCAATTGGCGATTGAACTAGTGTTTCAATCACGTCATAATGGCCTCGAGTAATAGCTTGTTCTACTAAGCTCATGAGCGGTTGCTCAAGCGTGGCAAGGCGGTTGGGAGTTAAAAATTTCTCTACCAAGTCTTTTTTGTTATGAGCAAGGGCTGCAACAAATAACTCTTCAGATTGCTTAACATCTAGAGCTTGTTCTTCTGGCGCCAAATGAGTAATCACGTCAAGCAGACTATTTTGGATTAGCAGCGGAATTAATTCCGGTCTTTGTTTTAACTGAGGATATATTTGGATTAGCTTAATCACAGCCTCTTCCTTTTGGGTCCTAATTAAGTCATCACATAATTCACTTAATTCCTTTTCAGTCCAGTTAACAGTCTGGCTTAATGCTCCTGCTAGATGAGGTAATTTTTGTTTAAAACAATTCGCAATAAATGTTTTATTGTCTGGGTCTGGAAGTTCTACAGTCAGTGTATTTGGAGGAAGAAAACGAGCGGCCTGATTTAGCTTTATTAATTTGGGCTGGTTGTTTAATGAACTATTCAATGCAACATTAAAGAGCTGAGGGGCATGTTGTGCATAATATCTGGCAACAGGGACAAGGTTCATTCGTAAACTGCTGTCCACAATGTATTGTTTTACCTTGGGTTGTGCGGCATCAAATGAGTTAAAAATGATGGAGTAATTGTTATTATCACGGCATAAAGCTAATAGTTTATCGATATTTTTTCCTAAAGGTAGGACATCAAAACCTATTTCTGCAAGGATGTTCAGCACGGTTAAATTTTCATGCTCTAATGCGTCTTCATAAAAATGCTGCAAAGTATCTATATCCAACGTATAGCCGTGCTCTAGCATTTTTTTATGCAACCATATACTCATTTCAGCATTGCCATCCATGATTGAAATCATTAATGCGCTTTGTAACTGGTCCTCGGAAAAATTAACAGGTGCTGTCTTAATAAGGTTCTCTTTATGTAAAAAGACCAAAATACCTAAAAGAGAAATTGAACCTATGGTGGTCCTTAGATCTAATTCTTTTGCCTGACCTTTGGTAATCTGTTCCCATAAGCCTTGTTGCTTGCTTTGCACTACCCAGGCGCTGGCGATTAATTTAAAAATAGATTTATCTTTTCTATTCATGCAGCGCGGTAGTAATTGGGCATCCTCGACATTAGGAATAAATCCCTTATCGAGCAATTTTTTTAAACTCACAACACCAATATGTTCAATTACGTTGGGGGTAAAAACAGTCTTTATGGCTTCTGAGCTGATAGGAATATTAAGTAATATATCTAGTAATTGTTGTTGATTGGTGATTGCAGCATATTGAATATGTTTTACTAGCTGTTCCGATGATAGATCACCTAAAAACCTTTCTAGTACTCTTGGGTCGTTCTGGTGCACGAGGCTTAGGAATCGCAAGTGGTCAATATAGGTTTGATGCTCCGGCGTCAGTCCTAAGTGTTCGCAAAGGTTAATAAATTCGTTGAAGTTAGCTATTGTCTTCAGGCATCGAGAATGATTTGTTACCGGGTTAATAAGTATTTCTTGCACTTGTTCTTTTAAAAGCTCTTGTTCTTCTGCACTAGGGTAGTGTGTTTGATAATGAGCAATTAGCTTTTTTGCTGTTTCAATATTTCCAATATAAAAATTAAGCCCAATGCTTCGGAGCAAGGCTTTTTGTACGGAGACTGATTTAGGCTGTTTTAACAAGATTTCTATGACTTCTTGAATTAAATGAGCCTTAGTTAAATCTTCCCAATAAACAGCATCTTTCTTTGCTAAATAATCTACAGTCGTGATATCGCGTGCTACAGCTGCAAATTCAAAGGCACGCTGTTCTGTTTCGTTCATCGGTCTTGGAGTGATGAGCGGATGAAGTTCTGTTTGAGTCGGGTAGTTTACAGCAGGGGCATTGGGATTTGCAAAGGCGCGAATAGTAAGTCCAAACACATCATCTTTATATCCAAAGCACTTTTTAAGCTCTTGAATGACTTCTTTCGCAGAAGCGAATTCTTTGGTTTTTTGTTGGTAGTTTGGGTCGTAAATGGAATATTTTCCATTTTTAAAAGAAACGGCAATCGCATGATCGTGACTGCTAATATAATAGGAGCGATCTGTGTGGGTAATTGACTCTAAGATCTTTGCCCATTCTTGCTCTTCAGCAACGAAACCCAAGTTAAACTCATTGCGCAAGGGCTTTGCACCAACATGCTGTATTCGGTCCAAATCCCCCTGAATTAGTTGATGCCCACTATAATCCTCTGGGTTGTAGACATTTTCTATTTGAATGATAAAGTCATCAATTAGCGGATCATTTCCAATGCGGTAAATTGGAGACAAATTTGCTAAACGCTCGAGAATGGAAAAAAATTGATGGGTTTTGTTTTCTAGACTGTATTTTACATATAAACCAGCAAGGCCTGCACAAACTCCTGAACGATTTAAGGCAAATTCAATATTTTCTTTCTGTTGTAGACACAGGTTAACTGCATTAATAATTCTAATTTGACTTGGCATAGAGCCTCAGATATTAATGAATCGTTTGGTGAAATTGTAATCAATTTGTGCTTGAAATACAATCTGTATTGAAAAAATGATGAGGGTTTTACGTACAGTTAAGAACACTTGCAATTTTATTGGTGCTCCAATAGTCTGTATTAGAATTATTTTGCAAAAGGAGTTGTCTATGCCAAAACAAGCAATAAGTACGGAAAAAGTGAAGAATACTTCAATCGTAGTGGGCTTGCTCAATGTAATCGCACTGCCCGCTTTTTTTGTTGATTCTCGGCTGGGGGCGGGTATATGTCTACTTCTAACCGGAGCAGCGCTCTATCAGTTTAATAAGATAGGCGAATCGAGACGGCCAGGCTCAAATATGGTTAATAGAATGAATAATTTCTTTGCGCCATATACGGGTGATCCGAGTACAGAGCTAGATAATGCTGTTCGCAATATAGTTAACGGTGGCGATTCTGTATATCAACAGCTTTTCTCTGAGGGTAGATCGTAGATAGAAACTGTACGCGTTTTATCCCTGCGTAATATAGGAGCGAGGCTTGATTGGTACATGGAGTCTGGGATGCCTAAAAATTCTTAATTAATCCTTCGTAGGTTGGCTCTATGGCGCAACAAAGGAAAAACTCACTTCCTGGGCCATGGGTTCAACCTACAATCTATAAAATCTGGAGAAAGGGATCTATAGTCTGGCTATGATACTTGATGAATCTTCACGACCATTCCCAAATGATCATTATCTAAATAATAAACCGTATCTCCTTTTAAACGTTGTTTTTGACTTATTGTCATTGATGTTTGCGGGTTGTTAGGAGGAGAAATCTGCAAATTCGCATCGAAATTATAATAATTGCTTTGCGTTATACGCAGAGTGCCTTGCATTTGCCATCCATTATGCTCTACCAGAGGCAGTGCAACAGTGCTCTGGCTATTCGCAGGTTGTCTCCATGAATAATGCCCTAGAACTGGATGAGGGGAACGGCGGCTTAGTAAGTAATATTGATCTTTTAAGCTGGAGGAGGAGTTAGAAAGTAAGCAATAAGGCTTAGGTGTTTTTTCTGAACTAGACCTTAGGGAAATAGCATTCGTGTAGGTCATTGGAATTAGTGGAGAATCTAAGTTATGCCCCGAATTTTGTGCAGATGAAGAGTGTTGCGCAAAGACAATGAGATCAATTTGATAACTTGGTTTTGCGAAACTGAGGCAAGAATACAGCAGGGTTGTTGTTATTATCAATAGTCGTTGCATGATTCAAATTCTTTAGTTTTTCAGCATTATATACACAAGAAATACCAAAACGCTATTAGGCTTTTACCATAATATGGCCGGGAACATCCCTTGCCCTTCCCGCTGCATGACCGTGGGAATTAGGAGAGCATTTTTGATATAAAATTTGTTTCAATTACTGGGCAACACAACAACTATTTCTCGTTGCCTTGGTGTCAACTGCCGGAGCTTGTGGGTAAAATGAATTCCTGTTTTGACTTACCGGACTTGTTTCCTTTTCCAGGGAATTTTTCACCTGTTGCTTAAGTTTAGTAATATGCATGTTGTTCTTGCTCTTTAACCCTGGTTAAAAATTTCTAAAGTGTTGGTAATTTTTGAAGTGGATTGATTGCTGAAAATTCAGGGACAAAGTTTCGCGAAAGGGATTCACCCACTTGTTTACCAATTGTAGGCAGGTCTTGAGTAAATCCAAGCCTTTCGCATAGTGTTCATATTTAGAGGCAAATTCGCAATCAAGTTCCATCACCACTACAGGTCCTAAAAGGTCTAAGTGACCTAGTTGTTTGTAATGCTCTTTTAATAAGATATGAGAAGAGGTAATTGCAGGCAGCAGGATCCACTTTTTTTATTCCATAACAACCGGAGGGAACTTGTCCGCATAATTAATAGGTTTTTTGCTAAGAGCAATCGCGGCACGCATGGCTGTTTTTATAAATGCATCAGTTAAATTGCTACGCGCTTGAGTTGCTGTTGGACGGCCTTCATCGCAATGTTCGCGTATCGAGCTATTCAGCGGAAGTTGTCCTAATAGGCTGCATTGATGGGTTGCACACAAAGCCTCGGCACCGCCAGCACCGAAGATGGCTTCTTGATGCCCGCATTCGCTGCAAATATGGGTGGACATATTTTCAATAACACCAAGGACATCGATTCCAGTTTTAGAAAACATGTTTATCGCTTTTTGTGCATCTAAGGTCGCAACGTTTTGTGGGGTGGTAACTACAATTGCAGCAGTAAGCGGGATTTTTTGTACTAAGGTAAGCTGGATATCCCCCGTTCCAGGTGGCAAATCAATAAACAAATAATCCAATTCATCCCAAAGAGTAATGTCCAACATCTGAATTAATGATTTAGCAAGCATAGGGCCACGCCAAATCAAGGCTTGCTCATCATTGGTTAAATAACCAATAGACATGGCTTGGACTCCATGAGCTTCAACCGGTAAATAGAAATCACCTTTAAGTTGTACGGGTTCTGTTTTTCCTAGCATAAGCGGCATACTCGGACCATAAATATCCGCATCAAGAATACCCACACGTGCGCCAGTACGGGCTAAAGCGGTGGCTAAATTAACGGTTACGGTTGATTTACCGACCCCACCTTTACCTGAGGCGACCGCAATGGTATTTTTGACGCCCCGCAGTCCTTTACCAACTAATTGGGTTCGATGTGGCTTAATCAATTGCTCAATAGTAATTGTAATCTCTTGATTGGGAAATTGAGTTTGTAATGCGGAAAGTAACAGCGGTTTATAATTCGCCTCAAGCAAGAGTGCGGGGAAACCTGCTAGTAAATTGATAATCAATTTATCTGCTGTAGTCTCGACCTTGCTCTGTAAATTCATTTCTTTGCCAGTACGATCTAAAAAGGGGTCTTTTAGTGTATTTAATAAGCTTATTACAGTGCTTTCAACAGTCATTACAAACCTTTATGCAAAAGACGAATAATAGCTCAGGGGCTTGTTCATAACAAGAGCAATAAATACTACAGAGTATGAGTGGGTTCGTATTGCCATTTTACCCAGTGATTTGTAGGTAGGTAATAAATTCCACAGTAAATGGGAAGATGTGTGCGTTCGGAGAGATACGAGCCATACTCATTTAGCTGAGCCTGATGTTTTATTAAGGTAGTTTTATCTTCCTTACCTGTTTTAAAGTCGATGATCCATCGTTTGCCATCTTCTTCAAAAGTTCGGTCAATGATGCGCGTAATTGGTCGACTTTGTGGAGCCACTAGCAATTCATATTCGTTTTGTTCTTTATCATGGGTGGCGATAATCCAGGAACCAATTTGATCTTGAACAAGGCGAGTTATTTGTTCTTGGAGCACCAGTAATGCCTGTTTTTGCATGTATTCATCAAAGCCTAGCTTTTTGAATTCGTAGAGTGCTAAATTCCAGGGCACATCATCTAATGACTCAGGGTGATTATCACAGATCCACTGTAAAAGTTGATGAGTCACAATCCCGGTTAAACGGGGTAGGTTCGATACTAAAGTGGAGGGCGCATTCCTCGAAAAGGGCTCATCCATCTCCAGCTGTTGATCTTGGTAGTGATGTAAGGGGAGTTGTGCTAATTTGGGCAATGGGCGTTCTTGTTCCTCCATACTGCCGGCAGATTCATCATCAGCAAAGTTTTGATTTTTTAATAAGCTACGAAACGAGCTTTTTGACGTTTTTTCGCTATGATCCATCAGATATAAACGTGATTTGGCACGCGTCACGGCAACATAAAGCAGGCGTTGTGTTTCATAGCTTCCTTTGACCTCATCCAATTGCCCCAGATAATCATAGACTGGACAACGATCATGATGCGCTGCCTGTATGGGGGACATGAGTAATAAATTACCTTGATCTTGGGTGGGTAAATTAAGCCAGCGTAGCATTGGTGAATCACCACGGTTCGCTTGGGATCCTAAACCTGGTAAAAAAACAGTATCAAACTCTAAGCCTTTCGATTTATGAATAGTCATCACTTGCAATAGGGATGGTGTTACTTGCTGGGAATAAAGTTTATTAAATTCGTGTATGAATTCTTTCATATTTGCCAATCGCCCATCGAGCTCGTAGCGATCGAGTAGGGTCCAGAATTGCTCTAAGTCATTCAGTTGTGCTTGATTCAGTACCTTATCAACTTGCAAGGCATTAAGGGTATTAATGACCCAAGTTGATAGCTTGCTCTCATAGCGATGAGACAATGCCTGTTGCATAATACGAATAAAAAATTGAGCTCTAATTAATCCATCCTCACTTAGCCCAGAGATTTTATTTAACTGTAATAAAGCAGCATAAATGGATTTCTTTTTATTAAATTGGGCAATGGTATGTATGTCTGCTAAAGACATACCACAATAAGGACTACGTAGCATGGATAACCACGTAAGGCGATTAGCTGGTGATAATAAAGCTTGAGTTAGTGACCAAACATCCCGTATGTGAGGCAGGTTTGCCAATAAGGTAATGTCTGTCCCCTGGTAGGGAATTTGATATTGACGCAATAAGCGAATAATTTCGGCAAGCTGGCTGCGTGACCGTACTAAAATAGCGATGCTTTGCTCTGGATTAGTTTGCAGCTCCGTTTGAATAAGTTGCATCATTTTTTCTGCTTCTTGTTCACGACTTTGAAATTGCCATGCATAAACAGCACTGTGTTTATCGTTCTGAATCACGTTAACGCTGGGATGAAAGGATACGGCGCCTGACTCAATATCCACGTTTTGTGGGAATATTTGTGCGAACTGTTGATTAACCCAACTGACAATGGTTTCGGTTGAACGAAAATTACAACTAAGCTCCAATGAGGTGAGTTGCACAGGACCAATTCCTTGTTCTTTTGCACGGAAAAATAAGCCAACTTCTGCCTGTCTGAAGCGGTAAATCGATTGCATGGGATCGCCCACCAGAAATAATGTTCTACCATCTCCCGGCTGCCAACCATGAACTAATTTATTGAGTAATTCAAATTGTGTGATGGAAGTATCTTGAAATTCATCAACCAATAAATGGTGAATGGAATTATCTAAATATAAGGCTAAGTCAGTAGGATTATCAGACTCACCCAGAGCGATGAGGGCCTGCTGTGAAATCGCCGTAAAATCGACTTCATTATACTCGCTAAAGAGCAGATACAAATGGCCTACAAGGAGCGGTAGTAATAGAAATAGAGCTTGTAATACCTCCCACTGTTCTAGATCGTACTCAGGCTTAGGCAAATTACTAACTTGGATTAATGCTTCCAGAAAATCTGGATAGTCACCCAATTGTGTTAATAGTTCTTTGCTGGCATTTTTAAGCTGTTTGTATTCAGCAGCCGGGCAGGAACTACTTAACAGGCCCACATGATGATCAAAACTTTTACGTAAACTCAAGTCACCTGTTAATAACGCTTTGCTCAATGCCGTTGCAATTTCCTGATTTGTTTGTTGAAAGTCCTGCCAATTTTGCAGCAAATAGCGAGGTGAATCAGGATTATTTTCAATACGTGCGAGCTCACGTACCCGTTGTACAAGTTCATCAGCCAACTGAAAGGGAAGGCTTTGTTTAAAACGGGCTAATTCATGCTCCTCGATTAAACTTAATGCTTGTTCAAAAATAGATTTATCTTGTGTCCTTGCTTGAAAAAGGGGATAGAGCCATTGATCACGCTGAGCGAGGAGCTCTTTAAATAAATCCAATAACCGTTCTTGGCGATTATCTACATGTAATAAGAGGGCTTTAATTGCATGCTGGTATTCCGGATTAGCTAAAGCAAATTGAATACACGCTCTGCCTGCATTTAAATAATGACTTTCTGCTTTATCAGTAATTTGTGAATAGGCAATTTGTTTCTCCAGTAATGGAATAGCCTGATTAATGCTTTGGCATAACGAGTCAATAGTGACAATTCTTAAGCGACTGGGCTGATTAAGTAAATCCCATTGATATTGGCTATTGCGCTGAAGCGCACTCTGAGCAAATTCAAGCGTCATCTGTTGATGAGCACTCTTAGCTTCGGTATTTTGCGCAGCTTGCTGTAAGGCTAAGAGAATGCGTTCACGCATTTCACTTGCTGCTTTACGAGTAAAGGTGAGGGCAATGATTTGTTCTGGTGCGGTGACCGTACTTAACAATCGTAAATAGCGTTGCGTTAATATTTCTGTTTTTCCAGAGCCGGCAGGAGCTTGTACGATGAAGGATTGAGTCGGGTTAGTCGCTTGACTTCTTTGATGGCTATCAACAAGCATGATTGAGGTAAAACTCCTTACAGTCAACTTAGATGAATCATAGCCTGGATGGTGCTTCGCCCCATCCAGGCCACTTTTACGGTAAAACTTTTATGCCAAGACAAGTTCTTGAGCGGGTGGGCGTAAATTATAATGAGAGCTCATACAACGCCCATAGGCACCTGTATTTGCAATCAATAAAATATCGCCTTCTTGAGTTACCGGCAATAAGCGATCATAACCAAGAGTATCTCCTGATTCACAAATAGGGCCAACGATGTGAGAAAAACCAGCTTTTTCTTCATACAAACGACTTAAGTTGACGATTTCGTGATAAGCACCATACAAGGAGGGTCTAATCAACGAATTCATCCCCGTTTCAATGCCGACAAATCGAACTTTACCTTTTTCTTTGCACTGAGTTACTTTGGCTAAAATAACACCACTTTCCGCTACAAAAAAACGTCCGGGCTCTAGCCATAGTTCCAAGTGCGGATGGCGTGATTTCACTGCCATGAGTAAGGCATCAAGATTGGCGAAGTCTAATGGTTGTTGCCCTGGTTTTTCAACAATCCCTAAGCCACCGCCTAGATTAATCGCCTTAACTTCAGGGAACTGATGGGTTAGTGAGGCTAACATGGATGCAGTTTGTTGCCACAATTCTGGAGTAAGGATGCCGCTACCTGAATGTGCGTGTAAACCAATTACATGAATATTATGCTTTTT
The DNA here is from genome assembly GCF_900639985.1 of Legionella rowbothamii. Taxonomy (GTDB): domain Bacteria; phylum Pseudomonadota; class Gammaproteobacteria; order Legionellales; family Legionellaceae; genus Legionella; species Legionella rowbothamii. The sequence continues at coordinate 90,384 of NZ_CAAAIM010000007.1, read as the reverse complement.
AGTTAGCGCCACAACCTGACCTATATCATTTTGGGTAATACCAAATTTGGATTCATTACCAGCGGTAGATACATGTTTATGGTGGCCTGCCCCAGTACCAGGATCAATACGAATAATGACGTCTTTGTTTTTAAATAATGGTGCCCAGTTTTCTAATGGATACAGACTGTCGATGGTGATATAGCAACCGACCTTCAGTGCATATTCATATTCAGACTTGGGTGCAAAGTTTGGTGTAAATAAAATACGTTTGCGATCGATTTCTGGGAATAATTCTAAGACTCTATCAAGTTCCTGAATCGAAACACACTCAAAGCCAACACCTTCCTTTTCTAAGGTTTGCAAAATAGAAGGATAGGGGTTTGCTTTAATTGCGTAGAATACGGTGTCTATAGACTTTAACGCTAATAATTGTTTCGTACGTTCTGCTTGTGTTGGGCTATGATAGACATAGCAAGGAGAATGCTGTATCGCGGTAGTTAATAAACGATCACGCTCTTTTTCCCACCAGGGGACGAATCGTACAGAAGGTGCTCCAAATTCTTCATGCCAGCTTTTAGAATAATAGAAAATTTGAGGATTATTTTCGATTAATAAGTGATGCAGTTTTTGGCACAATAAATTTGCCTGAGACTCATCAACTACAAATGTTAGGTTTAAGTCATTAGAGGCTAATGACATTAAGTACACTTGCTTGGAATCAAAAACTTCTAAAGCAGGACCAAGTTGGGGTAATACCGTTCTAATATGGTGCCCTACTAGACTAACCGCACTGCATGGCTCAATCAGTTTTGCACGGCCAAATTGGTTTAGTTCATCTAATAATGCATTGATTGCTGCCCGATCGTGTATTTTCGTATTAATATCCAGCGATAAGGTCACATTGAATTCGGATGAAGACAGTAAGTCTACAGAAAAGCCATGATGCTTAAATGCAGAAAATACATCGGATAAGAAACCAACTTGTTGCCACATATGTAAGGTATCTATAGAAATAAGCAGGATGCTGTTTTTAATTTGAATTGATTTAATAAACGGAGCTGATTCATCAATATCTTTGGTGATCAAAGTTCCTGAATGTTCTGGTAATTGAGTGTATTTCACCGACATGGGAATATTGGCTCGACGGACAGGCGGAATGCAGTTAGGATGCAATACTTTCGCGCCCATGGATGCAATTTCTTGAGCTTCATCATAATTCAATTTTTTTAATAGGCGTGCATGCGGTAATTGATGAGGATTGGCAGTGTAAATCCCAGGAACATCTGTCCAGATTTCACAGCCCGCGGCTTGTAATTTCCCGGCAAGCAAGGCTGCAGAAGTATCAGACCCCCCACGACCTAATAATACAGTTTCACCCTCGGGGTTTGCAGCAAAGAAACCTTGGGTGATGATCGCCTGAGCACCACTAGAAAGGAATTTCTCCACCAACTCAGGATCATGTTCGCTTTCACAGCGAGCAGAAAGATAATTTGCTGATAGGCCATCAGGGAAGGGGGTGCTAGTTAATAACTCACGAGCATCATACCATTTGCAATAAATTCCCTGGCGTTCTAAAAATTGATGCCCCAAACGGGTCATCATTAATTCCCCCATACTTAGTATTTGCGCATGAGTTTTGGCTGGGGCTTGCTTTAGTAAGGCAATACCTGTCAGCCATTGTTCTAATTGGTGTAGGTCATTGGTGATGACTTCAGGGTTAACTTCTAATGCTTCAGCAAGGTTAAGATGACTATTACGAATATCAAGTAAAATACTTTGATGCTCATTAATTAGAGCTGCATCAATTGCCTTTTCAAGTTTATTTGAAATTTGAGTTAACGCAGAACAAACGATGACTGGCTGAACCCCAGTGCTTAGGTGCTTTTTAGTAATTGATGCAATATTATTCCAAGTACTACGCGTTGAAACACTAGTCCCGCCAAATTTTGTTACGATCTGCTGCATGGTCTATTTCCGCACTAAATTAGTACACCTTAGCATGGACTGAAGTAGGGATACAAGATTCTTTAGACAAATTATCACTATGCTTTAAATCAGAGGTTATTTTGAGCAGATATAACCCTAAAAATTATTCTGCAGATAAACTAAAATTGCTATTCATCGACGAAATCCCCGACCCAAATGCTCATTAATTGCCAATGATGGATTCAATTGAGTCATCATGGATTAATATTTCTTACTTATTGAATGCAAACAGAAAAAAATGTTTTTAAAGATTTGAAAACAAGGTACACTCTTTCCATCGAATGGATTTTATTCAACTGTTGATCTACTGATTATTAAAGGAGTGTATAGGAGTGATGAATATGCATAAGCCCTTAAGAACGCTGGTTAGTGCAGCCGTTCTTGGTGTGTTAACAACTGGTGCAGCTCATGCGGCTGGTTTTGCTTTATATGGAGAAAGTGCTGGTTATACAACTGGTAACTACGCCGCTGGTGCTGCAGCAGAAGCTGCTGACGCGTCAACTGGTTGGTACAACCCCGCTGGTTTGGCTCTTCTTCATGAAAAAGAAGCAGTGTTTGGTGGAGTAGGCATATTCCCTACTATCCAAATGGATGGCTCGAGCACTTTTAATACAGCAGGATTGCCTCCTTATCGTGAATACTATCGCGGGTTAGCCGGGGATTATAATGGTTTTGTCCCATCCTCTCATTTTGCTTTACCAGTTGGTGAGCGTACTACACTTGGTTTAAGTGTTACTGCCCCCTTTGGTTTGGCTACAGATTGGAAGCCTTCTTCTCCAGTGCGTTATTCTGCTACCTTTACTGAGTTGTTAACTGCGAATATTTCTCCTGAAATTGGTACTCAAGTATCTGAGCATTTTGCGATTGGTGCGGGTATGGATTTCCAGTGGTCACGTGTTAAGTTCAATCAAATGGTTGGTGCGCCAGCTTTATTCGATTATCTTGGCGAGGACCCTGCCATTGTGGACTCATCGAGTAAGAATAAAGGTGCTTCGTGGGGCTTAGGTTTCCATGCGGGTGTTTTGGCAATGTTTAATGATAATCATACTCGTATTGGGGTAAATTACCAATCTAGAGTAAGACATGTGTTCAACGGACATAGCTTCTTTAAAGGCCGTTTGGCAAATGATTTTGATTTAGTTTCACCCGAAATTCCAGCTTCTAATGTTTGGAAAAACTATGATCTATTCAGTAATTCAATTGTATTTCCAGATGTGGTAACGATCAGTGGTTATCAAGATGTTAATGACAAACTCGCTTTATTAGGTTCAGTTGTTTATACTGCGTGGAGTACGTTCAAAGACATTAAATTGAATAATGTTCCTGTTCCTAACATCAGCTCTACGCCTCCATTTCCTGTGAGCCAGGCGAATGTTATTAGCTCTGTACCAGAAAACTTTTCTGATGCCTGGCGTGTTGCAATTGGCGCGAACTATCATGTTAATGACCGTGTAATGCTTCGTCTTGGTGGTGGGTATGATCAGAGCCCAACTAATAATAAAGACAGAAACATTCGTTTACCAGACGTTGATCGCTGGGCGGTTGCGGTAGGTGCTCATTACCAAATGAAACCAAATCTTGGATTTGATTTGGGATATACTCACCTATTCCCAGGTAGCAGACCAAGTATTCATTCTTATCAACAATTGTCTACAACATCTTCCTATAGCGTTGATTCTGATAATGGTAAGTTTGCTGCTGATCTAGTAGGTGGGCAAGTTGTTTGGGTTCTTGATAAAGTAGCACCTGCACCAATGAAATAATTTTTAATTTTTTCAAAGAGTTAAAAGCCACGCTTGCGTGGCTTTTTTATTTGAGTCTGCCTAAATTTTAAAATTGTGCAATCGCAGAGTGGAACGTAGTCGTCCATGTAAATGGGCGCCAATAATGCGAAAGTAAAAAGAGTATTAGGTTTGAAGGGAATAAATCTACGTGTACAACGTGCCAAGGTCATTCCAGGCACGTTATAGGAAATCTAGTTTTTGTTGATAGTCGCTTCGCCAGGACCAGTCACAGTTAGCGTGTAACCATTGCCTACAATTTGCTTTGGACTAATATCGCCAGTACTAACTTCCATCTCAACTGTACCAACTACGATTGGATTTGCAGTATTAGTAGCCATTTTAATGACAGCAGGGCATTTGCCATTAGTAGTGTGACCATGGCACGCTAACTTAACCAAATTCCAATAAACTTTGCGAGTTGAATAAGGTGGCGTTGGGTAAATTGATGGGGCACCTGCGACAAATGCATTAGATTCTTCACTTGTATTATTGTGAGTTATTAAATAAGCCGGAGCAGCAAAAGAAGTGATTGCGCTTAAACTCAACGCTACTGCTGAAAGGCTTTTAGCAAATAAATTCATTATTTCTCCATTGTAATTATAAGCAATTGGCCCGCGGCCAATTTAATTGTAATTTTATTACTCTATACAACGCGGGCTGATTATATCGTAAAAAAGGTGACTATTATATATACTTTATGAATTGCTGTCCAAAAAACAGGCAATATCTTTGGCGAAATAAGTAATAATAAAATCAGCACCAGACCGTTTAATCGCAATTAAGCTTTCAATGATTGCTTGTTCTTCATTAATGAGTTGATGTTGTGCTGCAATTTTAATCATGGAATATTCACCGCTAACTTGATAAGCGCAAAGAGGAACCTCAGGGAAGTTTTGCTTCATTTTAGCAATTATATCTAGGTAGTACCCGGCTGGTTTAACCATGATCATATCGGCACCTTCATCAAGGTCCAGTGCGGTTTCACGAATTGCTTCATTAGCATTAGCTGGGTCCATCTGATAGGATTTTCTATCGCCAAATTTAGGTGCCCCTTGCGCTGCCTCTCTGAATGGACCATACAGACACGAACAATATTTTGCACTGTAACTTAAAATGGGTATGTTTTGATATCCTGCAGAATCCAGAGCTTCGCGAATGGCACTAACCATACCATCTGTCATACCACTAGGAGCTACCCAATCAGTCCCGGCCTTGGCATGACTAATTGCTTGTTTAGCAAGAAGCTCTAAAGTTTTATCATTATCAATACGTTCTTTCGAAACTACCCCACAATGGCCATGATCGGTGTATTCACAAAAACATAAATCAGAAATAATTAAAATGTCTTTATTCACCGAACGTATTATTCTTATGGCTCGTTGGATAATACCTGCGTCGTTAAATGATTCACTTCCATAAGCATCTTTGTGTTTGGGAATACCAAAAAGCAGCACGGCTTGAATACCTAATGCACTTAGGGTTTCAATTTCTTTGGGAAGACAATCAAGACTTAACTGATATTGCCCTGGCATTGCACTGATTTCTTTAGGAGCTGTTAATTCTTCACTGATAAATAAGGGCATAATCAATTGCTGAGTATGCAGCCGTGTTTCTCTAACTAGTGCGCGCGTTGCTGGATTGCTTCTTAAACGTGTTAAACGCAGGGGGATGTTGTAATCGGTCATAAGTATTGTCTCTTTAATGGGTTGTACACGATCATTTGGTATTCTTGTGCTTTTTCTTGTGTGAAGTATATAAAAAATCAACTGCACTACTCGTATCGCTGGTACTGACTTGGATACTAAAAAACTTATTCAGCATGTATTTTAACGTTAACATGTTGGTATCAGTTTGTGACAAGCCGATGTTATAGCTCAAATAAAGTCGTTTGGAAAGGGATTTCCCCACAACAAAAGCGGTTGAGTCACTTACTGTGTTCGTTAATTGATTGTAATTCGTGTTGGTTTGTACGTTAAAATCTAAGCCTGAACTTTGTTTCAATTGTTCTAATAGTTGAGTACTGCTCCGGCCGCCAACGTTCATTGAGGAAATGGCAGTTAAAAGCAATTGTGCGCCAGCTTTATTTGCCTGACTGGCTGGACGTCCCAGTACCAGCATGGACAGAATATCTGCCTGAGAAAAAATCGCTGGCTCTGAATAAAGTTGGATTTGCGGTTTCATTAATCTACCCGTTACCTCCACACCCAGAGTAATCGTGTCGCCAAAACCAGTATTTTGCAAGTTTGAGCTATTAAAATCAAAAAGCTGAGATGCATTAGTATAGGTTGAGGTATTATTAATTTTTTTTGCCGCACGAAGACTTATACCTGGATTATCAATGGGGCCGCCGGTAAAGATTAATTCACCTTGCTTAATGGTTAAGTCTTGCCCGTATGCTTTATAAGTACCGTCACGAACAGACAATTCGCCATAAGCATTGATTGCACCTTGAGGCTGTTGCTTTAGATTTAAAGCACCGTCTAGATGGCCTTTTAATCCTTTAACATTTAATGCAACATTTTCTCCAAGCTTAACTAAAATATCCATACTGCTACCAGTAATGGAGGAGGGGGATTCAGGTCTTTGTTGCTTATAAACAACCTCATCGGGTAACGACACACTATTGCTAAATGTTTGAAGGTTTATTAGCGCATTGGGAATGAGTACGGAGCCTGAAATCGCACGTACAGTAGGGGTTGCATGGAATTTAAGCTGTGGGGAAATCGTGATGTTGAGCTCATTGGTTTCCATCAGGGGGAAATCGCTGCCCTCAAGGCTTAGATCCGCAACATAAGTGGTATCAAGAGAGCCCTTGCCTTTAAGAAGCAACATATGTCCTGAAGAGGTGATAGATCCATGGGCATCCCAAGCTTTTTTCTTGCTGCGAATATCAAGATCAACCGAATCTAAATTCAATTTTAGCTTGGGAATAAATAGACTGGTCTTAGTTAGAAGTAATTGACTATCTATTTGTGGTTTCCCAATAGTACCTGTTACCTTAAGTAAGGCTTCTAATTGTCCTTTTAGTTTCTCCACCACAGGGCTGATGTTTTCTAAAAAGTCCAGGCTGTTAATTTCTAGACGAAGTTCACTATTCAGTTTTTGTTTAGCAGTAAAGCCGTCTTCAAGCGAGAACTTCGGTAATTGAAATGCTAGTTTTAAATTCTTATGCGGATCAATCATAAAGCTGCCTGAACCAGACAGTTTTTGTGGCGAAAGGGCTACATTGATTTTGCCACCTTTAAATTCTAACATGGGAATAGATGTATTATCTGGGACTTGATAGGTGCCAGGAGAGAGGGTAAATATTAAGTTTCCCTTATTCTTCGCGCTCGTTGTGCCATCTAAAGATAATTTGGCATGCAAGCCAGTATGTTTTGTAGACGTACCTGGAATGGGGGACATATTGGCACTAAAAGTCCATTGCCATGGCACAGCTCCTAATAGTCTGGCATTCATTTGCCAATGTTCTTCAGCAGAAGGATTTATTTGGGTATTTAATTCCACGCTTAAGTCTGGAAGGGTTGCTGTTGCGGTAAGCTTGCCCTGTGGGCTACTGAACTTTTGTTCCGGGTTTAGTGTTCCTTCTAAGGTATTCCACTGAACTAATAATTGATGATTTTTTAACGAGGGGCCTGGATGCCATTGTATCTGGAGGCGGTTTATTTTTATGTTGGTATTTTGATGCTGATACTCAAGCGATTCTAAGGTAAAGTCACTGAGCAAACTACCGGTAACTCGTTGGATTTTTAGGGTGCCAGGAATATAGGCTCGACTCAAATCAATTAAGGTTTCTAATCCTGGAGTTGTAGAAATTAAAGAACCCACAATTCCTGCGAGTAAAATAAAAAACAGCATCAAACAGTATAATGTTTTTACCAGGAAGCGAATCATAAATCGGGCCCCATACTAATAACTAACCGTGGACTATGACTGGTGCGTTGCCAATGATTATTAATTTCTTGTGCTAATCCTACCTTGATGGGACCAATTGGAGATACCCACATCAATCCTCCTCCTACATCATGTTGGAACGCGGCTGGACTTGGATTATACACATCGCCGAGATCATAGAAGGCAATCAGGTACCAATTTTTTTTCGTCTCTTTTTGAATCTCAAAGCCTGCATAAGTTAATATTCTTCCGGGGCCAATGGAGTTAAAGCTATATGCCTTTAAATTGTCCATACCCCCTAATAACAGGGCGAGGGAGAGAGGCTGTTGTGTAATATTATCAATGGCAGTAAAACCTTGTATTGCATGCCCATATAAGCGTAAACGCCAGGGTTCAATTCTTAAGGCTGCTTTAGCATCTACCGAAAATTGGGCAAAATTAATGGTTGATAAGGTTGCAGTGCTTGCAGCTAAACCATTAAGGGTAATGTTATAACCTGATGGGGAGAACAAGATATTTTGCGTTTTAATAAAGGATAGGGTGGCTTTGGGATAGAGCAAAAATTGTTTTGTATTTTTTTGTGCGTTGTAATGAAATCCTTCGTAGAGGCCATTTACTGAAAGTATTCGCTTATAGCGTGCCAGATGGTGTTGTTGTGCTAAAGACAGTAACCAGGCATTACTATACCCTGCACTGTAATTTAAATTGGAGTAATTTCCCGTAATGCTGTATTGATCGGTAACTGGGTTGAGTCCAGGAATAACGTATTGACCTTGCAACGCACTTTGTACAAACGACCCTTGTGCAAGAGCATTAAATTTATGGCCATTGCGGTTAACCGGAATGACATGCAGGGCTGCACGGCCTCTAACTCCAGTGTCTGTTCCATACCCTGCACCTAAAGTGTATGAATATTTTGGTACTGGCTCAACATGAACCAGTACAGGGGCAGTTGAGTTGTCGGTAATTTGTGGCTTTACGACCACGGAACTAAAGTATCCACTATTTGATAAATCGTTGTTAAGTTGCAGAATTTTATCCCCCGAATAGGCTTGCCCAGGATGAAAGGGAACAAATCGATGCAGTAGTTTAGGATTGATATAAGTTGGATCAAATTGGGCCTGGCCAAAATAATATAGAGGGCCTGTATCAAAGATCAGGGTAATTTCGGCGGTATAGCGTACTTGATCAATTAAAATTTCATTTGTTTTAAAATTAGCGTGCATATAGCCTTGGCTTTCTGCTGCGTTAAGAAGATTTTGTTTGGTTAGATTATAGTCTTCCGTAAGTAAGGGAGTTGCTAATCGTAAGGGGGCATTTTTTAAAGCATTTTGCACTGCCACGTTATGTGCCCCTTCACCAATGACTTCGATTGTTAATCGAGAAATTAAAATTTGTGGGCCAGCATGTACGAATACAACAAGATTTTTCGCATTGAGCTGATCAATAGATACTTCGGCTTTAAAATAGCCAAAAGGTTGTACTGCTTTGATGATTTGTTCACGTAATTCATCTTGAGAAAAAGCAGTTAATGGTTTTAACTGCTGAAGTTCTTGCAGATGTTTCTCGACATTTGTTTGTACTTTGCCGCTGATGCCAGTGATTGTAATCGACAGGGCATCATTACTTTTAGCAAAAGGGGAGGAGCATACAATGAGAAGTATTAGGCAGAGTACAACCAGGCTACCTCGCATCCACCGTCTCCATTTGCTTTAACCGGTAAATCAAATCAAGAGCTTCTCTAGCAGTTAATTGATCTGGGTCAATACGCTCTAATTCATGCAATATTGGGGATTGGGCTGCAACTACTGGTTGATATTGCACCATGGTTGGGGTGCTATTTTGCATATGATTTAAATGAGAATGGGCGATTTTAAGTACTGCTGCAGGGATGCCGGCTAGTTCAGCAACCTCCAAGCCATAACTGCGATTGGCAGCTCCAGGTTCTACACGATATAAAAATATAATTCGTCCTGTATCTAATGAGGCTTGTAGGTGTATATTGCGTATGCAGGAAAATTGTTCGGGTAAATTAGTTAACTCGAAATAATGAGTAGAAAACAAAGTGTACGCTTTAATTGATGTGGCAAGGTACACGCAGCTGGCATATGCTAAGGCCATACCATCATAAGTACTGGTTCCACGTCCAATTTCGTCAATTAAAACCAGACTTTCTTCAGTTGCCTGTCTTAAAATTTGTGCGGTTTCCGTCATTTCAACCATAAAGGTGGATCGACCAGAGGCTAAGTCATCACTTGCGCCAATCCGGGTAAAAATGCGGTCAATCGGTCCAAGGGTCACTGTTTTTGCGGGCACAAAACTGCCGATATGCGCTAAAAGGACAATTAGTGCAGTTTGTCGCATATAGGTGGACTTTCCACCCATGTTAGGCCCAGTGATCAATAAAATATTTTGTGATGGATCTAGCCGTAAGTCATTTGCGATAAACCGTTCTTGCAGTAAATTTTCAATAACTGGGTGACGGCCATCCTCAATAGATATCTGTGACTGAGTAACTAGTTTTGGGCAACACCAATTTAAGCTCTGGGCGCGTTCAGCCAGTGTAACCAATACATCCAATTGCGCTAATGCTCGGGCTAGTTGGGTGAGTTCCCTAATACTGCGCTGGATTTCTTCCAATAGGTTTTCATACAACCACTTTTCCCGCGCTAAGGCTTTTACCTGAGCGGAAAGAACTTTTTCTTCAAAGACTTTGAGTTCTGGGGTGATGTAGCGCTCAACATTTTTTAATGTTTGCTTTCGATGGTAATGGACTGGCGCTTTTTCTGATTGAGCTTTTGATAGCTCAATATAATAGCCTTGAACATTATTAAAGCCAAATTTTAAGCTGGACAGGCCAGTACGTTGCCGCTCATCTTGCTCCAATTTATCTAGAGTTTCATTAGCACGAGTACTTAACATTCTTAATTCATCAAGTTCCTCATCAAAGCCTGGAGCAATGACACCACCATCACGAATTAACACAGGAGGATTATCAATAATTGCTGCGGCAAGCAGCTGCTGCAATTCAGGTAAAGGCTTGGTGTGCTCTTTAAGTTCTAGAGCAAGCATGCTTTGAAGGGGCCTAAGGGCTGCATTAAGCTCGGGAAGCAGAGTTACTGTATTGCCTAATGCTTGCAAATCACGTGGGCGGGCTGATTTAAGTGCGATACGTGACACAATACGTTCTACATCACAAACCTGGCGTAGAAGCTGATGTAATCCAACCTCAGATTGCTGCTGAATCATTTCGCTAATTGTCTGTTGCCGCGCTTGGATCAAATGATGTTGTTTGAGCGGCCTACTTAACCAACGTTTTAAAAGACGACCACCCATGGTACATGCCGTTCTATCCAACACGGATATTAGGCTGTTTTCTTGACTCCCTTGCACGTTTTCAAATAATTCCAAGTGCTTTTGCGTTGAGGCATCCAGTTGTAAATAATCCTGGGAGTTTTCCAGAGTGATGGAATTTAAATGAGGTAGGGCCTGTTTCTGAGTTGTTTGCAAATAGGATAATAGCGCTCCAGCAGCAATTAAGGCAGTAGGGTAGTCGTGTTCGCCGAAGGCTGCCAAATCGCTTACGTTAAATTGTTCGCGTAAACGATGTTGCGCACTGTCTATATTAAATTCCCAGCCTGGCCTTTGTTTCACAGGGAAGTTCAAGCAGTACTCTTCCAAAGGAGACGCTTCTTGCAAGAGTAATTCAGCGGGTTGTAAGCGGGTTAACTCCGCACTGAGTTGAGTGCTTTCTATGAGTTCAAGTAAATGAAATCGGCCGCTGCTTAAATCAACCCAAGCGAGACCAATTTTTTGTTTTTGCTGATGCAATGCGAGTAATAAGTTATCTTTTTTAGCATCCAGCAGAGCTTCATCAGTGACTGTCCCTGGGGTAATTATACGGGTTACTTGTCGTTCCACCGGGCCTTTGCTCGTGGCGGGATCACCTATTTGCTCGCATATGGCGACGGATTCCCCTTTTTTGATTAGCCTTGCCAAGTAGTTTTCTACTGCATGATAAGGTACACCAGCCATGGGAATTGGTTTATCAGCAGATTGGCCCCGATGTGTCAACGTAAGGTCAAGCAATTGAGCCGCACGTTTTGCATCATCGAAAAATAATTCATAAAAATCACCCATACGATAAAGTAATAGCATATCGGGGTATTCAGATTTGATGCGCAAATATTGTTGCATCATGGGCGTGTGTGCAGCAGTCATAGTAATGGGCTAACAATAAAATTGCCTCGATTCTAACAAAAGCACCTCGGGAAGTCAGTATCTCAAAATATTCCCGTGTATTAGGAAAGGTCTTTTTCCTTTTAATTATCAGTACCTCATGGTTGAATTTAAATTTCTTTGCTAAACTCAAGATGGAATTATATAAAACTAATAGGGAGAATTAATATGAATCGTTTGGCTCTAATTGCTGCGACTGGGTTTTTGGCATTAGCTTTAACTGCTTGCGGTGAGCATGGTAACAAACAACCACCAGTAGCTACTGACAATGCTCAGCAACAACAAGGTGCTGCTCCTGCTCCACAACAACAACCTGCTGAAGGCCAAGGCCACTAAGATTTCTTAGCTTTAAGCTTTTACACCTCTCCGACATGCCGCGGTTTGCTTGCGGGCTGTCGGTGGAGATGTATTTAACGGTTTTAGGCCAAGGTTCGATCTCTTTTCTGGTGCTTAATGAACTCCTTAATCCTCGAAATAGCAACCCTGCTACAAAAAAAGAATTGGCAATTAGTTACGGCTGAGTCATGTACTGGCGGATTAGTTTCTGGAGCTCTTACCGAAATACCTGGAAGTTCAATTTGGTTTGAACGCGGTTTCGTCACCTACAGTAATCAAGCAAAAGAAGAAATGCTAGCGGTTCCTAAACAATTACTTCTTAAGTATGGGGCAGTTAGTGAGCCCGTTGCGGCAGCTATGGTAACTGGAGCTTTACAGCACAGTGCTGGACAGATCGCCGTATCCGTTACAGGTATTGCTGGTCCCGATGGAGGAAGTACGGAGAAACCAGTTGGTACTGTATGTTTTGGCTGGTTTGCTCAAGATATGAGTAGTGCTCAAACCGTGAGGAGGCAATTTTCGGGCACTCGCCATGATATTCGTTTGGCTGCCTGCGAAGAGGCTTTAACTGGTGTTCTTTCCCTCCTAAAAAATATTCCCATCAATCCTGCTTAATTCAGTTTGCTGGTTGTTCTTATCTGTGTGATAATTTTGTCCTTGCATTAACTTCTACCTGGAAAAAACTATGGAAGAGAACAAACAAAAAGCTTTATCAGCAGCTCTCTCGCAAATTGAACGCCAATTTGGTAAGGGCTCAGTAATGCGTATGGGAGACAGCAATGTATCTCGTGATATCGAAGCAATCTCAACCGGTTCATTAGGTTTGGATATTGCTTTGGGAATAGGCGGTTTACCCAAAGGCCGAATCGTTGAAATTTATGGTCCTGAATCTTCTGGTAAAACTACTCTTACTCTGCAAGTTATTGCTGAGTGTCAAAAAATGGGTGGCACCGCTGCATTTATTGACGCAGAACATGCCTTAGATCCAAGCTATGCCCAAAAACTTGGAGTCAATGTCGATGAGTTATTAGTTTCTCAACCAGACACTGGTGAGCAAGCTTTAGAAATTACCGATATGCTCGTGCGTTCTGCTGCCGTTGATGTGATTATCGTTGACTCGGTTGCTGCATTAACACCTAAAGCAGAAATTGAAGGGGAAATGGGTGATTCTCACGTAGGCTTACAAGCGCGTCTTATGTCTCAGGCATTACGTAAACTGACTGCTAATATCAAGCGTTCAAATACCTTGGTAATTTTTATTAACCAAATTCGTATGAAAATTGGTGTGATGTTTGGTAGCCCTGAAACTACTACAGGTGGTAATGCATTAAAGTTCTATGCTTCTGTACGTTTAGACATTCGCCGTATTGGGTCTATTAAGAAAGGTGAAGAGATCTTAGGTAGCGAGACTCGCGTTAAAGTGGTTAAAAATAAAGTAGCTCCACCATTTAAGATGACTGAATTTGATATCCTCTATAATGAGGGTATTTCTCGCGAAAGCGAAATTATTAACTTGGCAGTTCAATTGAACCTCATTGAAAAAGCTGGTGCATGGTACAGCTACAAACAAGAGAAAATTGGTCAAGGTAAAGACAATGTTCGCTTGTATCTCAAGGATAATCCTCAAATTGCTGCTGATCTAGAGAAGCAAATTCGCTCTGAATTATTAGAGAAGAAGCAACCAATGCTGGCTTCTGCAACAGAAGATGAGTTTGAGGCTGTTGATGACTAAAGCATTTGACTGTGCTATGCGCCTTTTATCTAGGCGTGAGCACGGTGCAATAGAGCTTTATGATAAAGTAAGGCAGAAGGGGTTTAGCTCGAGCGAAGCCCAAGAAGCAGTGGATACGTGCCAACAAATGGATTTACAAAATGATCATCGTTTTGTCGAAGTATACATTCGTTCACGTATTCGCCAGGGCTATGGTCCTTTAAAAATTCGCCAGGAATTAAATAGTAAAGGGATCGATAAAGACATAATTCAAGATGTTTTGCTGCAAGAAGAGGACAATTGGTTGACTTATGCTTTAGATGTTTGGCAGAAAAAAAGCAAAGGTCAGGAAGATATGTCATTTAGTGATATGCAGAAACAACAGCGTTTTTTACTTTATCGTGGATTTAGTATGGATATTATTGCTCAGGTAACAAAGGAGTTGGAACTGTAGCAAGAATTAACTCAATTTGGGGTTTGATGCGTATGGATTACCTACGTTTACTCTTTTAGTCATTCCCCTCTATTTGGTATCGATTTGAATATGAAAAGTTCTGAAATTAGACAAGCATTTACTGATTTTTTTGCACAACGTGGCCATCAGGCAGTAGAGTCCAGCTCATTGATTCCTGCTAATGATCCTACTTTATTGTTTACCAATGCAGGTATGGTGCAATTTAAGGATTTATTTTTAGGGCTTGAAACTCGTTCTTACCAACGAGCAGTCACTGCACAACGTTGCGTTCGTGCCGGGGGAAAACATAACGATTTAGAAAATGTTGGTTATACTGCACGTCATCATACCTTTTTTGAAATGCTGGGTAATTTCAGCTTTGGCGATTATTTTAAACGAGAAGCCATTAAGTTTGCGTGGGAATTTTTGACCGAAGTTTTGCGTTTGCCCGAAGAACGCCTATGGATTACTGTATATAAAGACGATCAAGAAGCAGAGGATATTTGGCTTAAAGAAATGAAGGTTTCTGCTGAACGTTTTTCACGGTGTGGAGAAAAAGATAATTTCTGGTCTATGGGGGATACCGGTCCTTGTGGTCCATGTACGGAAATTTTCTACGATCATGGCGCGGACATTGCTGGTGGCCCTCCAGGAAGCCCTGATGAAGACGGTGATCGCTACATCGAGATTTGGAACTTAGTATTCATGCAATTTAACCGTGATAAAGACGGTAATTTGCACCCATTACCTAAACCCTCTGTTGATACCGGGATGGGGTTAGAGCGTCTTGCGGCGGTAGTACAAGGCGTGCACAGTAACTATGAAATTGACTCATTCCAATATCTAATTAAATCCATTGCTAAGCTGGGCACTATTTCTGATCTTAATCACACTTCCTTAAAAGTTATTGCCGATCACATCCGTTCTTGCGCATTTTTAATTGCTGATGGCATTATCCCTGGTAATGAAGGGCGTGGTTATGTATTAAGAAGAATTATTCGCCGTGCGGTACGTCACGGGAATAAACTGGGTTTACCAACTCCCTTCTTTTCTAAATTAGTACAGCCGTTAATTGATGTTATGGGGAATGCTTATCCGGAGCTAGTCACTGCCAAAGTGCATGTAGAAAAAATCTTAGCTCAAGAAGAAAATCAGTTTGCGCGTACTTTGGATCAAGGATTGCGTCTATTACAAGAGCAAATGCATTCTCTAGGTGGTCAGGAAATTACCGGACAAATCGCATTCAAGCTTTATGACACTTATGGTTTTCCCGTTGATTTAACAGCCGACATTGCAAGAGAGCAGGGTTTATATGTTGATATGGATGGTTTTAACCAGTTAATGCAACAACAAAGAGAACAGTCGCAAGCTGCCAGTCAGTTTACAACTGATTATCATGCTGCATCTCAACTTGACTACCAATCAGATTTCCACGGCTATGAAAAAGACAGAATGGAAGGGCAAGTCATTGCTTTATTGCTAGATGGGGCAGAGGTCCAGTCCTTAAGCACGGGTATGAAAGGTGCTGTGGTACTTGATCATACTCCTTTTTATGCTGAAAGTGGTGGACAGGTAGGGGACCGAGGTGTTCTGCTTGCAAACCAATTGTGCTTCCGGGTGGACGATACGCAAAAGAATGGTCAAGCTATTGTGCATTATGGTGAAGTGATTGAAGGTTCCATTTTTGTGGACCAATTGGTTGATGCGCACATTGACGCACAACGCCGAGAAGCAATTCGTTTAAATCATACCGCCACGCATTTAGTACATGCTGCATTAAAAATTATTGTGGGCCCACAGGTACAGCAAAAGGGTTCTCTAGTTGATGCAGAACGTGCGCGCTTTGACTTCTCTCATTTTGAGGCACTAACAGCTGCTCAAATACAACAGATTGAAATTTTGGTTAACGAGCAGATTCGTGCTAATAATGAAGTTGTAACTCGAGTCATGGACATTGAAGCCGCTAAAAAGAGTGGTGCGGTTGCTCTATTTGGTGAGAAGTATGCAGATGATGTACGTGTATTGGCCATGGGCGAGTTTTCTAAAGAGCTTTGTGGTGGAACGCACGCACGACGTACCGGCGATATTGGCTTATTTAAGATTGTTGCAGAATATGGTATTGCCAGTGGAGTACGCCGTATTGAACTAGTTACCGGAAGCTATGCTTTAGCTTGGGTTAATCAGCAACAAGATCTCCTGGCTGAGCTTGCTTCATTATTGAAAACTAATGTGGCTACTTTAGCAGAGAAAGTTTCCCAATTAATTCTCGATGGTAAAAACCTGGAGAAGGAAGTTGCTAAGCTGCAAAATGAGAAAGCTCAGAAATCAGGTGCCGATCTTGCTAATGAAGTGGAAGACATCAATGGGGTGCATTTATTGGTGAAACAGCTTGTAGGAGCTGACAGTCAGGTTCTGCGCGCCACTTTAGATCAATTAAAATCCAGATTAGATTCAGCGGTTATTGTACTCTTTGTTATTGAGCAAGATAAAATGAATGTGATTGCTGGTGTGAGCAAAAATATTCTAGGAAAAGTACCGGCAGCTGCAGCTTTAGTACGTCATCTTTGTGGTAAAGGTGGTGGACGTGATGACATGGCACAAGGTGGAGGAGTTGTTCCTGCTGATTTAGATGCGAAAATTAATGAAATCAAGGACATGGTTCGTAATTCGCAATAAAAAATAAAATGTAGCCCATATTAGCGCAGCGTAATATGGTATTAGGCCACCGTCTAGTATGGGCTACGTAGTTTCAAATCAAAACTCGCTATAAGGAGATAACATGAGTTTTATGAAAGAGTTTAAAGAGTTTGCCGTCAAAGGTAATGCGGTTGACTTAGCTGTTGCGGTGGTAATCGGCGCTGCATTTGGCAAAATAGTGAGCTCCTTAGTGAGTGGAATCATCATGCCCTTGATTGGATTGCTTTTAGGCGGAATTAATATTGCTGGTAAATCAATCACGGTAGGAGATGCAGTAGTCAAATGGGGCGAATTTACCCAGACCATCATTGATTTTACAATAATTTCTCTTTCAATTTTTGTTGCTGTAAAATGCATGTCTCTCATAAGAAAAGAGGAGAAAAAAGAGACTCCTCCGACGCGCGAAGAAGAATTATTAATTGAAATTCGCGATCTTTTGAAAAATAAAACAAATATCCAGTAGAGTTATACTACATATAGCCAGCAGCGGCGCCCAAATCATGGTTCAATAAATATCTATTTTGAATTCATC
Organism: Legionella rowbothamii; assembly: GCF_900639985.1. Taxonomy (GTDB): domain Bacteria; phylum Pseudomonadota; class Gammaproteobacteria; order Legionellales; family Legionellaceae; genus Legionella; species Legionella rowbothamii. The sequence continues at coordinate 72,769 of NZ_CAAAIM010000007.1, read as the reverse complement.
TTTGCCAGTTTGATTTTTGGATTACATCGATGAGATTAACTAGACAGCAAAACAAAAATACTGGAAACCAAGGCGCTCCTTTTAATTTATTAATAATGCGAATAGAAGGGTGCAATATAAAAGCAGATGCTGATAAACGCACTTACATTTTCTACAGCAAACAGTTAAAAGACAAAGGCCTGGATGAGGTCACTTCGTTATTGACTGAGATGCTGGATAAGCATATTTTCCCTAATACGATAATTCTAAATCAACTCATTAAACGCCTGTCTCAATTGCATCAACCTCAGTACTCTTTACTTGTACATAAGATGGCTGTAACCAAAGGCTTGGCCAATGCCATTACCTACAACAGCACCTTAGATGCGATTGCCAAGAGTAAGCAGCCGGATGCCGAACTGGCAGAAGCCTTGATTAATGAGGCCATAGAGCAATTTAAGCTGGATGATATGAAGAATGAGGTAAGATTAGACTTGCATGGAATGTCATTTGGTATGGTCTATTTCGGACTCAAAAGTCGTGTGCAGCAGGAGATGAAGGCAAAGGACTCTATTTCAGCGCTTACTTTAATCTATGGGAAAGGGCTGCATAGTAGTTGTTCAGGGGAAGAGATTCATCCGGTCAAACAGGCCGTATTGCGCGTGGTCGATGAACTCTCAGACCAAGGGGTTTCTGGTCAAGAAAATAGAACTAATCAGGGGGTATTTGAGCTGTCTATTCAACCCCGCCAGGTTCAATCCAATACCTTCAACCCCAACCATTTTATTTCTCCCGGACTCAATCCTCATTCCAAACCCTTTGTATCTAAATCCCTGGGTGGTACACAACCTTGGTTTTAGGCATCTCCCAGCGGTTCATACTGCAAGAGCCCAGAGTTTGGGCTCTCTTTTTTCTTTACTTCACCTGCGGCTCTTTCTTGGGTTAACAAAAGTTAAATTGACGATGCTTTAAAAGGCTATTAGCTGCTTATAATCAGGGGACGTTCTTTGAAAAAGCAAAATAAGTTCTTCATTATCTGATTGCTTTTTGAACAAAAAAAATTCTCTCTATGCTATAATCTCATTACTAGCAATTAAAAAGGGAAATTTATGAGCGAGCTACTGAACCTGATTGCGATAATTATTGTCTTTGGAGTGGTCTTATGGCTAATCAATGCATTTATCCCAATGCCTGGTGCAATTAAAAGCCTTTTAAACATTTTAGTATTAATTGTTTTAATAATTTATATTTTGCAGTTTTTTGGCTTAATAAAAACCATTCTGCCGATGATCCATATCTTAAAATGACTCAGTTTCTGAGGCGTCGTAGCCCGTATTAGCTAACACGGGCTACTCAATTGATTACAACGAGGGCTTAGGCGATGACTCTATCAAATGGAACTCCTGAAGAAGTTCGATTAATGTGGGCTCAGTAATCATTTCGATTATCTGCATATTGACTACATTCGTATTTATTTTTTGAGCAGCAAATTGCATACACAACGATTCATTTGGGCTGAGTGCTAACGTGATTAGAAGTGGACAATAAATTTGCTTTTTCTCCTCTAAATATTGCAAGGAGTTAGCTAAAACCCAACTAAAGCAATGGTATTCTTTAGGAAGGCTTTTAGGAATTCGTGAACAAGCCGTATCACTTAATGTTTTTGAGTTTCCAGTGAATAAGGGTAATACATGCAGCTTAGCAAATGTCTCGTTGATAGCTTCCATGCTGCATTTTGAGAATAACTTTCTTAAAGCATGATTCATTCTGAATAGATTTGCTTTATCCTGTTGTAAATAGGTACTTAAAATATCAGGCCATTGAGCTTGTAACTCTATTAATGCCTGTTGCAGGGTTGTGTCTAAGGTATAGTTAGGATAACTAATCATTAATTTTGCTAAACGAAACAAACGAGTGGGATCCTGCTTAAGTGTTTCAACCGGTGAGTCGGACACGGGTACTATCTTTTTTTCTGCTCTTTTGGCTAAGGCATTAGAAAAGCTAAAGATAGGGAATTGAGTTTTATCCGTAAACTCCATATAGAGGGCATTGAGATTAAAGTCTCGCGCCAGAAAATCTTCCCTTAATAATTCTTGAGCTGTTTGCTTTGATGCTAAAAATTTCATAGAAAAATCAATAGTGATATTAGGGGTTAAGGGACAATATAAAATGGGGTATTTCACACTGCGCTGTTCTGAAGAAATCTTTTTCTTTGCAAGGGCATTTTGGAGTTCAAACAATGAGGTATTTAAAACCAGTAGATCATAGTCATTTGGCTCTTTATTTTCCAATATATTTCCTGGAGCCGCTCCAGTTAAATAAAATACTGCCTTAGGAAACTCTTTTCGTAATTCATCAATGAGTTGCAGTAACTCTTGAGGTATTTGTGAGCGTATTAGATATAAAGCAGGTTTTACTGCGGTAAAAAATGAATGGGGAGGAAGCTGTGTAGTTTGCTCTACAGTTTTTACCGGCGTACCCGCGTCATTTGTTTTGCTAAGTACTAAGGGTGATTGAGATACAACCCCTACGGAAGTAGGTTCAGTAGCTTTATTATTTTTTTTCTTGGATGAAGTTTTTGTTACCACCTTTATTGGATGAGTTTGCACTGCTATAGGCTTTGCAATAAGCGGGGCTTGCTTTGTTGACGCTGATGTTTTTTTGGCAGAAGGTACTGTTTTTTCTTGATTATTTTTCTTTGGTTTTGGGCACGTAACTTCAGTTTGGGTCATTTTTGGATGAGCGTCGTCAGCTGTACTCGTTTTAGAAATAGGCTTTGGGGTTTGAACCACAGATGGGACACAGTTCAGGTCGGGGGCTTTTTCTTGAGCACTCATCTCGTGAAGCACCACCGGCTCTTCGAGCAAGGTGGGGGGAGTGATTGGGGTTGGTGTGGGGCCGAGTGTAGTTGGTATTTCCTGTTGTTTTTCCGATGGTTTCTGAACCTGTTGAATTGAAGGTGTTCTATTCTTTTTTTGTTTTGATGTGGTTGTCACTTCAGATAGTTCTTTAACTTTATTTACTAAAGATGACTCAAAAAGTTTAGTAACTGTTTTTTGCTGCGCTGACGATAAGTATTTTTTAATAAGGATGTTGTAATAGCTCTTACACTGATCTTGGCTTGTTTTATCTTGTGCTTGCGCAAATTGTTGAACTATTTTTTTTGCCAGTTTAAATAATTGCTCAGTAGCAAGTGCTCCCATTTTAAAATCAAGTTTTGATTGTTTAAATTTCTCGATATAAGGCTTTTCCATTGAGTTAAATATAAGTGTAGGGGGGCTACCTGATAACCATTGTTCGAGTCGGCAGCATACACAATATAAAGCAATTCTGGCGTCGATCATTTCTTTATCTGAATGCACCACAAACTGGATGACGTCATCATGCAGCATGTAAGCTTCTGTGTATTTTCCTAAAGCAAAAAGCTTTTGCACCAGTAAACAACTGCTCTCCTTAGTTTTCTTGTAAAATTCAAGTGTTTTCATAGAGAATGAGCGGATGAGTTGAGATAAGCCAACGAGTTGCTCTGCTTGTTCTAGTTCCTTGATATTATTTAATGAGTCAATAATAAAATACTCTAAAAATAATTTGTCTTCTGGTTTTTTAAGCGATTTTTTGATGGCTGGTTCTTTTTCTAGGTTCTGAAATTCAACTCGAAAAATTTGTTTTAGCTCATTTTGCAAATCATGAATAAAAGGATGCTTAGTAAATTGAGTGGCAATAATACCTTGTTGAATTAGTGCGGCTAAAATCTCCAACTTAGTGCTTGGCTCTGTAAATGGAAGTTTAAGATAAATTAGTTCGCTAAATGTGCTGTTGGGATTTTGCAGGTAATGTTGGGCCAAAATCATGAATTTGATAATTGGGAATACAGGCTGAGAACTTAAGGGTAATTGCTCAGACTGTGTGGCAAATAATTGTTCGCATGATAACGGCGAGGCTGCGTTAAATATAAAATCGTAAAACCACTCTAATTGCACTAATATGGTTGGGGAAAGGGGGGGATATTTACGTATTAGTTCTAGGGTGGTGTTCCAGTCATTTTTATTATTACTGAATAAAAGAGTGAGTGTTAAACAATTTAAGGCGTGTTCGTCAGTGCATAAAAATTTCTTAGTGCTGTCTTTAAGCGTGTTAATCTCTTTTAGAAATTTACTAATCAAAGTACTAGTATTTTCTTTAGAATTAGTACCTTTTATGTCAGTACCTACTTTAAAATACCGAGTGATTTGCGAAACCCAGATGTAGAGACGTCGCTCATCATCAAGAGAGCTTGTTTTTTGCAACGAGGCCTCATCAAAATACAGACTGTTGCCCGCATTGAAGGAATAAATAGTGGGATTAGCAAAAAAATCATTATTTATTTTTGCAAGAGCAGTGCTAACAGCTGAAGATTTAAAGACAGATTGGAACAAACTGAGAAACATAAGCCGAATAATAAACAATAAAAGTTCGCGTAATATACACTATTTGTAAAAAATATTCACCCGGCAAGGGTTTAACACGTCTCATTAACATGTTGCACCTAGGTTAAAGAAATAAATCTGCTAAGCATTATTAGGGTCTGTTGACAATTCACCGACCGCCTACGTGCCGCGGCTTGCCCGCGCCATCCAGTAGATGGTTAAATTAAAATAAGTTCATTTCTAATGAAGAGTTATGGTTCAAGCTAAGGAAGAGCATGCTACAGCATGGAATTTATAATAAGCCTAATCTTCGTATGGTAGTCGAGGGGATATTATAAGTTACCTCTGACCTAATTAAGCGCACTTGGGAGCATAAAAATAAATTTACTCTTGGCTTCACAGCCAAATATAACGTCCACATACTCGTCTATTATGAAATGCATGAAGTGTATATTGAAGCAGCTCGTCGTGAAAAACGTTTTAAAAATTGGCCAAGACAATGGAAATTAAACCTAATCGAGAAACTTAATCCCGAATGGCGTGATCTATATGAAGAAATTTGCCAATGATGGAGATCTACTGGATGCGGCAGACAAGCCGCCGCACGTAGGCGGTCGGTGAATTGTCAACAGACCCTAATTTGACCGCTAGAACAAAACCAATAAGAGTAACATGGATTGTTTCCACACACATGAAGCATCAATATATGTTTTAAGATAGTATTATATGTAAACTATATAAGTCAGTCTCTGATTTCGCCGGTCTTAGAACGAAACAGGAAAAGAAATGAAAATGATTACTACGTCAAATGTGCCAATCAAAGCATGGACTGATGGAGTTTTATTTGATGAAGAGGCACAGAAACAGCTTACAAATTTAGCTACGTTACCTTTTATTTATAAGCACTTAGCAGTGATGCCTGATGTACATGTGGGCAAAGGCTCTACTATTGGTACAGTTATGGCCACAAGAAAAGCAATTATCCCGGCGGCGGTAGGTGTCGATTTAGGTTGTGGCATGATGGCGGTTCGGACCAATTTAATGGCCAAGGACTTACCTGATAGTTTAGGTCTATTACGCCGTAAAATTGAAGAGGCAATTCCTGTTGGCAGCAGTCCGAGACAAAAGATAGGACAGTGGACCGTGATTCCAAATTATGTGACCCAGCAATGGAATCATTCTTTAGCTGTTTCTTTTGATAAACTCTGTGAAAAATACCCGCGTTTTATCAAAACAAATAATATTAATCACTTAGGTACTTTAGGTGGAGGGAATCATTTTATTGAAATTTGTTTGGATGAACATCAAGCCATTTGGTTTATGTTGCATAGTGGTTCAAGAGGTATTGGCAATGCGATTGGAACTCATTTTATTGAATTGGCCAAACAAGACATGCAGCGACATGCCATTCATTTACCGGATAAAGACTTAGCCTATTTCTCTGAAGGAAGTACTTATTTTCATGATTATTGTCATGCAGTTGAGTGGGCACAGAATTTCGCAGCAGAAAACCGCCGCATTATGATGAAACTTCTTATCGATACTGTGAGTAACCATTTAGGACGCGACATCATTTGTAATGAGTATTCAGTAAATTGCCATCATAACTATGTGCAACGGGAACAACATTTTGGAAGGGAGGTTTGGGTTACTCGTAAAGGAGCGGTTTCGGCGCAAAAAGGGCAAATGGGAATAATCCCGGGCTCAATGGGGGCTAAGTCATTTATTGTTCGTGGATTAGGCAATCCTGAAAGTTATCATAGTTGCAGTCATGGTGCAGGACGTGTTATGTCACGTACTAAGGCGAAGCAATTGGTTAATTTGGATGAGCATAGACGAGCACTGGATCGCGTTGAATGTAAAAAGGATGCAAGCACATTGGATGAGACACCTAGGGCTTATAAAGATATTGAGGCGGTGATGGCTGCGCAAATTGATTTAGTTGAGATTGTTTATACTTTGAAGCAGGTTTTATGTGTGAAAGGGTAGTTTGACACACCTCGATAAATAGCGGTAATCAATGCTGAAGGGTTACAATAAAGGAGCTCCCCAAAGCGGTAGTAAACCCTTCTAGGAGCTTCCTCAGGATTAAATAAATGCGTACACGTTAACCGAATTAGGTGTATCTTCAGGGATGTATTTGGTTATAAAATTAATACCGCTTTCAATTTCCCTAAGCTGTTCCTCAGCTATAAAACGTACATCAACATACAAACTATAAGCAGCAAGAATGGTGATTGCGCCAGCTAAAGCTGCCATTCCCAAAGAGAAAAGTACCGCACTGGCAGGACCGGTAAGCGCGGCAGCGGCAAATAAAAGAGTACCAGCACCACTTAGTCCGGTAATGAACGAATTCGACATGACGTTCAAACAACTCAAAGTAATATCCCAGCATTCAGAATCTGAAATTTCATTTTTCAAGCGATACAAAGTATTGTTTAATGGATTAATGTGTTGCTTTGGATCAAGTGTGTGACCTGCAATTACTCGTTCAAATGCTATCGTGGCATACTTATTTAAAGTCTTAAGTGTTTCTTCATCGTGTACAAACGACTCTAATTCGTGAATACTTGCGGCCACTTTTTCTGCATGCTTTTTTAATGTCCATAACCGTTTATAGTCTTTATTGTCCCAAGCCAATATTTCTGGTTGACGTAGTTTTCGGTTAATTCTTGTTTCATATGATGCGCTAAAAAAAGTTGGGAAGTATAATTTCATCGATGTCACTCGCTTAACTGATCACTAAATGCGCAAAGTATACATGCTTTATATTTTGTTGCAAGGGCAATTTGCTCCACATAATACCGTTCTATAGAGAAGTTTCACCACGCTTCCTGCAAGCACGAATTGAGTTTAAAGGAGAGAGTAATTTTTTACTTATCCTCGGTAAATGGCTTGCTGCAATGTATATTTTGTAACCATTTTACTCGCCTCTACAATAAAAAGGCGTTTTGAAACTGGAAAATGGAAATGCCGATTATTGAATACCCCATGGAACGTACTTTGGAGCATTGGAAAGATATGGGAGCATGGATGATTAACTTTAGACTCAGCAGGTATAGTATTTAAAGAAAAATTAAACCGACCCCATTTTCTTATAAATAAAAAAAGGCATGTGACATATGAGCACCATAATTCCTCGCCAAAAAAAAGGATAATAAATGAGCCGTTTTCTTTTGTGCAAAGCATTCCAGCAGGCTTGGGCACAAGTCTTGGGAGACCCTGCATAAAAGATTCCTGGTCGGCCATAGGTTTGACGCGTATCAATAAAGCCTAGGCGTGCTATTGTAATTTGTTGATTGTGGCTTGCCCCTTGTTGTAAGCCTTGCAGATAAACTTCAATGCATGCTTTAGTTGCACCATAAAGGCTATTTTTAGCACGTCCACGACAGGCAGCTACCGAGCTTAAATACAGCAGATGATGTTGCGTCTGTGTTGTATTTAGGTAGGTATTGATAAGTAGGGCAGTTGCTTGAATATTAACTTGGATTAATTGCTGTATTGATTGTGGGGTTAATTGGTCATTCTCGGTAAAATCACTATGGGCAATAAATAAATCCAGTTCTTGTTCACTTTTATTTAAAGCAGTAAGTAAGGCTGCCGGTTCTGCGGTCATATCCAGAATAAAATGCTCACAAGGAATTTGATAACGCAGTTGAATGTCTTGTGCTATTAAGTTTAATTGCTCTGCTTGACGACCAATTAAACGTAAGCGATGCCCTGCCTGGGCTGCGATATGGGCGAATTTCTCTGCAATAATTGATGTTGCCCCTAAAATTACCCATGTTCTTTGTGTCATTTTATTATTCCTAAACGTCGAGCTAGATCCGACTCAGTACTACATCCATACTGTTTTAATACGGAAGAAAATTCATTTTGTTGCCCATACATTTGTTGATACTGTTCCTCATTGAGTAACTGATCCTTGGCTAAATATACTCGTCCATTACGCTCTGCAATTAATTGATTCATGGCATTTACAGCTTTCAGCGCATAGTCATTATGGATAAAGTCAACAGCCAGAGTAAAACCTGGTTGGCAAAATGAAAGCAAGCCAAGGCCTGCTTGGTTGAATAGTTTAAGTACAGCAAGAGTTGGCGTTGCTTTGTATACTTTTATTAATTGTACTAACTGATCTAAGATTTCTGTTGCGTGCTCTCGAGCAAATACCGCTTGGAATTGCATTAGTCCTTTAGGTCCGTAGAGTCGATTCCAATGATTTAATTTATCAAGTGGATTATTAAAGTGAAGGAGTTCAAGTGTCTCAGTTGCCTTTTGCTGTTTAAAGAACAGAGAGTTAAATAATTTTATGTTCCATTTTTTAATGCAGCCAAAGGGCAGCTTAGGTACTGTGAGCGCTTTGTTTCTTTGAAGGGGAAGCGTAGTTGAAACACAATGATTTGCTAATGAGAGCACAGAGCGTGGAGTTGTATGCAACAGATCCAGCCATGCAACTTGGTAGTCATGTTCACGGCCATAACTCGCCATAGCTTCAGTTAAGGTACTTAAAGCGCTAAATTGCTCGCGTTTGATTTGCAGCAGTCGCGTTTTTTTTTGTAGTCGGATGGCTGCACGCATAATGATTCCGGTTAATCCAAGGCCTGCAATTGTGGCATGGAATAATTCAGGATTTTCTTCTGAGCTGCAGCGTATTTTTTTTGTGCCTAAAAGCAAGTCAAACCAAAGAATATGATGGCCAAAACTTCCTGCATGAGGATTATTTTTTCCATGAACATCGTGGGCTATACCCCCAGCAACGGTTGCATGAATTGTTCCAGGGATTACTGGTGGAATAAAATTTGGATGTACTAAAAACAAATCCTTAATAGGCAGGCCTCCTTGGCAGACAACAACGCCCGTATCTACATCAAAACTGATTAAGTGATTGAATCGTTGTGTATCAACAATAAAGCCATTCGTATTGAAGCAACTGTCGTTATAGCTTAATCCTGCTCCACGAGGAAGCATCGATTGCTTTGGATGCTGGGCGCTGTATTCAATCAACTCATGTTCATTTTCTGGGCGTAAACATAAAGATTGACTAAACATTGCATGGCTAAAATTGGACAGTAGGATTTTTTTACTGTGCATGTACCATTGCCTGATTAGTGACGATATAAAACTATAACGATTTAGATAATGATTGAAAAGAAATTGTTGGCTATATTTTGGTGGTAAATACAAATAGTTCGTTTTCATTACAGTATTTCTTATTGCAAAGCCTTATTTTTGTTAACTCATTGACGAGGGCCTCTTTTTTATGTCAAATTGCGTAGTCTAAATGGATCAGCTGTTTGATTTTTAATTAATTTTTAAAAATATATGCAATTTGCATAGAAACATCAAAAAACAGTATTAAATTTTAGTATTTTTAGTATGGATTGCTTATGGCTGAGAAAAATGTTTTATCACAAGAAGAAATAGATGCTCTTCTAAAGTCAGTTGATGATTCTTCTGAGGAAGAGGCACAAAGTACAGCTTCTCAAGAAGCAGCCAAGAAGAAACCTTCCCGAAAAAAAAGTAGTTCTGCTAAGCAGAATGAAGTCGATGCGGCTGGGGATGGAGCTTCTGAGTTTATTATTACTTTTGAAGAGAGTGAAGTTAAAACACTCAACTTTTCGAGTCAAGAACGGATCATAAAAGGTAAGTTACCTGTACTCGAAAGAATTTATGATCGCGCAGTACGTTCATTTGCCGCAGATATTTACCAATTAACTGCCAAAGACTTTGATATTACTCAAGACCAGTTACAAATTGTTAAAAATCGTGACTTCATGGAAAGCCTTCCCAATCCCAGTTTGATGCATGTCTATAAATTCAAGCCCTTGCGCGGCAAAGGAATTATCATGTTTGATAGTACCTTTGTATATGACTTGGTTGATTATTATTTTGGTGGTAGTTCTCAATTCTTCGCTCAAAAAGATCGCACTGACTTTACTGCAACTGAGTTGCGGGTGATGGATGCCGTATCCAAAAAGTTGGTTGCTGATTTGATGTCAGCCTGGAAGCCCATTACTCAATTAGACATTACTAAATTTAATGATGAAACAAACCCTCAACTCGTGAACATCGCCGAACCTGAAGAAATGTTGTTGGTGGTGCGCTTTACTTTGGATTTTGGTAAGGAAACAGGGGATTTTTATTTTGTTCTACCTTATTCCATGATTGAACCGATTAAAGAGCAATTAGAGTTAGGTGCTGCCCGTCCAGAGGATGAAATCGATCCGAATTGGGTCAATTCCTTAAAAGAAGAATTAATGGATGTTGAATTGATCGTTAGCTCGGCCATGGCGCAAGCAAAAACGACTTTGGGTGGAGTGATGGCTTGGCAAGCGGGTGATTTTATACCGGTAGAAATGAAGGAAATCGTTACACTGGATATTGAAGGGACACCGGGTTTTACAGCAACTCAAGGCACGGCAAGTGATAAACGCGCTGTAAAGATAATCAAGCATATTAGTTATTAGGGGATTCAGATGACAGATTCAGCAATGGAGCAACCAAAACAAGTAAGTGCACTGCCTCATGAAAATGACGAAGAAAAAATGGCGCTGATTTCAGACATACCTGTTTCGGTAACGGTAGAAATTGGTCGTACTAAAATGACCATTCGCAACTTACTGCAATTAAACCAGGGAGGCATTGTCCCTCTTGACCGTTTAGCAGGAGATCCCCTTGATGTATTAGTTAATGGGACTTTAGTTGCTCATGGAGAGGTTGTTGTAATTAACGATAAATTCGGCGTTCGATTAACAGACATTGTGAGCAAGGCTGAGCGGATTAGACGATTAAGATGATTCAGCACGCAATTACTCAAAACGAGCTTGTGCGCCTGGTGCTGGGCTTGTTTTCTGTTCTGTTAGTTATCATGGTTCTATCTTGGGTAGTAAAGCGATTGCAAGGAGCACACTTGGGGGCGTCTAAAGGATTTCAATCTGTTGCTAGTATGATTCTAGGGCCTAAAGAAAAGATTATGTTGTTGAAAGTTGGTACACGATATTTATTACTGGGTTCTGGTTCCGGTCACATCACACTTCTGTATGATTTTGGCGAAGAGTTACCTCCAGGTTTTGATGCACCAAATAAACCTTCATTTGCGGAGCTGCTTAAATCGGCAGTAGTGAAATCATAAGATGAAAATAAAAAGTTATGTAATTTTTGGTGCTTTATTAAGTGTTTTACCTTTTGTGGCGCAAGCAGCAAACTCTTTATCTTTACCCGCAATGACAGTGCAACCGGGCTCTCATGGCGGCGAATCATATAGCGTCAATTTGCAAATCTTAATCTTTATGGCTGTGCTAACGGTCTTACCGGGATTATTGATGGCAATGACCGCATTTACACGAATCATTATTGTTTTGTCCATTTTACGTCAGGCAATTGGCTTGGCTCAGGCTCCCACAAATCAGGTATTAATTGGTATTGCCTTATTCATGACTTACTTTGTTATGGCACCTACATTTAATAAAATTAATGATACTGCTATTCAACCTTATTTAGCCGAAACCATGGAGTTTCCTCAGGCTATGGCGAACGCGCAAGCGCCATTGCGGCAGTTTATGCTCAATCAAACCCGTAAAAATGATTTGGCTTTATTTGAAAAGTTCGCCAATAAAGAGCCTGCGTCGTTAGATGATTTGCCGATGAGTGTGATTATTCCTGCTTTTATTACCAGCGAATTGAAAACAGCTTTTCAAATTGGATTTATTTTATTTTTACCGTTTTTAATTATCGATTTGGTTGTGTCGAGCGTATTGATTGCTATGGGGATGATGATGTTATCGCCCTTAATTATATCATTACCATTTAAGATTATGCTGTTTGTCATGGTTGATGGTTGGACATTAATTCTTGGTTCTTTGGCATCGAGTTTTGCTGTTTAGGCTACGCTTAAGATTTTTTATGTATTTTTACAGGGAGAGCAAATGACACCGCAGTCGGTTGTTGCGATATTCAGTGAAGGTGTTTACCTCATGCTGTTGCTGATTACTGTGTTAGTTGTACCTGGTATGCTGGTTGGATTAGTTGTTTCTATGTTTCAGGCTGCAACGCAAATAAATGAATCAAGTATCAGCTTCATTCCCAAATTATTTGCCACTTTTTTAGTGATGATATTTGCAGGACCATGGCTATTAAAAACGGTGATCAATTATACAAGCTCTTTGATTAGTAATATTCCTTATTTAATAGGTTAATGCGGCAATGAATATTGATTATCCAACATTAATACGTTATGTCAGCCAGGTTGTCTGGCCGTTTGCACGTGTTGGCGGATTATTAATTGCTGTCCCTGTTTTTTCCTCAGTGCTCATCCCGACTCGAGTGAAGATTATTTTTCTTTTTGTTTTAAGTTGGATTTGTTCAACTTTAGTGCCTCCAGAACTTAGTTTTCTTAATTTTAATGCTGCTTATCCTTTATATATTGCCCAGGAAGTATTATTAGGTATGTTGATGGGCTTTGTGTTGCAGCTGTCTTTCCAAGTGTTTATTTTAGGTGGGCAAATTATTTCCATGCAAACAGGGATGGGATTTGCAGTAATGGTTGATCCAGCCAGTAAGGCAAGTGTCCCTTTAGTTGGTCAACTTTATTTAATGATGATGACCTTAATCTTTTTAGCCTTGAATGGACACTTACTCATTGTCGAAACGTTAATGGATAGTTTTAGAACAATGCCTATAGGTAAGGTATCGGTAAGCTCCACTATGTTATGGAATGTTATTACTTTTTCCGGATGGATGTTTAAAAAAGCATTACTAATTTCTATTCCTGCTTTATTGTCTTTACTCATAGTTAGTTTATCATTTGGGGTTATGGCGCGTGCAGCGCCACAGTTAAATATTTTCTCTTTAGGCTTTCCTATTACGTTGGTGATGGGTATTGTAGTGATCAAAATTGGCTTGCCTAGTGTGGCAGCTCAGATGACAGATATTATTGATGATGGAATGCGCTTTGTAGTAGGGATGTTACGTTAATGTCAGAACAAGAGAACGATGAAAAAACCGAACAGCCCTCGCCCAAACGACTTAAAGAAGCTCGTCAAAAAGGTCAGGTTGCTCGTTCGAAAGACTTTAATACTACCTTTGCTTTATTATTTACAGCACTAGGTTTTTTGGTTTTTGGCAAACAGTTATCAACGCAATTAGCATTGATGATGCGCGAGGCGTTTGAGTTTGATACGGAAATAATTATTACTCCCGTAGTCAGTTTGGAGCGTTTGTTTTTTACAGCTAAAATGGGTGTTTTGGCGCTATTTCCTCTGCTGATTGTTATTTTCCTTGTTTCTTTAGCCGCACCCCTTTTAATGGGAGGCTGGATATTTAGCGGCCAAGTTGTAAAACCAAAATTTTCCCGCTTAAACGTATTACAAGGCATGAAGCGTATGGTTTCGCTCAAGAACTTTGTCGAAATGATTAAGTCCTTTTTTAAGTTCGTTTTAGTGGCTGTAGTTGCCGTTGTAGTCCTTAATCTACAAGTTCCGATGTTGCTCGCTTTAGCGCATACGCCTGTTGAAATAGCCATTAGTACTGGTGCACTGATTGTAATCAAATCCTTTCTTTGGGTTTCTGCAAGCTTGCTTTTAATTGCTGCGATGGATGTCCCTTTTCAATTGTATCAGCACAATAAAAGTTTAAAGATGACGAAACAGGAATTGCGCGAAGAGTATAAAGACACAGAAGGAAAGCCAGAAGTTAAAAATGCTATTCGTCGCGCACAACAAGAAATTGCCAGACGACGAATGATGGCGGAATTACCCAAAGCCAGTGTTGTATTAACTAACCCAACTCATTATGCCGTAGCACTGATGTATAAGGAAAAGGGAAGTAAAGCTCCTATTGTAATTGCGAAAGGAAAAAATTTAGTCGCTTTTCAAATTAATGGCGCTGCTAAAGAACATGACATCCCAATTATCTCTGTGCCTCCTTTAGCACGAGCACTTTATTTTTCGACTAAATTGAATGCGGAGATTCCCAGAGGACTTTATGTTGCAGTAGCACAAGTATTAGCTTACGTGTTTCAACTAAGTGATAAAAGACGTTATGACCATAAGCCGGAAGTATTACAAAATGTGCCTATTCCACCTGAATTAGCGCGTGAGGAGGATGTTTAATGAGCAGTACTAAAAATGCCTGGCAACATGTTCAATTTTGGATGCGCCAAGGTTTAGGCACGCCACTTATGCTAGTAGTCATGCTTGGCATGATGATATTACCCTTACCACCGTTTTTACTGGATGTGTTTTTTACCTTTAATATCGCTTTATCGCTAGTGGTTTTATTGGCAGTAATTTATAGCGAAAGACCTTTGGATTTCGCAGTATTTCCTACAGTTATTTTGCTTGCTACCTTGCTTCGTTTAGCGCTAAACGTTGCTTCCACCCGTGTTGTTTTATTGAATGGACATAATGGGACAGATGCTGCAGGGCATGTGATTCAATCATTTGGTGAGGTGGTCATTGGCGGTAATTACACTGTTGGTTTGGTAGTGTTTATAATTTTGCTGGTGATTAACTTTGTGGTGGTCACCAAGGGGGCGGGACGTGTTTCGGAGGTGAGCGCTCGTTTTACCTTGGACTCCTTACCTGGAAAGCAAATGGCGATTGATGCCGATTTGAATGCTGGCCTAATCAATCAAGAGCAAGCAATTAAGCGTCGCCTGGAAGTGGCTCAGGAAGCTGATTTTTATGGCTCGATGGATGGTGCGAGTAAATTCGTACGCGGGGATGCGGTTGCGGGGATTCTGATTCTCGTAGTTAATATTATTGGTGGTTTAATCATCGGTGTATTCCAACATAATATGAGTATCTCTGATGCTTTACACAATTATATTTTGTTAACTATTGGTGATGGCTTAGTTGCGCAAGTACCTTCATTAGTTTTATCCACTGCAGCTGCAATTATTGTCACGCGTGTTTCCAGTGCACAAAACATGGGGCAAGCAGTCGTTTCTCAAGTTGTTGCTAATCCCCGCTCCTTAATTATTGCCTCAGCTATTTTAGGCGTGATTGGTATTATTCCTGGAATGCCTCATGTTGCATTTATTCTCTTGTCCGTAGGGCTTGGAGGAATGGCTTATTTATTTGCACAGCAAGAAAAAGAAAAACACAAAAAGAAGGTGGTCAAAGAAAGCGATACGCCTGCAGCTCAAGGGCCAAGTATATCAACTGAATTGTCCTGGGATGATGTAAATCCCGTGGATGTGATTAGCCTTGAAGTTGGTTATCGATTGATACCGCTTGTTGATAATTCTCAAGGGGGTGTTTTGTTAGCACGCATTAAAGGGATACGTAAGAAGATATCTCAAGAATTAGGCTTCTTAATTCCCTCCGTGCATGTGCGTGATAACCTTGACTTGAAACCCAACCAATATCGAATTAGCCTTGCGGGCGTGATTATGGGAGAGGCGGTTATTCATCCAGATCGCTCTTTGGCAATTAATTCTGGGCAAGTATTTGGGGAATTGGATGGAATAAAAGGCCGGGATCCTGCGTTTGGTATGGAAGCCGTATGGATTAGTGAAGCACAAAAAGAACAGGCACATACCTTAGGGTATACGGTGGTTGATGTATCGACCGTAGTTGCCACACATTTAAGTCAAATTCTCGAACGGAACAGCCAGCAGCTACTTGGCTATGAAGAAACACAGCAATTATTAGATAAGCTTGCAATTTCTTCACCTAAGTTGGTGAAAGAACTAGTACCTGATGGATTAACCTTGGGAATGGTCAATAAGGTTCTTCAGGGCTTACTCGCGGAACATATACCATTAACCGATATTCGCACGATTGTTGAAACTTTGGCAGAAATGGCACCAAAGTCTAAGGATAGTGAATTTTTAATTAGCCAAGTACGCATTGCTTTATCTCGATTAATTACGCAGAAAATAAGCGGTATGAATGAAGAGCTACCCATTATTACGTTAAAACCAGAGTTGGAACAATTACTGCAGAATACGATTCAAAGTGGTAATTCCAATGGAGTAAGTTTTGAGCCTGGTATGGCTGATAAAATACAACATTCTTTGGCGCAGCTGGCTATGCAGCAGCAAGCAAAACAAGAAAGTTCCGTATTGGTCGTTCAACCTGGAATACGCTCTGTACTAGCTCGATTTGTACGTAATATATCCCATGATTTCCATGTTTTATCTTATCAGGAAATTCCTGATAATAAACAAATAAGAATCATTGGCACCGTGGGGTAAGTAATATAGAATTTTTGTAATGAATTGTAGATTGGGCCATGGCCCAACATTAAGTTCTGGTGTGGCTCGATGTTTTTGTGGGCCCAGGGCCCCAGCCTACAATATTATAAACATAAAAGGGGCTGACTTTTTATGAATTTTCAGGTAAATAGTTGTTTTATATAAAAAAACGGAAGTAGTACTTAATTTTTAATATTGACGATTGGGTACGCGTCATAGCAGGGGGAGCTTTATGAAATTAAAACGATTTGTCGCCGCAGATACACGAACAGCAATGCAGCAAATTAAGGCGACATTTGGTTCTGATGCAGTTATTTTATCCAGCAGTGATGTTGATGGTGGAGTTGAAATCGTCGCAGCGATTGATTTTGATGAAACGATTCTTTCAACTGAAGCTGCGGTTGCATGTGCAGAACCACCAAGTCAAGTCGATAAATTCCAAACCCAAACACCATTTGATGATTTGCGTATGGAAATTCAAACTCTGCGTGGCATGCTTGAAGCCCAATTAAGAGGTGGTAGTGTCGGGGGAAGTACGGAGCCTTTACATACTGTCTTACTACAAAAGCTTTTGTATTTAGGTGTTAGTCCAACAACGGCAGCAGCTTGGACTCGTACTGTACGTCCTGACTTAAATCAACAACGCGCTTGGCAAGCCATTTTAACCCACATTACTGAGCAATTACCTATTCGTGATACGCGTCGAATCGAAGAGGGTGGCATCTATGCATTTTTAGGGCCTACCGGTGTTGGTAAAACAACAACCCTTGCCAAGATTGGTGCGCGCTTTGCCCTACGCTTTGGTGCAGACAAGTTAGGTATGGTTACTATGGATACTTACCGGATGGCAGCGCAAGAGCAATTAATGCTTTATGGGAAGATTTTGGGTGTGCAAGTATGTCTTGCCAATGATGAAGTGTCCTTATCTCGCGTATTGCGTCAATTAAGTGATAAAAAACTTATTCTTATCGATACCGCAGGAATGAATCCTTCCGATGAGCGGGTCATTCGGCAAATGCAAATTTTAAGCAACCACATGCAATCCATTTCTAAGGTATTGGTTCTACCTGCAACAAGTCATTATCAAGTATTGGTTGATGCGATTCATCGCTATGAAACTAATTGTGTGGATCAATGTATTTTAACTAAACTGGATGAGGCCCAAGCAATTGGTGGTGCTTTAAGTGCGGCAATTGAGACAGGATTGCGCATCAGTTATTTAACACACGGTCAACGTGTTCCAGAAGATATTAAATTAGCTACACGCCATCAGCTTGTTGAATTATTTGCTCAGCAAGAGCAGCAATTGTTCCCAGTAGAAGCCAACTACATGAGTAAAGAGCGACAGCCTGCTGGGAGAGAATATTATGTTGAGAGTTAATGATATTATTGGCGATCAAGCTTCGGGCCTGAGAAGTTTATCTCGAGTTAAGCCAATGAACATCATTGCGGTTACGGCAGGTAAGGGCGGGGTGGGTAAAAGTAATGTTTCGGTAAATTTAGCCGTTGCATTGTCCCAGCTGAATCATAAAGTGATGCTTTTGGATGCTGACTTAGGCTTAGGAAACATCGACATTATGCTGGGCTTGCATACCAAATATGATTTGTCGCATGTAATTCAAGGGGCATGTCAATTAAACGAGGTGATTTTGCAAGGCCCTAATGGCTTAAAAATAATTCCAGCAGCCTCCGGCACTGAGTTTATGGCTCAACTTGGAAGTCGACAACATGCAGGGATTATTGATGCGTTTAATCAGCTCACTGAAGATTTGGATTATTTGATTATTGATACTGCTGCAGGAATTTCGGATACGGTCTTAAGCTTTACTCGCTCTGCTCAGGAATTACTCGTAGTCGTTTGTGACGAGCCTACTTCACTCACTGATGCTTATGCATTAATTAAAGTGATGAGTAAGCGTTATGGATGGCCAAGTTTTCATATTGTAGCCAACATGGTTCGAAGTGAGAAAGATGGGCGTGATTTATTTAATAAATTATTCCGAGTTTCCGAGCAATTTCTTGAGGTTAAGCTAGACTATTTAGGAGCGATACCGTTTGATGAGCATGTTCATAAGGCGGTTAAAAATCAAAAACCTGTACTAATGGCTTATCCAGATTCCAATGCTGCGGCTTCTATAAGAGAAATTGCTGCAGGTGTAGCTAATTGGCCATTAAAGTCTTTATTGGGTGGCAATACAAGTTTCTTTTTAGAGCGTTTAGTAATGGATGAAGTATAAATTTGATGGGTAGTTTGCGATAAGGAGAGTGTCGTGGATGCTTTGGCTGCTTACAGCAAAGTAAATCAACAAATCCAGGAAACGCTGGTAAAGAATCATGCTTTGTTAGTGAAACGCATTGCCCATCATTTGTTGGGACGTTTACCAAGTAGTGTTCAGCTTGATGATTTAATTCAAGCTGGGATGCTTGGTTTGTTAGAGGCTACAAGGCATTATGATTCTTCCAAAGGCGCTTCATTTGAAACTTATGCTGGAATTCGCATTAGAGGGTACATGCTCGATGAGGTTAGAAGAAATGATTGGGTTCCGCGTTCAGTATACCGAAATTCAAGAATGATTTCTGAAGCAGTTAAGCATGTAGAACATCAACTGGGGCGCGAGGCAAAAGATTTTGAAATTGCCGCCCAGCTTGGTATTCCACTTAATGAGTATCATGAAATGCTGCAAGACTCAGCCAGTAGCCACTTATACGGTTTTGAAGATTTAGGCGTGACGGATGATGCATTGCAAGGAGAGGATGGACAAACCTCTACTGAGCCTCACGCAAACGTGTTTCATAATGATTTAATGAGCCGTTTGTCAGAGGTAATTAAAGGGTTACCCCATAAAGAGCAAATGGTGCTGTCTTTGTATTATGAACACGATTTGAATTTGAAAGAAATTGGGGAGGTTCTAGGAGTAAGTGAATCACGTGTTTCACAAATTCTTAGTCAAGCAACACATCGTGTTAAATCACGATTACCGGAATAGTAGGGAATAGTAGAACGTATGGATGCACTAACATTTATGGGTCTGGTGACCAGTTTTCTCGCCATCATTATTGGGCAAATGCTTGAAGGGGGTACTCTTCAATCTTTATTCAATTTTTCTGCCTTACTTATTGTCCTTGGAGGTACTATTGGAGCGGTGCTCGTGCAGTCACCACTACATACCTTTAAGCGGGCAATAAAGATCTTACCCTGGATTTTTAAACCACCTCATCTTGATTTCGAGGCGTGCAGAACACGAATGTTTGAATTAGCGCGAAAGGCACGTCAACTGGGAATGCTCTCTCTTGAAGATCATTTAGAAGTAGAAAAAACGCCGCTGATTAATAAAGGGTTAGAGTTATTAGTCATTGGGGTGGATAAGCAGACGATTAGAGAAGTTTTAGAAGCAGAAATTGATCGCATTGAGCATAATAATTTACGTGCAGCCCACGTTTATGAAAGTATGGGGGGATATAGCCCAACTTTAGGAATTTTAGGGGCTGTACTCGGATTAATTCAAGTAATGCGCCATTTATCTCAGCCAAATGAACTAGGGGCAGGTATTGCTGTTGCCTTCGTTGCAACTGTGTATGGTGTTGGATTAGCGAATCTGGTTTTTCTACCTATAGCAAATAAGTTAAGAGCTTGCATTGCTCGTCAGGTTCATTATGATGAAATGATTGTGGAAGGCATGGTTTCTATTGCAGCCAGTGAAAGTCCCGGCATTTTATTGTTAAAACTTAATAATTTTGGACAGCAAAAGAAAAATGAGATCAAGAAAATCAAAGACTGAGGAACACGTAGATCATCATCGTTGGGTTATCTCATACGCTGATTTTATTACCTTACTGTTTGCGTTTTTTGTGGTGATGTATGCCATTTCATCCGTGAATACCGCAAAGTATAAATCGCTTTCTGAAGGGATGAAAACAGCTTTTAATAAAATGGATAAAGAACATGAAGAGCAGTCCAAGGAGGATCAAAAAAAGGGGCCTTATACGAAGAAAGTATACGGGCAATATCAAGATGGTTTAGATGAAATAAATCAATCTTTGTCTGAGTTAGAAGATAAAAACTATAAGATTAATCGGCAGAAAGGTTGGATTGAACTAGACATCAAATCAGGTGCTTTATTTGGCTCTGGGGATGTAGATTTAAAGGCAGATGCATTAGTAAAATTGATGCGGCTTGCCGGAAAGCTTAAAAAATCACATGCTATTGTTTCCATTGAAGGGTATACTGACAACATGCCAATAGAAACACCGCAATACCCATCAAACTGGGAACTTTCAGCCGCTCGTGCAGCTGCAGTAGGTCGTGTTTTAAACTCTTATGGTATTGATACGAGTCGCTTGATGGTAACAGGGTATGGAGAGCAATATCCTATGTCTGATAATGCTTCAGAGGTAGGAAGGGCATTAAATCGCAGGGTAAGCATTATCATTGCTGTAGACAGAAATAACAAACGCCTTCTTAATCCAGCATTAAATAAACAGGTTCATAGTGTCGTTGTAGGGAAATAAGGAAATAAAATGATAAATAGTATTATTATGAGTTTAAATGTAGGGCTCTTCGTGTTGTTTGGAAATTTTTTATGGGCTCAGCGAAAAAAAATGATGGGCCTTGAAGAGCGTATGGAAAGTCTTGTTAAGTCTGTAGAACAAATTGCTAAAGACCATCCTGTTTTAATCCATGCTGATTTATTATTCTCAAAGCAACTTAAAGAGTTAAACTCACAATTAGTTAGTATGGATAGTCAAATCCAAGGTTTAGAAAATAAACGCGATAATGATGGTGGATACCAGCATGCAATGAAAATCCTGGAAATGGGTGGAAATCGCGAAGAGATTGTTGATAGTTGCCATCTTTCTCATGCAGAAGCAGAATTCCTAATGAACTTGCAAGCATACCGTGCTGCAATGAAAACAGTTTAACCATCAAAAACGTAACCTGGTTGCAAGTAACCAGGTTTCATTTTTCTCGCCACCGCTCTTGACTATAAAAATTAATCCATTAAGGGTCCTATTGCACCCAATAGTTTGCTCATCAACGCAGGCCTAGATGCTTTGTTACCTAATAAAGGACTTCGCTTGTGCTCAGTTTACGATGGTCAGCTAGCAAATCGTTTACAGATTCATGGAATACTCAGCGTTTATCCTGGCACTTTGAATAATAATAGATATAGCCTGGTTGCCCGCCCTCAGGCTACATCAAATAAATTTATAAGCCGCGGTAATGCGATGGCATTATTTGTCAGGCCAACACTAAACCAATCTTACTTGTACACAAAAAATATTATGTTACCATCACTGGGTGTAGAGCTATTTACAGGTCATGATGTAAGTAAGCGGCAGATTATTAAAGAAATAAATTTAAGGATAAATGATATGCGTTTAGGAATTTCTGTTCTTGGCGTAGCCGGGGCTTGCTTCTATTCTTCATTTGCTTTGGCAGGTGAATCAGGTATTAAATCCATGACTCCCAGTTATCGTTCAGTAGTTTCCCTTATTGGTGGATATGCCAGTGTTAATGCCGGTAGTAGCGTTTCTTACTTGGGTGATGATGATAGTGTTTATACTTATCGAAGTTCAAAAGATGTGCACAGTGACGGTTTTATTGGGGGATTTATAGGTTTAGAACATTCATTACCTTGGTATAATGTGTTGTTGCAAGCAGGGGTCGAATACAGCTATTTTGGGCCTGTAACTGGGCACGGCTTTAATACCGCGGGTATTGAGCCGGAAACCTCTACCTTATATCGTTACCAGTATCGCTTTCAAACACAGCAAGTTCTTGCATCCGCTAAATTCTTAGTGACTACACATGAGCGTTATCATCCCTATGCTTCATTAGGCTTAGGAGCTGCATTTAATGATTTGGGACGTTTTCGTACTGCAACTGTAGTAACAGGTGACCTAAATAGTACACCCTACTTCAGTAATAATAATAACTCACAATTTAGTTACAGTCTTGGCGCTGGTGTTGATGTTGATGTGAACCAGAATGTTCGCGTGGGATTAGGTTATCGGTTCAGTGGCTTTGGTAAGGGCGAATTTAAAGGCGGGCATATTATTGCTGGTGATTATACTGCTCCAGTACCATTTACCTATGGCATTCGCAATCTTTATGCGAATCAATTAGTTGCGCAAATCAGCTACATAATTTAATTTCATTGGAACAGGATTTTCATAAAATGAATAAAAAATATAATTTGGCCTTGTCTCTTATTGCTCTGTTTGTCTCTGCTCAGGCAACAGCTGGCGCTAATTTTACAATAGGTCCTAAAGCTGGGACCACACTGCCGACCACTGTACCTGCTGGAAAAAGTGTTTCTGCATATTACATGATAACTAATAATACAAATTCAACACGTAGCGGTTACACTTTAAAAGGTCTTCCATCAACAGCAATACCTAATGTTAGTAATGGGAATTGTACTTTCCCCCTTACCCTAGCTGCCAAAGCAAGTTGTGTATTACAGCTAGACATTAACGGAGCTGCTTCAGGTGCCTTTTTCCTATGTAAAGCATCCAGCTGTACTTCCGCATCGGTACCTTTAAATGTTAGCGTGGTTTCTATAACACCTTTTGTTGCGGTAGGAGGGTATTACAATGGTATCAAGTCTAATTCCTTAGTTGCTACGAGCATTGATAATGGCGCACAATGGAGTTATACCCTTTCCGGGGTTACAGGACCAACCCTTCCATCTGCTTTAACGAGTGGGTTGCCTGCTTATAATGTTGTCATGTCACCTACATTGATGAGTGTTGATTGTGTACAAAACAATTGCTCTGCTGTAGGTACTTATGGTACCCAACCATATCCTCTTATTGTAAGCAGTACTGATAGTGGGCAAACTTGGAACTACACAATGACTGCCACTAGTGCTGCGCAACAGCCAGCAGGTTTTGTTGGTGGAAGTTTATTAGGTGTTTCGTGTAGCGGACTTTCTTGCGTCGCGGCAGGTGGTTATTCTGATGGTACTAAAGGGTATCCTGCACTTATTTTTAGAACTAATAATACTACTAATTGGACTTACGCATCTTTACCTGCACCTGATAGTTTTGGTACCAGTCTGGGGTATTCAAATGTAAAATGTACTCCAACAACTTGTGTTGCTGTAGGTAACTATTCGTTGGCCCATTTTTCTTTAACATACCCACTCATTACAACGAGCCAAACACAGGGAACGACTTGGACTAATACACTTGATAATAGCTCAACATCACTACCGGCTGATTTCCATGATCAAGGGGTTCTTAATGCGGTGGATGCAACGGGGTCTAATTTCATTGCTGTAGGTTCTTACACTACTTTTAGTTATATTTATTATCCTTTGGTAGGATTAAGCACTGATAATGGTTCTACATGGACCTTTCCAATTAATAGCAGCACACTTGTTAGCGATTTTTCTAATAATGCTGTGTTTTATAGTGCGAGTTGCAGTGGTAATGCTTGTATTGCTGTAGGACGTTATGAAAATAACCAAAATAGTACCTATCCCTTAATTGCTACAAGCTCAGATAAAGGTCAGACTTGGACTTATACGATGGATAGTTCTATTCCTCAGCTTCCCTCTGATTTTCTGTCGACGAATGCTTTTGGCCAAGTTTATACTTCAAGTTGTAGTGGTACTATTTGTGTTGCCGGAGGAGATTACAGTAACGGAAATGGCGATTTTCCCTTATTAGCAAATAGTACTGATGGTGGGAAAACATGGACTTATAGAATTACTAGTGCTTATCCTGTTATGACAAATGATACGATGATAGAGGGTTACTTTAATGCAGTTCAGTGCCGAGGAACTACCTGTTTTGCTGCCGGTGGTTATTCTAATGGCACTAAAAATTATCCATTATTAGCGGTTAGCCGGGATGGAGGATATACTTGGAGCTATTCGATTAATAGTAATTATCCGGCACTACCTTCTGATTATCAAGATAATGGGTTGTTTACTAGCTTTGGGCTGCCAGGGGTATCCAAATTGCTGCCTCACTCCTTAAAATTTTTAGCCCATTAATCTTCAGCTGTTCTCATTATAGAACTGTGCCGGCACGGTGGCACAGTTTTGTCATATTTAACACAGTTATTTAAGTTGACTCTAGATAGAAAAGCACTTTCGCGGTAGAATGCGAAGTTAATTTTTTAAATGAGACACTTATGTTGGAAGTAAACCAAATTAACCTTAATCTGGTAGATCTGGATAAGCGAGTGGAAGCGCTTAGGGGGTATCTTTGACTTTGACGTCAAACGCGAGCGTTTAGAGGAAGTAGTTCGGGAGCTGGAATCATCTTCTGTATGGGATAATCCTGAAGTTGCCCAGGCTTTGGGACGAGAACGAACGCAACTTGAAAATATTGTTTTAACCTTAACCGAATTAGGCCAGTCCATTACTGATTCGATTGAGTTATTTGAATTAGCTCGAGAAGAAAATGATGAGCAAGCAATTAATGAAATAGGACTTGAAGTACAAGTTATTGAGCAAAAAGTTGCTGAGTTAGAGTTCAGACGCATGTTCTCTGGAAAAATGGATACCTGTAATGCCTATTTAGATATTCAATCAGGTTCCGGTGGTACCGAGGCCCAGGATTGGGCTGAAATGTTATTGCGCATGTATTTGCGTTGGGGCGAGCAACATGGGTTCACTACGGAACTCATTGAATGTTCACCCGGTGATGTTGCGGGAATTAAAAGTGCCACGATTTATTTTAGTGGCGAATACGCTTTTGGCTGGTTGCGCACGGAAAGTGGGGTGCATCGTTTGGTTCGTAAGTCACCCTTTGACTCTGGAAACCGACGACATACCTCTTTTGCTGCGGTATTTCTTTCTCCTGAAATTGATGATGACATTGAGATAGAAATCAACCCTGCAGATTTACGGATTGATACTTATCGTGCATCAGGTGCAGGTGGACAGCACGTTAACCGAACGGATTCTGCAGTACGTATAACCCATGCGCCCAGTGGCATTGTGGTGCAATGCCAGAATGATCGCAGTCAGCATCGCAATAAAGATCAAGCAATGAAGCAATTGCGTGCTAAATTGTATGAATTGGAAATGCAAAAGAAAAACGCTGAGCAACAAGCGTTGGAAGCAAGCAAATCAGATATAGGTTGGGGATCACAAATACGTTCTTACGTATTAGATCAATCCCGTATTAAAGATTTAAGAACCGGTGTGGAAACAAGCAATACGCAAGCCGTATTGGATGGTGCCTTAGATCAGTTTATCGAAGCCAGTTTAAAGGCAGGAGTAGGTGCAGCATGACAGATGAGCAACAAGTAGAACATTTAGATGAAAGTGAAGTCTATCTTATTCGTAAGCAGAAATTAGCAGACTTGCGTACAACAGGATTTAATTTTCCTAATGAGTTTCGTCGTGAGCATTTAACTGCTGATTTAGTTAATGAATATGCTGAATCAGAAAAAGAAGTGCTTGCAGAACAGCATGTTAAAGCCGCAGTTGCCGGGCGAATTGTTCTAAGACGTATCATGGGAAAAGCCAGCTTTTTTCACATTCAGGATGTCTCTGGCCGTATTCAAATTTACATCAGAGCCAATGATCTTCCTGAAATATATGAGCAATTCAAGCATTGGGATCTAGGTGATATTGTTGGTGTTCGTGGGGAGTTATTTAAAACGAATACCGGTGAATTGACAGTAAACGCAGAACACGTTGAATTATTGACTAAATCGCTAAGACCGTTACCAGATAAGTTTCATGGTTTGGCGGATCAGGAAGTAAAATACCGTAAACGTTATGTCGATTTAATCGCAAATGAAGATAGCCGCGCTACCTTCCTAGCTCGCTCACGCCTTATTCAAGCATTTAGACAATTTATGGATAAAAATCAGTTTCTCGAAGTAGAAACTCCCATGATGCATCCGATTCCTGGTGGGGCAGTTGCACGTCCATTTATTACGCATCACAATAGTCTTGATATGACCATGTATTTGCGTATTGCTCCAGAACTGTACTTAAAACGTTTGGTTGTTGGTGGTTTTGAACGCGTTTACGAAATCAACCGCAACTTCCGTAATGAAGGGCTTTCTACGCGCCATAATCCTGAGTTTACTATGGTGGAGTTCTACCAGGCCTATGCTGATTATAATGATTTGATGGATTTTACCGAACGACTATTACAGTTTTTATGTGATGCAGTGGTTGGTTCCCGTCAGATTGATTATCAAGGTCAAGTGATTGATTTTAATAAGTCATTTGCACGCATGACGGTAAAAGAGGCGATTTTGCACTACCATCCAGAAATTAGTGCCCAACAATTAGAAAGTATTGAGTTCTGTCGTAAGCAACTTGAAGAAAAAGGGTTTGCGTATAAGGAAACTGATGGTTTAGGTAAACTGCAAATGATTCTGTTTGAAGAAACTGTAGAGCACCAACTGTTTCAACCTACATTTATTACGGCATATCCTACAGAAATTTCACCTTTAGCACGTCGTAATGATCAGGACCCTGAAGTTACCGATCGTTTTGAGTTCTTCATCGCAGGCCGAGAAATTGCGAATGGATTCTCTGAGTTAAATGATGCAGAGGATCAAGCAGAGCGTTTCCGTAAGCAAGTAGAGGAAAAAGATGCTGGGGATATGGAAGCAATGCATTATGACAGCGATTACATTGAAGCCCTTGAATATGGATTACCACCAACTGCAGGAGAGGGGATAGGAATTGATAGATTGGTTATGTTATTTACCAATTCGCAATCAATTCGTGATGTAATTTTATTTCCACATTTACGTCAATAGTAAATAGTCTTTGGAGCCTGATTGCTTATAACCAGGCTCAATAAAAGTACGTTATTCTGAACAAAAGCACAGATCATCACTGTGCCACGTTCAGGAGCACACGGCGTAACCTTAATTTGTTCTAATAACAGGTGATTAATGTTAGTTAATGAGTTCCATAAAGCAATTACATACATTAGAGAAACTCAAGAAGTCGCTTTATTTTCAACTATGGCTGATACCCGATGGTACTCTGCTTTTGGTGGGTCTCCTTTATTCTTTATTATGTTACCTTTTATTGGGATTTTATTAACTATTAACGCATTATTGAATGCTTATAAGCTTACCAAAGCTAATAATAAAAATTTGGATCAGTGGCTTAACCTGATTATTTCAGTCAGCTGTGCTGTTCTAGCGAGCATCTCTCTTTATGGGGCGGTGTTATCAGCCTTTCTTGGCTTTAGTTTTGCTTTAGGACCATGGTTCTTTTTAAGTAGTTTAAGTCTAGCCTTCACCCATCAAACAGTAATGATGGGAATTAATTTTTATAGAGCTTATGAATCATGGTCCGATCGTAGCCAGCGTATGCACTATGTTCAGGCTGCAATTAATAATTTATTTGTGCTGGGATTACTTTCTGCAGCAGTAGGTTCAGTCCTTTTTATTATGCTTTTTCCGTCTATAGCTCCTACGTTGGGTATGGCGTGCGCAATGTCTGCCGCCACATTAACTCTATTTGATATGATGTGGCACACTCTTCCTCACAATGGAAAAATATGGATTAAAGGTGCGCTTCATTTAGGAAAATCCGATTTATCTCAGAATAATGTTCAGTTTCAGATGGTGCAGGATTTAACACAGGCAGATGAGAGCGCTCAGGAAATAAATCCTAATCACTCCAGATTATTTACTCGAGTCACATACAATAACGATGTGAAATGCATGAATGTGGCTCAGGCTGCAAGCTACCTTACACGAGTAATCCAAAGAAAAATTGATGCTTATGGTGCTGGAGATATAACTCCTCATGATGCGAAAACAAAAGATAAAATTACTGTATTAAATAAATTACTTGCAGTTGTCTCTAATAAAGAAGATGCTTCGATATTCAAAGACACTCTACTTGCACAATCTCCCTTAGCCTTTCAAAGCTTTTGGGTTGAAAAAGGAGAAGTAGAACAACTCTGTGATGCAGTTATTGAATTTCAGAAAAAACTTAAAGATGCATCGAAGACTGACCCTAATTTAGATGGAGCACAGCAGGATCAGGAAGTGGTGCGCGAATCAAGCTTCATAGTTTAAAATTTTTAAAAAGCACTCAGTTTGGAGGTAACATTCTGGAACCCAGGATCGAAGCACAGAATCTGAAACGATGTGTCTGATTAAAGATTAATCATGCTTAAGCTTTTGATATGGGTTAAATTTTTCCAGAACATCGGTCCATGCTTGTTCTTCAGATTCATTTTTATAAATTTCTTTAGCAGTTTTATTGTTTTTATAAGATTTAAAGTGCTCTGGTTTAATCGTCTTCTCGTTAATCTTACTGACACGATCAACAGCGTATGGTTGAGGACTTAGATAGCTTTTCATAGGTGTATCCTCCTTCATAATTATTGAGGAACAACAAAAAATTGATCTTTATTAATTATAGACAAAAATCGAACAAATCTCTCTAGGAAAGGCAAATCATCGTATATAATAAATTGACCCAGAGCACTCAGGGAGTATAATGTTCTACTCTCTATAGCTTTTTCTTTGGTAATTTTAATATATGCTAACCCATGCTATGGCAGCAGCGTGTCCTGTGGTGCTCCAGAGCTTTTTAAAAACGCCGGATGTTGTTGATAAACTGGCTTTTCCTAATATGCCTTCAGAGGTTATTGTTAACTTAATTGACGAGTTACGCAATGAGTCTCTTTATTGGGCTGTCAAAATTTTGCTTTCTCGGAATCAAGATGATGATCTTCGTTGGCAAATCCAAAGTTTAAAAAAATTAATTAAGGCTAAAAGGCATGGCAATGAGCATCTGTTCTTTTGTAAAATGCATAATATCAATCATCTTGATGAATTAATTAGAGAATACATTAAAGACAAGACGGGAGACGCCCATCTTTATGGTTTAATATTTTTGCTTATAGGTTCTAACCTTTATTTGCCGGATGAGTTAGCACGGCATTTGCTAGTAATACATCATGCAAATCACTGGATTCCGCTTATGACGGAAGATCAGCGGATCGCTTGTTTTAATGAGCTGTTGAATAATGCGGATACCCATAAAAAATACATTAATTTGATGCAGTTTTTAAGCATTAATAAAGAGCAAGTTAAGGGCGAAGTACAACATATCATCGATGATATCTGGGAAAAGTATCCGCATTTTTCTTCTGGTGATTTTAGACAAGGGCATGATGGGGAAGACAATCTGACCGTATTACAAATTTTACCAGTATTAATTCTTTGTCTTAATGATAAGAGACATCAAGAATTAATTGATATCATTCTTCCAAAACTAAATGATGATGGTTCTTCTATTCGAGAGACAATACTAAAAATTATTTCCGTATGTATTCCTTATTTTAATGATAAAAATCGTGAGTTGATGTTTGCTGCTATAAGATCTAAATTAAATGATAGAGAGCCGAAGGTTCGTTTTGTGGCACAACAAATCGTAAGTGAGCATCTATCCCAACATGAGAGTAGCTTGCAAACAAACGATGCTGTTTGGGAGTTATCGAACGGAATAAATAGCATTTATGAAAATGCATTTCCTGAAGCTGCTACATGCATGGCTTATTTTGATGATGATCGGCACCAAAAAGTAAGTGAATTGATTGTATTAAAGATGGATGATAAAAATTGGCTCATAAGTGAAGACGCCTTAAAAATTATCTCCACGTGCATACCCTATTTAGATAATACATGTTGTGATGTAGTGATTCGCGCACTTTCTCTTAAATTTAGCATTGGTGATTGGAAGATAAGCCTAGCGGCCTTAAAAATTATTTCTGCATGCATACATTATTTCAATAGGGAACAATGTTCAGACGTATTTAATGCAGTTCTTCCTAACTTAGATAGCACTAATGGGCGAATACGAAAAGCTGTTTTAGAGATTATGGGGGTATGCATTCCTCATTTAAGTGATGCGAAACGTGAAGAGGCCTTTAATGTTATTTTTGTTAATTTAAATGATATTAATTGGATTGTTCGGGATGCCATATTACAGGCCATGCTTCAATTGATGCCTTATCTTAATAATGAGCAACATCGACAGGTACTTAATGTCATTTTACCTTATTTGGAGGATAACGATTGGAGTCATCGTTATATGATATTGCAAGCAATGCTGTCGCTGATATCATATTTAAACGATGAGAATCACCAAGTAGCGCTTAATGTAATTATTCCAAGGGTAAATGATAACCACTCTATCGTTCGTGGTATGGCATTGCAAGTGATTACCCCTTTGATACCTGGGTTAGATGAAAAAAATCGCCAGCGAGTTTTTGATCAGATTCTGCCTATGGGTAACGATAAAAACTCTTTTGTGAGCAATATGGCACGCAAGACAATTATTAAATTTATGCCTTATCTGGCAGAGCATTCACAGCAGTTGGTTCTTGAGCAAATACTCTTAAAAGTACATGACAAAGACCCTGGTATTTGTGAGATTGCATTACATGATTGTATAGGGTGTATTCCATATTTTAATGAGCCACGGCGCAACGAAGTATTGAAGGCTTCTCTCGCATTGCTTGCTCAGGCTCCTTTAGAAATTAAACGTGCTGTAATACAAGTAATTACTGCATGTTTGCCTTACGTCTCTGATGCGGAACGCCAGGAGTTAATTCCTACTGTTTTTTTAAAGCTGAATGATGAGTGCTGGGAGCTTAGTGAAGAGACGATTAGGATGGTCCTTACTTGCAGTTTATATCTCAACAAAGAACGTAGAGAGTTGCTCTCAAACCAATTGGCTATTTATTTTAATCAATACTCTGTAAGTAAGTGGTGGGATGAGCTTATTCTCATGCAAACGGATAGTGAAATGGTGGAGGAAGAGATTTAGCCCTGCTACTTATAGATGTTATTTCGGCAATAGTGCCTTCGATTAGCAACTCGAATTCCTATTTGACTACAGTACCCAATAGTTCGGAGTGAAGCCTAAGATAAATCTGAACACCGCGGTCAAGCCGCGGTAATTCAATTTTTTAATAAGCCAAATGTCAGTTAATAGCCGAGTAACTAAAGGGGGATGGGATTTTTAACCCAGCCTAAGTTATTTTTACATACCTGAATAATTAGGACCGCCGCCTCCCTCAGGAGCATTCCATACTATATTTTGTCGTGGGTCTTTAATATCACAGGTCTTACAATGAATGCAGTTTTGAGCATTAATTTGTAATCGTGGCCCATCTTCATTCTCAACAATTTCATAAACCCCTGCAGGGCAGTATCTACTTTCTGGAGAGGCATATTTTTTTAGATTCACATCGATTGCCAGCTGAGGCTTTTTTAACTCAAGATGGCAGGGCTGATCTTCTTCATGAAATGTACCTGATAAAAATACTGAGGATAATCGATCAAAAGTAAGTACATTATCTGGTTTAGGATAGTCAATTTTTTTAGCCTTTTTAGCTAATTTGAAGCTTTTATAATCGGCATGATTTGCCAAAGTCCATGGTGACTTTCCATTCGTAATATAGGTTTCAAAACCGGCATTGATTAATCCGGGAATTAACCCGTATTTAAAGCCTGGTCTTATATTGCGAACAGAATATAATTCTTGTTCCAACCATGAGCCTTTTACTTTTTCGGGGTAACTAACTAATTCAATTGGTGTTTCTTCAGTTTGTTTTAATGCGTCAAAACAGGCTTCTGCGACGAGCATTCCCGATTTCATCGCCATATGAATACCTTTAATTTTGGGAACATTAAGGAAGCCAGCTGCATCACCAATTAATGCACCACCAGGGAATGTCAATTTAGGTAGTGACTGCCATCCACCTTCATTTAAAGCACGTGCACCATAACTAATACGTTCCCCACCTGCTAATAGTGAACTCACCATTGGATGGGTCTTAAAGCGCTGGAATTCAGAAAAGGGGCTGAGCCAAGGATTTTTATAATCCAAGCCGACAACAAAACCAATTGCAACCCGTTGTTTGGACAAATGATAAATAAATGAGCCGCCATAAGTAGAATGGTCCATGGGCCAACCTACAGTATGGATTACTTTACCTGGCTCATGTTTCTCTGCATTAACCTGCCAAATTTCTTTAATTCCTAAACCATAAGTTTGTGGGTTTGATTTATCTCTTAAATGATAACGAGCCATCAATTTTTGGCTTAATTGGCCGCGGCAGCCCTCAGCCAAGAGGGTTTGCTTCGCAAGTAAATGCATTCCGGGCTGGTAATGCTCTGTTTTTTCATTATTTTTATTAATACCCACACTGCCTGTTTCCACACCAACAACCTGATTTTGGTCATTATAAAGTGCTCTGACTGCAGCAAATCCAGGATAAATCTCACAACCCAAGGCTTCTGCTTGTTCTGCAAGGAAGCCACAGAGTTCACCTAAGCTAATAATATAATTTCCCTCATTGTGCATTGGTTTTGGAGTAGGGAGCTTATAGGAGCGGTTTTTTGTTAGAAAATAAAATTGATCCTCGCTCACAGGGGTATCGAGGGGTGCATTTTGCCAGATATCTGGTAGCAGTTCTTGTAAACTTTTTGGCTCCAGTACGGCTCCTGAAAGTATGTGGGATCCAATTTGAGCCCCTTTTTCTAAAATACAAACAGAAAGCTCTTGTTGCGCGGCTAAGGCTAATTGTTTTAGTTTTATCGCGGCAGATAATCCCGCCGGTCCTGCTCCGACGATAAGTACATCAAATTCCATAGTTTCGTATTCCACGCGCGTCCCCACCTACAAAAAAGTAAAATAATCGCCTTTATAAGGTTTAATATCAAGAGCATAACGAGAGATATTTTTTATTTTTTTTGTTTCATTTTGAAAAGCTGGTCTTTAACATAAATAAGTGAGCGTGCATGGCTAAATCCTAGCCACCTAAATAAATTAACAATGGCTGCACGGTGCGTATTAAGCGCAATATAGAGTTCTGATTTAGGATTATTAATCAGTTCTTCAATGC
Organism: Legionella rowbothamii; assembly: GCF_900639985.1. Taxonomy (GTDB): domain Bacteria; phylum Pseudomonadota; class Gammaproteobacteria; order Legionellales; family Legionellaceae; genus Legionella; species Legionella rowbothamii. The sequence goes on along the minus strand of NZ_CAAAIM010000007.1, from coordinate 39,310 downwards.
GATCTGTAAATTTTAGCCCCTCAACTGCATAAATAATATGATCTAATTTGGTTCCACTATTCATCCAAAAAGGATTCCAACGCCGGTCTTGGCCTGTTCTTAGTCTGTGCATTACATCAATGATTGCGTGACCAGCAGGCCCATGCCGGACGAGTATATTTACTGCAAAATAAAGACGAGGAACGGGTTCACTAGAACGAGCATAACCTTGTGCAATAGTTTTTAGTGACGCATTGTAGTGCTTACGGTAATATTCAACTCGGCTATGATTACCTGCTAATGCATAGCCCATGGCAATAAAATCAGGATTAACCAGATGTCTTAATCGATATTCGTCTACTTTGCCATGATTCCCGGTGCGTGCATAGCCTATGGCGATCAAGCCAGGATCCGCTCTATATAATAAGCGATATTCCTCAACCCGAACATGGTTATTGGCCAGTGCATAGCCCATTGCAATTGAACTTACATCAGCATCATGTTGTAAATGGTACTCTTCAACCTTCGCATCATTACTTGCTTGAGCATAACCTACCGCGATGGCATTGGGACTCGCTTCATGGGTGATGCGGTATTCTTCCACCTTGCTGTGATTACCTGCGAGTGCGTATCCCATCACAATAGTATTTACATCTGCTTTATGCTGGACCCTATAGTCATTAACTTTTTTGTGTTCCCCTGCAAGAGCATAGCCCATGGCAATTGCTTTAACGTCGGCTTTATGTTGGGTTTGATATTCTTCGACTTTGCTGTGATTGCAGGCCTGCGCATAAGCCATAGCAATGGCATTTATATTGGCTCGGTATTGTATGCGATACTCCTCGACCTTTTCATCATTATGAGCATGGACATAGCCCATTGCTATAGTGCTTGGATTGGCTTGGCATTTAATTCGATAGAGCTCGACACTTTCGTGATCCCCTGCCAGGGCATACCCCATGGCGATAGAACTGGGATCTGCTCGATGATTTATGCGATATTCTTCGACTATTCGATGATTGCCCGCGCAGGCATATCCCATAGCGATCGGATCAACTAGAGCCCCTATGTTACGTAACATTTCTGTGGCTTTATAGTGCCCTCCCGCAGCTAATTTACCCGCTGGTGTAAAATAGGGGGGCGAACTATCAAGTACATCAATATGTGTATCTGCGAGGCTCTTGTTTAGCTCATAAACATCTTGGGCTTCCAGTGCCGCATTATAAATTTTGTCAAACATAAGATCTCTTATGTAAGGGATAACTTCTTTAATATATTATGGCAAAGAAAATTAGCTCTGTTGATAATAATCTATTTTAAGGGAATCAACATAAACGTCAATTGCAGAATTTTTCTATTTTTCAAATAATTATAGCCCGTATTAGACGAAGTCGTAATACGGGTATGGGAGATAGGTTTATTAGAACATGAAAGAATTTTCTGGCTCTACATACAGATCAGCTAAAGGAGGTATTACCATGGATGACATACGTGTAGCTAAAGATACGGTATTGTAAGGGATACTAAGCCCGGCCAATAAGAGCCCCATAGCAGTACCAAGGAGCATTGTGCCTGTATAAGCTAATGCGTTGCCTGTGTTTGTCAATGCGGTATCCACGGCCTTGTCGCTCATAAAAATAAGGCTTGCCATGGTGATTAATAAATCCCCGGCGAGGGCAACCGCTCCGATAACCGTTCTATACGCAGCAATGACTGAGCCAATTGAAAAAGCAAGGGGGCAACGTAATATTGTGAATAGGTCATGAAAAAAATCAGGACAGCTCTCAATGGGTTTAAAAAAATTCATCCTGCGTGTGTATACTTCAAATCCTCGTTCTGAAACACCAGAAATATAGCTGCGATCCTTTTCCTCATCGCTTAAATCAAAAATAAAATTTAAATCTTGCCAGTCTTGCGCATTAAACATAAAACTCTCCGCTGATTGAAGTCGCTACATGGTATTAAATTTGGTCTTTGTAGTCAAATTAGTATCAAGAAGCAGGGTTCCAGTTGTTTAAAGTCGGTACTTACTTAATCTTTTCGCACGAATTATCGTGGCTTAACCGCTGTATCCATAAGTTCAATGTGAAGAACAAGATTCTGGATGCCGTGGTTAAGCCAGGGTAATTCTGTCTTCTAGGTGCTATTAGTTGCTTACAAATAGAATTTCCTTAAAATAAGCTAAACTAACAATAGATGCATCTAAAGGAGAATAGAATGAGGGTATTACTCAGCTGCTTGCTTTTGGGGATATCAATTATGGCTTATGCAGATAAAGAAACAATGACAGTGAATGCGAAGGCTCCTGAATTTGTCATTAACTTACCTGCAAACCCTACAACAGGATTTCAGTGGTCAATTGTTAAATATGACCATGGTTTTTTAACCTTAAGTTCTAGTGCTTATGAGAAACCTAAAACGAATCTGATTGGCGCAGGTGGTCAAATGCATTATGTTTTTCAGTTAAAGAAGGGGAAAGCTTATCCTGCAAATACAGAGCTGAAATTTAAATACGCGCGCAGTTGGGAGCCTAAAACAGCAACGCTAAAAACAATTAAAGTTAATTTTGTGAAATAGACAGTTAGAAACAATCTAGGCTGTTGTAAAGTCCCGCATTGGGAGTTGCCCAAATGGTATTTGCTGGGCCTTGCAGCCCAGCCTACATCAAAAATCAAACCTTCTTAAATGGCAAATACCTCGGCATCCAAAACATATCCGCAATTAACTTTTCCAAATCCGCATCCTGATTTTTTTGAGCATGCCCCGAAGCGATTGCAGATTTAGCTACAGCAATGGCAATTTCTTTAGCAACAGTTTGTGCATCATCTAAAGAGGGTAGTAATGGTAAGAAACTATCCTTCTCACTTGGAGCAAATCGACACAAGGCTTCTGCCGAAGCAAGAATCATGTCTTTAGTTAATTTTGATGCGTTAACTGCTAATACCCCTAGACCAATGCCTGGAAAAACTAATGCATTATTGCATTGCGCAATTTGTACCATACGATTTTGGTATTCAATCGCAGGAAATGCTGTTCCTGTTGCTATTAATGCTTTCCCTTGAGTCCACGCTAAAATATCTTCAGGTTTTGCCTCACATTTTTCATCTGGATTTGATAATGGGAAAATAATGGGCCGTTCACAGGTTTGGGTCATTACTTCAATAATGTCTTGTGAAAAAGCACCAGCTTGAGCAGAACAGCCAATAAGAATCGTTGGTTTCACGTGTCTTACTGTATCCGTGAGTGAAGGGTGTTGTTTCTTGGTGTGCCATTGAGTAATCTCATTGGGGTCGCGCGCATAAGGTTTTTGTGCTCCCGTCAGTTCGGCATCGTTAGTAAGCAATAAGCCTTGTCTATCAATTAACCAAAAACGGTTATAGGCTTCTTCTTCACTTAAACCATCTCGTATCATGGCATCGACAATTTGATCACTGATTCCTGTTCCGGCAGAGCCCGCACCAAAAACAACAATACGCTGATCTTGAAGTTTGGTACCAGTGACATTACACGCAGACATGAGTGCCGCTAAAGTAACGGCCCCAGTACCTTGAATGTCATCGTTAAAGGTACATAACTCATCTTGGAACTGATCCAAGATACGCCGGGCATTACCGCGGCCAAAATCTTCCCAATGTAAAAAGGCATTAGGGAAGTGTTTATGAATGGCCTGAACAAAGCTTGCAATAAATTCATCATACGCCGCACCACTAATTCGTGGATGGCGGCAACCCAGGTATAATGGATCATTCAATAAGTCTTGGTTATTGGTACCTACATCAAGGAATACGGGAAGGGTGCGTACAGGGTTAATACCGCCGCATAAGCAATAAACCATCAGTTTGGCTACTGGGATATCCATGCCGCCAATACCTTGATCGCCAATTCCTAAAACTCCTTCACCATCGGTAACCACAATCACATCAATTTCTGGATTAGAACGATTTCCAATGATTTCATCAATTAAATTTTTATCTGAATGGGCAATATACAAACCTCTAGGTTGTCTGTATTCATGGCTAAAACGCTTTACTGCGGTGCCAACAATAGGCGTGTAAATGGTAGGTAACATTTCACCTAAGTGACGATGCAATAATTTATAAAATAAGATCTGATTCTTATCGTGTAAGTTATTTAGATAAATATTTTGCTGCAGTCGCGTGGTGTAACTGGAATATTGTAAATACGCGCGCTTAACTTGTTCGTCTAACGTTTCCACTCGATGCGGGAGTTTTCCTAACAAACCAAAAGCTCTTCGTTCTTCGTGAGTAAAGGCAGTTCCTTTATTTAATTGGGGTGTTGTAAGTAACGGTTTACCGCACAAAGAGGTTTCTAAATATTGTTCTCCAGTGTGTTCGTCACGTTGCAATTTAAAATCTAACATGTGGAAATTCTCACTAAGATGGAATTAGGGGTTATCTGATGATAATATCGACTTTTTGTAGTTTACATCAAGAGGTTGAGTATGAATAAGTACTTGGTGGCAATATTAGTAACGTTGGGACTAACATCTTGCATGAAAAAAGATGAACATTATTACCAAACCCATCCCAATGAATTACAACAAGCAATAAAAAGTTGTCCAAAACAACAGCCACAAGGTATGACCTGTAATCAGATTCAAGAGATTGCTGGAAGAATGAATAGCCTGGCTTATAAATTACAACAAAGTCCACAAGGTTTTGGTAATAAAATTTTAGCATTACAAGAAACTATTGCCGCGCAATCGCAGAAATTAAAAACAGACGCTAATAACAAAGAATTGCAAGCAAGTATTGCTCAGAACCAGCATGACTTGGAAGAATATTTGGCAGTTGTGAAATGGTTAGAGTCCCCAGTGAGTTAACAATGAAAATATTAATAAGCAATGACGATGGGGTGCATGCTCCAGGAATTACTATTTTAGCTAAGGAATTGTCTACTTTTGTGGATATTGATGTGGTGGCTCCGGACCGAAATCGCAGTGGGGCGAGTAATTCCTTAAGTTTAAGCCGCCCTTTGAAAGTGAAGCAATTAGAGAATGGCTATTACAGCGTTGAAGGCACGCCTACTGATTGCGTACATTTGGCGTTAACTGGGTTTTTGAGCCCGGTTTTTGATATGGTTGTTTCAGGAATCAATGATGGTGCTAACTTAGGTGATGATGTTCTGTATTCGGGAACTGTAGCGGCAGCAATGGAGGGACGTTATTTAGGTTTGCCTGCAATTGCTATGTCTATGGTGGGTGACACCATTCAGCATTATGAAACAGGCGCTTATATTGCTAAACAATTGGTGAGTAAATTAAGTACCCATAGTTTGCCATCGCAAACAATTTTAAATGTGAACGTTCCTGATTTACCTATCGATCAAATTAAAGGTTTGCAAGTTACCCGCTTAGGGACTCGTCATGGAGCGCAGCCTTTAGTGAAAGATCAAGATCCCCGCGGACGCCCTATTTATTGGATTGGATTGCCCGGAGAGGAAGCTGATTCTGGCCCTGGAACTGATTTTTGTGCGGTTAGAGAGGGCTATGTTTCTATAACCCCATTACACTTGGATATGACCAACTATAAAATGTTTGATCAATTATCCAGTTGGTTAACTGGCGTTAATTTGATACTTTAGTAATCGACGTTATTCTTAATAAGATGAGAACACTCGCTTGTTTATGTCTTCCTCTATGTTCTGTGGCTTGTCTGTGGGATTTAGCCGGAATAACGAAAAATATAAGCGTTCCCTAAGTTTTAGAAACATTTGCGGCAGATTTTTTTAATGAAAATATTTGCTTGAGGCAATTCATGATACTTACATTTTGCAAAAGATCTGTATATCTTTTTCTGGCAATCGTGCTTGTGGGTTGTGGGTCCAATTTAGCTCCCGTAACGGAGTCAAAATGGCGACCCTACTCCAGACATCAAGGAACCCATATTGTACAACGTGGTGAAACACTTTTTGCCATAGCATTTCGTTATGATACGGATTACCGCAGTTTGGCGCGTTTAAACCATATTTCCCCACCTTATTCATTAAGAATTGGCCAGGTTTTAAATGTACGAGGAGGCGCTCGACGAGCCCCTGTGCAACGACGGTTATCCCAATTTAAATCCTATCGATCTGCACCTAGTGTTGCTCCTAAGGTAATTCACTCACCAGCTCGACGCTACGTTCGTTCAGCTTCTGGATGGTTGTGGCCTGTTAGTGGACGTGTCGTTACTACCTTTATTCCAAATCAAGGTAAAAAAGGCATAAATATTGCTTGTAAGTCTGGGGAAAAAGTTATTGCTGCCTCAAGTGGTACAGTAGCTTATGCTGGAAGTGGTTTGTCAGGATATGGTAATTTAATTATTATAAAGCATAACAATGAGTTTTTAACTGCTTACGGCAATAATGCGCGAATTATGGTTTCGGAAGGGCAACATGTGAATGCCGGTCAAACGATTGCTATTTCTGGAGTCATTGATCATAAGTACACAGGTGTACATTTTGAAATCAGAAAGGCGGGGGTTCCTGTCAACCCGTTGAATTATTTACAAAAAGGTTGACATTGTATGAGTGGTTGTAGCAACAATATAGGTACTATATGGTTGCAGCTCGTCATGTTGTAAGGGATTCGTGATGGGATGACTGCCTGAAAAGGTGTAAATTCTAGAAACACGGCTAAACATTACAGGGTGAAAATCATGCAAAATGACGATGAGTCAATTAAAGATACGGAATTTAAGGATGAGGAGTTGTCTGAAGTAAGTACTGACGACGATGCGTTCTTGATGGATGATGACGATTTTGAGGTCCTCGCTGAAAAAGATGAGGAAGAATCTGAGTTGCCTGATTTTTCGGATGATGCTGCTTTTCCTTCTTTTAGTCGCGGCAAAAATGCCATAAAAATGATGGATGCAACTCAATTGTATTTGAGTGAAATAGGATTCTCTCCTTTATTAAGCGCTGAGGAAGAAGTTCATTATGCAACGCTTGCTTTAAAAGGCGACGTTGCAGCGCGTAAAAAAATGATTGAGTCGAATTTACGTTTGGTTGTTAAAATTTCTCGACGCTATCTTAATCGCGGACTTCCTTTACTTGATCTAATTGAAGAAGGGAATTTGGGTTTAATGAAATCCGTTGAAAAATTTGATCCAAATCGTGGTTTTAGATTTTCAACCTACGCCACTTGGTGGATCAGGCAAACGATTGAACGTGCGATTATGAATCAAACCAGAACGATTCGTTTGCCCATTCATGTGGTTAAAGAACTTAACGTATACCTGCGAGCAGCGCGTCAGCTTACTCAAAAGCTAGACCATGAGCCTTCACCGGAAGAAATTGCTGAAATGGTAGATAAGCCTTTAGAAGATGTGCAAAAGCTCTTAGGGCTGAATGATAAAGTTGCTTCTGTTGATACCCCCATAGGCTATGATGAAAACAAATCTTTGTTAGATACCATCGCCGATGAAAATAGTGTGAATCCGGCAGAGCTATTAACCAATGAGAATCTTCGCCTTCACATTGAATCGCTTTTGGATAAGTTAACTGAAAACCAACAGCAAGTTATTGCTCGACGTTTTGGTTTACGCGGCTTCGAAAAAGCAACTCTTGAGGACGTGGGTAAAGAAATTGATCTTACTCGTGAACGCGTACGCCAAATTCAGGTCGAAGCGCTAAAAACGCTACGCGGTTTGTTAGAGAAAGTAGGGTTAACTCAGGAAGATCTATTTTAAGACTCTAAATCCTATGTAGTCGGTAGAGAGTAGGCTGGGCTGAAAAGCCCAGCATGGGAAGTAGCACAATCCTTGTATGCTGGGGCTTTTTAACTCAGCCTACCCAAGTTTTTCTACAAACTACGGAGCGTAAAAGGGTTTTATTAAAGCTTAAACGCTGGCGTTAAACCTTGCCAACAATCAGCATAATTCCTTTGTCGTTCTTTAGCATCCATTGCTTGCTCAGTAATTTTCCATACATCACGGGTTTCAAACATAAAGGCTAGGGTGTTTAAATAGGCCTCAGGTTCTAATTTCTTCGAAGTTGCTAATTCATAACTTACTTGATCCGGTCCATGCGGGGTCATGCAGTTATGAATGCTTACACCACCAGGCACAAAACCTTCTTTTTTCGCATCATATTCACCGCGAATAAGTCCCATCAGCTCATTCATGTAGTTTCGGTGAAAATAAGGGGGTCTGAAGGTATGTTCTGCAACCATCCAACGAGGAGGAAAAATAACGAAATCAAGATTAGCTACACCGGGAGTATCGCTCTCGGAAGTGAGCACGGTAAAAATAGAGGGATCTGGATGATCAAAGCTTACTGTATTAATGGTATTAAATAAGCTTAAGTCATAGCAATAAGGAGCATAATTTCCATGCCAGGCGACTACATTAAGCGGAGAGTGAGTACTGGGAGCTGTCCATAGTTTATTTTGATTTTTACAAACTAAAGTAACATTTTGAGCTTGCTGCTCGTAAGCGGCAGTTGGGTATTTAAAATGTCGTGGATTAGCTAAACCATTAGAGCCGATAAGTCCTAATTGCGGCAGGGTTAGAGGATTACCCGCGTTCTCGCATAGATAGCCTTTGGCTTCTTTGCTGACTAATTCGACTTTAAATTTAACCCCTCGCGGAATTACGGCAATCATACCTGGGCATATATTCAACTTACCAAACTCCGTATGAAGGTTGATTTCTCCTATATAAGGTACAAATAGCAATTCGCCATCATTATCAGCAAAATAGGTATGCTGCATGGAACGAGTACACTGATAAAGATAAGTCGTAACTAAATGACATCCAGCAAGATGAAACAAGCCATCAATGAAATCGCACTCGTTATCTGCATTGTGAATCGGGGACCAGCGTAATGGATTAGGAGATTGTTCCGGATGGTAGGGTTTTACCAGTTCATTTTTGTATGGCTCATAATTACCTTGAACTACTGAAGGCAGTATGCGGTAAAGCCAACTATGCTGATTTGCATGACGAGGACGAGTAAATGAAGTGCCACTTAGTTGCTCTGCATAAAGACCTAAATTACAGTGTTGCGGAGAATTTTGGTTACTTGGTAATGCTCCTGAGACCGCCTCGCTTTGATGATAATTGCCAAAACCTTGCAGATACACTGTTTATCTCCTTATATAATCGTTTAAGGGGTTAGTTTGCCACGAAAACAGGTAATTTTATAGCCCGTATTAGACGAAGCCTTAATGTGGGTGTTTTCTGGCACAGATACTCATATTCTGAGGCACATTATCTAATCTAAGGATGAAGATTTTTAATAACAGAGAATGTATAATCGTATGCAAATTTAATTCGAGTTAGAGGTCAGTTATGGCAGGTCATAGTAAATGGGCTAATATTAAATTCCGCAAGGGAGTTCAAGACGCTAAGCGCGGTAAAATATTTACAAAATTAATTCGTGAAATTACGGTAGCAGCGCGCATGGGTGGAGCAGAAGAGTCTTCTAACCCACGATTACGCGACGCAATTAAAAAAGCACTTGCGGCGAATATGAAACGCGACACAATTGATAATGCGATTAAACGTGGTGTTGGTGGACTGGATGGCGAGGCAATGGTTGCCATGCGTTATGAAGGTTATGGTCCAGGTGGTGTTGCTGTATTAGTCGATTGTTTATCTGATAATAAAAACCGTACGGTTTCTGAAGTGCGCCATGCCTTTACTAAAAATGGGGGTAATTTAGGAACAGATGGCTCGGTAGCTTATTTATTCACTAATCAGGGGGAAATTCTCATGGCTCCGGGGGCTTCTGAAGACCAAGTGATGGAAGTTGCAATTGAGGCTGGGGCTGATGATGTTTCAGTGGAAGACGGGCAAATAGAGGTAATTACGCCTGTTGAAGCCTACCATAGCGTATTAAACGCCTTAAGTGATGCTAACTTGGCTGTGGAACAATCGCAATTAACGATGCGTGCTCAAACCTTAGTGCCTATTGACGATGAATCAGCTGAGAGCTTGATGAAAATGATTGATATGCTGGAAGACTTAGATGATGTTCAGGAAGTTTACAGTAATGCTGAGTTTTCAGAAAAACTTTTAGAATCAATGAGCTAATGACTGTCATTCTAGGGATTGATCCAGGCTCGCGAATTACTGGTTATGGTTTAATCAGGCAAGTAGGCCAAAAAATAGAATACGTTGATAGCGGGTGTATTCGTACTACACCCACTGGAGAGCTGAGCCAAAAGCTCTTACAAATCTATGATGGCATTTGCCAATTAATGGATCATTACACTCCTGAAGAGGTAGCAATCGAGCAAGTATTTATGCACCAAAACCCTAGTTCTGCCTTGAAATTAGGACATGCACGTGGGGTGGCTATGGTTGCTGCTGCATCACACCGTGTAAAAGTAAGCGAGTATTCTGCACGAGAAATCAAACAAACAGTTGTTGGCTATGGAGCTGCAGAGAAGGCTCAGGTAGGGCATATGGTGGTAAGTTTGTTGGCATTAAACAAAGCGCCGCAAACCGATGCTGCCGATGCCTTGGCAATTGCTATTTGCCATAGTCACATGCGTCATAATTTATCTGCACTTTTAGGCAAAACCAGTGTTAGTTTAAGGAGAAGAAAACGATGATTGGATGGCTTGATGGACATATAGTTGATAAACATCAACCAGGAAAGCTAGTGGTGAACGTCCAAGGGGTCGGTTATGACGTGGAAACTTCATTAAATACCTTTTTCCAGTTGGATAGCCTAAATGGCTCCGTCGGTTTACATATTCATACAGTGGTTCGTGAAGACGCACTATTGTTGTATGGTTTTTTAGATAAGCAAGAACGTGCATTGTTCCGTGCATTAATTAAAGTAAATGGTGTGGGACCTAAAATGGCAATGGCCATTCTCTCCAGCACAACTCCAAATGAGTTTATTCAATGCATTAAGCAGGAAAACGCTGCTTTTCTAACTAAGTTACCAGGTATTGGTAAAAAGACTGCTGAGCGTTTGGTTGTGGAAATGCGTGACAGTATTAAGCAATTTACTGATTCACGTGCCGACGCTTTATTGACACCGGTAAGTTTAATTCGTGGCCAGGATGAAGCAGTTAGTGCATTAGAAGCATTGGGATATAAACCTCAAGAAGCTTTAAAAGCGGTGAATAAGGTTGATGACGGCATTAAGAGTTGCGAGCAGTTAATTCGTGAGGCATTGCAGATTTTGGCTACGCGTTAGTGATAGGCTTCTGCTATTTGAACAATGACGTGTAGGTTGGTCCATAGCCCAGCATTGAATCCTGGCATGGTTCTATGTTTTATTGGGCGATGGGCCAAACCTACTACTTATAAGTAACGGGAAGATTAAATCTACTCTTCTGTATCAAGCGGTAAAAATACTCGCACAATAAGCCCTGTTCCAGTCTGTGGTGCATCCAACTCAACTCGACCATTATGTAACTGGCAAATCTGTTGAACAATACCAAGTCCCAATCCACTTCCTGGACTTTTATTACCTAAGATACGGAAGAAACGCTCAAAAACACGTGCTCGTAATTCAGCAGGAATACCAGGACCATTATCGCAGACCTCAAGCATCACTTCATGTTGCAGTTTAGAAAGACGTACAACAATATGCCCATTCTCATTGCAATAGCGAATCGCATTGTCCACAAGGTTACGAATTAATATACCGAGTGCCGTTGAGTTTCCATGAATTGTTAGACTCTCTGCCCGGGTTTCAAATTCCAAATCAATTTGTTTTTCTACTGCTGATGGGGCAAGCATCGCTAATGTCTCACGAGCCAGACGACTTAAATTTACCTCATCCTTCCCATCCATATGCGCAGCTTCAGGGACTAGGCGGCTCATAGTTAGTAGCTGTTGCACAACGTGAGTACTCCGGTTTACGCTCGCAATCAATTTTTGTAATGCTTGGTTTTTTTCTTCAATATTATTCGTATGTAATGCAACTTGGGCTTGAGTTTTCAAAGCAGCAAGAGGGGTACGCAATTCGTGGGCAGCATCTGCTGCAAAACGCTTTTCCCGTTCAAATCCTTCTTTCAATCTAAAAAATAATTTATTCAACTCATCGATGACTGGTTTTATTTCTTCAGGTACTTCTTGCAAATCTACAGGCTCCAAATGGCTAGGTGCACGGTTTGCTACTTCTTCGGCAACCTTATCCAGACTATCTAAACCGCGTCCAATAATAATCCAGATTAACAAACCCGATAAGGGAAAGGTCAGTAACATGATGTAGAGATCGTCTTGAGCAATACGATGCCCTAATTCGTTCCGTGTATCATAGCGCTCGGCTAAAACAGTGCGAACTCCAGCTTTCGCATTATAGGTGGTAAATACACGCCAATCTTGATCGGCAATTTTTTTATCACTAAATCCATCAACTTCTGAAGCAAGAGGAATTTTAGGCGCAGTAGAGGAATGTAATAATAATTTTCCGCCATTAGTCCACACCTGAAAATTAAATTTATCCATGTAATTTTCTGGTGGTTCATCATTTAAAAATCTTTTTTGATAAAAGTTATCTACCTTTTGGGGGATTGTTTCTAGTGCTTCTTGGATTTTTACGAGGGGGCGTTGATGGAGGTCGTCGCCTAACAAAGCCTGGTACGATAAGGCGGAAACAGCCATTAGTGTATCTAAATGATCTTGAATATCCTTCTGATCAAGATAATAGTTTCCAATGGCCGTTAAAGTGGTGGTAATGGTGATCGCCAACAATAAGTTAAATAATAAGAACTTTCGTATAGACGATTTCACGATACCACAATACCATCATTTTTTTCAGCCATATAACCAACACCGCGAATAGTGCGTATAAAATTGGCATTAAGCTTTTTACGTAAATTATGAATATGAACTTCAAGTGCGTTACTATCTACGTCTTCTTCCCCCCCATAAATACTTTGCATGAGCTGTTCACGTGATAAAACTTGCCCACTGTTTTCCAATAGTTTTTGCAATAGCGCAAATTCTCGACGAGGCACATTAACTAGAACCTCATCAACAAAAACGGAATGGGCAGCAGGGTCTAAGGTAATATTTTTATACTGAAGTACGGCGTCTGCACGACCTTGAGAGCGTCGTACCAATGCTCTAATTCGGGCACTGAGCTCATTCAAGTCAAAAGGTTTAACTAGGTAATCATCCGCGCCACTATCTAAACCTTTAACACGATCTTCAACTGATTCACGTGCAGTGAGAATAATTACAGGAGTAGGATTACCGTCATTACGAATATTTTGTAATAATCCCAATCCTGATAATTTAGGTAAACCTAAATCAAGAATGATTAATTCAAAAGATTCTGATTTTAAGGCTGCACGTGCTGCTTCCCCATCCTTGAGCCAGTCGACTATATAACCAAACTGGGTTAATCCTGTTTTTACAGCATCTCCTAGTAATTCGTCATCTTCAACTAGCAAGAGTCTCATTCTGGCTCCTATTGTTTCTCAAGTCCGGTTTCATCCATATGTTTTGTTAGGTAAAACGCTTGAATCAATACAAAAAGTAGGGTAAACCCTACACCACCAAATAATTTAAAATTAACCCAGGCATCCGTATCGTAATGATAGGCGACATAAATATTGACCGCTCCCATTAGGATAAAGAATAAAGACCATGCAATGTTAAGTCTATGCCAGATTTTGGAGGGAAGTGATACATTGGCTTCCATCATTTTTTGAATTAATGGTTTGCTGCCTATAAAACTTGAGCTGAAGAATATCAAAGCAGAAAGCCAATAAATTCCAGTTGGTTTCCATTTAATAAACCATGGATTATGGAAAAAGAGGGTTGCTCCACCGAGTACCATAATGATTGCTAGGCTGATTAAGTGCATTTTTTCATAATGTTGGAATTTCAAACGGTAGAATGCTACTTGGCTTAATGATGCAACCATTGCCACTGCTGTGGCTGTATATATGTTAGAAAGTTTATATACGATAAAAAATAAAACTATAGGGAAAAAATCAAATAGTAATTTCATATATTCATTAATACTATAAACAAGTTATTTTCAGTATAACACAAGTTTTGATTTCACTCTCGCAAGGTTCACGCCGGAAATTAAAAATTTTTGTAACTATTTAGTTAAAAATGAACGAACTAACAGGGTTGTATACAATATTTCGCATGTGAGCTTGCAATTCATGAAACTTACTTAAGGTTTTCTTGTAAAATAATCCTCAACAATTAACGTGGTTAAGCCTTGATGTATCCTCTGATAATTATCCCCACTCCCTACGTAAACCGTTTTGCTCCAGTGCCCAAAAAATGGTCATGGTGAGGTTTTTTTATATTAATTACTAATATTCGTCAAAGGTGAATTTTATCCAATAAGAATTTTTTGCCCAAGGTATAAAGGCGTATTCTGTTTTAGTCCAGGATTCAAAGAAAGAATTTGATTTAATGGAAGTTGGTGGCGTTTTGCGATTATATCTAAAGTGTCTCCGTTGCGAACTATATATTGCTGCGTTGGCTTTACTGTTTTCCAGATTATTAATTGCTGTCCGACACGTAAACGTTGGTTATTGGATAATTTATTCCAGGTCAGAATGTCGTTCACATTAACACCATACATCTTTTCTAAGCGTTGGTAGCTATCCGATGCTTGCACTATATGGATCTTACGGTGGCTTCCCAGTGCCAAGGTGGGCGCAGGGGCAGGAGCATTGTATTGGGTTGGTGCTTTATAATAGGTAGTTTTGACTAGGGCAATTTCTTTCTTAGTAGGAGTTGCAGCAAGCGGTGCATTTCGAGTACTGGGAATCAAGATGGATTGATTGAGTTTTATTTGATTTGTGGTTAATTGGTTTAACTGCTTAATTAAATTCACCGTTGTATGATATCTATTCGCAATAGTGTCTAGATTATCTCCCTGCTGCACTTGGTGTTTGGTCCAACTCACTCGTTTCTCTTCAGGAAAGTTCGCTAGATTTAAGTTAAATTGACGTACCTTTTCAGCAGGTATTAATAATTTAAAGGGTTTATAAGGGGCTGTAGTCCAGTGATTGAATCCGGGATTTAATTTGATTAACTCGCGATAACTAATTCCAGCTAATTTGGCTGCATGGTTTAAATCGATTTGACTGCCAATGTTCACTTCTTGGAAATAGGGCTGATAGGGAATTTCTGGAATTGATAATTTATATTGCTGCGCATTTTTTACAATTTCTGCAAAGGCAAGCAGTCGTGGTACGTAAATTTGGGTTTCTCTGGGGACAGGCAAGTCCCAGAAGCTCGTACTGCGGTTATCTTGCTGGGCTGCTTTTATGGCACGAGATATAGTTCCTTCCCCCGCATCATAAGATGCGAAGGATAGTGTCCAATTGCCATCAAAAGTTTTATTGAGGTAGACCAAGTAATTGAGGGCTGCATCAGTTGAAGGACCAATGCTGCGTCGTCCATCAAACCACCAATCTTGTTTTAATCCCAAATCTTTCCCCGTTCCAGGCATAATCTGCCATAACCCAGCTGCACCAACCCCCGAATAAGCAAAGGGATCAAAGGCACTTTCAATCATAGGAATTAAGGCTAGCTCTCCGGGTAAGTTTCTTTTCTTGATTTCTGTAACGATATGGTAGATATAAGGCTGAGACTGACGAAAGACTTTTTGCAAATAACTTGGATGAGCAATTAGCCATCGGATTTGTCCCTGGACCTCGGCGCGTGAAACTTCATGGTCTAGTTTAAATTCACCACGAAGCACTTCCCATACATCGGAAGTGGCATGAGTATTGGCAATACCACAAAAAATGAGAATACCTAATAAAAATCTTATTATTATTATTATTTTCAAAGGTATTTACCTATGAATGCTATTAGCTTGTCAGTGTACTAAAGTTTGTTCGATGATTAAACCCTTTTTGTCTCTTATTGAATCATAACGTCTCCAATTAAGTCTTTTCGTGTTTTATTTGAAGTTATTTTTCGCTTCACGCAATGCCGCAAAAATATCTAATGGGTTAATAGATAATGCACCATGATGCTTGGCAAATGTCTGCACCTCTGGACTTTGAGTACGTAAAAAAGGATTTATTGAGAGCTCAATTTCTATTGTCGACGGCAAAGTACAAGGATTGGCTTGGGCTCGTAATTTCTGGATGTACATTGGGATAGACTGGTTATGTGGTTCTACTGTTTCCGCAAAGCGTAAATTTTGCAGGGTATATTCATGAGCACAGTACACTTTTGTTTCAGGAGGTAATGATTTGAAAAGTTCCATCGAACGATGTAATTGTTCCATTGTCCCGTCAAATACTCTGCCGCAACCTGCTGAAAAAAGCGTGTCGCCACAAAATAACCAGCCTTGCTGGGCTTCATAATAGCTAATGTGGCTGGATGTATGCCCTGGATTAGATAGAATACGAAAAGAGCATTGCCCAACTTTTATAGTTTGATGCTCACTTACATGATGGTTTATGTATGGAATGCGTGAATCATGAGGCCCATAAACAGTACAGTGAGGAGCATCATGAAGGAGTTGGGCAACGCCGCCGATGTGATCATGGTGATGGTGCGTAAGTAAAATAGACCGCAGCTGCAGATCGTGTTCTTTAGCAAATTGACGTACTGGCCGTGCTTCGCCAGGATCAACACAATCAAACGCCCCTGCCTCTTTATCAATAATAGCCCAAATGTAGTTATCAGTGAATGCAGAGATGGGGGCAATAGTCATATTAGTAAGTCTCGATAAGGTAAGAGGAAACCCCTGGGTTAAAATAGATGCGCAAGGCATCTAAGGCAGTTTTCATTTCCTCAACAAAAGTATAGGGCGGGTTGATTATCCAAAGACCTGCTCCAGACATTCCTCCCATTGGTGCCATCGTTAAATTAAACTCAATACGTAAAGCACTATTGGCTTTGATATCTTTCATGTTACGTACCAGTCTATCAACGAGTCTTCTATCAACTACAGGATACCAAAGACAATAAACTCCTGTAGAAAAACGAGCAACAGCCTGTTTTATAGCAGCGGGAATTGTTTTATATTCATCTTTTATTTCAAAAGAAGGGTCGATAAAGATTAAACCTCTTTTTTCAGGTGGTGGCAGTAATGCATGCATTGCAGCAATCCCATCAGTATTGCTGAAATGTACTTTTTTGTTACAACGGGGTAGGGTACTCAGCTCATCAAACTCTGTTGGGTGAAGTTCGCAAAAATACAACCGATCTTGATCGCGCAGGTTTTTAATAGCTAAACTGGGGGAGCCAGGATAGTACTTCAACTCGTTATTTTTATTGAGATCTGATATCGCTTGAGTGTAATTATGAAAAACAGGGGGCAGAGTTTTATGATCCGGCCAAATTAGCTTGATGCCTTGTTTGTACTCCCCCGTTTTTTCGGCTTGTTTATTCTTTAAATCATAAATCCCTTTACCTGAATGAGTTTCGAGATAAAACAAAGGCTTATCTTTAATCGTGAGGTAGTTTAATAGGCGGGTTAACGCAATATGTTTGATGACGTCGGCATAATTACCGGCATGATATCCGTGTTGATAGCTCAGCATAAAATAATTTTCGCATTAGGAGTAATGCGATGAATTATATCAGATTAAAAAAATTTTCTACTATACTCTTTGTAAGAAGGGTAAATTTTACAGTATCTCGTGCCCTTTTGATAAAGTCTGATAGGAGACAGCGATGAGAGATCTGCATGAAGATTATGATGATCAATCTTTTTCTGATTATAGTTACGATGATGATGCTACAGACACCGATCATCGAAAAAATGTACGACGAATGCTAGAAGAACGTTTAGAGCGCAAACGCCTGCGGGAAGAATTTAAAGATGATTTCGAAGAAATCAACGGGGAGTTTGATTGGGATTCTTTTGAAGAAAAATAGTCTTAAAATAGATTAGGCGTAGCCTGGTTGCTTGCAACCAGGTTTTCTCTATTTTGGTTTTGATGCTGCCATTAAGGTGTTTTCAAGGAGGCTGGCAACAGTCATTGGTCCTACGCCACCAGGAACCGGAGTAATCCAGGCAACTTTCTTAAGCGCTTTTTTAAAATCTACATCGCCGCGAATCGTTCCATCAGGAAGACGGTGAATACCAACATCAATAACAACTTGGTTTTCAGTGAGCCAATCCACATCAATAACGTCCATATGGCCTGCTGCAACAATAATGAAATCAGCAATACGCACAAAATGCTCGAGATTTTGAGTTAAACGATGACAAACCGTAACTGTGGCTCCGGCGGCAAGTAATTCCAAACTCATGGGACGCCCGACAATGTTGGATGCACCAATTACCACCGCATGTTTGCCTTTTACGTTCAGCTGATAATGGTCAAGTAGACTCATAATACCCATAGGAGTGCATGGGCGGAGTAGGGGATTGCGTTGGGCCAGTCGGCCTAAATTATAGGGATGGAAACCATCCACATCTTTTGCAGGCTTAATGTGCTCAATGATTACTGATTCATTAATATGCCTGGGAAGCGGTAATTGAATGAGGATGCCATCAATCTCTTGGGAATCATTTAACTTATCAATAAGTTTGATTAACTCCTCCTGACTGGTTTTTTCGGGCAAGTCATAAGAGTGGGAAGTAATACCCACTTCAACACATGCTTTTCTCTTGTTATTAACATACACCGATGAGGCAGAATCATTACCAACAAGTACTACCGCAAGACCTGGAGCACGATGTCCTTGTTGCATGAGCTCATGCACTCGATGTTTTAATTGATCTCGACGGAGAGCAGATAAAGTTTTTCCATCAATCAATGATGCTGACATAGTAATCCGGGAAAAAAGCAGGGGGTAAATTATGTATTAGAGGTAGTGCTAATGCAAGCGATTTCAAGGTGCTTTTAAATGAGGGATAAAGGATATTATATTAATGGTTATATTTTGTAGGTTGGGCCATGGACCCAACCTACAGATTTGTGCCAAAGTCTACTTATCTGCTTGTATTGTCTGGTTTCCACCAAAAGTATAGCTTACAGAAACCAACACTTCATTGGAATGGTAAGAGCCAGGGTTTAATGATTGATTAGACCAGGTTCCTTTCCCAGGGCCAGAACTAATTTGTCCTAAGTCCTGATAACTATATCCAACTGATAGAGTCCATTGTGGTGTAAGCAGAAGATCAACACCTGCACCCACATTATACGTAAATTCACTGGTGCTAAAATTGGTAAATTGTGGGCTTACTCGAGGAGTTACACCGACCGGCGCTCTTTCTCTATAATGTGATGTTCTATTAAATGAGCTCCCAATCCCGGCATGCGCAAAAGGAGAAAATTTCCTATATTCAAAGAGGTTCACTTTTGCGGAAGCTAAGAGCATATTTGCTGTCAAATCCCAATCATATTTATAGTTAGATAATTCTGGACCTGAATTATGGAGAATTGTATTACCAATATTAGTCCTGAAAAAATACTTCCATACAGCGTTAAAGGAATAGGCTGGAAACCAAACGCTATCATGTTGCCAGCGTCGTCCTAAAGCAAGACCAATCACCGGTTCACTTTGGTTGCGAGTGGAAAATAGATTATTACTGCGAGGAGTTAAAGGGCTCGGAGTATTATTAACTCTCATTAGATCATTCCATTGAGGATACTGAACGCCAGCTCCAAAAGAAACAACCCAATTTCCTGTTGAACTCCAAAACGGTTCTAAGTTTTTTTCTGAATCTTGAGAATAAGTTGGATGACTAAAAACAAATGCTAAAGTAGCAATGCTGCGACAAAAAAAATTCCATCTCATAGAATGCGTCTCAATGTGCTTTTTCGAAATAAAGCCCACGAAATTATCATGGCTATTCAAATGGATCAAGAAAAATAATTACTATCTGAGGCTTGAATAGACAAAACTTTGAAAATGAATCGCCTAAGGTATAGACAAAGCAAATACAGTAATATAAATTGAGCCATTTTATTTAGGAATAATGAATGCGTATTGCCTTAGTGCTTGAGTACGATGGTAGCCACTATCATGGCTGGCAAGCACAAACGGGCTTGCATACCGTGCAACAAGCCTTAGAACATGCTTTATCAAAAGTCGCCGATAGCCCTATTTCTGTTGTTTGTGCAGGCAGAACGGATACAGGAGTGCATGCAACTAATCAAGTGGTTCATTTTGATACAGATAAAGAACGCAGTATAAGGGCGTGGATTCATGGAGCAAATTCCTTTTTGCCTAAAGATGTTTGTGTTAAATGGGGCAAAGAACTTCCAGAAGAATTTAATGCACGGTACTCAGCAACAGCCAGAAGATATCGGTATATAATTTATAATGGAACGATTCGGCCTGCATTACTGCGCAGTAACATGACGTGGCAGTACAGGCAGTTAGATCATCGTTTAATGCACCAAGCCGCACAGTTTTTAGTTGGTGAAAAAGATTTTACATCCTTTCGCTCAGTTGAATGCCAGTCAAATACACCCATGCGGAATGTTCATAAAATCCAGGTAACCCGTGCCAATGATTTAGTCATCATCGATATTACTGCAAATGCCTTTTTGCATCATATGGTACGTAATATAGCAGGTGTTTTAATTGCTGTAGGCTCAGGAAAACATCCGGTATCTTGGGTTGAAGAAGTTTTAACTGCGCGTGATAGACGACTAGGCGCTGAAACAGCACCGGCCTATGGTTTGTATTTAGTGCAAGTAACTTATCCTCAAGAATTTGGAATATTACAAAATAGTCCTGGACCAGCTTTTCTTTGGGAGAAATAATTGAATCCGTCGCGTGTGCGAGTCAAAATGTGTGGTATGACGCGTAGTGACGACATTGCTCATGCTGTTCACTTAGGTGTTGATGCTATAGGTTTAATTTTTTATCCCAAAAGCTCGCGCTATGTCACAGTTGAACAGGCTAAGATTTTATTAAAAAACAGTCCGCCCTTTGTTGATGCAGTAGCTGTTTTGGTCGACCCCGAAGTGGAATTAGTACAGCAAATTATTGAAGAACTACCGATCCAACTACTTCAGTTTCATGGTGCAGAATCGGTAGCATTTTGTCAGCAGTTTAATAAACCGTTTATTAAAGCCATTCATTCGGATTCAAGTGCATACATTCAACAAATGGCAAAAGATTACAGTGATGCACGTGCTGTGTTGTTGGATACGCCTTCAAATGCCGCAAGAGGGGGCACGGGACTTACTTTTGATTGGGGAGTCATTCCCCGACGATTAGAAAAACCATACATATTAGCAGGAGGATTAGATGAGTCGAATGTGCTGGATGCCATTAAAAGTTGCCATCCTTATGCAGTAGATTTATGCAGTGGTATCGAAGCGTCTCCTGGAATAAAAGATCACACTAAGATGACGCAATTTATGAAGCGTATTTCAACGCTTGCCTTAAATTAAATACCATGACTACTAGGTTCTACAGCCTAGTTTACATAGTGAGGTATATACGCAATGAATAAAAAAGAACTTCCTGATGAACACGGGCATTTTGGTCCCTATGGTGGCATTTTTGTTGCAGATACATTGATGCATGCCCTAAAAGAATTAGAACAAGCTTATAATAAATATCGCTATGATCCTGAATTTTTGGCGGAATTAAGTCGAGAATTGAATTATTTTGTGGGCCGTCCAAGTCCCCTTTATCATGCAGAACGTTTAAGTCAGCTCGTTGGTGGAGCACAAATTTATCTTAAACGAGAAGATTTAAATCACACCGGCGCGCATAAAGTGAATAATACCGTAGGTCAAGCTTTACTTGCCAAGCGAATGGGCAAAACACGGATCATTGCTGAAACGGGTGCTGGGCAGCATGGAGTTGCTTCAGCAACAGTGGCTGCTAAGTTAGGCTTTGAGTGTGTCGTTTACATGGGGGCTGAAGATGTAAAACGTCAAGCAACCAATGTGTATCGGATGAAATTATTGGGTGCTGAGGTAGTACCTGTAACCGCAGGCTCGAAAACATTAAAAGACGCACTGAATGAAGCAATGCGTGATTGGGTCAGTCATATTGATGATACCTTTTATATTATTGGAACGGTGGCCGGTCCTCATCCTTACCCTCAGATGGTACGCGATTTTCAGACCGTTATTGGTATGGAGGCCCGTGCTCAATTTTTAGAAGAAAAAGGGCGGTTACCTGATGCGTTAGTGGCGTGTATTGGTGGTGGTTCTAATGCAATTGGCTTATTTTATCCTTTCCTTAAAGATGACTCAGTAGCTATTTACGGTGTGGAAGCGGGTGGCAAAGGTTTGGAAAGTGGCCAGCATTCTGCTTCCCTAATTGCGGGAAAGCCCGGGGTATTGCATGGTAATCGCACGTATTTACTTTGTGATGAGCATGGACAAATTCAAGATACTCACTCAATTTCCGCAGGCCTCGATTATCCTGGGGTTGGACCAGAGCATGCTTATTTAAAAGACATTGGTCGAGTTAAATATGAAGCCATTAATGATGAGGAAGCACTTGATGCATTTCGTACTCTGACCCGTGTAGAAGGGATTATGCCCGCATTAGAATCTAGCCATGCGATAGCCTATGCGATGAAGCTGGCTAAGACAATGGAAAAGGACCAAAATATTATCGTGAATTTATCCGGTCGTGGTGATAAAGACATGCATACTGTTGCAAGTATTGATGGGATAAGCGTATGAACCGAATAGACAAAGTTTTAGCTAAGATAAATGCCAGTGGCAAAAAAATGCTGAGCCCCTATATTACCGCGGGCGATCCTTACCCCGAGATAACCGTACAGTTAATGCATGAGTTGGTGAAGGCGGGCGCTGATGTTTTGGAGTTAGGTATTCCTTTTTCTGACCCTATGGCTGAGGGAATCGTAATCCAACAAGCTATGGAGCGTGCATTAGCGCACCAGGTGCATACTACAGACGTATTAGGCATGGTCAGAGAGTTTCGTCAGCAAGATAACGAAACACCTATTGTGATCATGGGCTATTTAAATCCGATCGAGCAATATGGCTATCAATTGTTTGCCCAACACGCGGCCGAGGCTGGGGTGGATGGCACGATTTTAGTGGATTTACCGCCGGAGGAGAGTTCTGGTATCAATTCGATTTGGCAAGAGCATGGTTTATATAGTATTTTTCTTTGCTCACCAACAACCACTGATGAGCGCATGGCTTTAATTCAAGAGCATGCTCAAGGCTATTTGTATTATGTTTCTTTAAAAGGGGTGACCGGGTCGAGTACTCTTGATGCTGCTTCATTAAAGACTCAATATCAACAACGCAAGGCGCAAGTAAATTTGCCTTTGATGGTTGGCTTTGGCATAAAAACACCGGAGATGGCTGCACAGGTTGCCAGTTTTGCTGATGGGGTTATTGTGGGTGCTGCTTTGATTGATCAGATTTTAGAGGCATATCAGGCAAAACATGATATGCTGCAAGCCGGAGCAAGCTTAATACATTCCATGCGCTGTGCGATGGATGAGCAATGATTTATATGCAGGTTGGGCTTGGCCTGACCTACAAAACCAAGTATTTAATAACGATCTAACGATCATATGGAAACGATGGAAAAACCGATGACAGAATTAACCGAAAAACGAGCACATTTTATCAGACAATTGATTACTGATGAGCTAGCTAGCGGCAAACATAAATCATTAGTGACGCGCTTCCCGCCCGAGCCTAATGGTTATTTGCACGTAGGGCATGCCAAATCCATTTGCCTCAATTTTGGTTTGGCGCAAGAATTTGGTGGTATCTGTTATCTACGATTTGACGATACAAATCCCATCAAAGAAGAAGAAGAATATGTTAATGCCATTATTGATGATGTACGGTGGTTAGGTTTTGAATGGTGTGATATGACCCATTCATCTGATTATTACAATGAGCTTTATGAATTTGCCGTACTATTAATTAAAACGGACTTGGCTTATGTAGACAGTTTGAGTATGGAAGAAATTCGAGCTTATCGGGGAACTTTGCAAGAGCCAGGACGTGAAAGCCCTTACCGTAATCGACCTATGGAAGAAAGTCTGGACTTATTTAAGCGCATGAAAGCGGGCGAGTTTGCAGATGGTACGCATGTATTAAGAGCAAAAATTGACATGCAATCGGGTAATATTAATATGCGTGATCCGGTTTTATACCGTATTCGTCATGCGCACCATCAACGTACAGGTGATGAGTGGTGTATTTACCCAATGTACGATTATGCGCATCCTATTTCAGACGCATTAGAGAAAATTACTCATTCTTTATGTACTTTGGAATTCCAGGATCATCGACCATTGTATGATTGGCTTATTGAGAATTTACCAGTACCTGCAAAACCAGTACAAACTGAATTTGCCCGTTTGAACTTATCTCATACAGTAACTTCTAAGCGTAAGTTGCGAGAGTTGGTTGAAAAAAATGCGGTTTCTGGTTGGGATGATCCCCGTATGCCAACATTACGTGGTATGCGTAAACGTGGATATCCGCCAGCAGCAATTCGCCAATTTTGTGAAATGATCGGTATTTCACGTAGTGATTCAGTTATTGACATGACTTTATTAGAAGAATGTGTTCGCGCTGAATTAAACCGCACTGCGAAGCGTGCTTTGTGTGTGATGGATCCTTTGAAGGTAGTGATTGAAAACTATCCTGAAGGAAAAGTTGAGCAGCTTAATGCATCGTATAACCCACAAGATCCTGAGGCAGGACGACGCGACCTTCCTTTTACTAAAGAGCTTTATATTGAACGCTCTGATTTTATGGAGGAACCTCCTAAGAAATTCTTCCGTTTATCACCGGGCGCTGAAGTACGTTTACGTCATGCTTATGTAATTAAATGTCATGAAGTAATTCATAATGAACAAGGTGAGGTGGTTGAACTTCGATGTACCTATGATGAGAATACATTAGGAAAAAATCCTGAAGATAGAAAAGTCAAAGGAGTTATCCATTGGGTATCGAGCGAGCATGCTTATCCAGTAACTGTTTTACAATATGATCGCTTGTTTACTGATGCCAATCCAGCTCGTGAAGATGATTTCTTCCAATTTTTAAATCATGACTCATTACAAACGATGCAAGGGCTTTGTGAACCTTCTTTAGCTCATCAACCCGAAGGTGAAGTATTCCAATTTGAACGATTGGGCTATTATTGTGTTAATGAGAAAAAAGACGGGTTCGTGAGTGTTTTCCACCGTGTGGTTGACTTGAAAGATACTTGGGGAAAAGTGAGCTAAGGGGCAGAAATGTTATATTTATTTAATTCGCTAACTAGAACAAAAGAGCCGTTTGTTTCTATTAATCCAGGTAAAATTGGGATGTATGTCTGTGGTATAACGGTTTACGACCACTGCCATTTAGGCCATGCACGCTCTATGGTGTCTTTTGATGTGATTGTGCGTTATCTGCGTTCCCAAGGCTATGATGTAACCTTTGTACGTAATATTACCGATATTGATGACAAAATTATTGCACGTGCTAATGAGCGCGGTATTTCCATTGATGAATTAACAACGCATTACATTGCGGCTATGCATGAAGACATGCAGGCTTTAAATATTTTGCCACCTGATTACGAGCCAAGAGCAACGGAGCATATTGGCACGATTATCCGTTTGATTGAGCGTTTACTCGCAAAAGGTAATGCTTATGTGAGTGGTAATGGGGATGTGTGCTACCAAGTGGATAGCTTTGCGGATTACGGTAAATTATCACATAAAGATTTAGATGGTTTGATGTCTGGTGCACGCATTGAAGTAGTTAAAGAAAAGCGTTCACCACTTGATTTTGTGTTGTGGAAAAAAGCCAAAGCTGGTGAGCCTTGCTGGCCTTCTCCTTGGGGAGAAGGGCGTCCTGGATGGCATATTGAATGCTCCGCGATGGCGATGGAAGAGCTGGGCGAGCAATTTGATATTCATGGTGGAGGCTTGGATTTACAGTTCCCTCATCATGAAAATGAAATCGCGCAAAGCGAGGCTGCTACATGCAAGCCATTTGCAAATTATTGGATGCATGTTGGTATGCTGCAGGTAAATAATGAAAAAATGTCTAAATCATTAGGTAATTTTTTCACAATTGCTGATGTATTAAATGAACATCATCCTGAAGTGGTTCGTTATTTCTTGTTAAGTAGTCATTATCGTAGTCCATTAAATTATTCTGAAGAGAATTTGATAAATGCTAAAAAGGCATTGACTCGTCTTTACCAAACGATGAAAGATGTATCGATTTTGGGTAATGGAGAGTTGGATGAGCATTGGATTGCTGAATTTAACAAAGCTATGAATGATGATTTTAACACACCAGTTGCATTATCTGTTTTATTCCAGTTAAGCCATGAAGTGAATAAAAACGCCAATCCAGTTTTAGGCACCACCTTAAGGCACCTTGCCGAGGTGATGGGATTATTGCAGTCCGATGCTTCAGAATTTTTACAAGCAGGTTTAGCAGATGATGACAAGGTGATTATCGAGCAATTAATCGCCCAACGTCTACAAGCAAGAGCAGACCGCAACTGGGCACGCGCCGATCAAATTCGTGCTGAATTACTCGAGCAAGGAATTGAATTGGAAGATGGTCCTAAAGGTACCACCTGGAGAAAGTTGGTTAAGTAAAAGGGAAAACGTGGTTGAAGGCAACCAAATTCCTCAAAAAAGTTGTATTGAAATTATGCTTATAATATTAGATTTAGCCTGGTTGTTCGCAACCAGGTTTTACTGTTATTTAATTCTGCGTGGTCACACGAAGTACTTCCGCTAAAGATGTATCACCAGCAAGAACTCGCTTGAAACCATCATCACGAATACTAGGCATGGTGGGTCTTAAATATTCTTCCATCAGCTGTAAGTTTTCATTCCGATGGATCATTCCTCTTAATGTATCATCAATGGTTATTAGTTCATAAATACTGGTTCGACCTCGATATCCCAGATGATTACACAAATCACAGCCTTTAGGTTCATATACTTTAGACACATCTGCATCAAGAGCAAGGTTCATTAGCTCTTTTTCATCATCTCTTAATTGATGAACTGTCTTACAATGCGGGCACAGTTTACGAACTAGGCGTTGCGCGATCAAACCAACAATACTTGAGGATAAAAGGAATGATTCTACACCCATATCACGTAAACGCGTTAATGCCCCTAATGCACTATTCGTATGTAAGGTGGAAAGCACCAAGTGTCCTGTTAAACTTGCTTGAACCGCGATTTCGGCTGTTTCCAGGTCACGAATTTCCCCAATCATCACCACATCAGGATCTTGCCGTAAAATAGCTCTTAACCCCTTAGCAAAGGTCATTTGGACTTTGGTATTAACCTGAGTTTGTCCTATACCCTCTAAATCATATTCAATAGGGTCTTCGATGGTTAAAATATTTCGCGTAACCTCGTTTAATTCCGTAAGCATTGCATATAATGAGGTCGTTTTTCCCGAGCCTGTTGGTCCAGTAACTAAAATAATTCCATGAGGTTCGGCAATTAATTGGCGAATTGTTTTTAACGCTGGAGCCGGCATCCCTAAAAGGCTTAAATCCAATTGCGCCGCTTGCTTATCTAAAATACGCAACACGACACGTTCGCCATGATTCGAGGGTAGGGTAGAGACACGCACGTCAATGTTATGCCCACCAATGCGTAATGAAATACGTCCATCCTGCGGTATGCGCTTTTCAGCGATATCGAGCTTTGCCATGACCTTGACCCTTGAGATAACCAAAGGAGCAATAGCTCGTTGAATCTCCAATACTTCATGTAAAACACCATCAATACGATTACGAACTAATACACGATCCTCATAGGTCTCAATATGAATATCGGATGCTTTTTGCTTTATTGCTTGCGTAAATAAGGCATTTAGTAAACGGATAATTGGCGCATCATCCTGATTTTCTAATAAATCCTCACTGACGGGAAGTTGGCTTGCTAGTAACGAAAGATCCATATCCTCTTCCATCCCACCAGCAGCTTCTAAAATAGATGATTTAGATTGATAAGTATTTGCTAGATGCTGTTGGAATGCTGATTCATCAACTTGTTTTAAAGACAGCTCACATTGTAATAGTCGCTTTATTTCAGCAAACGATTGCATGGAGACATTGGGTAGATGGTAAATAATAGCTTTTCCATCGACCAATTCGCTTCCAACAACAATTCCATGGTTTTTCGCAAAACTGTAGGGAACTTTAAGTGATTTCTCTTCAGAGTCCATGGCTTATTTAGTCACTAATAAAGGTGGACGACTAAAGGGCCTAGGCAAGTCAGCTCGCTTCAACGCAGGCAACACGGTGGAGTTGTTACTTTGCAGATAGGCTTCCTCTGAACGTAACCAATCTAATTGATATTGGCGAGTATGATTGTATCTTTGATCAGTTGCATGCACCGTATCACGTTCATTACGCAGAATAATGGGCTTGATAAACACCATAAGGACTCGTTTATCACGTATGTGTATGCTTCGTTTAAATAATCTGCCTACACCAGGTATATCACCTAGAACAGGAATACGATTATTGTCACTGCTCAGACTATCTTGTGTTAATCCACCCAAGACAACCACATTACCACTTTCGACATGCACTGAGGTCACAATGCTACTGATTCTAAATGTTGGTGTAGTTGATGTCTCTGCTGCTGCAGATGGATCTAGAGTATCATTACCTTGGTCAATTTGCATTTGAATGCCATTACCTCGGGTTATTTGGGGTCTTACATAAAGATGCAGTGCTACGTTAACCCGATCAAAGGTGGTAAACGGACTGGTGGAAGCTGCAGTGCCATTCGCGTTGTTTGGATAATTAGATGAAGCAACAGAAACCTGCTTACCCACAAGAATTTTGGCTTGCCGGTTATCAAGCACTACAACTGAGGGTGTTGATAAAATATTGGCTTTATGAGCTCGAGCCAGGGCATAAATCTGGGCTTGGAAATCATCGATTCTACTTTGGCTATTAAGAATAGCAAAGCCATTTCTAAAGCTGCTTGGCTTACCTGTTTGTTGATTCGAACCCCACTCAATACCCAGATCATTCACATCATCCTGGTTAATTTCGGCAACCAAGGCCTCAATTAATAATTGTGCTGGTTTAATATCTAATTGCGCAATAACGCGCTTTAAAACGCGGATAACAGAAGCCGGGGCATTCAATATAATGGAATTAGTATTTGGTTCACCAATGATTTGCACCGTGGGTTTAGTGGAACCTTCATTTTGAGTGCTGGCTGAAGAAGTGTTCGCTGTCGCTGCAGATGACGATAAGCCACTGCCACTGTTATTACTATTGCTAGATGAGCTTAATTGGTTATTTTGGCCATTATTTACAAGATTTGAAGCCGGATTTGTACTATCTAAGGCTGGTCTGGTAATGGTTCCAATCGTTGTGCCTACATTTCCACTAAAGTTTGCTTGAGCAATACCGGCTAGAATAGGGACCAGATCTTCGGCACGCATGTAATTGAGATACACCACTTGAGTATTGCTATTCAGACCAGCTGAACTCTCCCTGTCCAATTTTAGAATCAGCATTCTCAATCGTATTCTATCTGTTTTGGAGCCGCTAATTAAAAGAGAGTTAGAACGGTCATCCGCAGAAATAGAAATTTGTGTTCGTCCTCCTGCCATATTGGGCTGAGCCTTTATCAGATCTTTCAATGTATTGGCGATATCCATCGCTAAAGAATGTCTTAGGGGAACAATATCAATACCGTTGGCTGTTGAGTTATCAACCTGTTTTATGATATCTGCAAGGCTATTAATATTATTTGCACGTCCCGAAAGAATCAGCATATTGGATGGACCATAAGCTGACACACTACTCCATTGGGGCATTAATGGTCTTAAAACTGGCACTAATTGTTCTGCTGGCACATAGTGTACAGGAACCACCGCAACCATCATGTCATCTCCTCGAGGACGAGTTCTCAGATCAGATGACTGGGTTTTTGCGTCAATATTGGGAATAATTTTAATCACTTCGCCACTGGGGATTGCTGCATATCCGGAAACTTGGAGTACCGAAAGAAAAACTTGATACAACTCATGCGAGGACATTGGAGTGGCGGATACAATGGATATTTTTCCTTGCACCCTTGGATCAATCACAAAGTTTTTGCCAGTGACACGTGAAACCTCAGCAATGACCGCGCGAATATCTGCGTTGCGTAAATTCCACAATTGAGTATTTTCAGGCATGGTTTGTGTCGTATCACTACCATTAGCTGTGGAATTTGCTGTTGCTAAGGGGGATTGATTTTTGGAAGTTTCGGTATTTTTTACAGCATTTATTTTTTGAGAAAGAGTATGCTGTAATTCTCTTGCAGTGGGGTAATCATTAATTGGGCCGATTTGCACAAGATAGAGGCGTTTATCAGAGAGATTTTTAATTTCTATGGGGGAGTCAACGAGCTTGGACAACTGGCTTTTTCGTTGTTGAGCATCTTTTTCTAAATTAAAGGGGCTCTACCCCAAATAAGGGGGCATTTTAATCAAGTTAGTCTAGACTAACCCTTTGATTTGACGGTCAAAAGGAAGATTAAAATGCCTAAGAAAGATTGTATCTTAAATTTACCGGGATATTCTATTAAAAAGGTGAGTGGAGAGAACCCGGTAAATATCGAAGTAACTTATCGTTGTGTTGTTCGCTGTATTCATTGCGGTAATAAGAAGTTACGTAAAAAAGACAGTTTCATAAGACGAATCCGCCATGAGTCGATTGGATTGCGTCGCAGTTACTTGTGTATCAAGGCTCATAAGTATTATTGTCCTGCTTGTGGTCGCTATTTTAATCAACGATTTCCCGGGATAGGTAAATATCAAAGAGCGAGCGAGAGTTTGCGTAAACAGGTGTTTCACTACCACAGCAAAGGAGTCAGTCAAAAGGATTTGGCGCGTGACTTAAAGCTGGGTAAATCGACTGTAGAGCGCTGGTATCATTACGGTTATGAGCTTCGTCATAAAAAGATATTAAACCGTCCTTGCCCAAGAGTCCTTGGCCTGGATGAGCATTCATTTAATCGGAAAGTGGGTTATGCCACAACCTTTTGTGACTTGGCCAAACATAAAATATTTGATGTGGTTGAGGGGCGTTCAGAAAAGGATTTAGAAGGCTATCTCAACACGTTAGAAGGAAAAGATAAGGTACAGGTAGTCTGTATTGATTTAAGTTCCAGTTACCGCAGGTTAATCAGGCGTTACTTTCCCAATGCGATGATTGTTGCCGATCGCTTTCATGTGATACGTTTGTTGAATCAATTCTGTTTGCAGACTTATCAGCAGATTGACCCTGAAATGAAATATCAGCGAGGTCTCTTGGCGGCATTGAGAACCAATCCCAATAATCTCACTGTAAAGCGACTCAATAGACGGGAACGTTATTTGCAAAAACAGCCTGTCATTGCTGCAATATATTACTTTAAACAGCGATTACATCGATTACTCATGCGAAAACATCGCACCGCAAAGCAGTGTACGCGTTTAATACCTCTCTTTCTTAAACTCGTTGCCAGTCTAAAGGAAAGTCCTTTCGACTCACTAAAGACTCTAGGTAAAACATTATATCAATGGCGGGAAGAAGTGGTTAGAATGTGGCGGTTTACTAAAAACAACGGCATTACAGAAGGGTTTCATCGGAAGATGAAGCTGATTCAACGTCGTGCTTATGGATTTAGAAATTTTGAAAATTATAGGTTAAGGGTTAAAGTTTTGTGTTCTTGATTAGTGCCCCCGGAAATGGGGAAGAGCCATTAATTATTAATTATAGTACACTTTGCTTTTTCAGATTTAATAGGAACAACATTTCGCAAGATTATAAATGGCGCGCTCGGAGGGACTCGAACCCCCGACACCTTGGTTCGAAGCCAAGTACTCTATCCAGCTGAGCTACGAGCGCATTGGGGTGTGAATTTGGGTGCTGAATGTTCTTGGTCGACTGATTGGTTTTATGACCAAGAATGGTGGGCCGTATAGGATTCGAACCTATGACACAGAGGTTAAAAGCCTCCTGCTCTACCAACTGAGCTAACGGCCCTAAAGGGCAAACTTTTAAAACTACTACACTGTACTACAAAAAACTGGTGGGCCGTATAGGATTCGAACCTATGACACAGAGGTTAAAAGCCTCCTGCTCTACCAACTGAGCTAACGGCCCTAAAGAGGCTGAAATAATACCGTATTGGCGCAGAATTACAAGTGTTTTTTTGCAATCTTTGTCATTTTTTTTGTAATTTTATCGTTCAAGGCCTCATTTATTTTGTCAAGTAGGGCATTGTTGGTACTAAAGTGAATAAGTTGGTTGTTTTTTGTATATTTATGATATTGCTGAGTTTTATAATTATTTTTTGTTATTTGGTTTTTTAGGTAATGAGGGGGGTTGAGAAATATGTAGTTGTCATTTGTGGGTGAGTTCAGATTTAGTTCCAATTTTGAATGATGTTTCGCCAGAGCCATTTTTTTGATGCTCCGTAGCTTCTTCAGGGAGCTGGCAGGATGCTGAGGTTTTTGGGTAATGGGATTTATAGTGGTAAAAGAGGTTGGCTAAAATTTAATAAATTTTCAGTTGCTAGAAGTGTGTGATTTTCTTGCTGTAGTCTGGACTCGAATGCTGGAGCCTCACTCCGCGAAGTTAGGAGTAATATAATATCAGCCCCTAAAGCACCACAGCCTTTTATTGCGAGCACTTCGGGGTAGCTTTTAAATTGGTTAATTAATTCTAAGCTATGTTGTGCTACCAGGCCTAATTCAACTAATTTTGCATGATAGTTGTTGATACATGCAATTAATTGCTCCGACTTTTGTTGTTCAAACGCATTTTTAGCCATATCAACCAGGTTTGATAGATAATCAATTTGGGTGGGTAGGGCGGTATCTTGTAAATGATGGTGCGTGGCCAGTTTTACTCCAGTATGAATGAGAAAAAAAGACAAGTTATGGAAAGGCCAGTTATAGCACTGAACTATTTCTTTTTGTCTATTAATATAAACGCATCCGTGTTGGGATTGAGCAATCACATCATAGCCGCTCGGTCTTAGACCTTTGCCTGTCCACGAAGACTGATAGTACGCTTCGAGCATGCTATCCATATCCGGTCGCTTCTCTTGAAGCATGCGACTAGCAAGGTAGCTTGCGAGAAATTGTGCGCTTGATGCACCTACTCCCCCTATGCCCGCGTAGGGATCATGCCAGGATAGGCCTGTTTCTATATTTTTTTGTTGCTGCCACCATAAACCTGCTGGCGATTGTGGATGAATCCCGACCAAACCGGGGGCAGTATTATGCGAGAGTTGAAAACAGGGGGTAGTCGTTAGCACGATTGCAGAAGCTTCCGCGACCGCCGCATATTCGCCTAATAAAAAAGTTTTAGCAGGGATTAACCATTTCATACAGCAATCGGCGCTTGTCTGATTTCTGCGAGTAAATCATGAGCGTTGTTGAGGCTAATTCGCTTGTGCATTTGCAGCCAGTTTTGTAGGCGCTCTTTTAATTCAGGCATTTCATTTTCATTTGCTCCTGCAGCTAAGAGCAGGTTATCAATGTGCAGCTTCATATGACCTTGAATGATTCCTTCGGTGCATAGGGCTTTTAGGGCACCCAAATTTTGTACCAATCCAACAGAGGCAATTACTTGAGATAGTTCATTAGCTGAGTTGATATTCATCATACGTAAGCACATTTTGGCCGTAGGATGAAGTGCGGTTACACCGCCAATAGTGCCCACGATAATAGGGGCAGTCAATTGTCCAGTAAGAACGCCATCTTGATAACGCCATCGTGTAATTGCTTGATATTGGCCCTCTCGAGCAGCATAGGCGTGCACTCCTGCTTCCACAGCGCGCCAATCATTCCCAGTAGCAATAAGTACAGGGTCAATGCCGTTCATCACACCCTTATTATGGGTAGCTGCACGGTAGGAGTCCATTTCGGCAAAAAGAGAGGCTTCTTGTAATTTTTGCCCCAGGATAGGATCAATAGTATGGATCGTCACTTGCGCTGTTGTCAGTTTTTGGTCGTTAAGATTAGACAAAATGCACATGGTGACTTCTTCACCAGTTAATTCTTCAATGGGAGCTTTTAAGTATTCTAAAACTTGGTTAATGATGTTGGCACCCATGGCATCACAGCTATTCATCATTAAATGAATTACTGCCATGTCTTTACCATCTGCTCTTTTTAGATGGCGTAAACTTAAATCAATCACACCACCACCACGTTTCACCATATTGGCTGCAACATCTTTATTCGCTTTTTCAATAAGGTATTGGCGGTTTTTGGTAAAAATATGAGAGAATTTTTCGAAGTCTTGAACTTGGGCTAATTGGATTTGTCCGAGAATGCAATCTCCATGAACCCAAGCTTTGATTTCTCCACATTGCCTAATCCATTTGGCTGATTTGGAGAGAGCGGCAATAATGGAGGTTTCTTCAACAGCCATAGGAATGACATAATCTAAGCCATTAATATTAAAGTTGGTTGCCACGCCTAAAGGAAGCTGGAAATAGCCAATAACATTTTCGATTAATTTATCTGCCAGATTTAAATCTTTTACTCCGCCATTTTTGAGAAACGCAATGTCTTCAGGGGTGACTGCACCTAAAGCAAGTAATCTTTTAAAGCGTTCTTCACGGGAAAGTTTTGAAAAGCCAGAAAATAATTCGTCAGTATTGGGCGCTAAAGGCATGCTTTCTCCTCTGTTTAGCCGGCGTTACGCAAGTTTAATAAGGCAGCGTTCGCGTGAGTCAAATTGACTTTTGTTACCTTGCATACCTGGTGTTCGTTTTGAAAAAATGAAGTGAATTGTATCATAAAATAGCAATACAAACCACATGAAATAGGAGAGGAGCGAGTGATTTTTTCAAAAAAGAGCAGAGAGGGAGAACAATTGTTCGATAGGATTAAATATCACATCATCGGCTATTTCTGTTCTTAACAAAAATTTGGAGATTAATTTGTCTGATTGACTAGTATTTTCGTTTGTTTTGGGTTACTTTATGCGCAATCTGCAAAATTAATATTACTGAGGTGTCTAATGGGAAGAAATACTCAAAAGCTTACCGATAGCTTTAATAAAGTTGTAAGAAACAAAAAAGAACTTCTTGAACAAATAGATAAATGCACTTCCCAGGAAATGCTTGGAGCTCTTAAAACAAAATATAAAGCAAACAAAAATAATAATTATTTTGTTGGTGATACTATTTGTAGAAAACTTTCTGATGAAAAGCAAAGAGTACTTATAGATTTACACGATCAAGTTACTAGAGCTATAGCAGCAAAAGAAAGAATGCTCTCAGTACCGGAAGTTGATTTAGTTCCTAGCTTGGGAGATGAAGGTCTAGTTGATGAGAATAACGAAGCTCTTGACCCTCAGCTCCAAGTAACTAGAAGGCTGGAAACTGCTCACATTGAGTCTGAATTAGTAAATGTTGATAAGAAGCGCGCCAGAATGGCTGCAAAAGGAGCTGCGTATGAAGGCGCAACCTTGGCAACAGGGCGTATTCATGATGCACTACAACAGTTAACTGATAAATACATTAAAGATGGTGATTTACAGCATTACCAAGAGCAAACTCGCGCGCTTTTTGATGAAACTACTGATGATATGAAAACCATAAATCAACATCGTGGTTGGGCAAAAAACTTTTTTGGCAATCTTGCTTATTTCATTCTTGGATTGGGAGTGGGGTACGCTGCAGTTTGTGCTTATAGAGGTAAGTTCTTTGAGTTTAATACAGAGACTGCAAATGTTGTGGGCGCTGTGAATGAAAAGATTTCCGCTCTTACAGTGAACTAATCTAAATTCTGGCCTTAAACAGGAGGAGCCCATATTAGATCAATACTAATATGGGCTTCGTTCCAAATTAAATGATTAGTTTTGCGCTTCAGCAATATTCGTATTATTCTTGTGATAATTTTTATTAAAATCAAACCTTATGGCACATAATAGCCCGCAACTAACATTTGATGAGCAGCTCGATCAATTTAACTGTACAGGTGCTTGGTCTGTTATGGATGTTGGTAATGTAGTCAAAAACTTTACTGCTACAATGTTACCTAAAGCACAGAAAGTTCGGATAAATGGTAAAGAGATTAGCCATTTTGATAGTGCTGGTGCCTTAACCTTAATTCAATGTATTGACGAATTAAAGCGCCGTGATAATCAAGTTGAATTGCTCGATTTTTCTGAAAGACAGCACCAGCTTCTTAATTTAATTACAGACAAGCATGATGTAATATCCTATAAAATCCCTGCTCCAAAGAAAGAAAATATTTTTTATCAGCTGGGTAAAACAGCAGAGAAAAAATTACGTCAGGTTGATGGATTAGTTGTTTTGATTGGGGATCTTGGTACTCGAGTTTTTGATGCATTTGGAAACTGGCGGCGTTTTCAATTTCCCAGCATTATGTCAAATTTGGATTCGACAGGTGTTCAGGCATTGCCCATTCTTGCCTTGCTCTCATTCTTAATAGGTGTTGTTTTAGCCTACCAAATGGGGCTGCAATTAACTACATATGGTGCTAACTCGTTTATTGCCTATTTATCCGGAATGGCGATTTTTCGCGAATTTTCCCCTTTAATCACTGCAATTATTGTGGCTGGACGAACTAGCTCCGCATTTACGGCGCAACTAGGCAGTATGAAGATAAATGAAGAAATTGACGCACTGTTAACTATGGGGCTCTCGCCAACTGAGCATTTGGTGTTACCAA
This sequence comes from Legionella rowbothamii, assembly GCF_900639985.1. Taxonomy (GTDB): domain Bacteria; phylum Pseudomonadota; class Gammaproteobacteria; order Legionellales; family Legionellaceae; genus Legionella; species Legionella rowbothamii. Next base: position 2,799 of record NZ_CAAAIM010000007.1, on the reverse strand, counting down.
AGGTCATAGGACTATTAATAACTTTTCCTTTATTAATTTTCTGGTCTGACATTTTTAGTATTTTAGGTTCCATGTTCATGGCCCAAAATATGTTAGGTATTAGTTTTATTGATTTTTTAGAGCGATTAAGGGATTCTGTAGGTATTTCTCAATTTCGACTTGGGCTTTATAAAGCACCAGCATTTGCTTTAATCATTGCTTTAGTAGGTTGTTTTCAAGGATTTAGAGTTGAACCGGGCACAGAAAATAATATTGGAAGTCAGACGACCAAAAGTGTAGTTCAGTCGTTATTTTTAATTATTATTGCCGATGCAATTTACTCAATTATTTACAGTTGGATGAAGTTATAGATGAGTGACCCTATTATTGAAATCAAAGGGATGAAGAATTTTCTTGGTGGTCAATGGGTGCATAGGGACATTAATTTGACGGTAAACCAAGGCGAAATTCTGGCTATTATTGGCGGCTCGGGCAGCGGTAAGACCACTATTTTACGCAGCTTGTTAATGTTATTGAAACCAACTGCCGGCGATATTAAAATATTTGGCCAGGATATTAGCCGTCTTGATGCACATCAGGCATTTATGTTGAGACGCCGCTGGGGCATGTTGTTTCAGCACAGTGCTTTATTTGCTGCGATGAATGTTTTAGAAAATGTGATGTTCCCTATGCAAGAATTTGCGGAACTGGATCCGGAGTTCATGCAGGAGTTGGCATTATTAAAAATAGCTTTAGTTGGCTTGCCGAAAGAGGCCGCCGGCAAATTGCCTTCAGAACTTAGTGGTGGAATGCAAAGAAGGGCGGCTGCAGCACGTGCAATTGCTATGGATCCTGAGTTATTATTTCTTGATGAGCCTACTACGGGTTTGGATCCGCGTAGTGCACGACTTTTTGACGATTTAGTTGTTTTTTTACGAGACGCATTAAATCTTACAATTGTTATGGTAAGCCATGACATTGAGTCATTAAAACGTACCACCGATCGTGTAGCCTTTGTTGGCGATGGGCAAATTTTGAGTGTAGAGCCCATTAATGACTTAATGAAAAATAAAAACGAATTAATCGCTGATTATTTCAGTAAAATATAGAGTTCCTAACTCAAGATTAATGTTTCGGAGATCAATTTTTTGGAATCAAAAACCAACTACACCCTAATAGGTGTCTTCATCCTAGTTCTATTCGCAGGGCTTTTGTCTGCCATGTTGTGGCTATCTGTTGGTTTTAATCAAAAATCATATAGTAACTTTACCGTGTATTTGCATGAGGCTGCTTCGGGTTTAAGTAAAGATGCTCCAGTTAAGTTTAATGGAGTGCAAGTAGGTTATGTTAATGAAATAAAATTGAATAAGAATGATCCGAGACAAGTGGAGCTCATTTTAGCGATTGAAGATGGGACTCCAATTACTAAGAGTACGGCCGCAACCTTAATTTCTCAGGGAATTACCGGAGTTACCTATATTGGTTTAAGTGCGAGCAGTGCTGACTTGACTCCTATAGTGAAGCTTCCGGGAGAACCCTACCCAGTTATTCCAGCAAAACCTTCCTTGTTTAACCAATTAGATAATCTTTTAAAAGAGGTTTCTGAGAGTATTAATAATGTCAGTACTCAAGCGAAACATATTTTCAATGAAGAAAATGCCAGACATGTGTCTCATATTTTACATAATGTGGAAAAGCTAACCCAGGTGGTTGCAAAGAATAGTGAGCATATTGATGACAGTATAAAAAATGCAGATGTCTTTTTGACTAATATTGCTAAATCCAGTAAAGAGGTTCCGCAATTGCTACGAGAGTTGCAAACTAGTGTAGCTAAATTTAAAACAATGGCTGATAGCTTAAGTCATGCGGGAACAAGCGTATCGAGTACTATGGGATCAGGAAGAAACACTTTAGAAAAACTCTCCCAAGAAACTTTGGCGCCTGCATCTACATTATTACGTCGATTAAATGCTATTTCAGTAAACCTTGAAAAGGTTAGTAATGAAATGCGTCAAAACCCTTCAGTAGTGATTCGCGGGAGTTCAGCTCCAAAACCAGGGCCTGGAGAATAAGTAATGAGAAGATTAAAGAGTTTAGGGCTGTGTTTGATTAGTTTGCTGCTTGTTGCTTGCTCACCAGTTAAAATTCCTGCGACGAACCAGTATCAATTAACGGCTTATAGCAATAAACAACTAACAAAACATCCTCAACGTATTGCACTTTGGGTAACTCAACCTGATGCCGCTGCAGGCTATCAATCAGAGCAAATGCTTTATGTGAATAAGCCTTTTCAGCTTGAATCTTTCGTAAAAAATTCATGGAGTAATCCACCTGCGGATATGCTCTATCCGTTAATGGTACAAAGTTTACAAAAAACAGGTGTTTTCTATGCGGTGCTTTCCAGCTCATACAGCCAGGGTGCTGATTATCGTCTAGACACTCAATTACTATCTTTGGAGCAAACGTTCCTAAGAAAGCCTAGCGTTGTCCAGTTTTCAGCCAAGGTAGTGTTGACTCGCGTTTCAGATAATAAAGTGATGGGGTCTAAAATTATTAGCTTGCAAATCCCATGCCCTGCAGATAATCCCTATGGTGGTGTAGTAGCTGCTAATCAGGCAACACGACAATTTACAGCGCTGATGTCCGAATTTGTGGTTTCCCATTTATAAAACCCATGGGTGGCGTGGCCTAGTAATTGCAACCAGGCTCCATGTATTTTATGTCATGTACTCAAATTCAGGGTAGGGAATTACTGATCTATTTCTTACCGCTCTTATAGCAAAAAAAAAAAAAGAATTGTACAATGTCGCCTCAAGAGCC
>NZ_CAAAIM010000006.1 GCF_900639985.1 Legionella rowbothamii | reverse complement strand
GCATTTTAATCTTCCTTTTGACCGTCAAATCAAAGGGTTAGTCTAGACTAACTTGATTAAAATGCCCCCTTATTTGGGGTAGAGCCAGAATGTTTTTCCGAGAGCTGCCAACGCTTTAAATGGACTACTTTTCAGGTCATCAAGCATATTTAAAAACTGAGGAATCATTTTTTTACACCAATCCTTATTCATGGACTTGTGTAGGAGCAATGAATGAACTTGTTGCTGGAACTGATATATAGCGTTTATAGCTGGATTGTCTTCAAGAAATGCATCACGCTTAATCCTTCTTTGAGGAGTCAATCTATCAGGTCGTGTACGCAGTAAAGCTAATATACCTCGGTTACTTTTTACTTGGCTCGATAGCTCGCGGTAAGTCATCATACATTGATGTTGCAGCAAGCGAATGACATGAAAACGATCGGCCACTATTTTTGCATTGGGAAAATGTTTTTTAACAATGGAGCGGTACGTACTACTTAAATCCATACAGACTACTTTAACGCGTTCCTTCCCTACTAGAGAAGCAAGATAACTGGATAGGTCTGCTTCACTTCTTCCTTTAACAATGTCAAAAATCTTATGCTTTTTAAGGTCACAAAGCGTTGTGGCAAAGCCCTGTTTTCGGCTAAAAAAGTGTTCATCAATGCCAAGGACTACGGGACATGGTGTGTTCATGAGCTCTCTTGCTTGCTCCTGATAATGGCGATGATACCAACGTTCAATGGTGGCTTTTCCTTTATTAAATTGTTGGGCAAGGTCTTTTTGAGAAATACCGCGTGTATGATCATGAAACACTGCAGCCTGTAAGCGCCAGGTTGAGCGTTGATGTTTATTAATACCAGGAAATTGTTGATTACCATAACGCTTGCATGTATTGCAGTAGAGTTTATAAGCCTTGAAGCGTAATAGACTGCGACGATGGCCAATTAGTTCATGCGACACCATTCGAGTATAGGAGGCCTTCTTTCGCACCTCTTTACTGTGACAATGGGCACAACGAGGTAACCGATGATAGGATATGTCTAATATAAGTGGTTGATAGCCACTTACTTTTTGTATGGTAAAACCAGGTAAATTTAAGATAAGATTATACTTGGGCACTTTAATCTCCAATTTGATCGCGAAATCAATTAGTTAGTCTAGACTAACTTGATTAAAGTGCCCCCTTAATTGGGGTAGAGCCAATCAAATTGTACTGCTTGGTCGGGGAGGCTTTATGCATGGTTCAGCATTTAGAAGATGCACTTAGTCATTCAATCACATTAAAAAGGGATGTGAAAAAACCTTATAGTATGCCTTTAATAAAAGCCAATGAGCTTTTAGAAGGATATCGCTTTTATACCCTTGGGAGAGCTATCAATCTTGCGAAAAAAGAGGGTATATACTCTGAGTCACTGCTGCAAAATTTAGAGATTTTTTTATCGGAAAGGAATTGGTTAGTGCATAAATGCATGCCTCAAAACAGGGATGATTTGTACTTTGAAACTAGCAAGAATAGGCTCTTTCATAAGATTAAGAGTATTACCGAACAGGCTCAAATTCTCCTACAGTTTATAGAGGCGGATCTTATTGATTTTTCATCATCAAATGGTCTCGATATGTCGGGTATTAAGGCAGTAATGCAGAAGTATTATGAATAAAGCAAAACATACATTGATTTTAAATCCCTTGGACAAATGAAAAATTTGAAATCAAAAGTGGCGAAAATAAATTTTTCAAGAATTATTATAAGCAAAAAAAACAGGCAATTGCCTGTTTTAAAAGATCTAGATTATGGGACTATTGAGCTGGAGAGTTCAATTCATTAGTGATGTTCATATGTTGATTGATCCATTGTTGGATCACTTCAAAGTGCCAGGATAAAAGTGAACCGTTTAATTTAATCGGTTTGGGAAATTTCCCAGTTAACCACCATCGTCGAAGAGTGATTCGGTTGACCCCGATGATTTGTTCGATATCACCCATAAATAAAATTTGTTGTTTGAATTCGGTCTGCAGCATAATTAACTCCTAGCATGATATTTCTATATTTCCATCTATAAAAATGCTCGATTCGTGCATTTATTTAATCATAACGAGTATTTTCATGCAATATTTATTCTTAAATTTTTTTTATAAGCGCTATACCTTTACTCGGATTGTTTATACAATTGACTACAGGATCTATTATTACAGAGGAAATAGGGATGAATTTACTAAATGTAATAGAAAAGACGGTAGGTATTGAGTATTTCGATAATGCTGAAAATTCAGAAACATGTTTAGAAGTGCAGAAAGCAAACATGAATTTAGAGCTTTCTTTAAATCAACCTCAACAACCAAATGCAAATAAAATTGTAATGATAAAATAATTAAATGCACACACTTATTGTTGTAGGTTCTGGAATAAAGTCGATTGCTCATTTGACGGAAGAGACTAAACGAGTCATTCAAAGAGCGGATAAGGTTTTATATTTAGTTAATGAAGACAGCCTGAAAGAATGGATTGGTCGTGAGGCTAAAGAAGCTGAGTCCTTAGAGGCCATTTATTTTAATTCTGATAAACGAGTTGATGCTTATCACAATATCACCACCCATATTATTAGCGAATATCAACGGGTTAAAACCCTTTGTGTGGTTTTTTATGGGCATCCTACGGTTTTTGCTGAATCTGCCTTGAGTGCGGTAAAAAGAATCAGGGCTGAGAATGGGAATGCAGTAATATTGCCAGCAGTATCCTCTATGGATTGTCTCTTTTCAGATTTACAAGTTGATCCTGGCGATCAAGGTTGTTTTGCAATTGATGCAACAGAGTTGCTAATTTATGAAAGGCGAGTAGATGTATATGCGCACATCATTCTTTGGCAGATTTCTAATCTGGGTATGCATGACACAAAACAAACTCAAAAACTAAATATTCTATGTGATTACCTTCGAACTTATTATCTTGATGAACAGTTAGTGTGTATTTATGAAGCATCCATTCTGCCTACACAAAAACCAAGAATCGAATGGATTAAACTACGAGAATTAAAACAAGCTGTGGTTACCGCAGTTTCAACTCTCTATATACCCCCCATATCACAGCAAGGTGTTAGTCAAAAATATCTGGATCTTTTAGAAATGGATGCTCAGAACTTTAAGCTATCTAACAAGTCGCACACACCCTCTAAATAATTTGGCATCACTGGAAAAGCTGGTGGCGTCATCACAATGTGAAAAAGAAAACCGTTTGTCAGACTCTAAAAGTTCTAATGGATTTTTTATTGTTTGTTTCCCTGTAGATTTGTAATGGTAAAATGAAAATTCGGTTTCCATGCTCACTTGATAGAGAGAGCTTCCAAAGGCATCGCCATTCTCTTCTGTAAATTCCTCTTGATAGGCAAGTAAAACATTTTTCAGGGTTTCCAGTTCAGTTAATGTGCTGTTACTTTGGTTTGTTTTAAAAGTATTTATTTTGGCAAAAGGACATTGCAATGGATAATAAACGCTGTCATTTTTTTCACTCAAAGAAGAAGGGACCATTAGTGTAGGTGTATATTCAAGGCCATAACATTGATTATAAATTTTTTGGATAGTTTGAACTGGGAAATATTGGTCATCAATAGCCGGTTTAACTCCGATCCCTGATCCCATACAAATATTAAAGATATATTTCGCCGTATCCATAATAAAAGGAGTGGGTCTGAACCGATTAACTTTTTTTGCGCTTAAAAACAGATCGTTACAGGAAGCATCATAAGTATGTTGGGTGATTTTTTTTCTCAATGACTCTGAAAAATAGAGTTTTAACTTAAGCCATTTATCATTGTTTTGGACTTCCTTAATAAATTGCTCTGAAAAATAAAGAATTTGGCTATACCAATTGGGTTGAGTATTCTTATCCTGCAGAATTTCTTTGAATATCTGGTAGTGCTCATAAGGTGATTTAGGTGCTGAAACGGATACATTAAAATGTTTTTGAATTCTTACGTGTTTTCTTTGGCAACCAATATTAGGTAACAGGAACGATGATAATGCACCGGAGGATACTGATAACACGTTGTTATCAATAGTTTTGTCTTCATCAAACACAACTTGCATATTGAAAATAGCGCCCGGACCTTGTACACAGTCAGGAAATATACGCTCATTTTCTCCAAAGTAATGCCACTCACAATATTTATCCAGGATCATGCCTAAAGGCAGGCTATTTTTACCATAGCCTAAGTGCTCAAAAAGTTCTTTGTCAGTATGCTTGCTATCAATTTTTTCTAATTTGCCCGAAGCAGTTGGTAAGTAAGCATGATTTTTGACACCAAAATGTTCACCGAACTCATATTTGGCAAGAAAAAATGGGATGCCATCATCAGGAGTAATTTGCTCAATTACTTGGTATATAGAGGGGTTAATTGTCTTTACTTTGTGCTTGATTTCTTCCCATGAAACTTTTTGAATGCTGTTCATTCCTAAACACCTTATAAATCAATGCACTTACAATTATCGCAATTTATAAAAATAGATAAATGTTGAAAAGACTTAATACTAGCCAATTTTAATGATAGAGTCACCCACCAAAAGGAATCCAGGGAGAAAAAATGATTAAATCATTGCAACGAATGCCGAAGGGAGTGACCCCGCTATATTTTATACAAGCTTTTTCAACATTTTCATTCGCTATTCTCTATTCGTCCCTATCACTCTATATTACGAAACAGCTTGGTTTATCCAATACGGTTTCAAATAGTATCGTTGGCCTATTTTTAGCCTTTAATTTCGTACTGCATTTGGTAGGTGGATTAATGGGAGGGCGTTATCTTAGCAATCGTGCCTTATTTTTTATTACTACCATCATACAAAGTTTGGGTATTTTGTTTTTGATTTTTTCCCAAGCCTCAACTCTTTATTTGGGCTTAAGTTTATTTTTAGTGGGATGTGGACTTAATACCACTTGTTATAACACTATTTTAACCCAGCGCTTTGACCCTGATGATAATAGACGGGATAAAGCCTTCTTTATGAGCTATTCAGCAATGAATGTTGGGTTTTTTGCAGGTTTTATTATTAGTGGGTTTTATGATTATTCTAATCAATATCAACAAATATTTTACGCAAGCCTCTTTATCAATATTATTACGTTACTTTTAATGGCATTTAGTTGGGCTGATCTTGCTGATAAAAATACACCTTTGATGGAATTGAAGGATCGTAGTAGCCGGAGACTGAAGCATTTGTTAGGTATAATAGGCACCGTTCTACTTGTCCCTTTCCTGATGGTCTGTTTTAACTCAGCGGATTTTAGTAACGGAATGGTGTTGGTGGTAAGTATTATCATGTTCTTTGTTATTGTTTTTTTAGGACAGAAGCAAACTCTTAAGGCAGATAAACAAAAAATTAAAGCTTATTTAATCCTGACGGTAACTTCTATAATCTTCTGGATGATCTATTACACTGGTCCCATGGGTATAACCATATTCATTAAAAATAATGTTGATAAGCATATTTTAAGTTATGAATTGGCAACTCAATGGATTTTAAATATCAATGCCATAATTATCATTGTGGGCGCACCAATTACTGCACTAGTTATTAACAAGTTACAATCAAAAGGCTTTAATTTCTCAGTTTCGATGCAGTTTGTATGGGCCTTTATATTTCTGGCACTTTCTTTCTTTTTATTAGCGTGTGGTGTGATGTTTTCTGATAGTAATGGTTTTAGCAGTATTAATTGGGTGATATTGCATTTAGTGACTCAATCCATTGCTGAGTTACTTATTGGTCCAGTAGGATATGCAATGATTGGACGAATCGCCCCTCCCAAGTTACAAGGAATTTTAATGGGTACCTGGATGATGGTTTCTGGTGTTTCAGCTTCTTTATCAACTTATTTTTCTAACGCGATGATGAAAACTGATTCTATTGAGCCTTTATCGACGAATGCTGATTATCTTTATGTATTTAATCAGCTTGGGGTATGGGCATTGGTAGCCGCAGTATTTTTGTATTTCATTGCTGGAAAAATTCGTAATCTCATTGATAATACAAAAGCACCAGAAAACACAATAATTGAAACAATTACTGCTTAACATACGCCCTGGACTAAAAGTTTATATTGACTATTAGTAATACAATTCTGCATTTTATTCCCAACATTCTCTAGGTAAAAAAACTAATTTTTTTACCCACTACAGTATGTTTTACTGCTTTCAGGGGTAATGAATAAGCCCCTGTTGTTGGAATAAACGGGAGATTGTTACATGGGATGTTTAGCCGAAGTTTGTGCATCAGAAGTTGGTGTACATTTTGAGCGTAGAAAAGAAGCGCAAAAATATTTAATTGAATTTATTCTGACACACGGTAATTATGATTTGAAAACCCTTGCAGAAATATTGGATGTGAATACATTACTGCTGAGTCAGGTAGTTAGTGGATTTATCTATCTTGAAGGAGTTGCAGCTTCAAGGTTAATAGACTGGTTCTTTCTGTTTATTGGTGAGTGAAATAAATTTAAGATAAGGAATTGGTTCTAATTCTCTTGGCATTATCGGAGGTATCCCCGTGAGTGTTACTGATTATCTGGATTAGGTGTAGTTCTCAAAGGATTATATTTAGTCACAATATCGCTGAGTTGTTCTGTAGTATCAGGATCACTTAGTTTTATTTCTGTTACACAGGCTGCTACCTCTCTGGACGGAAAAATTGTCACACATACAGTAGGAGTAATTAGTAATAGAAATAATTTTTTTAATTAACCTAAGTTTTTTCTTAAATAAATTCTGTCATGCCCTAATAAATAGTCTTCAAGTCGTCCAATTACGAAAAAACCTTGTTTTTTATAAAAATCAACGGCCTGAAACTCATAGGTATCAACAAAGATTTTTTTTACATGCTTAATGGTTGCTTGATTAAATAGTTCATTGAGTAATCGAGATCCTACACCTTGTTCTCTGTAATTCTCATCAACCCATAATATGTCAATGTAAAATGCATCACTATGCTCCCAAATAGTAGCACCACCTATGATCTCATTTTTATTGTTTTGCGCGAAAATACTAAACGGACTGGCTTTTTCATGGAGGTATTTAGCATTAAAATCTACTATTCCATTTCTTAAGCGAGCATTACTTTCATCACTAGGACTATTATCAACCAATATATTAACTGTGCTCATTCTGTATGCCTCTATGGTTCTTTATAGAATTTGACAAATTATATCGTAAAAAAATTGTAACAAGTGGGGTAGTTCAAAATCAGTTACACTAAAATATTGTATAATAAATTAACGACACCTTGCGAATAAAATAACTATGAAGAATAAAGAAGAAATTGATGAGAGAATGATTAAAGGAGGAATTCCAGGTGCATCTATTGCCTATTTTAAACCAGGAGAGCCTATTAGACCCGAGGTAATAGGAAAAACCGATGTATACTTTGAAACTCCAGGAGCCAAAGTAGAGCCAGATACAATTTTTGGAGCTGCATCCCTTAGTAAGGCTGTATTTTCCTATTTAGTACTTAAAATGATATCTGATAAAAAATTTACCAAGCCATTTACTTTAGACACCCCAATTTCAGAAATTCTACCAATACAAGACTTCTATAAAAATAATTTAGGTAAGGAAGTTAGTAAAGATTTTATTGAAGAAGCAAATAAAATAACTCCTCGTATGGTTTTATCTCACAGTTCAGGCATACCTATTAATGGCGCACCAATATTGGAGTTTCCACCAGGAACAGCCTATTCTTATGGAAATACGGCCTTATATTATTTACAAAAGGCCATCGAAAAAGATCAAAACATGTCACTTGAAAAGCTTGCCAAGGCAGAGATTTTTCAACCTTTGAATATGGCACATAGCAGCTTTGTAGCTCCCGGAAGTACTGAGGATAAATCCCATGCAGCGAATACCCTACATACTACGCCAAGTGATTATGCTCGTTTAACCTCAGCCTGGATGCAAGTATGTGGTCTGATAAAAATGTCTGAAAATCCGACAAATGAAAATCAAAAAGACTCAATAACCTCACGATATATTCTTACTGAAACGGGCTTTTTTTACTACAATAAGTTAGATAATACTCTGCGCCAGATCAAATTAGATCAGTCCAAATTAGAGGAACTACAGCATAGATTCGCTGATGTAACTGAAGATAAACCAATTAATAGACTATCAGATGAGCAACTTGCTGAGGTAACTTCTGTTACAGAGCATACTCATAAAAATGAAACATTGCATGAAGCTTTTAAGCCTCAAATATCCTTGATGAAAGATCAATGGGCTAAAGATTTGAAGGTATCAGATAAAGACAGACAACACCTCGCATGGGGATTAGGTTTTGGATTGCAATTAGATGAGCAAGGTAAGGTCACAACAGCTTTCCATAGTGGTGACATGAACCAGTGGCGCGGGTGGGTTGCAATGGATATGGAAACCAAATCTTCTGTTGTTTTACTTGCTAATGGTAACGAGGAGCTTAATAAGTCTCCCCACGGATATGGACATGTTCTTGCTGAATTAATTGTGGGTCCAGAAGTGAAATTAGAACATGCCTTTAATTGGTTTTTTCAAAAATTTGGTCTTGCTAAAAATGTAGAGCCTGGATGGAAAGAAGGCGAGGAAGAACGTACTGCTGTTATTGGTAAATATGTAGAGTCTCGGCTTTCTGCGCTTAATTCATCTGTTGAACTGAAAAAAACGCTGGTCATGGAGCCAACAAGAAAAGATAATCTTTCCGATTTAGGTAATGAATCAGAAGATAGAGCGGTGACTTTAGAGCATAAGCACAACACAGAAACTAATAAAGTAGCTCCAACAGGGCAAGAAATAACTCAAAGATTCAAAAGCCGTGTTTTAGAAGAAATACGTCCTGTTGATCCAGTGGCAACTGAAAGCCAACAAGGAAAAGAGCATAGTTCACCATCTCCCTTTCAAACTAAACTCAAACCAAAACTTCCAGGTGAAGATTGATATGAAGATCAGAAATTCTTGCGTAAAAAATAAAATACTGAATCTTTGAGGAATCCATGCCTTTCAAATTCAATCTTAAAACCAAGTTTTTGATAAAAACCAAGAGCTTCCCAATCAAATGTATTGACGGTGGCAAAAGTACAGCCGTTTTCTTTACCATATTGAAGAGCTGCTTCTATAAGTGCTGCTCCCCAACCTTGTTTTCGTAGCAAATTACTTACCCAAAGCTGATCGATATAAAGACATCCATAAAGTGCACACCCATTACTGCCACCCACAATGGTATTCTCTGCATCACGGATGAAGAAAGCAAAAAAATCCAAAGGATTAAATCCCTTTATCTGGGTAGCTTGTTCCATAATAGCATTACCAAGAACTTGAATGTCTTCTTGATTTGGGTTGCTCTCAAAGGATAATTTATAAGTCATTTTTTAAGGTTCGCCTCAATCATACTAGCTTTTTAATTAAGTCGTTTATACGCAATATTGTAGGTATAACTTGGGTTACTTGTTCTATTCCCATTAAACGCTGTTCGGAGTCTATTGGGTTGCAAGAACGCTCTATGTTATAGGCGAACCAATTTATCCAATTTCCTAAAACGCCATAGAACGATGCTTCAAAATCTGATTTGTTGATAATGCCTCCAGCGATTTTGTAGGTCTGAATCATTTTATTGAACAACTCGGGATTAAATTGTGTCGTTATCCCACTCCAATCTAAACTGCCATTTACGATTTCATAAGTTGGATTCAATTTGCGGGCACATTCCCAATCAATGAGAATTGGATTATTAGCCTTATCCCATAAAACATTTTTTTGGTCCAAATCACCATGACTTACAACACTATGTTTTTTAAGAACTGGAACCGCCTGATGGTAAGCCGTATTTGCACTGAGTAAATCTGCAAGATGCATATTTAAAAGCATGGAGAATGAGCAACGGTATTCTTCGGCTCTTTGAGTTAAGGCAATAAGATTATCGTTTGTATGAATATCATATTCGGGCTCTAAAATCTCTGGAACTTGTAGATTAATCTCATGCAAACGAGCTAAAATCACTGCAATTTGCAGGGCCGGAGATTCCGATACAATGTCTTTATCCAGTGCTTTGGCAACAATCCACGGATACACCAAAAATCCTACGTCATCGATTATAAATAAATAGTTACCTGCTTGTTCAGTGGCACAAACAGCAGGGATACCCTTTTGAATAAATTGAGAAGCAATATGTTCGGTAAGGTTATAGTTTTCAACAATATGATCATCTGAAAGATTGATATCCTTGGATAACTGTTTTACTGCATAAATATTTTTATCAGTCTGTAGGTGCCACATTACGTGGAGTAGTCCTCCATAAATTCTTTTGGGAGGCTTTGTGGGCATGCCTAGTTTAAAGTAAGAGCAAATCGACTCTATCTGATAATTTTTCACACATTAACTCCAGGAGAGCGCTTTTAATGATTATTTTCTGCATTCATAAACAATAGTTTCATCATGTTCTTCATACAGAGCATTTCTATCAAAGGCCTTTAGTAATTGGATGTCTTTAAAACCAACTTCACTAAGTATGTTAAGCAATAAGGAAGGGTCATCGTAAATGCGAATTTTATATTCTTCAACTTCAGTTTGGACGATACGATTAGAATCAACGAGTTCATATTTGCCGATAGAATAACATATAGACTTCTCAAGCATAGCCAACTGACTTAACAGGATTATCTTATTATCAGGTCTTTGCCACTTGGAACCGCGCCAAATTCCTAATTCTTTAGGTACGGCTTTCAATGTTTCTACTTCAAAAACAAACATGCCTTTATCTGATAAAAGATTATAAATTGTTTTTAAAGCATTTTTTATAGCAGCTAAGTCAATGATTAAGCCAAAAGACCCGCTGGGAATAAAGATTAAGTCATACTGTTTCGAAATCTTAAGATCTTCTATGAAGCCATGCCAAACATGAGGATTAATATTCTGGCATTTCGCTTTAGCATGTAATGCATCCAACATGGCTTGACTGGCATCAAAGCCTTCTATAGGAAATCCTTCTGCATGTAACGGAAGAAGATATCGACCTGTTCCACACATCGGCTCTAAAATAGGTCCATTAGTTTCTCTAACATAACTCAAATAGAAGTCATAGGCATCCTTAGGAGGAGTTGGTTTGCTCAAATCATACACTTGGGTGCATAAATCTAAATAGGTATCCAAGGATTTTGTCATAAGTGAAACTCCATTACGGTCACAGTGTGTCCTTTGAATTCATCAATTCCTATTACGCTCCATCCAAGACGAGAATAATAATCAGGAATGGTGGGATCAAAAGCGAACAGGTAAATTTTTTTAAAACCCAAATCCTTTGCCTTATGTTGGGTTGTCTCAATAAGCAATGGGGCTATCCCTTGTTTTTGGTAGGCAGGAGATACAACAAGTGATCCTAGCCAAGGTGTTAGGTCTGGTCGTATTCCATCATTTTCTCTTAAACTACACATACCTATAGTCTTCTCACCATCTATTGCCACAAAAGTTATAGGTAATTGAGTGTCACTTAAATGGGAGTCATATTTTTGAATGATTCGTTCAATAGGAACATCAGGCACCCATATTTTACCAAGAACTTCATGCCAAATTGCGGCAAGTCCAGGAATTGAGTTTTGGTGATTTTTAAGGAGATCAATTGTTATCATTTTTTATCCGAAATCATCCTTGTTGCTATTTATAATTATTACTCTGAATACTTAAGTAAACCTTGAGTTTGGATTCCTTCTTCAAAAAATTTCACAAAGAATGTTTTTGAAAGCTGAGGATTAATTTTATTTACTCGAGTAAATTCGGCTGTGAACCCGCACTTTTTATAAAAGTCTGGGGCTTGAAAAGCACTGGTCACTAGATTGATGTTATTAAATCCCTGTCCTTTAAAATGATCTTCAAGAGTCTGTAATAATTTTTTTCCATACCCTCTGCCACGATAGGCACTATCTACCCAAATATCATCAACATAGATTTCGGCAAAGGCAGTGAAGGCATTGATCACGCCACAAACAATATTATTTTCCTTTGATAGTATTACTGAAAAGCGTTTGTAATTCACATCGATTCCATGGCTTGTTTCATAAGTGATGAACCCATCTGTCATACGCTTGTCAAGCTCATCACTTAAGCTATCAACAAAGGAAATTTTTAAGCTGCTGTCATCATCAGTGTTGTTAATTGATGAGTGGCTGTCTGTATCAAAGCTTAAAATATAACGTTCTAGTTGATGTGAGTCCTTTTTAATCGCTTTGATTTCTTCGGTATAGTTACTTGCTGTAAAAGTAGAAATGGCTTTACGCCAAAACTCTAAAGCGGGTTTATTCTCAGGAATTACCGATATCTCCCAAATCCCTAGGTGTGTTTTCCATAGTTCATGAACAACTCCTTGCCCAATACCTTTCCCTTGGTATTTTGCAAGGATAAAAAATTCTCCCATATTCCAATCAATATTGGTTTGCGTTCCTACTTTATTGAGCAGAATAAAGCCTGCTAGTTCATCCTTCACTTTGATGAGAAATGCTTCTCTTGGGTTTATAAAATAAGAGGTTAAATCATCTGGAGTAAATTCTGGATTTACTGGACACTCCCAACCCTTGTTTAATCCACAATAACGCCCCATGTCATAGACATAAAAAGGCCACATACGTTGGATTATGGGATAATCATCCGGAGTTGCTTTAATAATTTTGTGTTGGAATTGAATCTCTTTAATAGTCACTAGTCTTTCCTCTTATATTTAAGAAGTTTATGGACAAGACCTTCGTCTATTTCAAGCTCGTTTTCATGCATTTTTGCCATGATTTTCTGTCTCTATGTAATATTATTTTTAACTAGCATTTTACCCATAGGGATATCTTGCGGGAAGCTTAAGCCATTTTCAGGGTCGTTAAATGGCATTTCGATATATCCTTGGCGCACATAAAATTTTTTCGCTTCGGGTGAAGACTCCATTTGCAATACAACTAGGCCTTGTTGATATAGCCAACGTTCACAAAGTTTTAGAAATGCTCCGCCTATTCCCTGATTCCTCGAATCTTCTTCAATCACCATGATACGAAGCGCAGCTCTTTGCCCTGGCCAAAATTGAATATGAGCATAACCCTTAATCTGGCTTCCTTTGTAAAGAATAAAGTGGACATGATCTTCGTGCTCAAAAGTCCAGGTATATGGATCTGATACAGGCACTTTATCAAAAAAATAGTGTTGGCGAAAATGACGCACTGCTTCCCATTCATGAGGAGTTAATGATTTCACTATGCGAAGTCCAAAACACCCCGCTTTATTATCAATGTCTGCAATAAATTCCTCTTTGCCTAGACAATAAGCCATGATGTCATTGGGATGGTTTTTAGCCAATTCTTGCTTCAGTGCTGCATAAGCATCCAGGTCAGTGGGATGGGATCTCATCCAATCACGAAATTTTAAGTGCCTTTCAATTTCAGGACTGCCTTCTTCAAATACATGAGCATGATGGGTTCTAAATTCAGCCCCTTTCTGAAAGTATCGCCTAAATGTAATTCCATACTCACCCTTTGCTTCATAACCTAATAGCTGCATAGCATTGTTAGAGTTGTCGACTTTCATGATGTCACGAACTACTGGGATCATATCAATCACCGGTTTCGCTGCTAGACCTGGCACAGAAGTGGATCCAATGTGATGAATGCCAACACAATTTTCTCCAAGCGCTTCTTGGATACGACTTGTTTCCATATTAAATAAATTTTGCCACTCTGGATTATAAGGAACAACTTCAATTATTCTTTGAGTACTCATAATGCATTATCCAGTTGCTTGATGAAAAAATTAATAAGTGCACGAATATCACTACACTGATTTGAATGTGGACCATAAGGACACCGCGCGAGGCAATCAAGTAGGGATGACAGATTAAGTAAGTAGATACTAATGCGAAAGTCTGGTGGAAGAGTATAACCTTCCTTTAACCCTTTTAAAAAAGATTCTTCAAATTGGACAGGCATTTGATGTGCATAACGGAGCATGTTGGCCACATCCCAAAGGGGAGAACCAGAAAAAGAAAATTCCCAATCTAAAATCCCTGTAATTTCCCATTGCCCATTTTTTTTATCAACCAAAATATTAGCGGGATCAAAGTCTCCATGAACTAAGTGATTATCATGACCATCTGGAATATAAGATTTAAAGTGATCTATATGTAGCTTTATCTTTGTAATGACTTCGTTGCCTAAGGTTTGAATCACTAATGTATGATTTAAACTCTCTTGATCATATTGCAGCAAGGCATCTTTGGTTGTAATTTCAGCTACCATTAATTCTTTATTGAAAAAACCAGCAGAGTCAAAGCGGTTAGTTTGAATGATAGATAGCATCTTCCCTACAGAAAACATAATCGAATTCAGGTCGTAGGATTGATTACCCAGTAACAGATCACGGAGGGTAATTCCGTGGATGTATTCCGTGATTGCAAAGCGATAATTATCATAATCCCCAATAAAATAAACATGTGGTATTGGAATGGTTTTTTTTAAAAGAAGGCCCAAATTTTTTTCACGGTATGCAGCCTCTTTGTCCCGCAAATAAACGCGCAAAATATAGAGTGTGTTATCTGGCTCCAGGTTGATTTGAATGTTTAGATTGGCGCAGCCACCAGAAATTATCTTATATGAAGATATCTTTTTATTAGGAAAGGCCATCTTTACCATAGATTCAATAGTCTGAACGGGTAGCTGAATTTTCTGATCTACTTTTTCCCAGTTTGCTTTAAATGTCATGGTTAATCCTTCGCATTACATGCGGCTATAAATTCTTTCAGTGGATTACTGGGTTTTCCATGCCTTTGAAATGATGATGTAAATTTTGCCTTATCACATGCGCTCATCAATCGATTACTGCTCAATGCACCATAAATAAAAAATAATATGCGTGCCGTTGAAAAAGCGTCTAATAAGTGCTTTTTAGATTCAAAATTCAAATAATTTTTAAGACAACAATCCTTGAGCCTCAGATAGGTATCATCTTTGTCTGTTAGTGCATGATGTTTTTTAATTTGTAGTAAACAGTTTAACAGTGAAAAAAATGGATGCGAAATCACTATTTCACCCAAATCAATGATGGTGATATCTTGCGATATATGGTCTATGAGCGTGTTATTGTCATTAAAATCAGGTTGAACAATGGTTTGTTTGATAGAATAGTCAGATAATTTTTTACATAAATGTGAAACTTTTGGAAGCAGCGCCTCCAACTGACTAATTTCTATTTCTGATAGTCCATCAGCGATCAATAAATCTTTTTGTGAAATCAGCTCCTTGTATAAATCAGGAAATTTATCTAATCGCCAATCTGGAACTCCGATATCAAGAAAAACATCTACACGATCTGCAACTGATATCTGAAGTGATGTAAATTGGTCAATAGCTTTGCAAAGCAATGCTTCATCGAATTTATTCTTTAGCATTCCTCTTAATGATTTGCCCGCATCTTCCATTAAAAAGCAGTTTAACTCAGCATTGTGCGCGATAACTTTTGGAACAGAAGCATGAAATTGATCATGCAAAGTTTGGATAATGGTCGCCTCCAATGCAAGGAGCTCTGGAGTATGTTTCAAATAAATGTAACCATCAGAGGTTGCAAAACGGACCACATAAGACCAAGGTGTTTCTTGCACACTTTCTGGCAGGTTGCTTTTAAGTGTATACCCATGGGATGAAAGGTATTTGCAACCCCATTGGATGATTTCTTTATTCAGATTGTCATTTCCTGACACAGGTTCAGTTGTCATAATTCACTTTTAGTTTCACAAAAACTCCTTAGTAAACCAAAGTACTAAATCGTCATCAAGGCAAACATCGGCACCGGGAGTAACATGATTATAATCGTAAGTAACACCTAACCCATCGGGTATATAACCTCTTTTAATATACAATCTCTGCGCACTGCCATAGCCATCATAAAGCCCAACTCCAATACCTACTTTATTTTGTTTCTTAACTGCCTCAAGCTCTGCCATATCAAGTAACGCTGTAGCAATTCCATGGTTACGATAAGGGGGTAGTACGTTTAGATCCATAATTTCAGGGATGCTTTGATTTTTAAATGATTGATATAAAGAATTCCATTTCAGTGTGATGTAACCAGCAAATTCATTTTTATAAAAAGCGATCCAGACGATACGTTCATTAAGCTTTTGTTCATGAAGGTAGGCTTCAAAAGTAGATGGCGGTTTAGGCCAGTGGTGTTTGGCGAAATTACTTACGATAAGGGGAATATCCTCAGCAACAAATGCCCTTATAGAGATGGTTTGATTATGTGATCGGCTTTTGAATTGATTTAGATTCAAAGCCATATAAACCATATTCCATTCATAACCTGCAGGTTTTAAATTCAGTAAGGGATTAAAACTTATATGTTTATAAAAGTTATAGGTTTTTAGATAATTTTCATCAGATTCTGCTGGAGCCAAAGTTTCAACCGTCATGGTAGAGGCACTTTGTTGTCGTGCATATTTTACCGCTTCCTGGATTAATAGGTATCCTATTCCTTGGCTATGAAATGCTCGTAAAACTCCCATCCAATAGATATTGCTGTTTGCAGGGTATGGAAAATCAAGGCTTAATAGCCCCACATAAGTCTCATTTGATCTGGCCGCAAAATTAATGCGTGATCGAACCCCTAGCGCATAATGTTCATTACACTCTGGCAATCCAAAATATTCAGGTAAGTCTGTTGTAATCTGACGACACAACAGCTCAGCTTCATCAGCTGAAATGTGTTCAATTTTGTAATTCATTAGTATTCTCGGTTTTACCATAATATGAAATGATTGAGCATTGTTCAGAGTGTTATCGTTCCAAATAATTTAACCAAAAAAAGAGGTAAGTTATGGAGATAACAACGTTTTAATCCAGCTATTATCGACATAGCGATATTCAAGCACATCTGATAGTTCATCAGTGCGATAAGCATAAAATACCATACGTATAGGTTTTACTCTAAATCCACAATAAAATTCGCTCATTGGTAGCGGTTTGTCCTGATAATTAACGTCAATGTCCTTCTTTTTCTTTTCGAGTTGATGCTTGTTTAAAATGGGTTGGGATGAAGTAGCTGCATAGCTATAAAATCTAATCTGCGCCTCGCGGGGATATGTTTGCCAATATCGTTCATTTTCCTCAGGCAATAAAGACTCAACTACGCCTTCAATAATCACTTCACGCTGTAACAACTCGAACCAAAAAGTGAGCGAAGCAATCGGATTAGTGGTTAACTCGGCCACCTTTCGGGTGCCTTTTTGAGTGAAAAACAATAAGCTTTGTTCACTAATCTCACGAATAGCGACCACTCGTGCATGGGGAATGGACTTTTTTGTTGCAGTAGACAGGACTGCTTGTTGAGGATTGGGCGCACCTTTATGACGCTCCTCATCTATCCATATATTGAGTTGTTTTATGGGGTCAATCATATTTCTTTATACCGCTCTCTCTGGTGGCCCGTTAGTAAATGACTATAAATAATACAGCATTTCTAGGGCAATCCTTTTTCATCGATTATACAGGTTCATTAATTGCAAAATAAAATTAACCCTATTTTTGATAGTATCTTTTGGTACTTCGATTAAGTCATAGCCACAGACAGTATGTGCTTCCTTAATCGCTTTCCAGGTTTCTATTGCTTCCTGAAAATCTTGTTGTCTTTCCAAATCATGTTTATATATCTCAGGCCATGGTGGGAAGATAAAAACTGAAGTGCTATATCGATATTGCTGAGTGGCTCGCACTATTTCGGTATTTATTTTGCCACAAAATCGTTGGGAATAACCATATAAGTCCGGAATGCCACGGTCAAAAAAAACGGGCTGATTCACCAGCTCCATTCTTTTAAAATCTGCTATGGACTGTTCAAGCATTAAATCACAAAAATTATCTCTATTGCCAGAATGTGTTGCATTGCCACCAACGGCATTTTGAGCTTGGATAATTTTGCGAGCTACTTCAGGCACAACAAGTTGGCCTTGTTTGTTTAATTCATTTAATACAGAGGTTTTCCCAGCGCCTGGGCCACCTGTTATTAAGAAAAAATTGGGTTTGTTTATGGGGTGATGAACGGTGCTTTTGGGCATAATGAAAATTCCAGTTATTTCATAATTTAAAAAGTGGATTCATAGGCAGTTTTCATAGCTGATGATTTATTCCAGTTGAAACTTCCCCATCCTGGTGCAATTCCAAGTGAGAGACTTGACCTTGTTTATTTTTGAAAAAATTAATTTGGATGTCTGGTATTTTCCCAAAAAATTTAGTTTCTGATTCGGGAAAAAGTTGTGTTTTTGGTTGATTTGTTTCTTGCGCCACTAAGTAGCCATTTTCTAGAGAAATAACCAGTTGCTTTAAGGGTGTTAAGCCGTATGCACCAACATAAGGCTCAATGTTATATGTACCAACATATTGAGCAAGTGTTTCAGATGATACATTTATTTCTTCTTTCTCTGAGGGTAATACAACCGCTTTGCCATGAGCTATGGTTACCATTTTCAAAGCTAGATCCTGCGCAACATAACCTAATGCATTTAGGTTGGCCAGTACGATTACTGTCAACTTGTCATCTGGCGAGTAGATTAGTTTTGTATTGAATCCACTGGTGCCACCGGCATGTGTTATTGATTTATGCCCATCTAAAGAATGTATTCTTACTCCGAAGCCATAATCATTTTTAAAAGGTTCAATCATTTTCTCTAGTGATGTCGGTGATAGTATTTGTCCTCCGAACAATCCTTGTTCCCATAGCAGCAAATCGTGAGTAGTAGAGTAAAGAGAACCCGCTGAATAGGGGATGCTCATATCTAAGTAATCTGCATTACAAAGTCCATTGGGACTCACCATATAGCCAGACGCGCGATGTAATATTATCTCAGAATGGGAGTCATATCCTGAATCGTTCATATCAAGAGGTTTGAAGATATTATGAACAACAAAATCTGCATAGCTTTGACCACTTATTTTTTCGATAAGATAGCCGAGGAGCACATAGGCCGAGTTGTTGTACTCAAAGTCTGAACCGGGTTGGAAATTTAATGGTTTGTTGCGAAAAAAATCGATTTGTTGTTCTGGTGTTTTGGTACTTGTAGTAAATGCAGCAAAGTCTGGGAAACTGGTGTAACTAGGAATTCCAGAAGTGTGGTTTAACAAATGGAAGAGAGATACCTTTTCCCAAGCAGAAGGTGCATCTGGCATGTATTTATTAATGAAATCGCTTATTTTAAGCTTACCCTGTTCTTCAAGCAATAAAATCGCTACGGCTGTAAACTGCTTTGTGAGGGAGGCGATGCGAAATTTTGTAGTTGTTGTATTAGGTATTTGCCACTCAAGATTGGCGTAGCCATAACCTTTATCCAGAATAATATGCCCATGTTGTGCTACAAGAATTGATCCCATGAATTGTTTATCTGCTACATACGACTGTACAACCTGTTCCATGCGCAATACTTGTTTATTCATCCTCATCCTCATTCTTAACCCAATAATCTGCAGGGCCACCGCCAGGTGTTGGCCTGGTTGATAATGGGCTTAGCTTATATGTTGATCCTTTCTCGTTGCCGCTGGATCCACTAGATTCATTTTTTCGATTTGCAATGATGGTTTTGTTTACCGTATCAATTGAAATTTTATCCTTAAATATTAAGAGCAAATCATTATCATGCATCGTATTATCATTCTCGAATTTACAAGCGACAAATAGAATTGCATCATTTTTATCATTAAATTGAGCAATTGTTTTTCTTTCTAAAGAATCCAGGGTTTTTATCATGACTTGGAAAATAAATGGGGCTGCATTATTAAAATCACCATTACCCTCTGCGTATTTGGCATGGGTTATGGAAATGTTCTCGTTATTTAATTCATGTAATAGTTCATGGTCATCATATAGTCTATAAATAACTTTTTTTCTTTCCACATCATTTATAGATGATTTTTTTGTCATAAAAAATTTTGCGTCATTTAATTCATTAAATTCAGCAATAAGTTTTTCTTCGCCTCTTGCATAATGTTCGGTAATTTTAAAATTCATATGACATCTCAAATAAATAGTCATTTTTAATGATAGCATATTGATGTACTAGGGAAGCCAAGAAGGTGCCCGACCCTTAACCTGAACTTATTAAATGGAAAGAGTGCTTTTTCCCGCATCTAATATAACCTCTTTCCCAATTGGTAGAACGCATCGTTTTGCGCCGTGACCATAAGGAAAGTCTTTAATGCAAGTGACTTTAAAATGAGAGCTCCATTCATTAATTACGTCATCAACAGTACCTTCCAGAGAATTTGAGTCTTTTCCTGTGGAATTTTCAAATTGACCAATGATAATACCCGCTACTTGATTAAAAACACCAGCTAAGTCCAATTGAGAGAGCATTCTATCAAGATTGTAAGGTTCAATATTAATATCTTCTATCATTAAAATACCTCCTTCAAATTCGGGTTGAAAAGGAGTTCCCATTAACGTTGTGAGTAATGTTAAATTCCCCCCAACTATGGGACCTTTAGCGGTTCCTGGACAAACGCATACTCCCTCAGTGATTCGATAAGATTTTCCAAATAAACAAGCCATCAATGTTTGTTCAATCAGGGTGTTGGGCTGAATGGTTAAAGTAAACCCTGTGTAGGTGACCAGCTTGGTTTTTTTCAACAAACCGAGTTGTAAAGCAGTTGTATCACTAAATCCAACTAATATTTTGGGGTGAGATCGAATTACATCGTAATCAAGTAAAGGTAATAGTCGCTGGGAACCTTGGCCGCCACGCGTTGCTATAATCGCTTTAACCGTAGAATCTTTAAAAAAATCCATCAGGTCCTTTGCGCGATCTATATCATTACCTGCTAGAAAACGATCTGAATCATAAATATGATTTCCAAGTTTCACTTTAAATCCATTTTTCTCTAAAAATTGCACACCTGCTTCAATAGCACCAGGCACTAAGGGGCTTGATGGAGTAACTAATCCTATGGTGTCACCTGGTCTTAGTGGCGCAGGACAAAGAGATCTCATGTTGTTCTCCGAAAATACTTAAGTAGATTGAGATATTTGAGCTTCTAGTGCCATATTAATGATTTCATCTAGAGTAAGCTGGTTTAGATTGTATTCCAAAGCAATGAAGTTATGGTTGGTAATTGATAATTTATCGCTATATTTTTTGTCACAAGTGCAATTGATTGGAACTATAGTAAAGTTATTTTTTAGCTCACTATTTACTATATTGTTTAAGTGCTCAGCTCCTAATATTAAAACTGCCCCCTTACCTAAAGTTTTTATATCAATAATCCAACTTTGCTCACGAGCATCAATACCGAACTCTTCTTCAGGGATTTCATGATAAGGATAAGGTGCTTCAATATCACCGTAATGAAGTTTGGCTTCAAGGTCTTTTACTTGGATACAAAGATTCGTTTGGGCAAAAGATAGCAGTGAATTGGTAGCATTTACTGGTGCATCGAAACCATGTTCTTTATGATGCAAATTGATTGTTTCGTGAAATAACCACTCAACTCCAAGTTTTTTTGCAATAAGGAGTACGATGACTTGTAATAAAAATGAATTTTTTGAATCATGAATTTCCGCAAGAATCAGCAATAGTGGTTTAGCTTTTTCTTCGGATTGTTTCATACCCTTATTTATTAATTTATAAAGGTTTTGATAAATGGTTTTTGTGAGCTCGATGGTTAATGGAGGGTAAAATAAGGGCGGATAATCATTTTTAATGTGTTGTACTATCGTTTTATCTAATTCACCAGCAAATAATTGCTTCTCAAGAAAATCTGAAATATCTTCTGCTGCCACCTTGGTAAAAGATCCATTATCAAGAAGTACCGTCAGTTCAGGTTTTGAATCTATAACAGTATATATTGACTCAATATTCTTTTTTGTTGCACATTTATTGATATATCGATAAGCAACATAGGATTGTGGTTCTTCGAATTTAAATGGATCGTATAAGAATACATGACAGCAAGTCTTGCGGTCATATAAATCATACTTTTCTCTCAGGGATGTATTATCATTTTTAGTCTTTAATTTAGGATTAGTTTCTTCTAGTACGTATTTCCCTGTTAGATATAGAGAGCATGTTGCTTTTTTGTCAGCGGAACAGGTAAATTCTTCAGAACTTAAGTTTTCTATTTTAATGAACTTCGCTAAGCTAATAAATTTTTGAAATTCTGGGCTATTTTTCCCGCCAAGCTTTATAAAATAGGAGCTGATTTCTCGGGAAAGAAACAATTTTTTAACTAGCATTTCTTCCATTTCTTCCCACAAATCATTGACTAAG
Organism: Legionella rowbothamii; assembly: GCF_900639985.1. Taxonomy (GTDB): domain Bacteria; phylum Pseudomonadota; class Gammaproteobacteria; order Legionellales; family Legionellaceae; genus Legionella; species Legionella rowbothamii. The sequence continues at coordinate 229,713 of NZ_CAAAIM010000006.1, read as the reverse complement.
ACAACATCACCATCGTAGGTTCTGTTTTTTATTCGCAAGGATTCTAATGCAATGTTTTCAGCAAGAAATAATAAAATTAAATAGAATTTAATTGTTCTATTTGATCCTAATCTTTTAATCTCGTTTTCCGTTAGTGGACGCTCTTCATAATGACCCTCTTTATTAAATCTGATTTTTTGGAAATGACTTAATTCTGCTAATAGAACAGGGTCTCTTGAAGAAAGTTCAATGTAGGATATTAAGCGATCAATGTCTGAAATTTTTAATCTGTCGATTGCCAACCTGTACTCCTTAATTTGAATTCTATATTGTCATCTTGGATAAACGGTCAAGGTGATAATCAATCAATTTTTTAACTTTGTTTTTATCAAAGTCTGGGCAGAATCTTGGGTAAGTACGGTCAAGACCATAAGCCCATTTTTCCAATATGGCATGATCATATTCCAGCATCTCTTCTATGATAAATTGTGGAGTATAGAAATCATCAGAATGAACACCTACACCACCATCGTATAAGTCCCCTGTTGGGAGTCTAATAACGACATGATCACACTCATCACCTGAAGGCATCATAACAAAGCAGATATATACTTTTTCAGGGAAACGATTATTCCATGCTTCATAAAATAACTGAGCAAATACACCACAAGGACCGTAATTAATTCTAGGGGTGCTTTCATGAAAACCTAATAACTGGTTTATGTCACTTGTTAGATCATTTAGTATGGTTTTGGCTTGATCATTCATTAGTTCGATGCATCCTATGAAAATGGAGTTAAAGCTCTAATCATAACAATATAGTCTGGGTCTCGGCTGAAGGTTGATGTTACAAACCCCGCTTTTTCATAGCATCGAATTGCGTGAATATTATTACTGTTTGGATCAACGAGAATAGTTTTGAACTGAGTTAAATATTCTGAGATAAAGTTGTTTATTATAGATTCCCCTATGCCCTTGCCACGATCTTTTGCTTGTGCAATAAAAAGATCAACTCCGGCAAGTTGATTTGGAGTGTATTCATTGAATAAAGGGTTGTTATAACCCTTTATACCTTCAGGTAAAGACACTGTCAGGCAATAATATTGTATAAATCCTATGGCTTTATTATTTTTGATAATGATAAAGCTGGGTACATTTTCTTGGCCTAAAATTCTGGGTAGGTATTTATTTTGAATATCTTTAAGAGACCAAGCTTGGTTTCTAGCATACAATTGGTTAATCGTTGGTTCTTTGAACCAAGTGTAGAGAAGTTCTAGGTCATTTTCGCATAGTCTCTTGAATTGTAGAGAGTTCATTCTGTAGGCCAATTCACGTTTAGATTGGGTAGATTATCAAGATCATATTTTGCGTAGACAAGAGTATCGCTGATTTCACCTGTAATTGGTTTTTTTCTATTTGATTTTAGGGTTGCCTCTAAGGTGTAATTCAGTCGCTCGGGAACCATTCGACTTCTGCTATTATCAAGGTCACAGGTAATGGCCATTCGTTTTACGCCTAATTGTTTGAACGCATATTGTGTAATGGCATTAATCGCTTCGGTCATCAAACCTTCTTTTGCACGAGAGCTGCGTATCCAATATCCTGTCTCAACAGAGGGTACTTCCCAAATAATATGATGAAAGCCAGTTCCGCCAATAAATTCTCCGGTGGTTTTGTCATAAATAAATAGTTGAAGCCACGGTTCTTCATTTCTCTTTAGAATCCAGTTGGCAGCAGCGAGTCGAGCCTGTTCTTCTGAGTCTTCTACAGAGGGCTTTGTTTTAGCCCAATCCATAAATCGATGGAGTTCTTCATAGGATTCTAAAATAGCGGCATTCACTGCCTTACCGTCATTTACTTGGGTGGGTCTTATTAATAACCTGGGGGTTATTATTGGCATGGGTAGGTTTATCAAAATCGGTTTCATTAATTATCCTTGGACTCATCCTTAACAGGTCATAATTTAATAAATCTATTTAGACTTATAACCGACCCAACTAATTCACAGCTGGTATCGGGATCGACTCGAACACTTGCCCAATCTTCATTAAGCGCAATTAATTCAAATGCTGGAGATGTTTTAGAAGCAGAAAGCTGCTTATATTTGCGAATAATCACTTCATTTTCAGAATCAAGCTTAGCCACCACAAAATCTCCTGGATTTGGAGTAGTATCAGGATCAATGATGAGCACATCATTCACTCTGAATTCTGGAGTCATACTGTCATCCCTCACTTCCATCGCAAAGGCATTTGGACCGATACGCTCAGTCAGTCCTGAACTAACTGGGATTAATGCAACCTTTTCAGAGTAGTGCTCCTCTTTGATTTGTTGAATAAATAGCGCAGGATTTGCAGCCTGCTTGTAATCCAGCACTGGAATTAGAGCACCCAAGCCAGGAGTTTTATTTAATCTTCCTTGTTTGTCATCGGACAAACACATTAAAAAGGATGGTGAAACCTCTAGTGCTTTAGCTAGTTGTTTGATTTCTTCGGGGCCAGGGGTTCTTTCGCCGCGTTCGTAATTGTTGATGCGAGAGACTTTTAAATCCTCTGTTAGCTCTGCCAGAGCCTTTCTCGTTAGGCCTTTGGTGGTTCGTTCATGCCTAATTCGTTGTCCTATTTTCTCTTTGATGTTCATTCCATGTTACGTCCATAAAAATACTTAATAAATATGATACCAGATATTGACACATTCTCAATATGTGTTAAGTTCTAATTATAGTTGCTCGATTTGAGTAATTATGCTCATTAAGAGCATTAATATGGGTCGTTAATTTTCAAAATATAACATACAGCAAAATTGATGATTAATTAAGTCAACGGAAGAAGAGGGAGCAATGGAGTTCACTGTTAATGACAACGAGATGGTTGCATTGTGTGGCTTACCGCACATTCAGCAATTAGCTTATTTTAGAGGGATTAGGCCTTATATGAATGTGAAAACCGGGATAGTGGGAATTGATAGGGGGATAAGCTATCAATCAATTGCTGAACAACTGTATATCGAACCACATCAAGGTATCAAAAGTGTTAGCTTTTCTCGTGCACAAACACGCCGTGCAATCGCTGGTCTTGAAAGAGCGGGTCTTATTAAATTCCAATCCAGAGATCATCAATTAATTTTAAAATGCCTTTTAGCGACAAGGGATTATTATGTCCAGAAAAAAGCCGTCACAAAGCCGTCACAGCAAGGCATCAGTCCTGAATTTCAAGAAGTCCTTGATAATAATAGCCAATCGAACTTTAAACCAGTTAAAGCCGACATAGCTAAATGTGCAAAAGCCGACATACCTCATAAAGAGAATAATTATTTATATTTATTTACGCAATTTGAAAAATTTTGGTCGCATTACCCAAGCAAAAAATCCAAACAAAAAGCGTGGCAGGAGTTTAAACAAATCAATCCCGATGATTTTCTAGTGGACAAAATAATCAGCGCTTTGATTGCACAAGTGAAGAATTGGGATGAGCAAGCATTTGCAGGTGATTGGGTTCCTCCATGGAAGTACCCTGCCAACTGGTTAGCCCAACACTGCTGGGATGATGAAATTTCCTCTGTCAGAAAACAGGAGCGTAGCAATGCAAAACATACAACAACTCATGCAAAAAAATCTGCAATCGAAATTTTCTGGGACTCATGTGGAGACACGGACTTCGATTTCAACGAAGAAGAATCCGGGCAATCAAACACAAGCAACGTCGTCCAGTTCAGCAACCCCAGAAGTTCATGACAAGCGGATTGATACCCTGTTTAGCAGGCTTGGAGCGATTTATGGCCATATCTGGTGGAGTAATTTCCAAAACGAACGTGGGTTGGCTGGTGCTAAAAAAGAGTGGTTTGACGCTTTATTGCGTTTTGATAATCAAATTTTGAAAGAAGTTTTGCTCATGCTTCGTGAGGGGAGAGGGTATCCACCAACACTGCCTCAGTTTATTGAAGATTGTAAAGCAATCCAGGGTCGCAGAATTCCTCGCCCTATGAATCAAGATTCCAACAAACCAGCGAGCCGTGAAGTCGCTGAGATGCATATCAAAGCCATGTTAAAAAAATTAAACAGTTAATCAAAACAGGAGTGTTGCCATGCTAGTACTTACCCGCCGTGTTGGAGAGGAAATCCTCATAGACAAAGGCCAGATTCAAATCAAAATTTTATACGTTCGTAGAGGTCACATTGCGGTAGGGATTCATGCGCCGTCAAATGTGGATGTTGATCGCAAAGAAATCTATTTAAGGAAGAAGGCTAATCCTGAGATTGTCACACAGCAAGAAATTGTTTCAGAAACCAATTAATTATCAACTCAGGGCATGAAGCCCTGATGGAGTTTGTTATGTTCAAATTGTTACTTGCTACTTCACTAAGCATCTTAACTTTTACGACCCACGCGCTGGCAGATGTTACTCAGATTAATCGTTATGCAACAGTCGCTAATAAACCTTTAGCTGCTCAAGTTAATCCTTTATTGGCAGTGCAACAAATTCATTTCCCCCAAGAAGTTAAAACTGTTGGTCAGGCAATAAAATGGTGGTTGCAATACTCTGGTTATTCCTTAGCTGTAAAAGAAAAGCAACCCCAAAGTTTGCAGGCAGTAATGCTGCAGACCTTACCTCAAATCGATAGAAATTTAGGCCCTTTAAGCGTTAAAGATGGACTTGAAGTACTTGCGGGACAGCAAGTCTTTTTGCTGGTTGTTAATCCGTTGCTACGGGAAGTGAATTTCAAATTGAAACCTGGCTATCAATCTGTTGTTAAAAAAATAGTAAGGAGTAAATCATGATTTCATTTAATAAACCTGTGAATAAATGGGTATTTATTGCATTAGTTAATGTAGCGATTGTTAGTGGCATTGTCCTTGGAGCAATGCATTCGAATGACAGTACAACAGACAATGATGTCATTAGTTCTCGTTTAAACGACATTCAATCTCAACTCATTACTCTTCAAACAGAAATTAAAAAGCCAGTAGAAAAAATTGATTTAAGTTCCATCGATCAGGATTTTAATAAACTGGCCGGATTAATTGAACAATTGAAATCTACAGATGAAAGCAAATTAAATCAGTTGGTACTTGAAAGCAGATCAGAATTAACCCAGAAGCTCGATACTATCCATAAGGTCGTTAACACTCTGGATAAGAAAGAACACCCCATCAAATATCTACCCGTTACTGTTTTGCCCTTTAAAGTTCTGAGCATAGACAGCATTCAACAAGTCAGTGTAGCTAGTGTTATCTATGATTTTAAAACTGTCCCAATGGAAAGAGGAGATACCCTGGCTGGATGGTCTGTTTTAGAAATTGATTTTGGGAGGCAACACCTTGTATTTGAAAACAGTAATAAAGATCGTGTTCCAGTGAATATGGAACAAGGTGAGCAACATGTTTAAACAAACAGTACTCACTCTCACTTTGTTATCAACTCATACAGTACACGCTGAATTGAATATCCCTGGCATTAATACTCAACCATTGAATACTCAAAGTGCACAAGATCAAACTTTAGCGAGAGCTGGGTTAACAGTAAATAATGACGATCTAACTTTGGAGCAAGACGTAAACAAATTAAAGCTCAATGAACAACAACTTCATGAAGCCAAAGTTTGGGAGTTAACCCTTGAGGAAGAAAAGCGTTATGTATTCCTCATGAAGAATCGCAGCAAGATCTATTATCAGGGATTAAGACAAACCCCACTGGATATACTGGGGCTTAATGCCAGAAATGAAGACGAACGCAATCATTTTGCAGAACTTGCAGCAGCTCAGGAAGCCCAGAAAGTCTCTAAAAATATTGCCTGGAATAATGCATTTTATAAAGCCTATAACAAGCTCTTTGCCAATGTACCTGTTGTTGGTGATTTTGATCCATCTCCTTACTCACCCTATGCCCATAAGTCTGTTCAACTAAATCAGGGAGACATCCTTTATCTGTTCATGAAACCAGATGAAGCAGTCAAAACTATTTTGATGATTTTAACTGAAGCAATTGAAAATACTCCTGATACTCGCTTACACCTCATGCTGTTAGATAGTGATGATTTATCAATTCAATTATGGGCTAACAAACATCAAATCCCACAACATCTGATAAACAGTGGTCGTCTTACGCTCAATCATGGCGACCTGAATTATCAATCTCTAAAGGCTAATAAAAAAACCACCCCATTGTTATTACTTTCTAAAAACGGCAGTTCTAGCGTTGTTGATCTGGGGAGGTTTTAAGATGAGAAAGATATCACTAATTGCAGGTTTATTGATGATTACTTCCTGCTATGCCTATCAAGTCATCGATATGGAACACTACATCAAAGAATCGCAAGAGCAACTCACAGAAGAATCACTGAAACTTCAGGCAAAACTGGATGCGCGATTACCTGCGACCAGCAAAGCAACAGTGGGCAAAGTATTAAAACGCAAATTAGAATTAATTAACTTTTCTTATTCTATTTTTATCATTGGCGATGATGCTGTATCTCGTCAATGGTTAAAGGATCATGCACAAGAGTTAGAAAAGATAAATGCTCTGGGTTTTATTACTAATATAGACAGCAGTTCCAGTCTGCTGGAACTTCAGGAATTAATCAAAGAACCATTATTGCCTGCTGATGTAGATGACCTCTTAGCCATCTTCAAAGAAAGCCATTACCCACTGATTTTTAATAAAGGTGAGATATGGCAATAAAAACTCAAACCCAAAAGAAATCCAAAAGAATCATCATGAGCTTGCTGTTACTTGTCTTTATCGGTTGGTTGATTTTATTGGGTTGGGCATTGAGTCTATGGGGAATGAATGGCTTTGATTCAGCCTGGCAAACCATCTATGAACTATCCAAACAACAAACTAGTGCAGTCGCAGAATTTAATGATGCTTCAGTGGCTGAGCACTTCAAGTCATGGGTTACCGCAATACCAACTGAAAAAATGACCGACAAAGTAGGAAAAGTTACTACCGTTATTAAAAGTGAATTGAATACCGTCTTACCAGAAAACAACTCTGAATTAGATCAGATAGTAGATGACTTATTTACCACTACAAAACAAGTTGGGTTACTTATCAGCCTGACTGCTCATGTGATGTTTATCAAGCTGATGATTCTTCTGGCAAGCATTCCATTATTTGCTTTAGCTATGACAGCAGGTTTGGTCGATGGTTTGAATCAACGAGCCATTCGCACCGCCTCGTTGGGACGTGAGTCCTCATATGTATTTCATCAATTAAATCGCTACTTCAAACGTGGTTTGCTGATGTTATTGGCCTTATGGCTAGCAGTTCCTTTGTGTATTACCCCAGCACTAATGTTCGTACCCGTCAGTATCTTATTAAGTGTGATGGTTTCCATTACAGCCAGTCGCTTTAAGAAATATTTGTAAGGAGAAAAAATGAAAAGATTGTTTTTGATTTTAATGCTGAGTATGACTTGCTTTGCGACACACGCCAGTGAAGAAGCTCTTAATCAAACGTTGGTCAGAGTTATTAACCAAATCAACGCCATCATGCCCTTGCTGGATGAAGCCCAAACGGAAATTGAACCTAATACTCGAACCCAATTACATATTGAATCTTTTGAAGGATCTGATGGCAAGTCGCATCCTGGGTTGCGTAATGATTTATTGGTTATCCGCAATTCACTAATTGATTACATCAATAAGCCCGCCATCGAACCTAAAACTATCAAGCCTTTAGCGCTTGATTTCATTGGTAAGTAGCCATGGGCAAAGTGGATATCGCTAAAACATTTGCCGCCAGCTTCAAGCAAGCGGCAGGTAATACAGCTGCTGGGGTGTACTCAAGTTGCATTCGGTTCATCGCGATCATGATGGTCATTATCGCAGTGATCTGGTGCATCAATCACTTTATGGGCAATGAAGAAAGAGAACAGGATGGTTTTCTCATTCGTCTTGGCTCTCGTTCAATTCGCATTGTAATGGGACTTTGCCTATTCATTCTAATTTTAATCGTAAAGGGGAATTAACCATGAAAAATAAAAACGTCCAGTTGAATCAATGGTGGCAAAAAATCGGTACGGGTTTTATCACTTTAAACTACGCACCAGCCCTGTTTGCTGATAACTGGTTCCCCAAAATTTCTAATGCCGATGATATTAGTGACGGCAATAAAAGCATGATGACGGTGACAGGAAATTACGTTAGACAAGGATTGGGATTATTACTCTTTATTGCTGCGGTAATGAGTTTTATCAAGTTCATCACAACAGTTCAGCACGGTATAGAGGAATCCAAGAAAAATGACGGTTCGATGGTGGCCTTTGGTACTTTTGCGGTGATGGGTATTACTTATCTGGCAATCAGTATTGTTGCAGGTTATGTGGGTTACACCATGATTACCAAATTCAAGATTTAGGTGGCTGCCATGAACCGACCTTCATCACGCCATCTGTCTCATGATTACGAAGCCTACAAAGGGTTAAGTCTGCGTGAACTATTCTGGATTGTCATTGTAGCAACACTAGGTACTAGCTTGCTTTTTACCTTAAGCGGTATACCTGCAGGCTACCCATTGGCTTTTGGTTGCGTTGGTTTTTTGGTGGGTTTTGTTTTGTCCATTACGGTTTGTCCAAAGCGTGTTGCCCGATTAAAAGCGGGCAAACCTTATGGTTATCTAATGAAGAAAACCATTTTAGGGTTTGCACGTTGGGGCATAAGAACTTCGCCTTATCTTTCTCATAAAGGCATCTGGCAAAAATCCAAATTAGTAGGTGAACCTCATGTTTAATTACTGGAAGAAAATCGATAGCTTAAATCATCTCAACCGCCTGTTATTGGCCTTTATCTCAGTGCTTGTATTCATTGTATCTGGACTGATTATCACTCTGGCTAAATCCCCTAATCGTTATGAATTTTGGCTAACCCCTTCAATGGCAACAAATGGTGGATTAATTAAAGCAGAGCAAATTCCTGCTGAGTATGTGCAAGGGTTTGTTGCAACGTTAATGCCTGCTTTAAATACCTGGTCCAAATCAGGTAAAAGTGAGTTCACTAATAACCTCGCCAGTTTCCACTATTACTTCACCCCACGTCATAGACATTTAATGGAGCAAACACTGGCAGCGTATAAAGATGCTCAACTCTTCAATAGAGTTCAAGTGGCTAGTCTTTATCGCTTTATGGAAGACAGTGATGTGAAAGACATAGGCAATAACATGTGGGAAGTACATCTGGTTTTACGCATCACGCAAAGACTTAAAGACAATAGCCCTATGGTCATTGCTGACAAGGTAGTTGATTACCATCTTCGAGTAGTCAAAGTGACCTTATCTCGCCTGCAAAATCCCTTTCAATTAGCTCTCGATGGTTATACCCAACCAGAAGCCCTGGTCAAAGATTTGTTAGCTACACCTTTGGAGGAAAAACAACATGACAAAGTATAAATGGTTGTTCGTATTAATCAGTGTTTTGGTCAGTATGGAGGTTTTCGCACTCGATGCCGAGCATGTGTTATGGGATAAAACGCCTATTCATTTGAGTATTTCTTTAAATGAGGAACGATTAGTTCATTTCCCCCAAGCCATTAGCATTATCGACAACGAAGCTGGCGAAAAAATCGCAGTATTAAAAATTCAGGATGCTCTTTATCTTAAAGGAAAGGAATCTTTTGATAACAAACGCCTGCTCGTTCAGCTTATGCCCCAAGGCGAAGTGATTATTCTTAACTTATCTGCCAATGAGAAAATCACCGCCAATAAACCTGTAGAAATCTTGTTGGAAAATAAAGAAGAATCTAACAACAATCAACCGGAAACGGCTAACAGTTTTGATATCAACTCAATCACATTGACCCGTTTCGCTATCCAATCCCTATATGCCCCACAAAGACTATTAGTCATTCCTGAAGGGGTTGGTCGTATTCCCATGCAAACCAGAAAACAAATAAGTCTGATTTATGGTGCCAGTATGGAGTCTCGTCCTTTGATTTCATGGCATGGAGGTGCCTTTTATGTCACAGCGATCGAATTAAAAAATCTGTTGAATAAAGAGGTAGTTGTTGATCCTCGTCGCATGGTGGGAAATTGGCAAACCGCTACCTTCTATCCCACCAATACATTAGCACCACGAGGTAAAGAAGACACAACCACCGTATTTCTGGTTTCGGATAGACCATTTAATGAGGCCTTGGTTACTGGTAGGGAGTTTGTACGATGAAGAAAAATGCCGGATTAAAAGTATTAACTGGTGCTGTAGTAGGAGTCGCTGCTTTGATACTAATGAATAGTGGTCATCATTCATCTGTACTTGATAAACAACAAAGCGATCCTAATAACTTAAATGAAGCCATAGCCAGTCAATTCAATGACAATATTCGTGATGTTGCGGCCAGACAGCAAGAGACTGAAAAGAAACTGGCGAGTCTTGAGGCGCAGAATAAAATGCTTAAGGAGCAAAACACTCAAGGAAACATTAATGCACCACAAACCAACAATCCAGAGTTAACCAAAGAGCTTGATGCCCTAAAAGAACAAATCGCAGAACTTAAATCCTCACAGGTACAACAACCTCAGGATCAACCTTATTCAATTAATGGTGAGCCTGCAAAAAAACCAATTAAAAAAAGCACTATTAAAGACATAGATCAGTTACTGATGAAAAATGAAAACAATCAAACCGAACTTGCTTATTGGGACAGACTCAATGCCAAGCGTAAATCTTTAACCGAAAAAACTAAAATCAATCTGAAAAAAACAGAAGTAAAAAAATCTATTCCTTTCTACACCATTCCAGCTGGATCGGATCTTGGTCACACCACTTTATTATCCGCATTAATTGGTGAAGTTCCAGTGGAAGGAAAATTAATGCAACCACTTTTTCCCTTTTCAGCAGTTATTAATCGAGGGGATTTAATGGCTGCAAATGGCATCCCTTTACCGCCTAATATTTCAGGGATGAAGGTCAATGGCTATGCCATAGGAGTAGGCTCATTTCTCGATAACATCAGTTGTGCACGAGCTTATGTCACCTCTGCTTTATTTGTCTTTGATGACGGCCATTTTGTAACCGTCGGCAAGGAGCAAATGAATGGAACCGCTGAGATGATTAATAACGAAAGTCTGGGTTATCTGACTACTGCCTTCGGCAACCCATGCATCAAAGGCCAATATTTTACCAATGCTCCGCGTGTATTAACCGCCATGATTGCAGCAGATGGGGTTAAGGGTTTTGGTAATGCATTGTCTCAATGGCAAATGACCTACACGGCCAATGACAATGGCGGAACTGCTACACCAACAGGTTCTATGGGTAACTACGCTTTAGGCGGTGCGTTATCCCAAGGATCAGTCAAAGCAGCTGATTGGCTGGAAAAAAGGATTCAGGGTAGTTTTGACATGGTATTTGTTCCTGCCAGTGTTGCTTATAAATCAGGGTATAGACCCAATCAATTTTCATTTCATTTAACACAAACCATCAAACTCGATAAAGAAGCGAACGGGAGAGTATTAGATTATGGCCATTCACAACAAACTACGCATGATTTTAGCCTTAGGTAGCACATTGACTTTGAGTGCGTGTGCTTCTTCGATAGTAGCCTCCAAAGCAATACCAGAAGGAGGTTTGACTGTCAGTCAGCTCTATCAGCAAAGCATTAGCGAACCAACACAAAGCTGGTCTGTAAAACGAACACTAAACAAGCCTGTCAATTATGAAGGGTATACACGTGATGCTTCTAATGAAATTCAGAATTTATTTAAGCCCTTAGATAACCCTCAAATTCCAATTTATGTGTTTCCCCATGTGGCTTTAATTGGTGATGAGCAATTGATTAAACCTGGCTACACCACAGGATTTTTTCTCTACAAACAAAACCAGTTTGCTTTGGCATCTGAACAATATTGAGGGGATGGTATGAAGCTATTATTGAATGAAGCCAGCGATTGGTTGTTAGGTTCTAAATCCAGGAGTGCTATTACAGAAAAGGAAGTTAAGAAAGGGTATAACAATCCCCATCCTTCATTACCTGATCAACTCGCTATAGTCGATTTTTGTGATAAACAAAATCTTTTTTTGTTAAATGATGGGATCAGTATCGGCTCAGGATTTGAATTAGCCAGCATACCTGCAGAAGCCGCATCTCCTGCTCATCTAGAGTCAGTTTTTAATAAAATTCGTGACACTTTTGCAGCAGTAGTTCCCTTACATAAAGACGATCCTTGGGTAATGCAAATGTATGTCAATGATGAGTACAGCTTAAAACCTGTTTTGAATCACATCACAAATAATCTTGATCCCAAAATCGCTCAAATGTCCTTTACTCAGGATTATCTGGCCAGACTCGATGATCTATTCACCAAGATGGTAAGACCAGAGGGTTTATTCTTAGATCCTAAAACTGATATGCCTTATCGCGGTAGAAGAAGACGCGTTCGTGTTTTGTTTTATCGTTTATACAAACAAGTTCAACCAACACGAGATCAAGCATTGTTGGAGCATCAAGAAGTGATGGCGCAGATTGAAAGCAAACTGAAATCACCTGGCTTACAACTCAAAAGACTAACAGGTAAGGACTATTACCAATGGTGGGTACGCTGGTTTAATCCTGAACCTGCAATGACTAATGGCAATATTGAGGAATTACTTAGTCGCTTTCCTTACCCCAAAGAAAAACAACCAGCTGGATATAATCTGAGTCAGGCACTATTTTTTACCCCACCTGAAAGTAATGAGAAGGGTTTTGTATTTGATGGTTATCAACATCGAATATTATATGTAGATGGTTTAAGAGAAGCGCCTGAAACAGGTTTGTTGTCTCGTGAGAAGCCTCAAGCAAATCCCAAACATCGTTATGCATTATTAGACAGATTACCAGAGGGAGCAATCTACACTATTCAGGTCACTTTTAGTAATGATGAAGCTCTTGATGCTCATTTAATGCGACTTGAAAAAGGCATCATTGGTACCAGTTTAAAACCGCAACAGGTCAGAGATGATATTAAAACTGCCCGAGATGAATTATCAATGGGCAACAGACTATTTTGGGTTAATCAGGCAATATTCTATCATGCAAAAACTGAAGAACAGGCAATCCAAATTGAAAAAGACCTAAAAGACTTGTTCATTGATGTCAAAATGCCTTTAATACCTTCCAGTTATGATCTTCACCCAATCAACAGTTATCTTAGTGCATTACCCTTTAATTTTGTACCCACTTTTGCTCGGCAATATTTACGATTCGATCGTTTAATCTATGCCTCTGAATTAGCAGCTTTACTGCCCGTCTATGGTCGCAATCAAGGGGCACGACATTTGCCTTGTCTTACATTCTTTAATCGTCTTGGTGAGCCGGTATTGTTTGATCCATTACACACTGACTTTATTAGCCAAAACTCGCATATGGCACTTTTTGCTAACTCAGGTGGTGGGAAATCCGTAGCAGCGGGATGGATAATTAATACACTAATGGCTACTAAAAACGCGCGTATTGTGCTGTTTGAAATGGGTAACTCTTTTGACCGTTTTCTCACCCATTGTCGAGCTAAGGGGAAAAGTGTCAAACAATTATTATTAAGCAATCAAAAAAGCAAAGCTGTTCCTTTAAACCCATTTTGTGAAGCCTACAAAGCGCTTGATGAAATCAGTAGTAATTTAAGTGATGAAAAGGCCAAACACCTGGCTGAAAAAATAATGCAGATGAAAGAAGGATTACATGAGGCTGCAAATTTGGCTGAGCAGGCTTGTAACGAAGAATCACGTAACTATTTGGCTGAGTTGTCACTTGCTTTGCGTACCATGATTACTGAGGCTAATGATTTAGAAGAAAAAAGCTTCACTCTAGCTGATGAAACCATACTAATTGAAGTCTTAAGTGATGCCATATTAACCTCCTTCAATGCCAATATTCCGCAGATGCTAACGGAACATGTATTGGCTGCCTTTGCCAGAAGAATGGAAAAAGAGACCGTTCCTCGCAAAAAAGATCGTATTTTAGATATGCATGACCGATTAAAAAGTTATGTAATTAATAGTAATAAATCCCGCTTTTTTAATGTGCCAACAGAACCTTTAGGTGATTTTGATATTTTCCATGTCGATGTGTCAGCTATTAAAGATGATAAAGGGAAATTGGCTCTGGTTATGGTATCGCTCTTACCACGTATTCTTGCTATGGCTGAAGAAAACCAAAATAACAATCGCCCAACTTTTCTCTTTTTTGACGAAGCCCATATCCAGTTTCAAATTCCATCTGTTGTCACATGCGCACTGCTTGTAGCTAAAGTTGCACGTAAACTGGGCTTGTGGCTCGTTCCCAGTACCCAAAATGTCGCAGACATGAATTCTGAAATGGCCACCAAGATTTTATCACTGATTGAAACATGGATTTTATTAGGCATTGATGAAAAGGAACTGGTTGATGTCCAAAAATTCAAACAATTAACTCCTGAGCAAATAGCGCTTATTCGTGACATTGATTCGCAAAAAGGACTTTACGCTGAGGCAGTCTTACTCGGCTCACGTTATCAAGGATTATTTCGCGTCATTCCAACACGCTACATCTTGGCGTTATTACTCAATGAAAAAGCAGAAAAAGCCGAACGTCATGCACTAGAGGAACAATACGATGTTCTTAAAGCAGCTGAGATTGTGGCTAGTAGATTGGAGAACAAAGTACGCAATCAAAATGATGGAGGTTATTTTTATGAAGATTAACCATTCTGCATTACTGGTATTGTTCCTTGGTTCTACAGTTCTGCATGCTCAGGAAAGCCTCAAACCACCTAATCCTATTAGCAGTTTTGGTATTGCAACCAAAGTCATTAGTAAAATCTTTACCTATAGCCATTATAAAGTCATAGGCAGTTGCACTTGGGCAGTTGGAAAGCTGCCACCAAAATTGGTTCCTGTGCCTGCGGTGGAACAGTTTCTTCCTGATTTAATTGTCACCGTTGCTAATAGACCTGAAACCAATCCATGGATAGAAGCTAAAGCTTTGTTTGAAAATCTTGCCAGTCAAACGTTGTATAAACAAACTTATAAGTTGGCGACAGGTTCAGATTTGGATTTTGGTGATGATGCAGGACAGATTAACTCAATGCACCTTAATGATGAGCGAACCAGAATCGTAGATGTGATAGGTAGTCCTGCTGGATTGTATCGTTTTCCTTACCTTTCGCACCGTCCCGAAACACGATTCGGATTTCCCTATTACATTAGTGAAGCTGATGCTGTATCCGATAGAACTGAAATCGCTGAAATTGCTTATATGGCTACTCATCCTCAATTATTGTTTAACCACGATATTGGAAGTCAAACTGATATTTGGGGCCATGAAATTCCACGATTAATGAGAGTAACTCAACCCTCACGATTTCGTGCATCAATTGTTGCTGCAATGCATGCTGCTGATATCGTTACCAATAAAAACAGTCTGCATGTCACTCAAAGTACCAGTAATTCTTGTGGTCCAAATTGTGTTGTTTCCAACGTGATTTTTGACCCAAAACGTAAGCAGGTAATTTGGCAGGAAGTCTATCCCAAGAATCGTAATATAAACCCAACTGACTCAAGTGATATGGGCATAGAAGATGATAAAGCAGGAAATGGAAATTATGTCTTTGTGGTTTGGCGTAAATATCGTGGCTGTATTCATCATGAAGGAAAGTACATCCGCGCTCTGTCATTTCCCAAAGTAGGTCAACCTCAAAAACGATAGGAAGAAATTATGAATAAAATAACAATTGCACTAATTATTTGTTTCATGCCATCAATCTTGTTGGCCGGTTCATTTATGCCCAATGAATCAGATTACTATTATAAATTGGGAGGTTCATCCAATTTATATATACCCCCTGTCAATAACGATCAAACCATAACTATAGGTGGAAATTTTGATGGTCGCCTGGGTTTTACCTGTAGTGGTTTTAATCCCGTCGTTTCTATCACCAATACTTTTCAGGATATGAAATCTTCAGCAATGAATATACCTGGTGGAATTATTGATAATTTGAAAGGCTCCGTAGCTGGTTTTCCTATGTATAAGCTACAGCAATCCATGCCAGCTCTTTATAACGTTTTGCAAAATACTGCATCTGGTGCGCTAAATGAATTTGCCGTCAAAGTGAAAGATTGCCAGGACGTTAAACAGACTCTGGAGGAAGGTCAGTCGCCTATGGAAAGTATGTTATCAGTTTCAGACAGTCAAGGTTGGCTAGACGCTGCTAGACGTGCAAAAACAGAAAATGTAGATGTTACTGCAACTGCCAAAAACATCGCAAAGAAAAGAGATGAATATGGCTTACCATGGATTGGACATGAAGCAGGTAATGCAGGTGGTAAGTATCAAAGACCAATTAAAGTCATTAATGATGTGGTGATAGCTGGTTACAACATTCTACTAAACCGAAAACCTTTAAATAACGATAAAAAAGCAGATGTAACCACACCAATGACTCAGAACTGGAAAACTCCAAAGGAAGCTGCTGACTGGGCAGTAAAAGTATTAGGAGATATTCATGTCAGCGCCAGTGAAGATAAAAACGATAAAACCAAACATGATGCCCAAGCAGGTATAGGATTATCTGCTTTATTACAAAGCTGCGACAGTAGCAACACATGCACCTCTAATGTAGCTAAAGCACTGTGGAAATTGGTTGATAAACAATGGCCTTTGACTGAAGAAAAACTCAGATTAGTGAGCGCATCTAATTTGATGATTACAGATGAAATTATCATCACTATTCAACGTTTACCTCGTGAAGAACAAATACTCACAGTATCCAAACTAGCTGAACAAATTGCTGTGCAAAACATGCTGGATAAGGCATTGATGATGCGCAAAATTCTCCAAGCTGGATTACAAGTACAAGAAGTACAAAACCTGAAACCTGCCTTGGATATGGTGCGGTTTGCATTAAAAAAGCTGGATGACGATATTCATTCACTGGCATTTGAAAGTGAAGTACGCAAAAAAATGATGACAGAAACTCTAACTATGTTAATGGACATGCGCTCCAATGAAATAGCTAAAGGTTTACCAGGTGATGATCATGAGCAATCAAGTGTGAAAAATGGAGCTGTGTATGTGAAACCCCAAACCAACTTCAAAGGAGATTGATATGGTAGTTTTTAGTCCATTATCCCTCTACACCACCTATTTAGGTTGGCAGCAATATGAGGTGTTGTTCAATGCCCTGTGGCAAACAGGGCTACTTTATCTTGGCTTTCTTATGGTGGGCTATCGGTTTTTGAAAAATGTCCTGGCTCCAGCTGGATCTACCCATCACGCAGCCGAACATGCCTTAAATAATTTTCTTTATGAATTGGCAATGACATTCTTAATTTGCGGGATATTCGTTTATCCCTGTGTCCCTCTGGAAGAAAAAGCTCTAAGTTTTAAACCCATGTGTGGAATTAAAAAGGGTTCTGATGCCAAGACATCTACATTAAAAGATACCGGAACTACTTACGATGAAGCCTTCGCTGATGTTTTGACCCCCAGTGTCAAAATGCCTATAGGATTTGCCATTTTGCAAAACTATATGTCTGGGATCACTTATGGCTTAATGAAAGTAACAGGGTGTACTGATAGCTTACAAGCCATCGAAGGTGATTTAATTTCCACGTATCTGCCAACAGAGGTTCGGGAACAAGCTCTAAAATTTCATAGGCAATGTTTTTTGGAGGCCAGAAACAGTTATCACAATGAACCATATGACAAGGTCAAGGTAAAAGAAATCCTGAAAAAATATGGTGGTGAAGAAGATCTGAAATGGATAGGTTCAAAAGTCTATCAAACTCTGTACTACGGAAAAATTCATGCCAGACAACCTGTACCAGGATTTAGTTTTAAAGAAGCTCCCAATAGCAATTTGGAAAAGGCGGCTCAACGAGGTGATATTGATTCAAAACACTTGCCAGAGGAAGGTTATCCAACATGTAATCAATGGTGGGGTAAATTAAAAACAGATTTGGTGAAAGTCGCCAATGATGCCAGTGTTTTTGATAGCCATTTGAATTATTTCGCTGTGTTGGACAGAGTTCGTACTTTTAAAACTAACCATCCTAAAGCATGGGGTTCACAATTAAGCTCAGAAGATTACATCGCCAAGATGCTGCTTAACGATAGCCGTGATATGCAAGCCAACAGTGTTAAAAATCTTATGGATAATACTAATGGTGCATTCGGTGGTGCCATATCCCATGGACTGGTTAACATGGGGCAATGGACAAAATCATGGACTTCAACACCATTGAAACGGGAAGCTATTATGCAAACACTACCTGTAATGCAAGCTTTCCTATATTTTTTTCTGATTATTATGACTCCAGTTATTTTAGCTTTAAGCGGATATAACCCTAAGGCATTAGGCAGTATCTGTGGTTTATTCATCATGGCTATCTTTCTGCAATATCTCTGGCATTTGGTTGGTTTTGTTGAACGGAGTGTACTTGATCCTTTGGGCCAAAATGATGCCGTTTCTGCCATGCGTAATATGGCTGTGATGTTTTATTTCATTGCACCTATGTTGTTGTTGAAACTGTCCAGTCATTTTGGTGGAGAGGCAGGGGCAGGGTTATCTAGTTTGATAAATGAAGCGGGCCAACAAAGTGATAAAGTTGCTAATTCAGCATCAGACACTATAAGACAAGGAGCAAAAATAGCCAGTGCGGGGAAAATGCTATGAGTCAAATAACTTCATTCACCATGAATGCTTTTGGCATACTCAGATCCACTGATCGCATCTTCCTCATAAAGCTGTTGTGCTTTTCCGGCGATATAGCGTGTTTTAGATCGATCATCCGAGGCAAAGGACGCTATTGCTTGCAAAGTTAAAAATGCAAATTTCCAAAGGATTTTCAATGCCATAAAGGCCATGGATTTACGACTCTTGATATTCCTAATCATAAGGGGGGCTTTCCATGTTAAATAGATATATTCGTTCAACTATTATAGTCATGATTCAGGTTATTCTGCCAGTAGTGCTCCTTTTACTGTTGGCACCACAACTTTTGCAATTTAATCATGAGTTCAATCAAGCCAGTCACTTTTTTCTAACTCATAAAATCGGTTTTCTAGTTACTCATATAACGTTTTATCTGGCATTGTTTGGGTTATGGCCAAGAGTCATCTCTTTCTATGTTCAGCGAAGTAATACCGAAATTCCTACTGAGCACATTCAATCTGCTTTAAAAGCTAAATGGTACTTATTGGTTGCAATGGTCTTTTTTGAATTACTGGTTTGGTGGAGATAATAATGGCTGATTATCCCGTTGAAAACTTATTACGTGAACCAACAGAAATCTATACTAGTATTACTTGTACTGCATTAGCTTTACTTGCTACGACTAGCCCGCATTTATTTTTATTAACCCAAGGCATGGGATATTACGCTGGAGTAAGTCTAGGTTGTTTAAGTTTAATTAGAGGATGGCAAGCATTGAAAATCAAACGCTATCATCGCCGATTAATTACTATGCCGTACTATGCATTATCAACTACTCAAGTACCCTTATCGCAAAAATGGTTATTCGTTGGAAAGGGCTTTCGTTGGCTACCACACCACACTCAACGTTTGCATCAGATTAAGCAAATAAAAAATGAATCGTTCATGCAAAGAGGAAAATGCTACAGAACAGTAAGAGAATTTTGCCAAAACCATGAAAAAACAATATTGGCAAAAATGTTAAGTAGTTCGTCTAAACTAAACCCTTTCAGACCAGATCCACCTGTAGGTGGTAGCCCTTTTCTGCATGGATTAGGTGAAAAGGATAGTCCAGTTTATATACCCCAAGACGTGCGTGTAGGTCATACCTTTGTTGTAGGTACAACACGGGTCGGAAAAACAAGGTTGGCAAGTATTCTGATCAATCAGGATATTCGAAATGGTGATGCATTGATTGTAGTAGATCCCAAGGGGGATCTAGATCTAGTACGTGACATGTATTCAGCCTGTGAGGCATCAGGACGTTTAGATGATTTTCGTATAGTGCATTTAGGCTTTCCCGAATTATCCGCCCATTACAATCCATTAAAAAATTATGATCAGGTTAGTGAGGTTGCAACCCGAATAACTGATGCAATTGCCGCAGAAGGTGAAGGAAAACAATTCGCAGCTTTTGCATGGAAATACGTTAACATAGTCGCAATTTGCTTGGAGGAAATGCAACAGCCTATCACCTATAAATCAATAGCATTCTACATCAGCCGACTAGATCAACTGCTTATGGCCTATTCAGACACAATCATGCCAAATCTTTACCCTGATTATAATGATCACATAGAAGCTATACTAACTCATCATGAAGAACGTAACAGTCGTAAAAATAAAAATACGGCTCCTATGGATAGACCCAAAGCAGTCGCAGAGTACTTAAAAAATTATATAAATAAAACTATCGCTGCAGGAAATGTTGAAAGCCTTCATGATCAAATCCTAATCGATCTTTATGATGCTGCGATAATGGATAAACATTATTATGACAAAATTACCGCAAGCGTAGGACCAGTCTTATCGGAGATCAATAAAAGTAACGCTTCTGCTATTTTCTCATTTAATAAAAGTCCTAATGAAATTGAATTAATGACTGCAATTAAGGAAAAAAAAGTCATTTATATAGGCCTAGATAGTCTGACTAATCCAAATATAGCCCAAGCAGTGGGTAAAGCATTCTTATCTGATTTAGTCTCTACTGCAGGAAAGATCTATAAAGAAAGTAATGCCAATTATCGTTTAAATCTGCATTGTGATGAACTTTCAGAAATCATCCAGGATTCTTTTGTAAAAATTCTCAATAAAGCAGGTGGTGCAGGATTCCAGGTAACAGCCTATGCTCAAACCATACAAGATATGGAAGTCTCTCTTGGCTCAAAAGCTAAAGCTGCAGTAACCGAGGGTAATTTTAATACCCTGATTATGCTTAGAGTTAAAAATGAGGAAACCGCTAATTTATTGGTTAAAGCCTTACCTCAGGTTGGTGTTGTTGATCATACTCAAGTATCTATGGTTAATGATACTCCCAATGGAGAGGATGGGATTTATTTTAATACTACTAATGAAGATCGTGTACAAACTACCTCAGTACCTATGGTTGATGTAAATGACCTTATTTCTTTACCTAAGGGACAAGCTTTTGTTTTGGTGAGTGGAGGCGAACTTTATAAAGTTCGAATTCCTTTGCCTTCGAATAATAAAAGCTTAATTAAAAACTTCATCAACATTACTAATTTAGTCAATGGCGTTAGATTTTAAAACCGGTGATTGCACTTACAAATAGAATCTATGTGAAGAATATAAATTTGAGGTTTTGAATCAGCTAATAATAGTCTATTCTTATGGTTGGTATCCCAATCAGTAATGAGTTGCGGTTTTTAAGAGCGGAAAATAAAAAAACATAAATGGAAATCATCGTATGAAGGCAGAAGATCTATCTGAGTGGATTCAAAAGCAACCACTTTGGGCTAAGGATGCATTGCGTCGTTTAGCACTCACCACTTTCAATGACGACGACAAGACAGCTATCATCAATAATTTAAAACAAAATCACAATATTGAAACCGGTATTGAAGCAGATATAAAAGATTTTTTTGAAGAAAATTACAACACTGAAACTTCTGCTGCCGCACCTAAAACAATTCTATGCGCCATCGGTCCTTCTAAGTATGTAAATCGCTTAGCCAATGATCAAATAATGGAATTTGCTACTGATGGCATCACACTTATTTACGGCGATAATGGCAGTGGTAAGAGTGGCTATTGCAAGATTACAAAAAAAATATGTCGTACACTTGTTCGCGATCACTTACTTGGCGACGTTTTCAAGGAAGGCGAAAGCCCAAAAGCTGAAGTAACGGTGCGTTATAAAACCGAGGGCGAAGAACCTACTGAACAATTATGGATTGATGGAAATGAGCCACCAGAGCCCGTGAGTCGTTTAACAGTGTTCGATGCTAAATGTGCACGTCTTTACGTTGATAAGGAAAACAAAATTGAGTATTTACCCGCTGAAATCGAGTTGTTACAGCGGTATATTCAATTATTAGATGATTGTAAAAAGTCTCTTGCCCCTGAAATTGAGCTGATCAAAAAACATGTGCAAGTGACGCTTCGCTCTAACTATACAGCTGGGAGTGAAATTGCCGAGTTGATTGACAAGCTCGATACTAAAATATCTGCTAATGAGCTACCTACCGCCAAAAAACTTAAAGAACATGCAGTCTGGAAGATCGAAGACGATAAACTAATTGAAGATTTAGAAAAGCAGCTGGCAGAAAATCCTATGCTCAAGTTAAGCGCCTATCGCACATTAGGTGCTTCTATAACTAACCTTGCTAATAAAATTCATGCCATTGAATTGGCACTTACTCCCGCTAAAATTAACGAGCTGAAAGCGGCCTTTAAGATGGCAGAAACCACGGCGGAAGCAGCCAAACTTGCCGCTGCTAAAAGTTTCCATGATGAAAAGTTAGATACCACAGGTTCCAACCCATGGCAATTGATGTATAAATATGCCACCGAATATGCAAAATCGATCCCTGGTAATGGGGGCAAGATACCTGCTGAAGTTGGCGATCTTTGCCTATTATGCCAGCAACTACTTGATTCGGAAGCATCTGAGAGGTTGAAGCGCTTTGAGCAGTTCGTAGCTGATAAAGCTGCTCAAGACGCACAGCAAGCAGTGCAAACGCTGAGTGATAGAGCTGATGTACTCATTAATTTGAACCTGCCAAAAAAAACAGAGTATGAAACTCTGGTTCAGCAATATGCTGGTATAAGCAAAGGGCGGAAAACCATTGCTAGTAATATCCTTACTTTCCTCACAGAAGCATCTGAGCTGCTAGTTGAGTTAAAAGCATGCATTAATGCGCAGAAATTTACCCAACCCACCATTACCGTTACGCCTATTTATAAGCAATTAGAGGATGATATCGCCGTATTTAATATGGAAATTGAAGATTTAGAAAAAGAATGCGCTGATAGCGAGCGCTTCGTGAAGCTGCAAGAGCAGCTAGCCATCATGAAGGACAGAAAGCGGTTTGCAGCTGATATTGATATCTTTATACAGCGCCTGGAGGATATAACGTTGCTTGTAAATTTGAATAAATGCATTGCAGCACTCGATACCACTAACACTTCCAAGAAAATCACCCACCTGAGAAAAATATTGTTCACAGATGACCTGAAGATTAATATTTTGGATGAAATCAATGAGCTAGACCTTACCCACATTCCATTTACCGTAGAAAGCCGAACTGAGCGCGGTACCACACTAGTTGGCGTTAGCCTTAAAACTACGGTCTCCGTATCAAATAGTGATGTTCTAAGTGAAGGTGAACAACGAGCTTTGGCTCTTTCATGCTTTTTAGCTGAGGTAAAGCGCGAACCTATCCAACATGGTATTATCATAGATGATCCAGTTTCTTCACTTGATCATCTAAGGTTGCGCCGAGTTGCTCAGCGCCTTGCAAGAGAAGCTAAGAACCGTCAAGTAGTGATTTTCACCCACAATATTTTGTTCTATAGCGAGATAAAAAAATATGCTGCAGAATACGGCATACCTTGGCTAGAACATTACATCCATAAATCAGAAGAAAAAGGATTTGGGATTATTCAAAGCAGCGATAAACATTGGCAAGCTACTCCAGTTAATAAGCGTATTGAACTTCTAAAAAATCGCGCTCAAGCTTTTACTGGTAAAATCTACTCCGATGATGACACACGCCGCCGGGATGTCAAAGATTTCTATTCTGATCTGCGCGAAACATGGGAGCGATTAGTCGAAGAACTTCTATTGAATAACGTGGTTGCTCGTTTCGATTCTGACGTTCGCACACAAAGCCTTGCAGGAGTTATTGTTGAGGATTCGGATTATGAAACTGTCTATTGGGCAATGAAAAACGCTTCAGAAAATTCAGGCCACGACAAAGCCAGCGGTAACAGTACGCCATTACCAAAAAACGATGACATCATGAGTGATATAAAGAAAATCGAGGAATTTAGGACCATAATTAAAAAACGCCGGCAGGAATGTGAAGATCGGCGCAAGGCTTTACAAAATCCTCCGAAAGCAAAAACTGCTTAAATCAACAATACGAGACAGATACGGGTATATTATCAAATCTCAAAGATGGTCTAATTCCTCTGATAATGGCCTGTTTTCGTCATATTTTATCTTCTGTGGATGAATATAAATGCTATATTCCCAGTTAATAGTTTTTTAGGTTATATAATGAAAATACTTCATACTTCTGATTGGCATTTAGGCCGAACAATTTACGGACATAAACGCTATGATGAGTTTGCTGCGTTTTTAAATTGGCTGGTTGATATAATTCGTAAAGAAAATATAGAAATATTGCTAATTGCAGGTGACATTTTTGATAACAGTACTCCAAGCAATAAATCACAAGAATTGTATTATCAATTTTTATGCAAAGTTGCTAATTCAACATGTCGCCATATCGTCGTTATAGCTGGAAATCATGATTCACCTTCATTTTTAGATGCTCCTAAAGATATTTTGCGGGCATTGAATGTATATGTTATAGGTGCAATGACTGAGCACCCTGACGATGAAGTTATTATTCTAAAAGATCATCATGACAATCCTGAGGCACTGATTTGTGCTGTTCCCTATTTAAGAGATAAAGACCTTCGTACTGCTGAAGCAGGTGAAACGGTTGATGATAAAAATACAAAATTAATTCAAGGTTTAAAAATCCACTATGCCAAAGTTTGTGCTGTGGCGGAAAATTTACAAAAAGAATTCAAAAAAGATAATCCTGATTTACGAGTACCTATCATTGGTATGGGGCACTTATTTGCTGCTGGTGGCCAAACTATTGAAGGGGATGGTGTCAGAGAATTATATGTTGGATCATTGGCTCATGTCAGTGCTTCAATATTTCCTTCATGTATTGACTATCTAGCCCTTGGGCATTTACATGTACCACAAATTGTTGGTCAAAATGAACATATTCGTTATTCAGGATCGCCTATCCCAATGGGATTTGGTGAAGCTAAACAACAAAAGAAGGTTATTCAAATTAAATTTGAAGAGGGTTTTCGTACTATTGATGAGATCTCGGTGCCTTGCTTTCAACTATTAGTAAGACTGACTGGAAATTTGGAAAAGATTCAAAAAGAAATTGATATGTTGAAAGATCAAGAAAGCAACGCTTGGTTAGAGATTGAATATACTGGTAATGAGCTTGTTGGTAATTTACGAGAACTAATGGACCAAAATTTAGAGGGTTCATTATTAGAAATTCGTCGTATCAAGAATAAAAGAGTGATAGATCGTGTAATTAGTCAAATACATGGAGATGAAACGTTAGATGATTTGAATGAACAAGACGTATTTGAGCGTTGCTTGGAAGTCAATAATGTTCCAAATGATGAAAGAATGGAAATGGTGACTATTTATAATGGAATAATCAAATCTATTCAAGAAGATGACTTAAATGCTGAATAAGCGGGCTATATGAAAATACTCGAACTAAGATTTAAAAACTTAAACTCATTATATGGTGAATGGTTAATTGATTTTTCAACACCTGAATTTATCTCGAACGGAATTTTTGCTATTACTGGTCCAACTGGTGCAGGCAAGTCAACAATTCTGGATGCTATATGTTTAGCGCTTTATGGGGCAACACCTCGTTTAGGCAAGATCACTAAAAGTAGCAATCAACTGATGTCGCAACAAACGGCTGAGTGTTATGCAGAGGTCACCTTTGAATCACAACAAGGAAAATTTACATGTCATTGGAGCCAGCATAAAGCCAGAAGAAAAATTGATGGCATTCTTGGTGAATCCAAACATGAAATAATCGATGCTTTGACAGGCCAAATTCTTGAATCTAAAAAACGAGATGTTGCGAATGTTATTGAAGAAAAAACAGGAATGGACTTTGAACGATTTACCCGTTCTATTCTTTTAGCTCAAGGTGGTTTTGCAGCCTTTTTGATGGCTACACCGGATGAACGAGCGCCAATCCTTGAACAGATTACAGGCACTGAAATTTATAGTGAAATATCTAAACGAGTTCATGAAAAAACAAGAGAAGAAAGAGATAAGTTAAATTTAATGCACGCTGAGTTGAGTGGTATCGTACTTCTTAGCGATGAACAGGAAACAATTTATCATGCTGAAATTCTTGAAAAAAAAGGGCAAGAAGGAGGATTGATAAATGAAAATCAAAAATTAAGCACGGCTATTAATTGGTTAACTGCCATTGAAATGCTAAATAAAGAAATAGCTGAGTTAAAAAAAGAATATGTAACGTTAAATAGGGACTTGGAAGCGTTTAGTATAGATAGAAATAGACTAGCTCAAGCAAATAAGGCAATGGAGCTAGATGGGCCTTATGCCACCCTCAAAGAATTTAGAAAGCAGCATGCTAGTGACAAGGAGGCTCTTTCCAATGAAGACTTGAAGATCCCAGAAATGAAATCCGCCATTGAAAGTCAGAAAGAACACTTAATCAACGCCGATCAAAAATTAACTGATATTAAAAGTAAACAAAAAATAATGTCTGAAATTTTTAAAAAAGTTCGTCATAAAGATCATCAGTTAATTGACAAGAAAAAAATAATTGAAGAGTCTCAACGAGATATTGAAAAAAATTCTGCTGAAATTAATACTAGAAATTATGAATTAAACAAAAAAAAGGGGTTAATAGATTTATTAAAACAAAAACAAGAGGCTGCTGGTGATTATATAGAAAAACATGCAGAAGATGCAGAATTAATTAGCCAACTTACAGGAATTGAAGAACAATTAAAAGGATTAGTTACATTACAGACATCACTAACTGAAATAAACGATATAGTAAAAACTCTGAATGAAAAATTAAAAAATGACCAAAATAGATTGGAACAATATACACAGCAAGAAACCGAGCAGCAAACTAAATTATCTGAGGTTCAAAATCAAATTACACGGATAAATGATAACTTAAATCAACTTTTAGGTGATCGCGTACTAAGAGAATACCGTACAGAGAAAGATAACCTACTCAGAGAAATGGCATATTTGCAAAAGATCGCAAGTTTAGAATCAGAAAGACAAAAACTAGAGAATGATAAGCCATGTCCTTTATGTGGCTCAAAAATACATCCATATGCAGAAAATAATATTCCCCAACTTCATGAGACTGAAATAAAAATTGAATCTTTATCGCAATTGATCAATAAAGCTGAAGATTTTGAACAAGAAATCCGAGAAATAAAAACCTTACAGGAAGTGGTGCAACAAAAAATATCAGATATTACCCAGTTAAAATCTAATGCAATATATGAAAATAATCAGTCTGAGAAAGAGTTACAACGATGTGCAAAACAAATTGATCAATTAACTTCTGAACTGGATTTGCTTGAACAAGCAGCTCTTAAAAGGTTAAAAAAATTTAGTATTAAAGTGATATCTTACTCAAATACTGATCAGATATTAATCGATCTTAATTTACGGTTAACAAACTGGAATATCAAACAAGAAGAGCGTGCAACTATAGAAAGAGAATACACTCAGATAAATAACGAAATAAAACCCTTGGAAGCTGTTATTGCAACATTAAAGTTATCTTTATCTGAAAAACAAACGAGCTTTGAAAATATCAACAAAGAATATATTGAAATCAAAGAACAGCGAACCCAAATGTTTGGCATTAAAAAACCAGACGAAGAGGAAGCCATAATAGAACAAGAACTTCAGGAGGCTGAAAAGTCTAAAAGTATTGTTAAAAGTGAGTTGGACAGATTTGCTCGTAATTTCGAGGTAGCTCAAACTAAAATTCAAACTTTGAAAGATCAAATTTCACAAAGAGAGCCTCAGCTTTACGAATTGGAGATAAGCTTCAAAAGTGCATTAAAGAGCTTAAATTTTAGTGATGAAACAATTTTTATATCATTTTGCTTGGGACCTGATCAGAGAAACTCTCTTACGGAATTAGCAAAAATATTAGATAACAAGAAAACCAGTCTGGACGCAAAAATAACAGACAGAAGCGAACGTCTTGTCACTGAAAGAGATAAAATGGTTACCGAATCTAATTTGAGTGAACTAATACCAAAACTAGAAAAATCCAATAACAGTTTAAATCAAATTCGAGAAAGAGTTACTACGTTGACCCTTGAATTAAAAAAACACAATGACAATAAGAAACAATTTGAAATTAAAAGAACATTAATAGATAAACAGAAATTTGAATGCGATCGAATGGACAAATTACATAGCCTTATTGGCTCCTCCGATGGCAAAAAATATCGAAACTTTGCACAAGGATTAACTTTTGAACTGATGGTTAATCATGCCAATAAACAATTAGAAAAAATGACTGATCGTTATTTGTTAATTAGAGATGATGTACAACCCTTGGAGTTGAATGTTGTTGATAATTATCAGGCTGGGGAAACTCGTACTACAAAAAACCTCTCCGGTGGTGAAAGCTTTATTGTCAGTCTTTCGCTTGCTTTGGGTTTATCAAAAATGGCAAGTCAAAAAGTTCGCGTAGATTCGCTGTTTCTGGATGAAGGTTTTGGTACCTTAGATGATGATGCACTGGAAACGGCATTGGAGACACTTGGTGAATTACAACAAGATGGCAAACTAATTGGAATCATATCTCATGTTCAAGCACTAAAAGAACGAATTGGCACTCAAATAAATGTACAACCAATAAGTGGTGGTAGAAGTGCGATTGATGGACCTGGCTGTTCAAAAATACTCAGAGAGGAAACAATAATTTAAAGCCACCAACTGCGTCACTGCAAAATATCTGCAGTGACGCAGAACAACAGCCTTGATTTTACCCAGTAAAATCAATACATTCAGTCATTTTATCCTATCGGACCAAATCCGATAGGATAAAATTTCCTTTCAAAACCCCTTGCCCAGCAAGCACCATTTTGATAGTTTGAAATCAAGCATAACTGATGAGCCTGGGTAGTTCAGGCGAAACCTTATTAAGGTCTTATGCTAAGCCACCTCATTCCCTAACTCAGTGGCTGGACGTTTAAGTCGGGAAACCCTTCATGGATATCTGCCATTCGGCAGCGTAGATTTCTTTAAAAATTTACTGTCATCACAACATTTTGTTATGACTCAGTCTAAGCGCAGAGTACTTCTTTGCGTATTCATTTACCTATTAAATAAAAAAGGAGAACAACACTAAAAAACCGTAGTAAACCGGCAATATTGTTTGCCTTATAACGATTGATTTGCCCCCCAGTTGGAGCCTTGTGGCGTAAGCCTGGTATCGCTTTTGAGTGAGCCGCTCGATCAACACTAAACCAAAGTCAGGGCAAGTATTTTTAGAGAGCAATATCATGCGAAAAGAGTCTTTGAGACGATCTGCCAATCGCTACTTAAAATCGGATACACGAGGCAGCTTCAAGGATAAACAAAATCGAGCTTTCGTCATTCATAAAATGATTGATGATTTATTCACGACTGGTGAGATCCCCAGTTCTTGGTCTGTTTTAAAAATTCAGCATATCCAAAACCTTATTCAGCTTTGGCAAGGCAATAGAGTTAAGCCTGCTACTATTATGGATTACATGACCACGATTCGAAGTTTCTTAAACAACATCGATTGTCCATTACAAGGAATCGATAATAAATCCTTGGGATTGGGTCGAATTTATTCTTCTAAAAGAAAAAAAATAGTTCCACCCGATATTTGGACCAATATAAATGAGCCGGTCGCGCAAATTATTATGGCCTTTCAAATCCAATTCGGTTTGACCTTCAATGAAGCCATTAATCTAAGACCAGACATACACATCAAAGAACACAAACTTTTGCTCACCCGTGAAGTTGCCTTTAATTCAGAGGATAGAAAAATCCCCATGCGTCATGAGAGCCAACTCGTGATTATTCAGGCATTGATTCAATACAGCAAAGGCCGCCAAAGTTTGGTGGATATGCATTGCTATAATAGCATTCGCACCCTTTGGGGTATGGCACTAAGTGCTTATAAATTACCAACCAATAAAACCTACCGTTATCTCTATGCTCAACAATTAAAAAAAGAACTGCAGCCCATTCTTGGTAATTATCAAACGAATTGGCTCATTCGCGATGAAATGGGGATTAAATCCCCTAATACACTATGGCTCTACTTAAATGAGTAAATCAAAACTAAAAAGCGCTCAGTTCTCCATTAATGAATGTGTTAAAAGTATCAAGGTATACTCCTTTGCCAGCAAAGCCGATATGCGCCATATGTTAAATCGCTGCATTAAAGACTTACATGAATTAGGATACCAGGTAGGACACATTAATGGTCTCAAACCCAAGCATATTCATATCTTGGTCGAGCATTGGCAAACTCAGGGCAAGAATCCTGCAACAATAAAAAATTACATGGCAAAATTACGCAAACTAAGCATTTTGCTGGATAAGCCTCATCTGGTTAAACCCGATAATGACGCTTATCAGATCTCGAAGCGTAGCTACATCCCTACTCATAGCAAAGCTATACATCAGATAGATTTTTCAAAATGTACTGATCCTATGATTAAATTATCTCTTGAAGCTCAATCGCTTTTTGGATTACGTCGGGAAGAATCAATGAAATTGATTATCAGCGATGCCTGGCAAGGTGATTGTCTTAAAATAAAACCTAGCTGGACAAAAGGGGGTATCGGACGAATTGTTGAAATTACAAATGAGGAACAACGTCAGTGGATTGCTAAAGCCATGCAGTTAGTGTTACCAGGACACTCCTTGATTCCCAAAGACCGAACCTACAAACAGCACCTTAGTCATTATCAAGTTCAAACACAAAATATGGGCCTTAGCAAATGTCATGGCCTGCGCCATGCCTATGCTCAGCGGCTATACGTGGAATTGACTAAAAGTTTTGATGTAAATGGGAAAGGATTAATTTGTCCTATAAACGGTGGTAAATCTTCAAAAAACCTCAAGGGTCATGAACGCGAATGGGATAGAAGTGCGAGGGACATACTCAGCCGTCAATTGGGGCATTCTCGTTTAGGGATCATCAAAACCTATATTGGTTAAAAATTTTATCTCTTTTGTTTTGCTACACTTTGATATGAATAGACGAATAGAGATATTGATGTCTTCTAACCTAACTAAATCTAAATTTAAGTTGGCACTCGAATGCCCCACTAAGCTTTATTATGTCGATAAACGTGATTACGCAAACCAACAAACAGAAGATGCATTTCTCAAAGCATTAGCAGAAGGGGGTTATCAAGTTGAGGCTTTAGCCCGATGCTATTACCCTCTAGGCACTCTGATTAAAGAAGATGACAATGAATCATCAATAACCACTACTCAAAAATTGCTGCTTGAAGAATCTGTAACATTATTTGAAGCAGCCATTCAATATAAGAGGTATTTTGTTCGATCAGATATTTTAATCAAAGATAAGAATCACCTTAAGCTCATTGAGGTAAAAGCAAAATCTATTGATAAAAACACAAGAACCAAGATTGAAAAAAGAGATGGAACAATTAATGCTGATTGGAAATCGTACATTGCAGATATTGCTTTTCAGAAATGGGTATTACAGAACGTCTATCCAAATTACCGAATCTCAAGCTATTTAATGCTGATTGATAAAGATAGCCTTTGCCCAACGGATGGATTGAACCAAAAATTTATTTTGGAGAAAGATCAATCAGGAAAGCCATGTGTGAAAATAGCAGATACCTTATCTGTTGAGGATTTATCTGTTCCTCTTTTAAAAGAAATGAACGTAGACGATCTGATCGAAAAAATTTGGAATGAACGCAATGAAAAAGGTATTGATTTTAAAAATCAATTCCAGGAATTCAGCGACTATTATTTCAGCGACAAAAAATCACCACCTATTCCGAAAAAGGAATGCGCTAAATGCCAATTTAGAACACTTCAAGATGAGACAGGTGGTTTTAAATCAGGATATAAGGAGTGTTGGGCTGAAGCTTTGCAGTATCGTGACTCTGATTTTCAAGATGCAACCATACTTGATTTATGGGCTTATCCCAAAAAAGATGAATGTTTAAAATCAGGACTTATTAAGCTCAAAGATTTTGATGAGTCTGATCTTCAAACAAAAAGTGACGGTAAACCAGGTCTTTCTCAATCTGAGCGGCAGTGGCTTCAGATAGAAAAAGTTAAAAATGCTGATAATGAGGTATGGTTGGACAAACAAGGGTTGAAAGATGAAATCGCTTCATGGACCTACCCATTACATTTTATCGATTTTGAAACAGCTATGATGCCAATCCCCTTTAAAAAAGGCATGCATCCATATCAAGGTGTTGCATTCCAGTTTTCACATCATATCATTGACCAGCAAGGGAATATTGAGCATTTTGGTGAATACTTAAATACTGAGCCAGGCATCGATCCTTCTATCGAGTTTGTTCGTGCTCTTAAAAAAGAATTAGAAAAAGATACCGGGACCATTTTTCGCTACAGCAATCATGAAAATACATATCTCAATTTTATTTTGCGCCAACTTGAAGAAATGTCCGAACCACCACCCGATAAAGAAGAAATATGTGAATTCATAAAATCAATTACTAAATCGTCTGGTAAAAGTCGTGAACAATGGGAGGGAAAGCGATGCATGGTTGATTTATGGGAACTGGTAAAACGATTTTATTATGATCCTTTAACCAAAGGGTCAAACTCTATTAAAACAATATTTCCAACAATCATAAAACGTTCTAAGTTTTTACAGGAGAAATACAGTAAACCCATTTATGGATCTAAAAATGGAGTCTCCAGTAAAAATTTTACAGATCAACAATGGATTGTTTTTGATCACAACGAAATTAAAGATCCTTATTCATTGCTTGCCCCCATCAATAAAGAAATACCGAATGAGAAAATTGAATTGCTATTTGAAGATGATCAATTAAAGGAAGGAGGGGCTGCAACCATTGCTTATGCTAAATTACAGTTTACTCATATGAGTGATTTTGAGCGTGATGAGCTGAGAAAAGCACTTTTAAGATACTGTGAGTTGGACACCTTGGCAATGGTTATGATTGTCGAAGCATGGTTTGATATGCTGGTTTAAATCATCAGGCAGGTTGTTGTTAAAATATCAATTAATATCAAATAGATTCATTTGATAACAGCATCAGAAAAAGTATTGATTTTCCAATTAGGCCAGATAAAATCGAGGTTACACAACTGATGATCCAGTGTGAGTCTGGTGAAACCTGATTAAATTTTTCGGGTCTTGTGATAACACCATCTTCTTCCCTAATTTAATGGTGGAACGTTTAGTTGGGAAACTTTTGAATCTTGTTTATCTCAAGATTCAATTTCATGGATATGATTCATGGCTTTATGCCCAGGAATGCTATAAGCATAACTTCTTTAACAATCAGGCAAATCAACCACCGTTTCGGTGATTCTGCTTTGCAAACCCATTGGGGATTTTTTATCCCAATGGGGATAGGTAATCCTCTTTAAATCAAGGAGCAATACCATGCAAACAATTAATCCTAACTCTTTGGAAATTGAGCATCTGTTAGTTGAATTAGCTTTGTGCGTCAATGATCTTCAGGTTTATCGCCAGAAGTTAACTATGGATGATGCTAATCAGGCAGAACTAAGTTTAAGCAAATTGGAATCGCTGATTTCATTTATCAGAAATCACAGGAATCCTTTAAGGCTTGTTGTAATTTAATCAGCAAAATATATCTATTTTCAAATCTAATAACAACCTAATGCGGGAGCATGCTCCCGCTGGGGCTTGCTCTCTTTATAATTTAAGGAGAACAACCTCATGGATAAACCTAAAATTTATGTAGCCTGCTTGGCATCTTATAATAATGGTATTTTATATGGTGAATGGATAGATGCTACCCAAAGCGAAAGCGAAGTAATAGCAGATATACAAACCATGTTAGCAAGTAGTCCAATAGAGAATGCCGAGGAATTTGCGATCCATGATTTTGAAGGATTTGGTAATCTCAGGCTTGATGAGTATGAGTCTATTTCAACAGTAGTAGCTTATGCGGAATTTATAGTTGAGCATGACGAACTTGGACAAGCTTTGCTTGCTGATTATGGGCTTGAAGAGGCAGAAAAGATGATAACTGATTGTTATCATGGCTGTTACGATTCAGAGGTTGATTTTGCCTGGCATCTTTTTGAAGACTGCTATAGTAATGCGATACCAGATAATTTGATGTGTTATTTTGATTGTGAGGCTTTTGCTCGTGATCTTTTTATCAGTGATTATTGTTCGGTAGAAGTAAATGGAATGACTCATGTTTTTTCAAGGTACTAAGCCCCATTTTCGGGGCTTTTTTATTATATTGGTTTGTTTTTAACCACTCCAGATGATAGACCTTAAAAAGTGCTACAATGTAAGTATTTGCTATCAATGTTAATAATTGAATATTCTGTCCTATGACCAATAAAAAAAGCCTCTCTGAACGAGACATTTGCTCTAAGTACATTACTCCAGCCATTATTGAGGCCGGATGGGATTTGCTTAGTCAAATTCGTGAGGAAGTGAGTTTTACAAAGGGGCGCATTATTGTACGCGGTAAGATGCATATTCGTGGTGAGCAGAAGAGAGCTGACTATATTTTATATTACAAATCTAATATTCCTCTCGCCGTGATTGAAGCAAAAGACAACAATTACAGTGTAGGTGCAGGAATGCAGCAAGCACTCAATTATGCTGAAACACTTAATGTACCCTTTGTATTTAGTTCTAACGGTGATGCTTTTCTTTTGCATGATCGTACTGGATTAGCTGAGAAAACCGAGCAAGAGTTAACCCTTGATTCTTTTCCATCACCTGCACAGCTATGGCAACGTTATTGCGAGTGGAAAGGATTAGAAACTCCTGAAGCTCGTCATATAATAGAAATGTCATATTATGATGATGGTACTGGGCGAACTCCTCGCTATTATCAGGCCAACGCTATAAATAACACAGTAGAGGTAGTTGCAAAAGGTCAGAGTCGCATATTACTTGTTATGGCTACCGGAACTGGAAAGACTTACACTGCATTTCAAATCATTTGGCGGTTATGGAAATCTGGTATTAAAAAGCGCATCCTTTTTTTGGCTGATAGAAACATTCTAGTTGATCAAACTAAGAACAACGATTTTAAACCTTTTGGTGCTGCAATGACTAAAATCAGCAAGCGCCAAGTAGATAAAAGTTATGAGATTTATCTCTCCCTGTATCAGGCAGTTACAGGTAATGAAGAGGAAATGAATATTTACAAACAGTTTTCTCGCGATTTCTTCGATCTTATTGTTATTGATGAATGTCATCGTGGTAGTGCAGCAGAAGATTCTGCATGGCGTGAGATACTTGATTATTTTTCATCTGCCACACATATTGGTTTAACAGCAACTCCCAAAGAGACAAAGGATGTTTCAAGTATTTATTATTTTGGTGACCCAATATACAGCTATACCTTAAAGCAAGGGATTGAAGATGGTTTCTTAGCACCCTATAAAGTTGTGCGTATCGATATTGATAAAGACGTACAAGGGTGGCGACCGAGTAAAGGTCAGACTGATAAGCATGGGCTTGTCATTGAAGATCGTGTTTACAACCAGAGCGATATGGACCGTACTCTTATTTTAGAGAAACGTACTGAGTTAGTAGCAAAGAAAATTACTGAGTTTTTGGTCGCAACAGACCCTTTTTCTAAGACCATTGTATTTTGTGACGACATTAACCATGCAGAGCGTATGCGTCAGGCTTTGGTAAATATGAACCCACAGCGAGTAAATGAAAGTCGTAAATATGTGATGCGTATTACTGGTGATGAAAATGAAGGCAAGGCTGAGTTAGATAATTTCATTAACCCAGAAGAGCGTTATCCAGTGATTGCTGTTACCTCCAAACTAATGACCACAGGTGTTGATGCACAAACCTGTAAATTGGTTGTGTTAGATCAACATATCAAATCAATGACTGAATTTAAGCAAATAATAGGGCGTGGCACACGTATCAATGAAGATTATGATAAATACTGGTTTACTATCATGGACTTCAAGAAAGCAACGGAGCTATTTGCCGATCCTGCATTTGATGGTGAACCAGTAATGGTTTACGAGCCAAAAAATGATGAGTCGCCAGTGCCACCTGATGAGGATATGCTAGATGACAATGGAAATCCTATTGAACTAGATTATTCTAACACTATCCTAAATGATGGATTTATCGATGAGGAAAGCACAGGACGCGTGAAATATGTGATTGGTGAAGATGTCGAGGTTTATGTGATTTCTGAACGTGTTCAGTATTATGGCCCAGACGGTAAGCTAATTACCGAGTCACTGAAAGATTTCACACGAAAGACAGTGAGAAAGGATTATCAATCTCTTGATAATTTTTTACGCCGATGGACTAAAGCTGAACGCAAGGCAACTATTCTTAGAGAGCTAGAAGAACATGGTGTGCTGCTAGATGCACTTGCAGAGCAAGTAGGTAAGGACTTCGATGCTTTTGACCTGATTTGTCACGTAGCTTTTGATCAGCCACCACTGACTCGTCGCGAACGAGCTGAGCAGGTTAAGAAGCGCAATTACTTTACTAAATATGGTGAACAAGCACGTAAAGTGCTGGAAGCACTGTTAGATAAATATGCAGATACTGGCATTGAAAACATCGAAGATATTAAAATACTAACTCTAGATCCGTTTAGAAGCATGGGGACAGCTAGTGAGCTTGTTTCAGCCTTTGGCAGCAAGAAAGCCTATCTTAAAGCACTCCATGAATTAGAAATTAACCTTTATTCAGAATTCAATCTTAACAATAAGTAGATAAATCAATGAGTATTTCTTCCACAATAAAATCCATTCAAGACATCATGCGCAAAGACGTAGGCGTAGATGGTGATGCTCAACGTCTAAGCCAATTGGTTTGGATGCTCTTTTTGAAAATTTTTGATGATCGTGAGTGCGAATGGGAGCTATTACAAGATAATTATCAATCACCGTTACCAGAAAAATACCGTTGGAGAAATTGGGCTGCCGATGCTGAAGGTATGACTGGTGAAGAATTGAAACAATTTCTTGATAATGACTTGTTTCCTGGTTTGCAGCAACTTGAAGTGAAAGGCGGTGATCAACGCGCCTACGTAATCAGATCGGTATTTGAAGATGCCTATAACTATATGAAATCTGGCCAGTTGATTAGACAGGTAATTAATAAGATTCAGGATGGAGTCGATTTCAACAAAGCACAAGAACGCCATTTGTTTGGAGATATGTATGAGCAGTTGCTACGTGACTTACAAGCAGCAGGCAACGCAGGTGAGTTTTATACACCACGTGCTGTAACAGAGTTCATGGTACGAATGGTGAACCCACGTCTTGGCGAAAAAGTGATGGACCCAGCTTGTGGTACTGGTGGTTTTCTATCCTGTTCAATTGAACACATACGTAAACAGGATGTGAAAACAGTAGAAGAAGAAGGGCAGTTACAAGCCAGTATTTTTGGTATAGAAAAGAAACCGATGCCACACTTACTTTGTACTACCAATATGATCCTTCATGGCATTGATGTGCCAAGTAATATTCGCCATGACAATACTCTCGCACGGCCATTAATCAGTTGGGGTCCGAAAGAGCGTGTGGATGTGGTTGTTACTAATCCACCATTTGGTGGTATGGAAGAAGATGGTATTGAAACAAATTTTCCAGCCGCATTTCGTACACGTGAAACAGCAGATTTATTTCTTGTATTAATTATGCAAATGTTGAAAACCGGAGGTCGCGCAGCATTAGTATTACCAGATGGTTTTTTGTTTGGTGAGGGTATAAAAACACGCATTAAAGAAAAGCTATTGGAAGAATGCAATCTGCACACTATTGTCCGTTTACCTAACGGAGTTTTTAGCCCTTATACAGGCATCAAAACTAACTTGCTATTTTTCAGCAAAGGTACACCTACGCAGAACATTTGGTTCTATGAACATCCATACCCACCTGGAGTAAAAAGCTATAACAAAACTAAACCAATGAAAATTGAGGAGTTTGTGGCAGAATCAGCATGGTGGGGTAAAGAGGAAAATGGTTTCAAAGAACGAGAAGAAAACGAATATGCTTGGAGCGTCAGTGTTGAAGAAATCAAAGCACGTAACTACAACCTCGATTGTAAAAATCCGCATGTGACAGAACAGGAAAACCATGATCCGGATATGCTTTTGGCTCAGTACAATATAATGCAGAATGAGGTAGCTGCATTACGTGATCAGTTAAGAGAGATTTTAAGTTCCGCGTTGGCATCATCATCTATGGAAAAAGAAATGGATAAAATCGTATGAGAACCATTCAACAGTTGCTTACTGATCATCTTGACATCTGGACAGCTGCCGAAATAGAAAAAAAATCAGGTCGTGGTCGTAGTGGTGCTAATTCTTTTAATATATATGGTATAAAAAAATTGCGAGAACTGATATTGGATCTCGCTGTTAGAGGTAAGTTGGTGCCACAAGATCCAAACGATGAACCGGTAAGTGAATTACTCAAACGTATTCAAGAAAATCAAAACCAACTGATTATTGCGGGAAAAATAAAAAAAAATATGTTGGTGCATCCGATTTCTGATGGAGAAAAACCATTTAATTTACCATTGGGTTGGGAGTGGGTAAAACTTGGAGTGCTTACTGAAAAATTAACAGATGGTTCTCATAATCCACCGAAAGATGCTGGTTGTGGGTTACCAATGCTGAGTAGTCAGAATATTAATTTTGGAAAAATTGATTTTGATTCTCCCTCTAGATTTGTCAGTGTTGAAGATTTTGAAATCGAAAATAGAAGAACTAAAGTTGAATATGGAGATGTGCTATTGACTATCGTTGGTTCGCTTGGTCGGCCCGCAGTAGTTCCGCAAGATGCGCCAAAATTTGTATTGCAAAGAAGTGTGGCTGTAATTAGAACAGAATTATTTAATGAGTTTTTATGTTTGCAACTTAGTTCGCCATTATGTCTTAACTATTACGAACTACATGGTAAGGGAACTGCGCAAAAAGGAATATATTTAGGTAAATTATCAGAAATGCCAATAGCAGTGCCTTCTCTTAACGAACAACATCGCATCGTCGAAAAAGTTAATCAATTAATGGCATTGTGTGATCAATTGGAGAGCAAGCAAAATAATGCTCTCGAAGCTCATGAAAAACTCGTCAACCACCTACTAAATACTCTTATCCAATCACAAAGCGCCGAAGATTTTAATGAGAACTGGCGACGTCTTGCTGCGTATTTCGACATCCTATTCACCACTGAATCCAGCATCAATGCTCTTAAGCAAACTTTGTTGCATCTGGCTATGATGGGGAAACTAGTGCCTCAAGATCCGAATGATGAACCAGCCAGTACATTAATCAAGAACATAAAAGCTGAAAAAGCTAAATTGTTAACTAAGAGCAAGATTAATAAAGAAAAATTGCCTTCATTAATATCTAATGTTAAAAGACAATTTGAATTGCCAATAGGATGGGAGTTGATAAGACTCGATGAAATCTCTCAGGTTGGTACTGGCGCAACCCCTTTACGTACAAAGCCTGAATATTTTACTCCTAAAGTTATTAGCTGGGTAACAAGTGGAGAAACTTCAAACCCTTATGTCTATGAAACTGAACAATATGTGTCTCCTTTGGCACTTAAAGAAACTAATTTAACTGTGTATCCAAAAGGAACGCTTATTGTTGCAATGTATGGACAAGGAAAAACTCGTGGGCAGATAACTGAATTAATGATCGAAGCCTGCACAAATCAGGCTTGTGCTGCAATTAGATTATTTAATACTGATGAATTTCACAGAAAATATGTGAAATTATATTTTGAAAAAATATACGATGAAATCCGAGAGTTGGCTGCAGGGGGAGCACAACCCAATCTAAACTTGAGTAAGGTTAAGGAAACCTTACTGCCACTACCACCTCTACAAGAACAATATCGTATCGTAGTTAAAATTGATGCGTTATTTGCTTTGTGTGATCAATTAATCATTAGAATCACTACAGCCAAACAATTACAGAAAGAATTAGCTGATATGATAGTAGAGCAAGTTGTAGCATCATAAACTAATCCTATATGATTAAGACTTTATAATTCTCGTAGTTTATGTAAACTAAGTTTATAAATGTCAGTTAAAATTTATGTGGAAATATTGGATTCGTGATTATTAATATTTATTGTATTTAAAAGGTTAAGTAGCTTTTCCTGTTGGGTGGGTTTAGTATTAACCAAATTACTGATAAGGGTTGACCATTTTTCTAATGCCTCTTTTCTCTGTGGGAGCATCTCATTTTTATTATAAGTCGCCATTATTTTGGGCATTTTATGCCCTAGGCATTTTTCAATCACCACAGGATCAATATTCAATGCTTCTCCCAATTGTGTAGCAAAGGTTCGGCGTAAATCATGAGGCGTCCATTGTGGGATATTAACTCTATCCTGGATGCGGATTACTGCTTTAGGCAATGCTTTGTCAGAAAGAGCATTGATACCATCTGCACCACTTATGACATATTCTCCCTCGCTGCAGTTATATAACTCTTTAAGTAGGGATATTACTAATTCAGTCAAGTGAACATGCATCACAATGCCAGTTTTCGTATTTTTTGCAGGTATGGTCCACATTGAATTTTGAAAATCAAATTCAGACCATTTAGCTATTCTTAATTCACCGAAACGAACACCAGTAAGCAATAATAGCTTTAAGGCGATTTTTATTTGAAGTGACATAGCACTTAAATCACTGTCCAGAAACTCCCATAAAATTTTAATTTCATCCAAAGTGAGAAAGCGATCTCTTGATTTTTCCTGACCACCTATATCTCTTGCGCGAATATTAGCTGCGGGATTGATCGACAATTCTCCACGACTTACCGCATAGTTGAATGCCTGTTTTATTGTGCTAAGTACTTTATTAGCATGAACAGGGGAGCCCCGTTTAACTATTTTGTCTAATTCTTTAGTGATATGTCTTGTCTGGATATTTTGAAGCTCTATATCACCTAAGGATGGGATAATATCTGAATTAATATGTTGTTTGATTTGCTCGGGTTGCTTTCGATGGCGTTCAATATAGTTAGTATACCAATTCAATACGAATTCTTTGACTGTGTATTTAGCTTGATCTTCTTCTTGCATGGCCACTAGTTTTGGGTTTGTTCCAGTTCGACGGATGACACGTAGATCAATGAATTTCTTTTTTGCCTCTGCCAAACTCATTTCAGGATAATGCCCAATGATCATATAATCTTTTTTATCGTCAATTTTATAACGATAGATCCATGTTTTAGATCCCGTTGGATAAATGAATATACCAAAGCCACCGCCTTCATATTTTTCATCACGTTTTTCTTTAGGTTTGAGATTTTTAATGTAAGTGTCCGTGAACTTTGCCATATTTTCTCCCATGCATATAAGTGGCATTAATGGGTACTTTGGTGGGTACTTAATTTTGTTTTTGAAT
Organism: Legionella rowbothamii; assembly: GCF_900639985.1. GTDB lineage: Bacteria > Pseudomonadota > Gammaproteobacteria > Legionellales > Legionellaceae > Legionella > Legionella rowbothamii. The sequence goes on along the minus strand of NZ_CAAAIM010000006.1, from coordinate 188,355 downwards.
GTTATCGAAAGTTACTAAATTATATCCATAATAGGCGTTAACCCTTTACCGATCAAGGGTTTTTTGTTATATTTGATAGTGAAAGTTATTACTTTAAATATTGATGACAAGAGGATGGGGTGCTAGTGGTCGAAGGTTCAAATCCTTCCGTCCCGACCATCAAATCCCCTTTAAAATCAGCAAGTTGCATCTTCTTCGTAAAACCCTTTAAAAATCAAAAATTCTGCTAGGTGTACTTCTGGGTGTACTTAGGTATTTTGATATTGTTACTTTGTATTTATTAATATTGGAGTTTGATTCAAAATATATCTTTGTATGGAAGATCATTTAATAAGATAGTTAACGGCGACTAGTAAACGAATTTAAACGGGAAAATAAAATGACAAGCAATCAACAACGTGCCGCCCTTCAACGCCAAATTTGGGCTATTGCTAACGATGTGCGCGGCTCAGTAGATGGCTGGGATTTCAAACAATATGTCCTCGGCACCTTGTTTTACCGCTTCATCAGCGAAAACTTTGCCCTCTATATCGAGGCTGGTGACGATAGTATCCATTATGCCGAGCTTAGCGATGAAGTTATCACGCCAGACATCAAAGATGATGCCATTAAAACCAAGGGATACTTCATCTACCCCAGCCAGCTGTTTGCCAATATTGCTAAAAATGCCAACAGAAACGAAAGCCTGAACACCGATTTGGCCGCGATTTTTTCCGCCATAGAAGCCTCGGCCAATGGCTATCCCTCCGAAGGCGACATCAAGGGTCTGTTTGCCGACTTCGATACCACCAGTAACCGACTCGGTAATACCGTTAAAGATAAAAACAGCCGTTTAGCGGCGGTATTGAAAGGCGTGGCCGGTTTGGATTTTGGGCATGATTTTTATAAAAAAAGTGATGCCGCCCAGATTGATCTGTTCGGCGATGCTTACGAATTCTTGATCTCCAACTATGCCGCCAATGCCGGTAAATCCGGTGGTGAATTCTTTACCCCGCAGCACGTTTCCAAGCTGATTGCCCAGCTTGCCATGCACAAGCAAACCAGCGTCAATAAAATTTATGACCCTGCCTGTGGTTCCGGATCGCTGCTGCTGCAAGCCAAAAAGCACTTCGATGCCCATATTATTGAAGAGGGCTTCTTCGGTCAGGAAATCAACCACACCACCTACAACCTAGCCCGGATGAACATGTTTTTACACAACATTAACTACGACAAGTTCAATATGCAGCTGGGCAATACCTTAATAGACCCGCATTTTCTTGATGATAAACCCTTTGATGCCATCGTCTCCAACCCGCCTTACTCAGTGAAGTGGATAGGCTCAGATGATCCAACCTTGATTAACGACGATCGCTTTGCCCCCGCCGGTGTATTAGCACCCAAATCCAAAGCTGACTTTGCCTTTGTACTGCATGCGCTCAGTTACCTATCCAGTAAAGGCCGCGCCGCCATCGTCTGCTTTCCCGGTATTTTTTACCGTGGCGGTGCCGAACAAAAAATCCGCCAGTATCTGGTAGATAACAACTATGTGGAAACGGTGATTTCACTTGCCCCCAACCTGTTTTTTGGCACCACTATTGCGGTGAATATTCTGGTGTTGTCCAAACATAAAACTGATACCACCACCCAGTTTATTGATGCCAGTGGTTTATTTAAAAAAGAAACCAATAACAATATTCTTACCGATGAACAAATCAAACAAATCATGCAGGTATTCGATAGCAAAGAAAATGTCGTACATATGGCTAAATCTGTACCCTTTGAACAGGTCGCCGCCAACGACTACAACTTATCGGTGAGCAGCTATGTAGAAGCCAAAGACAATAGCGAAGTCATTAATATTACCAAGCTCAATGCTGAGATAAAAACTACCGTTGATAAGATTAACCAGCTACGTACCGATATTGATGCTATTGTGGCGGAGATGGAAGGTACGGAGGCTAAAGCATGAGTTTCATGGAGAAGCTGCTCGATGGGGTTGAGGTGGAGTGGTTGCCGTTGGGCAAAGTGATTGTTCGTACCAAAGGAACAAAGATAACCGCTGGTCAGATGAAAGAGTTGCATAAAGATGGTGCACCTTTAAAAATTTTTGCTGGTGGCAAGACAGTAGCATTTGTAAATTTTGAAGATATACCCGCAAAGGATATAAATAGAGAACCTTCCATTATCGTCAAGTCTCGTGGTGTTATTGAATTTGAGTATTATGACAAACCGTTTTCTCATAAAAATGAAATGTGGTCGTATCACTCAAAAAATGACAGAATCAATATCAAGTATGCTTATTATTTTCTGAAATTGAATGAGCCCTACTTTCAGAACATTGGTAGTAGAATGCAGATGCCACAAATTGCGACTCCTGATACTGATAAATTCCAAATTCCCATCCCCTGCCCAGAAAACCCCAAAAAATCGCTAGAAATCCAAGCAGAAATAGTCCGCATTCTGGACGCTTTTACCGAGCTAACCGCCGAGCTAACCGCCGAGCTAACCGCCCGCAAAAAACAATACAACTACTATCGCGATCAGTTGTTGAATTTTGAAGAAGGGGAAGTGGAGTGGAGGACGTTGCCAGAGATGGCGTTTGATTTTGGGCGTGGCAAATCTAAGCATCGCCCGAGGAATGACAAAAGACTGTATGGAGGTGATATACCATTTATACAAACCGGCGATATTAGAAGCGCATCGCACATCATAACGCAATATAGTCAAACATACAGCGATTTTGGCTTAAAACAAAGCAAGTTATGGCCTAAGGGGACTTTGTGCATCACGATTGCAGCCAATATTGCTGAAACATCCATACTAGGCTTTGATGCTTGCTTCCCTGATAGTGTCATTGGCTTTGTTGCCGATCCCAAAAAAACCAGCGCAGGCTATGTCGAATACCTACTTCAATCGACTAAAAACAAGCTAGAAGAAAAAGGAAGAGAAAAAAGCAGTGCGCAAAGCAATATCAATCTTGCTACTTTTGAACAATTAAAACTGCCCTTTCCATCGCTCGCTGAACAAACCCGCATCGTCACCATCTTGGATAAATTCGACGCTCTAACCAGCTCAATCATTGAAGGCTTACCGCGTGAAATCGAACTGCGCCAAAAGCAATATGAATACTACCGTGATTTGCTGCTGAGCTTTCCCAAGCCAGATTCAGAGGTAACGGCCTGATATGAACCAGACGCTAACAGAAATAGCTCAGGAGATAAGAGACGCCCATAAAAAAGTGCAGTTGATCTACGCTTTTAATGGTACGGGTAAAACGCGCCTTTCGCGGGCCTTTAAGGAACTGATTGCGCCCAAAAATGATAGTGATGAGGGAAGTGATGAAGTAGATCGTCCTGAGTTGTCACGCAACAAAATACTCTACTACAACGCCTTTACCGAAGACTTGTTCTATTGGGATAATGATTTAGAAAGTGATGCTGAACCCAAGCTGAAAATCCAGCCTAATTCATTTACCGACTGGATTCTGAAAGAACAAGGGCAAGATCAAAATATCATTGCCAACTTTCAGCGTTATGCAAATGACAAGCTTACCCCTCGTTTTAATGAAGAATACAAAACTAAAGTCAAAGATGAAAAAGAGGTTACAGTAAAGGCGTTTTCAGAAGTAACTTTCTCCCTTGAACGTGGTAACGATGAACACTTGGGCAACCTGAAAATCTCCAAAGGCGAAGAAAGTAACTTTATATGGAGTATCTTTTACACCCTGCTGGATCAGGTAATTACTATCCTCAATGTCGCTGAGTCAACAGAACGAGAAACCAACCAATTTGACCAGCTAGAATACGTCTTCATTGATGATCCAGTCAGTTCGTTAGATGAGAACCACTTGATTGAACTGGCTATTGATTTGGCGGAGCTAATAAGGTTAAGCGATTCAGGGCTTAAGTTCATCGTGTCCACTCACAACCCATTATTTTACAACGTGCTTTATAATGAGGTTAAACCAGAGTGTGGGTACATCCTCAAACTCTTTGAAGATGGAACCTTCGAACTTGAAGATAAAAAAGGTGATTCCAATAAAAGCTTCTCTTACCACCTCTATATTAAACGGATTATTGAGCAAGCCATCGAGAAGAATGAAGTTCAACGCTACCATTTTACGCTGCTTCGGAATCTGTATGAAAAGGCCGCAAACTTTCTAGGCTACCCTAAATGGTCAGATTTATTACCTGAAAACAAGCAGTCATATTCAAAGCGAGTTATGCATTTTTACAGCCATCGCACCCTATCTAATGAAGAAGTGGCCGAGCCAACAGCGCCAGAGAAACAAACGGTGAAGTTGTTGCTTGAACATTTAAAAAATGAGTATCGCTTTTGGCAGGAGGAAGAACAAAATGGTTAATTACACAAAGTCCATCGCTGAATCGAACAACTTTATCGTTCTGGATAAATACAAAAAAGAATGGAAAGTGGCCGAAAGCTACCAGAGCGAAGATTCGTTAGAGCGTGAGCTTATTCAGGATTTGCAAAACCAGGGTTATGAGTACCTACCTGGACTGAAGACCCCACAGGCCATGTTGGCTAATGTGCGTGTTCAACTGCAGTCTCTTAATAACGTGGAGTTTCATGATAGTGAGTGGCGGCGTTTTGTGGAGACTTATCTAGACAAGCCGAGTGACACCATCATAGACAAAACCCGAAAAATCCACGATAACTATATTCACGACTTTGTGTTTGACGATGGCCGCATTAAAAATATTTATCTGCTGGATAAAAACAATATCACCCGCAACAAAGTTCAGATAATCAAGCAGTTTGAACAAACCGGCAGCCATGCCAATCGTTATGATATAACTATTCTGGTGAACGGTTTACCTCTGGTACAAGTCGAGCTGAAAAAACGTGGCGTAGCCATACGTGAAGCTTTTAACCAAGTACATCGTTACAGCAAAGAGAGCTTTAACAGCGAGGATTCGCTGTATAAGTACTTGCAGTTGTTTGTCATCTCTAACGGCACCGATAGCCGCTATTTTGCTAATACCACCCAGCGCAACAAAAACAGCTTTGATTTCACTATGCACTGGGCTAAAGCAGATAACAGTCTGATTAAAGACCTGAAAGATTTTACCGCCACTTTCTTTCAGAAGCACGCTCTGCTTAATGTGTTGTTGCATTATTCGGTGTTTGATGTGAGTGACACATTGCTCGTTATGCGCCCCTACCAGATCGCTGCCACCGAGCGTATTTTGTGGAAGATTAAAAGCTCGTATAACGCCAAAAGCTGGAGCAAACCCGATAGTGGCGGTTTTATCTGGCATACCACCGGCTCTGGTAAAACCTTAACCAGCTTTAAAGCCGCACGTTTGGCTACAGAACTGCCATTTGTCGACAAGGTATTTTTTGTGGTGGACCGAAAAGATCTTGACTACCAGACCATGAAAGAATACCAGCGCTTTTCACCCGACAGTGTGAACGGCTCAGACAGTACCGCAGGCTTAAAGCGCAATCTGGATAAAGATGATAATAAGATCATTGTCACCACCATCCAGAAGCTCAACAACCTAATGAAAAACGAAGGAGATCTGCCCATCTACAACAAGCAGGTGGTGTTTATTTTTGATGAATGCCACCGCAGCCAGTTTGGTGAAGCTCAGAAAAACCTGAACAAGAAATTCAAACGGTTCTTTCAATTTGGCTTTACCGGCACGCCCATCTTCCCCATAAACGCTTTAGGTGCGGAAACTACCGCCAGCGTATTTGGCCGTGAATTGCATTCCTATGTGATAACCGACGCAATACGCGATGAGAAAGTGCTCAAGTTCAAGGTGGACTATAACGATGTGCGCCACAAGTTTAAGGCTATTGAAACTGAACAGGATGAGAAGAAACTATCTGCCGCAGAAAATAAAGAGGCGCTGTTGCACCCAGAACGTATTCGCGAAATTTCCCAGTATATTCTGAACAACTACCGCCAGAAGACCCACCGATTGCAGCTGAACGCCAGGGGCTTTAATGCCATGTTCGCCGTGAGCAGTGTGGATGCAGCTAAGCTCTATTATGAGACGCTGAACAAGTTGCAGGCCGCCCCTTTATATAAAAACAAGTACAAGCCGTTGAAAATCGCCACCATATTTTCCTTTGCTGCCAATGAAGAGCAGGATGCGGTGGGTGAAATTCTGGATGAAAGCTTTGATGTTTCAGCTATGAATAGTAGCGCCAAAGAGTTTTTAAACGCGGCGATAGGCGATTACAACGTCTTTTTTAAAACCAATTTCAGTGTTGATAGTAAAGGCTTCCAGAATTATTACCGTGATTTAGCCAAGCGAGTGAAAAACAAGGAAATCGATTTGCTTATAGTGGTGGGAATGTTCCTCACCGGCTTTGATGCGCCTACGCTTAATACTCTGTTTGTGGACAAAAACCTACGTTACCACGGTTTGATACAAGCCTTTTCGCGCACTAACCGCATTTATGATTCAACCAAAACCTTTGGTAATATTGTCACATTCCGAGACTTGGAAACGGCAACAGTGGATGCTATTACCCTATTTGGCGATAAAAACACCAAAAACGTGGTGCTAGAAAAGAGCTATAAGGAATACATGGAAGGCTTTACCGATGTGGTGACTGGTGAAGCAAGACGCGGTTTTATGGATGTGGTAAGCGAGCTAGAGCAACGTTTTCCTGATCCGAGTGCCATTGAAAAAGAGTCCGATAAAAAAGACTTTGCCAAACTCTTTGGCGAATACCTGCGCGTAGAGAACGTACTACAAAACTATGATGAGTTTGCCAGCCTGAAATCCCTGCAAAGCCTTGACATGAATAACCCCGAAGCAGTTGAAGCGTTTAAAGCAGAACATTATTTGGATGATGAAAAACTGGCTGAGTTACAAACCATACGCCTGCCAGCTGAACGAAAGATTCAGGATTACCGTTCTACCTACAACGACATCCGCGATTGGCAACGCCGACAAAAATCAGCAGAAGAGAAAGAAAAATCAACCATTGACTGGGATGACGTGGTGTTCGAGATAGGCCTGCTGAAATCTCAGGAGATCAACCTAGATTATATTTTGGAACTGATTTTCGAGCACAACAAGAAAACCAAAAGCAAAGTCGATTTGGTTGACGAAGTGCGCCGGGTGATCCGCGCCAGCCTCGGTAACCGCGCTAAAGAAAGCCTGATAGTGGATTTTATCAATCAAACCGACCTGGATCAGATTGGCGAAAAGTCCGGCGTGATCGAAGCATTCTTTGCCTTCGCCCAAGCTGAGCAGCAACGTGAAGCCGATGAGCTGATAAATGCAGAAGGCCTGAATGCCGAAGAAGCCCGACGCTATCTCGCCTCCTCACTCAAACGGGAGTACGCGAGTGACCAAGGAACAGAGCTTAATGCCATTCTGCCTAAGATGAGTCCATTAAATCCGCAATACCTCACCAAGAAACAGAGCGTATTTCAAAAGATCGCTGCGTTTGTTGATAAGTTCAAAGGTGTGGGGGGGATAGTTTAATAAAGAAACAAAGCTTGATGTCTCTGGACACACAAAACTAGCCTTGATATAGTGAAGCAAATTAAGGTTTTTTGTATATTTATTGGTAAAATCGAGCTTTTTATAACCTTCTTACTTGCCTCATAAAATCATTTAAAAATGTTATTCCGTAATGCATTCTTTAATGATAATATGATCTGAATTCTCTCTTTAAGAGAAAGAATTGATCATTTAATTTGTCATTAAGAAAAGGAGTTTATAATGACTACAAGTAAAAAAATTGCTTCAAAGGCTTCAAAACAATTAAAAGATAAAAGATCGACAAGCGATCATAAGTCAGTTGCCGCTAGTGATTTAGCACAAGCTAAAAAGAGAAGTCGACGCTAATTAAAATGATTATTTCGCATGTTGGGCTTCTGCTTAGCATGCGTTCTTTTATGTTGTTTCGCAGAGTCTTAATTATTAACCTAAATAAATTTTAGTAATATTTAAACGGGAATGCCCAAGTTCACGGCTAATGATTGATCTCGCCTGCTTATCAATTTGCTTTTCTTCACGATTGAGTTCTTTAGTAGTTTTTCCGCCAGCTATCGGGCAAATTAATCCAACTTTTAAAGAATCAAATTCTTTAGTCAATTCGACATATCGACGTTGAGCATAAGCATGACGAAGGCCATGTAATTTACGGACCCCCATTAATTTAGCCTGCTGTTGATAATGACTTAAATGCTGTTTATAGGTTCTTTCTGCAGGTATTAGGGACTCACCACGTCTTATTTGTTGCCAGACTTTTGATAGCCATTTCATTTGCTCTTCATTGGTGATTTTAAGCAATCGACCGATACCGCCTTTTGTCCAACTGGGTTTTATATGCAAACAATCGCCATGCCATGCTTCACTGACTACAAATTTCATTGATTCTTCCCTCCGTAAACCAAAAAGCATTTGCGCTTCAAGCGAAAGGCGTATGTGCGGATCAGTACATAAGTTTAAATCGATATGGTGAATGGCTTTGTTTTGAGTAGGAATATAAGCGCGTTTATCAATTTGATAAGAATCATTTCCTGTTTTAACCAGCTTGGGTTTATCAAGAAAATAAGCAAGTTTACGCAATTTGGACATGTAATTTTTGATAGTTGCAGGACTCTTACCTTGCTTTTTCCAGTGTTCAATAAGCACGTAGATATGTTTAGGCTTTAAACCATTTAAATGACTAACTTTGAAACCCAATTCATGTAGGTCTTTCATGCAACGATTAATCATATGTTTCATATCTGCCTTACTGGCATAGGAGTAACCCTGCATTTGTTTAATTAATTGGTGTACTGAATAAAGTGCACTGCGTAGTTTATTGCTCATTGAGATAACTCCAAAGTGAGGTACGTGATTTCAATCCCATTTCATCCATGATGAGTAAGGACAAGCGGTAATGGGATATTTGAGAGGATAATTGTGAATTTAATTGTTGGGCATAAAGATAACGCCAGCATTTTTTTCCAGAAAACCTTAAGGACTTCATAGCCTTTTGCCAGCTAAAACAGATAGCTCTGTAACCATGAGTAGTGATAAGACAACCGTTCCCTTGGGTTAATAGATTAAAATCCTCTATAAGCTTTATTTGAGCTTCAGAGCGAATAGGAATCTTCCTATCCTTGCTATTAAAAGTGATTTCTCGGGTCAGTAATAATTCATGTTCTTGAATATGTACTCCGGGCAAAATGCGCATGGCTTCGCTCAAGGTCAAACCAAAATGAATTTGAAAGCTTAAGAGAATTTTGGCAACAGGATCTTTGATCTTCTCTAATAAATCATTAGGGGATTTCCGTGTTTTCTTTTTAATTTTCTTAGTTTGCAAACCAAGACTGAGATTATCAATATTCTCTGCCTTATGACCTACATGGCAGAGGAATTTGCGGATGATTGTCATGTAATTCATTAGGGTCGAGGGTTTAACTTTTTTCTTATGCCAATGTTGAAGCAGTTGTTGCAAATGGATTGGGGTCAAACAAGGCCAATTGGATGGAGCAAGCCCAAGCACAAAGAGCTCCTCTATCATCCTAAGAATAACAAAGCGACGATATTTTTTACCGCGAGGACTACCGCTATTATCATGATCCAGATACTGGCTCGCTATTTGTCTTAAAGAGTGTTTGCGCATAGTTTTATTCAATCAATATATTTGCCCTGTCTTTGGTTTAGTGTTAGTCGAGCGATTCACTCAAAGAGGATATCCAGCTTGCGCTGCAAGGCTCGAAATGGTGGGGCAAATCAAGGTTAATGATTATTTTGGTACAACGGTTTTTTTAGTGGTTTATCTCCTTATTGTTTAAATACAAAAACGCACGGCAATCCAACAACAGCTGCCGCTGATCCATGGTTAATAAAGAAGTGATTATTAACTTATCTACCCGATGGTAGCCTATCCTAGAACTACAGATTCCCGACTAGACGTCCAGCCACAGGTTATGGGATGAGAGTGGCTTAGCATAAGACCCGAAGGTTTCGCCTGAGTTGCACAGGCTCATCAGTTATGCTTATGAAAAATTTAGCAAAGGTGAGATCTTGGGGCAATAGGTTTTGGAGGAATATTTTGTTCAATCCTGTGGTGTGGGATTGAATTTTAGTTGTTAATTAGTTGATTTTAAAATCAGATTTTCTATAAGTATTTCTGCGTCACTGCTGATAGATGCAGTGACGCAGAGTTTTATTACGATATGATCGGACTTTAAAAGCCAAGCTATAATAATTGGTAATAAAACTATCTAGTTCTTTTTTTTTTCATAGTCCAGTCTGAAACAAGGATATTGTTTAATGAATAAAATTAAATTCTCGAAATTTCATGTTAAAAAATATCGTTCACTTTTAGATGTATGCCTTGATATCAGTGATTCCAGGCCAGTAGTTATTTGTGGAGAAAATAATATCGGAAAGACTAATTTTTTACGGGCTTTAAATGTGTTTTTTAACCACATTTATGAGAAAGATAATTATCAAGCAAATCATGATATTCCTCATCACATTTTTTATGGTTCAGGTGGTGCGGGGGCGAAAACGGAACTTACTGGTACTTTTATAAAAGATGGAGAGGAAATTTCACTTCAAATTATTTTCAAAAATAATTGTGATCCTCATTACTTTATTAATGGTAAGAGTTCCAATATAGATAAAGTTAAAGATATTCTTTCTCAATTCCATTATTTGTATGTTGAGTCTCACAATATAGTACTGCCAAATTTAATTTCAGTGATTCTCGAGAAGGACGGTCTTATGCCGTTAGACGCAAAAAGATCTAAACAGTCTGCACCGTTAGTAAAATTAGCTGAGTTTATAGAATTATCTCAACATGCCATTGCCGATATTGAAAATGAAATAAATGATTGTTTCAGACAGTGAACTAATTTTGACGGTATCTTAAAAGGGAAAGAATTAAGAATTAAATTTGCTGAGTTTGATAAATTAAGAGATGTTGTTAAAAATATGACCTCGATAACTCTATACGATGGTAACAATCATGGTATTGCAGCTAAAGGCAGTGGAGCACAAAGAGCTGTGTTTCTTGCCTTGATGCAATTTATTTCTCAAAACTCCAAAAAGAATATAGTTTGGGGTATAGACGAGCCGGAGGCATTTCTGCAGCCTAGATTGCAAAAGCAAATTTCGAATGTTATGCATGAAATTGTAGAAAAAAGAGGTCAACCTGTTATTCTGACTACTCATTCTCAACATTTCATAAAATTGAATGAGTTAAACGATACTCACTTATTCGTCGGGGAAATATCAGACAAAACTTATCAGAGAAGACCTAATCAAAATTACTATGAGATGTCTGCATTCCCATTTAAGTGTAAATCAAATTACGAAAAAGCTACCTTGATTAAAAATCATTTAGGAATAACTAATAACGATGGGTGGGAGGTTCTTCCTCACAATATACTTGTAGAGGGAGAGGAGGATAAAAGATATTTAGAAACATTATTTAGTTATCTTAACTTACCCATACCTAATATTGTTTGGTCAGGCGGGGCATCTAAAATTGCTGGGTATCTACAATATTATGATCATTTTGCTAGAGATCTGAATTATAAACCTAATTTTATTTGCATATTTGATAATGATAACGAAGGAAGAGAACAGAAAAATCAGCTAAAGCCTAATTCATACAAAAATCTTTGCGTGAATATCGAATCGCTTCCTCGGCACGATGGCGTAATTGCTAGTAATTTAGATGCAGATTGGGAAATTGAAGATTTCTTACCTTATCAGATGATGATAATAGTGATTAATCAGATATTAAAAAAAGATAAATACAAAATAATAAAAAAAGATCAGATTAATGATAGAAACAAACCAGCGCACTATAAAAAACAGATCCTAAGATATGCAGAAGAGTGTACATCTCTTAATAATCCTGATAGCGCTCCCTTTTTGATAGACAATCCAGGGCGAAAAAAACAGATTTGTCAGATTTTTTGTGATCAAGCGAATGAGTTATTGAAGCAAAATTTTCTTGCGTCTGCACACGAAATATTTCTTAAGAAACTTATTGGGTAGCTGGATCTTTACACCAACTCTTTTGACCCAACCAGCCTACAGGATAAGGCCAATAAAATGTTGATTGACTAAGTTTGGTTAGCTGTACCTGTAACCCATTCATGATATTTGCAAAAAGCTGCTCATCAGGATCAATTTGCTGAAATTGCTTCCAGGCTTCAGATTTATAGCTAGGTAGTGGGTAGAGTTGCCAGAATTTTTCGAATTTTAGGTATAGATCTTTTAGGTTTCTGTTGGATTGAGATTTGATAGCTGATTTTGAAACATAGGTTGGCTTTTCGGGTTTTTATTGATTTTATATTTTCTTGAGGTCGTGCCTTATTCTGCTCTATTTGTGTTGATGGATTTTTTTCAGCCTGAGATTCATTTTCAATGTCCACTGGCTCATATGGATTAGCCAGAAGACATTTAACTATGAGGTTTTTGTTTGTTGAACAAATTTCTATAATATCTTGGCGTGCCAGGGATTTAATTACTCGTTTCATTTGTTGGTGGCTGGGGCAGCCTGTTTTTACGCCTTTGATGGGCGCGACATAAAGTGTTTCTCTCAGTGACTGGTAACTGATTTTGCGTTTAATGCCGACTATGAACGTTTTTCTGTCCATGTAGGGGCGGATGCCCATGAGATAGACTACTCGTTGCATGAGAGGGATTTCACTGAGTGCGCCCCGTTCGTATGTGGTGACGAATAAGAAATCCATTTTTTACTCCTGTTTTAACTCTGTATTTGCATTTCAATTGATATCAAACGCTATCAATCGATGATATTTAGATAACCAAGATGCATTAAACTTGATTCATTCTAGGAAATTGGTGGAGGGTGTCAATAGGGAAAATGAGTTTGATACTAAATGATATTCAATGAACCTTATATTTTTTTACTGAGAAGTTTTTGCATTGGCAATTAGTTATTTTTGTTCAAAATTGTTTAAAAATTTTTCCTCGCGCGCGTAAACACATAAAAAACAGATTTTAGAGTTATGAGGTGGGTCGGCCTGGAGAGTTTCACTTTGTCGGGTTTTTATATTCGACAGTTATTTTTCCCTTGTTAGTGCTGAATTGTGCTATGTCGGGTTTGTGCCGGGTTGATGTGTCGTGTTAAGGTCGGTCTTGTTTTGGACGGATTTAGGCTCATTGATTTGGGGAGTTAAAAAATTGTGGTGAAAGTTTAGTTTAATGGTTATCTATTGATGATGTTTATTTAAATCGGAGTGTTTGTCAAAGGTTTTTCCTACCGGTTATTGATTGAATATATATGAAGTTATTTTCAAATTGTGACAAAGTGAAGTTCCTCCTTTAAAAATCACATGAGGAGAGTGGTCTTCATTAGAGAAAATTTGATCTAGAGTCCTGCATACCCAAAAATCCTTCTCAATTATAATTGGGTTCTTAATTGTTGTGGAACGAGCTGTGGCTTCTTCAAAAGCTTGTTGGCGCTTTTGAGGACTAAATTCCAATAAATCTTGCATTATTATTTTCCTAGGATTTTTAAAACAACGTAAATCATCCAGTCTGGTAACTGATTCAATATTTTTTTAAGTTGGGCTTTGTCTCTTTGAGACAATATTTTTTTACTTTTCTGCACCATATCTTCAGTAATATGATTCTTTCCAATATGGTTTAATGCATTCAGTACCTTAATCACATGGGGATTTAAAGGTATATTATTCATAAATTTTGAATGACTAAATTTTATTGGATAGTTCGCTATGGTTTTTTGTCGGGAGACACCAGAAACAATATAAGACGGTGTAGCTGATACTTGATCATCAAAGCCAAGCTGATTAGCTAATTGAGCACCACCGGGTTGAATAATATCACCCTTTTTTGATGCAATTGCTCTTGCTATTGCATCAGGATTTGCTGATAGAGTTCCAAGTTTTGAATGTTTGACAGGGAAATCATATATCCCATGCCCAATTTTCCTGATAATACCTTTTTCAACCAGCCTGTATAAGGTCACGCCTACTGTATTTCGAGGTGCAATATCAATAAAATCTTTAGGTGTGAAAACCCAACCGTGTTGTTTCGCTCTGATTCGTCTTAAAATGCTGTCACTCATTGATTTCATGATTAACCCATGTAATAAATTTTATACCAAAAACATTACATTAAATAATTTTATTTTCTGTTTATCTATATGAAATATAATATTTTATTTTTTTTATAAAATAAAAAGTGCTTTTTAATATTATAGCGTGCATATCCCAGCAACAATGTTTTTGTGATAAATTTTCAAATTGCATAAAATTAGAGGCAAAACGATAACAGTAGAGTATTAAGCTTTGCTTTTTGCTATGTATTGCTAAAACAGGCAAGAAGCAAGGCTTGCTCCTCTGGATGTTTGCAAGATGATTTCACTCTAGCCGCGATTCTGGCCGTAACCCTGGAGTGTTGGGGGTAACCTGTTATTTATATAGGATTATTTGAATGGATTTTGGCTTTTTGCGTGTTACCAAAGGGTAGGTTTTTATTAGAGGTTTTTAGAGATAACCATTAATTTCAATTTATTTAATTAAAAATCAAGTGGTTATATTAATTTCTAAATTATATTTATCACTCATTTTTTATAAAGTTACCCCAAAAGTGGAAGTTGTTTAAAGTATATTTAAGTTTTACATTTTTTTGAATTACGGTCAGAGGTGCTTCTACTTTTTAGGCTGGTTTTCTCACAGTTATTTTGACATTTTTCAAGTTCGTCTTGGTATTCTTTTTCAAATTGTTTACGAAAAATAGGGTCTCGCATTTCTCTTTCAAAAGTAGATAAATGTTTCTTAGTCATAATAATCACCTGTTTTCCATAACCTGTTTTATTCAATTGAAAGGGAGGTGGCAATTTGCCACCTCCCTTAATCCCACTTTGTTCATTAATTGTTAATTTCAGTTGGTGACAAAATGTCACCGGCTGGTATTCAGTGCAAACAATTTACGCACAGAGGTTTAATTGCAGTGGTTTGGGTTTTTTACCTTTTGCCTTTACAAAAGCTCTGCTTCTTCTAAAGTTCGAATAAAAATTCTTTTGATCAGCTTTAGTCTTGGTTTGAGTTTGTTCGATAATATAGAGTCGTAATACCTGTTCGGTATTTTCATTCATATTGGTTATCTCATCTTCACATTTTTCCCATTTACTGACGGCGGTGTGTGATTCATGAACCACGGTTTCACCAAATTCACGTAAAGGCATGGAGAAATAGGAACGAATGAATTTCACTTGATTACCTGTTAATCTTTCTTCTTGGATAGCCAATTTTTTTATTATTTCATCAGCAACGTAGCGGACATCAATTTTGGGATGCCATTCGTCATTGATGTTAATCATTTCTACATTTTCTAATTCAATAGGAAAACCAAGTCCTTCGTAAAGGAATGTGGATTCTATTTTAGTTTTCATGGTATTTCCTCCTCGCTTAAATTGATTACTGTAATAATGGGCATCAGATGGTCATCAAATGTAAGAATAATTCGTACTTTTTTCTCATCTATATCTTTGCCTTCAATACAGTATTTCCAATCCTGCGGTTTTTCATGTATGTAGTTGGATTCATAGGAATCCTTGCTTTTGTTTCTTTTTCTCTCATAGCCTGATTTACCCTCTAAAATATTGAGCACATCAAGTTCTGAAATATTTCTTTGTTGTTGCCTTTCTTTTGCATGCTTTACAAAGAGATAGTTTCTTTCTTTAATTTTTTGCTCAATCAAAGCAAAAAGCTCTAGGTCTGTTTTTTTAGAAGGTTTTGTAACCATTACTTCTATTCCATATTGTTATTATAGTTTTTGTAAACTGAGTTTACAAGATTTGATTTGAAATTTATCAAAAACTCTAGGTAACTTTGCATAATCAGCATAAGTTCCATTTTGGAACATATGCTATGGACAGCCAATTGATACTTATTAGAATGAATTCGCTGCGCTCATGGGTTCCTGGATTTCACGTTGTTTCATCCAGGCTACGTCTAAATTGTTTTGAGATAAGGATTTAAGGTGTTGGCTCCACCTTTCTAGTGCTTCTTTTCTTTGAGGCAGCATTTCATTTTTATTATAAGTCGCCATGATCTTTGGCATCTTATGTCCTAAACATTTTTCAATCACGACTGGATCAACATGCAGAGCCTCTCCAAGCTGGGTTGCAAAAGTGCGTCTTAGATCATGGGCTGTCCAGTGCGGAATTCCGACACGGGATTGTATTCTGATCACGGCTCTTGGCATAGCTCGGTCGGATAAAATACTTTGTCCGTCTGCGCCTGTAATGACGTATTCTGAATCGCTGCGTGCTTGAAGCTCTCGTAATACCTTTTTGGTTATTTCTGTGAGGTGAATTCTCATGACTATGTTGGTTTTAGTATTTTCGGCGGGGATAGTCCATAAGGAGTTTTCAAAATCGAATTCTGACCATCTAGCTACTCGGATTTCGCCTGTTCTTACGCCTGTAAGCAGGATGATTTTCAGGGCTGCTCTGATCTGGAAGGAGGTGCCGTGTTCTTCGCTGTCGAGGAATTGCCATAGGATTTTTACTTCATCGAGGGTTAAATAGCGTTCTCTGGGTTTTTCTATACCGCCTATGTCTCTGGCTCGTATGGTCATGGCAGGATTTAGCAGCATTTCGCCTCGGCTTACTGCGTAGTTGAATGCTTGTTTTAGCGTGCTTAAGACTTTATTGGCATGAACTGGTGAGCCACGGCCTACAATTTTATCCAGTGCTTGAGTGATCTCACGAGTTTTTAAGTGTTCGAGTTTTTTATTGCCTAATAAGGGAATAATATCTCCCTTGATGTGCTGCCAGACTTGCAGGGGCTGGGCACGGTGTTTTTCAATGTAATTGGTATACCAGTGTAGTATCAGATTTTTTACTGTACTCTGGTCTTTCTGTTTTTGTTCTGCGATCTGTTCTTTGGGATTTACCTCCCCATGGCGCATGTCGCTTAAATCGATAAAGCGTTTTTTGGCTTCCGATAAACTCATAGCAGGGTAGTGGCCTATAGTTATGAAATGCCTTTGACCGTTGATTTTATATCGGTATAGAAATGTTTTTAACCCTTTGGGAGTGACTCGAATACCAAAACCTCCATCTCTGAATTCTTCATAGCGAGAAGAATTTGGTTTTAGCGATCGAATATAGGCATCTGTAAATTGTCTTTCCATCATTGCACCACTTAAAAATTAGGTGTACTTCTAGGTGTACTTTCGTGAGTTCTCACATGAAAACGTTTGATATTTTTTGAAGTATAGCATATGGTAAAAATTAATAAAATACAATAAGTTAATGATGATTTTTGATATCAAATGATACTGTTTGAAAACGGTCTTTTTAAGAATGGGGTGCTAGTGGTCGAAGGTTCAAATCCTTCCGTCCCGACCAATAGAATCAACAGGTTACAGTCTACCCCAGAGGGCGCATTCTAGCTCCAAGTGCGACAGTCATTTTTATACTGCTGTATAAACAGTTCCTTAGGCATTTTAAATCCCAAACACTTTCTTGGACATAGGTTCATTTTATCAGCTAATAAATCAAGCTCTATTTGCGTTACATTATCAATTGTAGCTGTTTTTGGTAAATATCGTCTTAACCGACCGTTCGTGTTTTCATTACTTCCCTTCTGCCAAGGAAAATGGGTTTCACAGTAGTAAACATTGCACTTCATATTATCCTCAAGATGCCTATAATTAGCGAACTCAACACCTTGGTCGAAGGTTATAGACTTAAACATTTGTTGAGGTAAGTTTTGAAACTTAGCACCTATCTTTTCCATAACACCTTGGGAATGCTTGCTATTATTTTTAATAAGAAAAACCATTCTCGATTTACGATCAACTAATGTGGTATCTCCTTCCCAATGACCAAAACGTGTCCTTGAATTAACATCAATAGGTCTTTCTGTAATTAAGCGCATATCTCCACCAAAGCGGCACTGATGCTGCTTTCTAGAATAGCGTTGATATCTTTTAGGTTGTTTATAAGGCAAGCAATGATAGAGTTCTTTATTTCTTGATTTATATACATATTGATAAATAGTTTCGGGGCAAACATATAGTGTGAGCTTCTGACATTTCATCCTTCCTGATATTTGCTCAGGACTCCAGCCAGTTTGCTTCGACGACCATTTGATGCTCTTGATATCGCTTTCTGATGGGCTATAACAGGCAAATATACATGCTCTTTATTACGTTTAACCTCTCTATATAATGTAGATGGATGCCTTAATAATTTTTTCGATATCGCTCTTATCGATAAACCCATATCAAGATAGGTATATAATCGTTGTCGATCATTCTTCGTTAAATGAGTATAATCCCTCATTCGACAGACTCCTTTGCTTTGATATTCTCGTATTCAACAACTTGAATATACAGCATTTTTGTCTGTCGCACTTCTAGTTAGAATTCGCCAACCTTTTTCGAAATGCTTCAAATGTGGTCCGTATCGATGTCCCACTTTTATCTTGAACTTGTATATATGAATCGTCTTTTCTTGGCATTCTCTTATAAATGATTTTACATCCGTTATTTTCCAAAATTGATTTAATTTGTTCAAAGCATTTGAATTTTAATTTGTTTTTTTCCTTGTTGGATAAACTCACAGTTTTATTGGGGAAGAGTATGGGTAAAATATCTTTAATAACAGCACTTGATATAGCATCTTGACGGTAACCAGTTGTATTTTCTTGTGGGGATAGAAGATCTTGTTTTATTAATGACACCAGATAATCTGCGTCAAATGCTATTTATATATAACCCGTTAATTCCGACATTAACTTTAATGTTTTTATATCGGGGTTTCATCAAGTGTTCAGGTAATTTAAAATGAAGAGTCACCGGTTTTGGTTTTTCCTGAAAAACTTGTGTTATTTGAGCGGGACTTAACTGAAAATCTTCAGATATTTTAATATCATTTGCTGAAAGAATATTAGTGCGACAACATAAAGTAATTTGACGATTCAGACCATACTCTATCAACTGTTCATAATATTCAGGATACTTTGCTGTTAACAAGACAGGAACATACTTATCAAATAGGAGATAAGGTTTTTTCTTTTGAAATAACCGATACCATAAGAATTACTCCAGCAAGTAATAGCAGCACATACTAGTTTATTGCCAAGCAGAGAGGGGCTGATGCCTCCTTTTCTCCCGCTAAAGATAGCTTGACACGAGGATTATATAATCGAGCTTAGTGAAATGTAATGTGCGTTCTATCCCTGAATAAAGAAATTTAGGAACTCCTATATTCCATAACCGAAGATTTGTTTCTATTTTGAATAGTTGCAAAATTTGCAACTGTTGAGCTGACAATCTATATGTCTATTCTTGATCTTAACTCTTTTTATTCGTGATTTATCTTTATTTCTTTTTAATGTTTCATGCCTAATTTTTGAAATTGACTCTAGCTACGGCTCTAGCCGTAATTTATTCAATTCATGATGAAGTAAATTTGTCATATGGAAGGGAGGGGGCAAATTGCCTCCTCCCTTTATCTGAGTAACAGCTATGGATTATCACTTTTAAGCTTTAATTATGTTCATTATTCATATGTTCCAAAATAGAACTTGTGCTATTTTTTTTCAATTCTTCCCTTTGCATATTTTTTTAAATGCTTGGTAATTGCTAAACGCTGGACACCAAGCAGTTCAATAATTCGATTTTGAGTCAGCCAGAGAATTGCTAGATGATTATATAAAGTACTGGGTGTGTTGAATAGCAAATGTAAAAGTAGATTTAATTAATTTCTTGATATGAGTATAAAAAATCTCTGTGATACGATCTGTGCTAAGTAATGATATGCAATTTTTAATCATGGGAATCGGATAATAATGAATAAGATAATAAGATCTAAAGTTATGCAATTGATTTTAATATTAAGCTTTTTAATTTTTTTATATCATTTAATTAATGTTAACTCCAAATTTTCTATTGTTATTTTTGCTGGAATATTATTCTTATTGAATTTTAATAATGAAAATGAACAAGAATATTCAATTCCTCAGATATTTAAAGTTTTTGGAATAATCGCAACATTTTATTTAGGGTGGCATGAGCTAGTGCAAATCAAAACTAGCCAAGAAGAAAATACTAAAGTCAGCCTATTGAATGTAAAAATGACTGAAAATAAGTTAGAAAACGAAACTTTTACAGCAATGTTAAAAATATTAGCTTCACCTCATTTAGAAGTTAGAGTTGGAGGAATTTATGCTTTAGAAAATTTGGCTCGAACTAATAAGGATTTTTATTGGCCAGTCCTTCATACTTTAATTTCCTATATTAAAATTTATCGTTCTATTGATACTAATTACAAAAATCCTTCACGCAACGAAAATATTCAAACAGACATTCAAGCAATTTTAAATTTTATAGCAGAAGGGCAATATGATATTCCTCATAATCGCAGCGATATTATTGATTTATCGCATGTTCATTTGGCAAATGTTGAGTTATCAGGAAGTAAGTTAGCGTATGTAAATTTTGAGGGTAGTTCATTAGAAAATGTAAATTTCAACGGCGCTGATTTAACTGAAGCGAATTTTAAAAATACTACTTTTAAAAATACATCTTTCGCTAATACAAATTTAACACAGGCAAACTTTACCAATACTAAATTTACTGAGGTAGATTTTCTTGGTGCTGATTTAACATCTACTCAGTTTGGAAATGCTATCTTTAATGATAGAAAGAAAAATTATATTTGGCTTTTTGCAGAGGCCAAATTAGCTAATGTAGATTTTTGCCTTGGGTTTGATACAGAAAAAAGAGATACAATAGAGAAGTGTGCTTTAGGATTAATGTGTAACGATTTCAGACTTTCCAAATTATTTAATACTACTAAACTACCGGAAGAATTAGGGGCTTGTAACTTTAAAGTACATCAAGATCCTAGCGATTTAATGTTTAAAGAAGCAATAAAAAGCGGGAATTTAGCTTCTATCCCAAGCTCAATTCCCGGCAGAATAATTTATAAAAGAGTACCTTCTTCCATATGAAAACTTAAGAGTCTGTTTATATAATAAAATTCTGATTAATGTTTTTTAAGACAGGAGAGCATATGTCAACCTTTTAATTTTTCCAGCGAGAGATTTCAATCCAACCTTTGCTTGACAATATATTAATTGCCAGATTAATTTGTGAGGTTGAAAATTGTTTTTTTCGCTCATTCCAAGCATAAGTATATTTTATAACATCATCCTGAGAGTTTATTGAGTTATGAGCAATCACCCAATGTACTGTTGCAAGCAGTTCTAGGCCAAAAGGAGCCAGCGTAGGTCGGGCCCATGGCCCGACAATTCTCTTGCTCTCCAAGCTTTTAATTGCTATATATCTGGCTTAATGGACTAACCAATAAGCCAGCCATGCGCTATCGACGAATAATTATTCCCGGTGCTTCTTATTTTTTTACCGTCAATCTCCAAAACAGAAAAAGTAAATTGCTCACTGAGAATATTGATAAATTACGTTTCTCTTTTCAAAACACTATGCAGTATTACCCCTTTGGTATTGAGGCTATCGTTGTGCTGCCGGATCATCTTCATATGATCATGAGCTTGCCTCTAGACGATGGGAATTATTCAGTACGTTGGAATTGCATTAAGGGCACTTTTTCAAAACAGTTGCCAGCCAATGAGTCTATTTCGAATATCAGGAAAAATAAGCGGGAGCGGGGTATTTGGCAAAAACGATTTTGGGAGCATCTTATTCGTGATGAAAAGGATTTTGAGCATCATGCCAATTACATTCATTATAATCCGGTTAAACATAGATATGTAGTAAATCCATCAGATTGGGAGTATTCAAGTATTCATCGGTTTATTCAGAAGGGAATTCTTAGAAACGATTGGGGATGTGATGATAAATTTAATCTATTGGATTTTGGTGAGATGGGATGAGGAACGTCGGGCCATTGGCCCGACCTACGCTGGCTGGAAAAATGGAATCAGCCCATGCACAATTGGGCACTTATCGTCTCCCAGCTACAAATCTATTTTGAAGACAGGCTAACTTTGAGGCTTAGATAAACAATGAGGTGACACAGTTAAATGAACACTCTCCAGTGAACTAGCGCTCGCTGGTTGAGGTGCTTCTTCTAAACCAGCTTGTTTTTTATAGGTCGTTAACAATAATACCAAATCTGGATACCGTTCATAAAATGTTAGGGACTTTATAGCTTTATTTAAAACATCTTCATTTACAAAACCTAGTTCCAGTAAAATTTTGGCTATTTCAAATTGGCCATATTGAGTGGCTAATTGAAGGGGGGAGGATCTAAGGTATTCAGGTCAATTCCTTTCTCCTAAATGCTGCATGAACGTAGGGATATTGCCTGTGCGAATTGCGCGGTCTAAGGAAATGGAATTTACATTTTTTGGGATTCTTTTATATCGTTCCTCATTCACTTCATCATAGAGTTGCACCCTCAGCTACGTCAGGTTCAATTCCATTGTTATGGCTTTTTAAGTTAAGGAGTGACGGTTCTTGGATAAATCGAATAGCTTCATAAACGTCGATCCAGATAGCATTTCCACTAAATTCTGTAATTTCTTGTTCTGTTATTTCAAGAGCAGGTCAACCGCATCGGCATTAAGTTCTTTAAAAGCTGCTAAGCCTAGTTTGGGATTATTTGTTTCAGTCGCCGCTGTAATGATGGTTCTAAATAAAAGGTTAAAATAGTCATCTAATATCTTTTGTATCTGCGGGTTTAATTGTTGAGCGTTAGTGCTTTTCATAGAAATCCTTGTATGGCATTAGTGTTCATATTTTAATCTATTCATACAATGCCAAATACCGTAATTTTTACGGTATTTCTAAAATTCGAACCGGATTTTCAATGCATATCACAGCTAATGTATTGTCTAATGTTCTTTGCTTTATTCATAATAAAGAATATAAAATTCAGGTTGTTAAGTCTTATCAGGTCTTTGTAAGAGGGTAAATAACATAGCGCCTTAACCTGCACTCTATAGTGTTCAAAATTGCTAGCCTATAAACATCGTTAAATGAGTTTCATCTTTAGTGATTAACAGTTTGATTTTGCAAATATATTATACTCTATGATATATTTCAGCTATTTTTAGCTTATTAGGCTTGTTTTAAGCCTCAAATAACGAAAGATTTTCTTCAAAATTACGCTAACGCTAGCTCAACATTGAATGACTCTTTACCTTATAAACATAATCATAATGCAATTTGGCCGGTGGGCCGTGCATGACTTTGGACATACTCAATGGAAATCAACGTAAATTTTCTCGACAATTTAAGACTCGAAGCCAAGTTTGATGATTTTACCGTCATCGCCGATCAACCTATTCGCTATAAAGGGGATGGCTCGGCTCCAAGTCCGTTTGATTATTTCTTAGCGTCATCAGCCCTATGTGCTGCTTACTTTATCAAGGTGTATTGTAAGGCTCGTGATATTTCCACTGAAAACATTCGCTTATCGCAAAATAATATTGTCGATCCCGAAGATCGCTATAACCAGATCTTCCAAATTCAAGTTGAACTGCCTGATGATATTTCAGACAAAGATAGAGAAGGAATTTTACGCTCTATTGACCGCTGTACGGTAAAAAAAGTGGTGCAAACTGGCCCAGAATTTAAAATCGAAACCGTTGACGACCTGAGCGCTGATGCTAATGCTATGTTGATGGACCGGCCAGAAGGGGATGCGAATACCTTTATTTTGGGTAAAGACTTACCTCTGGAACAGACTATTAAAAATATGACTGCGATGTTAGCCGCTCTGGGCATGAAGATAGAAGTTTCTTCATGGCGCAACATCGTGCCTAATGTCTGGTCTTTACATGTTCGTGATGCCGCCTCGCCCATCTGTTTCACTAACGGCAAAGGTGCAACCAAAGAAAGCGCACTGTGCTCGGCATTAGGTGAATTTATTGAGCGCTTGAATAATAACTTTTTCTATAACGACCAATTCTTTGGTATAGAAATAGCCAACAGTGAATTTGTTCATTACCCTAATGAAAAGTGGTTTCCATTAGAAGAGGATGATGCGTTGCCAGCGGGTATTTTGGACGACTATTGTCTAGATATTTACAACCCAGATAATGAATTAAATGGATCCCATCTGATTGATACCAACTCAGGCAATAAAGCTCGCGGTATTTGTGCCATTCCTTATACTCGTAAGTCCGATGGTGAAACGGTGTATTTCCCATCAAACCTGATTGAAAATTTATTCTTAAGTAACGGCATGAGTGCGGGCAACAATCTACATGAAGCCCATGTGCAGTGTTTATCTGAAATTTTTGAACGGGCTGTCAAACGGCAAATCATCGAACAAGAAATTGTTTTACCCGATGTGCCAATGAGCGTACTCGAAAAGTACCCTCGCATTCTAGCAGGCATTAAAGGCCTAGAAGAGCAGGGCTTTCCACTTGTGGTGAAAGACGCCTCCTTAGGCGGACAATACCCTGTGATGTGTGTCACCTTGATGAATCCTAGAACTGGGGGGGTATTAGCTTCTTTTGGTGCTCACCCAAGCTTTGAAGTGGCATTGGAACGCAGCCTTACAGAGTTGATGCAAGGCCGAAGTTTTGAAGGCTTAAACGATATTCCAAAGCCAACATTTAATAGCATGGCCGTTACCGAACCTGAAAACTTTGTTGAGCACTTTATTGATTCTACAGGAGTGATTTCTTGGCGCTTCTTTAGTAGTGAAAGTGACTATGAGTTCTGTGAGTGGGACTTCTCTGGCAGCAGCGAAGAAGAAGCTAACGAGTTATTTGGCATTCTAGAGTCTATGGGCAAAGAAGTGTATGTTGCCAATCTCTCTGATTTAGGTGCCTCCGCCTGTCGTATTTTAGTGCCTGATTATTCAGAGGTTTATCCAGTTGAAGATCTTATTTGGGACAACACGAACAAAGCGCTAAGTTACCGCGAAGACATCTTAAATTTACACTCATTAAGCACTAAAGAGCTGAGTAATTTAGTTAATCGCTTGGAAGAAAGTCAACTAGATAACTATATTGATATTGGTACCTTGATTGGTATCGTGTTCGATGAAAATACGGCTTGGGGCAAGTTGACTATTATCGAACTTAAAATCCTGATTTATCTCGCACTTGGCGCCCATGAGGATGCCATCGGATTAGTCGAGGAGTATTTGCAATATAACGACAATACAGTCAAACGCGGTTTGTTTTACCAAGCGATAAATGCCGTACTCGAAGTCACTTTAGATGAAAATCTTGAGCTGGAGCATTTTATCGAGAATTTCAATCGCATGTTTGGTGTCGAGGTGATGGAAAATGTGGTGGGTTCAGTCACTGGCACGGTACGTTTTTACGGCTTAACTAAAACAAGTATGGCTCTTGAAGGTATAGAGCCTCATTTACGACTGATTGAAAGCTATAAAAAATTACATCAATCGCGCAAAATACGAGCAGTAATCTAATCGCAGGAACAATCGGCCTATGGGCTCCCCAGCGTAGGTCGGGCCCATGGCCCGACATTTCCACTAGCCCTCCAAGATAGAAAAAGAAATTGCTCCCTCAGAATATTGATAAATTACGTTCCTCATTCAAAAACACCATCCGACCATTTTTCAAAACCGCTGCTAACCTCTAATACCGGGAAAAATAAACGGGACGGGGGAAAACTATTTTGGGGACATCTTATTTTTAATGAAAGGATGGTGAGATCGGATGAGATGAGAAACATCGGGCCATGGTCTCGACCTACGCGAGCGTGACACTTATGGTGGAAAATAAAGGCAAATTGCATTTTATTTCATCATATTTTTTTGGATTCATTATAATTTAAGAAGAACGTGTGGAGGAAAAAAATGAGTATCAAGGATGATTTGAAAATTGCGATAGATGCGAGGAATACGATATCTTTTAATTATAAAGGGCATTCAAGAGTAGCTGAACCCTATCATTATGGGGTACCTGTGATGACACCCCAGTATAAATTAATCAAGAAACCACCGGTAGATTCGTTGCTTTGTTATCAAATTGGCGGTACTTCTAATTCTCATCTCACCAAAGGCAAACCTCTAACCTATAGAATGATGGCATTAAATGAAATAAGTAATTTGAGAATAAATGAAAACGAAAAATTCAATATTAGAAGTGATTATGATCCTAATGATAGAAAGTGGCGAATTGAATATGGTGTCGCAAGTTCGCCAAGCTATAGGCCATAAATAGTGAGGTATGAGCTTAACTAGGCATGTTATTAGATTGCTACTACCCTATTTTATAGGGTAATCGAAATTTATTAATAAGTATAAAATGCCACAGGAAATTATAACGTAGCAAACTTGTTAACCAAATTTTTGATGGAGATAATTATGCCAGATTCTACATCCCACGAAAGTTGGTAAAAAAAATGAATCTCATGACGACTGATTTTGGTGAGAGGGAATGAGAAATGTCGGGCCATGGGCCCGACTTACTTTCTATTGACTCATTGATGGGGTTTCATCAAATGCAGCTTCATCTTTTTTCAACACTAAGAGTTTCTTCTTGGCCTCTTCTTGCTCTTTTTTATTGCCCCAAATGAGATGATGTTTTTTGCTCGATATATCTGTACCAATCTTATCAATCTGTTCAGAATTCAGGTCTTTAGTATTGCGAAAGTAGGCGTAAATTTGTGCACAGATCTCATCGATTTTTTCTTCATCTGATAGATTTTCATTCTCTGGTTGTAGATGAAAATCAATTACGCAACATCGTGTGGCGGTTATATTTCTTACGGCAAATAAAGAAAACATGGCGCGATATACATTATTATTGAGAATAAAGGCAGGCAATAAGGACTTTTCGAATCCAAAACCATCCAGTCGAATTACTTGAATAGGTGCTTTACTCTTTAATGCCATCTTGGCTGCTCCAGCGTAAACTGGGTGTGGATCTTGGCCTAATTTTGCAAAATTTCCTTGAGGGAACAGAGCAACGCAACCTTTTTTACTAAGCGCTTCGCATCCTAATTCTATAACTCCAGCATTCGCAGATTGAGTATTATTTTTAGTAGCTTTTGCTGCTACCGGGATGGTTTCAAACATCTTCATAAAAGCAGCGACACCGGGTATGGTATTGAAAGAATCTGTGGCAAAAAAGCGGGGTGGTGTTCCGCTAATTTTTGAGGAAGCAACAGCCGCGTCCAATAAACCGGTTCGATGTGGACCTATTGCAATAATTTGACCTTCTGGATTCGTAATCTCTAAATCCCCTTTCTTGGTATGTAGAGTGTTTACCATCAATGTTAATGCGCCGGCTATGAAACGGGCCGTTGGATCTTTAAAGCTGAGACGATTTTGGGATGCGGCCCTAGTAATTAAATAAAGAGTAGTAGCGAGACCAACAAGAAGTGTAAAGAGAAGATAATAACTCGTCGAAGAATCATCATCATTATTATTCACAGGATTTAAATCTCCAAGCATGTTAATTACTCCTTTCAATGGATATTAAAATTTAGTAGAAGGATTGTATTTCAGAATTTTAAGGGGTCAAGTGTTTTTTTTACGATCAATGAGGGCAAGCTCGATTGATTTTGATTTTAATATTCAGCTTAGAGTTATAGCTATAACATATCTTTTAAGGTTTGCTCATCATCTGCTAGATGAGCCGTGTGCCATGGTGGTATACGGTGTTGGTTTTCTTGAAATTTATCATATTTATTTTTATACGCTTACTGAGCTTTAAAAATTGGAAGAATTTTTTTCTATAATTTTTAATTAAGGACATCGGATGTATTTTTAAAGAAGCATTTGGCCAAACTTCATCTTAATTGTCTATAATTAAACGCAACAAATCACGCTTCGTAGTCAGGTTGCTTTTTGTAGGTATGTGTTTAAGGCGCTCGGATGAAAGAATACTCCTATTATAATAGTTCCCTCAAAATAAATTATGCAGAAGGGCCTAATCATGGGGCTCCGATTTTATTACTTCATGGTGCTACACATCGTTGGCAATCCTTCACCCCTATAACGGCTGATTTGTGTGTTTATTTTCATGTGTATGCTATGGATTTTCGCGGCCATGGTAAATCGCAAAAGAGTGCGGCCCGCTATGCATTAGAGGATCATCTAGAAGACACCCAATCATTTATCCAAGGAGTAACAAAAGAGCCTACCGTGTTAATCGGGCATTCATTAGGCGCAATGGTGGGGAGTATGCTTGCTGCCGCTTACCCTCAGCTTGTGAAAGCGCTCATTCTTATCGATCCTCCTTTAAATTAAAGCTATCTTCGACAATTAACGATGAGTTTTAAAGATCAAATTAATATGCTTATTCAAGGTCTTCGATTAAGTAATTTGGGATTCCCTATCGCTCACTTTATTCCTGAGCATGTGAGACACTGTGATCCGGATATGCTTTCAGAAATGATTTATCAATTTGATGAAACCTTTAAACATTACAATATCAATAAATTATTTAAACAAATAATATGTCCCACGTTGTTACTTTATGGAAACGCTACTCTTGGGAGTTTAACAACTGCCCATGAGGTTGGAACATTACTTACAATTAAACCTGATTTAGTGCCTATGCAAATTGCAAATGCAGGGCATTCACCCATTCGCCAAGATAAAGAAACAACGTTAAACGCTATTATGCAATTTATGGAAGATGAAAAAATAGCTTCATTGACAAATAAATGAGTGATGAAAAATAATTTTTTGGCTTAATTTGTCCGGTACAATTAGGGATACATTTCCATTAAAATGACACTCCCTTGTTTAGATTCCATCTTTTTTATTTGCTGCCGGAAGCAACATCTTGGTGATCATGAAAGTAAAGAAACCCAGAAAAAGATAAGCTAAACACGTTGAAATTTTTAAATAGTGATATAAAAATGAAACCTCAAATTATTGAAGCAACTCAAGATGATCTGCCCCTCATTCAGAATATGTGGTTATTTTACATTTACGAATTGGGTCGTTATTGCGGATTCAATAAGGGATGGGAATGCCCGGTGAATCTGAATTTTATTCCCGATGATTTAACTTTTTATTTCACTAATCCTAATCAAGCATTTCTTATTAACGTTGGGGGTGAAGTAGCAGGTTTTATTCTGCTTAATAAAAAGGGCACGCAACTCAGCATTGATTGGAATATGGCTGAATTTTTTATTCTTGCTAAATTTCAAGGGAAAGGCATTGGTCAGTCCATTGCACATGAACTATGGAAAACACATT
The DNA here is from genome assembly GCF_900639985.1 of Legionella rowbothamii. Taxonomy (GTDB): domain Bacteria; phylum Pseudomonadota; class Gammaproteobacteria; order Legionellales; family Legionellaceae; genus Legionella; species Legionella rowbothamii. The sequence continues at coordinate 159,231 of NZ_CAAAIM010000006.1, read as the reverse complement.
CCGGTTGTTGGGAGGTATCAGTTATCCCCGAAAATAAGCCTGCTTTAGCATTTTGGCGAAAAGCTGTATCAGTTTTTACCAAGAGTAGTTACACAGAAAAGCTCATGGAAATTGATTATGATAAGTCACAATCGGAACGAATTATACTGAGTTTTGATACTCGCAATGAGTTTTCAGCCCCTACTTTCAAAGGACATGATAATGTTAAAATTATTTTTGTTGATAGCCTCAGTGATGAGCTAAAGCAGCGTATGTCGGAAGGTTTTGAATCTTATGAGGTTAGTCATGGGATTGATATTAATTACAAGCGCTTTTCAGTAGTTCTCTATAATGCAAATGATGTTGCTTGTGGCGTTATTAATGCCTATACGGCCTTTGCGGAAATCTATATTGATGACATATGGGTTGATAGCGATCATCGCGGCAAAGGTTATGGAACGAAATTGTTGCAAGCTTTGGAAGCGCATTTTAAAGGACAAGGATTTAATAATATTAATTTATGTACAAGTGCTTTTCAGGCACCAGAATTTTATAAGAAGTGTGGGTTTTACCCAGAGTTTACTCGTGAAAATAAGATAAACTCCAAGTTATCAAAAACATTTTTCGTGAAGTTTTTTGAGGAAGAAAACCAAAATCAGGGCTTACTTAACCATTCTGGGAGGGTGTAAATGTTAGCTGATCCTATTATATGTGGAAAATACAGGCATTATAAAAATGAAAAATTATATGAGGTAGTTGGCCAAGCTCGTCACAGTGAAACAGAGGAGGATATGGTAGTCTACAAGGCACTGTATCATTGTGATGAATATGGGGAAAATCAGCTTTGGGTTCGTCCTATGCAAATGTTTTTTGAGAATGTCATTCATAATGGAAAAACAGTTCCTCGATTTCAACGAATAGAATAGAAAAATCGGAAGTAGATTGGCTGGCCTTCCAGGCTTTAAAACTTGGAAGAGAGTCCTTTACTATCTCTTCTATTTGAACATTGTTTATTTTCTAAAATAGCGCTCTCCAGGGTTGCTAATCACCGGAGAAGCTTTCCTAGCAAAGGTCCTAGTCTTTTCTGTTGCCAAGAAATTTTATTGTCATAATAGACTATAATGAGATTAAGATGCGTTATCGAGAGAAATGTTATGTCTAAACAACCAAACCAAGTAGATAACCCTCATTCAGCCGTTGATAGTGCGGAGAAGGTCAGGACCCGGATTAATAGTACGCAACTAGGCAGCCCTATTGACACCATAGAAGAGTATGATGCGCAACTCCATAACCTGGGACCTTTAGATTCTAAAACGGAAGTAGGTGCGTTGAATAAGGATGAACCGGAGCATAGCAACACTAATTCTAACAAACCTGGATTGCGCTAATAGGGTGCTTCATTTGGATGCAGGGTAGTACAAGGGCGATTATCGCATGGTGGAGGGGCTGAAAAAATATTAAGCAGGACTAAATCTCACAGAAATATTCAAATAAGTTTTAGCATTGTCGATTAATACAGACATGATGCTTCTCCCTAAAGCCTTAATATAAATTACAAGGTCTCAGAGTAGTGTTGTGTTCCAATCTCCTGGTCGGAACATCGATACAAGATAGGGCTAAGAAACTCGTCTATAGTTATTGTATATTAATTATCCATTTCTTCTTATGCCAAATTTAAAATCTGTTAATGACTGGTACTCTTAGTTTCTGAATGAGTGGAGATTCTATTGACGTAAACTTAATACACTCGGGTGTATTACGCTATCTAGTCCTAATGATTATTTTGTGCCGCGATCCATAATGGAGTAACTTGGTGGGCTATTGTTTAAGTATTGGCGCCATGTTGAAGCAGCAGGGCTACAATTTTTGAATGCCCCAGAAAAGAGGCTATCCATAGAGGGGTTTGGTTTGCTAGAGATGGTAAATCAACAGTAGCTCTTCGTTTAAGAAGCTCTTCACAAATATTAGCTTCACTTCTTTGTGCTGCCAGAAATAAAGCGGTACAACTATTGGCTACTTCCTCAGACTCATCATAACTTGGCTTATCAATTTCGTCTCCTGCATCTAAGCAACTGATAACACGATTTAAATCATCATAATCTACAGCAGAAATAAGTCTAGTAAAGTCCATTAGATCTCCTCCTTCACTTATCAATTAAAATTCCGCCCTTTCATCGGTACGGTGGTTTCGACAGGCTGTTCAGGTTTACAACCCCAATGAAACCATGCTTTGAGCCAATGTCTTTGCCGCAGAAAAACGTGTTTCTGATGAGCCTGAAGAGCATGAGTTTGAGGAAATTACTTTGCCTCAGTTAGAGGAGATTGCTCAAATGGCAATGAACTTAATGGATGCATTAACCCCCAAAATGGATGTATACGATAGCAGTAGACCATCTTTCGGTGGTTTGGGTTAGGAGCAGCACCTATGTGCTGTCAATAGGTGCTGTAAGCATGCGCATTCCATTTAAAAACGCTGTATTGGAACCTAAGCTAAATCTTATTCTGCAACTCTGATTTTGTTGTTAATGTTTCCTTGTCTTGGATGCGATCTAAAAACAAATAACCATTAAGGTGATCAATTTCGTGTTGCAGGATTCTCGCTTCTAAGCCATGAGCTTTTTTGCAAATGAAATTCCCATTGATATCCAAACCAAAATATTCAATTTCCATTGCTCTTGGGACTTCTCCCATGATTTCACCACAATTGAGACAGCCCTCATAACCTGTTTGGAGTTCCTCAGATAAAACATTTAAAGAGGGATTAATCAGCGCTGTATCGGGTATTGGGTATTCCAGATTTGTACGTTTTGTATAAGCTGTACTAAATACAATAACGCGTTTACTGATACCAATTTGTGGTGCTGCAACACCTACAGCACATTGTTCTTTCATTATAAGGAACATGTCCTGCACTAATTCGTTTAGCCAGCTACTTCCAAATTCCGATTTTAGAACAGGCTCAGCAACTTGCTTTAATAGAGGATCATTTTTGTCCAACAATCGCTTCATAATTCACCAAATTATTAATAATAAAACTAAATAACATACTCAGCAGTCCCACTTTCTTTTACACTAAGACCGTGTGTTGAAAAGACATAAGCTCCTTATGTTGATTAATTCCCTGTGTTTCTATCGTAATTATCCTTTGGTCCATTCGTCATATTGGCAGGTTTTCCATTTTTTAGTTCATGCGAGCGTGGTTTTTATATTAATGGAAATTTGTAAAAAATACAGTGATTCATTTATGGGGGAGGGGAGCCTCAAAATAATTTTCAAAAATTTTGAGTAGTTAATCACTCCTTAAGCTTTAGTGTTTTACACTAATGAAAAGCCAAGAGGAGAAATACTATGACAAACAAAAAATTAACTGAACGTTTGAATCATGAACTTGACGAGCTAGGTGTTCCATCCTTGATGACTGAGCGAGTGCAAGTATGCTCCAAACTATTTGAGCTGCCTAAGTTTAAAATAGAGGCTTTATTAAATGGCGTGGTTGCTTTAGATGCCTATGCTATGAAAAAAATTGCTGATGAGCTTGAGGTCAGTATTGATTGGTTGTGTGGTAAATCCAAACATAAAACACAACACTAAGATATATTATATAACTCAAATGGCCTGATTTGACCCTGCAAAATCAGGCCATTTGGGCTTAAGTTAGCCTGAAGCCTGTTCTATTAGGAAATGCACTATACTTTATAGAAGAATCTTAATGGACAGGACGTTTACCATGACTCATACAGCTGCTCGCTCATATAAGGATAATTAATGAGTAAAGCAAATATTGTTATTGGTAAGGAAGAAATCAAACCTGGACAGCAAAAAACGGTTTTTTTGCCTTTACCTGAGTTATATGATTGGACCCCCATGAGCTTACCCATCCATGTTATCAATGGTGTAGAGGAAGGACCGGCACTTTGTATGACTGCGGCTATTCATGGTGATGAAATCAATGGGGTAGAAATCATTAGACGCCTATTACACAAAAAAGGGTTGAAACGCATCAAGGGCAGCATAATTGCTCTCCCTATTGTTAACGTTTATGGCTTTTTATACCAAGAACGTTATTTAATGGATCGAAGGGATTTAAACCGTTCTTTTCCTGGGGGGCCTAAGGGATCATTGGCATCAATTCTTGCTGGGATTATCAGTACCGAAATTCTTTCTCAATCTCAATATGTTATCGATTTACATACAGGGTCAAATCATCGCTTTAATTTACCGCAAATTCGTGCCAACCTCGATATGCCAGGCCTTGAGGCCCTCGCACGTGCTTTTAACGCCCCGGTGATTTTGCATTCCTCTTTTAGAGACGGCTCGATGAGAGAGTATGCGAATGAGCAAGGAGTACCTATTTTAGTTTATGAAGGTGGGGAGGCCCTTCGTTTTGATGAGTTATCAATTAGAACCGGACTTAATGGCATTTTAAGCGTTATGGCCGCTTTAGATATGATTAAACCAGGGCGGCTTGGTATAAAAAAATTTACGCCCACCATTTCAAGGAATAGTTATTGGTTAAGGGCGCCAATTAGTGGCATTTTGCGGCATATTAAAAAAGCTGGAAATCGCGTTAGCAAAGGGCAAATTATTGCGATTATTGCTAATCCTACCAGCACAGAAGAGTACAAACTCAAATCACCTATTTCAGGCATTATTATTGGCGAAAGTATGTTGCCGCTGGTTCATGCCGGACAGGCTTTATTTCACATCGCAAGCTTTGAAAAATTAAATGTTGTTGAAGAGCAGTTGGAAAATATTCAAGAAGCGTTTAATTTGAATGATGAGGATATACAGTAAATATCTACGCGCGCTATAATGCGCTCACCCATTCTGGGTAAGAGATACAGAAGGATTATTGCGTGTTTAACAACCACATTGAGCTGCGCTCTTATCATTCCGAAAGCTGCAGCCATGTCCATGATTTTGCCCAGTTAGTGTTGCCTTTGTCCGGTTTTATGGAATTGGAGATTAATCAATATTCTGGAGTTATTCATCAGGATCTAGGCGTTTATATTGCCCCTGAAGAGCGGCATTGTTTTTCTGGGGGCGAGGATAATCTTTTTTTAGTTATTGATATTAAAGATAAGTGTTTTTTATGGAATGAGGGCACAATTCCCAGTTTGATGAATCTCTCCAGCGGTGCTAAGAAACTAATGCAGTTTAGCCATCATTATTTAATCCATAACGAACGTGATGTATTTACTGATGCATTAATGAATCAATTGTTGCTGCAAATTACGACTAAATCTTATGTTTCAGAAAGTGATGCTCAGGTACAAAAAGCGAAACATTGGATTGATTTACATTTTGCCCAACCGGTCATGCTCTACCAGGTGGCAAAGCATTGTCATTTGAGTATCAGTCAATTGCAGCGGCGTTTTAAGGAGCAGATGGGATGTACTCTTGCTGAATATTGGCGCATGAAGAAACTACAACAAGCACAGATTTTATTATCTGGGAGTGCCCTTTCTATTGAAGAGGTGGCCTTTAAGGTTGGTTACGAAAATTTATCCGCTTTTAGCCGACGTTTTACGAAGGTACACGGAACATCTCCATCACAATGGCGTTTAACGGCAAAACAGATGCATGCCACGGATAACTGATTTTGCTCTTAAGTCTGCTAGACTTGCTCGTACTTGGAAATAAAAAAGCGGTACGCGATGCAAAAAAGTGATTCTTTTTTTAAGGGCATGTTCTTTCTTTTTCTTGCCCAAATTATGGTGGGGATTAATATTGTATTGTCTAAATACATCCTCTTATCAATTCCTATCCAACTCATTCTAGTACTTCGCTTTAGTCTGGCCGCTGCGATTTTACTCGTGTTACATGAATTGTCACCCGCTAGAAAACAGTCTATTGCTTATTATTTTTCGCAATTAAAACGACGAGATTGGTATTTCATTTTAGCCCAGGCTTTATGCGCAGGAGTTCTTTTTAATGCTTTGATGCTATTGGGATTGCATTATACTGATGCAAATGTAGCCGGTATTATTACGAGTGTTTTACCTGCAATCATCGCGCTTATGTCCTGGATTATCCTGAAGGAGAAAATTTCCGGTAAGACTGCGATTTGCATCGGTTTTGCTACTTTTGGACTTTTGGTTATTGCTAGAGAAAAGCTGGTTGGCGCGGTTGTAAGCCACTCCTTCTTAGGCGATGCAATTGTCTTAGCATCTTTATTTCCAGAGGCTGCTTATTACATTTTAAGTAAAATGTATGTAAGTTCGCTGCCAGTATTTTTAGTTTCTTCGCTGCTTAATGGGATCAATGCGATTTTATTATTATGTTTTTTAAGTCTGAGTTCTTGGAGTGGTGCTCATATTGATGTTTCTGGGTGGTGGAGTTTAATTATTTTAGGGTTAAGTTCGGGTTTATTTTATGTATTTTGGTACTTTGGTTGTCAACGCGTTGATGGGGTAATGGCTTCTTTATCTACTGCGATAATGCCCTTGGCAACGGTAGTTCTTGCCTGGGTCTTATTAGGCGAAAAATTGACGATTGGACAAATGATTGGAATGGGAATGGTTTTATTATCTATAGCCGTTTATGCAAAACGCTAGAGGGGCTATTCACATTTCTACTGTCTTAGCCCAAATGGCCGCAAGTTAGCGACATGTAAATAACCCCATTTCTAATGATATTTGCAAATAATCTCCTAAATGTGGTCTTATATGTCAGTTTTCTTCATCAGATAGGATTTGATGCACTATGAGAGAGGAGCTCGTGGCTGATAGTAAAATAAACGGACCCAAAGCAGAACATTCTTTATTTGGAACAACGGCGACAGCTGCAGTAGTGGCTTCCGTAGCTGCTTATGGTGCAATACGCACCGGTAATTATCGAGTAGCTTTACAGTTTTATGCAAAGGGAGGAGGGGGGGTAAACCTGTATAAACAAATAGATAATCATTCACTACGGGTTTTTGCCCTTGATTATCATCCTTTTTGGAATAAGGCTACTCAAAGCAAAGAATGGAAATTGCACTATCATCGAGGCAAAACAAAACAAGAAATTAAAGAGCATAGGCCTTATGATGGTCATTGGTAAAGGGCCTACGTCATCCAGAGCCTAGTAAGGACGCTGCTGAATGAGACATGGGAGTATTCGTTGTTTAGTAGTTGTTTTGTTAAAAAAATTTTGTATGATGGTTAGCTCTCTTACCACTTAAAGTGATTTATGCGTGGAAAAAATATAGTAGTTGTTGGGGGTTCCATTGCTGGTTGTGCTACGGCAGTTTTGCTTCAGCGTTTAGGAGCAAACGTTACTATTTTAGAACAATCATCAGGACGAATAGGCCAAGGGTCAGGGATCACACTTCCTGAATCCGTAGTCAATCAATGTATAGAAAACGATTTATTTGACGCCAGTTAAGGAGTTATGCATGAATTCAATCGATTTCCGTAGTGATACAGTGACCAAGCCTTCTCAGGAAATGTTAAAAGCGATGATGGATGCTGAAGTAGGGGATGATGTTTTTGATGAAGATCCTACTGTTAAACAATTGGAGGCTATGCTGGCTGAGCGTGCGGGGATGGATGCGGCTCTTTTTGCGCCTACGGGAACGCAAACTAATTTATTAGGGATTATGGCACATTGTGAACGGGGTGATGAGTATATTGTTGGGCAAACTGCTCATACGTATATGTGGGAAGGAGGTGGTGCTGCGGTATTGGGTAGTATTCAACCTCAACCCCTAGATTTTGAATCAGATGGGAGTTTGTCTTTACACAAGGTAGAGATGGCAATTAAGCCCATTGATAATCATCATGCTCGTACCAAACTGTTATGCCTGGAAAATACAACAAATGGCAAAGTTTTACCTCTTTCTTATGTAGATGAAGTTCAGGCTTTTTGCCAAGCAAAAAATTTAGCGAGCCATCTTGATGGGGCTCGTGTGTTCAATGCAGCGGTTAAACAGAATGTGGATTTAAACCGCATTAGTCGTGGCTTTGATTCTATTTCTATTTGTTTATCCAAAGGATTGGCTGCTCCTATTGGGTCAGTATTGTGCGGGCATAAAGAGTTAATCAGTAAAGCAAAAAGATGGCGTAAAGTATTGGGTGGTGGTATGCGTCAGGCTGGTGTTATTGCTGCTGCCGGAATTTATGCTTTAGAACATAATATCGCGCGCTTACAAGAGGATCATGAGCATGCGGCCTTATTAGCTCAAGGTTTGTCGGGGGTGGGGGATTTGCTTGTAGATCAGGAGTCAGTGCAGACCAATATGATATTTATCAAAGTGGGAAGTAACTATCCTAAACTTCAGGCTTATTTGGCTGAGCGAGGTATTATTTTTCCCAAAAGACCGAATAAAATGAATTCCATTCGCCTTGTTACCCATCGTGATATTTCCAGCGCTGATATTGAGCGAGTACTCGTTGAGGTGAGCTCTTATTATCAAAATACAACCAACGTCCTGATTTAACCAGGACTGTGGTGTGAAGGTATGGATTGAATTCTTGTTTAGATCCAGGAAAGGATATCTGGTTCATAACGGGATACTGGCTCAACGGGACCTGCGGGAATGCCAATAATAATTGGTGCGATGGCAATCATTTCAGACCCAACATGTAGTTTTGATTTCCATTCTGGAGTATTTAACGCAGGTACTGCAAGCGCAACGACACAAGAACCTAAGCCATTCACACAAGCCGTGAGCATCAAATTTTGAGCAGCAAGCCAGCAGTCAGCTACAACAAAAGGTCTTTGGAATCTACTGTAAATTACGATGAGTGTGCCTGCATTATAAAACGCATTAAAATTTGGTTTATCCGTGAGCTCTTTGACACGGTTCATTAGCTTGGGATAATTACGAGCTTCATTGTAGATTAAACCTTGAATCGTGTCGGATAGTTGCTTAAGCATTTCTTTATCTTGAATTACTGCAAAAGCCCAGGGTTCTTCGCGTAATGCTGTCGGAGCTTGGACCGCGGCATTAAGTAAGGCGTTAATCATTGGCGCCTCGATTTTTTGCGGCTTGTAATCTCGTACGGTTCTGCGTTTATAGATTGCATCTATTTCGCGCGCAGGGCGGGCTTCCCTAGGTCTTTTTGATGTAGCCATTATATTCTCCGTTTCAGGTCCTGAGCAATAGAGTATAAATTAGCAGTAATGAATAGATTTTGGTCTATCCTTGGAGTTTGTCAAGTTCAATAGATCAATATCAATTGCACTAGCCAACCTTTCTTTTGTGGGCATCTGGAATGTCCCTTAACCGTTCTTCAATATCTTGATAAAGGAAAATATTAGGGGCAATAGTTTTGCTGTTGTCCCTAGAAACAAAAAAATAATTAGTAGTATAATCTTAATTTGAAACCTCACTTGACAAGATTTAATATTGCTTTCTAAAATGCAAGTGACCAAATTGTTATTTGGTATCTCAAGTGTTTTATCAACTAAATTAAAAGGAATTAATCAAATGAACAAAATTAAATTAACTGGTGCTGCACTTGCAGTTGGCGCTGCTTCTATGTTTGCTTTAGCTCCTGCTTTTGCTGATGACTCAGCTTCTTCTGCACCAATGGTTCATTGTAAAGGTGGTAACTCATGTAAAGGTCAAAGCTCTTGCAAAACTGCTGATAATTCATGCAAAGGCCAAAATTCTTGCAAAGGAAAAGGCGTTGTTAAAATGACTAAAGAAGAGTGCGAAAAAGCGGGCGGTACTGCTGAATAATTTTTTGCCTTACACCAGGCATGAGCCTCTGCCTGGTGCCATCAAGGTTTCTTATGTCTCAATATAAATCCATACAAAAAATGCCCTTTCTTGGTTTTGGTCTTGGGTTAAGACCTGATTACTATGAAGAAATTTTATTGCAAAAACCGAAGGTAGATTGGTTTGAACTCGTTACCGAAAACTATCTGATTCCCGGGGGCAAGCCCTTATATTATCTTGATAGGATTCGTGAGCATTATCCTATGGTAATGCATGGGGTCTCCCTTTCCCTAGGAAGCAGTGACCCTTTAGATAATGATTATTTGCAGCAAGTAAAAAACTTGGCTACACGAGCAGAGCCCGAATGGATTTCCGATCATTTGTGCTGGACTGGGATTAATGGTCTTAATGCCCATGATTTACTACCGATCCCTTATACCCGGTATGCTGTAAAGCATGTTGTGGGCCGTATCCAACAAGTACAAGATGTTCTACAACGCCCAATTTTAATTGAAAATGTGTCCAGTTATCTAACCTATAAACAATCTGAAATGTCTGAATGGGAGTTTCTTTTAGATATAGTTAACGAATCTGGCTGTTATATCCTATTGGATGTGAATAACGTGTATGTAAGCTCGGTTAATCATGGATTTAATCCTTTAGATTATATTCATGCAATGCCTGGAGAGCGGGTTGCCCAGATTCATTTAGCAGGGCATTCCAATAATGGTGATTACATTATTGATACTCATGATGCTCCGGTGGCGGAGGCAGTATGGGCGCTTTATGCAGAAACAATCCGGCATTTGGGAAAAATATCTACCATGATTGAGCGTGATGATAATATGCCTGTTTTTGCTGAGCTATTGGCCGAAATGAATCAAGCTCGAAGTATTGCCGAAGTGGCATTATGCGGTGAGGTATTGGTATGAATGAGCTAAAGCAGTTGCAAGAGCAGTTCCATCAATTCTTACTATCGGGTGATAATCAAATTCATAGTTCAATTATGAAAACAGAGCTCGTCTCTGCTGAAACTCGCTTAGGAATTTATCGAGATGCTTATGAACTGCGTTTAATCGAAAGTCTTGTCGCAAACTTTCCTTGCTTGTATGCGTATCTCGGTACCGAGGAATTTAATCACCTTGCACGAGCCTATCTGCGAGAGCATCCTTCTTCATTTCGTTCTATTCGCTGGTTTGGTGATAATTTGGCGGCGTTTATTCACACTAATTATCCCCAATATCCTTATCTAAGCGAGTTAACTGATTTTGAATGGAATATGACTTTAGCTTTTGATGCCGCAGAGGCACCTGTAGTATCTGTTGCTGATATGGCCGCGGTTCCACCAGAGGCTTGGGCTAATTTGCAATTTGTATTACACCCTTCAGTACAGCGGCTTAATTACTTGTGGAATAGTGTTTCTCTTTGGCAAGCTTTGGCTCATGATCACGATTTGCCTGAACTACAGCAACAAGTAGAAACTTCTGCTTGGATTTTATGGCGCACTCCTGAATTAATGATTCAATTTTGTAGTTTATCACTAGATGAAGCCTGGGCTTTAGAGCGGTTGGCTCAAGGTGCTTCCTTCGGTTTAGTTTGTGAGGGCCTCTGTCAACGGATAGACGAGGAAGAGGTAGGGATGCGGGCAGCCTCTTATCTTAAAAACTGGATTCAGCGAGGACTTTTGTCTGCGTTATTAATTAAACCTTGAGGCGTAATAACTCGCAGACGTAGTTTAAATAGATTCCCCATTGAATGGTTTGCTCTCTCGTAGTATAATAAGTATACACAGTGGAGTATATACTATATTCCCGGAGGGGCTATGACTGGCGGCACAAAGAACACATCAGATTTAATTCTAAACTCTTCTCAGGGCACTCACAAACCACGTACCGTTGTTGAGTCAGAAGGTGCCGATAATTCGCCTAAGACCACTGAATTTATTCAAAAAAAGGTCGTAAGACGCATTGATAACCCAGGGCGTGGTAATTGCGCTTTTTATGCTTTTTCTATTGGCCTGATTGATATTATCAAAAAAGAAAGAGCTGCTAATGGCAATGTACGTAGTCCCATGTTTGAGCGTTGGATTGCTTTAGATCCGTCTTTTGCGAATGATTATGAGGCTATTTGTGCGTTTGATCTCAATAATCCTAATAAACAGACAGCATTATTAGATCGCATGCAAATGGGACTTAGGAAAATTACTTATCAATATAAGTTGAGTGAATTGCGAAAGACCTGTGCGCGCTCCCGACTTGCAGATGGGTATGCAGGTCTTGTTGGTACGAGTAGTTTTGTTAACTTTTCTTATTTATTTTATGGTTTAAAAAGAGATAATGATCCTAGGTATAATGAGTTTGCTGATGAAAAAATTAAAGCTGCTTTAGTCGGCGGACGTAATTTCCATTTGCTAGATGAATTCCCTGAAGACCCTAAAAAATTAAAAAACAGTTATATATTTTGCAAGGATGAGTTGTCTTATATTAACGTGAATGGAGAGGTTAAAAAGGTAAAAATTAATAATTTAGCCTTATTCAAAAAAGAATTGGTCAAAATAAATGGAGATAGCTCCAGCTCACTGAAATTGACTGCTGAGCAAATTAAAAAATTAATTACATCAAATGGAGGTCATACTCCTACCGCCGCATTAAAACGAATGAGTATTGATGCGGCTTTCACCAGTAAAGGTATAAATGCACTTGAACTAAAAAAGAGAGTAAGTCAAAGCACGCTCCCGGGCTTACTAGAGCGTGTTCTAAATATTACTGAAGCTGGACAGCAAGAGGTATGGCAGACAATATTCGATGAAGCTACTTGGGAAGTAAAAAAACCTGTTTTGCTGCAACTCTTGGCAACACATCTGCCTGAGCTTACTGAACTAGAGCGTGATGAGCTGCGGAGGGAAATATCTAATGGGCTTTATGAGGCTGTTTCTGATGAAAGAAAAAAGCATGTATTAGAGATACTTCAGGAAGATAATACTTTATTTATTGATGGCTTTGAAAACTATATTTTAGCGCCATTATTTTTGCGCTTACTTTATGGTGATGATGTTGATTTGGATGCGACTACTGAGGAAACACCGATAGCACCTAATTCAGCCATTCCTAGTGCTATTGAACGCATTACCCAAAACTATTTTTGGGGTACTCATTTGGATTTGGATTATTTAGCCTATCCTTTTGAGGTTAATTTACATACTTTAGAAAATAAGATACAAAAATATCCTTTTAATGACGAGCCTGATCGCCCAATTCTTACTGTGAATAATGAAGGTAATGGTCATTGGACCACGCTTGTTGAAGAAATCCAGAAGGTTATTGTACGTCCAACCAATATTAGAAAAATAGTAAAAGAAACGGAAACAATAAAAAAAGCTGAGAGCAAAGTAGAGCCAGAGATAAAGGTTCAACCTGAGAATAAAGTAGAGGCTGAGTCAAAAGCTCCTTTGCCACGTAAACCAGTAGCTCGTAAAAAACTATTTAAAGAAATCAATGATGTTGAGGAATTGCAGCGTGTAATTGGTGATGCAGTGATCAGATATTGCGCGCATAGCGATGGTATTATCTTTTCTTTTTTTCACCGTCATGGCAAATCAGGGAGAGATCGCGCTCAAGCTTTTCTAGCCGAAATCAATGTAGAGAAAGACTTTAATGAGGTTAAGAACCTCTTGATTGATTATCTTGAGAATGATAAGAAAGGTAACACTCATCCACATTCATTCCGTACTATGCTGCTACATGAGTTAACAAACCCAAGTTTGAACACTAGTCTGCAGGAAACTTCAAAAAATTATGATTGGCAATTAGTACAGCTCAAAAAGCAAATAGATATAGAAGAAAATACAGCGACAACAATCCTAAGTTCATTATAAAAATATAACCTGGTCGCGGCAATGAATAGCACATCCTTCAAATACCGCGGTCAAGCCGCGGTATGGGGTCTTCTATAAGCGATACAAGACTTTATAAACCACAAAAGACTTTACTTAAGCACGTTCGTCAGCAATTGGCCTATGAGTGAACCTTTCTCTTACTAACAAATGCAAATAAAGCAGGGAGTAAAGAAACAAAAATGATCCCGTAAATTACCAGGACAAAATTAGCCTTAACAACTGGGATGGAGCCTAAAAAATACCCCAAACTGAGTAAGCCCCCGATCCAAAGTAGAGCACTGACTATATTATAAAGAGAGAAATGCACTATTTTCATAGTGCCTACCCCGGCAACAAAGGGGGCAAATGTCCGTATGATGGGAAGAAAGCGGGCAAAAATAATGGTTTTGCCACCATGTTTTTCATAAAAAATATGGGCTTCCTGCAAATGCTTTTTATTTAACAACCAGGATTCATTGGCTGAAAAAATACGTGGTCCTAAGGCTCTACCAATAAGAAAATTAAGTTGGTTACCTAAGACAGAAGCAATAAACAGTAGCGTAAATAGAAGGACTACATTAAATGAATTATCCGACTGAGCCGCAATACTTCCTGCTGCAAATAACAATGAGTCACCTGGTAAAAATGGCGTGACGATGAGTCCTGTTTCACAGAAGATCACAGCAAATAAAGCAAGATAAGTCCAAAATCCATAAGTGGATACAAAGGTATTCAAATAAATATCAATGTGCAGGATGTAATCAATCAGTTGATGTAAGAAGCTCATTTTATCCCTACGTTTAGGTTCGGATTGGTTATTGTTTATCAAAAATGCCGGGATCCAATTCTAGTGCAGTTTGGTGTTACATTCAGAAATAGATTCCCGCCTATGCATGAGTAAGAAAGCCTTAGCTAAATGTAAGCAGAGTCCCGTTTTACTCATCGCGGTCATTTTCCCATATTTTATGCTCCCTTGTCGATGCTGTACCATGACGTAATGCAATGTCATATAATTAAAAATAAATTTTAATTTGCGTCATTCGCGTGAGCGAGAATCGATGCATCAATCTAGAGATTTCATTCGGAGCAACCTCTATGAAGACTTTGTTTCATTTGGCATTCCCAATTCACGATTTGGCTTTAGCAAAGAATTTTTACCAAGACAAATTAGGGTTTATTTTAGGGCGTGAATCGGAGCAGGCATTGATTTTTAATTTTGGGGCTCATCAAATTGTTGCGCATAAAATTGAAGAGCCCGTACCTGTACAGGAGAGCATTTATCCTAGACATTTTGGTTTGATTTTTCTCGAGAAGAACGAGTTTCTTGCATTTATTGACAGGCTATATAAGCAAGGCGTTCATTTTGAAATTCCCGTAAAAACCCGCTTCATAGGTACTCGTATTGAGCATCAATCTTTTTTCTTAAAAGATCCCAGCAATAATTTACTGGAATTTAAATACTATTCTTATGATTCAGCGATTTTTGGTGAGCGAGATTATAAAAAAATTGGGGATACGCTTCCCTAAAACGTGTTGTACGTTGTTAGGTGTTTAAGTTGAATATAAATTTTTATAATTCTACAATAACGTCCTTTATAGAATTAAGGTAAATCAAGGACGAGTGGTGCTACATTTTCTATTTCCAACTTGCTTGTTCCTAAGCGCAGTTTTACTGTTCAGTATTCAGCCTATGGCCGCGAAGGCCTTATTACCCATTTACGGAGGTACTCCCGCCGTTTGGACTGTCTGTATGCTCTTCTTTCAGGCAATATTGTTAGTTGCGTATGGATATGCAGCCTTATTGAGTGCTTTTAAAAATACTAAGACTTGGCGGATAATTCATAGTATTGTGCTTATATTTAGTCTTAGCGCTATTCCTCTTTTCTTGCAGCCAGTGGTTATGCCTGGAGCACCCGAGAGGAGTATTTTATCTAATTTATTAACTCAATTAGGTTTGCCTTTACTGGTCCTTGGCGCCTCGGCCCCTTTATTGCAATTTGGCTACAGTCAGACTAAGGCGAAAGGTGCTGCTGATCCTTATTTTTTATATAGTTCCTCTAATTTGGGGAGCTTATCTTCTTTAGCACTTTATCCATGGGTAATCGAACGTTTCATCGGATTAAAGGAGCAATTTCATTGGTGGGGAATTGGCTATCTAATCTATATAGGGCTTTTGTTAGTGGTGTTTTGCACTAACCGATTTAATCCTTTGGTATCAGATAAGGGGGATAGCGCTCCATGGCCTTGGCGACAGATGGGCTATTGGGTATTTTTAAGCTTTGTCCCATGCAGCTTAATGTTAGGCGTTACTTTATATATCACCACGGATGTTGCTGCGACTCCCTTATTTTGGGTGTTGCCCCTGGCATTGTATTTATTGACCTTTATTATTGCCTTCTCATCCAAACCACTCATTTCTTTTAGCTGGCTTGCGCAAAATGTTGTTTTATTTTTAGTGTTTACTGTGCTTTGTTTTGTCTTGAATGTGAGCCAAATCCGGGCATGGCAGAATATTTTATTTAATTTAGCTACCTTTTTTATTTTGGCAGTGCTTTGCCATCGGCAATTATTTTTAAAAAGACCTAAGCCGCAATTACTGACTTTATTTTATTTTTGCTTGGCTCTTGGAGGTGTTTTAGCTGGAATATTTAATGGTATTCTGGCGCCACACTGGTTTAATCAAGTTTATGAATATCCTTTAGCGCTATTACTTTGTTTAATTGCTTTACCTATAAGTTGGTCTGTTGAAGCGAATGGAGAGGTAAAATCTATTTATCAAAAGCAATCAACATTGCTGGCAATTGGTATTCCTACGGGTGTCTTGACCATTTTACTGTGCCATTATTTCATTCCTGCTATTCAATGGCCTGGTGGACTATCGAACTTTCAAATAGGCGCGATTCTGGCGCTCGCGCTCATCGCTGTTTGGGGGCGCGGTAAAACGAGTTTAGTTTGTTCTTTATTTATTTTGTTTAGCTTTATTTTTTCTCCTTATTTGCAAGTAGATAAGATTTTAGTGCAAGAACGAAATTTTTATGGAGTGAAAAAGGTTGTTGATAAAGGCTCCGATAAAAATGCCGTGCATGCGTTGATTAGTCAATCCACCGTACATGGATTGCAAGCAATGGGTGATGTAATACCTTTTGGGTTTAGCTCGTATTATGGCGCGATCCAATCAGTTGTGACGGTTCTTCAACAAGAATGGCAATCCCTACCAGTCACGATTATTGGTTTGGGTATTGGTACTATGGCTTGCCAATTTCGTCATAGTGATGAAGTTAAGATTATTGAAATCGATGAGCAAGTGATTCAAATTGCTCAAGATCCGCAATATTTTACTTATTTACGCGATTGTCCTCCAAAAATTGAACTCATAAAAAATGATGGTCGTTTGGCTGTGGAGCAATTAATGGATGCCTCCCAAAAGCTTTTAATAGTTGATGCCTTTAGTTCGGATGCGATTCCCATCCATTTAATTACTTTGGAAGCTTTTTCTTTATACCGGCAGAAAATCACAGAAGACGGGACCATTCTGATTAATTTGAGCAATCGGCATTTGGATTTATTACCGGTTGTGACCGCCTCAGGGCGTGCTTTGGAGCTTATGGTATTTAGTAAGGTTGATCAGGGCAATGCAGCATTAGGGCAATTCGCTTCTCAATGGGCTTTATTAACAATGAATCAGGATTTAGCCTCTAAATTAATGAATGGCAATGAATGGCATTTTGTGGCTAGTGGTAAACAGTTTTTATGGACTGATGATTATTCAAATATAATTCCGTTGTTGAAGTGGTAGGTCAGGATGTAATTTTTAATTTGAAATAATGTATCCTGGCTGTTCGCAACCAGGATTGCTTTGATGGTTATGGGGTGAATATCGTATTTAATTCCTCAATGCTTTCCTGCTTTTTACCTGGAAAAAACCAATCTCTTAAACGTTGCGGAGTGATATCCTTTTTTAAAATACATCGTTGAGAAGGTGGTTCATTGTTTTGAGGATTTTTGACTTGAGCATCAATTAAAATCGTTTCATTCTCCGTCAATAACGCGGTTATGGTTTCAATAAAACTGGTTTGTTGCTCTCCAAATATCCATTCGCCTATATTACTGACATAGATAGTGTCTATTTGGATCGCGTTTTCCGTTAATACACTACGGATACGTAAAAAGCTTTCATATGCACATATGCTTTGCGTGATTACAGCGATTTTATCAGTCAATGCTAAATTTCTAATGTAGTGGTAACGTTCATCCGTAAACAGCCAGCTTGTCTCTCTTTGTTGTTCCAAAGCGATTTCCTCATGAACAGCAAAGTGATCAGGATATTCTTCGCTAACGTTTAAACTGAATTTGATGCTTTTAGGTTTAACCAGTGTGAGATATGAGCTTTTGGCAAAATTTGTTCTGTAACCTTCATATTGTTTTTTCTTAACCACTTGGGTCATTTTTTCAATGAACTCATTTTTGCTGTTGCACCTTATTAGATATTTTAAGGTGTAATGCATAAATAATGCATTTTCTGGATTAATATCACAAATAATCGCTCTAGAAGACTCTCTTCGGGCCATAATATCAAAATTATGCCAGCCAGAAAAACCGATATGAATGGATTCTGGTACACGATCGAGAGAGTCCATTTGATCAAAAATATGTTTAACTCCATGTTCGTTGGTATTGATATACACGCCCGCTTGATTAGGGAAGGGAAATTGAATTTCCTTATTATCGTGTTTGCGTAAATGTCTGGAAATGGGGTCTTGTTTAATAAAATGAGGGGCTTTATGCGGAACAGGGATGTGATTCGGCATCCCTTCACGTAATAATCGGTCTATTTTTGAAGAGGACATGAAAAAAGCTATTCTTTATGTTAAATTTTGTTCATTAATTTAAACATACGATGCTTAAGGGAAAATTAATTGGTAAGGCAATAAGTAAATGTTCACGATGTATATAAATTTCGTCATTGCGAGCTATGCTCACAATGACGTCGAATAATTAGCTCTTAAATCTCCGCCAAATTCCCTTTCGTTTCTAACCAAACCTTACGATCTCCTGCACGTTTTTTATTGAGCATCATATCCATTACTGCTTCAGCATTTGCTTCGTCATCTAAAGTAAGTTGGACCAAACGACGGGTGTTTGGATCCATTGTGGTCTCACGCAATTGAATGGGATTCATCTCTCCCAATCCTTTAAAGCGTTGCACATTAATTTTAGCTCTGCTCGTTTGGGTTAAATGTGCGATTAAGCGATTCTTTTCTTCATCATCAAGGGCATAATGAATCACTTTTCCTGCGTCAATACGATAAAGAGGAGGCATCGCTACAAACACATGTCCTGCTTGGACTAAGGGTTTGAAGTGGCGTAAAAATAAAGCACAAATCAAGGTTGCAATATGCGCACCATCTGAATCCGCATCGGCAAGAATACAGACTTTTCCATAACGCAGACCACTGAGATCTATCGAGCCTGGATCAACACCAATCGCAACAGAAATATCATGAATTTCTTGTGAGGCCAACACATGAGACGAATCAACTTCCCAAGAGTTTAGAATTTTTCCGCGTAATGGAAGTATTGCTTGAAAGTCTTTATTACGTGCTTGCTTAGCTGAACCACCTGCAGAATCTCCTTCAACCAGGAAGAGTTCGGCTTGGCTGAGATCTGTTTGCAAACAATCCGCCAGTTTTCCCGGAAGAGCTGGTCCTTGGCTTACGCGTTTACGTGCTACTTGTTTGGCTTGCTTTAAACGGCGCTGCGCACGGTCGATTGCTAGAGCGGCAATTGCTTCACCTTGATTTCGATGTTGGTTTAGCCAAAGTGCAAAAGCATCTTTTACCACGTTACTGACAAAGGCGGAAATTTGTCGTGAACTTAAACGTTCTTTAGTTTGTCCTGCAAATTGCGGCTCTTTCATTTTTACAGAAAGAACATATTGGCATGCATCCCAAAGATCATCGGCGGTAAGTTTAACCCCGCGTGGTAATAAATTTCTGAGTTCGCAGAATTCATTCAGGGCATCAAATAAACCAGAGCGTAAGCCATTAACATGCGTTCCACCTTGAATGGTAGGAATTAAGTTCACATAACTTTCACTAAAACCAACGCTGGTGCCATCAGCCCAAACCAATGCCCAATCCACTGTGGCTTCATCACTTTTGAACTCACCGGTGAATGGTTCTTCAGGTAAATAAGTCCCATCGCTTAAGGATTGATTTAAATAATCAACCAGTCCATGTTCATAACACCAGTTAGATACTTCATTGCTCGCTTTGTTAACGAAAGTCATTGATAAGCCAGTACATAGTACCGCTTTTGCTCTTAAAATATGGGTAAGATGTTTGACCGAAATACGTGTGGTATCAAAATATTTCTCATTAGGCCAAAAACGAATGGTTGTTCCTGTGTCGCGCTTTTTAGCCACGCCAGACTCATTTAACTCACAGAGTTTATCCCCATTCGAGAAGGACATTTGATAAACAATACCATTACGTTTAATCGTAACATCAAGGCGCTCCGATAAGGCATTCACTACAGAAACGCCTACACCATGCAATCCACCAGAGAAGCTGTAGTTTTTATCAGAAAATTTACCACCCGCGTGTAGACGTGTCATGATCACTTCAACCCCACTTAATCCTATTTGGGGATGGATATCGACCGGCATACCGCGACCATTATCTTCTACTTCAACAGACCCATCTTCATGAAGGGTGACGGTGATGTGGCTAGCAAAGCCTGCTAATACTTCATCCACGCTGTTATCAATGACTTCTTGAGCCAAGTGATTTGGGCGTGTGGTATCGGTATACATCCCGGGGCGACGTTGAACCGGTTCAAGTCCACTTAGGACCTCAATGGCCTGGGCGGTGTAATTTTCTGACATGGCACTCACTCAAATATATGTACTAGGGTTCATTTTATCATAGATATGGTAGAGTAGAGGAATATTCATAAGTAATAAAAGATATGGAACATCGGGTAGAAGCGCATTTATTATCAGTAGCATTCAAAGAACCGCATAAAACGGTCTCCGCATTGGATAAGTTAAGCTTTGTACTCCATCCTGGAGAAACGCTAGTATTGTTAGGTGAATCAGGTTGTGGGAAATCATTAACCTCCTTAGCTTTGATGCGTTTATTACCGCATACGGGTGTTTATGGTCTTGATAGCCAAATTAATGTCGATGGAGCAGATATTCTCAATTTGCCAGAGCAGATGATGCGACACTTAAGGGGCAAGAGGTTGGCGATGATTTTTCAAGAACCGATGACCGCCTTAAATCCAGTGATGACGATTGGAGAACAATTAGCTGAGGTATTAAAAAGAAAACAAGCCTATTCGAAACAAGGATTAGAGCAGGCTATGCTGGCATTGCTTAATGAAGTAGAAATGCCACAACCACAAATCAAAATGCATCAATACCCGCATCAGTTGTCGGGTGGGCAAAAGCAGAGGGTTGTCATCGCCATGGCCTTAGCTTGTAGTCCCGAAATTTTAATAGCGGATGAACCAACTACTGCTTTGGATGTAACGATTCAGGCGCAGATACTCGCTCTATTGAAAAAATTACAACGAACTCATCAAATGAGTATGTTACTTATTACCCACGATTTAGGTGTAGTAAAAGCCATGGCTGACCGTGTTTGTGTGATGTATGCGGGGCAGGTAGTAGAGCAATCAACCGCCCATGATTTTTTTTCACACGTAAAACATCCTTATGTACAGCAATTGCTGGCTTCATTACCTTCATTTGCCAAAAGAGAAGAACGCTTATCGGTAATTCAAGGTTTTGTTCCGGCTTTGGATGCATTGCCCTCGGGCTGCCGTTTTCATCCACGTTGTCTTTATGCTTTTTCACGTTGTCATCAAGAAGAACCTCAATTGCAAGAACAAGAGCAACGGATAGTACGCTGCCATTTATATCCAGAACTTAATGAGCTCCCCCCTTTAGATACGAAGAAAATCGCATGGAATGCGGCAACTAACGAAACAGAAACCATTTTGCAAGTTACTAACCTATCCGTTGATTTTATTCAGAAAAAAGGATTGTTTAGCCGAGCTAAAATATTATTTCCTGCCGTAGATAAGCTTTCTTTTCGTTTACAACAAGGAAAAACTCTAGCTTTAGTTGGGGAATCAGGTTGTGGCAAGACAACTACGAGTCGCGCTTTGTTGCGTTTATTAGCTATTTCTGGGGGGGCGGTGCAATATCGCGGCCAGGATATTTTATCATTGCGGGGCAAGGCATTAAGAGAGTACCGTAAAAAGGTCCAAATTATTTTCCAAGATCCGTTTTCCTCAATGAACCCGAGGATGACCGTAGGTGAAATCATTGCTGAAGGTATGCGTGCTCAGGGGATGAAACGTTCTTTAATTCATAAGCGTCAAAAAGAGCTCTTGTGCCAGGTTAATTTACCAGCCGGTAGTTTGCACCGTTACCCGCATCAGTTTTCAGGTGGGCAACGGCAGCGAATTGGTATTGCTCGGGCTTTAGCTACTGAGCCAGATATTCTGATTTGTGATGAACCAACAAGCGCTTTGGATATTTCCGTTCAAGCCCAGATTCTTAACTTATTGAAAGAATTGCAGCAAGAGACCGGTATTTCCTATTTATTTATTACCCATAATATGGGCGTTGTTTCCTACATTGCTGATGATGTTTTAGTGATGAAGGAGGGGCGGGCGATTGAGTTCGGCTCTTGTGAAAAAATCTTCCATCAGCCAGAACACGAATATACCCAACAATTGCTCAATGCAGTGCTAGATATCATCTAACAAGGAATAAGAAATTTAAATTCATCGACTTAATAAATCATTAATAAAGATGATATATGATAGCCCTGCATTTCAAAGAAGCATCATCGCCTCTAAACACAAATTTAATATAGGAGTATTTAATGCGTAAATTATTTACCTCATGCATGTTTTTCCTGTTTGTACTCGTTTTTGCAACAGGCGCTAGCAGCTATGGTGTTCATGAAGATCATCCTTATGATTTAGCACTAACCAAAGATATTTATAAGTTTTCAGAAGTGTATCAAATTAAATCTCCACTTAAAGAAACTTATCCAGGTTCAATAAAAAAGAGCGCATTTCGTATTCGCACCAACTATGACCTATCAAAGAACGAAGGTTGGCAGGCTACCGGAATTACTCGCGTAATTTCTATGGGTTCTATCTATCCTTGGGCAACTGATATTGATATTTATGATACTCGCGGGGTAAAAATTGGTCTGATTGATGGTGATATGGCTACGCTTGAATCAGCTAAATTTAATCTTTATGAATATGATGAGTCAGGCAATCCAAAGTACATAGGTAGTGCTTATGCAAATGCAAATTTTGATAGATTTGTTATTCTCGAATCGAATACTAATCCTCATCCAATCGCCGAGTTAAACCGCAATAAGAGCGCAAACAATTGGAGTATTTCCGTACATTATCCTGAAAAAATTGATGACCGAATTGTGCGTATTTTTGCCGGTTTTGTTATCGATTTCGAAGATAAATTCTTAGCAACTCCGGAAGAGTTAGCCAAAATGAATGCGGGTAAATAATTCAGAGCACATCAGGATGGCCATGCTGTCCTGATGATTTTTAAATTTACATCTTGCAAAAATTATAAATATCACAGAATATCCCTCCTAGATAAAATGGATTTAAATAGGTTGTAATTATGGATAGTGCTACAAACACTTTTCTAAAAAATTATTTAGCACATTATACTGATGTTCCCAAAGGCACAGGAAAAGTGATTCCCCTAGTAGTTATTGAATCAATAGCGATGTGTGTTTCACATTTAATTTCAATTTATTTGGTTCATTCCTTACACTTTACAACCTTTCAAGTCGGAAAATTAATGTCCGCCTTCTCATTAGGGACCTGCATCGGCTCATTAATAAGCGGTTATTTAACTACTAGAATTTCTGTGGTTAAGGTATCTGCATTTGGGATATTTCTTTACGCCTTAGGTTTCTTTTTACTTTCATCCATAACTTCATATTCTTATCTGCTGGCCATCTTATTTTTATGCGGTATTGGCGGGGTCTTTATGATGATCGCGAATCTAACGGCACTGATTAAATTGGCTGACAGTGATGCAATGAAAAATCGAATTATTGTTGTTCAATCCGTAGTATTTAATTTATCGTTTTCCATCAGCAGCTTTTTTATGAGTTATTTTCAAGCTGAGCGATTGACGAATTTATTTATGCTGTTTGGGTTTCTCTTATTATTTTCAGCCATTTTTTTACTGACCAGGGATGATGGTTTTGTGCTGGAGAAAAAAAAGGTTGTCTATTCAGTTAAAAAAAATATATCAGCTCTAGGCATGATTATACCCGTGGTGTTTGTTTACGGCATTATTTACTCATTAATTAGAATCTATTTTCCCTTAGAGGCCGTTTCACGCTTTAACAGCCCATTTTATTCATGGCTTATTTTATCGTTAAATCCCATGATGCTTATATTTGTCCAGCCATTATTGATCGGCAAATTGCACGCTAAGGGAAATTTAGTTCTGCTAAGTACCGGGGCTTTCTTTTTAGGTGCAGGATATTTTCTATTTGGAATTACCAGCTACCTGGTATTGAGTCTAATTTTTATATTCTTCGCCTCCATTGGCGAAATGCTCTTCTCGCCAATCTCAAAAAAAATAGCTGCAACATCATTTGGCCCAGGGAATGAGGGTTTAGGTCTTGCCACGTGGAAAATGACTTATTATTTGAGCGGTGTAATCGGTGCCATTTTTGTAGGATTTGTTGGTGAAAATTATTCGAATATAAACATTTGGACTCTTTGCATTCCCTTATCGCTTTTCATTGTTTTCTTTGTATTTTGCTATGGTAAGTATGTGAGCCGGATGACGAAGCTTGCTGCACCAATGTAGCAAGCCGAGCACAACGAAGCCCAACAATATTGTTTAATTTAACACCTATATTGGGCTTCATCGTGGTGGAAAGTATCAGTAAGGACTAAAAAATTTTTTTGTTCTCGAGAAATTAATCTACTTTTCTCTAGCACAATGGGCTGGAGCCTTCTCATATTCCATTTTTATTACCGGAAATTATACATAAATATTAAAAATCACTAACTGTAATTATTTTTAATCAGAGTTATTATTCTTAACTCATTGTATCTTAAAGTGGTTCATTGAATGCAAATGAGGGGCAGGAAAAATTGGTTCTAAATACATTTACTCATAAGATTGAGGAGACTTTCTTAATACTTTAATCGCACCTTTTTTAGATTTTTCATCTAACATTCGTTGCTTAGATCGTCTGCTTCGTCTTTTCTTTTGACGTTTTATTTTTTCAAGCTGTTGTTGTGCTTTGCTTTTTTCATCACTAACTAATGAGTGTATTTTTTCACAAAGCCGCATTCTTGCGAAATATCGGTTGTCTTCTCGGCTTCTGGATTCCTGGCATTTTATTTCCAGGCCGGAGGGGGGGTGTTTTAAGTACACTGTTGATGCTGTTTTGTGTAGCTTTTGACCTCCTTTGCCGCTGCCTACAATAAATTTTTCAATGAGTTCTGCTTCACCGATATTGAGTTTATGCATTAGCTCTGCGAGCTTGTCCCATTTTTCTTTGGTAACCATGAATCATGTTTTATTTTAAAAACTTGGTTCTATGGTACTAAAATAAGTGGGCTAAATAAAATGCATTTATTTCTGGTGAAGGCATACTTCAAAATAATTCCTGCTTTGGAATACTTATGCTGATGAGATATAATAGTTTTTCCTCTATTAAATTAGGGGGATAACAGTTAAAGCGATGAGTATTTTATGGACAAAATAAGTTATTCTTTTTGGATAAAGATAATAGTCAGTTTTTTTCTTTGTATGGGCGTGCAAACCGCCAATAGTACCAGGGTTTACAGCAAAGATTGGGCGGTTGTAAACATTATTGGCCCTGTATCAGAAAACTCATCCTTTAAATATTACGTGGAACCACAACTGCGCTTGATTGATAACGCATCGGTTTTTAATCAGTTTCTTTTTTTAGGCGGATTAGGCTATCAATTTAATCCAAACCTGATGTTCTTTGTAGGGCCTGGATGGATTTTAACCAAAACACCTGCAAATAAAACACATACAGAACACCGATGGTGGCAGCAGTTAAATTGGCGAATAGCGAATGATTTTAATTTCAGCCTTAACAGTCGAACTCGTCTGGAAGAAAGACGACAAAGCAATCAATCACAAACGGCCTTTCGCTTACGTGAACGTTTGTGGTTAAGAATTCCTTTTAAATGGCGGGATTATTCTTTTTCAACCTTTAATGAGTTTTTTTTCAATCTAAATCACCCCCAATGGACCTCACCTTATTTTTTTGAACAGAATCGGGCATTTATCGGAGTTGCCAAACAGCTTTCTAAATCAACAATTATGGATTTAGGATATCTGCATCAGTCCATTCAATCACGGACTCATGAGACAAGTAATGTGATCTTGCTTAGCCTTACCATGATTAATTAATGCTGAGCTAAAATTATTCATTCCTTCATATTATCTTAAGGCCATTTGTGCTATATTTTCGCACTCAATGAACAATAAGATCTAAATATTCGTTAAGGGGATGGCTGCATGAAGATCACTGTGGATACGCGGAGTTTTGATACCGTCCAAGAGTTTACTGCCTATTTAGAACATACATATGAACAGGCTCAGCCTGCATCCAGGGAAATACTTATTCGCTTAAAATGTGAGGCCCTTGAAGCAGAGCATGTGGCGCAGCTTGTTGAGTTTCTTTTAAATCCTGAGCATCCTCATACTTATAAATTACAAATAGCATCCTTAAAGAATAGTAGTGCTCAATTGGCTTTTGATGATGCGTATTTGGCAAGTAAGCGACGTAGATTAGCGCTTGATTTTCAGCAAAATATTGCCGAGTTACCCCAGCCTATCCGACCTTTTCAACCCCTTGCCTTTTCTCTAAGAAAATCTAAGAAAAATTGGCTTGAGGGAACCCAAGGTGCAAGTTTAAATATACAAATTTCCGTAGGCGAGTCCTCACTCACTACACAACCAAGTCTGCCTATAACTGCAAGCTTAAGAAAGCAACGAGCAGCTGTTGTCGTTGCTGCAGTGGCTCAAAAGCCGCCTGTGCCTATGGATACCCTTGGAGAGCTTATTGATCGTGAGACGATTAATGCAAAATCAAAACGTTTTGCTAATAAACTTTTTAAAGAAAAAGCACCCGATTTACAGCTTTTATGGGACCGATTGGTGGGGGTATCCACTGAGAAAGATAAGAAAATAACTCATGTGCAAACTGAAGCCATGGAGCAAATTATTCGTTATTACCCAGAGTTCGCTTATGGAGTAGTTTTGGATAATCTACCCGCAGGGTTTTCTCTCCAAACCACCAATGAGGAAGGGCTGGTTTTATGCTATAGCCCAGAGCTTGAAGCGCAGCATCTTGATACGATTACGCCATTAACAATTCTCCCGGAATTGGTGAATCCAACCGTTAACGGTTCATTTCAGCAATTTAATCTAATTGGAGATGAATCTCCGAATAGTGTACGGTATGAGACTGAATTTGCTCATTTATTTGCACCCAAAATTGCAACAGAAATACGTCTAAATGCCTTAAAATTTTTCCTTTCAGAATTGGAGCAGGATCCTCTGAAAATCAGACGTATTCATAATTTATTGAAGTTTTTACCTTTATCTAATTCGCATTATCACGGTTTAGCATATGTATTGGCTAATGCAGGTGCTGATGGGATTGTCTTGGTTCTACAGCAATTTAAAACGCTTCATGAACAAGAGCTTTTTAACGAGTTACATGCTTTATTTCTCGAAAACCCTCAAAGTTATGCGGACTTGGCGACACCTAAGGGGATTGAGAATCTTAAAAAATTAACTGAGTTAACTTCTGAACAATACATTTGGTGGTGCTCATTAGTGAATCAGCATAAAGAAGCTGGTGCACGAACTAATTTTAATGAATTATTTGATGCTTATTCTTATTTTCTCACTGAATTAGGTGAGCTTGCTCAGGATTTACCTGCGAGTTGCCCTCTGAGAAATATTAAACATATGAAACCGGCTTTAGACAGAGCTTTATTTATTATTAAAAATTCAGCTGCTCCCAAAGAGCAATTGGCTCATCTTCATGGTTTGGATTTTGTTGCTGATTATGCCCAGGATTATCGTCTCGTTTCCCAACACATGGGATTAGTTCCTGGACAGGTCAATGCGGTAGAGTTTAAAAATTCACAAGAGCTTTGTACGTTTTTTGCTGAAGATCATACAGTTGAAGCATTACGTATCCAATTTTATCGTTTTATTGGCACACAGGATTGGGCTTATGATTTAGATGTGTATGAAGTTATTGAAACCCAAGTAAATGCAAAGTATGGCCATCTGGGCCATGATGTTTGCGCGGCATTACTTGGTATTATTCTTTTAACCACAACCGGAAAGCGTTCTTGCAGTGAAGAGCGTAACCCTTGTTCGGCAGTTCAGAACTTAATTGATAAAATGATGGCCGTTGCCAACATTATTAATCCTGAGGCTGAGGTGAAGACAGGATTGATGCCTGTTCTCTTAATGTGTCTCGGAGCATTAGGGGCTTATGAGCAAGAACATATGCCTTCTTTGCATGAGCTGAATGTTCTGTTCGATACGTTATTACTCAAGCATGGCGCAGCCATAGAGATACCTGAGCGCGAGAAGGCGAATTACATGCCTCTTATTTCAGTGAATAATGTGCATGCTAATAATGAAACATTAAAGGCGTTGCTGGATGAGTTGGCTAAACCACCAATGGGCCCCCAAGAAGAGAATGTTGAAACCTCTGACGCGCGAGTAAATATGCTCGTACTCATGGCTCTTTCTCTCAACTCTCTGCATGCTTATGGTCATATTGGCGCATCTTTGATTAATAATTACAAAACACGCTTTACTCTAGAGCATGCCCAGACCACCGAGATTAACTCATTTAATCTCAATGAGCTATTAAGACACTTAGATTTGACTGCTAAGCTAGGCCAATACATATCAGAATGTTTCGCAGAGGAGCCTACTTCTTTTGCCCAATTCATGATGTTGCTGTCTTTAATTAGTGATGATATTCCACCCTACAATGATGCGGCGGAAGTACCTGATTCAGAATTTGAAACACAAGTTAAAACTTTGGCACAAAATATTTTAGCCCTTCCTGAAGACCAGCGAACCTTATTATTAACCTTGGTTGCAGATATTGATATTGAGGCATCTTACCATCTTCCCTCTTTAGAAAAATTGATTGAAATTGTTCAGGCAGTAAGCATGGAGGCAGCTAATTTAGGAGTCATGGACAGAGTTGAGCAGCAAAAGCCGTCTATTTTAAATTTAATCCAGGAAGCCTTACCTAATACAAAAATAGGTAGAATCCCGATAGTAAGTTTGAAAAAACCGAAGGACTCCGCAGATTATGAAGAGCATATTATTGAGGCCATAAACTCATTGCAAACAGCAAATCAAGATTTTGACGATTATTTGCTAAGTTTAGCCCCTGATTTTTATGAAGATGAGTTTGATGACGAGCTCGAACTTCGCCTAAGCAAACAATTTGATGATTTAGCACAATTCATTAACTCCTTAATTTATCTAAAAAATAATAATCATAATGAGTTTCGTCGTTGTGTTACCCTCTTAGCGAATGAATTTAATTCTGAAGATCACCGATGCTCATTTACCCCTGAGCAGATTGCGGATCTGCTAAAAGGATTTTACCAGATAGCAGAAGATAATGTTGTTGGGCAATTAGATATTCTACTAAATGCGATGCAAACAGGAGCGAGTTATTCTGAAGAGCAATTTGAGAATGCTATTCAGCAGGTATCTCTCTTAATGCAATATAGAATAGCAGGTCTTATCGATTATGCTACGTATATGAAGTTATTACAGTTGTCATTTGGACACAATTTGTCTATGACTACGTTATTTCCATTTGAGCAATTAATACAGATTTATGAACTATTCAGTAGCAAGTCTGCCCAAGTTTATACTTTATTTGATGTTTGGATGGATTTGATCAAAAAAATTGATGTACAGCAAGTAGATAGTCTGTTGTTGGCACAGATTATTAACCACACCTTTTTGGTTCTTCAAGGCTTTTCAGGTTCAGAAAACTTAATACTTCCGTTAATGATTGCGTTAATTAAAGCCTGTAAAACAGGGAGTGCGGCGGAGCTGCACCAATATGATGAGCTGCTAGCCAAGTTTGTTCGTGCTAAAGAGCCGGTTTTAAATGCGTGGATCAAGATACTCACGGCTTATGGCCAAAATATTGCTGACAATAAATTACCATTGTTGTTTGAATTACATGAAGGTCTTGAAATACAAGAGTTTAATTTAGCAGAGATTCTTTCTTTATTTGAAAGCCCTCCTTATCCGGATTTAGAGCAGTTTATCCGCTTGTTAAATGGAAGCGCTAATGAGTTAAAGGCGTATATTACGCAGTTTGATAAAGACCCTAAAAATGGGCGCGCAAAGCAATATGATGCAGAATTTGGTATTACAGTTACTAAGACTGCTGAGCAGGTAGTACAAGAACAATTTGATATGTCGCAGGTAGCTCGGGTTGTTACCGAAGTTAAAAATATGCTTGAAGGAATTGATTTAACTGCCCAGGAACAACATGATCTAGCCCAGCAAATTACTTACATTAATGCGATTGGCAAAGAAGCTCCTTTAGTGATTAAAGGAATGAGTGCAAAACATGAGGATTTAACGGCGCTTTCTCGAGCCGAGTTACGCCTAATTTCCGATCATTTGATTGCAACGATACGCCAACCGAATTGTTCGTCTGCAGACCAATTTAATGCCAAACTAAACCTAATTGCCGTATTGCGTGAACAATATGAACGAGCAACAGGCCAAATTATTTATGCCCCGCAACTGGCAGTAGTATTGTTGTCACTAAAAAATGAACGACGTAATTTGTTGATGCAGATTGCTTCAGAACAGGATATGCGAGTTATTAATCCACTGCTTGCGGTGATGCAATGGGTTCAGGCTGATGGTGGTACGGTTGATTTGTGCTATACAAATCGTGAGCAAATAAAACAAGATTATTATGGCCTTGGTCATAAAGATTTCTTTATTTCGGTCGGGATTGATTCCTGTTCCCTTGAGGCTGATTCAGCTTTTGGAACTTATAATAAAGGGGGAATCAATTGCGCAACCATGGGTGATTTGGCTTTGTATCGTCAACGCGCCAAGCAAAGGCAAGAGACTTTAATTGCTGAAAAAGATGGTTACTCATTATCAACTAATTTAATTCTTTGCGGCGCCGATCTTTCGGCTTTAAATGACAGACAAGTATTTAATTTGACAGTTGATAAATCACGTGAGCATCCTGATACCTGGATTTATCCCCTGATTAATGAGTTCATTAATCAGCCTCAGTTTAAAAACTTAACTCACCCTAACGCATGGAGCGAACGCCAAGATTTAACTCAGCTCAGAGGCTTTTTAGAGCAATATGCTCCAACGAGCATTCATCGCTCTAAATTAAAAAGCATCCCCAAAAACCAATTAAGCGGTTGGATAGACTCTGCTGTAGCGGCTCAGCGTATGGTGGAAGGGGAAGATTTTGAAGTCTTAAAGCAGGGTGCCAATATCTATACAGCAGTCCCTTATAGTTTGAAGACCGCTCAGAAGGGAATGAGCCTTGCTCAAGACGTACTGCCATTTTTGCATGTTCGTTTAGAAAAAGAATATGTAGCTTTAGGGCGGAAATTCCCTCTTAATCCAGTACGTAGTACGATTGCTCAGGCATCCGTAAAAGATTTAGTTGATGATTATAAAGCTCAAGGACGCATTATTGGGCTGTCTAAAACAATGAATGCGGATAAGCTAGGAGAATTATGTGAGCAGTTAAATGTCACCGTTGCCAGCGCTATTCCGTCCTGTATGCCTGAGACTCAGAGTAAATTGGCCATAGCTCCGACCAAACACGAAGAACAGTATCGTAGGTTGCTCCAAAATGTAATGGCTAAAGCCGTAAACGGACAGCCTATTGTGTTAATTGCACAAGATGCGAATGAGGTTCGTTATCTTCAAGACATGTTAACAGCACATTATGGTACCGCACGGAGTGTTGGCGTGTTGGATCTGGCCAATAAGCAGTCCTGGTTGAGAAAGGCGGGCAAACCGAATACGGTGACGATTACTACAGCCTCTGCACTAGGACGGGGTACTTTTTTTAATACCGAACTTTCGGAAGGATTTTTGACGATACAAACCTACCTCGATTCAGCAAATCATGTGCGTGAGTTTTTACGTCGAATTTCCACCTATGAGAAGCCAGGTCAATATACAGCTATTTATGAGGCTCAAGATGTAATAAGTGCTAGATCTTGGAATTATTATGACGATGCTGAACGTGAATTAATGTTTAAAGACATTGATGTATTGCGTCATAAGCGGCAAGAAGTTACGGCAATTCAACATCAGTATAACCAGTCTGCTGCTGCCATGCGTTATGTAGCAATGAAACAGTTTGATGGTTGGCAAGCATTTTTATATTCTATTTATGCGAAAGACGAATTATCGCAATTAAGTAATGAATTGTTGTTGCTAAAAGATAATTTGGCTCGCGCCTTTAGTGAGAAATGGCAAGAGTGCATTAATCCGCTTGGTGGGCAAGAACTTTATCTTAGTGTCTATGAGCGCCAAAATCATGAGGGAAAAAGCCTGTTGCTTACTGGTTTTCAGGAGGCCATGCTTGAGTTTGAACAAGCTGCTGTAGAGATATGGAAGACAACATGTGCTGAATTGCAAGCAAAAGCAGCCTGCG
The DNA here is from genome assembly GCF_900639985.1 of Legionella rowbothamii. Taxonomy (GTDB): domain Bacteria; phylum Pseudomonadota; class Gammaproteobacteria; order Legionellales; family Legionellaceae; genus Legionella; species Legionella rowbothamii. The sequence continues at coordinate 126,929 of NZ_CAAAIM010000006.1, read as the reverse complement.
TCATTGAGCATGATTCACTTGATGAGTTGCGTAGCAATTATTTAGCAAGTATGTCAATTAGCGAGCAATTCCGCTTGCATGAAATCGATGAGCTTAAGAACGCAAAAGCAATACAGGTGAAAAAAGAACAAGCGCAGCGTTATGTGGCTTCAGGATTAGACATAAATGGCGCGATGATGCGTTACTCCGACGATGAGCTTGACACCTATCGGGCGGCTTTTACTCAAACTCGTGTCAAATCATTGCAACAACATATTAGCAAGGTTATTGCCAATGAAACGGCCTTAAGCAAATCGGTTCGAGATAATTTGTTAATCCAAATAAATTATGCAGATACATTGAATGCGTTAATTTTGTTTTTAAATTCCTATGTAGGATGGTTTGCTGATCAAGATTTTGAAAAGAAATATGCCATGCAGCCCGCTATTCAAGAATTGCTCCAGGTAGCTCAGCAGGTAGATTATCCAGAAGAAGCGTTGACTGATTTAAAAGATATTTACATTAATAGTGTGGTCGATGAAATTACAGATGAATTGGAACATAATCTTTCATGGGCAGTTCAAGGGAATCGTGGACTAGGATATTTATTAGAGCGTACGGCAGTTACTGATGCGGCTAATGATATTTTAAAGGCAGCTACCTCATTAAGAGCTAAGACCAACCCGGCTCAACGCCAATCAGCAATTAAAAATCTTTATAGAGTTCTAATGCAGCATCAAGCACGATTGGCTGACCTATGGATATTTCCTTTGGGGCATAAAAATACGCGTAACTTGATTCAAGAAACCTTGACCACCTTAGATGGTTTAACTCTGATCGGCAATGGACAGAAAACCCTGAATAAGACCTTTATTCAAGAGAGCAAAGAAGAGGCCATCTATCAGGTAATGCGTGATAAGTTTAATGCTGCACTCCTTCGATTAGAACAAGAGAAAGCAAGCCTGTTGGATGGGCATAGTGGCTGGAGACAAATTAAGTGGCACCTAATTGATATACAAAGAAATAATGACAGTGTTTATGCTCTTTATGAAATGAATGAGTTCATTATCAATAAAATTGCTAAGCTAGGCAAAGGTGATGCAGGGCTGTTAGCACCACTAACTCAGTTACGTGGTGAAATAAATAAAATGTGGCATGAGTGTGAGCAAAATCATCCTGAATTAATGGATGAAAGTAAGTACTTCAAGCTTAAAGCAACGAAAATTGAAACCCAGTTGGCTGGGATGAATAATTTCTTGGTTAATGAAGTTAGTTTAAAACATGGCCACAATGGATTTAGTGATTATCTGGATTTAGTGATTGAGGGAAGAGGTGTAAATTCAGCACTGAACGACTTTGTTCGCTATAATTCTCAAATCCCTAACTTGAGGCGAACCCAAAGAGAATATAACCAGCAATTGGCTGATGCTCTGAATTTATGTACCCAACTCGAGCAACTAAAAAGGGAACAATTACCTTTGTTAAACCATAAGGCTGTTAAACTTGCAGATTCGAAATTATTCCCTGTTCAGTTCCAGGCTGATGTTGATGCTATTTTGCAATTAAATGCTTATGTCCAAGGGGATACACCTGATGATTTAAATGGCTTTTCAGCGACAGTGCAGGCTTATTTCCAAGATAGAGAGCGCATCAAAAACTTTACATTAGCTAAATTAGATTTAGATGAAATAGAGCAAATTCAAGACGAGGATTTAAAAGCAGATTTAATACGTTTACACGAGAAAGTTACTGAAGCAGCTAAGCCTAAACCTATTTGGAAAAGCGCATGGTCTTTAGCCGTTCGCACTGTGTTCTATCAGGAGTCTGAAGAGGATCGGGAAGAGCTGTTGGATGATCTTAAAAAGCATTCTAGAAATCAAGTTCAATACAGCTTATTGCCTACAATTAAAAAACAACAGGCTGAGTTGACAAGTGCTCTAGATGCATTACATCAAAAAACATTAAGCCAGCTAAAAACTCTTAATGAGAAGTTAGAGTTTTTAGCTGAAGAAATTGGGCGAGAAGAAGCTAAAAGCGGAGTTTATTGCAAACGCTTTGAATCGGTAGCTGAGTTTTATCAATTTGAGGCCCAGTTTCAATCGCGCCTAGCAAGTCAAATTCAAGCACAGTTTGATGAAAATCTTGAGCAAGATGAAGATAATTTGTTTTTTGATGAAGCAGAGTTTGAGCTTGATAGTTTCTCTTACGGTATGTAGTAAACACGTAGCTTGATGAAGTCCAACGCTGCATCAAGCTACAGTTTCTCTATACATCAATGTATCGCACACGAAGTTTTAGATTCAGGCTGTATACAATCCTGACGGGTAATCGCAATCCGGGATAAACAATATAACTGGTTAATTACGAATTTATCCTCATCAGAAAGCAAAGTAAGCAGTGCATATAAATTTTGTCATGAGCAGGTGGTCAATAAAAGAGGTGTATTTTTTAGCGTGGTGGTAATCTGAGAAAGGAATTGTGTATTTTCTTTAAAATAAAGAAAATCAATCATATCGCCAAAATATTGTACTCTTTGATTTTCTTGCAGTTCGTCGCCTTCCATTACTTCTTTAACCAAGAGTTTTACTTGGCCCGATAATACAGTGAATAATTTCTTATGATGATGGTTTATCCAAGGAAAATGCCAATAACTAATGGTATAACCATCTTGAATTGGATAAGCCAATTTTTTTCTTTTAGTCATCAGTACAAGCCTAAATAACCGCTCAGGTTCAGCTAAAGTAGGTAGATAATCTTTTAAATTATCATCTTCAGGAATTAACATATTTTCTGAGCGCGCAATCCATGAAGTGAGAACAAATCTTTGAAATGTTCTAGCCTCAGCAGTGGATTGTTTAAAAAGTACATCCAGGGCTTCAGATTGAATCCATGGGGCACCTGATAATGCTAAGCGATAAAGAGTCCGTGGTGTCAGTATTTGAGCTAACTCTTTATTTTTAAAGTTAAAATAAGCTCATCCCTTTCTGAGTGAAAAATCTTTAGGTTCATTCTAAGTCCTTTTATTAAAAAATTTCTCATAAATTACACAAAATTGAAAATAAACCCATGGTAGTCGGATCCATAGAAAACCACGTTTTATTGAGATGGGGGTGATTGGTGTTTAAAATTAAAGCATTTACAATATGGTACACCAAGATGTCGGTTCCGGCCTCATGTAATCCTGGCTGAAGGTGGTAATCCATGATAAGCGATTTAATTTATCAAGCTCAGTATAGTTTCTATAGAATGCCACTGATGGGTACGCATAAACGGATAAACCCTCATCGATGAGTTGCTGCATAAGGGGTAATTGTTCTAATGAACACGACAAAAGATAGGAGTTCAATAACTTTAATCCTAGTTGATAGGCCAAATGACTGGTATGTTGCAGATTATGATCTTGATGTTGGGAAAAACTATTGCTTGCATCTGCCCATTCCAGTAAAGGGTTTATTGCTTCAAATGCCGTTTCATTATTATTAAGATAATTATCTAAGTGCTGATCCCATTCTTGTAACATATTTAATATGGTGCAGCGTTCTTTTAGTGGAACTGTTCTTAGTAATTCATAAGGATCAGGAAGAACTAAAAATGGTCTTAAAGGTTGATCCATATCTAATCCATGTCCTTTCAAAATCTCTACCAGAGATATGGGCAAATGAGTGATAGGCTCTGTGGCATTGCAAAATGCTTCACAAATAAATCGGGCTTCGGGTCTTAATGTCTCTTCGCCTGCCACAGATGGTGTAAATAATATCTTTATTAATCCATCATAAACCATTTTTTGATCCGCCTCATTATTGGGTATAGACCACACGCATAATAGACGGGCATAAGCTTCAGCCTCTTTTAGTGGTATTGCTTTTTCTTCTTTTTTTATCTCGACATAAAGTTGTTGAAAGTAAGCCTGTTGTTTTTCTGCAGGCAAAGGAAAGTTGAAATCAAAGAAAAAGTTTTTGAGGCAATCCTTAAATCCTTTTTCTTTAATCCAAGTATCGATTAAATTCAAACATTGTGGAAATACGCGTACGGATAAAAATGCCCATGCTCTGTGGAGTTGTTGGCGACTTAAGCTTCCTGGACACAAATAATGTGAGGCTATTAACTCTAAAGAAAAGGTATCTAAATATGGCATAAGTGTTAATCCTAACTCTGCATGTTCCTTAGAACGATTAAAGGCCTTCTTCAAATAAATCAAAAAATTATGGGTAAGCTGATTAATGGATGCTTTATCAAGATAAGGTAACGCGGCGATTAGGAATTGGTTAGGAAAGGGTTTCCAAATCCGGTTTTTTTCTGAATAATTGATTAAAAAATACGCTGCATGTTTATCAAAACATAGGGCTCTTTTTTCACTAGACATCGATTCCAAAAGAGGACTTAAAATTTTATCAAGAGACCACAGAGGGAATTTTTTATATGCTTTATAGTCTTTTTTATCAGCATTTCTTAAAAAGGGATGAGAGAGAAGTTCATCCATAATTGTGAATTTATCCTCATCAGAAAGCAAGGTAATCAGCGCATGTATATTTTTTAATGAGCACGTTGTCAATAATATAGGTGATTTTTTTAGCGCGGTGATAACTTCAGGAAGCAATTGCTCCGCTTCTTTAAAATATAGAAGCTCGATTATGTCATTCAAAGACCATTTGCTTCGACATTTTTCAGAAGGAGTGTTTTGTGTCGCCTCTTCAGTCAAGTAGATTATTTCATGAGACAATGAAGAGAATAAATGCTCACGTTGAAAATCATGCAGACAAGGGAAAATCCAATATTGAGCAGTACGCCAGTCGGGGATTGAATAAGACATACCTTTTTTCTTAGCCATTAGTAGAAGAATTAATATTTGTTCAGATTGAGGTAGAGTTGGTAAATAACTTTTTAACTTATCATCATCAGGAATTAACGTTATCTCAGGATGCTTTACCCACGAGGCGAGTACTAATCGCTGAAATGCTCTAGCTTCCGCAGTAGATTGCTCAAAAAGTGCATCCAGAGCATCAGATTGAATCCATCCATCTCCTGAAAGTGCTAGGCGACAAAGAGTCTTAGGCGCTAATGCATTTCTCAATGGTATTAAATCGTTCGTCTGTAAAGCTAACATAAAAATGTCTCTTCCAGACTGGAAAAAACCAGGATTCATAGCACACTCAATTGTTCTAATTTTAATCAGTTTAGCACAGATTAATTGTATGCGGAGCTTATTGGCTGTTATCAACTTAAGCCCACATAAATATCATAAAACACAGAATAAGATCTTTATGCTTATATTGTGGTCATTTCTGGGGGATTAATACTATACTGAAAAATACTAGCAAGGAATGCATCAGTAGTAATTAACGTGAGTTCGGAACAAGGATGGTTAGCGAATGGAATTGACTCGGTTGAAACTGGATGTATCTGTAAAGGACGTCGAGCCATTTAAGCCGATTATCAAGGAAAAAACGGAGTTACGCGAGGCAGCTTATCCTTTATTAATCGCTTATTTACACGCGCTTCGTAAGCATAATTCGATATACAATAAAATCGATGAACTTAATGAAAGCACCTATGCTCGTAATAAATATAATTATACGTGTGAGCATAATTTATTATTCTTCCTACTTACTACAGAACAGTTTAAAAAGATTCGCGAATTATTTCAAAATCACAAGGTGGAATTAGCCCGAGCATACATGGTGCTTCACTATATTAAAAAGCGACGGCGCCATAAAAAAAGAGCGGCAAATGATGAATTGTCTAAAACAGAAGATAAAGTTGATGAATCATCCAAATTGGCTACAAATCCATATCTGTTTTTTAATAAACGTAGCCTTGATATAGCCCAGAATAATCAAGGTTTGGAATGCTTAGTAGATTCCGCATCCCTTGATTACGTTGTACTGCATCAAGGCTACAACTAATGTTACATTGCCATCGATGGCTCAGTAGCTAGTTCCAGCTCTACATCTACACTTGGTATTCTTGCTGATGTATCTGTGGCTAATATACTGTTCCTTCTTAAGCCTTCACTAACCGTAGCACGGGTGGCTGGTATCTGCCAAGCGGGCTGTGTAGCCACCGGGATTTGCACAGGAAACGCAGTTTGTGGCGTTGGGATGGGTGCTCTTCCTGGATTGAGAATTGTCTCTTCTTCCACAATGGTTTGCAGTTGCGTGGAGGTGAGTGGCAGCAGTTTGCCTTCGTAAAAAAAAGGTAAAATGCGTAACTTGAATACCAAACGAAATGCATCCCATTTATTCGATAACTCGGTATAGCCATTATTTTCCGGATCAGCAAGGGCTGCTTTTAATTGAGATGGAGATAAAGTTTTAATCTCACTTACGTGAGTACGACGATAAACCTTATTGTCTTCGCCCAGAATAATTAGGGGTTGAGGTTGGCGATAATTATCGTCAATATCTGGCATGCTTTCGAATCCACCATATTGGTTTTGTCGCGGTATTGCTTCACCAATGAATACCTTATTCAGATCTTCTAATGAACTTTGCATACCCGCGATACAAGCTAATTTATTAAAATGGTTGTTGGGGGCATCAAAGTCGCCATCTCCACCAGCTATTACGGGAGGGTCTTCAGGATTTGGGGTGGGATCATAAGGTTTTTTAGTATAAACGGCGACTCGGTTTAATTCGTCATGGAGATTGTTGACTAAGATACTACCTAAAGTGCCGAAGCGTTCAGGTAATATGGCCCGTAAATCGCCCATAAATGCACCATGGCCTGCTGCAAAATGGTCCGTATAATAATGGAAGCAAAAATATTCCATGCTCAGAGAAAGTGCTTGATAGCGATAAGATAGGTCTTGCACATTTTCGGTTGCTAAACCATTGGGTGTATTTTCTAAGATGCCACGAATGCGATTGAACTCTTCATTATCAGATTGATAATCCGAATTATCCGCGAGTTGTTTTAACTCATAAGAAAGGCGTGCATATTGAAGAGCAAGATGATGACCAATAGTATAAGCACGGACTGACCAGGGAGTAAAATGGGATAAATTCCGATTTAATATTTCACTATAGTTATTTACCCGCAACGCAAACATCAGTTGTTGCACATAAGAATTTAGGGTTGAGGAAAAAGGAATATAGCTTGCACTATTAATTGTTAAAATCGTATTGATGTCTTTTTGAGTGACATCTTCATTAGCAAACCGTTTATACGAGCACACCAATTTGTGAGCTTGTTCCTCAGTAATTGGCATCTTGTTTAATAGTTGTCCTAGAGTTTCGCATGAGCCATCCCTGTTAAATGTTGCTTTATTGCGCTTAAAGTCATTAATCATTGGCAGTTCATAGGCTACCTCTCGACCACCAAAATAATCACCTGACATACCTATAATTATCCCCACAGGTATATCGTTTAGATTAATTGATATGGGCATGCCATTAGCATCAAGACCCTGAATGTCTATCAGCGGAGTGCCATCGGGAGCAGATTTGACATACGGGTTATCCTTAAATAGTTCCATCCGTAGTCTAGTCGCATTACCTAGTTCAATATGCTCATCTGTTTCCATAGTCCCAATCTCCTTATTGTTTCTAGTTCTTCTTCAAAATACCGTACTTTTTGGGCGATTGCTATCGTAATGGAGCACACAAACCAAGAGCATCTCACCGTGAGTGAGGTACCTGGAAATCTTGATTGTTTTGCGACTGTAAATATAGGTCCCCTTCCTTCTAAAGACGAAGGAGGGGATATTGAAATAAAACTGAGGAGTGTATCAAATCAAAAACGGAACGATTTTGTATGGAACCAACTCACAATATTTACTCCAATAATGACCGTATTTCTCAGAGCATCGTTGATCATCACGAAAAGCACGATCGACTAAAAGAACGGTTAGAAAACAAATATAGAAGTAAGGAGAGAAATTTTCAAATAAAGCGGGAACCGACCAGAAGAATGTACCTGCAAGTTCAGGAATGTAGTGAAAATGTCGGGCAACACCCCACCAACCAGAAGCGAGTAGGATCGTTTCTTTTTTATCACCCTCAGTGGTTTGGTAATGGGCTACTAAAGTAACCGGCTTTTTACCCCAAACTTTACAATCACCATCGGTTGCTCGGGTTACTAATCTTTGTTTGTCGGCCAGATAATTAATAATGATACCGGCTGCACCTAAAATGAAGAAGGTAGCTGCTAACCAGGGGCTTAGCTGAATGGGGTGTAGCACTAAGTACATGCTTGGTGAGGTGTAGATACAAGGAACCCAGACCAGACAACCCCAGCAAATATAAAAGCCCGCGCGATCATGCATGATGTCTAGAGAACGTAAATAGCCTTTTTCCCAGAGATAGAACTTACCTAAATAGATGAATTGTAAGGCTACAGACACCAACATGGAATTAGAGATGCCACTTAATTCACTTTGTTTGGCACAATAGGAAATCAGGAATAAGCCCCAGCTCATCATACCGAAACGACAGGTAATAAATTTTTTAATGCTAAAACCTAGAACTTTTGGATAAAGCTCGGTACCCCAGTAGTAGTCAAATATAAAGTTATTGGTAATGCCTGAATCTGTGCTTGAGGGAGCAAAACGTCCTTTAAGGTATAAGAACAGACAAAAGACAAGGCTAAAAATGTTTAATGCACCGAATAATGCTCCCAAATTATCATAGAGGATGGTCGCTGGGAATAAGTTCAAACCAAAACTGGCTACACAAAAAAGCCCCATAGTGGTAACGAATGCTAAAGGTCCATTTTCTTTATAAGTAGGCACATTTCCTTTAGGAGTAACCGGGCCATCAAATGCTTTACCTGGCAGCAAACGCATTAACGCTAATTCAAATACAATAAAAGTAAAAATAATTTTCCAGGCTGTAGCTGAGCCCCAAAAATAAGGTTGCCAGACGTTGTAGATCGTTTGAAAAAAGCCTTGCTCATTCATTAGGCTCCAGAGTGCTGATAAAGAGCCTTTTAATTCAGTATTGGTATACCACATTAGCATGACAAAAATAGGGCAGGTAAGAATTAACAACAAAGGCCCTAGGGTATTCCTAATTTTAAAATACATATGCGTCCCTACATTAGTTATGGAGGGATAAGCGTATCATAATAGAGGAATTTTAGGCTACAATTTATGGCGTAACTTTTTAAGGATAGATTATGAACAAAATTAAGTATAAGGGAGTGTTTGCTCTAGGCGTTCTTGCTTTGTTGGGATCATCCCTAAGTCAAGCAGCTACGGTGACTAGTGAGGTAACTAATACAGCAGGTGCTACTGTAGGAAAAATTACTTTTGAAGACAGTAAATTTGGGTTGTTAATTAAACCTGAGCTTTCTGGTCTTCCCGCAGGGGCTCGTGGTTTTCATATTCATCAACATCCTGATTGTGGTGATCATGCGATGAAGGCGGGTGGGCATCTAGATCCAGCGGCAAGTAACAGCCACCAAGGTCCTTATGGACAAGGCCATTTAGGTGATTTGCCCGTATTAGTGGTTGATAGTAAAGGCGTGGCTAATACACCTACTTTAGCACCTCGTTTAACCACCAAAGACATCCAAGGCCACTCCGTTATGATTCATGAAGGTGGAGATAATTACAGTGATAATCCTGCGTTAGGTGGTGGGGGTGCTCGCATCGCTTGTGGTAAAGTTTCCGGGTAATTGCTCACTTAATAATGCCAATTTAAAGAATACAGCTTTTGAAGCCGGAATAATAATTCACTCTCGAATTCCCGCGGCTATGTCGCGGGATCCATGAATCCCGCGACATAGGGAACATATCATCCTTTAGGATAATGTACCTCTACGTTTCAATACTTTGGTAGGTGGCTCAACAGAGTGATCATAGGCACTCTCTCCATGCTCAATGATATCCGTGCCTTGAATTTCTTCTCTAGGGGTCGTACGGATGTTCATGATGCTTTTTAATAAAAATAAAATTAATGCTGTACCTGCTACCGAAATCACAATGGCGGCGAAAACCGCAATCAGCTGATGCCACAGCAGCATATAATTTCCCGCAAGCAAACCGTTTTTACCTGCCGGATTTACTACTGTAGTAGCAAAAACACCTGTTAATATTGCACCCATAACTCCAGCAACTCCATGACAGGCAAAAACATCTGCCGTATCATCGATTTTTTTGATGTTATTTATGTATAACAAAACAAGTTGAGTTGTAATCGCACTGAGGCTACCGATAGCAATAGCGCCCATAGGGGTAACAAAACCGCAGGCGGGGGTAATAGCAACTAAACCAATTACTGCCGCAGCAGAAGCGCCAACAGCGGAAGGCCGAGCTTTTCTGAGCCAGGTGAGTAGAGTCCAAGAGGTAACGGAAGCACTTGCTCCAAGCATGGTGGTAATGGCGGCATTTATAGCAATTCCATCAGCAGCTAAGGCTGAACCCGCATTAAAACCAAACCAACCAAACCAGAGTAATGACGCGCCAAGCACTACGAAAGGGATATTATGGGGTTTGTCTTTGTTGTGTAATGACTTAAGTCTTGGACCCAAAAATAAAGCCGCGACTAAGGCTGAAAAACCGGCACTGATATGAACGACCACTCCACCGGCAAAATCAATAGCCCCAATTTGCGCTAACCACCCGTTAGGTCCCCAAACCCAATGTGCTAAGGGAACATAAACAAATAAACTCCACAAGCTGACAAATAAAAAATAGGCAGCAAATTTCATACGTCCAACAAAAGCGCCAGAGATGATGGCGGGAGAAATGATGGCAAACATCATTTGAAATAACATAAAGAGGGGGGGAGGAATGTTGCCATCTGTCGGATGGGCATCGACTATATGGGCTAAGCCAACATAAGTTAACCCCCCAATCCATTGGTTATGCGCACTAAAGACCAGCGAATACCCCAGAATAGCCCATAATAAAGGAACAATAGCTAAGCAAATAAAACTCATTTTAATTGTATTCAATACATTTCTTTCGGGGACTAGTCCAGAATAAAAGAATGCTAATCCTGGAGTCATGAGCATGACTAAGGCACAAGAAATTAGCATCCAGGCAATGTGACCTGTATTCATAAATTACCTTGTAAAATCAGCGTTATGGAGTAACTTGCACCCAAATAAGCGAAAAATATGAACAGCTATTAATCAATATAGACTAATAATTTAAAAAGTGCAGCCTGGTTGCTTGCACCGGTCTCTTCTAAATGCTCACGAATTACCATGGTTAAGCCACGGTAATTAGAGCCTCTATAAATAAAATGTTCATGATGTTGTTTTAAAACCAAAACCCTGCCGGTTTATTCGTCATTAAATAAAAAACAATAATTAAACTAATAAACGCAGGCCAGCCTAAGCAAAACCAGTACTTAAAATAACGGTAGTAAATTGGAGGGAGTACGGTTTTATTTTCTTCTGCCTCAACAGCAAAATCGCGCATTTTAATTTGCAGATACACAACAGGAAACCAACAAAAAGCAGCGATCGCGTAACCAATAATGGAACCCATAACCCATAAAGAAGTCCATGTATAACCGGCTAAATAAACCATCCATAAGCCAGTGAGGGGTTGGAGGAACCCTGAAGTACCTGTAAAGATCCAATCGGCTAAAACCACATAACGTGTGGTTGCTGCAATAACCTGGGTGTTTCCGGTGCGATGACCATAGAGCATCGTGCAGGCAGTGCCTATCCCGGTGCCAAAAAGTATGGTTGAACTTAAAACATGAATGAATTTAAGCCAAAAATAGAGCATTATCGATCAGACTCCAAAGACATAGATACCAGTATAGCTGCCAGGAGTGGGATATTTTTTGCTAAAGGAGCAAAAGGTTCAAACCACAACGAGGGAAGCTTCCACGTAAGTATGACACTATAGCCTATTATCAAGATAATTTGTAAGAGTCCCACTTTCGTTGATTTCGAGCACAATACCGCTAACCCTAAGGCAGCATCAAGAATACTCGCGCCATAAAATAAAATGGGTTGCCAAAATACATTAACGCCAATTTGTGCCAATAATTCATAAGATGCGGCTCGAGGATAAATGAATAGACAACAGATGGCGGTAAATAACCAAATAAAAGCAATACTAAATTTTAATACGGGTTTGAGAAAATAAAGTCGCGAATGCCAACGATCTTGGATTGAGCTGGGATGGCTATAGAGACCTGCAGTGAATTCTCTCGGAGTAAAACCAATTTGTTCATGAAACCTTTGGGTTTCTTCATAACTGGTTACATTGTTTTGAAATAGTAGTTTATATGAATTGGTATTAAAAATAGAGTAGGGTATACGATCCCCAATTAATGCTCCCAAACGAATTAATTTCAAAGGGACGTGAATTAATTTTGCTTTCGAAAAACCTAACCAAGTACGCATCTGAGTTAAAACGCTAGCTAAGCTAACACGTTTTGCACTTACAGCATTTAATATTAAACTGTGAGTTAAGGGCTGTTCCAGCAGTTTGATGACGGCCTTTGATAAATCCTCTAGATAAATGGGTTGGAATTCTTGGCTTCCTTTATCTGGTACGAGAGTAATCCAGGGAAGCCCTGCTAAACCACGAAATAAAGAGGAGCCGCCATAGGATCCTCGTCCATAAACTAAAGAGGGGCGTAAGATAATGGATTGGATTGGCACCTTCTGTAAATAATCATCCGCTGCTTTCTTACTGGTCGCATAAACAACATCCGATTTCTCAATTCCCAATGCGGAAATTTGTATAATCTTTTTTACTCCAGCATTAACGCAGGCATCGAATAAGGCGCGAGGAGTATGATAGTGAATTGCCCAGGTTACTTGGTCATTAGGATGGTAAAGAATACCAACACTATTAATGACTATATCAATACTAGCTAAGCGCTCACTCCAAACCTCACTGGATTGGTCGTGAATAAAATCGCAAGGAATAATCGATGCTGTTGGAAATAAATTTTGAGCATAAGCAACATCGCGGACACAGCAAGTAACGCGGTGTCCTGCAGCAATTAAGTCTGTAACAATTTGGGAGGCAATAAATCCTGAGGCACCAGTAACCAATACATTCATCATTTCTCTCCGGCACTATAAAAAGTAAAGAGTATATACAGCAATGGTTAAGAAATATATCTCATGATTTGGTAGCTAACTGAACAGACATCGTCTATGCTCAGTTAAGAATAATTATTAATCAAAGGAGTGATACATCATGAATTATTCTTTATTGAAGCGCACGGGAATAATCGCAGCTGCGGCTTTATTCTCTTTTTCTGTATTTGCCGAAGAAGCTAATCTCAAAGAAGACTTTGCAACAATTTGTACTAATGCTTGGATGGAAAAAGCAGATGCCGCGAAAGATAAAGTTGACTTCAAAAATTTTGGAGAAAAATATTGCGCATGTGCTGCATCACAACCTTTAGGTAGTGATGAAGCAATACAAAAGGCAATTCACGTATGTATGTCACGTACTTTATTGCATGATGCATTAGATGCAATGGAAGATGATGTGGGTTTAAGTAAAGCGCAAGAAAGTGACTTTCTTCAGTTTTGTCAGGATCGATGGAACCTCATTTATCCTAACCTGAGTGAAGAAAATAAGAAGGTCACTATGGCTTATTGCGAATGCGCTAAACCTAAAGTTATGACTCTGATCAAACAAGCAGATAATCTGACAGATAAGCAATATGATGAAGGTATTAATGATATTGCTGCGGCATGTTCTGAAGATGCTTTAGCAGAAAAGCCACAAGCATCAACTCCTGCTCCAGCGCCCGCAGAGGCCCCAGCTCCTGCAGCACCAGCAACTCATTAATCTTTTCTGGAATTCCCGTGGTTTGTCCACGGGAGCCATTTGCTCTTACGATACTTTAAGAAATATCTTACACATAAATTAGTGTTTTTCGAGCAGTATTCTAAAAAAAAGTAGCTATACTGTATTTGTTTGGCGCGGCTGGAATTTTGGCTGGATATTAACCTGCAAAAGATTGCAGCTGTCGCACAAACACGAATATAACTTCACTCTAAGTACCTACATCATCTAATAATGACAGTTTCTTCTGAAGCTTTAATATTGAGTTGTTAAAGAGGTAGAGTACTTATCGTTTACCTTATCAAAATAAAGCCTTTCTCTCCAGGTTCTGAGTAAATGTCTTCAACAGTTTGATTTATCATAACGAGATCTTCCATTTGATGGGGCTCAAAGATCTAAAGGATGCGTATTTAATTGGTCTGCATTTGCTGCCGATGAATTAACGAATACTATAGGGGGGATAGGAGCTACTTGAAAGCCTAACCATGTAGGCCGTATTATAATACTGCGAATACGGCCTAGATCAATTAATATTGATATGTTGTGCCACTTTGAAGAGCTGTTTGATGTGAATAAGATTCATTAGTAGTAAATAAATTCAAGACCAATGGCTCTTTTTCTTGTGTTACTGTTGTTTGAGGACGAGCACCCAACAACTTAGACATCATTGATGGTGAATCACCCAACGCAAGCTCAGCTGTATTACTATTTTGAGGAGTAGTGGCTACTACATTTTGTTGTTTAAAACGATATAAATTGCTTAAAACTACACTTGTTTCAAGCACCATTAAAGCAATGCCGAGTGGTGGGGTGAGGGTAAAACCTACTGCAACAAATAATCCAGAGGCAACTAAAGTAATAGCCGAATTATAGGTTAAGCTCACAAAATAGTTTTGAATAATATTTTGCTTTCCTTTTTGTGCCAGATCAAATGCTGTTGCAATAGGGAATAATAAACCTTCATGCACGACGATTCCGGCAAATTGTTTGGCACTGTTATCCCCAATCTTTGATTCAACTGCAATACCAATATGAGCTCCTGCAATTGCTGCAGCATCATTGGCTGCATCGCCAACCATAGCAACTTTATATCCTTTATCTTTTAATCGTTGAATATAACTAATTTTAGATACTTCATGTGCTTGAGTGGCTACTCCTACTGCATTGGCGCAAATATTTTCTTTACCAATACCTAATAAAGCAGCATATCGTTCTGCAGTTTCCTGAGCCGCACCAGTACAAATATGCACGGTTTTACCAAGCTGTTTTAATTGCTTGACGGCTGCGATCGCGTCCTCACGTAACGGATCCATTAGAGATATTTGTCCTATTACTGTGTTGCCGCGCACAATATAAGTAGAACCATTTTTAGGATCATTATAGGGCTCATCAATATGTGTTATGTCATTTGCCAACAGCATGTCTTTATTGCCTATCAGAAACCGTTCGCCATTGATGAGCGCTTGTACACCTGAATGATGGCTTTTATCGATGTTGGTTATTTCTAATAGCTCATCGGTAGCATCTTCTTGGCTATGAATATAATCGGCGATGGTTTTTGCTGCAGGGTGATCGGCGTTGCGTTCTAATAATGCGATATGAGCTAATAGTCTTTTATCACTAATTTGCAGAGCTTGTACCTGCATTTTACCTTGGGTAAGGGTACCGTTTAAATCAAAAACAATCGTATCAATATCCGCTGCTGCTTGTAATGCTGCACCATTGCTAAACTGAATGCCTTGTTCCGCGGCTTTGTTCATGCCGATTTTAACCGCCATTGGGGTAATTAAACTTAAGGCACAGGGGCAGGCACTTACAAGGACAGAGATAACACATTGAATTGCAGGCGCAATCCCAAAAAGTGAACTAATAACTACTCCGGATACAGCTGCGGTTATGAGCAAGCCAGGAATAAAATAATCCAATATTTTATTCGCTATTAACTCAATCGGAGCTTTTTCTTCATTGGCTTTCTTAATATCTTTGGCGACTAAAGAAAGATAAGAGTTTTTATAGGTTTCGGTAACACGCATTTCTAGCAAAGGAATATGATCGGCTAAGCGCATACCAGACTTTACTTTATCTCCTGCTTTAAAGCTTTTAAGCTCGGGAGAACCATCAATTCGAGTGGTGTAAAGTAGGGCATCTGTGGTTAATACGCCATCAACAGGAATGACCTCGCCTTTTTGAATAGCAATCAAACTCTCAAGGGGTAATTTTTTAACGGATACTTTTTTATCTATGTCGCCTTTTAATAAGACTTTTTCAGGAATACAATCAAGGATATCTAATTTTTTATTGATCTGATCAATAAGAGTATGTTCAATGCCTTCTCCTAAATGCCAAAAACCTAAAACTAAGGGGGCGGCTTCAAACATCATCGGTAACCCAGGAATCAGGATACTGGCAATCGATACAACGAGAATGCTAAGGGTACTAATAGTATATAAAGTCGTCATATCCCATTTGCTTTCACGAAATGAGCTCCAGGCTGATTGGTAAACGTTGTGTCCCAAGTATAAGGTCATCAGCGAAGTAAATCCGGTGATGGCATAGTAAGCTGTAATGGGAATACTAAAACCCGCAACAGATAAGACCAGCAAACCTGCCCCCCAAAGTAAACCTAAAGCAGCTTTCAGCCAATGGTTTTCATGGTGATGTCCATGATGGTGAGCGTGATTGTGGCCATGATGGTCATGGCTATGATTATGATGGTCATGCTTGTGATGATGGTGTGTTTTCTTTTGTTTACTCATATGATCACTTAGTGGGCGGTTAGGGGCAAATGAAGTCATATCAACTTTGAAAGTGTTATAGTATAACATTTTAGTGTTGAAGGACAAGAAACATTGAATAATTTTTATATTAAAAGTAATTTTTACAGCAGAATTCGTAACTTAATGAGGTGAGCATTCTATTTATTATGTGTCGCACATCATCCCGGGGTGCCACGAATTCATGAGATCCCTCATGGTGTTGGGAATGAGATAGTGAATAAGAATAGGGATATTAAATAAAGAGAACCTGGTTGCAAGCAACCAGGCTATGTATAGATTTGGTTTATTGTGAAATTAATTTAATTAGATCTGCAACAGCAGTGCTCAGAGAGATTTGTTGTGTTTCACCAGTAGAACGTGATTTATATTCCACACAATTCTGCTCAATGTTTCGGTCGCTAACCACCAGACGATGCGGTATACCAATTAAATCATGATCGGCAAAGAGGGCTCCTGCACGCTCATTTCGATCATCAAGTAACACTTCAACTCCTGCATCACTAAGTTGTTGATACAAGGCTTCTGCTTGGTCTTTTACTACTTGAGATTTATGCGCATTCAAGGGAATAATCACCATTTGGAATGGCGCGATATTTTGTGGCCAGATAATTCCTTGATCATCATGATGTTGCTCTATTGCTGCAGCAACGACACGAGTGATCCCTAAACCATAACAACCCATCAACATCGTTTCTAATTGACCTTGTTCATTAACTACTGAAGCATTCATTGCTTTGGCATATTTATCGCCTAATTGGAATACATGGCCAACTTCAATACCGCGACAAGAGCGCAGGGTACCTTGACCATCTGGGCTTGGATCCCCGTCTTTTACGTTACGTAAGTCATATGCTTGGTAAACATCGATATCTTTATCCCAGGCGGCATGTTGGTAATGTTTATCCGCTTGGTTTGCGCCGCAAACAAACTCATCCATAGCAAGCGCATGGTGGTCTGCAATTAATGGAATGGATAAGCCAATAGGTCCTAGCGAACCAATTGGAGCGTTTAGTGTTTTTAGAATGTTTTCTTCATCTATAAATTGTAATGGAGAGGCAATGAGTGGGTGTTTTGTTGCTTTTACTTCATTAAGTTCATCATCACCACGTAAAATCAAAGCAACCATAGGATGCTCTTTACCACGTACAATTAAGGTTTTGATCATATCGCGACTTGCGATATTTAGGAATTTTGACACTTCAGCAATGGTTTTTTGCTTTGGTGTATCAATCAATGCGATCTTTTGAGTCGTAGGATTAGTTGATTTTTCAGGTTTTAGACTAATAGCTTGTTCTATATTCGCTGCATAGCTACCTGCATCACTATAGAAAATTAAGTCTTCGCCAGAATCAGCCAGTACTTGGAACTCATGAGAGGCTGAGCCTCCAATAGCGCCTGTATCCGCTTCTACCGCACGATATTTTAGACCCATACGATCAAAAATACGGCAATAAGCCTGGTACATGTCTTGATAAGTTTTTTGTAAACTTTCTATGCCTAAGTGGAATGAATAAGCATCTTTCATAATAAATTCACGAGCACGCATTACTCCAAAGCGTGGTCTGATTTCATCTCGGAATTTAGTCTGGATTTGATAAAAGTTTGCTGGTAATTGTTTATAAGATTGCAGCTCATTACGCATAATGTCTGTAATGACTTCTTCATGAGTTGGACCGTAGCAATATTCTCTTTGGTTAGAATCTTTCATGGTGAGCAGTTGTCCACCAAAAGTTTCCCAACGTCCAGTTTCTTGCCAAAGCTCCGCAGGTTGTACGGATGGCATGAGTACTTCCATGGCATTGGTACGATTCATTTCTTCACGAACGATTTGTTCTATTTTACGAAGTACCCTGAGTCCTAGAGGCATCCAAGTATAAAGCCCTGAGCCCAGTTTACGGATCATCCCTGTTCTCAACATCAATTGATGAGAAACGATTTCAGCATCGTTAGGAGTTTCTTTTAGGGTAACTAAAAACCATTGTGACGCACGCATTTCTGCTCCTGAAAGTAATTTCGTAAATTTAGGCATTATATACCCAAGGAATGCCAAAATACTATTAAAGCAGGGCATAAGGGATCCTGTTTTTCTTGATTTTTAAGGTTAGTTACTGGAGTATTCATTTTTTTGTATACCACCTCAATGAGACCCATTGCTAAGTTTAATGGGATGCCACATTTAAAAGGATGTACTATGATAAATTCTTCAATGAGTATTTATTATGCTCCCATTAATTACCGGACCGTAACGCGTGTTGCGGGTAATACAATTGCCAATGATGGTTTGCTGAAGGCATTAGTTAAATATGGAGCTCGTTCTACATTATCTCCTTATATTGCTCAGGCTCATTTTTTTGATGAGTTTAAAAATAATTATGAGCTGGATTCTCCCTTCAAAACCTTTTATCCAATTATGCAAGGTGATGTTCCCGCTTTGAAACAATCGGATCTTTACATGCAGCCGGATGTCCTGATTAATAAAATGGCGTGGTCTAGAGCATTTATGAGTCCAGATTCATTTAGTATTTGTGGACTAGTACATGCTTTAGCAGGTATGGATACGGCTGAGGAAGTTGCCCAATTAGTTCAGGCGCCTTTGCATGATTGGGATGCAATAATTTGCACTTCCATTGCATCCAAACGGGTGATGGAGAATTTATTTAGCCAGTGGCATGATTATCTAAAAACGCGCTATAAAGAGCCAGTAAAGTGTACCTTACAATTACCAGTGCTTCCATTGGGGATTAATCCGGAAGATGTTTCTGCCCCACAACTCCATGAAGTGCATCGTAACAATTTTCGTAAGCAATACGGTATTGCTGAGCATGATTATGTGGTGCTCTTTGTTGGTCGATTGTTCTTTTATGAAAAAGCACATCCCATTCCTATGTATTTGGCATTGGAGGCATTGGCACAACGTATAGGTGCTCAAAGTCGAGTTCATTTTGTGCAAGCTGGGTGGTTTGATAAGGAAGAACATAAAACTCATTATCAAAAGGCGGCTCAATTATTTTGTCCCTCAGTTAAGACGCATTTTATTAATGATATGGATACGGAAGCAAAGAAAAAAGCCATCTGGCCTGGAGCGGATGTATTTATGTCTTTATCGGACAATATTCAGGAAAGTTTTGGAGTCACTCCATTGGAAGCTATGGCAAATAAACTGCCGGTAATTGTCTCTGATTGGGATGGTTACAGAGATACCGTTCGTCATGAGGTGGATGGTTTTCTGCTCCCTACTATTTTACCTCCCGCGGGCTGTGGAGTGGATTTAAGTCTGGGTTATTTAACTAAAGGGATTAATTGGTTAACCTATGCAGGATTGACTGCACAAATGGCTGCAGTTGATGTGGGGGCTTGCGTGAATGCGTTATGGCAATTGTATCTAAATCCTGAATTAAGACAGCAGATGGGGGCGGCAGGCTATCGGCGTGTGCAAGAGCATTTTCATTGGAGTAAAGTTTTACCTCGTTATGATGCTTTGTGGGACGAGCTCTCTGCAAGACGTCGTGCTGCAACAAATGAAGCGAAAATAGCAATCGGAGTTCCTCCTTTGCTTGCCGATCCTTTTCATACCTTTTCTGGGCATGCTAGTACCACTTTAAAGCCCAACGATTACTTTAAATCAGGCCAGACTTCGCTTGACCAATTAGAACCATTAATCGCAAACCATTTAGGTGGAATGGGGGCGCAGCAGATTGTTCCCCTTACGTATTTGCAGCAAATTGTTGCTGCTGCTCATCATAAAACAATAAGTACTCAAGATGCTGTCAGTTTTGTTACTAGCCGGGATAGAACTATTTCCTCTGGAGTCGTTGTACGTAGTTTAACGTATTTAATGAAGTATGATTTTATTAGAATAAAGAAGAAGGGGCAGTTTAATACTCTCCCATAGCCCGTTTGAGAATTACCGCGACTTGAGCGCGGTATTCATAAGTCGGAGTGAGGTTGCAAGATAACTCTGGAGACCGTGATCAAGCCATGGTAAATCGGGCGTTCTTTTCCTATCTTTAGTTGAGTGAGGAACTGGGAGCGCTTTCGAAACTCTGTTCTTTCATCGTTTCTGTAATCAAATTCCAAATGATATTTATTCCTGTATTATTAAAGAACGAGGAGGAGTAACCCGTTTGGGATGATTGCATCGCAAGTTGATGCAATGACAATTTTGCTTGTTCTGATAAGTTGGCAGTAATTTCCTTCCAGGCAGGTGATGCAATAATTTCAGTAAATACACTTCTCATTTTGAGGCTGGTATCCGTCATTTTAATGAGTTTAAAAAGTTGCTGCGGTTCGGCTTTTGCTAACAAAGACAAAGAAGGTAGAGCTTCATACCCCCCATTGGATCGGGTCCCGCTATAAACTCTTCCTCTAGCAAGATCCATCACAGTGCCGTAGTAATTCGGGGAAGCATAGGAGCAATAAGAATCCCAACTCATATTATCATCACTTTGTACTTCGTTATTCTCTTCATGCATCTCTGCAATGGCAGGCAAATAGTAACTTTTTTCTGTGTCTAGAATAATAGCTAAAGCATCTTGCAAAGCAGGGCTAGACTGTGCCAAAGCTAAGAAAGCAGATAAATAATCGGGCGCGTGAACACTTAGTTCGTGTAAAACATTTTTAGTCGTGTTTGTAACGAGAAGTGCTTGTACCAGGCTAATGTGCAATTCACGATGTCGTGTCGCAAGTTCAAAAAGGGTTGAAAGACTTTCGTGATAGCCTGATTCGGTGAGTAGAGCTAATAATCCATTTTGATAGTATACGGAGTCATAATATTCAGTGCCTGCAAGTTGAACTGGATGGCAAAGCATATGCTCAAGAAATTTTCTCTCTATTGGATTAAAGCGGGCATTACCTATTAGTACGGACCATGGATTAATATTTCCCTCACCAAAGGGGGCGCCAAATAAATTCATGGTGAGTAATTTATACATCTCGCGTTTAAATGATTCTTCGTTGGGTGAATAGTTCTCAGCGGGTGGTTCTTCTGTTGATAGAATACTTGATTGCAATAATGTTGCTACTTCCTCATTGGTTAACGCTAGCTCAATAAGCTCAAGTAAGATTGGTGGATGACCTTGTGCTATATTGACATACCTATGAGGGTATTTGTTGAGATCAATAAGTAGATGATCTCTGCATTCATCACTATGGAATGCTTGTTTTATAAATTGGATAAACACTGATTTAGAATTACATTGTGCAACTAACTGGACAAATGTATTATCGCCTAATTCTTTTAGCAGAGTCTCTTGTAAATCAACCTGTTTCTCAGCCAATTGGAGAAGGACGGGAATAGTAAACTGCCATTCTTTAATGATACGTTGCCAGGTTATTCTGCGGTTCTTTAGGGCATCAGATAATTCAGCTAATAGCTCTATTTCTGTTACAATATAGAAATTATCGAGTTCGTTTATCCTGTCTAGTAACTCATCATATTCCTCTGGAGATAGAGATATAAATCCGTTTTGTGCCAGACGCTTAAGAATAATAACACGAAGGCTTGGGACTTTTGTTTGCTCTTGAGATTCAGAGGAGGCTCGTTGGAAGATGCAATAACGTGGCTTGTTTGTTGATTGGTGAGAATTAATATACTCCCGAATGTTTTTTAAATTAGCATGATAAGCAAGAAGATCATAGTCAATTAATACACGATATGAATTTGGGGTATAACGAGATGCTACCAATTGGCATTTGTCAGCGCCTATAAAGAGCTCTATCTTATTTAATAATAAAAAAGCGTCTTGTTCGCTTAATAGCTCAGAAACAATCTGTGGATTCTCGGATAACAGAGTTTCTGTATCGAACCGTTCTTCAAATTCATAACCGTAATTTTGTTCAAGGAAAAAACAGAATAGGCGAATGCTTGTTAAATAATCTTCAGGATAATAATGTTCAAGAAAAGTTGGGAACTCGCCAAGGCTTAAATAATCTTCCATATAAATAGCTCAAAGAATAAATTTGGTGTATTTTATTCAATAATTAAACAATATGTCAATTATTAAGTCTGTGGTCAAAACACCGAAAACAATTTTTATGCTGTCATTTTTAAATTAGCTCATATCATTTTCGGTGTTTTGAACGATTAGGGTGCAGTATTACTTGCTGTACCATCAGCTCCATTCTGTCCCACTGCGCCTGATGCACCTGGTTGACCGTTGGGTGCTCCATTACCTGTACCTGCTGCACCTCCGGCACCAACCGTACCCGCACTCGCCCCAGATGTTGCTGTAAGTGTTTCCTCAAAGGTTGCATTAATGGTTCCGCTATTAGATTCTATACCATAAGCATTACCACCATTACCACCGTTACCTGCAGCACCACCATCACCACCATTACCACCGGCTGTACCTGAGAGGGGAGCATCACCTCCGTCGCCACCTGCGCCTCCATTACCGCCAGCGGCGGCCGCACCTGCACTATAAGACCCACTTAAAGTGACTCCAGAAGCTGATATGGAGGAGGTATCAATGATTGAAATACCTACAGCACTTCCCCCATTACCCCCATTACCTCCATTACCGCCATTACCTCCCATACCACTAATGGAAGTGGGGAAGAAGGGTTCAGTACCTACACTGCCTGCACCACCTGTACCACCTACTCCTGCATTACCCCCCGTAAGGTTTCCGCTGATGTTTAACGCATTGATGGAAATAGAAGCACCGGAATTTAGTGATAATCCTCCAGCAGTTCCACCATTTCCACCATTACCTGAACCACCACCATTACCAGCTGAGAATATGTCACTAGACAAACCGTATCCACCAGAGCCACCTGAATTACCATTGCCGCCCAGTAGGTTAGAAATTGCAACTTGGTTTAGAGTAACTAAGCTGCTGTTATTAATAGAAATACCCCAAGCGTCACCGCCACTACCACCATCAGCACCAAATCCGCCATTAGTAGCGTTACCACTGTTCGGGCCGGCATTACCGCCATTACCACCAAGTCCACCATTACCGCCATTAATATCAGTTACAGTAACGTTGCTAATCAACACATTAGATGAGTTGCTGATGAAAATACCATAGGCATTAGTTCCATTATTTCCTGATGTTCCATTAGCCCCATCCGAACCAAAATCACCGTTTGCCCCATTAGTTCCATTAGCCCCATTAGGTCCTGTATAACTGTAAATACTGAGGTTACTCAGGGTAACATTCTGTCCTGAAACGATTACACCCGCATTTTGAGTAGTTCCAGTTCCGGTAATATTGAAGTTAGTTAGCTCATTATTTCCTGGAAGATAGAGGCTACCAACTAAAGTAGGTCTTGCATTTCCACATAAAGAGGGTACGGTTATATTATTGTAAGAAAAGCTTCCACCTGAGCCAATGAGCTTGGTATTCGGTCCTATGTTTAATTGCCCACCTAAATCATAAGTATAGCTAGATGTGTTACTGCAATTGCATACATAGACATAGTTGTTGGTGTTTCCACCTGAATTCGCAGCGGTTATTGCTTCTTGAATCGTTCCATAGGGCGTTTCAAAGGTTCCGTTGCCGGAAGTTGATTGGCCCGCAACAAAATAAAAGTTTTCTACGGAAGTAAAGGGTACACTGTAGTTACTGGTATAAGTAAATACATCACGACGTCTTACTGAGTAATCCGTCATGCGTTGTTCTGCCGTTAAAGGCACCGTACCCTCGGGGCTGCCGATACTCATTCTTACCCCAACGGCAAAGAAGTTACCTTGATATCTATCGTAGGCATCACTCAGGGTAAAGGTAAAATGGTTGTTATAGCGATATTCAAAACGCCCATATCCGCCATTAATATTCTTACGATCATTGGCTATACCATTACGATAGTATCCTGCAAAACCTCGTAATTTAGGGATCCACGGAACTACTCGTCCAACTTCGACATCAGCTCCTCCTTCTGCGTGCTCATAAGTTGTCGTTTGAATACCTAATAATTTATGTCCCTGAAAACTAAATCCCCCTGAACGAGTGCTCACAAATTTATTTCTTCGGCTTGTGGGTTGGTATAAATGTGCCCGTCCTTCCCATATCGTCCCAAAGAGTTCTGTACCCAAGGTTAATTGAGTAAACATATTATGGTAGTTGGTTTGATAGCGTCCCATAAGGGCATAACCACCAATTACATATTCATTGTTGAGTATTATTTGGCGATAACCAAGTCCGAGGTCGCCTCCAGTTACATGATGAGTACCGGCAAAAGCTCCGTTAATATAAAACATTCTTTCGGCATCACCAGAAATAGGAAGAAGTGCATCGTAATAATCTTGAAGGCCATGACCACCCTGGATATTTAACGTTTGTCGTGGTTTCCACGGACCTCCGAAAGCCCACACTGAATTTATTGGAGTTGCTGTGGTGGCGATTAATATGCTAGTTAAAACTAAAGAGGGCACAGGTTGAGATATTTTTTTTCTAGGGTACTGCATCGACAATCCTTGTAAAAATCTAAAATTTTAATACATGTAATTCAAAGGCAAATTTTATAATGTATTTCTATTGATATTACTAGCCTTTTATAAAAAAGTTTTTTATAAATTCTCTTACCTTCCGCGCCGCTCTGTACTATGATAATGCGTTTGTAAAAAAATGTGTGAAGGATACACCGATGAAAAAATGGTTATTTGTATTTTTATTTATCTATCAAGCCGTGGCGTTTTCAGAATCGGCAGGAAAGGTTTTATTTACTAGCAAAGAAGTCGTCGCTAAACGAAATAATCAGCAACGAACATTAACACGCGGAGCTGAGTTTTTTGAAGGAGATGTGATTAGCACGAGGAGTGGTGCACTTGCTCAGCTTCAATACTCCAACGGAACTTTAGTTTCGTTACAACCTAACTCTGATTATTCTGTAGTTTCCTATCATAAAGCAGCGGCAGTTGGTAATTCTGCTTATTTAGCGAAAGGTGGTTTGGAATCGACAACTGCAACATCAGATACCAAAAAAAAATCTCTTTTAAGCACTCCTCTAGTGGCCTTAGCAATTGCAGGAACAAAGTATCGGGCAGCAATATTCTGTAATACCGCTACTTGTAAAAAATTTGCAATTCAGGTTACTGATGGATTAGTGATTGTTGATAATCGTTATCCCCTAGGTCCTGGCCAGCAACAAAGTAGTGCTATTTATAATGCAAGTACCAAACAAATTACTTACGGCCCAATTAATTGGTCAGCAAATGGTTGGGTAGATCTCCCATCCTCCCAGGCTGGAAATAGTCCCGACTTTATTGACCCTAGCACCTTAACCCAAGTTGTTAATGCGACAATTACTAATTCTGCAACCCATACTGTGACCACGACAATTCTACCTATTGTAGGTTCAGGCGCTTGCCCTTGTTGTTAGTTAGCGTATTTTTTAAAAATTAATTGGTAAAGTATTACAGGAATTACGAATGAATGGAGTTATGATGAAAAAGCCGGCGTTATTTATCTCTCTGTTGTTGGCTCAGTCCATTGCCACCGCAAACCAACAGCAGGTACAAGCGCCTAATATGTCCAGATATAGTGTAAACGGCGTTTATGCTTATAATGATTTTAATTTTAATTCGACTACTCTTACAGGCGGGTTTAATCGTTATAAAGGGCATGCAAATTTTTATAGTATTGGTGGCAATAATGTTAGGTTGAATGATTATTTCTCAGCAGGACTTTTTGCTTATTGGATCAATACGAGCTTGAATTCCCAGTTGTTGTTACCGGGCTTTTCTTTTTCTAAGACTGACCAATCCATTACCAACAATAGTATTTATGGACATGTCCTCACACATATTAAGCCTTCCTTCTTTTTTGATGTTGCTGGAGGCTATGGACAAAATACGGGGCATTTTCGTACGAGCGTGCAATTTCCAGGTATGGGAACTAATTATGCGGCTGGTAATAATCGAGGTAATAATTGGTTCATTAGTGGTGCGGCTTTATACAGCAAGCAGTTGAATAATTTCATTCTTAATGCCAACGTTGGTGTATTGCATACGGAAGTAAATCAACGACCTTATAATCTTGATTTTGCAAACTTCATCGCTACTCAGTTTGTGGATAGACTTCATACTGATGCAACCTTTCTTTTGGAAAATGCTGAGATAGGCTATCAAGCAACGCCAATGATTCAACCCTTTGTTAATGGCGGCTTATTACAAGTAGCAAACTTTAGTAATAACCAACGGGGTGTACCGATTGCGTTTGTAGGGCCTGTTCCTGGACTAAATTTAGATAAGAATGGTTATAAAGTTGGTGGGGGAGTGAACCTCTCTTATAAGCAATACTCGCTTCGTGTAGAGCAGCAATATTTTAAACGTGGAAGTATTTACAGCAGTAATCAGACTACTGTTTCGCTGACAGCTAATTTTGCTTAAATGATAAAGTATGCGGGGCCGTAAAGCCCCGCATACTTTTAATGGTGTACGTTAGCATCCTTTAGTACTTGAGCGATTTTAGAAGCTAAATGAGCATTCTTATCACCCTCTAATTGCGCTAGTTCTTTTGCATAGTCACTATAGTGTACTTCACCGCTTTTAACATTATAAATGGCACCAACAACCGCAACATCATCCTTTTCAATCATGTCTTGTAGTGTTGGGCTACGTTCATAAATATTTTGCAGAGTATTCGCAACATTAAGCTCGGTAACATGTTTCACAAAATTAGTATTCTGGCCATCCCGATTTGATGTTGTTTTTGTTTCGGCTTTAATTGCGGGCTTTATTTTTGCCAACAATTGTGTGATGTATCCTTGCTCTACTCCATTGCACGCAGATTGAATCGCGCCGCAACGTGTATGACCTAAAACAACGATTAGTTTAACACCAACTACATTACAGGCGTATTCGATACTTGCCAAAACATCCTCATTAACCACGTTCCCGGCAACACGCACACAGAAAATATCCCCAAAAGTCATATCAAAAATGGTTTCTACAGGTACGCGTGAATCAATACAACCTAATACAATAGCAATTGGATGCTGTTCTTTTGCTGTGTGTTGAACATCAAGATGAGTCAATCGATGAATGCGCTCATCGGCTAGAAAACGACTATTTCCCTCATTTAAAATATTAAGCACTTGAGCGGGGGACAGGTGAGATTGTACGTCATAAGTAGTGACATTAATAAAATTAATGTAATTATGGATCTTATAATGTTCTTTGAAGCCCGTGAGGTTTGTTGATATTTGCTTCAGTGGTGCTTGTTCTTCTTTAAACTCTTTCAGTAGTTCAGAAATTTCTTTATCAATATACTGAGTATAATGGGCATCAATAATTAACTGGGAACCATTGGGAATTGAGTCAAGTTCAGCAATTAACGTCGATTTATTTAAGAACGTTACTTGCTGTGGTAGTATCAGTCGGCTGGTTATTCCATTAGGATAAATCTCTTTAATAATATCAATACGTGCTTGGCTATTTGATTTCAAGATGAAAAACAAGCTTACGGCCAGACCGATTAAAATACCTACCAAAAGATTAAATACAATAATACCAATCACTGTCGCGATAAAGGGAATAAAGCGATCGACACCTTGGGCATATATTGAACGATAAATATCAGGTTTATTTAATTTATATCCCGTATATATAAGAATGGCTGCTAAAGAGGATAACGGGATTTTGTTAAGTGTTCCCGGAATTAACATTACGGCAAAAAGAATAAATACCCCATGTAAAATGATGGACATTTTCGTTCTTGAACCGGCTTGGATGTTAATAGACGTTCGTACGATAACCGAAGTAATCGGGATACCACCAAGTAGGCCTGCGGTCAGGTTTCCAACCCCTTGAGCTACTAATTCCCGATTAGTTGAGGCATGACGTTTTTGTTTATCTAACCGTTCCCCTGCTTTAAAGTTAAGTAATGTTTCAAGAGACGCGACAATAGCAATAATAACCCCGTAAAAATAGACTTTTGCATTACTCCATGCTGCCCAGTTGGGATGTACTAATTTACTAATAAAGTCAGAGATACTATCACTATGGGGAATATTAACCAATTGTGGTGTATCTTGAATCAACTCAGAGTCACCCCACATATAGAGCTCATTTAAGAGCACACCCAGAATTACTACAATAATTGGAGCAGGGATTTCTTTCAGAACTTTATTTTTGGTTTGATCAAAGTAAATTAAAATAACTAAAGAAAATAGTGTAATAATCATTGCCCCGTTATTAAGATGATTATAGAGGGCGAGCAGGGGGCTTAAGGTAATGACATCTGTAGTTTCCATTAAGTGAGTTTTAAGCTCATTAAAATCACTTGAGTGAGTAAATGCTAGTGGTAATTCTTTGATAATTAATAAAATACCGATTGCACAAAGTAAGCCCTGCACCACATTAGAAGGAACATAATCAGCAACAAAGCCCGCTCTTAGGCTACCTATAATGACTTGCAGCATACCGGCAAGAACTAAGGCTAACAGGAATGAATTGAAGTCTCCTATCTGGGCAATGGCTGTAACGACGACGGCGGCCATCCCGGCAGCGGGACCACTCACGCTGACTTGTGAGCCACTTAATACGCCTACAACAATTCCTCCAATAATACCACTTATGATTCCTGAAAATAGTGGAGCTCCGGAAGCGAGCGCGATTCCTAAGCAGAGTGGGATTGCCACGAGAAATACGACTATTCCTGCGACCAGATCAAACTTTAAATAGCGTTTGCCGTAGATTCGAAATTTACGTACATCAAACATCGTTTCTGCTTGCATGAATAGTATCCTATATTGAAAATTATTTATCAGATATCGCTTGAATCCACTTATTTTATAAGCCTTGTGATTTTAGACTAAAGTGTAATCTATTGAAACATATATGTTACAGTAATGTAACATTTATGTAACGTTTATGTTAAGAGAGAAGAGGTTTAGAGTAACCAAGATTTTCATTAACATTATATTGTTAGATTTTGGTGTATTAAGTCCGAGAGATTAAGGCAACAATCTGGCTGTAAGTAACTAAGGCCACTTCTTTATATTTTTGTTGGCATAATAATATGCTAATTACCTTAGTTTGACCATGGTATCCATAAATACGGAGTGAGAAACCAACATAGGTTTGGATACCGCGGTCGAGCCGTGGTAATTTTCTCTTCTAGAGACCATGTTAGCCCAGTATACCTAAGTAAAGTGCTATTAGGTAGCAACCAGGCTAAAGGAAATGAGGGGGATATCGCTTAAGATTCTTCGGATGTTTCAAATTCTTCCGCAGAAAAAAGTTCATCCGCCTCGTTTCTATTTTCAGTAATCAATTCATGTTCTAAGTTTTTAAAGTTCCACATACTTTGATCCATGAGCTGGCTTGGTTTAATACTTTGCAGTGCATGCAAAATATTACTTGGAACTTTGGGATTTTCCTCGGCAAGTTGATCAATTAAACGCGCCACTTTTTTGCGCATTAAATTTTCTTGTGAACCGCAAAGATTACAAGGGATGATGGGAAAAGCCTGTTCATTAGCAAAGGTAATAATATCTTTTTCTTGTACATAGCTTAATGGGCGTATAACGATATGTTTTTTATTATCGCTTAGGAGTTTAGGTGGCATAGAGCGAACGTCGCCATTATATAAAATAGACATCAGCAGCGTACGAATTAAATCATCACGATGATGGCCCAATGCAATTTTATTATAGCCATTTTCTTCTGCATAACGATAAATAATACCGCGGCGCAGGCGTGAGCATAAAGAACAATAGGTTTTTCCCTCGGGAACCTTTTCCTTTACAATACTGTAGGTATCACGTGTCAAAATTTCATGTTTAATTGAACGATCAGCGAGCCATTGACGAAGTGTGGAATCATCCCAGCCTGGTTGGGCTTGATCTAAAGTAAATGAAAACAGTTCAAACTTATTACCTGAACGTCGGCGTAGTTGATCAAGAATAGTTAACAGCGTAAAGGAATCCTTGCCTCCTGATAAACAAACCATTACGCGATCACCGCGTTGGATCATATTAAAATCTGCAATAGCCTTTCCAGTATAATGCAGTAATTTTTTTTCAACTTGAGACGGATTGGACATGATAAAACCTTGTTATTTGCTTTTCTTATTGGCGATATGAGTGTTAACGCGCATCGTTGCCAGCCATGAATTGACGAGTTGCAGATCATTAACATTTAATGAACCGGCAAAGTATTTTAAAGTCAAAACAGAATTAATCAAGTTGTATTGATCATTGGCTAATTGCTGTTGGGCTTCGAACAGACGTTGTTGTGCGTTTACTACATCAACCATCGTACGTGTGCCTACTTCAAATTGGGCTTCGGTGCTTTCTAATGAATTTTGCTGTGAGATAATTGTTTGTCTATCCGCTTTTACTTTACTAATCCCATCAATAATCGTATTGAAAGCTATACGGCTATTCACAACCACGTTGCGGTAGGCTTGTTCCATTTGCTCGCTACTTCCCTGGAAATTATGCTGAGCCTGGCGGGTTTGGGAACGAACCAATCCTCCTTGGAAAACAGGGAAGTTTAAAGCTAAGGCAACATTTGCTTGTTTCTGGTTTTTGGGAAGCAGGGGGTTGCTATCAGTATTAGAAACCTGGTTAAAGGTTTGTGTACTATTTCCCTGAATCGCAATTGTAGGCCAGTTACCTGCAGAAAGTGCTTTTACATTTTCTCGTGCTACTTCGAGATTATATTTTGCTGCAAATAACTTATAATTTTGATTTAAACCGGTGTCGACCCAAACATTCACATTGTTTGGCTCAGGTTTTATCAGAGGTATTTTACCATCACGCAGAGGTGCTAATGCCTCATAAACGTGATTAGTTAATTTTCTTAAATTTTCATACTGGTTTATTTTATTATTACGAGAAGCAATAACCGTCGCTATAGATTGATCATAGGCCGCTTTAGCTTCATAAACCGAGGTAATTGCGTCCAGACCAACTTGAAAACGTTGTTGCGCTTGCTCGTATTGGCGTTTGTTGGCTCTTTTTTTCGCCTCAGCAAACTCTAAAGTGTCTTGCGCATAGAGCACATCAAAATAGGCTTTTGCCGTCCGCAAAATTAAATCTTGGGCGGAGTCGTTAAATGTGGCTTGCGCTGCTTTAACATAGGCTTTGGCTTGGCGTACTTTGGCCCATGATTCATAATTGAATAATGCTTGCGATGCAGTTACTTGCCAAACTGCGGAATTATAATATTGAGCCGTAGAGCCAAAAGCAGGAGAATTATATTCAAAATAATTACGATTTCCCTGGCCGCCGAGGGTCAGCTGAGGAAGCAATGCAGCTCGGGCCTGAGGAACTGCTTCTGCATTGGCCATGTACGTATCATAGGCATTCTTGAAAATCGGATCATTTGCAAGGGCCTGTTGATAAACATCCATTAAGTCTGTTGCGTAAGCGAATGAAGACAGTCCCATGGTTATGAGAGAGCAGAACAGCAGCTTTTTCATTATAAGATTCACCCTAAAAATACAGAGTCCGTCTTCCTGCGGCTTTGTGTTGAATAATTGTTTCTGATCACCGACTACCATTGAGTAAAGAATTGTTTCCATACCCACACTAGTGGGTATGGCAGATAACAACTAAACTTAATGGCGGTACTAATTCTTGACTAGAATGTAAATTCTTTTGGCTTGAGCTTATCAATTAATGATGGAATTCCTGTTTCCAAAATAACTGATTTTTGCCAATTTCCTTGGTGATCTAATTGGTGTAATACACCTTTCATTACAGGCATTTTTCCTTCAATAGCAAATAATTTTCCGCCTGGTAATACTTGTAACATATGGGTTTCTGTTAGCTTTTCTAGAGCGCCAGTAAAGATAACCGTATCGTAAGGAGCTTTTTCTAACCAACCTTGGCAGGCATCGCCAGTAATCAATTCTACATTTTCACAATTATGTGCTTTTAATTTATGTGCTGCATTCGCAGTGAATTCAGAATAGTAGTCTACACTAATCACTTGTTTGCATAATTTGCTGAGTAATGCAGTAAAAAAACCGCTACCGGTACCAACTTCTAAAACCGTTTCAGTACCTTTAAGTTCTAAAGACTGTAGAATGATTCCTTCTTCTAAGGGGGTAAGCATACGCTGACCATGTCCTAGAGGAATTTGCATATCTGAATAGGCAAACTGAGTATACTGTTCAGGGACGAATTCATGTCTTGGGATTAAATCATATAAGCTCAGAATAGACTCTTCTAAAACATCACCAGTTCGTAACTGTTGTTTAACCATGTTCGTGCGTGCGTGTTGATAACTCATTTGCTCTACCATATTCATTGTGTTTAATGGGTTAAAACTCTGCGACCATCTTAGCAAAAAATTAGCTTATGTGCTAAGAAATAATGTCCTAATCCTTAATTTCGTGGTGACTGTGGTTAAAGTTTGTTATGATCCGTAAATTTATCGTAACTCACTTCGAAAAAGCAAATGTATTCTTTGCTGAGTAGGAGCGATGCAACTGTTGTTTCTAAGTTAATGTATAGGAGAGAACCGTGCTTGACCAATTTAGCGATTTTTTGCAAAGCGAATTAGAACAGCTGAAAAGTGAAGGACTCTACAAATCAGAGCGTATCATTGATAGTCAACAACAGGCTGACGTGACCGTAAACCACAAAGAAGTGATTAACCTTTGTGCGAACAACTATTTAGGTTTAGCAAATGATCCTCAATTAATCGCTGAAGGACAAAAAGCACTCGAGCAATACGGTTATGGTATGGCTTCAGTACGCTTTATTTGCGGAACTCAAACACCACACATACAGTTGGAACAAAAAATTAGCCAGTTTTTAGGTAAGGAAGATACTATATTATATTCTTCTTGCTTTGATGCGAATGCTGGCCTTTTTGAAACCTTATTGGGCGAAGAAGATGCGATTATCAGTGATGCCTTAAATCATGCCAGCATTATTGATGGTATACGATTATGTAAAGCAGCACGTTATCGTTATGCAAATAATGATATGAAAGCCTTAGAAGAGCAGCTAATTGCAGCTAAAGGTGCGCGTTTTCGTTTGATTGCCACCGATGGTGTGTTTTCTATGGATGGTATTCTTGCCAACTTACCCGCTATTTGTGAATTAGCAGATAAATATGATGCGATGGTGATGGTGGATGATTCGCATGCTGTTGGTTTTATGGGGAAAACAGGTCGTGGCACGCCTGAGCATTTTGGCGTTAGTGAGCGCATCGATATTATTACTGGTACCTTAGGCAAAGCTTTAGGTGGTGCTTCTGGCGGGTATACCTCCGCAAATGCAACGATTGTTAATTGGTTGCGTCAGCGTTCCAGACCTTACTTATTTTCTAATACCCTTGCACCCGTAATTGCACATACTTCTTGTGTGGTTTTAGATAATTTAATGAAAGATAGTCATTTATCAGAAAAATTAAAGCGTAACAGCAAGTACTTCCGTGAAGGAATGTCAAAATTAGGCTTTAAGTTAATACCGGGTGAGCATGCAATTATTCCTGTGATGTTAGGGGATGCTAGTTTGGCTGGACGTATGGCCAATCGCTTGCTGGAGTTAGGTATTTATGTAGTAGGTTTTTCTTATCCAGTGGTTCCTAAAGGTTTAGCCCGTATTCGTACGCAAATGTCTGCTGCGCATGAATTGCACCATTTAGATAAAGCCATTGCTGCGTTTGAAACAGTAGGTAAAGAGTTTTCCGTTATATAAATAGGGACATAATATTGGAGCGTCTTCGCGCCATAGCGACTGAAGGATAATTCACTATTTTGAGGTAATTAAATGAAATCATTAGTCAAAGCTAAAAGAGAGCCTGGAATTTGGATGGAAGAGGTTGCCATTCCTGAGTATGGCGTTAATGATGTTTTAATTAAAATTAATAAAACAGCGATTTGTGGTACTGATATCCATATTTATTCTTGGGATGATTGGGCCCAAGCGACTATCCCTGTTCCTATGACTGTAGGGCATGAATTTGTGGGCGAGATCGTGGCTTTAGGCCAGGAAGTTCAAGGTTTGACTGTCGGGCAGCGCGTTTCCGGTGAAGGACATATTACTTGTGGTTATTGCCGTAATTGCCGTGCAGGAAAACGTCATTTATGTCGCAATACTTTAGGCGTTGGCGTAAATCGTCCTGGATGTTTTGCTGAATATTTAGCATTACCTGCATCGAATGTTATTGTTCTTCCTGACAATATTACTGATGATCAAGCGTCAATTTTTGACCCATTTGGTAATGCAGCTCATTGCGCTTTGTCTTTTGATGTTGTGGGTGAGGATGTTCTAATTACAGGGGCCGGTCCTATAGGTATTATGGCTGCAGCAATCGTTCGCCATATTGGTGCTCGTCATGTTGTGATTACTGATGTGAATGATTACCGCCTCGAGTTAGCACGTAAAATGGGTGTTACGCGTGCGGTGAACGTTAAGTATGAAAAGCTTTCTGATGTTGTAGCCGATCTGGGTATGAATGAAGGTTTTGATGTAGGCTTGGAAATGTCAGGTAACCCCTTAGCCTTAAACGAAATGATGAAAGCCATGACTCACGGTGGTCATGTTGCTATGTTAGGTATTCCGCCACAAGAAACCCCAATTGATTGGAACCAGGTAATTTTTAAAGGGCTAGTAATTAAGGGTATTTATGGTCGGGAAATGTTTGAAACCTGGTATAAAATGATTGCCATGTTACAAAGTGGATTGGATATTTCACCAGTAACCACTCATCATTTTCCAGTAGATGACTACCAAAATGCATTCCAAATTATGGCATCAGGTCAATCTGGCAAGGTTATTTTAGACTGGACCTAAGATTTTATAGTAAGTAAAGCGGAGTTTTTATGTCACAATATATTTTTACCATGAATCGTGTCAGCAAAATTGTTGAAAATCAGCGATTTATTTTAAAGGATATTTCATTAAGTTTTTTTCCTGGCGCAAAAATTGGTGTGCTGGGGCTGAACGGTTCAGGTAAGTCAACGCTGTTACGTATTATGGCGGGAGTAGATACCCAATTTGAAGGTGAGGCAAGACCTCAACCGGGCATTAAAATTGGTTATCTAGAGCAAGAACCACAACTACATTTGGATAAAACGGTGCGCGAAATTGTCGAAGAGGGCGTATCCGAGATGAAGCAGCATTTAGTGCGCTTCGATGAAATCAGCATGCGTTTTGCTGAGCCCATGAGCGACGATGAAATGAATGAGTTACTTGCTGAACAAGGCGAGTTACAAAATGTCATTGAAGCTGGTGGTGGTTGGGACTTGGATAGAAAGCTCGACATCGCTGCTGATGCACTAAGATTACCAGAATGGGATGCAGTTGTTCGCAACCTCTCTGGAGGAGAGCGCCGTCGTGTTGCTTTATGTCGTTTATTACTTTCTAATCCAGACATGTTACTACTTGATGAGCCAACCAACCATTTGGATGCTGAGTCAGTAGCATGGTTAGAACATTATTTAGAAGGCTTCCCCGGAACCGTAGTTGCGATTACGCATGATAGATATTTCTTAGATAATGCCGCTGAGTGGATCTTAGAATTAGACCGAGGCGAGGGTTTCCCTTATAAAGGTAATTACACCGCTTGGCTTGAGCAAAAAGAAGCTCGTTTAGAAATGGAAAAGAAACAGGAAGATTCGCATCAACGAACCATTAAGGCTGAATTAGAATGGGTACGTACTTCTCCGAAAGGACGTCACGCTAAGAATAAAGCACGTTTGCAACGTTTCGAAGAAATGAATTCTAAAGAGTTCCAAAAACGTAATGAAACCAATGAAATTTATATCCCGCCTGGTGAGCGTTTAGGCGATTTAGTCTTCGAAGGGGAACAAATTACTAAAGCATTCGGTGATCGAATCTTAATTGATAAATTTGACTTTAAACTACCCAAAGGCGGTGTCTTGGGGATCATTGGCCCTAATGGCGCTGGTAAATCAACCTTTTTGAAAATGATTACTGGTCAAGAGCAGCCTGATAGCGGCACTATTCGCATTGGTGAGACAGTACAGTTGGCTTATGTAGATCAGCTTCGCGATGAATTAGATCCGAATAAATCCGTTTGGGAAGAGATTTCTGACGGCCACGACATTATGCAAGTGGGCAGTTTCCAAATGCCTTCGCGTGCCTACGTTGGACGTTTTAACTTTAAAGGATCGGATCAACAAAAGAAAATGTCCCAACTTTCTGGGGGAGAGCGAAACCGCGTGCATTTAGCAAAACTGCTAAAGAGTGGTTGTAACGTGTTATTACTTGACGAACCCAGTAACGATTTGGATGTTGAAACTTTACGCGCATTGGAAGAGGCACTTTTAAATTTCCCTGGTTGCGCGGTGATCATTTCGCATGATAGATGGTTCTTGGATCGAATTTGCACCCATTTCATGGCGTTTGAAGGTGATTCACAAATTGTCTTCCTTGAAGGAAATTACAGTGATTACGAAGCAGATAGAAAACGCCGTTTAGGTGATGCTGCAAATAGACCTTCACGGATTAAATACAAAAAGTTAGAGTCTTAGAAGCGTTTTGTTGTTGGTTACGTTATTCCGAACGACGAGAAGGGTCTCTTGAATGTGGCATAAATTTTGTGGATTAGTATAATGCCACCTTTCGAGGCCCTTCGTCGTAAACTCCTCAGGGTGACGTGCCTTTTTAAGCTTAATTGATGTAAGTAAATCCTTCCCTGCAGGGAAGGGGATTTTTTTTGGAGAAAATATCTAAATGAAGAAGTTATTTTGGGCAGGTTTGTTGCTATGCCTTGGGTTAACATCCTGTGTAGACTATGATGAATCTACTTTAATTACCGATGATGCAGGTTATGTGCACCGAACCATTCATTACACAAAAGACAAACGTGGCCGTAGCTATTTTCCAATGAAAATTAAAGCAACTGGTGAAAAGCGTTTTGTGTTCGATCCTAAAGCTTCTGCTTGGGCTGCTTATGATGAAGAAGGCAACCGCCTATTAACTGGGGCAGGTTCGGCCGGGGTTGATACTTGTGAAGAAAATTCAAGCCAGTCATGCAGAACAGTAACTGGTATGTTCCGTGTTTATAACAAGCAAGGTATTAATTGCCGTTCAGGAGAATATCCTGTAGATACCCGCGGCGGGGCTAAAATGCCTTACTGCATGTATTTCTACCAAGGATTTACAATTCATGCTGCCTATGAGGTTCCGGAACGTCCTTCAAGCCATGGTTGCGTACGTGTGTTCCCAAGTGCAGCAAAATGGTTAAATGAAAATTTCATGAAAATTGGCACTAAAGTAATCATCTTAGCCTACCCAGATCAAAATGGTGTGAATCGTTCAAAACCTCAGTCATTTTAAATAATGCACATAAAACCCGTATTAGCCTTTACTAATACGGGCTACCCTTCTGATTTGAATCGAACTATATTCGACTCCGAATATAAATTTCTTATTAGCCTCTCCATTAGTGTGAGTCACGGATTTTAGTTCCTGGTTGCTTCCAACCAGGAACTAACCCGTATAATATGCAGTCATAAATACGGGATATGGTGACACAAGGCCGGTTATTGAGGCTTGTCTGTAACTGGCTGGTTTTGTGGAGCATTAGAGGTATTATCAGCTGGTGGGCGGGTATCAAGATTAGTATTCTCTGGATTATTTATCAGCACTGGTTTTTTCGTAGTAACTGTGCCGCGTGGAGTCGCTATCATTTGGGTAATGCCTAGATCCCCAGTCGGTTTACGATTGACAGTTAAATCAATACTCAATAATTGACTAACTTTTTCTTTCTCATTTTGATAGACGACGACTAAAGGCAAGGTGACTTTCCACTGATTGTCTTTGGCATCAGTAATAAATCCTTGTCCATCAACATGACTACTTACTTTTAAACTTTGTGATTTAATCGCCTCAACATTACCTGATTTTTTTAATGCGCTACTAAAGCCAGTCCACCCTTGTTCAGTAAAACAGGCCTGTAATTGTTGCATTTGGGCATCCAATGTATTCGGATCAAAACTGAATGCCTGGATCACTGCTTTTTGCGACCAGGCTAAAACAACTGATTGTTCTACAGTTTTGACTTGTGCTGGAATTTTATAATTGCAATCAATGACTGCACTAGGCGCTGGGGCAGGTGTTACTTGACCTCCTGGGGCTGCTGGAAGCTTACTAGGTTCTGTTGGTGTGGCGGTTGGTGGAGTTGCTGGTGTTGTTGGATCAGCAGCATATACTTGAGCGCTAATTAGAGTAGCTAAGGCACTCCAAAGTATGGTTTTCTTCATGAAATAACTCCTTTAAATTGTGTGCAGCAATTCTGCGATAATAAGCGCTGCCAGCCTGGCTGTTTTTTGATCCTGATCCAGAGGCGGCGAAAGCTCGGCAATGTCTAAACTGACTACTTTGCCACTTTGCATGATGTATTTCAAGAGTGGCAATATTTGCCATGGGGTTAACCCCAATGGCTGTGGGGCGCTTACTCCTGGGGCAAAACATTCTGCTAAAACATCAAGACAGATGGTCAAATAAATATGGTCCATATTCAACATAAAATCATCAAGAAAAGCAAAATGCCAAGCAAGACTTTTCTCATAAATATCTTCTGCGGTTAAATAGCGTACATTTAATTCTGCTGCACGACGAAACAAGGAAGAGGTATTACCCATTTGCTGGATACCCAAGCAGCAATAATCAAATTTACGGCGGTTTTCTTCACACCAAGCGGCGATTTGTGAAAAAGGTGTTCCGGAAGTTCCAAGTTGATCTTTGGGGTAGGGGCGTAGATCAAAGTGTGCATCAAAATTAATAATGCCCAATCGCGTATAATGAGGTGCTAAACCTTGATGATGCGCCCAGGCAATTTCATGGCCACCACCTAGAGCAATAGTTTGGTGTCCCTGTTGATGACAAAAATTAATCAAACTGGCAAATTGGCTTTGTGCTAATTCCAACTCATCCTGTTCGCAGATGATATTTCCTAAGTCGACATAAACCTTGTTATTCGAGCAGGGAAGCTTTGCTAACTGAGTTTTTATTTGGTCAGGCCCCAATTTTGCCCCAGCTCTACCCTGGTTGCGTCGCACTCCGGCATCGCTAGCAAAGCCAACAAAAACGGTTTTTTTCTCTTTGCTAATTAAATCGGTTTGTTGTGTGGGAAAGGTTACTTTTTGAAAAAAACGTTCTGCATTAGGAGTATCCTTTCTACCCTGCCATAAAAGCGGATCGGCGTGCCGATAATTGGACAGATTTTCAAACATTAAATTCTCCCTGCATTAACCATACGTATGGAAAGTTATTGATTCTATAGTACTTACTATAAAAAAAGAAATTTTACCTTTACTAGGTTAAAATATGCCAACTTAGTCTAATGTCTGGTATTATCTATGTACACTTAGACGGAGGATACAGAGGTAATTGTGTTTATTATTACTGGCGGTGGAAGTGGCATAGGAAAAGCTTTAGCCTTATCTTTGGATAAACGCGGTAAAAATGTACTAATCATT
This sequence comes from Legionella rowbothamii, assembly GCF_900639985.1. Lineage (GTDB taxonomy): Bacteria > Pseudomonadota > Gammaproteobacteria > Legionellales > Legionellaceae > Legionella > Legionella rowbothamii. Next base: position 87,096 of record NZ_CAAAIM010000006.1, on the reverse strand, counting down.
GGGCGTCGAGAGCAGTTATTGAAGGAAACAGCAGCTGCCGCGACAAACATTCAATATTTCTGTGCTGACGTTGCTACTTCTGATGGATTAGCAGCAATAAAAGCCCATCTAGAATCAGTATCTCAAATTACTGCACTAATTAATAATGCAGGTACTTTAAATCCCCTGAGCTTATTAAAAGATATTGAACCTCAAGAATGGCAAAATGCAATAAATACTAATTTAAATGCACCACTTTATTTATCACAAATGTTATATGCCAAATTAAATCAAGGCCGAGTGCTAAATATTGGTTCCGGAGCTGCTTATTTTGCGATAAAAGGTTGGGGCGCCTATTGCGTTTCAAAAGCAGCATTAGCAATGTTGTCTAAGTGCTGGCACTTGGAGTCTGAATCGGTTACTTTTGCTAGTGTAATGCCTGGAATTATTGACACGAACATGCAAGTTTTGGCCCGTAGTGACGAAAACCCAGATCATGCTCAGGGTAATTTTTATAAACGTCTGAAAGAGAAGGGGCGCTTGGTTGCACCCGAAACTGTCGCAGAATTTTTAACTTGGTTATTGGTGGATGTTGATATACAAACCTATGGTTCTAAGGAATGGGACATTTACGATACGAGTCACCACGCGGCATGGCTTAAGGCTCCACATCAAGTTCTTCATTGGGATTTTTAATGTCTGCTTGCGATAAATTACTAGTTAATGCAACGACTATTGATGCTTTAGGCAAACAATTAGCACAACAGGCAATTGCTATTAGCAAGGGTATTATTTCTTGGAGTGGGCCCGAAGCTGAATTGCCGCCGCTCTATAATGAAACTAAAGAGCGGGTTGATTGTCATGGCCAATTAATTACTCCAGGCTTAATTGATTGTCATACGCATTTAGTTTTTGCGGGAAATCGAGCAGCAGAGTTTCAGATGAAACTCTCTGGAGTCAGTTATACAGAAATTGCTAAAGCAGGTGGTGGGATTATCTCTACGGTAAAGCAAACTCGTGCAGCCTCAGAGGAAGAGCTAATCCAGCAATCATTACCACGAATTTTAGCTTTAAAAAACGAAGGTGTAACTACGGTAGAAATTAAATCAGGCTACGGTTTGGATTTGCCTACGGAGTTAAAAATGCTACGTGTAGCGAAACGTTTGGGTGAAATGACCGGTTTAAGAGTACGTAAAACCTTTTTGGGTGCGCATGCGGTTGGCCCAGAATTTACAGGAAACAGTCAAGCTTATGTGGATATGTTGTGCCAGGAAATGTTGCCTGCGTTGACTGAGACGAATTTAATTGATGCGGTAGATGTTTTTTGTGAATCGATTGCTTTTTCGCTTGCGCAGACGGAGCAAATTTTTCGTGTTGCTCATTCATTAAATTTACCGATAAAATGTCATGCAGAGCAATTATCTAATCTGGGGGCAAGCGAGTTGGCCTCCGAATTTGGTGCTTTATCATGTGACCATCTCGAGTTTTTAGATGGGGACGGAGCGCAGGCATTGGCTAAGTCCAATACTGTGGCCGTATTGCTTCCAGGGGCTTATTATTTTTTACGTGAACAACACAAACCGCCGGTAGATTTATTACGCCAAGCTGGAGTACGGATGGCTATTGCTACTGACTGTAATCCGGGCTCTTCACCAACTGCGTCATTAAGATTGATGATGAGCATGGCATGCCAATTTTTTGATCTATCTGTCCCTGAGGTGTTAGCTGGGGTGACGAGCCACGCTGCTAAAGCCTTGGGCTTAGACAACGAAGTTGGCCAGATTGCTCCTGGTATGGCTGCAGATTTGGTATTATGGTCGGCGACTGAGGGGGCCGCCCTTTGTTATTATTTTGCATATCCGTTGCCTCACCAAACAATGATTGCTGGTGAATGGGTATCTACGAAGGATTTTTGACTTGGGAACTAAATTATGATGAACCAATTGAAATTCATTTTATCGGTGTTATTGATTATTTCTTCTTTAGCTGCTCAGGCAGTTACGCCTACATCACTTAAGAAAGAAACATCGACCTATATTATCGATGTCAAATATCCACAAGGCTTCAAAAATGCCAATGTGAACACAGTAGTAAAAGATTTTATTGAACAAACCCAAAAAAGTTTTTTTAGTGAGCTATCCGAAGATGAAAATGTTGCGTTAGATGTTTCTGGTAAAAGTGGACTAAATATTACTTATTCTATTCCTTACGAACAAAATAATGCGTTAAGCGTTCGTTTTAATATTTCTATTTATCATCGCGGTGCGGCTCATCCATTAAATACAACTGCTGTATTGAATTTTGTTAACAATCGCCAAGTTGAACTTGCTGAGTTATTCGTTAATGGGGCTGATTATTTAAAAACAATTTCTGAAATTAGTAGTAAAGTTATTACAGCAAAGAATATTTCTGATGCGAAATGGATCAAGGAAGGAACTAAGCCCGTCGCGGAAAATTACCATGTTTGGTCTTTCTCACCAAAAGGACTTGAGATCATTTTTGATAGCTATCAAGTGGCTGCTTACGTTTATGGTCCACAAATAGTTTCAATTCCTTTATCTGCTATTTCAGCGATGTTGAAACCTGAAATACAAAAAATAGTTTGGAAGTCTTGATGAGTGATATACCTTTTATAGCTGCCGATAAAAAAGTAGCCGAATTAACTTTTCGGGTCATTATTTTGGCCATAATATTGACCGTATTATTGGCCATGTCAAACGCCTATTTGGCCTTAAAATTAGGTATTTTAACGTCTGCATCGATTCCTGCAGCCATTATTTCTATGGGAATTTTACGCTTCTTTAAAAATTCCACTGTTTTGGAAAATAATGCGGTGCAGACTGCCGCCTCTGCTGGAGAGGCTGTCGCTGGCGGTATTGTGTATACTATTCCCGCCTTGATCATTATTGGCTATTGGAATCATTTTGATTATCTGACTAATTTTTTTATTGCAGTGAGCGGAGGAGTTCTTGGTGTCCTTTTCTCAATTCCTTTGCGCCGTATTTTAGTTAATGATCGTAATTTAAAATTCCCTGAAGGACGAGCTATTGCTGAGGTATTAAAATCCTCAGTAGAAAAAGCCGGAATTAGCGATATATTGATGGGTGGTGCGATTGGTGGCTTAATTGAATTATTGCAAACTGGTTTTAAACTTGTTGCAAACAGCTGGGGATATTGGTTTGTTGTCAAGCGCTCCTTATTTGGTTTAGGTGCTGGTTTTTCGGCAACCATGATAGGTGCTGGTTATCTAGTCGGACATGATATGGCGATCAGTATCTTTTTGGGGGCTGTTATTTCTTGGTTAGTTGCTTTACCTATAGTCAGCCGTTTTTATCCAGAATTTTTAACGCATTACAACCCAGAGCAAGCAGCTTCATTCTTATGGAATAGTGAGATGCGTTATCTAGGGATTGGAGCCATGTTATTTGCTGGCATGTGGACTTTTCTCAAATTAGTTAAGCCATTGTCCAAGAGTATTCAAACCTCTTTTAATACTTTTGTATCGAAAAGTCGTATGGATTTACAAGTACCGCGTACAGACAAGGATATTCCACTTCCTTACCTACTCATGGGGATAGGGGTGATGGCTTCGATTTTATTTTTATTTTTCCAATTAGTATTGCCTTTAGCGCAGGTGGGATTAGATAACGATTATTCCCCCACTCTAGTATTTCTCGCTGTGTTGTATGTTTTATTTATTGGTTTTATCTTTTCGGTAATTACGGCCTATTTTTCGGGAATGGTTGGGGTTACTGCCAGTCCGGGAAGTTCGGTAGTTATTTCGGGGATGTTGTTTGCTGCATGGTTGTTACTAGTTGCCATTGATCATTTCCTGCCGTTGCCATTAAGTCCTCAACAAATACAAGCAGCAGAAGCAATTACAATAATGATTGGTGCCGTAGTAACGGGAATTGCGGCCATTGCCAATGATAATACTCAGGATTTAAAAGTAGGGCAGTTAGTTGGCGCCACCCCTTGGAAACAACAGCTTATGCTCTTACTCGGAGTAGTGGTTTCTTCGCTGGTCATTCCACCAGTAATGCAACTTCTATTTAATGTCTATGGTATTGCTGGAGTAATGCCGCATCCGGGAATGGATGTGAGCCAATCCTTACCCGCTCCAACTGCTGCCTTGATGGCTGCAATCACTGAAGCAGTGTTCCAAAATTCATTGCCTTGGAACATGATGTTTGTTGGTTCTTGTGTTATTTTAGTCATCATTTTCTTGAACCATATTTTTAAAATAAGACGCTACCTCAACTTGTCTATCCTTGGGGTTGCTATAGGCATGTATTTACCTCTTTCCTCCTCGTTCCCATTATTCATTGGTGGGATGATTGCATTATTTGTACAAAGGCATTTACGCCGCGCTCAGAGAAGTGAGGAAGAACAGGTAACCAGAAAGCAAAAGGGTACTTTGATTGCCTGTGGTCTAGTTGCGGGTTCAGCGATCATTGATGTCTTGCTCGCCATCCCATTCTCCATTGCACAAAATCCTGATGCACTGCAATTGGCTGGCGCAGGCTGGGAAAATACCAGTGTTTATTTAGGTGTCTTCTCCACATTATTATTAGCCTGGTGGATCAACCGTCGTGTTTGCTCCGGTAAAATTTAACTCTAGGTCGGGCCATGGGTCTGACCTCCGTTATTTTAGGGTTCTAGTTAAATTGCATCGCTGCATCGCTGTAGCGTTGCTTAACTGTACTTATTTTGACATCGAGAGCATTATCATTTTGAAAAAGCGTAATTTTGCCTTTAATACATTCGATTAATAGTGTTTTCGTTGCGGCCGCAGCCTCAGGGGAGTTTACATTCGTACGTGATTTTTCTTTCATGCTCAAATACTGAGCACCAAATTTCTGTAAATGTGTATCAAGGTCTATAGCATTTAACATCTGATTTAGCTGCGTGGGATTATTAGGATCCGGGTTAAATGAGCATAGTGTAATGAGAACACTGAGCAGTTCAGAATCCTCCAAAACAAGAATATATCCGGTAAGTTAAGGAGATATCGTGTCTGTTCTTCTAATGGCATACGTGTAAGTGTGTAAGTAAGCCGCCGTAAAATAGGTTTGATAAGCAGAGGTTGATACCCTATCGCCAATTCAAGAGCACATTTTTTGCAGGTTCTTTATACTAATATCGGCATTTTTTGGGAGTAATGTCTCTACTAAGAGAGTATTTCCATCTTTGAACGCATGGTGTAAAAGGGTATCAAGATTCGCATCAAGCTGATTAATGTTTACATCTAAATCAATTAATTGCCTTAATTGCCCTCCTGATCCCAATAGCACAACGAGTACTAATGATGTTTCTCCATTTAGATTCGGTTGGTTGAATAATGTACTGATTTGTTTCGCATTAGGATACTGTAGGAGACTCTTGATAAATGGTCTAAATAATCCTGGATGCTGAGCGGCGATATAGAATAAAACATTGTTATAAGGACCTTGAGTTGCACGGAGCAGGCAGCACGTTATAGATATCTTGGGGATGTCTATCTAAGGTATTGCGTTTAGAGGCGGAAGTATCTGAAATTTGGTTATTTCAGGGGCTTGAAGTGGCCTGTAATGTAGGAGGGCTTCTGTTTTGATGGATTAGAGCTGTAAACCAAAAGACCTGCGGTGCCTTTTATTACTATCTTCTGGATAATTTGTGCTGACCCTTCCTATATTTTTCAATGTACCCATAGAATAATTAACATCTCAATTTGTTCATTTCTTGCCCATATCTTTAGAGGGAAAACACTATGAGCGATATTATTGGTTTATAAAATCAGCAGCTAGATTTGATTTTTCTCGATTAATTAATGCTGCAGTTTTTATTAGAATGTAGGCTGGGCTATCAAGCCCAACATTGGGAGTGGCACAAGCTGTGTTTGCTGGGCTTGGCAGCCCAGCCTACGGGGTTTACAACGATTCAATACGAATTTTATGTTGTAACAGCTTTTCCTTAGCTTGTTGCGCTTGCGCTAGTTTTTCCTGTTCTTTCGCAATAATTTCAGCAGGAGCTTTATCTGTAAATTTAGGATTATTTAATTTACCTGAGGCTAAGCTAATGTCTTTTTCCAGTTTTGCTAATTCCTTAGATAAGCGTGCTAACTCAGCTTCTTTGTCAATTAAATCAGCCATTGGAATTAAAAGCTCAACTTCTCCAAGTACTGCCGTTGCAGAAATAGGCGGTTTTTCTCCAGCATCCAAGTAGTTAATTTGCGTTAACTTGCTTAAGACTTTTAATGTATGCTGATATTTTTCCATACGCTCTTTGAGTTCAGGAGTATAGTTACGAACATACAGTGGAATCTGTTTTCCTGGGGAAATTGACATTTCACTACGAATTGTACGTATTGCTTGGATTGCTGATTTAAGCCATTCCAACTCCTCTTCAATGGCATCATTGATGAATTCTTCATCCACTTGAGGATAGCTGCTTAGCATGATGCTGGCATTACCATTCTCGCTGGTGAGTTTTGACGTACGTTGCCAAATTTCTTCGGTAATAAATGGCATTAATGGATGCAATAATTTCAGGATTTGATCCAATACGTGGAACAATGTTTTACGAGTGCCACGTTTTAAAGGGGCCAGCGCATGCTCATCTTGGAGGATGGGCTTGGATAATTCTAGGTACCAGTCACAGTATTCATGCCAGACGAACTCATATACCGTATTAGCTAACAAATCAAAGCGATAGGTTTCAAAATAATGATGAACTTTGCTAATGGTCCGTTGTAAGCGAGACAAGATCCATTCATCTGCAGGGCTGTATTGGAATGGACCATCTCCGAAATCAACTTGCTCCTCATCGGTATTCAACAATACATAACGGGCAGCATTCCATAATTTATTACAGAAATTACGATAGCCTTCTACTCGCCCCACATCAAAACGGACGTTACGTCCAGTTGATGCTAATGAACAATAAGTAAAGCGCAGTGCATCAGTTCCATAGGCGTTTATGCCATCAGGAAACTCTTTACGAGTCGCCTTGATAATTTTATCGCGAACGGATTGTAACATCAGATTTGACGTACGCTTTTCGATCAGGGAATCCAAATCAATACCATCAATCAGGTCAAGCGGATCCAGCACGTTGCCTTTTGATTTAGACATTTTATGGCCTTCGCTATCGCGGATTAAGCCAGTAATATATACGTCTTTAAAAGGAACTTTTCCAGTAAACTTTAGGCCCATCATAATCATGCGAGCAACCCAGAAGAAGATAATGTCAAAACCAGTGACCAATACCGAAGTAGGGTAGAATTGTTCGAGCTCAGGAGTACGCTCCGGCCAGCCTAAGGTTGAAAAAGGCCATAGGGCAGAGGAGAACCAGGTATCCAGAACATCTTCATCCTGTTTTAACAGGGTGCCTTCTTTAATTTTGTATTTAAAGCGAACATCATTTTCACTGTAGCCTACATAAACATTGCCGTTGCTGTCATACCAGGCTGGGATACGATGTCCCCACCATAATTGACGGCTAATACACCAATCTTCAATATTTTCCATCCATTGAAAATAAGTTTTGCTCCAATTTTCTGGGATAAAGCGAATTTCCCCATTTTTTACTGCAGCAATAGCAGGTTCTGCTAAAGGTTGGATTTTTACATACCATTGATCGGTTAATAGAGGTTCAATGATTACATTTGATTTTTCACCACGAGGTACTTTTAATTTATGAGCTTCTGTTTTAACTAAGAAGCCTTCTGTCTCTAAATCCTTAATAATTTGTTCACGAGCAACAAATCGGTCCATGCCCTGATATTTTAAAGGAGCATTTTTGTTAATCGATGCTTTTTTGGTGAAGACATTGATAACGGGTAGTTGATGGCGCTTTCCAACTTCATGGTCATTAAAATCATGAGCCGGAGTGATTTTAACGCAACCACTGGCGAATTCTTTATCCACATAATCATCGGCAATGATGGGGATAGTGCGATCGCAAAGGGGAAGTTGTACCTGCTTGCCAATCAAATGCTTAAAGCGCTCATCCTCTGGGTTTACTGCAACTGCAGTATCGCCGAGTAAGGTTTCTGGACGGGTGGTTGCAACAATTAATGACTCAGTAGATCCTTCAATTGGGTAGCGAATATGCCATAAAAAGCCATCTTCTTCTTCAGACAATACTTCCAGATCCGATACCGCCGTACCTAATTTAGGATCCCAGTTAACCAGGCGAGTTCCACGATAAATTAAGCCTTCATCATGAAGTTGTACGAATACCTTTTGAACCGCGGCGGATAAACCTTCATCCATGGTGAAGCGTTCTCTAGTCCAATCAACTGAAGCACCTAAACGTCTCATTTGTTTGGTTATGGTATTACCCGATTCTTCTTTCCATTGCCATACGCGCTCGAGGAATTCTTCACGGCTTAAATCTTTTCTATAAATACCATTGGCTTCTAACCGGCGTTCAACAACCAATTGCGTTGAAATACCGGCGTGGTCGGTACCTGGTTGCCATAAGGTTTTGTCGCCTAACATACGGTGATAACGAGTTAAAGCATCCATAATGGTATGTTGAAAACCATGTCCCATGTGCAAGCTTCCGGTCACATTCGGAGGAGGGAGCATAATGCAGTATTTTGCGCCATCGCCTTGAGGTTGAAAGTAGTGATGGCTTTCCCACGTGTTATAACATGCGCTTTCAATCGCTTCGGGGGAGTAGATTTTATCCATGATATAAACCTGTACTGATAAAACCAGAGATAGTACCACAGGTTAAGGGGGATTTTACATGGTTCAAGGCATTTTGTGATGGCGAGAAATTGGCACAAAATGTAGCCCGTATTAGACGTAGTCGTAACACGGGACGTTGATGCACCCCGTATTATGCTGCGCTAATACGGGCTACCATTTTACTGTAAATGTAAATTCTAGGTACGCTCTGGCACTAAATCATCATCTTTTTTAGTACGATGATCCTCAGCAATATAAGTGTACATAGTAGGCACCACAAATAAAGTAAAGCAGGTACCAATTAAAAGTCCGGCAGCAATAACCAAACCTATATCGAAACGGCTTACTGCACCTGCCCCGCTAGCAATTAATAGAGGTAAAACCCCAAACACCATAGCTGCAGTGGTCATAAGAATAGGTCTTAATCGAATTCCTGCTGCCTCTTCTACTGCTGCGCGGCGATCCAGATTTTTTTCTCGTTGCAATTGGTTTGCAAAATCCACAATCAGAATTCCATGTTTGGAAATTAATCCAATTAAGGTAATTAAACCTACCTGGGTGTAGATGTTAATACTTGCCAAACCTAAGTTTAACGGGATTAACGCACCACAAATCGACATAGGCACACTGATTAAAACGATTAATGGATCACGGAAGCTTTCATACTGAGCTGATAGAACCAAGAAAATGATGATAATTGCGAAGACAAATGCGAATAACAGAGCATTACCTTCCTGCATAAATTGCCGTGACGCACCTCCATAATCGGAAGAAAAACCTTTGGGTAAAGTTTCATTTGCTGCTTCTTGTAAGAAATGTAAACCCTCACCTAAGGTTTTTCCTGGCATCATAATTGCCTGGATAGTTGCTGAGTTGAGCTGTTGGAAATGGGAGGCTGCATTTGGAGCGGTTTTTTCCACAGCAGTTACTACGGTAGAAAGTGGGACCATCGCACCATTAATGCTTTTCACATAAATACGACCAAGTTGTTTAGGTGACATGCGGAATGGGCGATCCAGTTGAGGGATAACTTGATAGCTACGCCCCTGCAAATTGAAGTAATTCACGTAATTACCTGAAAGAGCGCTGGTTAAACTGCTTCCTACCGCTTGCATGTCCAGTCCCATTTCGGATGCTTTAGAACGATTAATCTTTAATTCAATTTGAGGTTGGTTGAATTTCAGCGAATTATCAACATAAATAAACATACCGCTATTTCTTGCTTTATCCGTAAGCTGATTAGATATTTCAAATAGACTTTGGAAGTCATTTGTCGTTTTAATCACAAATTGCACTGGAGTACCACTACCACCACCAGGAAGGGGAGGGGGGATAATGGCGAAGGTATTCAAGCCAGCCACTTGCGATAATTTATCTTGTAATGGCTGCTTTAACTCAAATTGGCTTTTCTTGCGCTCATTCCAGGGTTTGAGCACCATTCCAGAAACAGGTTGGCTGCTATTTACTGTAAAGTAATTTCCAGTTTCTGGGAAACTTTTATAGATTTCATCAAATGGTTTCGTAAACGCTTCAATATAATTGATTGTTGCAAATTGCGGCGCTGTTCCGATGACAAAGAAGAAGCCTTGGTCTTCTTCAGGGGCAGTTTCTGCGGCACTATGCGTATAAAGATAAGGCAGCATGAAAATCACTACGGCGGCAAATGGCAGCATAATGATTCGAGTATCTAGCAGACTATGGAGAATGCGTTGGTATTTTCCTTTTAGCTTATTAAAAAAGGTATCAAGGAAATGAACGAATTTGCCACTACCAATATCTGCTGTCAGTACTTTAGAACACATCATTGGCGATAAGGTTAATGCAATAACTCCGGAAATAATTACCGCGCTGGCGAGAGTAAATGCGAACTCTTTAAATAGAGCACCGGTTAATCCTCCCATAAAGCCAATCGGGGCATAAACCGCAGCTAGAGTGATGGTCATCGCAATAACCGGGGTGGCGATTTCTCGAGCGCCAATAATTGCTGCGTCAAAAGGTGTTTTACCTTCTTCAATGTGACGGTGAATATTCTCCACAACCACAATGGCATCGTCGACTACCAAGCCAATAGCGAGCACAAAGGCGAGTAGGGTCAGCAGGTTAATACTATAACCTAACATGAGCATTAGGGTACAAACGCCAACGAGTGATAGTGGAATAGTTACAATAGGGATAAATACCGAGCGTATTGAGCCTAAGAATAAATAGATTACCACAATAACAATGGCTGCTGCTTCAATAATGGTATGGATTACTTCATCTAATGAGGCACGAATAAAGTCGGTTGCGTCATAAACGATAGTGCCGGTTAGGGAGGGTGGAAATTCCTTGGTAATCGAAGGCATGAGAGCTCGAACATCACTGATTACCGTTAATGGATTTGCTGTGGGGGTTGGTGTAATAGAAATGAATACGGCTTTTTTGCTATTAAAAGTTACGGATGAGTCATAGCTTTGTGACCCCAGTTTAACTTTAGCGACATCGCGTAAACGTACAATAGAACCTTTATCGCTTTTAACAATCAGGCTGCTAAATTGCGATGCATCATTGAGGTCGGTTTTCGCAGTGATGCTTAGCGCTACGTATTCTCCTTTAGTATTTCCTGCTGCGGTTAAAAAGTTATTTTTGGCAAGAGCCGCGGAAACATCTGAGGGAGCCACATTTAAAGCAGCCATTTTTACAGGGTTGAGGAATATTCTCATGGAGTAGGTAGAGCCCCCAAGAATTTCTGCTTTAGCTACGCCATCAACCGTTTGCAATTGGGGTTGTACCACACGCGTTGCATAGTCGGTAATTTGTTGGGGTGTCATTTCCGTACTGTCTAAACTGATGTACATCAAGGCGGTTGATGAGTCCGATGCTTTTAAAATGACAGGCTGCTGTGCTTCTTTGGGAAGCTGGTTTATCGTTTGTTGCACTTTACTCATCACGTCAGTAAAAGCAATTTGAGGATCAAAATTTAATTTGATGTTTAGGGTAATGGTGCTCATGCCTTGGGTGCTGGATGAGGTCATGTAATCAATCCCTTCGGCACTAGCAACGGCATTTTCTAACGGTGAGGTGATAAACCCGGCGATCAGATCGGCGTCTGCTCCTGGGTATCCGGTCATAATAGTAATAACCGTATTATCCATACGTGGATATTGGCGAATTTGCATGTCATGCATGGCATTGAGGCCAAACAGGAAAATGAGCAAGCTAATTACCATGGCAAGCACAGGCCGTTTGATAAAAAGATCGGTAAATTTCATAAATTATCCTGAAAAAAAGTAATTCATTTTCTGGGTTAGAAGTGAACTCCTAACCCAAGTATTAAGGGACATTACTGACCCAGTAAACTGGGATTACTGGTATCATTGAGTTTGACTTCATTATTGATTACAACAGGAGTGCCGTTTTGTAATTTGACCTCTCCAGCACTAACCACTTGTTGTCCTGCTTTTATCCCTTTTTTAATTACGGTGTAATTTCCGCGCTGTTCGCCAATGGTGACAAAAACACGATTAACAGTAAGTACGTCAGAACCATCTTTATTTTTCTTACCTTCTTTATCTTTTTCGATGATATAAACCGAGTTACCGTAGAGGCTGTAAGAAATTGCTGTTGATGGCACCACAACAGTATGTGCTTTTGCCGCTTGCTCAATTTCTATTGCAGCAAACATTCCCGGGACAAAAGCATATTTTTGTATTTTATTGTGGACATTAGCTTCAGTATTACATGAAACAATTTGTTTACTGCTATGTGCTTCCTTATGTGTTTTAACCAACGGTGAGCTTGCTGGATTTTTAATTGCACTCGCCGGACAGTTTGCTAGAACACCTTGAACTAGAACGTTATGCGTATTGAGGTCTACTTTGGAGTTAATTGCCGAAACCTTGGCTTCAAAAAGAAGATTAGGGAATTGCTCTAGAGAAAAGGTAATGGTTTGATTGGGATGAACTTTTTTATAAAGTTGCTCTGGAAGGTAAAAGTCTAAATATAAAGGATCTAGGGATTGCAACGAAACAATCGTTGTTTGTCCTGGATTAACAAATTGCCCCACATTAACTTGGCGGATGCCTAAACGACCAGCAAATGGAGCTGTAATATGTTTTTGATTAATTTGCGCTTGTGTTTGATCAACCTTTGCTTGGGCTTGATCAAGCATTGCTTTAGCTTCATCCACACTAGAAATTGGAGTCGCTCCGCGCTTAAATAAATCTGATTGGCGTTTGTAACTGAGTGTTTTCAGTGCTAGATCGGATTGGTTAAATTTTAGGACAGCTTGGTCAATTGAATCATCCAAAGTAACTAAGGGGGCGTCTTTTTCGACATATTGCCCGGATTCAAAATCAATTTTAACCACATTTCCTGAGGCTTGCGAACCAAGATCCACACCATTTAAAGCGACGAAATTGCCTACAGCATTTAGCGTGGGAACCCAGTTTATTTCTTTGGCTACAGCAGAAGCAACGGCAACCGCTGGGGGTTGGTAGCTCGCAAAAAACCGTTTAATCATAAATGCTTTAATGAAATTAAAAGCAATAATTCCACCGAACACAACCACTAGCGCAATGCCCATGATAGTCAAACGTTTTTTCATTAGGTGCCCCTTACAAATTTAAAGCGGGGCTAAATATACCACGAAAGAGGGGCTTAATTCTCTCAATTATATTAATTTTATTTAATGTGTTGACAATGGATTACCTTGGCCATGATACTTTGTTCTTTCTTTGTGAAGTACAATGTTCTTTACTGCAGTGGTCAAAGTTTAAGGTATCTTTGCTTAGTTTGCACCATGTGAGTCAGGGGGGACGTGGTTACAAAAAAAACCTATTGACTAAATACAATACTTTGCTACTATGCGGCTTTCATAACGAAAAAGGGGAAAACCATGAAGTTGAAGTCCTTGTTGTTTGTAATTTGTTTAGGCTTCTTTAGCAATCTTTTTGCAGTGACTGCGCATATGCATCCAAAGGCAGATGCCGCTGACAAAAAATCTATCGCTAAAGAAGCTATGTTTCCTGGCTATTGCCAAATCGAAATTATAAACGACAGTTTCACTGACGTTTATGTGTATGGTACTTTTGATGATGGCAGCACAATTGATTTCAGTATCTATCGTTACGAAGCGCCTCATTACATTAACTTATTCTATTATTTCTACTGCCATAGTGGTATGTACCTGACAATTCAATCTCCATACGGAGTTGTGTATTCTGGTTGGACTAATGTAGACAGTACTATTCACGTTGTTCCTTTCCTGAGAAATGGCGTTAAAGCTGAAATATCGCACAGATAATTTTTAATTAAGAATTAAATTAATAGGGAAGTTGCATTTAGGTGTAACTTCCTTTTTTTTTGTATATGTGGAGTCATTCCAATGAAACGTTTAATACCTTGTATGTTGTTATTACCTTTGCTGTCTTCTTGTGTTCCTGAGGGAGCATATTACGAGCCAGGTTATTATGCGGCACCCCCTCCACCTTATGTTGAAATACATCGTTATGAAGAACATCGTCATTATGATCATGGTCCTCGTCATCATCGCCATGGTTATAGACCAGTTCCCCAAGCTCGGGTATATCAAGCCCCAGCAAATGTTCATGGTAATGGCACTGCCCATAGTCATGGGGTTAGGCGTGGCGGACAACCCGTAGTTATTAATCCTCGCCAGCCACAAGTCCGTCCGCAACCGCAAGTTCCGGCGCGTCCTCAATCACAGGCTCAGGCACGTCCACAAGAGCAAGCACATAGCCCAAGCCACGCGAATCAATCTACATCTTCGGGTGCGAAAGTAATTGTTTATCCGAGCACAGCAGGACACCAAAACTAAAAAGAAACGTAGCCCTGTCATACGGGTTATCTCACGACAAAGTATTCCGAACAGAATGAGGGGCTTGAATGTGGCATAGTCGTTATAAATTTACACAATGCCACATTCAGAAGATCCTTCGGGGTAACCATCTTTAGGGTGGCGCACCGCATTGCATTCGTATCCGATTAAATTTTGTGGTAGTCTTAGCTGCGTTTTTTTATTTGAGGAATTCCAGTGATGCGTAACCTATTTAAAATCCTCCATCTGGTGTTTTTGTCTTTAATTTTGGCTGCTTGTGTTGCTTCACCCGGTAGTGAAAGCACAGGAGAGTTTCTGGATAGCTCCACGACGACCACCAAAGTAAAAGCAACCCTAGTGAATGATTTAGGAGCGACTGGACTTTCAATACAAGTTAAAACCTTTAAAGATCAGGTACAACTAAGTGGTTTCGTTCCTACCGAGCGCTTAAAACAAAGAGCAGGCGCTATTGCTGCCGGTGTAGATGGTGTGAGCAGCGTTATTAACGATATCGTTGTTAAACCTTGATGTAATTATTTCCAGGCTAAGGAACTTACTTATGTTTGATGGAAGCTATACCATAGAAAATTTTGATAAAGAGATCTTCCAAGCAATTGTTGATGAAGAGCGTCGACAAGAAGATCATATTGAGCTTATTGCATCGGAAAATTATGTGAGCCCACGCGTACTTGAGGCTCAGGGTTCGGTGCTGACGAACAAATATGCTGAAGGCTATCCTGGCAAACGTTATTATGGCGGTTGCGAGTATGTTGACGTGGCGGAAGCTCTGGCAATTGAGCGTGCGAAAAAGTTGTTCGGGGCTGATTACGCCAATGTACAACCACACTCTGGCTCCCAAGCCAATGCTGAAGTGATGATGGCTTTATTATCTCCAGGCGATGTTATTTTAGGTATGGCCTTACCTCACGGAGGCCATTTAACACATGGTTCTAAGGTTAATTTTTCTGGAAAATTATATCAGGCAATGCCTTATGGGGTGGATGAGCAAACCGGATTAATTGACTACGATGAATTAGAACGTTTAGCTCTGGAGCATAAACCGAAGTTAATCATTGCAGGTTTTTCAGCTTATTCACGTGTTCTTGATTGGCCACGTTTTCGAGCGATTGCGGATAAAGTTGGTGCTTATTTGATGGCGGATGTAGCCCATGTTGCTGGTTTGATCGCCGTAGGTTTATATCCTTCACCTATTCCTTATGCTGATGTAGTAACCACAACGACTCATAAGACATTAAGAGGCCCGCGTGGGGGGTTGATTTTATGTCGTGCAAATGAGGAAATTGAGAAAAAATTAAATTCAGCTGTATTTCCTGGAATGCAAGGCGGACCATTAATGCACGTTATTGCAGCAAAGGCAGTTGCCTTTGCAGAAGCTTTATTACCAGAATTTAAAGCCTATCAAGAGCAAGTTTTGCTAAATGCAAAAACAATGAGCTCTGTTTTAATTAGTCGGGGATATAATATTGTTTCCGGCGGAACGGATAATCATTTACTGTTAGTTGATTTAATTAATAAAGATATTACTGGTAAAGACGCTGACGCTGCCTTAGGTCACGCCAATATTACAGTAAACAAAAATTCAGTACCTAACGATCCGCGTTCACCGTTTGTTACCAGTGGTTTAAGGTTGGGAACTCCTGCAGTTACGACCCGAGGGTTTAAGGAAAAAGAAATTACTCTTCTATCAAATTGGGTAGCAGATATTCTTGATGATATTAACAATGAAGCGACTGTAGCGCGGGTTAAAGAAGATGTATTGCGTTTGTGTCGCGAGTTTCCGGTTTATAGGTAATCATGTATTGTCCATTTTGTCATGCAGAAGAAACTAAGGTTGTCGATTCGCGTTTAGTGGCTGATGGTGCTCAAGTACGTAGAAGGCGCGAATGCCTTGAATGCCATGAACGTTTCACGACGTTTGAAACGGCAGAATTGATTATGCCTTTAATTATTAAGCGCGATGGTCGGCGCGAGGCATTTAGTATCGATAATTTGCGCTCAGGAATGTTACGAGCGTTGGAAAAAAGACCGGTAAGCGTTGATTCTTTAGAAGAGGCAATCATCGCCATTACTCAAGAAATTCGCCGTAGAGGTGAGCGTGAAATTGATTCTCGACTCGTTGGTGAGTTAGTTATGCAGGCTTTGTATAGTTTGGATCATGTTGCTTATGTGCGTTTTGCTTCAGTGTATAAGCGTTTTAAAGACGTGAGTGATTTTAGACAAACGATTGATCAGATGAAAAAAGATTAGGGTGTTTACAGCAAAGTATAAACAGACAAAAAAAGGATTTTGATGGGGGCTAGCTTAAAAGAGTAAACTTTAGGTTTAAGCAAACACAAAATAAGTGTTCACAGAATAGGTAATTCGCCATCATTGCGAGCCTAGGCAAAGCGATGATGGCTGATTTTTTATTTTAACCATGTTCAGTGAGCACGTACAACAAAATTCATGAGGTTATAGTGGAAAAGCAGTCTATAAGTGGAAAACGAAAAGCTCGAAAATTAGCACTTCAGGCACTGTATCAGTGGTTAATGTCTGGTGCTGATCTATATGAAATTGAAGCACAATTCCGAGTGGCAAATAATATGGAAAAAGTTGATGTCGATTATTTTTGCCGTCTGTTGTATGGTATTCCTGAGAATGTGCAGCAACTTGAAGAGCGCTTTACTCCATTTTTGGATAGAGAAATCAATGGATTAAATCCGATTGAGTTGACTGTGTTACGCCTAGGGGCTTTTGAATTAATTAACTGCCCAGATATTCCTTATAAAGTAGTTTTGGATGAAGCCATATCATTGACTAAAGAATTTGGTGCCCAAGATGGATATCGTTATGTCAATGGGGTACTGAATAACCTGGCTCAACAAGTTCGTTCAGTTGAAATTAATCTAGATAATGGTAATGGATGAGTTTTCTCTAATAGATAAGTTTTTCAAGCCCTTAGATCTAAAACGCGATGATGTTTTATTGGGTATTGGGGACGATGCAGCTTGCTTGCATGTGCCCGAGGGCATGAATTTATTAGTTAGCACTGATACCTTAGTAGAAAAAGTACATTTTCTTCCTGAGTGGCAGGCATATGATATTGCCTATCGTTCGGTTATGGTTAGTGTTAGTGATTTGGCTGCTATGGCGGCTTTGCCCTGTTGGGCTACACTGGCATTGACCTTGCCTCAAATGGATCCTGCTTGGCTTGCTTCTTTTGCACGTGGTTTAAAAGACTCATTAAAACAATTTAATATTGCTTTAATTGGCGGGGACACTACCCGTGGGCCACTTTCAATTACGTTAACCGTTTTTGGTCAAGCACCTTTCAGTCAAGAAGTGCGTCGTAGTGGTGCTAAACCTGGTGATATTATTCTTGTGTCAGGAAACTTAGGGGCTGCAGCCTTAGCGGTTAAATTTCTTGATGCACAAGATATACCGCCATCGGATCGCGCCAAATTAATGCATAAATTATTGCACCCTCAGCCACGCATTGATCTAATCAAATTTTTGCGTCTTTATGCCACGGCAGCAATAGATATCTCTGATGGGCTTGGTGCTGATCTTAATCATATCTGCACAGCCAGCGGGACTGGCGCTTGTCTTAATCTAGACGCTATTCCTATAGATCCTTTAGTGAAGTACTATTATCGTGATAAATCAGTTGACTTAGCTCTTACAGGCGGTGATGATTATGAGTTATGTTTTACAGTCCCCGAGCTGAAATTTGATTCACTGCTAAGTACATTAAAGCAAGCTGAGATGGTTTGTTACCCAATTGGTGTGATTGAAAAAGAGCCTGGGTTAAGAGTTAAAACAGCTGAGAATCTGTATCATGAACTAGTCCCACAAGGCTATTCGCATTTTTAGATCGTCAATTTAAGATGTAGTCTGGATGAAGGCGCAGCCGTAATCTGAGACAGGAGTTTAATTTGAGCTTGATCCCGGATTGCACTTCGCTTCATCCAGGCAATAGTTCCTCTTAAGTTGATGCCATTACGTGAACTATAGCTGTGCAATTGTAGTGAGAATAATAATGAAACAAATCAATTTAGCAAATCGTGTGTGGCAGGACCCTGTTTATTTCATCGCTTTTGGTTTTGGTTCTGGTTTGATGCCTAAAGCCCCTGGAACTTGGGGAACTGTAGCTGCTGTCCCGGTCTATTTACTACTGATGCATTGCAATCCAATTGTTTATCTTATTTTAACTGCATTGGCATTTATTTTAGGGGTTTGGGTCTCTGATAAAGTAAGTAATGAGTTAGGTTTACATGATTATAAAGGGATCGTTTGGGATGAGGTCGTAGGTTTTTTATTAACGATGTTTATGGCACCACCAGGATTTAAATGGATGTTATGCGGTTTTATTTTGTTTCGTATTTTTGATATTTGGAAACCCCAACCTATAGGATACATTGATGAAAAGGTAAAAGGTGGGATGGGGATTATGTTAGATGATGTGTTAGCCGCGATACCAGCTTGGATCATAATGCAGTTGTTAGCTTGGAGTTTTTCATGATGAATGAGAATCATAAGGAGCTAATTAGTATTGGGCTGACTGTCGGCATTGTTGCACTTACTTTATTTATTATCCATCGTTTTATCCCATCGATGATTTGGGCGGCAATTATTGTGATTGCTACCTATCCTTTGTATAAAAAATGGCGGCACCTGTTTGGTAATAAAGACAATCTTGCTGCCTTTCTTTTTACCACGCTAATTGGTTTACTTTTTCTCCTTCCTTTAAGCTGGTTAGTGCGAATATTGATTACTGAAGTCCAGTATTTCATTAATTTTTTACAAAATTTGAATCAGCAAGGTGGTGTTGCACCGGAGTTTCTGAAAAATTTTCCATTCATTGGTAATGAATTAGTAACCTATTGGGATGAAAATATTGGCCAACCCGGTAAGATTCGGGATTTTCTCTCTAATGTGCATTTATCATTAGCCCCGACCAGTTATTATGTCAAACAAATAGGAACGAGTTTAGCTCATCGTAGTATACAGGTTGGTTTTACTTTATTAACCTTATTCTTTTTCTACCGTGACGGGGATCAATTATTGATCCAGATCTATCAAATAGGGGAATATTGCTTGGGCGAAAGATGGTTTCGCTACGCTGATAGATTACCTAAAGCATTAAGTGCGACTGTTAATGGTACTATCGTTGTCGGGCTGGGAGTAGGAATATTAATGGGAATTTGTTATGGCTTGGTAGGTTTTCCCGCACCTACGTTGACTGGATTTATTACTGCCTTAGCCGCCATGATTCCTTTTGTCGTGCCTATTGTTTTTGTGACTGTTGCAATTATTTTATTTTCCGCAGGAAGTATGATTGGTGCGATCATTGTTTTAGTTTGGGGAACGTTAGTGATGTTTATTGCGGACCACTTCGTCAAACCTGTGCTTATTGGAGGCGCGATTGAACTACCCTTTTTGGCCGTGCTGTTTGGTATCTTAGGTGGAGTTGAGACTTTAGGTTTATTGGGCTTATTTATAGGACCTGTAGTTATGGTACTCTTTGTTACCTTATGGCAGGAGCCTCAAGCAATGCCTCATATTAAAGGCAAAAGGTCTATTCGTTATTAAGCTCTACATGCTAGGAAATAAACAGTCATAGGCGGAGCTGTAAAGCCGAGCAAAGTAGTTTGCATGAGGACCAGTGCTGGGCTTCTCGGCCCAGCCTACGTTTTACTTGTAACTGCAAGAATCAAATCGATAGATTATCCCAACACTACCCATTTGTGCCTGGAATGATCTTCCAAAAGTATTGATGCTTGTGGTAGACATATATCGATATGCCGCGTTGAGTGCATAATTTTCTGAGAAATTATAGGTTATACCCACAGTTCCTTGATAGGTAAATACATTTTTTTTGGCACTAAACGAAATCGCATCAAATGGGCCGGATGCATTTAAATCTAGGTTTAAGAATGAATAACCAATACCACCGCCAATGAAGGGAGATAGTGTTTCTAAAAACTCTGGGAAGTCGAAATAGAGGTTAGCCATAAGCACATTAGCGGAGGTTCTACCACTAAATGATGTGAGATCAAAGTCGGTAACACGAAAACGATCGGGATTGGCAGAGATGTACGTATATTCAAACTCATAACGAACAGGATTATATTGATAGCCTAGACGGCCACCTGCATTCCACCCATCGCGGTAGCTTACGTCAGAGAGGTGTACACCTAAAATATTCGTATTGACGTTAGAAGATAAATGGCTATATCCTCCGAAAGCACTCATATACCAGCCATCAACAGCAGTAGACGCTGATGCGATGCTTGATGCTAATAAAGCAGTAGAAAATAGTACGGATTTCATGACTTCCCTTTATTATTATTATTTTTTTTGTGAGGTCATGTTATCGTGTTGTCCTAAATTTGCAAGTCCTTAAATTCAAAAATATTTAACAAATATTTAAGGAGATTCAGTTAGTGCCACATGTCTTATATGTCTCTTATTTCACCGTAGAAACAAAAAAATAGTTTTAAAAAACAAAAAATTTTTATCACTACTATAATGAATTGACCATATTGATTTTTCTGTCTCAAAATGGGTTTCCTTTACTCACGTTATTCGATATTGAGAAATATACTATCTGTGTGAATCGTCTACTTGTTTCTAATGAGCATTGGTGCAATGATAAATTTTTTACATATTGAAATGGAGTTTCATAATGACTAACAATAAAAAAAAATCGTTAATGGAAATACCAGCCCCTGTTATTGAAAAGCTTGTGGATCTTATTTCTGATTCGACCGAGGAAGGTCGTCAAAAAATAGTCGATCTCGCTGAGCAGGCCAAAGTAAAATACAAATATTGGCTTTATTATTTTACGCGCACCCGCGACATCAACAGCTTTATTACTGAGTTGAAAGATACTAAAGATTCTTATTTTCGCTGGGAAGCAGTTAAAAAGCTTTTAAGCAAAGGGGAATGGAATAATGGTTCTTATAATTTCTACTTTCTTTTAGAGCTTGCTAGTGCCATTGAGGGATATGAATCTTTGGAGGAGCAGGAAAAACATTCTTTTGTGCTTAAGCTAAAAGAACCCATTATGAACCGATTAAATTATTTAATTGCTGATCGTAAGAAAGCGCTGGATGAGGCAAAATGCCGCAATGAAGAGCTGCAGCAAGCCGGGTTAGCAAAACAACGTCTATTAGATTCAGCGCTCGTCGAGGAAGATATTGAGATTGCAAAAAATAAAGCAGCCACAGAATTAGATAAAGTTGTTTTTTGCCTAGTAAAGGATACTAATCTGTGGAAGCTTTCCTTAGTTGATGCAGAAGGTAAGATATATCCGTTAAATACAACCTTAGAACTTAAATTATTTCTTTCCAGCAAGAAAATTACCCACGTAACAAAATTAAGTTCTGATCAGTTGGAACATATAATAACTGAGTGTCAGAAGGCAAAAATGCAATTGCTTGACCATTTACAACTGGTGATCAATCCAGAACAAAGTAATATGGATATTGTTAATAAAGGCATTAATTCGACCTTCATTTTACGTACTGATCCACCTAAAATTAATCTTTGGTGGGTAAGCAGTTTGGGAGCACTTAACTTTATTGAACTCAAAGATTATTCTACCCTTCATGAGTGTTTAACTAATAATCTTGGACTGTTGCACGACAATGATTTGAATGAAGGAACTAAAAAAGAAATTGAGAACTCGATAAAACTTCATTTATTGGGAGTAAAAACGGCCAAGGCCTTGAATACAACCACTGTTTCTCAGATGAATCGACAGTTAGGTGGCATTTTTAAAAGACAAATGGGAGAACCAAATATTGAGGAGGTAAAACTTAATGCTCATGAGCGTGCGCTGAGTCTACTTCAATACAAGATTAACCCAGAACAAAGAATTAGAGACTTGCAGCGTATGCATATTACCTCAACCTTTATTTTACGTCATACAGACAAGGAGCATTCTCTTTGGTGGGCAAATAGCTTAGGTGTGATCAATCAAATTAGGTTAAAAAATTATCCTGAACTTTTGAATTGGCTAGGGACTCATCCTGCTCCATTTAACGCAGAAGATGAATTAGCATTTAAGAATTACTTGTTAAATGTTAACCCAATCCATGAGTTAGATAAGAAGAGTTTTCAAAATATTAGGGACATGCTTGAGAATAGACTGAGGATACATGGTGAAGTTCAATCAGGGCAGACATCTGACGCGGTGCAAGTAACACCTAAGGTTGATGCGTCATTTAAAGAGGATACTCAGAAGGTTGTTCCTCAGCCCTTAAGCAAAGAACGGTATACTGCGATTAGCCAGTTGCCTAATATTTGGCACGAAAAGAGGATAACAACAGAAGCCTTAGAGAATGCGGAAGAGTTATCACGTACGCTTAATACGATGTAGATAACCTGTGTCATCAACTTTCACGCCACGGCAATCTCATTGGGTTGCCGTTAAATCTAAGGAAACCCTGGTTGCAAGCAACCAGGGTTTATATTATTTAAACCCATTCGTTATTGGATAACGCCAATCTTTATCAAAGGCTACTGCACTCACTTTGATTCCAGGAGCAGCCTGACGTCGTTTATATTCATTACGTTTAATCATTTGGATGACCTTAGTGACGAGTTCGGGTTTAAATCCATGTTGAATTATCTCTGATGGGCTTAAATTCTTTTCCATGTACGCAACGATAATGGCATCTAAAATTTCATAGTCAGGTAAGCTGTCCTGATCGGTTTGATTATCTCTTAATTCAGCAGAAGGAGGACGAGTAATCACACGTTCAGGGATAACCTGAGACAACGTATTACGATAATGAGCCAGCGCATAGACTTGGGTTTTTAGCACGTCTTTTAAAACCCCAAAGCCCCCACACATGTCTCCGTACAAGGTTGCATATCCTACCGCAGACTCGCTTTTATTCGAGGTGGTTAATACCATTTTTCCAGTCTTATTCGACAAGGCCATTAACAGTAAACCGCGAATTCGAGCTTGTATGTTTTCCTCGGTTAGATCGGTGGGATACCCATCAAATTCAGATTTCAAGGTAGTCATTAAGGCTTCATATGCAGGTTCAATGGATAGCATCGAGTGAGTGACTGCCAAAGCTTTTAGTTCGAGCATCGCATCTACTACGCTCATTTCAGCCGTATAGCGGGAAGGCATAAGTACGGCATGCACTCGTTCTGCTCCTAAGGCATCAACAGCGACTGCTAATGTGAGTGCTGAATCAATACCTCCTGATAAGCCTAATAGAACGCCTGGAAATTGATTCTTATTAACATAATCCCGGGTTCCACAAATTAACGCTTCATAGAGTAATGCTTCTTTTGTTGGCAGGGGCGCTATAGAACCGGAAAGCTGTTTGTCTTGTAATTTAATCGTGCATAACTCTTCTTTAAACGCGGAGGCACGAGCACAGACAGTGCCTTGTTGGTCTAGGGCAAATGAGTGTCCATCAAATAATAACTCGTCCTGCCCACCAATTTGATTTACATATGCAATAGCAACACCTTGTTGTGCATAGGATTTTAATAAGGCCTCACGTTTTTGATATTTGTGCTCATCAAATGGGGACGCGTTGGGTATGAGGATTATTGAAACACCATGTTCAATTAAGTCTTCGATCGGACCGCGCTGCCAGGCATCTTCACAAATGCAAATACCCACTTGGTAATTATTTATTTTTAGAATACATGGTTTTCTTTCGCCCGCGGTGAAATAGCGTGCTTCATCAAAAATCTCATAATTAGGAAGCTTCTGTTTGTGGTATGTCGTAATTATTTGGCCTTGATGCAAAATGCTCACACTGTTATAGCAGTTTTTTTGATCTATACTTGGATGACCAACTACTACATAACAGTCTTTGGTCACCTCTTGGATTTGTATTAAATGTTCTATCACTGAAAGATGAAATTCATTCCGAAAAAGTAAGTCTTCTGGAGGATAGCCTGTTAAGGCCAGCTCAGGAAAAAGAATGACATCGTGGTCATCTTGCTTGTTTTTTATGATTTCAATAATTTTATCCCGATTGAATGCTAATGCGCCAACAGTGGGATTTATTTGAGCCATAAGAATTCGAAGCGTGTTTTGCATGATATTGAGCGCACTTTGATGATAATAGGCAGTAAATTATTACAAAGTATGCCTAAATGAAAGATATAAGTGTTAATTAGCCTAAAAATTGCATAAAATAAATGCTTTTGGCGAGTACATCCCAAATATTATGTTAAATGAAGCACTATCAAAGATGCCAGAAGCGTTTGAGGCGAAAATATTATTGCGTGGGCAAGAGTATTTTGAGAATGGCCATGTGCTGAATATTCGTTTCAGTGAGGGCCTTTTAAAAGGGCGCGTTAAAGGCAGTTCCAGCCAGATTTATGATGTGCACATGGATTTAAAAGCCTGGCCTGGAAAACGTGCGAGTTGCACCTGTGCCTCACATATCAACTGCAAGCATGCTGCTGCCTGTTTATTTGCTTTACGCGACCAAACCAATATGGTATCACAACCTGCAAATAAGCTAGATAAACGTTTAGACAGTTGGTTAAAAAATCTACGTGCTCAAGAGGCCTCGGTGGTTAAGACCCATGAGTCCACTCATCAGTTAACCTATTTAATCGAACTTAGACTTGATGGCTATGAGCATAAAGTAATCGTTAAATTGGCTTTAGCTAAGTTATTAAAACGGGGTGGTTATGGAAAGATGATCACCTTTAACAGCCTTGCTGAGTCGAAGAAGCAGCACTTTATTGGCGATGATAATGAATTGGTCGCTCAATTATTGTTTAAATGCGGTGTTACCGGCTGGTTTGATTCATTAAGCATTCGTAATAGTGAATTATTAGCACGAATTATTGCTACAGGCAGGGCTTTTTTTGCTCATGATCAAGAGCATGCTATTCATATGGGTGAAACATATGATGGTACATGCCAATGGGTTTTGGCACAAAACGGTAGCCAGAATTTATTGTTGATGCATGAGGATGAACCCGTTAGCCCTTTACTATTAGATGAGAGTTGGTATTTTGATTATGATGAAGGAGTCTTGGGGTATTTAAAAACTCCTTACCCAATAAAGCAGCTCGGGCATTTATTAGAAGCACCACCTATTTCCATTGAGCAAGCGCCATTACTCGCGAAAAAAATGGAGCAAACTTGCCCCGAGTTTCCTGTACCCCAAGTATTTACTATTCAGGAAACACGCCAAGTTAAGCCTACCCCCATGTTGATTCTAGATGCAGTAAATGAGGAGCAGGAAGGACCATCTTGGTTTTATGATGATGAGGAATTGAACGCTTTATTTATTTCACGGGTTTTTTTCAATTATAATCAATCAAAAATAGCGCTTAACGAAGACTGTGATACGGTCGTTACTCAAGAAAATGGCATTTTAATTCGTTACCAACGCGATAAAAATTTCGAAGCGGAAAAGCTAAATGAACTACATCAAATTCTTAAATTGAGAGTGCCTAAAGGTTGGGAAAAGGCGCAGTGGGATAAAACCGGGCAAGCTGATTTCATATTAGAAAATATTACCCAAGCTTCAGACTTAGAGTTTCTTTACAGCCAAGCGGTACCTTTATTAACACACCGGGGCTGGCAGGTTGATATGATCAGCTCATTGTATCAGCAAGTTGTTAGTGCTGATGATGTGGAGTGGTTTTCTGATTTGCATGAGGGTAGTGGCACCGACTTCTTTTCTTATCAGTTAGGTATCTTAGTCGAGGGTAAGTCAGTCAGTATCGTTCCTTTGGTTGCTGATTTAATCCAGCATTACAAAGCAGGGGAGTTGGATGGTCTTCCGGATGAGCAATTAGTTAAATTACCTTTAGATGATGGGCGCGCTTTGCAGTTAGAAATGGGGCGTATTAAACCATTGGTACGTTTACTTGTGCAATTCGGTTTACGTCATATAGATGAAAATCAACATCTACAAATTAACAAATACCAACTGATCTTGATGCAGGAAGCTGAACTCGCGCTTGCGGCCACAAAGTCACGTTGGCAAGGTGCTGAAATGTTACGCGATGAACTCAAGCGCCTGGTTAAGTTAATCGACATCCCGGAGGTTTCGGTTCCCCAAGGGTTGCAAGCACAATTAAGAGATTACCAACGTCAAGGATTAAATTGGATACAGTTTCTGCGTACAAGCAGTTTCAGCGGTATTTTAGCTGATGATATGGGCTTGGGAAAAACGATTCAAACGTTGACGCATTTGCTTTATGAAAAAGAGCAGGGTCGTACACGAACCGCTACATTAATTATTGCCCCCACCAGTTTAGTTGGCAATTGGGAGGCAGAGGCTCGACGTTTTACTCCTGCATTAAAAGTATTAGTTTATCATGGCAGTGAGCGGCATCAGGATAATTTTGACGATTACGATTTGGTTATTTCTACTTACGGACTCATTCATCGAGATAAAGAAAAATTTGTGAGTTATCCCTTCTATTATCTCATTTTGGATGAGGCTCAATTTATCAAAAATGCGCGTACAAAAACAACGCAGATTATCCAGCAATTGCATGCGGCGCATCGTTTATGCCTCACAGGAACACCGTTAGAAAATCATTTAGGCGAATTATGGTC
This sequence comes from Legionella rowbothamii, assembly GCF_900639985.1. Classification (GTDB taxonomy): domain Bacteria; phylum Pseudomonadota; class Gammaproteobacteria; order Legionellales; family Legionellaceae; genus Legionella; species Legionella rowbothamii. The sequence goes on along the minus strand of NZ_CAAAIM010000006.1, from coordinate 60,047 downwards.
ATTATTTCACTTTTTAATGCCAGGTTTATTAGGTGATCCGAAACAATTCAGACTTTGGTTTAGAAATCCGATAGAAAAACATGCCGATGTGCATCGACGTGAAGTTTTAGTTAATCGAGTAAAGCCCTTTATTCTAAGACGGACCAAAAACCAGGTTGCTCGTGAATTGCCACCGAAAACGGAAATGACTCGTACTATTGAAATTATTGGGCCACAACGTGATCTTTATGAAGCCATTCGCATGAGCATGGAGAAAAAGGTTCGTGATGCAATTGTGAAGCAAGGCTTAGGCAAAAGTCACATTATTATTCTTGATGCCTTATTGAAACTACGCCAGATTTGCTGTGATCCACGTTTATTATCATTACCTGAAGCAACTATAGCCCATGGTACTTCGGCTAAGCTCGAGACCTTAATGGAGCTACTCGATAATTTAGTGGAAGAGGGTAGGCGGGTGCTCGTTTTCTCTCAATTTACGTCCATGCTGCAATTAATCGAAAATGAGTTGCATGCACGGAATTATGATTATTTAAAGCTTACCGGACAAACACAAAACAGACAGGCTTTAGTTGAGCGGTTTCAGGAAGGAAAGACCCCGGTGTTTTTAATTAGTTTAAAAGCAGGGGGGACTGGATTGAACTTAACGCGTGCGGATACCGTAATTCATTATGATCCCTGGTGGAATCCGGCGGTCGAGGATCAAGCTACAGATAGGACACATCGTATTGGTCAGGTAAATCCAGTGTTTGTTTATAAGCTGATTACTTCAGGTACGGTTGAAGAAGCCATTTTAGGTATGCAGGAGCGTAAACGTCTATTGGTGGATGGGATTTTATCTGCAGATCCAGCTAAGGCGATGAGTTTAAGTGAAGAGGATATCGAGCAGTTTTTTGCGCCGTTGTAGGTTGAACCTTGCTTCCCGCCAAGGCTTCGTAGCACATTAGAGCCCCATGTTGGGCCATGGACCTAATCTACAAGTCTAGCCTCGTTTTTGATGGGTTTTAAAACAGTCCATCATTCAAAAAACATAAAAAATAATGCTTTTTTATTGAAAAACTGGCATAGTCGCAAATCATGGCTTAAGCTATATATGATTGTAATTATGGAGAAAACTATGAAATTATGGAAAGCGATTTGTGGTTTGGTTTTTGCTGTATCATTTATTCCTAGTGCCATTGCTGCATCAGGTTCGCCTGTTGGTCAATGGACAACTATTGATGATAAAACTGGGGCCAAAAGAGCTGTTGTTATGATTTCTGAATCTGGCGGCGTTATAAGTGGTGTTATTCAAAAAGTATACCCACAACCAGGCGATACTGGAGTTTGTGAAAAATGTCCAGGCTCGTTTAAAGGTAAAAAAGTTGCGGGCTTACGTTTTTTATGGGGTTTGAAAAGTGATGGTAACAACGAGTGGAGTGGTGGCTCTATTCTAGACCCTAAATCAGGTAAAGTTTATAAAGCAAAAATGACTCTTGACGGAAATAAACTTCATGTTAGAGGATATTTAGGCGTTTCCTTATTAGGACGCACTCAAACATGGGTTAGATAATTCCCCTAGCCTGGTTGCTTGCAACCAGGTTTTTCTTTTAGAAATCCTCGTTCCAATTAAACCACCGCCCTTAATCAGATGACATCTTAGCAAAAGACCATTACAATAGCCGTTGTTCCAACTCACATTGCCTACGTAACTATGCTTGATCTAAAAAAATCTCAAAAAACCGTTGATCCACTAAGAAGACCCCCTCATTCAGTCGAAGCTGAGCAATCGATTATTGGTGGATTAATGCTGGATAATCAGGTTTGGGATAAAATTAGTACTAAACTATGCGAGGCAGATTTTTACCGCACAGAACATCGTATTTTATTCCGGGCAATTTCCGTATTATCAAAAAAAGACCAACCTTTTGATGTAGTCACTCTTCTTGATACCTTAAAGTCTCATAATGAGCTAGATGATGCCGGTGGTGAAGCTTACTTGTTTGAATTAGCAAATAACACACCTAGTGTGGCGAATGTCAATGCATATGCTGATATTGTGCGAGAAAAATCCGTACAACGACAACTGATTGGGGTGGCTACAGAAATTGCTGATGCAGCTTATAACCCTGAAGGCAGAGAAGTACCTGAATTATTAGATATGGCTGAAACCAAGGTATTTGCAATCGGGGAGCAAACTGGTGGCGATGGGGGTCCTGAAAATATTAAATCCATTTTAGTTCGTACCGTTGAGAAGATTGATGCCTTATACCACAATGGTGATGCGCTCACCGGGGTTGCTACAGGACTTAGTGATTTAGACAAAATGACCTCGGGTTTACAACCCTCTGATTTGATTATCGTTGCGGGCCGTCCTTCTATGGGTAAAACCACCTTAGTAATGAACATGGCAGAGCATGTTGCGATTAAGTCTGGGAAGCCAGTAATCGTCTACTCAATGGAGATGCCCTCGGATTCATTAGCTATGAGGATGATGTCTTCTTTAGGACGTATTGATCAGCACAAGATAAGAACCGGAAAGCTTGATGATGATGATTGGCCTCGGGTAACTTCTGCGGTACATATGTTGTCTGAAGCATCATTATTTATTGATGATACCCCAGCGTTAAGCCCCTCGGAAATGCGGGCCCGCTCGCGCCGTGTAGCCAAAGAACATGGTTCTGTTGGCTTAATTGTGGTGGATTATCTACAGCTTATGAAAGTACCAGGTTTTAACGCCGAAAACAGAACAGCGGAAATCTCGGAAATTTCACGAAGTTTGAAATCTCTTGCCAAAGAATTGCAAACCCCAGTAATTGCTTTGTCACAGTTAAACCGAAGTTTGGAGCAACGTGCTGATAAACGTCCTGTAATGTCTGACTTAAGGGAATCGGGTGCGATTGAGCAGGATGCGGATTTAATCTGCTTTATTTACCGGGATGAGGTGTATAATGAAGATAGCCCTGATAAAGGAACCGCGGAAATTATTGTTGCAAAACAAAGGAATGGTCCTATTGGAAAAGTCCGTGTAGCGTTTATTGGTAAATATACTCGATTTGAGGATTTAGCATTTAATGGTTATCAAGAGGGTTTCGAATAGTGTCAAGACCGACCCATTTGGTTGTTGATCCCAGTGCTTTATTACATAACCTCGCACAAATAAGACGATTTGCTCCCGGCAAAAAAATAATTACTATGGTTAAAGCCAACGCTTATGGCTGTGGTATTCATGCTGTAGTGCCAGTGCTAGAAGGGCATGTTGATGCGTTTGGTGTAGCCTGTATTGAAGAGGCTATGGTTATTCGCCGCCTGGGTAGTCGTACTCCTTGTATTTTGTTCCAAGGGGTGTTTAGCCCTGATGAATTTAAACTGGTTGCTGAACACCAATTAGGTTGTGTCATGCATCAGCCCCACCAAGTACAATGGTTATTAAATACGCCATTAGATAAGCCTATTAAGTTATGGGTGAAAGTAAATACCGGTATGCATCGCCTGGGTTTTAAGCCTCATGAATTGCAAGAGGTGATGCATGCGTTACAAGCTTGTCCTTGGGTGGATAAAGACATCGGCTTAATGACTCATTTAGCTTGTGCTGATGAGCCTGGGCGTGTGGAAAATTATCAGCAGATTTCTCTTTTTGAACGTATTTCTGTGCCAGGTTTTAGCCAGCGTAGTATGGCCAATTCAGCAGCAATTATTTCTTTTCCCCAAACCCATGCGGATGTCGTTAGGCCCGGTATTATGCTGTATGGGGTCTCACCTTTTGCGGATAAGACAGCAACTGAGTTGGGCTTAGTGCCAGTTATGCGTTTTGTCTCCGCGATTAGTGCGGTTTATGAGAACCCTCCTTTTGCACAAGTAGGGTATGGGGGTGTTTGGAGTAGCCTAAAACCTTCACGAATTGGTATTATTGCTGCGGGCTATGGGGATGGTTATCCGCGTCATATTGCTGCGAATACGCCCGTTTGGGTGCAGGGTAGGGAAGTACCTATTGCAGGTCGTATTTCTATGGATATGATGGCTGTTGATTTAACGGGACATCCTGATGTTCAGCCCGGAGCTCCAGTTGAGCTGTGGGGAGCTCATATTTTAGTAGAGCGTATTGCTCAAGCCGCGGGAACAATTGCTTATGAATTGTTATGCCAAATTTCAGAGCGCGTGCGTCATTCTTAGCTTAGAACCAGCCCCTTGTTAAAAGGATATGGATCATAATCACCCAGGGTGTTAGAATGGTGTCGATTTTTTAACCCTTAAATCTGGTGACAATCATGAAAAAGTTAACTGTTGCATCCTTATCTTTGTCTTTCTTACTCGTTGGTTGTACCGGAGTGAATAATGAAGGCATAGGCGCCCTTTCTGGTGGTGTCGTTGGTGGATTGCTCGGTAGCCAATTTGGTAGTGGCGGTGGTAAAGTCGCTGCAGCAGCTGGTGGTGCGCTTATCGGTGCTGTTTTAGGTGGCCAAATTGGGAGAAGCATGGATAAAGTGGACCAAATGCAAATGCAAAGGGCATTGGAAACTGCGCCGACAGGTAGAGCAGTTAATTGGTCAAACCCAGATACTGGATATCGTTATACCGTTCAACCTACTAGAACTTACTATCATGAGCACCATCATGAGCGTTTACCTTGTCGTGAATATACTACAAAAGCATGGATTGATGGGCGAACTCAGCTTCTCCGAGGTAGCGCTTGTCGCCAACCTGATGGAAGTTGGCACGTAGTGAACTAGTAGTTAGCGAATATAAACATCGCGAAACCAACAACATCGTGGTCATTGCGAACGCAGTGAAGCAACCAGGTACTGAGCATTAACGAAGTATCACTCTGGGTTGTTTCGCCAAGGCTCGCAATGACGAAATCCGCAATAAGCTATTCAGCTGCCGGGTTATTCTTAACCTCTTTCACTCCTTTGTCACAACAAGCACAACCACAATTGCTAAACTTATTGTATAACCATGCAATAAGAAAACCCATAATGAAGGAATCAATAAATGCAATAACCGCTCCTAGGATACTTCCCTTAATCGATGGCGTATATCCTGGATATAAATTTCCCATTGTTATAACAAAATCATGTCCATAGGCATAATAAGTAGCAATTAAGCCTAGCAATAATATGGATATTCCCCAAAGTATACCAAAAGCTAGACCCAAACCTACAGGGTTTAATCTGCAACCACTCATAATTATCTCCATATAAAAAGGCCTCATGTGGAAAAGAGGCTGTGTTGGTTTATGGGTGGTTCACAATTAAACCTGTTTGCTAGCCAGCCCCAGAGGCATAAAATGCCTCTTGTAGGAGTATAGCTCTACTTTGTGTCAAGTAGTAGTTTTTGACAAATTGAAAAATATTGTGCTTCTAATTGATGTAGATCGATTAAAGAAACACATTCGTTGACTTGATGGATTGTGGTATTAACAGGACCTAATTCAATCACTTCCACGCCATAAGGAGCAATGAAACGACCGTCAGAAGTACCACCACTAGTTGACAATTCGGGAGTAAAGCCTGATTGCTCCAGAATCGCTTGTTGAGTACTTTCTAACAGAGTGCCCTTGGCGGTTAAAAAGGGCTCTCCACTTAAACGCCAGTTGATGCAAGGACTAAGGCCGAACTCATTAAAGGTTGCTATGACTTGCTCCTTTAAGGTCTCTTGAGTTTGCTCTGTAGAATAGCGGAAGTTCAAGTGCATGTTGAGCTCTCCGGGAATAATATTCGGAGCTTGGCCTCCCGAGCTAATGGAGGTTATTTGCATTGATGTTGGTGGGAAATAAGCATTGCCCTCATCCCAATGAATGGTGGATAATTTAGCTAAAGCAGGACTTATTTTATGAATGGGGTTTTCTGCTAAATGTGGATAGGCTACGTGTCCTTGTTTTCCATGCAGACAGATTTTTGCACTTAACGAACCCCGTCTACCAATTTTAAGCACGTCCCCAACATGGGCAGTACTGGAAGGCTCACCAACAATGCAGTAATCAATATGAATCCCTTGTTTTTGCAATCGCTCCATAACATAAGGTGTTCCTAAGTCATAATCATCACCTTCTTCACCGCTGGTAATAAGAAAGCCTAATCGTGCTGGAAAATCAGGGTAGGCTTCGACGAAACGTTTTGCCATGAGTAGCATACAAGCAAGGCTGCCTTTCATATCTGCAACGCCGCGGCCATAAAGCATGCTGTCTTTATCTACCAAAACAAAGGGATCAGTATGCCATTTTGATTCATCACCAATAGGAACCACATCGGTATGACCTGCAAATACTAATAAAGGTCCACTGTTTCCATAAAGGGCAAAAAAATTAGATACAGGGCCATTATTCATGCGCTCACAACTAAATCCTGAATCCTGCAAGAATTGAATCATAAATTCCTGACACCCGGCATCATCTGGAGTAATCGATGGGAAATTAATGAGCTCAGCCAGTAGCTCCTTTATTTTACTCATAATTTAGTTTGCTCTTAGTAATTCATTAATACTCACTTTCGCCCGCGTTTTTTCATCCACCTGTTTTACAATTACTGCACAATACAGGCTATGACTTTTATCTTCGCTGGGTAAGCTTCCGGCAACAACTACGGAACCTTCAGGAATGCGGCCATAGGTAATTTCTCCAGTCAGGCGATTGTAGATTTTAGTACTTTGCCCTAGATAGACACCCATGGATAGTACGGAATTGCGCTCTACAATGACCCCTTCCACCACTTCGGAACGCGCCCCGATAAAGCAATTATCTTCAATAATGGTTGGATTTGCTTGCAAGGGTTCTAATACGCCACCAATTCCAACACCTCCGGAAAGATGAACATTCTTACCAATTTGCGCACAGGAACCTACGGTCGCCCAAGTATCAACCATTACGCCCTCATCAATATAGGCGCCAACATTCACATAGGAGGGCATTAAGATACTGTTTTTAGCAATATAAGCTCCTTTGCGCACCATCGCATGAGGTACAACGCGGACACCAGTTTGCTGAAATTGCGCTTCGCTATAACCTTGATACTTTAGCGGGACTTTGTCGTAAAACTGACAAAATCCGGCATCGACAATTTGGTTAGGAAATAATTTAAATGATAAAAGGACGGCTTTTTTAATCCATTGATGCACAACCCAGTCACCATTTATTTTTTCTGCAACGCGGTACTGGCCACTATCCAGGCAAGAAAGTACTTCATTTACTGCCGCAATGAGCTCGGGAGTTGCAGTATTCATGGACAAGGTCTGGCGCTGTTCAAAAGCTTGTTCAATAATGGTTTGTAACGTATGCATATGTTTTTCCTATAAAGATAAGATATTTACCCCTGCCCATCATCCCTTACTATATTCAGGATGCCGCATATATTTTGGATGGCGTAATTGTTTCTTAAGTTAACGCATTGTGTAAATCAGATTGTAAATCTTCTACGTGCTCAATACCTACAGAAAGGCGAATAAAGCCATCTTCAATACCTAAGGCTTTGCGTTGCTCTGGTGGAATAGAGGCATGCGTCATAATCGCTGGGTGTTCAATTAAGCTTTCAACTCCGCCTAGGCTTTCAGCAAGCGTGAATAATTCACAGCGGGATAAAAAGCGTTTAGCCTCTTCGATACCCCCGTCGATTACCATGGAAATCATGCCGCCAAAACCCTGCATTTGCTCTTTGGCTAATTGGTGTTGGGGATGGCTGGCAAGGCCTGGGTAGATTACTTTGCGTACTTTAGGATGTGAACTTAGCCAGTTTGCTAAGTGTTCTGCATTTTCACAATGTCTTTGCATACGTAAGGATAGAGTTTTTAGGCTTCGCAGCACTAAAAAGCTATCAAATGGGCCGGCAATGCCTCCACAGGAGTTTTGTAAGAATGCCATACGCTCAATAAGATCGGCATTGTCGCCAACAACAACGACACCACTAATTACATCGGAATGACCATTTAAGTATTTAGTTGCGGAATGCATTACAATATCAAAACCTAACTCAATTGGACGTTGAATCCATGGGGTAGCAAAGGTATTGTCGGCCACAGTAATTAGGTTATGTCGTTTTCCAATCGCTGCGATTTCCCGTAAATTAGCTAGTTTTAGCATTGGATTGGAAGGAGTTTCTACCCAGATTAAGCGCGTTTTAGGAGTAATTGCAGCTTCAATGTTGCGCACATCAGTCATATCTACAAAAGAAAAAGATAAATTGGAAGTACGAGTTTTTACTTTATCGAATAAACGAAAAGAACCACCATAAAGGTCGTCTGTAGCAATCACATGGTCTCCGGCATCGAGCAGGTCAATCACGGTATTTATGGCCGCCATTCCCGAGCCAAAAGCAAAACCGCGTTGACCTGATTCCAAGCTAGCAATACAGCCTTCATAAGCTGAGCGGGTCGGATTTTGCGTGCGGGAATATTCATACCCTTGATGAACTCCTGGCGCACTTTGTCGGTAAGTAGATGTGGCATAAATAGGGGTCATTACTGCGCCGGTACTTGGGCATGGTTCTTGGCCAGCATGAATAGCTCGTGTATCGAAGTGATTCTTTTTCATTCAATATATTCCTTATAGGTCATCGTCAGTATTCTAGTGGGGTAATTTACTCTAGGCAAGGTACCAATTGATGCTAAATTTAAAGTGAATGGAAGCCTTTGTCTTTAATTATTGGCTTTTGGAGTATTTTGTTCTCAATAATTTTGATTTCTTTTGATTTTATGCGATTCTTATTCGGAAATCGCGTTTAATCCAAGGTTTAGGAAACTATGAAGGTTGATTTTCATTATTTATGGTCAGGCAAATATGCACAATGGATTGCCATTGCTTTAATTTCCTTTTTTTCTTTATTGATTATTATTGAGTTTTTTTCACTAAGACTTTCACCAATTAAAGTTCAAGTAGCTCCTGAAACGGGTAGAAGATCGATTCCAATTGCCCAGAAAGATGATTCTTTTGATGCCATTATTAAGGCATCCCTTTTCGGTGTTTATGTTTCCAATGATTTGAGTGATGGTAGCGTCAAAAAATCCATGTTAAATGTTACTTTGGTAGGAATCCTATTTGCTGGTAATATGGATGACTCACAAGTGATTATTCGTGCTGCAAATGGGGAAGAGAAGACCTATAAAATAGGCGATACCATTCCAGGAGATGCAGTAATTAAGCGAATTACTGCTAATGGGGTACTTGTTGAGCGTCAGGGGGCTTTGGAAAGTTTGAGTTTACCCAAAAATGAATTAACCTTTGAGCCGGTAGCTAAGCCTTTAAAAGGGGAATAGATTAGATGAGACATGCTTTAAAATTATTAATTGTAGTACTGTTTATTCCCGCATTAGCTGCTTGTCTGACAAGCACCACCAATTTACGCGAGGGTATTACCAGTTTTCGTGTCGAGAATTACCGAGCAGCGTTTATACGTTTGAAACCAGAAGCTAAAAAAGGACAACGTGACGCGCAGTATGCTGTTGGTTATATGTATTATTACGGTAAGGGTGTGGTCGAGGATCGTAAAAAAGCGTGGTTTTGGATCACCGCTGCGGCAAATGCGGGTCAACCTGATGCTATAGTTGCGGCGAGAATGCTGGATGGGAATATGAATACTCCCGTGGTTAATCCAAAGGTTTATTAAAAGAGGGAAAACAATCTGTACTGCTTTAATGTAAGCTGGGCTGTAAAGCAGCTCAGCATTGGGAGTAGAGCGGACGGGATTTGCTGGGTCTTACTTTACAGTCCACCCTATGCGGTTGATTTTATTATCAATCTAATAAAGACAAAATCTTGCTCGTCGGCTTAGCCAATCCCAATGAACTTAAATGTTCTTTTGCAAACCACTGGCCTTTAGGCTCAGCCAATTTTGCTCCTAATGCTTTAGTTTTAATCCTCAGTGCATTTATTTCTAAAAGAAAATGACTAAAACGATGTTTAAACGCAATTAAATGTTGCGGCGATTCGCCGTTTAAATCATATTCCATCTTGATAAAATCAAGAGGGCATTTGCCTTCATCTAAACTAGGTAAACACCACAAACCACCCCATAACCCAGAAGGACCTCTTTTTTCCAAATAGATTTTGTCCTCGTCATTACATAAAACTAATAGTTGTTGTTGCTGTACAGGTACTGGTTTTTTTACTTTTTTGGTTGGATATAAATGTTGCTCTCTATATTTTAATGCCAAGCAATGATCTTGTACTGGGCATTGTTGGCAATCCGGATTTTTAGTGGTGCAACAAGTAGCTCCTAAATCCATAATTGCTTGAGTGTAATCCGCACATTGCTCTTGAGGCATACAGGAATCAGCAAGCTGCCATAATTGTTTTTTAATTGCAGCTTGTTCAGGATGTCCCTTAATCGCAAAAAAACGCGTTAAAACTCGTTTAACATTCCCATCTAAAATCGCCGTAGGCTGATTAAAGGCTTGCGATAAAATCGCTGCTGCTGTTGAGGCCCCAATTCCTGGTAATGCATGAACTAGTTCAAGTTGATTAGGAAAAATCCCTTGATACTCAGAAGCAATAATTTGAGCTGTATGATGAAGATTACGTGCTCGGCTGTAATAGCCTAATCCAGACCACAAGGAAAGGACCTCATCTTCATGAGCCTGAGCTAAATCGTTAATACTTGGAAAGCGCGCCATAAAACGTTCGAAATAAGGGATAACTGTTTGTACTTGCGTTTGTTGCAGCATCACTTCAGAAATCCACACTCGATAAGGACTACGTGGTAATTGCCAGGGCAGGTTTTTGCGCCCATGGTTAGCAAACCATTCAAGCAAAGGCTTGGTAAATTGCTCAGGTAATTTATTCACTTAAATCATTGTCTAGTTAATCAGCCAAGATAATATCTTAATTTTAATATGATTAATACCTGAACACGATGCAGAAAAAATTTTAAAATTAATTCGCGAACTCTTGGTCCATGGTCTATCGTTTTATTAAGAGCAGTTTACATTTCTACTGTTTCGAAATGTAAATTGCTCCTAGGACCAGCTAATACTATTTAAAGTCCCCTCATCCGCGGAGAAAAATTCATCGCAGAGAGGTTTTTTTTTTGTGATTTATGTAGAAGATACAGATAAGGAGATAATTATGCGCCAAAAATCATATGAAATAATAGTCTTAAAGCCTACGGCTGTTTTTTTATCATTTCTGGCGTCTCAATTACCAGAAGTTAAATTACCCGATCTGCGTTTATTGCAAATCGACAATACGGCCTACACTATTCCAAAACAAACTTCAGATGATGCTCTCCTTAATGAAATAGAAAAGCGTTTTCCTGAAATGTTCCGTCATGAAATTGCTCGGTGGTTAGGGGACAGTGTTCGTTCTGAAATTGAAACTAATTTTTTAGATTTTCTTTGCTGTTTCCGATTTGAATTGCATAACCATATTATTTTGATGGAGGCTTCCATCGAAGAGGGAAACCAATTACTACTCTTCAAACCCCGTACGGCGTTACTTAATTGGTTAAAATCAACCGCTGAAGGTCAAAATGAGCTGGTTGAGGTAATTGAACGAGTACACTTATCTAATTTAGAAGAAAATGCCACTGTGATGGTGAAGAACTTTTCTAATTTAACGGAAATTAAGCCCTTTATTAAAAGTTATTATCAGCCGATATTTTCAACCGCAATGACTCGCATTAGCAATCAATCTGAGCAATGGCCCTTGATTGATTCATTTCATCAGTTTAATGAGTATTTTGCAGTTGAAATACATACTCAACTGATTCATTTGTATTAGTAAGGAGTGGATTATGGATCCGATGGTTATAGGCCTTATTTGTGCAGCAGTATTTGGGACAGTGATGGTCGCATCTGCATTTGTCAGACAATTATTACTAAGTAGAGATAAAAAATTAAATGATGAAGCACAAAGTAGGGCATTAGCGCAGGAAGCGAGCGAGTTAGAGAAAATCCGAATGCAAATGCAAAATGAAAAGCGTTTTACAGCACATTATCAAATGCTTGGTGAAAATAAGGACGCGATTAAGTATTTGGATAATCAAATCGAAGAGCTTTTAAATAAAAAAACAGAACTCATAGAACGTTATGCTCAAGCAACCATTAAAGAGTCTGGGGTGATTATTTCTAGTGGGGAGGTTTCTCCAGAACGTAAGTCAATCTGTGATAAATTAAGAGATGCAATTGATAAAAAGATCGCATTTTATGACAGCGAGTTGCAGCTATTACAAAAGCGAAGGGCTATATTATGGGATACGCATGCCGATTTTGAGCGGTATCTGTTAAATCAAGAGAAAGCGAGCAACGTCAATTTGGATAATATTTACAAGCAACATTCTGCCTTATTAGAGAAAGTTTATTTACGTCATATTGATGATACAGAGGTGGTGGCGGTGAAGCTTATTGATGCAGGTACCATGTCGTTTAAAGACATGCTGATGGCACCCATACAATTTTTGATGCAATTTTTTGGGGCCGGTAATGCCTTACCTAGTATTGCTGTGGTGCAAACTCGAGTGGAACATAGTGCCAGACAAGAAGTAGAGCGAGTAGAAAATGACATTAATAATCCTGAAGAACGCTCTAACCAACATCTTCGAGTATTTGATGAACAAAATGGCCAGGGAAGTGAGATTAAAAATACTTCAGTTTCCTTTGCCTTATAACTAAGGATTAAGTTGTGCTTTTAAGCCAAGTGGTGACATTTTGCCCAATGTATAATACAATCTCCTTGCATTAAAGGGATGCATACAATTTTATAATTGCTGTGGAGTATTACAACAATGAGGCAACATCGCTTAGGATTTATTTTAGGTGTTATTTTAGCTGTGCCTGCGTACAGCGTTAATGTAAATGCACTTCTTCCAGATGAACAGAATACGGTACAAGTATTTCAACAAGCATCACCCAAAGTGGTCTATGTTCATCGCTTGGCAACTGTGACTAATCATTATTCATTCAAGAAAATGCAGGTTCCTGATGGTTCTGGTTCAGGAATCATTTGGGATAATCAAGGTCATATTGTTACAAATTATCATGTAATTAAAGGTGCGGATAAACTGGCTATTACTTTGGGGAATATGACGGTTCCTGCACGAGTAGTTGGTTCTGAGCCACGTAAAGACATTGCGGTATTACAAGTGAAATCACCAAATGCTTTATCCACGCTAAAATCATTTAAACCTTTTGAAGTCGTACATCTTGTTGATTTGATTGTGGGACAAAAGGCTATTGCAATTGGTAATCCTTATGGTTTAGATCACAGTTTGTCTAAAGGGGTTATTTCGGCATTAGGTAGACAAGTTCCAGGTATTGGTGGGGTGACTATTCGTAATATGATCCAAACAGATACGCCAATTAATCCAGGTAATTCTGGTGGTCCCTTATTAAATAGTGCTGGGCAATTAATCGGTATGAATACCATGATCTTTTCGCGCTCAGGGGCTTCTGCTGGAATTGGATTTGCTGTGCCGGCTGATGATATTCAACGGATTGTGTCACAAATTATCAAGCATGGGCGTGTTGTGTTATCGGGAATAGGTATTCATAGCGTTGCACCTAATGTGGCGCATCGTTTAGGTGTCCACAAGGGTATATTGGTTGCTGAGGTACTTCCTCGCACACCTGCATCACAAGCGCATTTGCAAGGCACTCATCGCGATCCATGGGGACGCACGGTGATAGGTGATGTGATTGTTGCCCTTAATGGTCATTCAGTTAATAATTATGATGAACTCTATAATTTGTTGACTGATATTAAGGTTGGTGAAAAAATCACTGTATCAGTACAGCGTGGCAATAAACAGATGGATGTGGCTATGAAAACTATTGATATTGCTGGAGCATAATTTAGTTTTTCCTCATCCTTCCAAAGCACACCATCTTGGACGCAGGCTCTCCTGCGTTCGGGATGACGTAGCAACTATTTAAGGAGATAGGGATGTTACTTAATAAAGAAGAGTCATTATTATTATTAATCGATGTGCAAGAAAAACTTACCCCTGCTGTAATGAACAGCGAGTCCCTCATTTCTCAGTGTGAGTGGCTTTTAAAACTAGCTCACAAACTGTCAGTTCCAATTTTAGTCAGTGAACAATACCCCAAAGGGCTTGGCGCAACGGTCGCTCCACTTAAGGAATATTTCGATTCGCAAGAATGTATTGATAAAGTTCATTTTTCTTGCATGAGTGATGTAAATTATGTTCAACGCTTAAAACAATTTCATAAAAAACAATTCATTCTAATCGGAATGGAAGCCCATGTGTGTGTGTTGCAAACTGCTTTGGAAATGAAAGAGCAGGGTTTCGATGTTTTTGTTGTTGTTGATGCGGTTAGTAGCCGAGGAAAAAACAATTTAAAATTTGGTTTGAAACGTATGCAGCAAGCAGGTGTTCATTTAGTTACATCAGAAATGGTATTTTTTGAGTGGGTAAGAAAGGCCGGCACACCTGAGTTTAAAGAGTTAAGTAAAAAGTTTTTGTCCTAATTTTCTTTCGAACCTAGTCTGTATCAAACGAAGTCGCAATATGGGATGTCGAGATTTAATCCCCGTATTAGGCTACGCTAATACGTCCCTCGTTCGGGAATACAGTACACGTTTATAATAATGGAGAAGTTATAGTGAATTTTACAAATCAAGTAGCATTAATTACTGGTGGTGCTTCAGGCATGGGAAAGGCGTGTGCTCAGTATTTGCAGCAACGAGGAATGCGAGTAGCTATTTGGGATAAACAAGCAGATCCTCAAAGTGAGGCCGATTTATTTATTAATTGTGATGTGACCAGTGATGCCTCCGTGGAAGAGGCAATGCAGCAGACTATTGCTCAACTTGGTGTGCCACGAGTTTGTATTAACTGTGCGGGGATAGCCCCAGCTAAACGGATTGTTGGTAAAGACGGAGCAATGCCTTTGGCTGCGTTTAAGCAAGTTATTGACGTGAATCTTATTGGAACATTTAATGTAATGCGAGTTGCGGCACATGCAATGTCTACATTGGAGTTGGATAGCAAATCACAAGAACGAGGGGTTATCATTAATACTGCATCAATTGCAGCATATGAAGGGCAGATAGGTCAGGCAGCTTATAGTGCTTCAAAGGGGGGAATTGTTTCCATGACCTTGCCTGCTGCACGAGAATTAGCTCAATTTGCCATTCGTGTAAATACAATCGCTCCAGGATTGATTGGTACTCCATTATTACTGAATATGCCCCAAGAAGTTCAAGATAATTTGATTTCAACAATGACCTTTCCTAAACGTTTTGGCCAACCTGAGGAATTTGCTGCTTTAGTAGGGCATATCATTGAAAATGGAATGATGAATGGAGAAGTTATTCGTTTAGATGGCGCACTACGTATGCGGTAGGCAGTAAGGGACGCTACGTGCTTCTAGGTTGGGTCCAAGACTCAACCTAGAAGCCTATGTGTTATTCAAATCAAGCTTCTTCGTGATGTCGATTAGTATCGTTTGAAGAGGATAAATTGCCGTGAGCATTATAAACACTCACTGCATCAGGTTTATTCCCTGAGAGGGCATTAACAAGTTCCTGACGAACATAAAGATTATTCGCAATCACTTGGCCATTTACGGTATTTAGTTCGCGACAACGAGTTAACGCATGAGCAAGTTTGCTATTTAGTGTTTTTACTAAGTTTATTTCAGCTTCTGGGCATTCTCTGAGAAACGCATTTAAGGCATCTGCTGCATTGGCTGTTTGGTTCGTAGAGTTAATCATCTCCATACGCTGCTTCGCACTGTTCTCTAATTTATTAGATAAGTCTTGTTTTTTGCTGGCGCACTCTTCCATTTGAGCATATTGGCGAGTTTCCAAAAGTCCTTTTTCTTCGGCTAATAAACCATTAAGTGACTCAACCCAAGAAATTTCTTGTTCTAAATGCTTGCATAATGCTTTTACTTTGTCGTTATTCATATAACTACCTTAATTTACGCCATTTCAGTATTATTTAACATTTTTGCAGCAATCTTGTCACTATTAATTTGGTAATTACCTAATTCAATTTCAGCTTTGAAATAGAGGACACGAGCCTCATTAACTTCTGGAACTGTCTCTAAGGATTTTTTAATCGCTTCAAGCTGTTTGGTGGTATTGCTGATGCTAACGTTGTCATCAAACGATGAAGAACCCTCAGCTAAAATTTTATTAATTTCAAGCTGTTTGCTTTTCAAACGGTTGTCTGACTCTATAGGTTTTACATGAGTAGCATCACTAATTTGATTAAACATAAACTTATCCTCACGTTGTTTTGTGTTTAGTTCATACTGATGACCTATAGTTAGCAGTCCTAAAAATTGCATCAGTAAACGCGTTATCGGCAGCTCAAGAAAATACTTTAGTAAATTTTCTTAATTTTATGATTTTTTTATTAAAAAATAAATTCTTGGCTTAAAAAACTACAGTGACTCTTTTTTCTCCAGAAACTTGCGCTTCAACGATTTTTTTTGAGCTTAAATTTCGTACTTTGATGGTTTCTCCTAAGGAGCCATCAGTAACTGCGATACCATCCATGCTAATGGTTAAACTATTATTGCCAGCTACAATAGAGACCTTTTCTCCTTTATTAACTACTTTAGGTAATTCAATGTTGGTGGGATTAAAGGCATGATTAACCGCAATATTTTGTTTACATACTCGGCCAATTAAATCATCTATGTCATTAAAATAACCATGTTTTAATTTATGGACGTCCATCTCGGTTTGGTAAATATCATTGCCTGTAATTTTATCGCCTTTCATTAATGTGCGATTTGCTACAAAAACAGTTTTTAGAATGATAATGCGAATGGGTACATATAAGGACCAGTGATTTTCTGGTTCTTGGCATTTGATTCCCATTGTGTTGGTTTCTAAAATTGGGGTGTTATAGGGATTAAATACAACTAATTGATCCTCTGCACAGGCCTTTAAACTTAAACGGGAGTCAATTTTGTCTGCGGAAACATGGATCCGCCCTTCTTTATAGGATGCCAATTGCTTAAGAACGTACAGTTCAATTTTTTGACTTAATAACTCAGGTGACTGAGTTGGCTCTGCAAATAATCCCGCACTTGCAAAAAATAGTAAAATGCTTAGTATGCTCTTTTTCACAACAATATCCCTAATGTCCCTGTAAATATTTTTTCGAATCATACAGCAAACAGAGTATCAAATTAAGGAGTTTATAACATGCTTAGGTGTTTTATCATTATATGTACTACTGCTTGGCTTTTTCTTTCTCTTCAGGCTCATGCAGACAGCCATCGTCCTCAGGACTTTTTACAGTCGGTGAGTGGCTCTAAAAATGAAGGTGAGCAGATTTATAATCATTTTTGTGTCAACTGTCATGCAACAAAGCCCGTGATTCCTGTTGGGGCTCCAAGAGTGGGTGAAGAAGGGGATTGGAAATTACGTCTAAAACAGGGAATGGAGATTTTGTTTCAACATACTGATGAAGGATTAAATGCAATGCCGCCTCGGGGAGGATGTTTTGAATGCACTGACAAACAACTCATGTTAGCCATCCAATTTATGCTTCCAAAGCAAAAAGAAAAATTCAAATAAAATGAACATGATACTCATAAAATGAATAAAAAGTAAAAAAAATTTACAAAAAAGCCTAAACCTATTTTTGTTTCTCCCGATAAATAAGAAAAAAGAGGGAGAAAAAAATGAAAAAAATGTTACTTATAGTGCCTGTTTGTGCATTAGCTGCGTCATGTTCTTCTATGGATGGTGGGGTACCTGTAGTCGATGACGCTGGTTATACACATTACACAAAAAGCATGGCAAATGATCATCGAGGAACGGTCCATTTCCCTGCAAAACGAGTAGCGACCGGTAAAAAAGTATTTATTTTTGACCCGAAAGCAACTGCTTGGGCTGCATATGATGCTGATGGTAATAGGGTAAATACAGGTAGCGCATCTGGCGGTAAGGATTTTTGTGAGGATGCTGGTAAACCATGTCGTACTGTAACTGGTACTTATCACGTTTACTCGAAAAAAGGCGAGGATTGTACTTCCAGTGTTTACCCACTTGAAACCCATGGCGGAGCCAGAATGCCATATTGCATGCACTTCCACGGCGGTTATTCTATCCATGCTGCTTATGAAGTACCTAACTATAATGCCAGCCATGGATGTATTCGGGTATTACCAAGTGCTGCAAAATGGTTGAACCAAGATTTTATGGATGTCGGTACTACCGTAATTGTAAAACCCTACTAAACTAATTAGAGGGTAGGTTGGATTGTAGGATTTTTAGTACTTAAGCCTGTATTTCGATTTCGTCAAAGGCGGGTTATAAATCGGTTACGTTGTACCAATAAATATAAACTCCTTAACAAAGGAGTTTCCAAGTAGTTGTAACATGCGGTATCTCCACTCTATGCCCTGCTTAATGCAGGGCTTTTTTTATTGTCATAAGAATACTAGAATCGCATGACTTTTTTAAAGCAGGTATAAATAAATGATTCTTTGTATTGATGTGGGGAATTCCCATATATATGGTGGCGTGTTCGATGGCGATGAGATTAAACTTCGTTTCCGCCATACCTCGCAAGTGAGTACTTCTGATGAATTAGGCATTTTCTTAAAGAGTGTCTTGCGGGAAAATGGCTGTTCTCCTGAAGCGATTAGTAAAATTGGTATTTGTTCGGTAGTGCCTCAAATCGATTATTCGTTGCGTGCCGCATGCCTTAAATATTTTTCTATTGATCCTTTTTTGCTACAAGCAGGTGTAAAGACTGGGTTGAACATTAAATACCGTAATCCAGTGGAAGTTGGGGCTGACAGAATTGCAAATGCAATTGCGGCAACACACATCTACCCTAATCAAAACATTATTGTCATTGATTTTGGTACGGCAACCACATTTTGTGTCATTAACGCACAAAAGGCTTATTTGGGGGGAGCAATTTTACCCGGGGTACGATTATCTGTTGATGCTTTATCGAAAAATACGGCGAAATTACCTGCTGTAGAAATCATCAAAATAGATAATGCAGTAGGGCGTTCTACTATAGAAAGTATTCAATCAGGTGTTTATCATGGTGCTCTTGGTGCTTGCCGTGAATTAATTCAACGTATGAAACAAGAAGCTTTTGGTACGAGTAAGGCTTTGGTATTAGCAACGGGGGGGTTTGCTTCTTTATTCGATAAGCAAGATTTATACGATCATCTTGTACCTGATTTAGTTCTTCAAGGTATTCGTTTAGCTGCGTTGATGAATTATTGAGTTTGGAGTTAGGTTGGGTTTGTTAAGGCCCTGTATCGGGACAGGCTCCACAGTGTTTGCTGGGCTTTACAGCCCAGCCTACCGATTATTCTATAATCCACGCGGTCTTTAAATGGTCAATTTGATGTTGTTTTGTTCTTGTGCGGCCTATACTTATTTAGAGAAACCACAAAAAATAATTTTATATTTATATCAATTTCTTATATTTAAGATAAAACGAAAATCATAAAATGTACTTCCATTTTGTGGGGATACATCATAAACTATGCTGTTTTTTTAAGCAGTGCTTGTTGGCTTTTATGATGCAATGAGTAATTTTAATGATTGGATATAGATACAGATACCAGTAGCAAAGTCCAGAGAACAGTAAAGGAATTATTATGCCTAAATTCAAAATACTCCCTGAAGAGAAACAAGGTAATGAAGAACTGCGAATCTATTGTGCATTAGCTATAGCACAAATGAAATTAGCAGGTTATTTTTATGCTCATGGGATAAAACCAGGCGCCGATTTTCCGCAGGACCAAGTATTTAAGATATCGGGAGTTGGTGAAGATGTAAATGATGTGGCTTATCTGTGGACAGCCTTAATGATTATGGGGCAACTGTCGGGTCGTAAGGGGTTTTCTGCTAAAAACATTGATGTAATAAATGTGACTGGTGGAATGGGTGAAAAAAATGACAAAAGGTTTTTCGATCCTAAAAGTCAGCTTAAAAAGAAATTTTTTGGTTATGACTACACTTCTTTAAATTCTAGTTCTTGGTACGAAACAATATTCAAGCCTTTTATTCAAAAGAATGAGCTGAGTTACAATGAAGACGAACGTTCCCATTTTTTTGGAAGTCAAGTATCTAATAATTCCTCGCTTGAAATCGATGTTCAATTTCATATGGTCAATTATATGATGCATTCGTTCTTTTTGATGGATAACCGGTCAGTCAAGTACCGCGCCACTAATGAGGGCCTGTGCCGTAGTCTGCACAACATTGGACCTAAGAAATTAGCTCATATGGTAAGATCCATTGATCCCGAGAAAATTAGTGAAGTCAACTTTAGCTCAATGAGAATGAACGAGTTTGGTAAGTTAGACGTCTGTTTCATTATTAAATCGTGTAAAGTTAAGACAATGATTTTAGATAGTAACAGTCTTCATCGTTTGGATCCGACAGGGGAAAACAATCACACTTATTTGTGTCTTGCTTTGAGTTCAATATCAAAAAGGGTAAAGTATCTGTCATTAAGAAATAATGGACTTTCGAGCTTTAATAAGACTGAGCTATTGCAAATTATGGAGGCAATTCCGCCAACAGTTACAGAAGTAGTCATAGAATGCAACAAACTTGATTCTGAATTAGAGCAAGAGCTTTTAAGGAGTCGGGGCCACAAAGCGCAACCCTTACTCAAACCTACACAGTCTGTGAAAAACCAGAAGCCGAACGTGAGTACGCCTAAAATAGAAAAGTCTACAGAAGAAAAAAAACCAGTGAAAGTTAGTTCTGTTTCGCAAACAACATTTGCTTCAAAACAGCCTCAAGCCTCTTCTTCGGCGCCGAAGGATGAGACGACAACGTCCTACACTTCTGCTAAAAGTCATTGATCACGTTTATTGACTTCCCGTGGCTGGTCCACGGGAAACTCCCCCACTTTATTCCTAAAAATCAATGCAGTATAAAATACCTTGTTGAGTAGCTTATTGTTCTATTGTTTTGTTTTTGCCCATCTTGTTTGCCCGCTCAAAAAAATTACAAATAATTTGCCATAAAAGTGGGTTTTTCGCTTGACGGGTGTAGAAATGTGTTCCTATAGTGTATAAAAGTGGAGTAAAATAATAAAAAAGTGGAGAATTGTGGAGGTGAAAACTTTCACATAGAAAGAGAGAACCATGTTTCGGGGAATAAACGCCATCACCATAGACACTAAAGGACGCTTAGCGATACCTACGCGCTATCGTTCTGCCTTAGGTGCTGAGGAAAAAATTCCTTTGGTTGTGACCATTGATACCGAAGAAACGTGTTTGCTACTCTACACCGCCGCGCAGTGGCAAGTAATTGAAGATAACTTACAGAAATTGCCTAGCTTTAATGCCGCTGCACGTAGAATCCAACGTTTGCTTATTGGGCATGCTACTGATGTGGAAGTGGATGCGAATGGTCGGGTATTACTCCCTACGGTTTTAAGAAATTATGCAAAGTTGGAAAAAGATGTGGTGATGATTGGTCAAGGAAATAAATTTGAAGTTTGGAGTAAGGAACTTTGGGATACCCGACGCGAAGAATGGTTGGCGGAGGAAAGTTCAGGTGATTCTGGATTACCCGAAGAAATGAAAACGTTTTCTTTGTAATGGAAACAAAAATGGCAATGCATCAATCAGTGCTACTCGATGAGTCAATAGATGGCTTAGCTATTAAAAGTAGCGGTATTTATTTTGATGGAACTTTTGGGCGTGGTGGCCACAGTCAGAAAATTTTGAGTCATTTAGATGCCCAAGGTCGTTTGTATGCGATTGATAAGGATTTAGATGCAATCGCTCATGCGAAAGAACGTTTTGGCCAAGATCAACGCTTTCATATTTTTCACGGTTCTTTTGCTCAGATAGAGGAGTTTGCTACTGATGCAGGAGTGTTAGGTAAAGTAGACGGTATTTTGTTGGATTTAGGAGTATCTTCACCACAGATCGATAACCCTGAGCGAGGGTTTAGTTTCATGCAACAAGGTCCTTTGGATATGCGCATGGATTTATCACAATCAATGAGTGCTGCTGATTTTGTTAATCATGCTGAAGCAGACGAAATGGCGGCAATTTTCAGATTGTATGGTGAAGAGCGTTTTGCTGGACGAATTGCGCGGGCGATTGTTACTGCTAGAAATAACGCACCAATTACCACAACATTGCAGTTGGCAGAAATAGTAAAGGAAGCAAATCCCAAGTGGGAAAAGCATAAACATCCAGCAACTCGAGTGTTTCAGGCGATTCGCATTCATGTGAATCAAGAGTTAAATGATTTAAGTAGTTGTCTAGAACAATGTCTTAAGGTATTGGCGCCCCATGGACGATTAGCAGTAATCAGCTTTCATTCTCTTGAAGATCGCATTGTGAAGCAATTTATGCGGAACAAGGAGCAAGGAGAAAGACCACCACCAGAAGTACCAATTCGTTATGAAGAGTTAAAGACAAATTTTAAGAGAATAGGTAAAGCAATAATGCCGCAGGAAAATGAAGTAAGAGAAAATGTCAGAGCTAGGAGTGCCGTACTCAGGATAGGGGAGAAATTAGCATGAACGCTGCAGCGAAAGTGATTAATCAAGGTACTTTATTTAATGGTCAACTGGCAGATATGCAGATGTCAAGGTCATCATATATGTTAATCATATTAGTAGTTGCCGTATTAGTAAGTGCATTAGCCGTGGTTTATAGTACGAATTCATATCGTTCGACGTTTAGCCAGGTAGAACAACAAGAACAACAAACTCATTATTTGCAATTACAATGGGGGCAATTGTTGCTTGAGCAAGCAAGTCTTGCAACTCCGGCACGAGTAGAAGATTTAGCTAGTGACAAATTAGGTATGGTTCTACCAACAACTAAAAATACTTTTTGGTTGCAGGGACAACAATAAGGTAAGTAGGTAGGGCTACAAACTCCAGCAATGTTGTACCGCTTCTCATGCTGGGCTTGACGGCCCAGCCTAGCCACGGGGTTAGAAAACAGTTAAGGCATTCGACTAAGCAGGGTCTGGAAGTTTTCGTATTAAGCGAGTACCATCACGAGTTATTTGTGACCGCTTAATACTAGGAACATAGCGTGGGTTGAAAAACCAGCTAAAATTTCATTTTAAGCATCAGGATTGTCATGCTGTCTGTTCTGAATAAGGACATTATATGCAAATCATCAGGTCAAGATTAAACCATAATAATAATTTGAGTAGTTGCCTATGAAAAGATCACGCCATCTGAACAGACTGGTTATTGTCTCTGCGTTTTTTATTTTGCTAACGCTTATTTTGATTTGGCGAATGATTGATTTGACTGTGTTGCATCGAAAATTTTTGCAAGGGCAGGGCAATGCGCGTAGCTTACGTACGGTAGATATCCCTGCTTATCGTGGCATGATTACTGACCGTCATGGTGCACCGCTTGCTATAAGCACCCCTGTCGAATCGGTGTGGGTCAATCCTAAAGAGTTCTCACCTGATGAAGACCAATTTATGTCTTTAGCTGAGTACTTGCATCTAACTCCGAAACAACTAAGCAGAAAAATAGTTGATGCACAAAATGATAATCGTGAGTTCCTTTATTTACAAAGACAATTACCTCCAGCTTTATCGAAACAAATTGAGAAACTGAAAATTCCAGGGGTTAATTTTCAGAAAGAATTTAAACGCTATTATCCCGATTCAGATAGTATTTCGCAGTTACTAGGGTTTACTAACGTGGATGATCAAGGCTTGGAGGGTATTGAGTTAGCCTATCAGGATTGGTTAAAGGGCGTCGTGGGGAAAAAACGAGTAATTAAAGATCGCCTTGGTCGCATTATTGAAGAGTTAAATGTGATTAAAGAACCACGTCCTGGTCGCGATATGGTGTTAAGTATTGATAGACGCCTGCAGTATTTAGCCTATAGTGAGTTGGGTAAAACTGTAGAGGAGTTTGGCGCAAAATCAGGATCGGTAGTAGTCGTAGATACTGAAAATGGGGAAATTTTAGCGATGGCTAATGTGCCTTCCTATAACCCTAATTCACGCGGACGTTATGATAAAGATACCTATAGAAATAGGGCAGTCACGGATACGTTCGAGCCGGGTTCTGTTATGAAAACACTCAGTATAGCAAGTGCCCTGGAAACTGGTTTATATACTCCATCAACAATTATTGATACTAACCCTAGTTGGATGTCGGTACATGGCCATGTAGTACGCGACATACATAACTATGGGGTGCTTGATGTAACGGGTGTTTTGCAGCACTCAAGTAACGTTGGGGTGACTAAAATGGTGTTAGCCAGCCCACCAGAACAATTAATTGGCTTATTACAGCGTTGTGGTTTTGGACAACGCACGGAAAGTACCTATCCTGGCGAAAGTGATGGGAGTATTGTTAAAGTGAAAGATGCGAACCCTTTTGTTTTAGCAACTCTGGCCTTTGGCTATGGCCTATCGGCAACGGCATTGCAATTAGCCAAAGCGCATATGATTTTTGCTAATGAGGGGCGCTTAATTCCAGTTACCTTAATTCACAATGACCCACCAACAGCGGGTGTACAAGTGATTAAAGCGCAAACAGCAAAACAAGTTTTGGCGATGATGGAGGCTGTACTAGGAAAAGATGGTACAGGTAAATCGGCGAGGGTACCTGGATATCGAGTAGCAGGTAAAACAGGAACTGCACGTGTGGCCGGTAAAGACGGTTATAAGGATCGAAGATATACGGCAAGCTTCATTGGGATTGCCCCTGTTTCCAAACCCAAATTTGTCGTAGTGGTCATTATTCATGAACCTTCCAAAAAAGGTTATTATGCTGCCGCAGTTGCAGCTCCATTATTCTCTAAGGTTATGATGGGCGCATTACGGCTATTTAATATCCCTACGGATGAGGCGATAAGTTAACGTTTAAACGAGCGGAAATACCATGAAACTAAGCCAATTGTTAGCACCTTGGACAAAGCAAAATGTTGTTGATTGTACAATTACCGGCATTCAAAATGACAGTCGGCAGGTTCAGCCAGGTGATTTGTTTGTAGCCTATCCTGGTGCAGCTGCTGATGGGCGTTTATTTATTCATAGAGCAGTAGCTGCGGGTGCCGTAGCGGTGATTTTTGAACCAAAGGATTTTCCTTCAGATGTGATTGCACCGGATGTTCCCTGTATTGCTATCCCTGGTTTGGCTACTCAATTAGCATATATAGCTAAGGCTTTTTATGCTAATCCTGGCGAGGCGCTAATGTTCACAGGAATTACTGGTACTAACGGGAAGACGACCATTGCTTATCAATTAGCTCAAGCTCATTCTTTACTTGGGCAAGGTGCTGCATATATTGGGACTATTGGACAAGGAGAGGTGCATCACCTCAAGCCTTTAGATAACACCACACCTGACGCCTTATTTTTACAAAAATTATTTGCTCAATATAAGAATCAAGGCTTACACCAAGTGTGTATGGAAGTGTCATCCCATGCTTTGGCTCAACATCGAGTGGATGCGATTGAATTTAGCCAAGCAATTTTTACTAATTTGACTTTAGATCATTTAGATTACCACCAAACGATGGAAAATTATGCCGCCGCAAAGGCTAATTTATTTGCACGACAATCTTTGCAATGGGCGATTATTAATCAGGATGATGAATACCAACAGCTTATGGCAGCTGCAGTAAAGCCGCATGTAAAAAAGTTAAGTTATGGTATGACCGAGAATTGTGATGTTAAAGTGCTCAATTGGCATATGGACATCAATGGCACTTTAATTGATGTACAGTCTCCTTGGGGACAACACAAGCTACACATTAAAGCTTTGGGTGCGTTTAATATCTATAATAGTTTAGCGGTATTTAGCAGTTTATTGGCTAGTGGTTATGCGCCTGAAAAAGTGGTGCAAGTTATGTCGCAATTGAAAGCCGCTCCAGGACGGCTGGAAATTGTAAGTAGTGCTCCTTATGTGCTTGTCGATTATGCTCATACCCCCGATGCTTTAGAAAATGCTTTAGTTACCTTAGGGCAAATAAAAAAGGGCAAGCTCTGGGTAGTGTTTGGTTGCGGTGGCGATCGCGATAAAAGCAAACGTCCAATGATGGGGAAAATTGCAAGTGAGCATGCGGATCAAATTGTTATTACTAGTGACAATCCACGTACTGAAGATCCACAAACAATCATTAATGAGATTGCTGTCGGTGTTTCACCATCGGCTTCTATGAAGAAATTAGAAAATAGGGAAGAGGCGATCGCCTATGCCCTAAAGGAAGCGCATGAGGATGATATTATTTTAATTGCGGGGAAGGGGCATGAGGCTTATCAGCTAATTGGTACGGTCAAGCATGCGTTTTCGGATCAGGAAGTTGTAAGACGGCTAAGGGTAAACTGATTTTGTAGGTTGGGCTCATGGCCCCAACCTACATGAGTGAGTAGGGAAAATAGTCAACAGGTTCTTGTTAGACTCCTAACAAGGCTTTCGTTTCTGCATCCAGGCCTGCATTAGCATAGAGCCGAAAATCATGGCGTTTTTGATGTTCTTTCCTAA
Organism: Legionella rowbothamii; assembly: GCF_900639985.1. Lineage (GTDB taxonomy): Bacteria > Pseudomonadota > Gammaproteobacteria > Legionellales > Legionellaceae > Legionella > Legionella rowbothamii. Next base: position 33,684 of record NZ_CAAAIM010000006.1, on the reverse strand, counting down.
CCTGCAAAAAGGCCTCTTCAAGATACTTAGCCTGCTTCAAACGCACTGTTTCTTCAATGGGATTATACAGAGATAAAATCTGTTCTTGCCATGTTTTGCTAGTCTCCAAATGCACTTCTTCACCCATTTCAGGGCAAGCAAACTTGGGCAACGGTAGTTCAGCTATTTGATGCAGGACTTCGCTAACCATGTTTACCGCTCTATATTTAGCTTCAAGGCTGTGACCAGCAATATGCGGTGTGCATAAAGTGGCTTTTTCAATAATTTTTTGATTAATATTCGGCTCATCGAGATAAACATCAGTACAATAAATGAATTTATCACCAAGATTAATTAAGGCATTTTCATCAATAATTCCCCCGCGTGCTGCATTAATAATGATGCAACCAGGCTTTAAATTGGCAAGGAATTGCTGATCAATTAAATTCCGGCTTGGATGAAAGGGGCCATCATGCAATTCTGCATGAATACATAAAAGATCTACTTGATATAAATCTTTAAGCTGAGTACTTAATCCTTTTAGTGGATCGTAAACAATAGTAGCAAAGCCAGCAGCAGCCAATCGTGCTTGAACTCGTGTTCCTACTTCGCCGAAACCAATAATTGCAGCACGCTTACCCTGGATAAGCTGCTGCTGATACACATAAGCAAGACAAGAAACAACATAATCGGCAACAGCACGAGCATTGCATCCTTTAGCATCAATGACCTGAATATTTTGTGTCTTTAACCACGGTTTATCCAAATGATCACTACCGCTGCTCGCGGTAGCTACATAACCTATTTTGTGACCCTTTAATAGATGGTGATTTACTTTGAGATTTGCTCGGCACAAAAGAACATCTTGCCCCGCAAGTAGGGAGGCAATTTCATCAGGCCTAGTATAACGTGTTAGACAAAAGGGCCCAGGAAAAGCTTCGTCTAATCCGGGTAGTGAAGCATCTGCTAAAACGTTCATAATTGAAAAACTGAACTTAATAAAAAGAGTCCTATGCTAATGAGTGGAGTCATAATGTAATTTAAAATCCCGGTGAACATTAAAATGATGAGAATAAAAAAGCCATAGGGTTCTATTTGCGCATAGACCATTGCTTGTCGAGGAGGTAAAAGACTCATGACTACGCGACTGCCATCGAGTGGGGGTAGCGGTAGTAAGTTTAATGCCGCTAAGACCAGATTGATAATCATTCCTGCACGAGCACTCATTAACAGAAAAAGGGCGGGCATAGAGGTTTCTGGGTGAAGATTAGTTGCAATTTTAAATGCAGCAGCCCATAAAAATGCCATAAAAATATTTGAAAATGGCCCGGCGAGAGTGACGAGAATCATATCACGTCGCGGATGTTTAAATCGGCTCCAATTAATCGGCACGGGTTTTGCATAACCAATTACGAATTGAAAGCTAGTTAATACACCAACTAATATGGGTATTAATATAGTACCAACAAGATCTATGTGGCGAATTGGATTTAAACTTAAACGCCCAAACATTTTTGCAGTAGTGTCGCCGCAAAGATTAGCAACATAAGCATGAGCTGCTTCATGAAGAGTAATAGCAAGCAAAACGGGAAGAGCCCAAATACATATCTGCTGGATTAAATTAAATTCTGGCATTAAGAACTATATACTAGTTAGTGTATGATGATTTTAACGAATTGTTTGTTGTAATAACAAGTAAAATAAAAAAATACGATATACGTCACCTTAAGATGACGTGTTTTGAACTAATAGATGATAAGGATGTCACTCATAAATAAAATTTTTGGACGTCCTTTGGCATCCAGTGCAGCTAAGAAACAGAATTTACAATAATGACTCATGTTCCCGCTCTATCGTCACAGTACTTAAATATATTAAAAAAGTGAAAAAACAAAGGACAGACAGGATTATTGCGCTTATTATACCTGAGTTAGAGGAACCAAAATGGTATGAGTATCTGTTACATAATATTCATGCACCAGGGTTACGTGCTTTACTATTTTTAGAGCGTGATGAGCGAACAGTAGTGATTACAATACCCTGGCAGGAATCCGTATTGAGGCGTGCGCATGTAGGTGATGGCAGATAATTTTAAATATGTTGGATCATGTTTAGGTGCATTGCCATTAGCCTAGCATCCTTATGTAAACAGGAATTTGACTTTAAGTAAGAGGAATTTGATTAATGACACAATTTGAAAAAACATTTGAGTTTATGAAAAAAACCTGGGTTATTTTACTTTATGCAATTCTAGTCATATTGTCCTATATTTTTGTTGATAAGACATTGGCTACATATTTTCATCAACTTGATTTGAGAACAAATATTCATGCCCTAAGTATCTTGACGGCGTTTGGTCAATGGATTGTTTATATTGGTTTATTTTTTTGTGCTGCAGTATATTTTCGTTATGTCCGCACTAATCCAGTATCTGAAGCAAGAGCATGGTATTTATTAGGTTGTGTGCTTGTTGCCAACTTAGTGTGTTTTGTTTTGAAAGTTGCTTTAAGCCGAGCCCGTCCTGATTTATTGTTTAGCAGTAATGAGTTTGGTTTTTACTGGTTTAGAATGGGTAAATATTATTGGTCTTTTCCATCGGGACATACTACAACTGTAGTTAGTTTGGCTGTAGGTCTCGGTGTTTTGTTCCCACGTTATTTTTATGCAGCCCTTGGGGTGGCGCTCTTAGTCGCAGCATCTAGAGTATTATTGTATTATCATTATCTAAGTGATGTGATGACAGGCTTTTATTTAACAGTATTAGTAGTTGGCTTTTATACTCATTATCTAAAACAAAAAAATTGGTTTGAGGAAAAAGGCTGCATTGATTCAAAGCCTTTAATTTTAAACGGACAAAGATCTTAGGGACTGTGAATCATTTAGTTTGTTTAAACAGGTCCTGATGGATTTCACCTAAGAAGCATAACAGTGCTTCTTAGGTTTCAAGGAGTGATTATGATTATAGATGCTGATTTGAAATCGTTGGTTGAGGTCTATGCTAAATTTGATCAGGAAAGAGGGATTTATATCAATAAGAATGAGCATATTGCCTCTTTAGATGATCTTGGGCCTTTAGATCATCGTGTTACTGAACCCAACTCTGAGAATGGAAGTCATATTGGTCAATCTATATATCCTTCACTTGTTGTGGAGCAAGAATCCCTAACTTCGAATAACTTAAATGAAGAGCAGCTTTTTAATTTGGATCGCTCCTTTCATTTATTGCTTAATCAAGGGTTGTTGCATGATGGTGCTGAAAAGGAACGAATTGAAGAAAACTACAATAAACTGCTTTCGTTTTTTGAGAGCTCGTTTGCTTTACCGGAAGTAGTATGGCTTGAACACCATTTATCTAAAGGCTTAAATGATGGTTTATGCAAAAGAACTTTAACTGATTGTTATCAACGATTAGTAACACCTGCAAATTATAAAGAACTTACATTTGGTGAAATCACGAACCAGGATGATCTTAAGAAATGGTTAGAAAATTTATCATCAAAGGCTAGAACTTATAACGAACGAAGTTTATATAACAGTCTTTTAGGATTATTAAACGAGTCTGTAGACTATTACGATGAGATAGGAAAAGTTAAACCTACCGCAATTAAAGCTTTATTGTCTTTTATCCCTGTACTTTTAGTGAGCCTAGGTACCATTGCTTTTGCAGAAGAGTTACTTGCTATTTATGCATTATATTTTATTGTGCTCAAAGGAGGAGAGTATATTGGTAAAACCAATATTTCCGAGTTGCAATTATTTGGTGGAACGGTGCAACAAGTAACCTCCGTTACCGCGGCAACGACTACCGCATTACTTGTTCGTTTAATGGAGTTGATTTTTTGGAGTTCTCGCCAATGTTATATGGCGACACTGCAAGTTGGGTCTACTGTATTAGAACCACTTTTTTCTGGAACAGACTCGGATTCTGTTGAAAATATAGAAGAAGCCTTACTTGAGGCAGGGGAAAACAAAGACGGTGGATTGCTTTTTAAAAACTATCAGTTAAAGCTCATCGTGGCTCCTATAGAAGTTCGTTGTTCGGCATTAAAAGAGCAATGGTTTTTAAACCATCGGATTGGTGCTGAAAAGGACAGGGTTCTCACTCGGTTTTTAACTAAAATGCGTGAACTGGATCAAAATCATGACCCTATTGAAAAAAAATTAGAAGTGGCGCAACGATTAATTGTTAAGTTAAAAGAAAATAAAACAGTATATGAAGAGGGGCGTTATACAGGCCCTGCAATTAATAAAGCAGAACGTTTTCTTAAGTTTTTTATTAAAAATCCGTTGGCTATGATGGATGGTAAGACGGAGGTAAAGCCAATTGCCTGCCTTAGCAATTCATCAATGTAATGAATTTGACATTTCTGCCCGTCCAATTAGCGTTAATTTGCTAGTTACCAAAAATTATTCTCGAATTATCGCGGTCAACTCGTGGTAATCCGGTGTTCTAAGAGGTCAGCTAAAACTTAAGACTGCTTGGACATTTCCTTCTAGGTAATACTAAAAGAATAAAAAAAGCGGGAGATGTTTGGAGGAAGTTGCGAGAGGTAGAAGGCAGATTATACTTGGTCAGTCCGTCTTTTGAAGCCTTGTTTTTTATGCAATGATCTCCAACTTAATCGCGATGCCCCCTTGAATTAGTCCCCATATCTCTGGCAAGATGCTTTTGTTTTGATTTTCCAGTGAGGACTTATGAAAATTCTCGTTGCAGTGAAGCGTGTAATTGATCCCTATGTCAAAATTAGGGTCAAATCGGATAATACCGGAGTTGAAACACAAAATATCAAAATGGCAATGAATCCTTTTGATGAAATTGCTGTCGAAGAAGCGCTACGTTTACGTGAAAAAAATTGGGCTACTGAAGTAGTGGTTGTGAGTATTGGTACAGACAGTTCACAAGAAATTTTACGCCACGGATTAGCATTAGGTGCTGACCGGGCTATTCTAGTGCGTACACTAGACTCCTTAGAAAGTTTGAATGTTGCTAAAGTATTAAAAAAGATTGTTGATGATGAAAAACCTTCTTTAGTATTAATGGGGAAACAAGCTATTGATGGCGATAACAATCAAACGCCCCAAATGCTATCCGCTTTATTAAATTGGCCACAAGCAACCTATGCCTCCAAGCTGGAAGCAAGTACTGAGCATCTTGAGGTCACCCGAGAAATTGATGGTGGATTAGAAACAATTAAAGTTCAATTGCCAGCCATAGTAAGCACCGATTTGCGCTTGAACGAGCCACGATATGCCAGTTTACCTAATATCATGAAGGCAAAGCGTAAGCCTCTAGATGTTATTGAATTAGATAATATGGGTTTAGCACTGAAAAAACATATTGAAGTAATTCAAGTTACCGCACCTGCAGCACGTAGTGCAGGGAAAAAGGTAGGTTCAGTAGATGAGCTCATTAAAGAATTACAAAATCAAGCCAAAGTGCTTTGATAAGGAGATAGGATGAGCACTTTAATACTTGTTGAACATGATAATCAAACTATGCATCCTGCAACTCGGAATGTTTTGGCCGCTGCACAGCAGTTAGGCGAGGAAGTACATTTGCTGGTAGCGGGACATCAATGCAAAACAGTAGCAGAGCAGGTGGCAGCGCTTTCAGGCGTGCATAAAGTTTTATATGCAGATAAATCCTGTTATGAGCATCCACTTGCAGAGCAAATGAGTGATTTGTTGTTAGCCCTTGCCACCTCATTTAAATCGATATTAATCCCATCCAGTACTTTTGGTAAAAATATAGCTCCACGTCTTGCTGCGCTTCTCGATGTTGCGCAAATTTCTGATGTAAGTAAAATTCTTGATAATGCCACTTTTGAGCATCCTATTTATGCTGGTAATGCCATAGAAACGGTGCGAGTTCTGGATCTTATCAAAGTAATGACTATTAGAACAACGGCCTTTGATGCAGTAACTGCCACCCAAGCTGCGTGCACTATTGAAACCCTAGACAAAGAATTTCCTGCTCATAACAGCCAATTTATAAAGCATGAACTCAGTAAATCCGAGCGTCCAGATTTAGGTACGGCTAAAATTGTTGTTTCTGGAGGTAGGGGATTACAAAGCGCTGAAAAATTTAAATTAATTGAAGAATTAGCCGATACTCTCGGTGCTGCAGTTGGGGCATCACGTGCCGCAGTTGATGCTGGATTTGTTCCCAATGACTATCAGGTTGGACAAACTGGCAAGGTAGTCGCGCCAATACTTTATATCGCCGTTGGTATTTCAGGAGCAGTACAGCACTTGGCGGGTATGAAAGATTCCAAAGTGATCGTTGCCATTAACAAAGATGAAGACGCACCGATTTTCCAAATTGCAGATTATGGATTGGTTGGCGATTTATTCGAATTAGTACCACAATTAATTGCGCATTTAAAAGATAAATAAAAGCATAGGCCCTGTTGGTATTTTGCAAACCTGGACCATTTGGACTAAGTGGGAATGTCAATGGGGCCTATAAAACACAGTAAAAGGGAGTAATTTATGTTAGTAGGTGTTCCAAAAGAGATTAAGCCACAAGAGAATCGTGTGGGTCTTGTCCCTTCAAGTGTTAGGGAAATCATAAGAGTTGGTAGCGCTGTTATTGTTGAGAAAGGTGCTGGATTAGGAATTGGTATTTCGGATGATGATTACAGCCATGCGGGGGCTGAGGTTGTTGACAGTGCGGATGAAGTATTTGCTAAAGCCGACTTAATCGTTAAAGTTAAAGAACCTCAACCTATTGAATGCAAACGCCTTCGAGAAGGACAAACTTTATTTACTTATTTGCATCTAGCTCCAGATCCGCATCAAGCGCGTATGCTAAAAGAATCTGGTGTAACCGCAATTGCCTATGAAACCGTAACCCAGGATGATGGGGGTTTACCCTTGTTGACCCCTATGTCACAAGTTGCAGGTCGTATGTCCATCCAGGCAGGTGCTCATTGCTTAGAAATGGCCCAAGGTGGAAGTGGTGTTTTATTAGGTGGGGTTCCTGGTGTAGCAGCCGCTAGTGTTGTAGTTATTGGGGGTGGGGTCGTAGGGACTAATGCGGTACGTATGGCTATGGGAATGGAGGCGCGAGTAACTGTATTAGACCGCTCATTACAACGTCTCAATGAATTGGATTTTCAATTCGGTTCTAAGATTAATACTGTTTATTCTACTGCTGATGCAATTGAAAAGTATGTATCTCGAGCAGATTTAGTGATTGGGGCGGTATTAGTTCCTGGTGCTGCGGCTCCAAAATTAGTAACTCGAGCGATGCTAAAATCAATGCGTCCTGGTTCTGTATTAGTGGATGTGGCAATTGACCAAGGCGGTTGTTTTGAAACAAGTCGTCCTACGACACATCAAGAACCAACTTATGTTGTGGATCAAGTAGTCCATTATTGTGTTGCCAACATGCCTGGTGCAGTACCAAGAACTTCTACTTTTGCTTTGAACAATGCGACCTTACCTTTTGTGTTAAGTATTATTACTAAAGGTACGAAGCTGGCTTTATTAAATGATCCTCATTTATTAAATGGCTTGAACGTTCATCAAGGTAAAATTACATTTGAAGCGGTTGCTCGGGATTTAGGCTATGAGTATACGCCTGCTGCGATTGCTTTAGCTGGTCGTTAGAGCATGTATCTCTGATGAGCCGCGGCATCTTTCGCGGCTCATCAGAGATTTTCCTACCAAGAATAACTACTGGAAGCTTGTTGTTCGTGACTATCATTGGGCTCGCTATTTGAGCTTTCCGTAGCTAATTCAGAACTTTTGTTCTTCTGAGAATGAAATAATATATGGCGCAATGAATGTGGAGGTCTAAACTCTCTTAGCATTGATGGAGCTGGCTCTGCGTCAATCATACCATTATGACAAACCATATACAGAGGCACACGACAAGGTTTTCCATCACTCAATAAGTGCTCAGAATAAATTACATAGCTTAAGGGGTAAAGCACTCTTAGCTCATCTGGAGTCATTGGCTCATCGGGGGGGGTGTTTTTCCATGTAGCTGTTGGTATTGTTTTGAAGATATTTAAATGGTTGGCTATCAACACTTTGGTGATGTTAAGCTGAGCTTCGACTAACTTCTGTAAGCGTTTGGTTTGAGAATAATGGCCCAGAAATAAGTTATTTTCATCACCTTCTTCTTCTTCATCTCGAAGAGGTTTCATTTTTAATAACATACTGGGGGAAAGAATTTCAGGATAGCTTCGCCATTTAAACACTTCATTAAGAAATGGTTTCTTGGTGCCATCTGTATGAATAATACTCCAAGATATTTCGATTTTTGGATTTTTTTCATCATAATAAATGATTTCATCAATAATAAACTTCATTTAGCGCATACCGTGTGGTCAAAATGAATCCAATTATAATAACGATGATATTTAATGCAAATGGTTTTAAAACTTATTTTTAAATAAGGTAAACTACTGGCTTTTGAATTAAGGATAATTATGAAAAGATTTTTTTTGCTATTGCTAATGGCCCTAAGTTTTAATCTTGGAGCCCATCAATTATCCGTTAAAGATAAACTAATTGTCACAAACTGTATGTATGAGAAGCTAGAAAATTTAGTGAGCTTAATTACAAGAACAGATAAATACATACTAATTGAAGTTGAAATGAACGATCAATTGATTAGTGTGTTACACCAGAATCGACGAGCATGTGGTGGCTTTTTAAATATTGAACCGTATAAAAAAGCGATGTTTCAACAAAAGATTAATGAAAAGCAGTTATTAATTAACTTAACCCGTACACGCCCCACCTTGGGGTTTGATGAATATCCTATCAGACATGATGCTCAAGTTAGGCCACTATTGAAGGGAATTGAAAGGAATAATATTTGGGGCTATATGCAGCATCTTACGAACTACATTAATCGTTCCGCAAACTCTCAAACAGGTGTTTTGGCTGCGCAATGGTTTAAAGACCAAATCGATTCTATGGCAAAATATTATCAACACAACGATGTTCAAAGCTATTTGGTCGCAACGGGTAAAAAATATAAGCAGCCTTCAGTAGTAACCGTTATTGGTAAAGAAAAACCAGGCGGTGCAATCGTAATTGGCGCGCATATAGATACGCTAAAAGGCAATATGCCAGGAGCTGATGATGATGCCAGCGGAATTGCAGCGATTTTGGAAGTATCTAGAATACTTTTATCTTCAGGAATTAACTTTGATCATCCTATTTATGTCATTGCTTATGCAGCAGAGGAGCAGGGATTGGTTGGCTCTGGTTTTGTTGTGCAATCATTTTTAGATGAAAAAACGCCTGTTAAAGCAGTTCTCCAATTTGATCAGGCAGGATTTAGAGCCAATCCCAAAGACAATACGATTTGGTTACTGGATGATTATGTGGATTCTAAGTTAACTAAGTTCTTAGCTAATCTAACTACTCATTATGTGAACATCCCAGTTTCCTTCACTCATTGCGGTTATGCTTGCAGCGATCATGCGAATTGGCATATAAATGGATTTCCAGCGTGCTATCCATCAGCTACCACCTTAGATGATGATAATGATAATGTTCATACGTCTAATGATCGATTAGAGACTATCAGTTTGCAGCATTTAGAAAATTTCGCCAAGTTAGGGTTGGCTTTTGTAGTGGAATTGAGTTTGAATTAAGTAGGCTGTGACTCATCATCGAGAAACTGGTGACAGCGTATGGGACGAGAGAGAATTATGACAAAAATACCCCCAAATCGGCTTATTAAAGTACTTCCTTATGATAGTCATTGGTCAGAACAATTCACACAAGAAGCACAATCTATCCAAAAGGCCTTAGGGCCTAATTGCATTGAGATTCACCATATTGGCTCTACAGCCGTGCCTGGTCTAGCTGCAAAGCCTGTTATTGATATGATCCCTGTAGTTTTGGATATTACGCAGGTTGATGCCATGAACTCTTTAATGGCTGCATTGGGATATGAGGCAAAAGGTGAGTTTGGGATGCTTTTTCGCCGTTTTTTCCAAAAAGGGGATACCCAGCCTTCTTTCAATGTTCATGTCTTTGAACAGGGGAGTTCTGAAATTGAGCGGCACATGAAATTTCGTGATTGGATGCGCGAGCATCCCGAAGACCGAGATGCTTATGCTCAGTTAAAACAAGATTTGGCCCAATTACATCCTGATGACATCAGCGCGTATTGTTTTGGTAAAGAGAACTTTGTTTCTGGTGTTGATAAAAGAACGGGTTGTTTGGGCTTGAGGGTAGTAAAGGCATTGACTCCACGAGAATGGAGTGCCGTTTGTCATTTTCGTCAACTTTATTTTTTTGAGCGGATGGGCCTTACTGATCCCTACACTTTGACTTTTGAGCATGATGCGCATCTGCATTTTGTTTTGTATCAAGGTACAGAAATCATTGGTTACGCCCATCTGCAGCTTTGGCCTGATGGCAGGGTTGCGATGCGAGTCATTGTAATTGATGAAACTAAAAGGAATCATCATTATGGTCATCAATTTTTGCTCTTTTGCGAGCGTTGGCTGAAAGAGCAAGGATGCAAAAGTTTGCATGTAGAGTCTTCGCCAGAAACATTAGAATTTTATCAGAGAAATGGGTACATTAAGATGCAATTTAACGATCCTGATGGTTATGAAGGAAATCCTCAGGACACTGCTTTAGGTAAGATACTCAGTGGGTAGTGCCTAATTTCGGTATGAAAATCAGGCTTAACTACTATTCCCCCTATAGAGGCAGTTTTCTAAAGAAATCAACTTAATAAAACCCTCATCTTTTAATGATAAAATGGTTAATATTTCAGCATGTCCACAAAGCAGTATGCCCAATATGAAATTTTTCACGCCGAATAAAACCCATGTAATTGAGTTATATTGTTCTAGCAAGGAATATATCGAACAAGTTGGGCATGAAGTAATTTCAGGAACAGATGCCGGTTCAGTTTTGACTGAAATTTTTGGACAAGAAATTAGATTTGTCTATGCTCCGGATGCGGACAAATTTAATCGGCTTTTAGTGGAAGCCAATAGTAGAGGCTATACTAAACCAATCATAAACCTCTATGACCCAGAAAATATTGACTTTTTATTAGTTCGAGTAAATCACGGCGATTCTATACTAATTAACGGTCAGGGTGATGTTCCTAACCAATTAATTGCAGGATACGATGCCGAAATATTGGCAGATATCCTCAAAAATGATTTAGGATTAAAAAAATTCCAATTGAAAAACCTGGATATAGATTCTTGTATGATGGGAAGAATTGCAAGCTATCGTGATGAATTGAAACGTCGTTTAAAGTGTTTTCAAACCATTACGACCTATATCGATTTATGCACTGTATCCAGAACCGAGAATCGACTTTGTAGGATGTGGATAGAAGAAAAAAAAGACGAAAATTATTTTTATACCGAAAGTGAATTTAATAAAAAAGGAACTCGTATTATTGAGTATACGGATACTTATAAAAATTTATTAAAAGAATTGTGGAAACCAAATCAACATATCCCCGAAGAAATTGATTTGTCCGATCATATCGATATTTTAGTACCTCCATCACACTAATTTCTTTGACAAAATCCAGATTTTAACTTGATATCCTACTATCCTTTGGGGGATAGAGTTATAATGGAAGAGCAAACTAATGCTATTCTCGTCCACATTCTAAGCACACAAAACCCCACAGCACTTGCCTCTGTTTTGCGGGGTATGGCCTTACGCAGTCCAATGCGCGAGTTACTGACAAATACTACAGTACCTGTTTTAATCATCACCAGTGAACACAATAGAATTATTTCCCTTCTTCAAAGTGAACAGATGCAGCATTTAGCCAGCAATAGTCAATTGATTGTATTAGCAAATGCAGGACATTTATCCAACTTAGAGCAGTTCCAGGAATGGAATAGGGCGGTTAATAAGTGTTTTTTACCACCTAATACTTAGCGAAGTATCCTTAAATAAGGGGGCCAATCATTGAAATAGTGATAGTTAAGTGAGTTGGCCTACGATGAAGTAGGCCTGAACTTTAATTCGTTATTTTGCCAGGCAGGGTTCTGCTTCCAGATAACCACTTAAAATAGCATATTGGCTATTCGTCCAGTGGAGTCTAGGAGGACCTGATTTTGCGGTTACTCTATACAAATGCTCCGTTACTGATTCTAAGTAGGATGGGTTGGTAAATTTAGCTACAGCGATATGGTTTTCTAGCTCTTTAGTTACTCCATTGTTATATAACAACAGGATACCGCCATCCAAACTAACGCTTACATTGGCAAGTAATCCTAGAGGATAGCCATTACTTGATATGGTTTGTATGGAGAAAGGGCTTACAAATTGAGTACTTCCAGAAAGATCAATTCCCATTTCATTTAAGCCATAATCTGCAGGCCATAGAATGTGAGCGAGGCCCTCTTGTTTAGTTAATTTACCAGTATTTCCTTTAAACACTAATGTGCCTTTGTTTAACTTGATATCATCAACAATTACCTGTGCACTCCAAGTGTTAGGGCCGATATTTGTAAAATTCATTTCTAAAGTATGTTTACCAGAAATACTATCGTAGATAATACTAGAGCTATGATAACCGCTTCCCTCATGGGCATCAGCCGGAAGATTTATGCTCATGAATACTTGGGAAGTTGCTTTAGGGGGCAAGTTTTTTGTAGAAACTTTTAACTTACTTAAATGTTTGGGATCTGATTTCTTGTTAATTGCAAGTAGATATTCACCATTGTAGGTGCGAATATATCCGTTCGGGTCTAAACCCATTGCACCATACCGGGTAAACAACAGTTCGCTATCTTTTTTGCCTTGGGAAACAACCAAGTAGCCTTCATTTCTTAATGCGAGATCAAGGGGGTTTCCAGTTTGCTCCAGTGCACAAATATTTAGAGGAACATTACTGATGTTGTAAAAATTTCCTGCATATAATTGTGGTGTACCCAAAAGTAAGCCTGCAATAAGAATAGATTTTAAATTCATATTTAATTCCTTTTAACAAATCATAACCAATTAATTTCATTGGAAAATGCATTCTATAAGGTTTTTTGAATTAATCAACCAGCTCAAATTGTGTTGTATAATTAACTAAAATTTGCATTTGGCTGAGTTTTTAATTCACTTCTAATTTTTTATATTATTCACCTTAGTGTGAGCAAAAGGATTATGATTAAACGTTACAAAAAACAAGTTTATAAGGCTTACGAAAAAATTGTTGATTGGTTTGATGAGGCCCGTACTAAAACTTTAATAGAAGCTGAATATCTCAATTTAATTACTAATTCCATTCCTGCTGGGGCTTCAATTTTAGATTTAGGCTGTGGCACTGGAGAGCCCATTGCTCTGTTTTTTATTGAGAAGGGTTTTAAGATTACAGGCGTGGATGGTAGCCCAAAGATGATTAAATTATGTAGGAAGCGATTTCCTAATGAAGAGTGGCTCGTTTCTGACATGCGCGAATTAAATCTGAACAGACAATTTGATGTGATTCTGGCTTGGCATAGTTTTTTTCATCTTGACCCGGTAAGTCAACGAGCTATGTTTCAATTATTTGCAGCTCATATTAAGCCTAATGGTATACTTGCTTTTACTTCAGGTCTTGATGAAGGGGAGGTATGGGCTAACAATGGAGGACAAGAGCTTTATCATGCTTCTTTATCAACAAGCGAATATGAATGTCTTTTAAATGCTGCTTCATTTAAAGTATTAGTTCATAAAATAAATGACCCTCATTGTGGGGGGGCTACTGTTTGGGTTGCGCGACAGGAGGGGTAGTTTATGGATAGTGAATAATATTGTGAAATCGAGCAGTACTTGTCGTTGTATTTCGATATCCATGAGGTTTGCTTGCTTCAAAGCGCAGACCTTCACCTTGATGTAAGGTTTGCCATGAATTATCAATCAGAATATCCATAATGCCCTCTAGAACGATAATATGCTCAATAACCCCATGCTTATGAGGTGGGGATAAATGCTTACACCCAGGTAGTAGCTCAATGACAAACAGTTCAAAATTTAATTGCCTATCAAAGGAAAAAAGAGTCAAGACCCGAATTTTTTCATCACTCGGGTGAAGCTGCTTGGTTCTTCCTGCTCGATATACTGGCTCATTAGAGTGAGCTTGTAGTTCCTCAATAAATGAGGAAAATGAGGTTTGAAAACCGCTGGCAATTTTCCATAAAGTGGCAATGGTGGGACTTGATTCTTCTCGTTCTATTTGGCCTAACATTGCTTTGCTTACTCCGGTAGCTGCTGCGGCTTTATCAAGGCTCCAGCCACGTGCTTTACGTAAATTTTTTAAAGTTAGGGCAATGCGTTTGTATAAATGTTCCATAAATTCATTGTGCGCTATAGCGCACAGAGTTAACATGAGTTATTATGCGTTAAAACGCACACCTTGTGAAGTAGGATGAGAAGGGCGTTTCTAATGGCAACAAAGCGATTTAAGAATAAATTGATAGCCTTAACAAAAGTATTTAGCTGGTAAAATGACGAATGATTTTGCTCATCGAAAGCGTTCTCTTTGGAGGTAATTCTTATGAAAAAAATTTTTTGGGAAAACCCGTACCAGCATTCTTTAGTAACCAAGGTAGCAGCAGTTGAACATGAGCGTATTTTATTAGATGAAACCATAGCATTTTCTTTTTCAGGTGGGCAAGAAAGTGATAAGGCTTGGATTCATGGTTATCCTGTTCTGACCTCTGAACGAGAGGGGAATTTGATTTATTATACTCTGCCCAGAGAGCATCAACTTGCTGTTGGTGATGAAGTAAGCATGGAGATTGACTGGCCACGACGATATCGATTGATGCGTTTGCATTTTGCCGCAGAATTAGTGCTTGAGTTGGTAACAAAAAAATTAGCCATGCAAAAAATTGGTGCCCACATTGCTGAATCAAAAGCACGCATAGACTTTATTTCTAACCAAAACATATCGTTTATTTTTCCTGAGCTCTTGGCTGATTATAATCAAATAATAAAAGATGATCGGCCTATCAAAACTGGATTTTCCGATGTGACAAATCAACGGCGTTATTGGGAAATAGAGGGGTTTTCTCGGGTTGCTTGTGGTGGGACTCATGTGAAATCTACAAAAGAAGTTGGGGCTATTAGTTTAAAAAGGGCTAATATTGGTGGTGGGAAAGAGCGTATTGAGATAAGGCTTATTGAACCTGATTTGGGTTTGGCTAAGCATAAATTTAATTCGTGTCGCGCAAACCCCTCCAATTAGCCATAAGTTTTTTCTTGTCCACTATTCAGTTTTCTATAAGTCAACTAGGTTCCTAAAACACAACTTCAATAGACGATACTTAACTCTGATTCCTCTTCAACCAATAGATGTTGTTCTTCCACACGCACTTCTTTCATATCGTTCACTCTAAAAAATATTGTATGGTCATGATGGCGTTTTACTGTCGAGCGGTGCGCGATGCTCTCAAAAGTTGTGTTCGGTAGAAGCTTTCTAAGACGGTCATAAACTAGTTTTTCTACGTCTTCGTCTAAGGATGCTGTAGATTCATCTAAGAATACCCAGTCAGGTTTCCTTAAGAATATACGGGCAAAGGCTATTCGTTGTTGCTCACCTAAGGATGCATTCTCAATTTTTTGGTCCAGTTTGTCTGTAAAGGCTCCCAGATTCACTGCATCCAAGGCGGAAAGGAGTTCTGTATCAGAATAGCTACACTGTACATCAGGATAGGAGAGGATGTTTCTTAGTGTATCAGAAGGAATGTAAGGTCTTTGCGGTAAAAAATAAAGTGCATCCAAACTCTTGGGAACAATAATTTCCCCTTCCCCTGCTAGCCAAGTACCTCCTATGGCTTTGTAAATGCTACTTTTTCCTGTTCCTGATGGTGACTGAAATATGGTATTAACTCCGGGAGTGAGTCTTAAATTAAGACCCTTTACGAGCAATTTATCTTCATTATGTAATTTAAGGTTTAAATTGTTTATTACTAAATCTTGCTCATGCTCACTTACAATGCGAATAATTTTCTGAGTTGAGGTATTATTTTTGTCCAAAATTTCTTGTAGGCCAAGAACGCGTCCCAGGCTCGTTTGAAATCTATTAATTTTTTCAAAGGACTCAATGAACCAGCTTAAAGAAGAGGTCATCATGGAAAAATAAAATCCTACTGTATAAAATGCCTCTAAACTGAGTAAGTCGTTAAAATATAAAGGTGCTGCGGCAAAAAATGGAACCAGCATTTGTAGGTTGCCATTAAATATATTAAATGTCGCTGTTCTATTTTGGATAGATAATCGTTGAGTGGTTTTAATGCTTAATTCATCCATCTGTTTCTCAAGACGATCTGCATGGTATTGTTCTCCACGTTCAATAGCTATTTCTTCCGCAAAATTACGAATGTTGAGCAGATTTGTTCTCAAATTAGATTGGCTAATAGTTTCTTCCGTGGTCAATTCGTGTAAGGGTTTATTTATAAAATAACCAACAAGCGATGTTCCAATCCCTACGGCTAAGGCTGTCCACACTAAAAAGCCAGGGATTACTATATTTAACCCTAACATAGTAAAAGAAAGGGTGCTGCCAGCTAAATACAACAAGGTGGTGTAAATAATGAGATTCGTAAAATTATTAATAAAACCTAAAGTTAGGTCAAGGAATGAATCAACAACGTGATGAATGTCTTCTTGAATACGTTGTTCGGGATTATCAATATTTTTATAAGATCTTGAAATCTCCAAGTAATTTGTTTTTCCCAATAGATATTGCTCGGTTGTTTTTTTATAGAGCCAGTTACGCCATGAAACAGATAACTTGTTTTTAAAATCATAAGCCAACCATTGAAAGCAAGCCATCCCGCCGGAAACGAAAAGGCTATAAGCTAAATTCGTTAATAAGAGAGCTGTATCTTTAGCCATAAGCGCGGCATAAATATTGGGAAAACACCACCATCCTAAACACAAGCTCAGTCCGGATATTGTTAAAATACTTAAAATCGAGCCGGCAAGTAATAGTCTTGCTCTCCATTTGTCATCTGATTCTAAAAAATATGCGAGTAAATACTGGGTTGCATTTTTAGTATATGATGGTTGGATGGGGGGATTATTCATAGCATCTTCTTGGATTAGTCGTGTGGGAGCTAATGTTTTAGCCTACCTGGTGCCATATTTTAATTAGTTTATATAAAAAAGATCAAGGTTAATAAAAATGTGATCAAATTGGCCTCATATTACATGAGGGTTTATCCAAAAACATATCAATAATATTAGCGTAACAAGTCTATTCTAGGCTTTCTTGAATTAGTCCAATTTCAAACACTGATTGTATTATTATTGAGCTAGACAAAATGAAGATCCTGTGACAGCATAGCTGCAAGTAATTGAAATTACATACTTTAAACTGCAGAGTTTTCCGCCATTTTGGACGCAATTGATTTCTAGGAGTCTTCCGTGCCATTTAATCAGTTAATTGATTGGTTGAGTAAAGAAAAAGAATTAGGGGTTATGCAACCCGAATGTGCTGTTTTAGCAACCTGTACTTCATCAGGAATACCCCATAGTCGGGTGGTGGCAATTCGCGAAATAAAAAAAGAGGGTATCTTATTTTTTACGCAAAAAGGGACACGCAAAGTTAGCGAGCTGTGTACTAATCCTGCCGCAACTCTGAATTTTTTATTCGCCATGCAGCAACGTCAGGTGAGTATTGAAGGAATTGCAAAGCCAATTTCTCCAGAAGAAAATGAGCATTATTGGATGACTTTACCTCGAGAGCGACAACTGCGTTTTTCAGCCTATGCTCCTACATCGGGTCAAGTGATTTCGTGCTTGCATCAATTAGATAAGCGAAAGCGAGAATTGGACAGCCAATTCGCTAATCAATCTATTCCGATGTGTGATGATTATATGGGATTTCGTTTTCAGCCTGAGACTTTTGTTTTTTATACAGTAGAGACAATTTCCTTTTCACAAGTGCTTCGTTACCGTAGGGAGGGGGATGGGTGGATTAACGAGTTACTATCACCTTAATTGGAAGTCTGGGGGCGTGCACTCGGGATCTGTTCCATGCAATTTGATTAGTTGCCGTTTAAGGAAAAGCTGGTTGCAAGCAACCAAGCTACAATTGCATTATGTTCTTATTATACGGCTACTAACATACGCTCTTCTTTATTCTCTTCTTCAATTGAAGAAACCTCATCACAAAACAGTTCAATGTTTTTCACTAAGTCAGTAAACCGTTCTGATACGGGATCATTTTGTGCCGAATAAATACCATAAGAAAATGCGCCAACACAAAGTGCTGGAATTCCGATACTTGCAAGAGCGATTACAAGGTAATCAGCGACATAACTTGCAGAAAGAACGCCAAAATACAGCGCACCGAATGATCCACCTATCGTTAAGGCGACACTCAGTAAAAGGATGTACATACATATCATAGAAAGCTTATGGTTTATGCTGGCTAAATTACTAGGAGTATGGATAGTAGTTGGGATGCATAAAATATTAGTTTGTAGCTCTCTGCATGCATCTAGAATGTCTTTTTCATATTTTTCTTTTGCTGAACTTGCTGAAACTATGGACATAAGACCCGTTGTATTATGGATAACTAAATTTAATTGTTGCTTGGTATAAGAATCATCAGTCATCGCAAGGATGTCTTGACATTGATTGATAATATTGGCACCTAGTTGTGAAATAGCTCTGCGATCTTGAATTCCTTTTTGACCTTGAGTTTTTAGGAACCAATATTTTGATAGTCGTACTTCTACACTTTGTGTCATGTTTTACTCCCTGTTTTGATAAAAATTCAACATACTAGCTGAACTAGTTTCTTCTCTCACAGAAGAGGATGTGATGGGAAACATCATATCCTTAATGGTTGATTTATTCTATACTCGGTGGTTGTCTGAAGTAGGGAAGATGTAAAGGATGAAGATCAAAAATTTAATGGTATTAGGAGTTTTGCTCTCAAATTCTGCACTTGCAGCTTCCATATCTATACCAAAGACCTGTCTCAGTGTTGATTCCATAAACGCTAATAATAAGCTTTTTCGCATTGAAAAGTGTTTTTTACTAAAGTGGTTTTCCTGAAATACGATTAATGACATAACGAATTGTCGATACCGTATAGCCTAGGGCGCGGTATTGGCGGAAGCCGAGCATTTCAGTAAAACATAACCACATTGACCTAAATATATCGCTCTTTTTTTGGTATTTATTAAAGCTAATTACATTGAGAAAAAGCACGCTTACAGTAGCATAGGTAATAAATCCCCATGCTAAAAGTAGTAACCACAGCAATGCGGGGAAGTTAATTTGCTCAAGGAAGATGGATATTATAAATAATATCAGGGTAAGAAATTCAATTACGGGCCCAAAAATATCAAATAAAATATAAAGCGGAAAAGTTAAAAGGCCAATAATTCCATACTTTGGATTGCAAAACATTTGTATATGTAAGGACGCACTGCGTAACATCCCGCGTTGCCATTTATCTCGTTGCTTCCAAAAGGCTTTCCATGTTCGTGGCATTTCAGTCCAACAAAAGGCGTCGGATGAGTATTTTACCATGTAGGGATAATTATTTTTCCGCATGTAATGGTGGATTTTAATGGTTATTTCTGCATCATAACTAAAATTTTGTGTGTCAAAACCATTTACCTCATGTAATAGTTGTGTTTCAAAAAAAGTAAATGCCCCTGGAAAACATAATGCGCCACCAAAGGTATTTAAACCCGAACGGCTGTAAAGAAAGGAGCGCATGTGTTCTAGTGCTTGCGATGCAGAAATAAAGGATTTAGGTAACTGGTGCGTTAGCATTTTTCCATGAGCAACTTTATTCTCATTTAAGCTATAAACGGTACCGCTGACTGCAACACAATGACGATGTGATAAAAAGGTATAAATTAATCGGGTTAATGCTTCGGGCTCCACAACGGTATCTGCATCTAAGGTCATCATAATGGGCGTTTGGCATGCATTTAAGCCCGCATTAATTGAATCTGCCCCACATCCCCAAGGGGAATGTTCTTTATCGATAACCAGCACATTTTTAAAACGTTCAGATTGATAATAATCTTTAATTTTTGCAGTCTCGATCAATTGTTTGCTGGTCACAGGTACTTTATAGAGTAATAGTTCTTTTTTTAATAGTTCTAGGGTTCTATCAGTTGAACCATCATTGACTATAATGAAGTTTACATTTTTATAGTTACTATTTAGTCCGCTGCAGAGCATATTTAAAATGCGATTTTCTTCATTAAAGGCAGGAGTAACAATAGTTATGGGCATTAATTCGAGATGGTCAATGAATTGTTCAATGCCGCCATGGGTTGCTTCTTTGAATTTTTTTATGATGTCAGGAGTACAACTAATTAAAAGCAAAAAGCACCAGAGATTGAGAAGAGCAAAATAGATGAGAATCGCGATGGTTAAAACAACAAGAATGTTTAAGAGCATATATGTTCCTGCATTATTAATACTTTCTGTGCTGTTTCATAAGCAAATCTATCTTTATCGGGGGATTGATTGTATAAAACGTCCATGCCTTTTTCGCCTTGTTCGATTAATGCGTTTGCGGCATTTAAGCGGACCCACCATTCGGGATCACACAATAATCTAGCTAGGAGCTGAATGCTTTTATCTCCAGGAATTGTACCTATTGCTTTTGCTATGATGGCTCGGACTTCCCAATGGATGTCTGTTACCAGGCCATAAATTAATTCTCTTTTTTCACTATCTCGGCAATGAATGAAGTAACGAATAATTGCTATCTTTAAATCTACTACTTCAATGTTAAAATCTTTTTTAGCGATAGGGGCTATTGTTTGTTGAGGAAACTCGCAAAGTAGCCGATAGCAAAAAGTTTTCACATAGGGATTTGGTTCTGTGTGTAATCTTTCGATGATAATTGGGGATAAATCCCGGAAGCCTCTGGTAATTATCTTTGCTAATAAAGATTGTTGTAAACGACGCCCTTGTGAAAAAGTAGTGATCATATTATTAATCTGTGTCGCATCGCCAAATCTTACGATGCTAAGACCTGCATTCATGGAAATAAGTAGAGTATTGTCATTGAGTAATCGAAATATTCTTTTTTGATCATCGGAATCCAGTCCATATAAATAGCACATTGCTGCTTGATTGCGTTTGAATCCACTGTAGGATGAGGACCATTTTACTGCTACAGGTTTTAATACCGAAGTGAATAATTGTTTTTTTAGCTGTTCAAAGTAATCATTAGGTTTTTCCCCTAGGCGTTTCATGATAATTAGCACATTAGGAACAGATTTTTTTAGTTTCTTAGCTTCTGTAATAGAAATGGGGTCTTTATTTGCCATACGAGACCGGAGTAATTCAAAAATCCATTTCAAATTGCGACTATTTTTTTTCTTATGCCAGCTAAAATAACATTTCGCAAAAAAAGTGAGTAAGACAAATAGCGTGATTAGGATTAACTCGATTATTGCTACAATTTTTACAATGTGTAGTATTGTTTCCATGAGCATTTTTTTCAGAACCTATATTTAAAGGCGACTGAGCCGTCATAAAGATTACGAACTAAATTCGTTGGATATTTCCATCGTTGATAGCCCGCTTGTAATTCAGTAATGACATGATGGTTAAAAATAGGAAAGCCATAACTTGCGTTGATGTAGTTATTTTGAATAACAATAAAATTAACCGTTAGTAAATCAGCAAGGTCAGGGCTTTTTCCGCTACCTACACCAACTCCAAAATAGTGATCCAGGTTGCCACCAAAGTATTTTCTGCCTTTTAATGTATACAAAATGGAGGTATTTTTATGGCCTTTGGGGACAAAATAATAAGGTCGAAAATTGAACCAATAACTTTGAGGGTAAAAGCTGATGGAGCTGGTGTAGGTTACAAAAAAGGTTTGAGCGATTTTGGCATATTTAGTACCGCCAGACAGCTCAAAAAATTTAGGGATGTTAACGTAAACCTCACCAGATGTGGCAACATCAGGAAATATAGCGGGTTTACTTGCAAAGGCTACACTTAAATCGGCATAAATATTTCTATTAAATCGCGGTGAAAAATCAAGCTCATATTGAGGCGTGCTTTGGTGTAGTCTTGATGCATAGTTGATCCTGGCAGTAGCTACCCCATAAATGGTATCTCGACTGTAATAGATGCTAGACCAATCCCAAACAGAATGCACGTCAGATACATAAGCATTATCAGTGGATATCCCTATTTCATTTAAACCATAGGCATAATGTGGGCTAATGCTATTAATATTTGTTAATAAGCCATCGATTTTTTTATCCTTAGGCGAAACTTTCTTCGCTTGTTGATAGGCTCGTGCAGCTAAAGAATATTGGCGAAGGGTTTCATGGATCATTCCCTCCTTGTTCAATAAATCAGCATTGGAGGGGTTGCTTTTTAGCCCACTTCTAATCACACTCAAAGCTTTCATATCATTTTGTTGATCAAGATAAAAATTAGCTAGTGCGATGCGATATTCACTATTATGAGGATATTGGGCGACTAGATTTTGTAGAATTATCTTCGCCTCATTATATTTCTTTTGGACAATATAACTTTTAGTTTGGACCAATTTGTCTACTTTTGGTGCTGAGCGTGTTGGATGGAATCTCTTTGTCTTTTGGGGCCTACTTAAACCTGCGAGTTGTTTTTTTAGCAGTAGCAGGGGCTGATCATTGCGTGGATTGGTTGCCATGCCTTGTTTAATTAAATCTTGAGCTTCTTTAAATTTCCTTTGTACTAAATTTAATTTAATCAAACCAACCCGTGCATCTAAATAGTCAGGCTTTTGGATTAAGACGGCCCTTAAGCGAACTCTTGCCTGAGGGTAATCTTTTAGTTGAAAGTAAATAAGCCCTAATAACAACTCACTATCTAAGTCTTTAGGGTTAATTTTTAAATTTTGTAATGCTTTAGCTTTAGCAAGACTTAGTTTGCCTTGTGCTCTTAATGCTTTTATCTCAGCGAGACTTGTTGCCTGTGTTTTTTTCACTGCTGTAACTTGTTTTGTTATTGCTACAGCGTATTTTGTCGCCTCTACTGGTTGCTTTTTTAATAGGTCTTTCGCCGATAAAATACTCACTTCTTGGATAATTGTTGCTTTTAGTTCAATGAGCTCTTGCTGTTTAGGATTTTGATATAGTCCAATCACAATTAAATTAGATGCCTCTTGAAATTTTTTGTGAAGAATTTTTATGCGTATTAAGGCAATTCGTGCATCCATATAAGTTGGTGTTTTCGCTAAGACGCGACTAAAGCAAGTGCTGGCCTCGTTTAAGTTTCTTTCTTGATAATAAATGAGTCCTAATACAAACAACATATCGCCATCGTTTGGATGTTGTTGCAGATAGGCTTTGGCTAATGTTTTTGCTTGGGCAAGTTTGCCTTCTTTTCGTAATCGTTGAACTTGTTGAAAAGAATAGGGTGATGCAGCTAATTGGTTTTTATTACTTAGATTCATTACATGATTTACTTGATTGCTTTTGATGGGGGGGGATGAGTTCGCTAGCGCATCAAAAAATACGAAACAGGATAGAATAATTATATGCTTTTGCATCTAGATGCACCCACTAAATATAGAGAAAAAGCAATAAACCGACATTGTGAACTCCTTTTAAAATGTCTAGAAAAATGAATTACATGTAAGGAATGCATTAGTGAGCTGATGGTCATCCGCCTGCAAATATAATCGTGTTGAAGAGTATCGTCAATAAGGTGTTTAACTTATTGTTTTTTTATATTAATTAGTTAAATTAATTTGAAATATAATGGATTAGGCTTACTAAAGTGGCTTTCCTGAGATACGATTAATTAGATAACGAAGTGTTGATACGGTACAGTTTATGGCACGAAATTGTCGAAAGCCTAGCATTTCGGTAAAGCATAACCACATAGATCTGAATACGTCACTTTTTTTTCGGTACTTGTTAAAACTAATTACATTAAGAAAAAGCACTGTTAAAGTCATATAAGTAATAAATCCCCATGCTAAAACCAGTAACCAGATTAACATGTACCAATTAACTTGCTGCATGTAAATGCATATTAAAAATAATAGCAGCGATGTAAATTCAATTACTGGGCCGAAAATATCAAATAGTATATAAAGCGGGAAAGTTAATAAGCCCACAATCCCATATCTTGGATTGAATAGCATTCCCAAATGTTTGTTTGCGCTTCGTAGCATTCCGCGTTGCCATTTATCTCGCTGTATCCAAAAGGCTTTCCATGTAGGGGGCATCTCAGTCCAGCAAAAAGCATCAGATGAATGTTTTACTAGATAAGGGTATTTATGCTTCCGCATGAAATGATGTATTTTGATGGTTATTTCTGCATCATAACTAAAATTTTGTGTGTCAAAGCCTTGAATCTGATGTAACAGTTCTGTTTCAAAAAGCGTAAACGCCCCAGGAAAGCATAATGCACCTCCAAACGTGTTTAAGCCTGAGCGGCTATAAAGAAAAGAGCGCATATGCTCTAGTGCTTGCGATGCGGAAATAAAGGGTTTGGGTAATTTGTGGGTTAGCATCTTACCATGAGCGACTCGATTACCATTTAAACAATAAACGGTACCACTCACAGCAACACAATGTCGATGTGATAAAAAGGTATAGATAAGTCGCGTTAATGCTTCGGGTTCGACAACGGTGTCAGCATCTATAGTTAGCATAATTGGGGTTTGGCAGGCATTTAAGCCGGCATTAATTGAATCTGCCCCACATCCCCAAGGGGAATGTTCCTTATCGATAACCATTAAATTTTTAAAGCGTTTTGATTGATAATAATGTTTTATTTTTGAGGTTTTTATCAATTTTTTGCTGGTCACAGGGATTTCATAGAGCAAAAATTCTTTTTTTAATAGCTCCAGTGTTCCATCGGTAGAGCCATCGTTAACTACAATAAAGTTGGTATTTTTATAATCGCTATTTAGTCCGCTGTATAGCATATTTAAAATGCGATGTTCTTCATTAAAGGCGGGAGTAACAACAGTAACAGGCATTAGATCGAGATGGTCAATGAATTGTTCGATACCACCGTAGGTTGCTTCTTTGAATTTTTTGATGATATCTGGAGCGCAGCTAATTAAAAGTATAAAACACCAGATATTTAAAAAGGCAAAATAAATGAGAATAGCAAATGTTAAAATAGTAATGATATCAAGCATCATATATATTCCCTTATAATTAATGCCTTGAACGCTCTTTCATAAGCAAATTTATCCTTATTTAGCAAAATAAATAAACGATACTTGTTTATTCTATATATTCACAATAGCTAATAACTCCTATAAAAACATTAAATGTTTACTATCTTTCTTCATTTTTCCAAAAATACTTGAGTTCTCGTGAACAAATTTTCTTTAGATGGTGCTCATAGAAAAGTTTGTTCACGAGGCCTAGGGCTTACGTTTGAAAGTAATGTAGTATGGTAAGGTTGATAAATAAGGTTTTTTTACCTGTTAATCGATACGTTTATTTTGACAAGGAGAGCAAGAATACATGAAAGGATATAACTTAGTACGTGGCATTATGGGGAGCTCGGGATTGCTCTTTATGTTTATGTCAAATTACGCAGGTGCTGCTGCGACTCAATCTCCTGCTCATCAGGAGAGGGCATCCCAATCTTCATCTCGCCCAAGTATAAAAGAACTTCAATCCTGGCGTTCATCTATTTTGCGTGTATCCCGACCCAAAAATGGATGCTTTTCTGCCAAATATCCTAAAGCTGAATGGAGTGAGGTTCCTTGTACCAGGGCCCCCATATGGCCTTATCTTCCCACTCGTGGCGCACGTCATGGGTTTGTAATTGGTAACGGTAATGACGTTACAGCTCAGGCTGCTAGCGGTAATATAAGTGAAGCTATTGGATCCTTTGATAGTGTTAGTGGTGTGGTAAATGAATACGGAATCAATCCATACAATAATGTGTTTTCACAGAATATTTTTTCTCTTCAATTAAATTCAAATTTTTTTCTGAATACTCCCGCTTGTAATGGAGTTTTTGGTTGTGAGGGTTGGGCTCAATTTGTCTACTCCAATGCTAGCGGAGCAGCCTTTATTCAGTACTGGCTCATTAATTACGGGCCGACATGTCCGGCATCAGGTGGTCCAGCAGGTACTGGATGGATATCTTATAGTAACCATTGCTATGGCAATAGCAATGCGGTTACTGTTACTGGCAGTCCTCCTTTAATCATCTCTAAACTTAGCCAGATGGTAGTTGCTGGTCAAGCTGCTGCAGGGGGCAATGATACCCTTACGATGACGGTGGGCGGAACAGCCTATTCTACAAGTGATCATGACAGTGTGGTTAGTCTTGCTAATTATTGGCAAACAGCAGAATTCAATGTCTTTGGTGACGGTAATGGATCCGCGGCTACTTTTAACCACAACTCATCTAATGTCGCGGCGCTTAAAGTGAGAACAGCAGTTGATGCGGGTAGCTCTGCGGCGCCAAGTTGTCTGGCGACAGGGTATACGGCTGAAACTAATAACCTCAATTTTGGGATATTTACAGCAAGCCCAGCAGGAGCAAATCCCGCGGCAATTGTGTTCACGGAAAGTAGCAATAATACAGGGAGCTCTGCTTGTCAAACTGCGTCGAGTACCGGGGATACACACATCACGAATTTTTCTGGTTTAGAATATGACTTTCAGGCAACCGGCGATTTTGTGTTAGTGGAGGCTGGTCCTGACTTCATCGTGCAGACTCGTCAAGCGGCTCCTGTGATTGATCCTCGCTGGAAGGATACGTCCATTAACAAAGCGGTTGCTGTCAAAATGGGGCAAACCCGAGTGGCTATTTATGTCGGACCAACAAGGCTAGTCATTAATGATAAACCCTATAAGATGAGCAAGGGACAAAGACACATAGAAGTTAACGGAGTTCAAATTGCTCGTAGGGACAACGAGTATGTGATTGTCGGACCCAAAGGGGATAGTGTGCGCGCAATACTCTATGATAATGGTATGAACACTTGGATGAATGTTACTGTGAGTCTTAGTAGTTCTATGGGCAAAACTCGTGGTCTCCTTGGTAATTTAGAAGGCAATATTCATGAGTTAGTCACATCGCAGGGGATGGTTTTGAACTGGCCTGTTTCTTTCCAAGATCTTTATAATATTTATGGGGAAAGCTGGCGGGTTCAGCCGGATCAAATGTTACTTGAAACGGATTCCATGGTGAGGCCTGGAGCGCCTGAGAAGCCATTTTATATGAGCGATCTGTATCCTAAAGAAGCGGCTCAGGCTATTGATGTTTGTAAAGCATCCGGGATTACAGAACCTGCATTATTGGAGTCTTGTGCACTTGATACAGCTGTTTTGGGTTATAGTGAGGTATCAGTTAAAACTTATCTCCATGCTAATGCTCCACGTGAGGTAATGCCTCGTCCTCTTGTTGAGTCTAAAAAGCGCAGTTAATTTTAGCCTGCTTTTGCAGCAACCCAGGATTTCGTGCAGAGAGCTCCTGGGTTGCTTTGTCATTTTAAATTTAATTTGCTCATGTGGTAGCATAGCTATTCACGTGAACCTTTGCCCTCACGGAAAAAGAAAACCTAGTCACAAAGCCGCCAGGGTAGAAGGTTTTTATTTTGGTGCCTGGCCACCGGTATGGGGGGTATATCCATATTTTCTCATCAGTTGTTCAGCTTTTAAATCAATAACCGCTAATAAGCCAAACACGCCAGTGCTTTGTAATGCGCCATTGCCTGAATCGAAAACTGGTACAGCACCTGCAAGGCTTTGCCAAGTAGTTGCGGTTGCAGCAGTGGCCGTGCTCGGGTTGCCATCACCAGTCATAATGACTGCCATATTTTCATAGCTTGTTGTGCAGATACTCACGCCGCAAACAACAGAGCCTGGTGTTGGTGCATTTAAGGTAGTGGTTGTTGGTGAGGTGTCAGGGGCTGTAATCACAGCGGAATCATATATTGCTGTAGAAATACCGCTTACAGTTCCTATTGTAGGGGTTACTTTTATAGAGACAGGAGCGCCTACACAATGGGAGCTACTATGAGTACCAGAGGAATACCATGGAACTACTACATATCCATTGTAATTAATTTTAGTAGTGCTACATATCCCTGTGGTATCTGATAGTGAAACCTGAAATGCGGATTGAGATGCTCCAGGAGAATTAGTATTACTGTCTACGTTACCCATGTTGTTAATGAGCATCACTTGGCCACTGATTGCATTACCCGCAGCAAAAGTAGTAGAAGAGAATAAAGCTACAGCAAGTATCGATTTTAAGAAGGTTTTTGTTGTTTTCATATCTGATATCATCTTTATAATTTATTAATTGAATGAAACCTAATTGAATAGTGGATTACACTGCAGCCCACACTTGTCCAGTCTAGCATTGGATGTTTAACTTAACAGTATTTTTTAAATTTATTTATTATTTATGAAGTTACGTAATGTGCATCATCTTGAAGGGGTGTAACGGAAGGAATACTCTTAAGGTTTGCTTTAAGCAAAAAGTATACATGAGTAACAGAAAATTTTATCTATCTACCATTGATTATATAAAGATTGAGCAGTATAAAGCTGCAGATGGTTACAGGAGTAAATAATGCCCAAAACTGCACAAACCCATGAGTTTAAAAACCTCTCAGAAGGCAAGGGGGGAGATGCATTAACTAATCAATCTTTGGATGCTCTTTTAATAGAGCTTAATCAATTGCGCCATGAGAAAATACATTATCAAAATCAGTTAGCAATTTACGAAAAACTTCACGATAAAGATAGGAAAGAGTTAAAAAATGCACTCCTGGAACGCATGCAAGCACAAACAGTTTTACGCGAAAATAAGTCCTGGTTAAATGGGCAAAAAGAGGCGTTTCAGGCCGCGATGAGTGGCTTACCGTTGACAATATCACTTAAGGCTTTGGTTGACACTATAGTCGTTCAGACTAATGGCAAAGCACGAGCTGCTTTTTATCGAATGTCATCAGCCGGTACCGGGTTGTATCATATCGTGGGTATGTCAGAGGAGTATGCAAAGGACATAAATGGATTTAAAGTAGGCCCCGATTCGCTGGCATGTGGTCTGGCGATGTATAAAGGAGAGCCCATTATTACTCCTGATGTTGAAGAGGATCCATCATGGGGCCCATTGAGAGATTTAGCTCGCAAGCATGACTGTCGTGCATGCTGGTCATTTCCTATACGAACTAAGGACGGGCCAATAGTTGGAACCCTAGGTATTTATTTCCGTGAGCCATGTACACCTTCGGCCCAAGAATTAGAGTTAGCAGGTATTCTTGCGCATGCGGCGGCAATCATTATTTCTCGTGAACAGGAATTAGTGGAGCGAACACAAGCAGAGGAAGCGTTGCGTGAAAGCGAACAGAAGTTGAAGATGTTATTGCGTTTGCGAGATGAGTTTATTGGTAATGCAAGCCATGAACTAAATACCCCGCTTACTAGTATGATGATTTATGCACAAATACTCGAACGGCAATTCGAAGGAACGGTTAATCCCCACCACACGGAAATGGTAATAAAATTAAGGGAGCAGGTGGAGAGGTTGCATGGACTTATCCGAGATATGCTGGATACCACACGTTTGGCAGAAGGAAAATTGCAGTTAAATATTACATGCTTTAATTTGCATAATTTAATACGAGAAAAAGCAGAAAATCTTCAATTGAATACTAAAAAGCACCGATTGGAGCTGCAGCTTAAGTCGGTCGAGCAAATTGTAGCGGACGAAGAGCGTATTGGGCAGGTACTTATTAATCTTATTTCTAATGCCATAAAATATTCTCCTCTAGGTGGAAAAATTCTAATTTCTAGTGAAACAATGGATGACTTTGTAAAAGTAAGTGTTATGGATAGTGGTATTGGTATTCCCAAAGAAGATTTTGAAAAGATCTTCGAACGCTTTTATCGAGTATATTCCAATGAAGCAAAAACCTTTCCAGGTATGGGAATCGGTCTTGCGATTTGTAAAGATATTATTGATATGCATAGCGGTAGGCTAGAGGTTGAAAGCCAGGAGCTAGTTGGTTCTACGCTTAGTTTTATTATTCCTATTAAATTTCGCGAAGAGAACCAATGAAAACAATATTATTAGTTGAGGATGATCCTTCTATACAAGATGCAATGCAATTAATATTTCAAGAACTGGAATACAAGCTGCTTCTTTGCACTAAAGCTGAAGACGTTCTCGCGGAAAATATGCCAGTACCAGATGTTTATTTGATTGATAAACAATTATCAGGATTTGATGGTATTGAACTGTGTCGTATCCTTAAAAGGAATGAACGAACCAAGGCGGTGCCAGTTATTATCCTTTCCGCCTCTCCTAATATTAAAGAACTGGCGTTAGAGATTGGTGCTAATTATGTTTTGCAAAAACCTTTTAAAATTCAACTGCTAAAGGAAAAGATTAGTTTGATATAGGATTTTTGAATTACCGCGGATTGACCGCGGTAATTCGGGTTTATGTGATTTTTTGTGCGAGCAAAATACCGAATATACCTGATATCTGTCTTCCTAATGTATCCTGCTTATGCAGGTGACCTATCGACTCTTTGTATTCGAGTATTGACCAGCCGCTGTTTTGATAGAGATGGTACAGTTCTTCTTTTGCAGGAAGAAAGGTGAAAAAATCAGGTAGTGGATAGAGGTCTGATTGAATAGGGAAGACTAAAAAGTGATATCCATTCTTATTGGTTATTTTCTGAAGTTCTGTGAGCAGGATGGGGATACGTTGAGGGTTTAAAAATTGCAAGGTAACCGTGGAGAGTACTAAATCATAATGCTCTGTTTCCAGGCCCAAAGGTTGATTTAAATCATGCACTTGAGTAAGCACGTCGGCGAGGGCCTCTTTTTGAGCGATATTTTGAATTGCCTCTATTGCGGTTTGGTTGTGATCTACTCCCTTCACATGATGTCCCATTTGTGCCAAATACAATAAATTTCTGCCGGAACCACAACCTACATCAAGGATGGATGCCATGTGTAAGTGCTGCAAATAAGTCTGATAAATGTACATTAAGTCACTATGTACAGCGGCCAATCCGTATTTTTTATTAAAGTAACGTTGAGGCATGCAATAAAACTCAAGAGTTGCCTTAAACGATTCACTGGCAGGAATGATTTTGTGCCAGGCAGCGGGGGGGATTAGTACCTCGGGTTGTTCTTGGTTGACTGTAATCCGGGACAATTCTTGCCCCTGTCCATTTAAGAATACAAAATCAATTGCTCCTTCTTGTAGGGCGAGCTTTGCCCAGGTACCTTCTTTAGTGCTGTGTTTTTCTAGGAAAAATTTTAGTTTTCCATGACTGTCAATATCCGTTTTTTTATAGCAGAGTAGCTCATTGTAGTTTGATGTCATGATATCTCCTTATATTCAGCAAATTATACTTCAAGTGGAACAAGCTTGCTTTTATTGAGAAGTGATTATTACTACGTTCCTTTTTTGCAAACCCTAAGGAATGATTTATGTTTCACCAATGCAAAAAGAAATACCTGATTATCGATTTGGAATGATTTTTGATTTTTCGGCTATTTTTTAGAGCGTCATGATGATACTGCGTTAATGAGTTTTCTAAAAGGAAAAGCCACCGATGAGCGTTTCAATAAGGTCACGCCATGTGCTAAGAAAGTTGTGGGGACAAGCAAGCTACTCCGAATAGATAGAATGAAGGCTAAACTTATTAATAGGATAGTTAAGTACAGGATTACTCATGCATACTTCATTTACACTACATCCTATTGCTCCGTTTCGGCTGGATTATACGGCCATAGCATTACGTAGACGAAGTAAAAATCTTGTTGATAAATGGGATGGCCACTATTACACCCGCGTATTAAACCTTGAAAATCAGCTCATTAAAATACGTATTGAACAAGTAAACAATCTCAATAATCCAGAACTTCGTGTCTCGTTAGACCAAGCAATTCCTCATTTATTACAGGAAAAAATAATCCATCTTATCGAATTGATGTTAGGACTAAAACGAGATGTAGCTGCCTTTTATAAAATGGCCAAGCAGGAGGTCCCATTGAGTGCTCTTGTATCTCAATTTATGGGGCTCAAACCCCCTCGTTTTCCTTCTCTTTTTGAAGCATTGATGAATGCAATTTCCTGTCAGCAAATATCTCTGGATGCAGGATTACAGATTCAAAATCGATTAATTCAGCATATTAATATGAGAGTGTATGGGAATAACGAAGAGGTTTATGCATTCCCAATGGCTGAGGATGTTAGTGCGTGCACTCTTGCTGAGTTAAAAACGATTGGTTATAGCACCCATAAAAGTGAAACCATTATTCGCCTAACATCTGGGCTAAAAGAAGCTCCTGATGTTTTTGCTCGTTTGGAGGATAAGCCAAAGGATGAGGTAATCCAATTTCTTTGTCAATTTAAGGGAATAGGGCGTTGGACTGCGGAATATGCTTTGTTGCGCGGACTAGGACGGATTGAGGTTTTCCCCGTAGATGACATTGGTGCTCAAAATAATCTACGCAATTTGCTTCGTCTTGAAGATAAGCTAGATCATAAACAAACGGCAACAATTACTGCATCGTGGCATCCTTATGCAGGATTTGTCTATTTCCATTTATTATTGCAAAAACTCTTTGACAAAGGAGTGATTTAAAATGGCAACGATTGAAATTAAAAGGATTTATGAAGCTCCTGAAAAAACAGATGGGTTTAGAATATTAATCGACAGACTATGGCCACGTGGTATTAAAAAAGCGGAGGCTTCGATTGATTTATGGCTCAAAGAAATCGCACCGAGTGATGCCTTACGTAAGTGGTTTAATCATGATGCAGAAAAATGGTCAGAATTTCAAAAATGCTATGCAAAGGAATTAGAGGATAAACAGGATTTAATTGATTTAATTAAAGAAAAGGCCAAACATAAAAAAGTGACTTTGTTGTTTGGCTCTAAAGAAATGGAGCATAATAATGCGCTGGCGTTACTTAATATAATTCATGCTCATGAGAGGTAGCGTCAATTTAACTTTGAGCTAGACTGTAATTTATTTACAGGAAGAACGCGATGCTAGAAAGGAAACCGAAAAGATACCGCTATTCATTAGAGTTAATCAGCATTGTGGTATGGAGTTACCATCGATTCAATGACAGCTACCGGGATGTATCGGAGCGCTTGCTTTATCGTGGTATCGATGTCAGCTATGAAACGATACGTCAATGGTGTATTAAATTTGGGCCTCACTTTAAGAGCGTCATTAAGAAGCGAGCACCAAGAGCATCGGATAAATGGCACTTGGATGAGCAGCAACTACGCATTCGTGGAGCTATATATTATTTATGGCGCGCTGTGGATGAAGGGTTATGAGCTGGATGTGTTTCTGCAAAAGCGACGTAATAAAAAGGCGGCTATTCGTTTCCTGTCTCGTCTACTGAACGCCTACCCCAAGGCCCGGGTGATTGTAACGGACAAGCTCAGGAGCTACACGAAACCCATTCGCCAGATGGGTAAAGGAGTGGAGCATCGTTCGCATAAAGGGCTCAATAATCGGGTAGAAAATGCCCACCAGCCCACGCGAAGAAAAGAAAAATGCCTCATTCGATTTAACTCACCTGCTGGGGCACAGGCCGTCATCGCACTCATGGGGAAAGTGCGTAATCTTTTTGCTGTCGCCGTGGGGCGCTATACCAACTCCGCCCATCAACGAAGAAGCCAATTTCAAAAAGCTAAAGAAATTTGGCAAGACACTGCTTCTGAGATTCTTTGCGCCTAATATTCGATACGCTCTCTTTTCTTGCGATTTAAAAAGTTAAATTGACGCTGCA
>NZ_CAAAIM010000005.1 GCF_900639985.1 Legionella rowbothamii | reverse complement strand
TCCTGTCGTCAGTTTTCACTAACGTTTCTTTTTACTTCTTCTATCTAGTCACAAGCACTCAAGTTATTTCAAAGTGCCCACACAGTTTGTCTTCTTATTTTCTTAATGAACGTTTGCCCCGAGGCGTGCTGCGTATTCTACTGATTTCGATTTCTATGTCAAATACTTTTTGCAATTTTCTTTAAAAAAAATCGCACAGTGTTTATTGTAAATGCAGCTTGGCGATTCTGCGCTTACCTACTTGTATTACATAACTCTTCCCAGAAACCAGTACCAGTGCGGGGTCTTCTGCTTTTTCGCCATCTATTTTAACCGCGCCCTGCTTCACCATACGCATAGATTCAGAAGTGCTTTGCGTTAAGTTCATTTGTTTTAATAATTGCGCTAAGGAAAGCGAATCATCATTTATTATAGTGAACTCATCTAAATCTTCTGGAATAACTCCTTTTTGGAACCGCTCAATAAATTCTTTATGTGCGTGCTCAGCTTGTGCATGATCATGGAAACGTATAATGATTTCTTTAGCAAACTCTATTTTTATATCTCGAGGATTTGCACCGTGTATAACCGAATCCTTTAATTCCTGAATTTCTCTTCCAGTTTTAAAACTCAATAGATCAATATAGCGCCACATTAATTCATCAGAGATAGACATGATTTTACCAAACATATCTGAGGCAGGTTCATTAATGCCTATATAATTATCTAAAGACTTGGACATTTTCTTCACACCGTCCAATCCTTCTATTAATGGCATCATCATAACAACCTGGGGTTCAAGACCGTAATGCTTCTGTAATTCGCGCCCCATTAATAGATTGAATTTTTGATCAGTCCCACCAAACTCAACATCAGCTTTTAGAGCAACAGAATCATAACCTTGTAATAAAGGATATAAGAACTCATGAATCGCTATAGGCTGGCCTGAATTGTAACGTTTATTAAAATCATCTCGTTCTAGCATACGTGCGACAGTGTGTGTCGCTGCTAAACGAATTAAATCCACAGCTGTAAATTGCCCTAACCAGTGTGAGTTAAATGCAACCGTTGTTTTTTGTGGATCGAGAATTTTGAACACTTGTTCTTGATAGGTCTTCGCATTTTCAATAACGGTTTCCTGACTCAAAGGCATACGTGTTACATTCTTTCCTGTAGGATCACCAATCATTGCTGTAAAATCACCGATCAAAAAAATGACCTCATGCCCATGCTCTTGGAACTGTCTTAATTTATTAAGTAATACAGTATGTCCCAAATGCAAATCAGGTGCCGTGGGATCAAATCCTGCCTTTATTTTTAAAGGGGTTCCCTTTTGAAGCTTTTTTTCGAGTTCTTGCTGTGGAAGTACCTCTTCACAGCCTCGCATTAATTCGGAACAAACTGAATCTTCAACTATCATGACATCAAAACCTTTATAAATGATTGACCTATCTTCTCACACCGAGTATCTTAGCCCGGTTGGCAATTTCCTGCCATACCCAAGAGGTGATTTAAAATAATTTGTCACCCGAATTTGAACAAAATGCACACAATGCATTCTTGCGGATGACAACATGTAGGCAAACAATGGATAAAAAACCTTATATTCGAACACGACATTCTGGTATTCAATCCAAATTATTAATGGGTTCTGCATTAATTGTTGCCCTTTCGCTTCCTTATTTGCTTGTGAAAAGCTGTTCACATCATGAACACAATAGCCAAGCACGTCAATCTATTTCATTACCTAAGCTAGAAAAAAAACAAGTAATGGAACAAAAAAAATCTGTACCCCTTGTAGAACTAGCTAAAGTAACAGAGCAGACAATTAAAAAAGAAGTGGAACAAATTAACAAAGTAGAACCGAAGGTTAAAACTAGCCAAGCTAATGTTACACATAAACCTGAAAAAACGGATAAAACAGAAAAGTCGGTAAAAAAAACTGTCGTAGCCAAAGCTGTAAAAACTGTTAAAGTAATTAAAGACAATGAGTGGCAAACCGTAAAACCCCGCTCGGGTGACTCAATGGCCACTATATTTCATCGTCTTGGATTAACTGCGCAAAATTTACATTTGGTAGTTCATAAAAACCCCCATGCGAAAGTATTGACTGCAATTAAGCCAAGTCAAGAATTGCAATTTTTGATTAATAATAAAAAATTGGAAAAGCTGGTCATTCCTATGAATGATATCCAGACGCTAACAATATATAGAGAAGGGGCTGTTTATAAGACCAAGATCGATTCTAAAAAAGTAACGAACCAAGATCGTTATATTACTGGAGTAGTGAACGGTTCATTATATACAACGGCACAACGCTTAGGCGTTCCCAGCAAATTAATTCGCCAAATGACTTCGATTTTAAGCAAACAAGTTGATTTTGCACATTCCGTACGTTCAGGAGATCGCTTTTCAATTGTATATGAAGCGCAGTATGTAAAAGATAAAATGGTGGGAATTGGCGATATTGTTGCGGCTAGCTACACCAGCAATGGTAAAACAGCTCAAGCAGTGCGTCATATCAGTGCGAATGGCTCGCGGGATTATTATACTCCTCAAGGTGAAAGCTTTAAAAAGGCATTCTCACGTTACCCGGTACGATTCAGCCATATTAGCTCAACTTTTAGTACCTCAAGATATCATCCTATTTTGCGTTATCGCCGCGCTCATAAGGGTATTGATTTGGCTGCCCCCATTGGTACACCAATTATGGCAACTGGTGATGGGGTTATTAAAACCATAGGCCGTCATAATGGTTATGGGAATATGATTGAAATTACCCATGATAAGAAGTTCAGCACGATCTATGGCCATATGCTTAAGTTCCAAAAAGGCTTGTATAAAGGAAGCCGGATCAAGCGAGGCCAAGTAATTGGCTATGTAGGACAAACGGGGCTTGCTACTGGCCCTCATTGTCATTTTGAGCTGCATGTACATGGGCAAGCCAGAAATCCTACGTCGACTTATCTACCTACTTCATCTCCAGTTCCTTCACGTGAAATGGCTGCGTTTAAAGCAAGAACCCATGCCTTGTTTAGCCGCCTACAGGCCATGGAAAAAACTGGGTTTGCTAGTAATAAGAACAACAAGAAGAAAAAGAAAATTGGATAGTCACTGTTGGTTGGGCCCTCGGGCCCAACCTATAAAAAGCTTATCCAAATAAGTACCTACAAATCACCACCGAAGCAATAATACCAGCTAAGTCTGCCAATAAGCCCGCAGGTATTGCATGGCGTGTTCTGCGAATACCTACGGAACCGAAATACACCGCAACCACATAAAAAGTTGTTTCTGTGCTTCCCATCATAGTAGCTGCTGTTTTGGCGATCAATGAATTTCCCCCGTATTGATGGATTAATTCCGCCATAATCCCCGTAGACGCACTACCCGAAAAAGGACGGATAAGCGCTAAAGGCAAAACCTCGGAAGGCATGCCAATCAACTCCATAAGGGGTGCGAGCAGTCTTCCCAATAGGGTAAAAAAACCAGACGCTCGCAACATGCCAATGGCAACTATCATTGCAATCAAATAGGGCAAGATATTTAAAACCGTATCAAATCCTTGCTTAGCACCGACAATAAAAGCATCAAACACATTAATTTTTTTTATCGCCGCATAAAGAGGAATACCCACAACAAACAGTAAGAGCATCCAGTTGGATAATTGATTGGCTATTCCACTCATAAGCTATCCGCCTTCTCAACGCTAAAAATAGGCAATTTAGCAAGATGCTTCACTGAAATAATTGCTACTATCGTGGAAATAATTGTTGCTACTAAAGAACTAAATACCACACTAGTGGGATTCGTACTGCCATTAGCAGCAAGATACGCAATGGCTGTTGCAGGAATTAACTGCACGCTTGAAGTGTTAATCGCAAGAAAGGTGCACATGGAGTTACTAGCAACACGGGCATGTTGATTCAAGGTTTGCAATTCTTTCATAGCTTGCAATCCAAATGGGGTTGCAGCATTTGCAAGGCCAAGCATATTTGCCGAAATATTCAGAGCAATGGCGCCCATTGCCGGATGATCAGTGGGTACATCTGGAAATAGCCATCGTAATACAGGTCGCAAGACTTTACCCAATATTTTAATCAAACCAGACTCGGTGGCTATAGACATAATGCCCAACCACAAACACATAATCCCAGCCAACCCTAAAGCAATTTCAAAACCAAGTTTGGCAGAATCCGTGACAGCCCGAACAACCTCATCAATACGCCCTTCAATGACACCAACCACAATCGAAATGAGTATCATTCCTAACCAAATTATATTTAGCATTCTTGCCTCCAGGCTCTGGAACAAGTTAATATGTACTCCACATCCAGCTCAAAATATAAGACACTTCTGATGAAATACACGTCTACTCCCTTATGCAAATTCACTTTGCTCATCGGTTTTCTTGCTTGTACAAGCAGTCATGCTTTTGATTCCAGCGCTACTGAAAAACAAGCAAATTCGTCAATAGAAGAACTATATCATAAGCTAAACCTCATGCCGAACATTTCTATGACCGCGCGCATTGATTGGATAAGCAAGCACTTTATTGGTGTGCCTTATGTGCTAGGCTCATTAGGAGAAGGTCCTAAGGCTCGTTATGATCAATTTCCTCAATATCGGGTGGATGCCTTCGATTGTGATACTTATGTCAATACAGTTGTTGCTTTAGCCTTAGCAAATTCGCTGCCCTCCTTCCAACAATGCATGCAACAAATGCGCTATAGCAATGGCAAGGTATCCTATATTCAACGAACGCATTTTACGGGTTTGGATTGGAATCAATATCATCAGCAGGAAGGGGTGTTCAAAGACATTACTCGGACGATCAAAAACAAGGACAATAAGTCCGTAGCACAGATGGCTACAGCAACTATTGAAAAACCCAATTGGTATGCCTACAAAACAATTGAAACCATCCGCTTACAAAATGCCAGTAAAGCAGAACAAGAAAAACGCTTAGAAGAATTAAAAGCGAAAGGCGCGAAACTGGAAGTTACTTCGGAAAATGTACCTTACCTGCCTTTGACTGCATTGTTCTCTGAACAAGGTAAACCTGATTTACAGCTATTTGCGCAAATCCCTAATGGTGCGATTATTGAAATCGTGCGACCTAATTGGAACGTAAGAGATAAAATTGGCACCTCATTGAATATCTCCCACCTAGGCTTTGCTATTTGGAAAGACCAGATTTTGTATTTTAGAGAAGCCTCTTCAGAATATGGGAAGGTAGTCGATGTTCCTTTAATTGATTATCTGAAGGATGCACTTAAAAGCCCTACGATTAAAGGAATTAACATTCAGGTGGTAGTACCCACTCAGCCGCGCTGTCATAGCTAAGCGAACTATGCAGCCTATATTAGCACAGCGTAATATGGAAATTTGTGCCAGCACAACCCGTATTACGACTTCCTTTAATATAGGCTACAGATTAAAAATGCAGGTTTCAAAGCGCCTCCAGTTTAGGTAGACTATACCCAATTACTGAACATGCTATTTAGGAACATGCAATGAATTATGGATTAATAGAAAAACCAGCCCTATCTGCCAGCGACTGTCTTGTACTTGGCATCTTTTCTGATGAAAAACCATCAGGCTTTGCTGAAGACTTAGATAAAGAATATAATGGCTTAATTAGTAAACTATCCCAAAGGGCTTCTGAAGCAGGTGATCTTATTTGGCACACCAATGCTCATGACCATTCATTGTTACTCGTTCAATGTGGAAAGAAAGAAAAATTTACGCCGAAGCTACTCAAAAAAAGACTAACAGAACTTACTGATGCCGTAATCAAACAGCGTTTCAAATCGGTCACCCTTTGCCTACCACAATTACAAAAGCACACTGCAGATTGGCAGCTGGAACAAATGATTGTGCAAATCGATAATCATCGCTTTCAACAACTGGAATTTAAAAAGAAACATGCAAAACCTCATCATTTAGAACAGGTTAATTTTTATTTGCCAGAAGCAAATCCCAAAGCATTAGAAACAGCGCAAGCAATTGCTAAAGGAGTTGAATTTACTCGCCATCTCGCTAATCTGCCCGCAAATATTTGTACCCCGACTTATTTGGGAGAGCAGGCCATTCAGTTAGCTAAAGAATTTCCCGCTCATCTAAGTTGTACCGTACTAGGACCTGATGAAATGCGTCAGCTAGGAATGGAAACTTTATTGGCAGTGTCTCAGGGCTCTTCTGAACCTCCACGTTTAATCGATATCCATTATACAGGTGCCGGCAATGCTGCACCAATTGTGCTGGTTGGTAAAGGCATTACCTTTGACTCGGGAGGCTTATCGATTAAACCAGCGAATACCATGGATGAAATGAAGTATGATATGTGTGGTGCGGCAAGTGTATTAGGTACGATCAAAGCGTGCGCCCTACTCCAATTGCCAATAAATATCGTAGGCTTAATTGCAAGCTCTGAAAATATGCTGAGTGGTTCTGCAGTAAAACCAGGAGATATCGTTACCAGTATGTCTGGCCAAACCGTTGAAATTCTTAATACGGATGCTGAAGGACGTTTAGCATTAGCGGATGCCTTAACTTATGCTGAACGCTATAACCCTGAGTTTGTGCTTGATATTGCAACCTTAACCGGCGGCATTATTGTTGCTTTAGGTACGGTTGCTACAGGCTTAATGACCCAGGATGATGACTTAGCTCAACTTATTGAAAATGCCGCTAGAGAAAGTAATGACCGCGTCTGGCGTATGCCTTTGGATGAAGATTATCAAGATGCGCTGGATAGTCCTTTAGCCGACATGATTAATGCTGGCTTTGACCGTACAGCCAGTAGCATTACCGCAGCCTGTTTCTTATCGCGATTTACGGAAAAATATCGATGGGCTCATTTAGATATTGCAGGGACTGCCTGGACTTCCGGAAAAAAACGTAATGCAACTGGAAGACCCGTTCCTTTATTAACTCAATTAATTCGCCATGCCGCCAATTCGCGTTGATTTTTATTTATTGGAAAGTGATCAAGACCATGCTCGATGGCTGATCGCTTGTCGTCTTTTAGAAAAGGCTTATCATCGAGGTCATAGGGTTTATGTTTTTTGTAACAATCAACATGATGCCGAATTGATTGATGAGTTGTTATGGACCTTTAAAGAAGACAGTTTTATTCCTCATAACTTGCAAGGTGAAGGACCAGAGCCACCGCCACCAATACAAATTGGTTACGGCCAGGAACCACGCGGGTTTAATGATATATTGCTAAATTTGAGTGATCAGATTCCTGCTTTTTATCCTAAATTCAAACGTGTTATGGAGTTGGTTAGCAACCGGGAGGTTGAAAAGGAACAGAGCAGGATTCATTATCGCGAGTATCGGGCTAAGGGTTGTGAGTTACATACTCATCCGATTAAATAAGCAGGCCTAGGCTGGGCTTTACAACCCAGCCTTCCTCAAGTGGAGCAACCAAGCTTATGCCTAATGATTTTATACTAAGCATCCCATAAAACATTACACTCATCTCTGATGGATGCCTGGAGTAAATTGATTAAGGGAATGGCTCGTTTCGCCAAGCCAATTAGCATCTCACCATCCTCTTCTTCTTTATCTGATAATTGAGAGTCACTTTTCGCCAAACCCTGTTGCAAATGTTCCAATGCCTGAGGCAAATCTTCAAACTTAATTGCCCCTGGAATGGTGCCACTATGCCCCATTAATGACAATAACTGCTTCGCTACCTCACCAAAATAAGTGATATCTTCGTACGCATCTGAATGAAAGGTCACTAACATAGAAAAACTCCTTTTTAACGGCAGTTGTTGCCATAAGCCCGTAACAAATATTCAGCGACAGCGCGCAATCCCATAGCCTCCCCAC
Source organism: Legionella rowbothamii (assembly GCF_900639985.1). Lineage (GTDB taxonomy): Bacteria > Pseudomonadota > Gammaproteobacteria > Legionellales > Legionellaceae > Legionella > Legionella rowbothamii. The sequence continues at coordinate 274,970 of NZ_CAAAIM010000005.1, read as the reverse complement.
CTTCAGGCTTGCCTGGTTTAGAACCCAAATTCCACGCCATAATGTCAAAATGAACCCAAGGCGTGTTATTGGATATAAAACGCTGTAAAAATAGCCCCGCTGTAATCGCTCCTGCATAAGGACTATCACTCGCGTTAGCAATGTCTGCAATGCTCGAACGCAAAATTTCTTCATAAGCAGCAAATAGAGGTAAGCGCCAAACGGGATCAACAGTTTTTTGTGCCGTTTCCTGAAGTGCTGCTGCCAATTGATCATTATTAGTAAACATAGCAGAAATTTCGGTACCGACCGAAACACGAGCAGCCCCCGTCAAGGTTGCAAAATCAATAATTAAATCAGGGTGCTCTTCACTGGCTTTAACTAAAGCATCCGCGAGAATCAAACGCCCTTCAGCATCAGTGTTATGGATTTCTACGGTTAAACCATTACGCATCGTCAATACGTCGCCAGGCCTAAATGCATCAGGACCTATAGCATTTTCTACCGCAGGAACTAATAAGTGCAGACGAACAGGCAAGTCGCGCTCCATAATCCATTGAGCTAAGCCAACAGCATGAGCAGCGCCCCCCATATCTTTTTTCATCAACCGCATGCCAGAAGCTGATTTTATATCTAAACCGCCACTGTCAAAGCAAACGCCTTTTCCAACCAAAGTTATTTTAGGATGCTGTTCATTACCCCATACTAAAGATAATAGTCTTGGCGCAGACGCAGATGTTGCAGCGCGGCCTACTGCGTGTATAGCAGGGAAATTATCTTGCAATAAGTCATCGCCAACCCATTGCTTGAAACGTGCACCATAAGTATCAGCTAACCCTTGTACTACAGTTGCTAATTCTTGAGGGCCTAAATCGCTGGTTGGTTTATTAATTAAATCACGCACTAAAAAATGAGCTTGCGCTAAGGCATTTATATTAGTTAGCTCTTCGGCTGGAACCATTAAACGTCGCGGCAGAATAGGGCTTTTTTTATATCCTTCATATCGATACTGTGCAAGCGCCCAGTAAAGAGCTGCTTCTTGAGTTACTTCGCCTTGCACCTGATAAGTATTTGCAGGCAATTGCAGTGCTGCATTTGCTAAAGCCAACTCTGGGCTTCCAAGCCCTGTTCCGATGTAAACACGGTCTACTAAGCCATCAGCATTATTGATTAAACAATAATCACCTACTTTACCTTTAAACTCTCTTAATGCTAAAGAATTACGCTCCAATGGTGCGAAGGAATCAATGCCTTCCTCCCATTGAGTTTGAGATATAAAATAAAGGGGAATCGCTCGATCAGAACAAGTCTCATAAAATAACTCTGCATGCATTTTTTATTCCTTCATCTGGCCACGAAAATGATTAGGTCTAAGTCCGGTTAAACCTAAAACGAACAAATAAATCACCACCACAGCCAAGACATGGGCTCCGAGTAAGCCTAGACGAGCTACTGGCTCAAGATTTAACCAATAATTAAGGGTTCCACCCATTAGAATTAAGTAAATGCTAATCGCCGCATTAGCACATATTAATTGTATACTATATTTCAACCAGCCTGGTGAGGGGAGATATACTTTGCGCTTAATTAATAAAAATAGCAGGAGCCCACAATTCACATAACCAGCCAAGGCTGAAGCTAGAGTTAATCCTGCGTGAGCAAAATGCCAAACGAATAAAGCACACAATATAGTATTAACAACCATTGCTAACGCCCCAACTTTCACGGGGGTACTAATATCCTGGCGTGCATAAAAACCCGAAGCCAATACTTTAATCATCATAAATGCCGGCACCCCTGATGCTAACGTAATTAGACTTTTTTGTGTTTGGAGCACATCATTCGCGATAAATTTTCCATAGGCAAAACAACTCACAATCAAAGGCATAGAAAATAAACACAAACCTAGCCCTGCAGGTATGCCAATAAGCAAGATGGAGCGCAATCCCCAGTCTAATGCCTGTGAATAATGAGAAATACTTTGTTCTGCATGGCGTCGAGAAAGATGAGGTAAAATTACAGTCGCAATGGCTACCCCAAATACGCCCAAGGGAAAGTCAGTTAAGCGATCGGTATAATAAAGCCAGGATACGCTGCCCACTTTTAAGAAAGAAGCAAAAACACTATCTACCATTAAATTCAACTGGGCGATAGAAACACCAAATAATGCAGGGACCATTAATTTAAGTACGCGATTAACTCCAGGGTCATTACGCACTAATCGTGGTCGAACCAAGAGGTTTCGTCGATATAAAAAAGGCAATTGAAATAATAATTGGATAATACCCGCAATCAACACTCCCCAAGCTAAGCCAACTACGGGCTGGGGTAAGTAAGGGCATAAATAAAACGCCGCTAAAATCATGCTAATGTTGAGTAACACCGGGGTAATTGCAGGTACTGCAAAATAACCGTAGGTATTGAGCACTGCTCCGGACATTGCGGTAAGGGAAACTAACATTAAGAAAGGAAAAGTAATGCGCAGCATTTCCGTAGTTAATTGTGCACGACTGCCATCATGACTAAAGCCAGGGGCAAATAAAAAGACAATAAGTGGCGCGGCAAACATACCAATAATAGTGACTGCCGTAAGAATTGAACTCAGGTAGCCTGCAATCCGGGCGATAAAAACTCGTACATCATCAGGGGAGCGGGTTTTTTGATATTCGGCCAAAACGGGAACAAAGGCTTGCGCAAAAGCCCCTTCAGCAAAAAGACGACGCATAAAATTAGGAATACGAAAGGCTACAAAAAATGCATCCATTCCTGCCTGGGCGCCAAAAAAATTAGCCAGCACCATATCACGAGCAAATCCCATCATGCGTGAAATGAATGTCATTAATGAGACTAATGTGGTTGAACGCAACAAACTTTGTCGTTTAGGAATCATAATATCGGTTTTCGTAGCAGACATATTTCTATCGATTATAAAATGAATCCCCTATAATATACCTAAATAATGAAACATACATAATTTTAATGCTAGGTATTGACAGATATATAGAGAATTCTATTGACAAATTCTAGTCCATTGGGCAAGATCACCATCTTTTGTACCATCTGAATGAGTGGAGATTTTTAAGTGGCAAATATTAAATCAGCGATCAAACGTGCTCGCCAAAACGTGAAACTGCGTAAACACAATGCCAGCGCACGTTCTATGTTTCGTACTTACATTAAAAATGTATTAAAAGCGGTTGAAGCCGGTAATAAAGAAGAAGCTACTGCAGCTTATGCTAAAGCCCAACCAATAATCGATAAAGCTGCGTGCAAAGGCTTAATTCACAAGAATAAAGCTGCTCGTATTAAAAGCCGCTTGGTTGCTCGTGTTAAGGAAATGGCAGCTTAATTCGCTGTTAGTTGTAGCAACGCCCAAAAACGTAGTCTGTGTTTAAGTAAAGGCTTAATACGGGCTATGTTTTCTTTTTTTCCATCTTTTTCCCGTTCCCCAGTATATTCAATTTACCCATTGCGAGATCAATCAAGTAATGATGGTGTGTTTTATTTTAATTTTTAAAAATTACGAATACTTTAATGATCTCAATTTAAGTTAAAGAAGTTTGGCAATTTGAGCTCTGCCCCATATTAAGATTCTGCTGTTCGAGAAGCGGTGTTGAGCCAAAGAACCAACCTACAATTTATCATTGAAGCCATTTCGTGAATATTTACATTATTTGCATAAAAATCCTAAAGCGATTGAATCGGTAAACCAGTTCAATCGCTTTAATTATTTCTTTACGGAAAAACGTGGAACTTAACTTTAAGGAGAAGGTGTCTGGTTTAAAGCCAATTCTATTTTCGCATCCATTATGTTTTCCGCTAAGATCTCTTGAGGGCTAAAGGCCATAAGAATACCCTGCAAACGGGGACTCTCATTTACTACCTTAAATACCACACGTTGCGTTTCCTGATCTTTGGGAATAGACACTAATTTAAGGAACTCACGTCTAAGAGAACTATGAAGAGAGTCTATACGCCCCTCAATAAAATCAATCTCGTCCATAGTTTCCGCGTTTTTCAAAAGCTCGGCAAACTCCTTATATTTTATAGTCATCTGCTGAGTAATGTCTTGAAGGGAATTTAAAGAATCAATAAATTTTATAGCTTCAATTCTCTTCTCATCATTTAACGAAGCATACATATTTTCTAAAGCTATTTTTTCCGCAGCGGCACTAATGTTTTTTGCCGCCATATCTGTATATGTAAATAGGATCCTAATACTTGCATTCTCTTTAAGCTCTAAAAGCTCTAATATCTTTTTTTCAACATCTGCATTTACAGTAATTGCTAATTCCGATTTTTTAGTCTCAAGGTAGGCTCTTACGTTCTTTTGTAGCTCGATCATTTGATATGTTATAGAAACAATCTCATCCGTTGTTTCCGCATGAGTTAACTTCTCTCGAAGCAGCTCTAGCTTTTGGCTAAATTCATTTATATCGCTAATTTGAGGTTTAGCTTTTAAAAACTTAATTAGTTCTTTCGCCGATACGCTCACATCAGGATGGAAAAATGCCGAACTCGTATTTCTACCCATTTTAATTCCTCAATATCATTTAAGCTAATATTTTAAACATCAAACGTCTTATCTGTCTTAAAACGTACTATCTCTCTTTAGTGGTGCAACTAAATCAGTAGACTGCCGCTGCTGCTCCTTGTTTTCTTGCTTTATTTGATTCAAAAAAGTGGTTTTTACTTCACTTACCAGTGTGCTTGTGCTATCAAAGGAAGAAATATCCAATAAATCAATGCCACTCAACTTTTTAATTTGCTCGACTGCAGCATCAACAGAATCGGGTGGGTTATTTAAAGTACGTAAAACAGAAAGCGCCTTTGAAACAATCTCTTTGTGTTTAAAATCAGGTAATCGGTTAAGAGCCTGCGAAATCAAACCTTCCTTTCCCTTATGGTACTCCTCAAGCGCTTTCGTTGCCCAGGAAGGAATAGTTACATGCTCTTTTCGGCCCTGAGAGTCATCCATCCCCATATTGGCTTTAACAACTTCATTTTGGGAACCTTCTACTTGGCGTGAAGAGGCTATTGCCGAATGAAGTCCTCGACTTCCAAACGCTTTTCGGTGTTCGAGAATTTCTTCATATTCTTCTTTAACTTTTTCTATCAATTCAGCTATCCTCTGAGAACGCAGTAACTCATCCTCCTCACTTACAATTGATTGAATACCCTCTCTAGCCCTCTCAAAATCCAATTTCAGCTCATCGGGTTTCAGTCGGCAAGGCTCTTGCATGCCTCCAAATAACTCTAGCTCCGCAAGATCAAGTGGGTCAAGGGCTTGCGAAGGCAGAGAGAAATACTTTTCCTCTTTAGACGGTTCTTCGGCTTCTTTCTTAGTCCAATCTAAATAATATGTATTAAATTTTTCACACAATTGATCAATCTCACCTTCCTCAAAAAATTTCAAGTGTATTGAACTTTGTTGAAGTGCTCTTAAATGCTGATTAAAATCTTCGGGCGTATAAGATTTATTATCGCGCAAGCGATAATGATTATGATTTCGAGTAGATTCTTCTTCAAGATGGTGCATTAATTTTATATGTACCGCATTACTTCCTCGATAGTACATGTCACAACCATTAGTCACCTGTTGATGAGCTAAGGCGGCGGCGTTGTAGAGTTCATCACGGAATTCTTGGGGGTATTGATCCATGTATTCGCCTTTAGTCCAAAAGTACCAGGTTAGACTATGACCTTTAACTTGTAAGGCAACACGAACATCAATCGTTTGTTTCTCCAAACCCCTTTCTGGATCTTCATAGGCAGTTTCAAATACTTTACCTTTCGTTAATCGGAAAGTTCTTCCTGCTTCTTTATATTCCTCTACTCTTTTTCGATATTCTTGTTTATCACCTGTAGCAACAAGAAGTTGTAACTCTTCTGATTCCTCTGATTTAAATGAGTGCATGAAAGGCACTGTATGTTTTTTATTTAGTAAAATAAAAAAAGGTACTGTCATAATGATCACCAATAAGGTTAACTTAAAATCATCCTGCCCCTATAATATTCTAATTGATTACATAGGACAGTTCAAGCTTTTTTAAATCATTATGCGCTTTTTGAGATCAAATTAGGCACCATTGCCTACATTTGTCTTTTTTTTGAGCTGGAATTCATGGCATTAAAACTGGCCTTACCAGTTTCATCAGGTTTTTTATTTCCAAAGAACCTGGCTGATTCTACGGATGAGCTATCGCCGGCAAAGCTCTTATCTTGAGGCTTCTCTTTTGCCTTTCCAGCAGCAGGATCCTCTTCACCGATTCGTGTGCAGATATTATTCAATTTGTCAGTAATTGCTTGAGAAAGATCCCTACTTAATTGATGTAACAGACTGGCAGGAATACTCTTGAAAATATTAATGAGATAAGGCTCGACCGCTGGGGGCTCATTACCGTCTGCTTGTTTTATTAACTGCACTAAAGGAGATATAGTATATTCTGGTGCAGAGCTTTCGGGATTATTCTGACTCAAAACCGACATTAATTCATCTGCCGGAGCAATCTTGATTAACTGTTCAATCTGCTGGGCAATAGGAACTACATCAAGATTATGTTCGATACCAGCAATTAATGCTCTGGTTAAAAACATCATCCCATTAAGTCCTTTATATTCTCCTGTTTTAATTGGCTCTAATAACATCAAGTCCCTTTTTTGTTCTTCTTTTACGGAATAAGAGTCTAATCGAGAAATAATCGTCATTAACCGAGCCACTGCGGCAGAATTATCTTTGATGTACGCCGTTTCAACCAGCGTTAATAAAATAAGATGCAGCGAGGATAGCCCCTTATAGGGTCCTGAGTTGTTTATTTTATATAGTTCACTGAGAAAGAGCTGCGGATTGGTATCTAAGACCTGCAATAGCACATCTTGAATTATCATCACCAGATTCGAATCATGACGGCCTGCCTTCAATAAAGCACTACACAATACATACAGGTTGCTTTTACCCTTATATAAACTATGAGTAAACTCTTTGGTCAATGCCTCCCCCATAATCCGTGGCTCTTTTTGCATACACTTCTGAAACAGTTCAGCAATTATTGCGGTTTCTGCTCGATTATTTACGAATGTTACCGACTGAAGCAACGCGCGAAGTAAGGCTAAAAGTGGATTTTTGCCCTCCTCCATCCCATTGCCTTCATTCTTCTTTACTAACAGAGAGCAAAATTTAAAATTTGGGGTTTCCAAAAGTTTCTTAAATAGGAGAGCAAGCGCCAGTAAAGAATTAGACTTCCTTACCTCACCATGGACCAGAGAGGAATAATTATTCATCCACACATAGAAAAAGCTTTGTCCTTTGAACACACCCTCACTAGCAGACTGTTGAAACATTGCTTCTAAAGCCTCAGAATCCTGATTTAAAATTTTTATCGTTATTGCAGAAAGGATTTCAACCGTTGTGGTATCCGATGACTTTACAGCACAATAAAGAGCATAGGTAAGCCAATAAAAAAAGTTACTTCTTTGGATCTCTTCTAAAGAATTATCTTCCACATAATTATAAAGTTTGGTGGTAAATGCGACTAACTCTGCACCTTGAAGCTCTATATCGCGATTACCCACATAACGCGATATTGGCTGGAAAAAAAAATCCTTTTGTTCTGTCATCGAAATGCCTATTCTGGGAATAATAAGTTCTTACTGTCAATTATGGTGGCAAATCAACTAATAGGCAAGTAGTTGATTTATTAAACATCAAGGATGACGCATTCCTCATATACCTATATAGAACTTGAGGGTAAGTGAAAATCACCATTCTTGTTTTTATTATCATGCCCTGCACTGAAAGGAAAAAATCGACATGAAGCTATACTCGAAAGCGCGGCTATTTCAGCAGGTTCTGCAACAGATGGTTCACATAATACACTTTTAGTTTTCGAATTAGTTTCATTTACAAAAAAAAACTGCTCATCAGGCGATAATAAAGAATGGATTCGAGATGCAGCTTGAGTGTGAGCAAGTGCATTAATAATTACTTGCGCATTCTGTTGTTGTGTTGGCTGACTCATATTACGAGCCATACTTATAAGTTGATGTATCGGCGAAGATGTATATTCAGGTGAGGCATGTGCAGGTGCGAATTGAAATACAGCTGTCGCTAATTGCTCTTCTGGTGCTCTCTTAATCACATCCAGAATAAAATCCATCATAGGTGTCACATCAATACCATGTGCTATTGCTGCACTTAGCGCTCTACACAAAAATACGAAGCCATTCAGGTCCTTATAGGCTCCCTTATTAATGGTTTCGAGCAACGCAGAAATCGTACTCTCTTCTCTTTTATCATCACTGGTTAACGTTGAAAGTATGCTCATCAATTGAACTATGATTTCAGAATTTTTATCTTTATAAGCAGCTTCAACCAAGCTTAATAAAATAAGGTGGAGTGAAGATAATCCCGGATATGTTCCTAACGCATGATGCTTATATAAAGCATCAGTAAATGGCTTGGGATGATTCTTAAGTGCGTGCAACATTACATCTATGATGATGGTAACAGAATCGGAATTATTAAATAATGTCGCTTTAAGTAAAATGCCACTTAATAGATAGAGGCAACTCTTACCTTGGAACAAGCCCTGGGTAATTTCTTGAGTTAATGCCGCCCCCATAAGTCTGGGCTCTTTTTGCATGCAATTATAAAACAACTCAGCAATAAGATTTGTTTGCAGCAAATTACTCATTTCGCCTGCCGACTCCTGGTAGCTCCGCAGCAAAACTAAAAGGGCATTTTTTCCTTTATCACTCCCCTCGTCGATATTTTTAACTAGCAAAGAACAAAATCGCGAATCCAAGGCATTTAATAACTCTTTAAACATGATATTAAAAGCATGTAATGAGCTTAAATCATCATTTGGACTGAAGATAAGAGAGTAATAATTATCCATCCAAAAATAGATAATACTTTGGCCTTTAAACCGACCTTCTCTAATCTGTTGATTAAGCATAGCATAAAAAGCATCTGGATCTTTGTTTAAAATGCTTTGAGTTAAACTCATAATCAAAATAATGGGATTTGTCGGCAAACTCATATTGGAGTTAGAACAGGAACTTGAATTAGAACTCATGTCAGAAAGTTTAACAGCACAGCCAATAGCGAACGTTAACCAATGAAAAAAATAGCTATTTTGTAGTTCTTGTGCGGAAAAGTGGATGCTTGCATCATTAAGTTCATCGATTAAAGAAACAAGCTGGGCATATGATAATTCTTTTTGATTCTTCAATAAATCAAAATTGGGAGCAGAAGCAAGAATATCTCCATCATTATCTACTGGCAAAAAACCCATTTAAATAGTCCAAAAAATATACAATATTACCGTTATTATTACCTGTTTTAAAATAATACACAAGAATTTTTTATAAGATCTTAAGCGTAGACCAGGCTGTTGCAAGGCCCAACCTAGCAATAACCACAGTCCAAATTAATGTAACGTTAAGATAAGTAGCTCCTCAGAAATGTTCTCATCCTCAGAATCAGGATCACAATAATTACGGCCTATAATTTTGCACAGTTTTTGCTGATCGTCCAAAGACAAAGCGGGCGTGACATTCTGCTTGTTATTTTTTAAATTGCTCTTCAGTAAGTTCATCGGAGGATGGCGTACACTATATTTTCTAGGCTTTACAGCCCAACCTTATATGTTAAAAATAGGATTTAATAGAGACTAGGTATTAACCCAAGAGCGGAGCCTTATTCAGGCTCGCTCCCAGTATTATTAACTATAGGAATTGCCTGTTTTAGCTTGATTTACCTGCTCGTACGCACGGCGTGCAGGTTCAAAATCAGGATATTGAGTCACTATATGCTTTAAAATCATGCGCGATAAAAGCTCATCCCCTCGATTCCACTCATTTAATGCATCAAAATACATCCTATTTGCAGCCTCCCCAGCAACAATCGGTGCGCGCTCCAATGTTACCGGCTCAACGAAACTGACACGTGCCTGGTTTTTCGCTTCCATGCGTAGTAACACCTTACGGGCTTGTATGCTGCCATTGTCACTAGCTTGTTGTAACAAGAGTTTTCCTTTTGAGGGGGATACCTCACCCGCAGTACCCTCTAGGTAATAAGTACCGAGCTGGTATTGTGCATATGCATTTTGCCGCGCTGCTAATTTTTGGTAGAAACCTGCTGCCATTTTTGGATCTTTTTCGACACCTAATCCATAGTGATACATTCTGGCTAAAGCCAACATAGCCTTTTCATTACCCTTAGTTGCTGCTGCCTGATAGTACTTAAGCGCTTCAGCAAAATCTATTTTCGAGGTAATTCCAGTTTCTGAAAGTAGCCCTAATTCATAAAGTGCATTCGCATTTCCTAAATCTGCCGCTTTCTTATACCAAGCTAAAGCTTGTTGTTCATCGCGAGACTGGCCAAGCCCCATAAAGTAGATGCTACCTAATTGGTTCATTGCGTCATGAACTTGATCATTTGCTGCTTTAACAAATAACTCTTTAGCTTTTAAGTAATCCACTGGAGTACCTTTACCATACAGGTACATCAGACCTAAATTATAAATACCTAGGGCATTACCTTTAGCCGCGGCCTTTTCATAAGCCTGAAGCGCTTGGGGATAATTATCATCCACAGTCTCATTAATAAAGCCCAAGGCAACATAAGCTTCTGGTAAGGTCGCAGCGGCTTTTTGGAACCAATCTTTTGCGGCACTATAATCAGGCTCACCGTTGTAACCCAATTGATAGAATTGGCCTAATAAATATTCTGCCAGTGGCTCACCCTGCTCTGCAGCAGCAGTATACCAGCGTTGCGCGCCAGCCATATCAGGAGCAGCACTCAAACCATTTTCATCCATGTAGGCTAATTTTAACTGCGCGTATTTATCTCCTTTCTGAGCCAAACCTTCATAAATCGTTCTGGCTTCTTTCATTTTATTTGCATCGGTATTTTCCGCCAGATAATAATCCGCGAGAACAATCCCTGCATGACTATTGCCTAATTCATAAGAATGAATTAAATCGGGTAAGAAGTCCCTTTTTGCCTGTTGCAACAATACTGCCATATTAAAGTCCGCATAAGAGAACTTATCTTTTACTGCTTGTTGCAATTGCACCATTCCTTGTTCATTATTCTTCTCAACACCTTTACCTTCAGCAGTATAAGTACCCAAAATAAATTGGCTTACCGAATTTTGCCCAGCTTGCTGGTACCAGTGTATTGCTTGTGCAGGATCGGCACTAACTCCTATGCCGCGATCATAAAGCAGTCCAAGAAGCAATGCTGCTTTTTCATTTCCCGCTTCAGCCTGTTCTTTAGCAACCGCAAAAGCTTTCGCCTTTCTTTGCGCATTACTGTCCATGGCATTATAAAATGCTAGAGGTAATAAAGCATTGGAAATACCACGATCCGCAGCTCCTTGATACAATTGACGAATTAACGCAATTTTTTCCTTTTTCGCATCGACACTTAAATCACTATCATGCTGCCGTGCTAAGCGGTCAGCTAAATCGTATTCAGCCAGCCCATAATTGTTTGCTGCAGCCAAATACAACATAGAATTGGCTTGCTCGGGATCCGCTTTAATATACTCCCCCCCCTCAGGTCCAGTTATCCCTTTTTCCAGAATTCTAGACAGGACGTATTGAGAGTTTTTATTTCCTTTAAATGCTGCGTCAGTTAAATCTTCTAAAGCCAGCTGATAATCCTCTTTACTCTTCGCACGCTGTAAATACAACATACCGAGATTATACTCAGCACCTAAATGCTGTTGCTGTACCGCATTTTGATAAAACGCAATGGCAGCGGAATCGTTTTGGGTCACTCCTATGCCATATTGGAACATTTGCCCTATTTCAAATTGCGTTTGTGCATCCCCTAATATTGCGCGGTTATATAATTGATAAAATTCCGACATCATATTAACTTGCTTTTGCCAACCCTCCGTCCACATATCCATAATACTTGGCTCTTGTGACACGAGATCCGCATACTGCGCATCAAGGTAAGGGGCAGGTAAATCAGGATGAGCAACAATAAGGCTGTTTGCACGCTCTACCTCAGCTACTTGATTATTTAACGGATAAACTGGATACATCCATTGATTGGACTGCGCGCTAGACTCACGGCTTAAAAGCGCATCATAATAGCTAGTAATGGGCACATCATTAGGTTGTACCAACTCAAATTGAGGCTTAAAGATACTATGACGAGAGATGGTTTTTAACTTAGGTGATTGATTGTATGAATAATCGCCTAAAACTGTAGGATTACTCCAAGCGCTTAAAATACCATTCATTTGATAAGCGGTGTGAGCTAACTTATCTGTGGTGCCATTGCTTAACCATAAAGCCGCAGCAGCTAAAGCTTTCCCTTGATTACTTGCTTTTTCATCTTGGTTTGCCTGATCTTGCCATTGCTTTGCCATATCCAGATCAGCCTCAACCCCAATGCCTTTTTTATAAAACTCAGCAAGTTGGCGTTTTGCTTCTGTCGAATCATTTTGCGCAGCCTTTAATGTCCATAAAAAAGCTGTTTTAGGATCATGTACCGGGCTTTTTGCATCCAAGTAAACCTCAGCCAAGTCAAGATAAGCTTCATTATTTTGGTAATTTCCTACTTTTTCAAACCATTTTAGTGCTTGGTCTTTTTGATTTTGCGCTAGTGCGACCTCACCTAATTTAACCATTGCTGGAGCAAAACCTTGAGCTGCAGCTTTATTTAATAATTCGGTTCCCTTCTCAACATCTTTATCAACCAGTTTGCCAGAAAGATACAGGCTGCCTAATTTAGTTAGTGCCTGGGGATTTCCATTAGCTACCGCTTTATTTAACCAAATAAGACCTAACTTATTGTTGGATGAATGGCGGCTGTTGATAAAATTTTCAGCCAGAGTATATTGAGCAATAGAATTACCATTTTTTGCCGCATCGATATAAAAACGAGTTGCCGTATCGTAATTTTTCTTCACGCCAATGCCATAAAGATAGGCCGCAGCTACAAACATTTGTGCATCTACGTTCCCTGCCGCCGCAGCCTGCTTAAACCAGGTTACCGCATGCTCTGGGTCTTTATCGTGCAGTAAAGCATATTTAGCAACGAGCATAATTGCAGGTAAATAGCCTTTACGCGCAGATTGCGTAAAATAGCGCATTGCTAACTGGGTATTTTTTAGTTGACCGTATCCATACAGATAAATGCGTCCTAAATAATAATCAGCAACCGCATTTTTTCCGGTTTGACTCATTAACGGCTCGATCGCCTTATTATAATTTCCTAAGCGATAAGCGCTGAAATCATCAGCAACAACCTGCTGGCTGGCGGTTGCTGCGAGCAAACATACCCAAGGCACTAGCGATTTCATGAAGATTCTCCCTCTATACATGGCAATTCAATCTTAATTCACTGGCAAATCCCGTTGCTGAATTGATATTTATACCCCTGGTATAATGCCATAATGTACTACATCATTAACGGCCCCATTTCTTGAGTTACCATCTGAAACCCAGAAGTTGCCTTTATTATTTAAACCAAATTTTACATGTACATATTCACAAACTTTAACCGTGTCAGCACAATCCACTATTTTTCCGTAGGACTTTTTGCCATCTCCTAAAGTACAGACAAATCGAACCAAAGGCTCGCCTGTAGCCAATGCTGCCCACTGATTAGGAGCAATAGTATGATTGAAGCGAGTAGAATATTCACTGTCTTCATCACGCATTTGATACAAACTTACTGTCTGGGGTAATTTATTGTAAAAGAAGTATAAGGATTGCAAAGCTCCTTCTTTTCCAGGAAAAAGAGTTAACACTTTAAGGCGTTGCTCATGACCCACTGGAGTACACCCTATAGGGAATCGAGCCTCTTCCTTCGCAGCCTTTTGTTGGGCTTCTACTGGATCAGTTTTTTTAGCTTTCGCTGCCTCAAGTTCAGCCGATGATAGTCCAACAAAAAGCATTAAAGAAATTGAGGTGAATTTTTTTAGAGTATTCATCATATTTTCTCACTGTCATTTATTGGACGTACAATCACCACCGTACCCATGAAATTATTACGTTCACTGGATAACTCGACGAAATCACGATTCAACCATTTCGCATCTTCAACAAACATGCGCACACAACCATGACTTGCTCTCACACCTGGAATGTCATCTGAACCATGCAATGCAAAGCCTTTATGGAAATACATGCAATACGGCATCTTAGCTCCCCCTTTACCTATGGGGAATACATCTGAGGTGCATTTTTCATTTTCTTTACTGAAGACACGGAAAATCCCCGTCAAAGTACGGCAAGAACGATTGGAGTCAGAGCATTTATCTCTTCCAGACGAGATAGGTCCCCATTTCACCAGGTTTCCCTGAGCATCATAAGCGCCCCATGCGAGTTTATCTTGATCAACAATAATCTCTTTTTGGTTTTCGCTAGGGATTTTAAGAGGAAATGGAGCAACATCCAACATATTTAGGTATGCCAAATTTTTAGGTACGGCAATGACCTTACCTGCCCAGAGAGGGTTATAAGTTCGATTGATGCGTTGGACTACATCTCGCTGTTGTGGATCTGGAAACAAATTTTCCCAATTTTGCCCTGAGACTATGGTGATGCAATTATATTGCGGGTAGCCACATAATCCTGTACCGTAAAACCCTGCGTTTGCTACGGCACCCATAAGCATCATCAATGCAATTAACATTATTTTTTTCATATGCCGCCCCCTTCTCACTAACTTTTTATTATTTTATGCAAGATTTATGCTTAAATTCTAAGTTACTTTAATTATTCCTATCCTAAAAAAAATGCTTTAGCGATCCCCCGCTATAAGCTTGACTGCATTTTTAGGACTACGAGCATATAGAATAAGTTTAGTACCAATATTGTTACTTTTACCAGTAATTTAGCTTGAGTTTTATAGAAAAAAAATATTGGTTCTAGTAACACGCATTGTCGTAGATGAGAGTCAATGATTTGCTGTTTTTTTTACAGACTGAATGAACAAAAAATATCACACTCTAGTAAAACATACTTAAATTACCATGCTGTCTAATTATAACTTTCCGAATTACCGCGGCTTAACTGCGGTAATTCGGAATATAGTTGTAATCTGCTCCTCCTGATATTGTTACCGCAAGTACATCTTTTGGTTCAGGAACTCCTCATAATAAGCAATCATCTCGTCATGAAGCTCTTTTAAATTTTCTACCTCATAGCACTTTGAATGCGCTTTAGTACGTAAGCGATCGTATCGGCTAATAAAATCATCAAAGTCCAATTTATCATAGCCATCTTCGTCATACTCATGGGCCATTTTCACTTGAGCAATTAAATCTTCTAGCCTGACAAGAGCCTCATCAAACTCTTCCTTACTTCCATAAACAATAGGATCTGGTTCTGTAGACGGGCGTGATTTAAAGAGTAGATAAAGAAGAATTAACCCTATGGGAAGTAAAGTAACTAAACCTATCAGATAAATGGAATCCTGAGAACTTGCCTGTGGCACATTAACTGAGGAACATTCTGGTTGATCAGGAGGACAAATAGCCGACGTATTATTCGGAGCAGCCATACGCTCCTGATAGAAATGAGTGCTTATATTGCTAGTAGATAAAATTTCATCTACTGTAGTTGGGGCACAGTCAGCCAAAGGCGGTACTGGTACCTCGGGTAAAATACGTAACTGCTCAGGCTTTTGAGGCGGAGTTAATCCCTTAGCCTCATACTGCACCGTGACCCACTCATGCATGGATCCCATTAAGCGATTTAATTCTTGCGCCTGATCCGCGATCGCAACAAAGTTTGTCTCTTGAATCGATGGCTTATTTAAATGTTCTAGAATCTGAGCCACACTTTTTTTCAAACCCTGCCTGGTATTCGCAAGCTCAGATGCTGTGGAAGGATATTGCGCCAATATATCCTGATTCTTAATAAAAGTATCTAATTTCTCTTCCTCTGAAGTAAACCATCGTTGGAAAAAAGATAACTTTTGTTCATCCTGAATTGCCTTATGATAGGCTTGCGTATTTTCAAGCAATAAGTCGTCCATCGTTTGGGCGGAAAAATCGACAAAATAATCGAGCTGTTTAAGCAATAATGTTAACTGCTCTTTAAATTGATAAACGGTATAAACCTCACCAGCCTGCCCCAAAAGTCCAATAGTTTGCTCAATGATTTTTTGAAATCGAGCCAATTCATTTAAATCAACAATGGCTTGAGCATAAAGCTGCAATACCTCATCCTCCATGTTGATGAGACTAAAATTGGCACAGTTGCGCAATTCTTCAGGGGACAAACTCAAAGCCGACGTAGACGCTGCAACTGCTTGTGTTTCTTTTTTAGCACACTCTTTAGCTGCCAAGGTTGGATAAGCTTTTAAATCATCCAGTTGCCCACTAACCAAATCTCGGGGATGTGGATTAATTGCATTAGGATTAAACGCAAAATGCGCTCCTCGATTACATTCAGTATAAAGTTGCTGCGTTGCTTTAGATAATTCAACTAAGCGGTCTTTTAATAATTGAGATTCCGCGAGATGCGTTAAATAAGGTTTAACTTCATTATTAATGGCTGCACGTAAATTTGCTAAAAATAACCGATCGGAACCCACTAAGGGTGAGGTATTAGTTTCAATCGCCAGAATATAATGATGCAAATGCTCTAATTCTTTCTTAGTTTGCCCGATATTTGGATTCTGGCTTATTCCTTTCAGAATATTGTTTATATCCAGCATGATAAAATTCATTGGCTGATTTAAATGTTCTGTTCGCAAGTTTTTATTGCGTAACCTTAAATAATCCCCTGTTCGTTGCATCAATTCATATAATTGGGGCCACTGCAAACGCTGAGTGTCAAGAGGTTTTACTAAAAAATCCCCCATTCTCAGAACCTGGCGTGTTTTATATGCCCTTGAGTAAAACCAAGAGTTATCATAAACATTGATCAGCGCTTGTTCATCATCATTAGAAAACCAAGATCCTGAATTGAGAAGGTAATCTGAATGAATTCCTGAATTGGCGCGGATATTTAATACCCATGCCCTTAAGCCCAGTTCTTCATCAGTATAACATGCCTCGGAATACAGCCAAAAACGCGCGCTACTCGGCATTGCTTGGTATGATGTGTAATATTTTTTCTCTCTACCCATGATGCTCACTCCTTGAGACATGTCCTTGAAAAATACACATGAAAAATAGGTTAATTTTAAACCATTCTAATTTGATAACATTCTTTTCAGGAAGATGCAACACACTATCCTAACTCCCCTTCTGACTTTCGCTAGGGTAGCTACAATTTAGGAAATAGTGATGGTAAAATGACGAACATGGAAACCTATTCAAGTACGAACTTCTTAATTAATTGGGATTTGTAATGCGAAGAAATTCTTTAATCATAGCTCTTTTTTTTATTATCATCTCAATGATTACTTATGCAACCGCGCCCAAGACAACTCCCTGTACTCCTAAAGAACGTACGATTGCAATTACCTTAGATGATTTGCCCCTTGAGCACACTCAATTTGAAAAAATAACCCATGCATTAACAAAACATAAGGCTCCTGCTATTGGCTTTGTTATTGCCCAAAATATCAATGAAGAAAGCTTAAAGGACCTTCATGCGTTTTTAGACTCAGGCTTTCTTTTAGGCAACCATAGTTATTCTCATGTTAACTTACGAAAAATATCCGCTGCATCCTATATTGCCGATGTGGATCGTGCAGATAAAATCCTTAGCCCACTCATGACGGGGACCAAATATTATCGTTATCCTTATCTTTCCGAAAGCAGTTTGGCTAAGAAACAAAAGGTCCTCCATTATTTAAAGAAAAACCATTACCGAGTGGCTCCCGTGACTATTGATAGCCGCGATTTCATATTCAATATGAAACTTATTAACGAGATAAGCTCCAATCCAGAACTATTAAATAAGCTACGCCAACAATATTTAGACTTTGTCTGGCAACAAACGATTTTTGCGGAACACAATCAGCGATGCAACTCAACGAAGCAAATTTTACTTCTGCATGCCAATCTTTTAAATAGCTATTTTTTAGATGATTTATTGCAAATGTATGAGCAGCATGGATATCGGTTTATTAGTGTAGAAGAGGCTTTAAAAAAAACTCCGTCCTAAAAATAAGCGTTCAGACTCTATCTATATTACACAGCTATGGATGCCGCGGGCAACCCGCGGCGTCTACGGTTTGATAAAAATGAAAGGATTTTTCAAAGCGTGGCATAATCAAGGTTACCGTTTTAGTTATTGAGTAAGCCCATGACTAAGTTGCGGTTCCTCTCCTGGAGTTAACGTGCGAGGATTATGAAAGAATGAACGCACCGAACCCCACCAAGATTGGGGCTGTCTTTGTGGCCCTGCTGTTTGCTCTTCCTCGTCAAGTTCAACAATACTGAGGGATTCTGGATAAATCCTATCTTGTACTGCTTTAAAACTGGAAAAGACACTCTTTAAGACAATCGGTAAGAGCATTAACATCATAACCATAGTAATCAGATTCGTTGACTCACCAAAAGCTAAATAATTGGTTAATGACTCAACTAAAGCGACCATCATTGCCAAGCCCATGCTGTTAGTAATCAGCCCAGAGGCACTGATATTTTGATTATCCATAGGTAAACCCACGCTTTGCATAATTTCATAGTAAGCAACCCATAGCCAGCTTAGATCAAAGCCCACACTAAGCCAATGTTGCTGATACATTTCTTTTACTGCCTCAGGACCTAATACATTACGCGCCAATTCAAAGCTCATCTTGCTGCTTTTAAGCGTCAACGCCAACATTCCTTTTTCTTGGGAATTAGCTACCCCTGCAAAAAGCTGAATAAATTTACTGCGTTGATCAGCAATATCAAATCGCTCATAAAATGAGCTGTCCGAGCTTGAAAGCCTACGTAATTGCACATCAGTAAGATCGGCCAAGGCGCCAACTCCAGGAGCCAATGAATTATCATCTGCGCAGTGCGCAATTACCGTGTGCGCCTCTTTCATCATCAGCACATCATTACTTCCATCACCATTAGCCATAATGAAAAATTGATTGTCCTTTAAAAAGCGGGCCAAAATACCTTTTCCCTCCGTGCTCATTTCTGCAAAAATAATTACGGGGCGGGCCGATTTTTCACGAAATAATAATTTCTGAAATGCTGCTAACACTGCAGAATTAATCCCAGAAAAAATTACCGTACTCTCTGGAGGAATATGTTCTTCATCCAAGTGAGTGTTATCACTATCCAAATGTTCAGCACGTAAGATGCTAATTTTTTTTGCGTACTGAGGACATAAAACATTAGCAATATTTTCGGCGGCTTTCGTCGTATCCCCCGTAGCAACAAATACTGGCACCTGAATGCTGCGACAGGAACTAATAAAGTGTTCAGCACCTTTTTTAATAGGATTATCAATAATAAACGTTCCATGATGTTGCATGCGTTCCAGCAGCTGCTGATTCATCATGATGAAGGATTCAATTTCTTTTTTCTTATCCTGATCAAAATACTCCTGTAACTGCTTAAATTGCTTTTCGTTAAGTTCCGCTCTCGCAACACACCAATCCCGTGATAAAACGCCTGTACGCGTGTCCATACTGTAATAATCACGAAGCAAAGAAGTATTATCAAAGACACTCGCCTTGGGGATACCACAAAAAACTAAGTAGTGGCTTGAACCGTCACGCACCAAAGTTAAACGCCCACCAAAATTTCGATATAAGCCGAGGTGAAAGGTTTCTATTTCTTTTTTATTCTCATTTAGGGAAATAGTTTTTCTAAAATGGTTATTTCCAAGCACAACAACCTGTAAATTCGATTTTTGATTAAGTAATGAATTAAGTAATTGCAATATAGCATCTTCCTCAGGCTCCATCTCTTTCGGGTTGTTGGTATAAGCCTGACAAAAAAGCTCGAACACTTCAGATAATTGGGTACCGGCAGGTAAAAGACGGAGCTCTTTCTCTTTCAATAAATGCTGTATTTGGGCAGGCATTGAAGTGGTCCATAATCCCAACACATTCATACCATTGGTGGTTAGGGTACCAGTTTTATCAGAAATAATTGCAACCCCTTGAGGAAAGCGATCACGATAATACCCGCTGAGTGCATGACATAAATCGACAATGCGCAGCGCATCAATAGTTTCTAGAGGTTTATCCCCTAGATTTTTATTTACTTGTTTCAATAATTGCCCATTAACCATTTCCCGCAAAAATTGTTCTGAAAAAGGAATCATGGCCTGAAAAACATTGAAGGCGTATTTGGACATTTCCGCAGGTAGCAAGCGTAGCTCGTGTTGTGTACAAACCGCTAATCCAGCCGAGGCCATAAGAGAATGGTACACACTCCTGCGTTTACGATCACCGATAATCTGATTAATTACCGCTACTTTGCGAATATCGTTATTTGATAAAAACTCATCAGCAGGTTTGATTTGAATGAAAAAATTCTTTGCTCCAAACAAATTTAATTTATCCCCAACCATAACCCCTGCTTGCTTGCCATCACGCACCAAACCCAAACTAACTGTTTTATGAAGGCTATCCCATACCGTTTTGGAGTGATGCTCTATCCAGACATCCTCGCCATTTTGTGCTTTCAGGTTCACGCTAAACTTTTGTTGTTCAAGCTCCTCAAGGAAGTACCCTTGTTTATCTTGCTTTAAGGCAACCAGCTCCCCTGAGATTTTAACCGAAGCTAAATCAATCGCCTGGTTGCAAAAAACCAGATCCCCTGTGCGTAATTGATATCCTTGTACCGTAACCCAATGAGCACCCTGCGGGGTAAATTTTAAAACCTGATATTCCTTATGATTATATTCATAGTCGTCTTGAATCATTGCTTGTTGGGCTAAAGACTCTCTAATTGCTGCCGGGGTTAGATCAGCAATTAAAGCAGGAACATTGCGAAATTGTCGCAAAGTGCCTTCCCCTTGCCGGATATTTTCCGCAATAAGACCAAGTTGAAATAAGCGGGGTATGGGCATCAATTCCCTAGCCATGATATGACCAAGTTGAAAATAGAAATTACCAACTGGAGTTAAACCACTAGGGATAGTTGCTGTATCAGAACGTTGGGCTCCTCGATTATGTTGCCATTTTAATAATTGTTTCTGCGCCTTTTGAGTAAGAAACGAAAAACCAGAGGGCACAAATAGAGCACTAGCACCAATGCTAGCAATTAAGGAATAATCTTCGGAAAATTGTTCGCTAGTTAATCGTTGCGTTCCTGCGAAAACAGAATAATACATATAGGTGATGGCCACCACCTCACTAGCAACTGCGGCAGAAAATGCGGCTGTTGATTTAAAGTGTTTGTCGGTGATCCGATTTAGAGCGCTACAGCTTAAAATGGCAGCGCCAAGAATAAATTTATAAATAAAATCATAGTCTTCGCTATCCGTCTGATATTGGCTCATGCCGCGGGTTAGTAATTCGCCAAAAACTAAAGCGATTCCTGAACTTACAACGGGCCATGCGTAGCGCTTGAAATTGCGCCAATCTAAAGAATCCGCCGAAAATGCAAGGCTAATTGCCTTATAGAGTTCTTGTGTCTGAGAGAAAAGAAAATGACCAATATTTTCAATTGTGCTGGTAATGTAATAGGTACGGTCAGGCTCTTCATTTTGTATAAGCCCCACAGATAATGTTCTGCTGGGTTGCTTTACCTGTTTTTGCGTGCGCGGTTTGTTATTGTGTTTTTCGAACATTTTACACATCCATTTATGCAGTTTCTATAACGTAATAGTTATCAAAAAACACGTCATCCTGAGGCGCTTACGGCGAAGGCTCTCCTGAATCGGACTGAATACTAGTCCGAAGATCACTCTACTTGATTCAGGAGATCCTTCACTTCATTCAAAAATGACGTCCCTAACGTAGGCTATTACTCCAACACCTTCGACGATCCGAGTGCCTCATCACCATGATGAAAATAAATTATGATTTTTGGCTATTATTGTGTCAATAGCTGTTTGTTAAAATTTTGTTGTGTTGGAACTAATGAGGGGGATGTCAATTTAACCGATGACTACTTAACCGCTTCTATAAAAATAGGTCGGGTCTCGTAATAGAGCTTCCCTCCATATTTACGCTGGCAAATATGTTCAAATGCATCCAGCATGTCAGCGATAAGCTCACCCTGTAGGGCTTCAGGGATTTTCTTTATGGCTGGCAAAATCAATATTAAATTTTTCATATAATTAATATTAGGAAGAGCTATTCGATAAGTTTTTAAATCCATTTTAACATGCCGAAAAGGGGTCTGACTCACCGCACTCAATACACGATAGAAATAATTTGCATACGGCAGCAGCCTTTGTATGTTGTCATTTGCCACCTCAATATGCCGCCCCCTTTTGGCCAACTCATACCAAATTTGTAAAATACTACTCTCAGAAAAGGAAGAAAAGGTCGCATAAAATCGCCCTTCCATTTTTAAGGCTTGATAAATATTGATAAAAGCAACTTCGATTTTAGTCCACTGCAAACACCAAAAAGACAGCACAAAATCAAACATGTACGCTTGATGGTATTTCTCAATACGTTGAACTTCAAAGGAAAGATTTTTACTCGTCCAATAGTCTTTTGCGTGAGCAATCATTTCTGGAGAATTATCAATAGCCAGAAATTTACTATTCTTATAAGTTTTAGCTAAAAAATTAGTGTATTGGCCATCTCCACAGCCAACATCTAAAATATCTCCAAAAGGATGCACGCTAAAGGTACTGCGAAATTTTTCATTAATTTGCGTCTGAAAATAATTTCCGAGGGCGTATTGCTCAGGATCCCATATCACTCCGTTATTCCAAATCCAGTAAGAATTTTAACTACTATACCGTAAAGCACTAATAATTCGAATCTTTTTAGATAATTAACTATTAATTTTTCCAGCTACAACATCCCGTATTAAGCTACGTCAATACGGGCTACACGTGCCTAAAAAGTACGTTGTTAGTTTGAGAGGGTGGGAGAGGGATTCTGCTCTTCCCCGCCAATCAAAACAAAATCATCATCTTCATCTGTAGTTTCAACTACTAACGATTTGGACACATCAACATCCTGCTCTGGTTTTAGAGACATAGGTTCTAGAGCGTTTTTGATAACCAACTCTCGCTCAGAGTCAGCCTTTTTAGAAACAGCCAATCCTCGTAACGCACTATGTACTGTAGTGAACGTCTTACCCACAATCGTTGATGCCGTTTCTTGAAACGCGCATAAACTCTTATAAGCGGTTGAATTCAGAACCATAGGAACAAGATCACCGTAGGATTTAAAGCCATCTAAGGTATGGGTAACTAATCGATGAAGTTCTTTACTTAAATCTTCATCATTTAGATTTCTTTCCTCTAGATCACGAAAGGCATCTCTTAAATGAATCAGCTTTTGAGTAATAACCGCACGATGAGAGATATCCCCATTGCTTGATTTATGCTGATTGCGTTCGATTGCCAGATTAAGCCAGTGAATCATGTTAGCTTGAAAGTCCTTAGGATTCCCCTCACCATTATTAATCTCTGCTGCCAATGCCGCTCCTTCTCTTTTCAGGGCATAATTTTTAGGCAAAATAAAACGCAGCACTCTTTGTAAAAATCCAGGTTCTTTATTAATGTGCGTTGTTTCTTTTTCTAAATTTGGTTTTAAATCAATGTCTTGCTTTTGGAAGGTAGTTAATTGAGCTCTTATGTTATATAGATCACGTAATTGAACGGCAATCTTGTCTAACCTGTATTGATCTCTGGGTATTTCTGCTTGCAAGTCTTGCTCTTTCCCTTTTAATTTATTTATGGCTATTTGAATAACCGTTTCCACCTTATGCGCCTGCTTTTTAACGACTTCGAAAGGAGCAGGAAGGTCTCTTAATGCCTGTAATTCGTTTAATAGTGTTACTGAGGCCTTGATTTCATATAAGCCCTTCACTCTCTTTAAGCCATTGTGTTCAATAGTTTTTTCCCAGGTGGATGCTTTAAGCAAATTGGGTTGAGAACTAAAACGTATTTCATAAAGAGGAATAATTTGCTTTCCAGAAGGCACACAGACTTCGGTCGAGCGAAACTGAGAAATTGGATCAATATCTTTAGATAAAGCCATGTATGAATCAAAAGGTGCTTGAGGTTGCGTGCGATCTTGCAAGCCTCCTTTTTTCAGCACAATTTCAGGATTACCAACAAAAACCTTACATACCAAAACTACTCGATCTGCAGGCAGGTCAGTCCCTTTTTTCACACAACTACACATCCCACTTTGCTTACATTCAGTACAGGTAGAAAAAGTTGCAGCTTTGGACAATTCCGAAGTGAAATAAATCCCTTTACCCAAGGGTCCATAACCATTCCCCTGAACATATTTGCAGCGCCCTTCATCAAAACCATTTTGCATAATCAACGGGGAAACCTCTGAATTAGTACCATGATAAAGTAACATTTCTCCAGGCTCTAATTGAATATCATCAGTTTGTATAGTCTGTAGCTCTTTGGAAAGAATCCCGGAAATCGGATCAACCGGTTTTTTTAGTTCATCATAACGCTCTTCTAGAGCCGGGTTAGATAATTTCTTAACCTTAGTGATTTGAGTATAATGAGTATCGCCGCCAAAAGTGGGTACATCTCCTTTAATTTCCTTCCATAATTGAGAAAAGAAAGCCCCCCATCCTTTTTCATAAGCAGCACCAAGACGAGAAGGTTCAAAACGCATGGATACTTTTTGTCTATCGATCGCCTGCTGGCGAAATTGCCTATCAAAATCTCCCACCAACTCTTGTTCAAGAAGCTCTGTATGGTTCATTTCAATAGGCAGGCCTTGCTTGACGCTTTTTTCTTTTAAAACAGCAACTAAGTCTCTTTGCGCACTCCTAGGTTTTACACCCAATAAGCATGCCTTTTTAATTGGGTTTTCTGTAATGCATTTTTTTATTTGCTCTAATTCCACTGTATTGATTTGCTTATTTGTTACATCCAAAACACCAGTCACTGAAACCTGTCTTAACAATTCAGCAAAATCGCCCTGTGGGCCTTCATGAATAATTCGATGTGGGTCGAGTTTTACTGCGCGCAACTGCTCCATTGATCTATTTACATCACGTGCGTGTTGTACTTTTAATTTAGGGTTATTCTCTTTATCTTGTTGTGAAAATGTTTCGAATTTAACCCGAGTTCCGGTCATTTTGCACAATTGAGTAGCATGAACCAAAAAGTTAGTGGTCGCGCGCTTCACGTCAATTTTTTTAGAATCTAAAAATTCGCCCAACTCCTCGTCGATTTGTTCACGTACAGGTTCTTGAGGAGGACCAACTTTGCAACGCACCAAATCGGTATGATGACTTAAATCAATGACCCCTTTTAATAAATGGGCTAAGGCTAATTTGTGTTCTCCGGGGAGCTTATCAACTAAATCCTGGTGATTTCCTAATTTGGGTGCATGTGTTCCTACAGCAAACTGCAAGAAATTAACTAAATCTGGATCAAAACCCATTTCCACAGCCACAACCGCAAATAATTGCGCCGAACGTTGGGCATTGGATGGATCATCTTTTCCTGATTTTTCATTGGTTCGACCACTACGACATAAGTAAATAGCCAGTTCCAAGCAAGCTTTGAGCTCATCATTATTATTAATTTCTGTAGCAATAGGTGCATATTCTTGATTGCCATAGTTCTGGATCAAATCCAGATAATTTTGCGCATAAAGACGTTGTCTTACAGCGTGGGTAGTGTCATGATTACGATGATGCACAGTGAAATTATCATGGGTAATATCCACATAGCCGCGAAATAAAGCAGGTACATCAAGGTAGGGTTTGTTGATGTAATTATCAGCTAGTACTTGCCATATTTCTCTTTGATCTCCTTCCCCATCTTGCCAGAAGCGTTTAAAGTCTTGTAAAGGCTCAAGATCAACCTCCATCCTTCTCCCTAAGGTAGAGGATTTTATTGACAAAACAACCGGTGGATTCTTTTTACCTACCATATCAACACTTCACTAAATAAACTTCCATGTGTTAATAATAACAAAGTAAGATTATGGGAAGATTAAGAAGACATCATTCTGGGGCGTTTACGACGAAGGCTCTCCCAAATGAGGTTTAGTGCAAAATTTAGGTGGTCCTTCATTTCATTCGCGATGACTTATGGATTTGAATCACTCAGGATGAAAATAATGAAAAATACGCACAGCCAAATGCTCGCTGATTCCTGGAACCTTGGCAATTTCCTCTAAAGGAGCCTTCGCTAATTCACGGAGCCCACCAAAACGGTGTAATAAAGCTTGCCGACGTTTAGCTCCTACTCCATCAATATCCTCTAAAGAGGATTCCAAACCTCGTTTTTGCCTTTTCTTACGATGCGCCGTAATCGCAAAACGATGCGCCTCATCACGAATATGTTGTAATAAATGTAGAGCCTTCGATTCATCAGGTAAAATGAGCTCTCGTTCCTCATGAACTAAAATCAATTTTTCCCACCCTGCCTTACGTGAGGGACCTTTAGCTACACCTAATAACAACACATCGCAAATATTTAACGACCCCAGCACCCGCTGTGCCACCCCAACCTGTCCTTTGCCCCCATCAATAATTAACAAATCAGGCAAAGATTGCGCCTCAAGCAAACGTTTAAAACGGCGGGTAATGGCTTGCTCCATCGCAGCGTAATCATCCCCCGGAGTAATACCTTCAATATTAAAGCGCCGATATTCGCGTGTATTAGGACCTTCATGATCAAAAACGACACATGAAGCAACCGTCGACTCTCCTTGAGTATGGCTAATATCAAAACACTCCATCCGCTCAATTGGTTTTTTAAGCTGTAAGAATTTTTCTAATTCATTAAAACGAGACCGCATAGTCGAATGCTTGGTCACGTATTCAGCAAGAGAAACACGCAAATTATTCAAGGCAAAATCCATCCAACGCGATTTAGAGCCCCGAGGGTTAACTTGTATCTTACAGATTTTGCCGCGTCTTTGAGTTAACGCTTCTTGCAATGGCTGATGATCCGATAAGGTATGGTTGGTAATAATTAATGGCGGGATGCGCTCTGGCATATCGAGATAATAAAAGCCAATAAAGGCATCAAATGTCTGCTGCCATAACTCATCCATGTCCAACTCTTCATCTAAAGCCTTTGTAGGCATGGATGGGAAGAAACTCTGGCTGGCCAACACTTGGCCTTCACGGATAGTGACACATTGAATGCACGAAAACCCCGGATTAACCTCAATAGCAATGGCATCAGCATCCCCGCTGAGTTGCATCATCCCTTGCTGCTCTTGCACCAAACGCAAGTTTTTAATCTGATCGCGAAGCACCGCGGCTTCCTCAAAGCGCAGCTCCGCGACCGCCTTTTCCATGCTCGCCGCCAATTCATCAAGAATTAATTGGCTTTTTCCTTGTAAGAAACGAATCGCATCTTGAATCGAGCGCTGATAATTTTCCGGGCAAATATAATCCACACAAGGAGCAGTACAGCGTTTAATTTGATATTGCAAACAAGGACGTGAGCGCGCATTGAAAAAACTGTCCCGGCAATTTCGAATTTTAAATACCTTCTGGATGGTTACAATTGTTTCTTTAACTGCGGTAACGCTAGGATAAGGACCGAAAAAATTTCCCGTTAATGGTTTTTTTTTCGAGCGATAAATTTCGATGCGCGGAAAATCAGGATGTTCAGAAATATGGATATACGGATAGGTTTTATCGTCACGCAACAGCACATTGTATTTTGGCCGCAACGCTTTAATCAGATTACTTTCCAATAATAAGGCTTCCGTCTCACTGCGCGTGACCGATACCTCAATGGATGCAATTTGACTGACTAAAGAACGAGTTTTAACCCCAGTATTTTGTTTATTAAAATAACTGTTAACTCTTTTTTTAAGATTCGATGCCTTTCCAACATACAATACCGTACCTGCCTCATCCAGCATTCTATAAATACCAGGACCGCTGGGCAATTTCGTAAGAAACTGCGCCAGTTCTTGAGCGCGATTTTGCATGCTAATCTTCTGATGCTATATCATTTGGGTTTTCGATAATTCCGTGTTTTAACGCTAAGTAGGTCAGCTCGACATCATTTTTAATGCCCAGCTTTTCAAAAGTACGATAACGATATCCATTAATTGTTTTGGTGCTCAGGAATAGTCGGTCACTAATTTCCTGCACAGTCATCCCGCGAGTGATCATTAACATCACCTGCATTTCGCGTTCTGACAGCATGTTAAAAGGTGAACCTTGTACTTCTTCCAAACTGTTAATTGCCATTTTCTGGGCAATCTCCGCACTCAAATACTTTTCACCTTTAGCTACTTTACGTATTGCTGCAGCCATTTCTTCGGCTCCAGACTCTTTAGTGAGATACCCCATGGCACCTAACTGCAAAACACGAGTAGGTAATACATCCGAACACATCGCAGTAACGGCAATTACTTTTACATGAGGATTAGATTTTTTTAAACGGCGAGTTACTTCCCAGCCATCAATACCAGGCATTTTCATATCGAGAAGCACAACATCAGGGCCATGTTGTTTAACCAATGCTAAAGCCTGCTCACCGCTTTCAGCGTCAGCGACTACATTCACATCCGACAAATCTTCAAGTAATCGTCGAATTCCCATTCTAACCAATGCATGGTCATCAACAATTAGTACTTTAATCAAATAATGCTCCTTGACGTACAGCCAATGGACAACGCATGTATGCCGATGTTATCAAGACTATCCCGGCATTACAATACGCTTTATCCCTGGATCAATAAAATCATTTGGCGGGAAAAGATAAAAAAAACTCTCAATTAAGGATTGCACAACCTAACAAGCCCTAATATGGATGTTTGGATTACCTGGATCCACTTCAAATAATGGAGGAAATTCACCTAATTCACGTGTACGCTCTAGTAGCTTGGCGATATCAGATAAAACAAAATCATAAAGAACCTGATAGTTATCAATCACAAAATAGATTGGTTGCAGTCTGTCGATCCGATAAGGCGTACGAAACGCAACTATAGGATCAAAATAAACACGTAATGGAATGTCACTTTCAACACTGTATACAGTTTCGCTAATTGAAGAAAGAATTCCACCACCATAAGCCCTTAAACCTTGAGAAGTGTTAATTAAGCCAAACTCTACGGTATACCAAAACATGCGTTGTAACAAAGGCCAATCTTCTTCTGGGAAGCTTAATACCTTACACGCGTAGTCATGTAAAAAATCGGCATAAATGCTGTCCGTTAACATGGGACAATGTCCAAAAATCTCGTGGAAAATATCCGGCTCTTTTACATAATTTAATTCTTCTTCAGTACGAATAAATGTTGCTACAGGAAAATGTTTCTTTGCCAAGAGCTCAAAAAACTCTCGTGCTGAAATCAAAGCAGCCACAGGCGCAACGGTCCACCCTGTTTTTGCTTTAAGTTTCTGACTCAAATCAGGCAATTGAGGGATGCTCTGTGAAGTAATACCTAAGGTTTGCAACCCCGTAATAAACGCTTCACATGCCCTATTTGGAATTAATTTTATTTGGCGTTCAAACAAAATACTCCAAACTTTATTTTCCTCAGCCGAATAATTAACATATCCCAAAGCATCGGGAACATGTGCAACATAACGGCTTGAAAACTCCATACTTTCTCCTTACTCATATAGGGGACGTTATCCCAAGATAACGTAATTCATCTAACTATTATTATGTACTACGAAACTGATTTGTGCTGCGCTCAATTGAGCAGTCTAGTTCTAGTTCGAGCTTAGCAGATTCATAACTATCTCATTTATTAGGCAATCTGCGCACAAAAGTCAACAACTATTACAGATTTTTCAAATTATACGATACACTCAAGGAATGAATTAGCATTCAAGGAGCACTCACATGACTATAGCCATCTTAGCAACAGGCGATGAAATCGTTCATGGAGATACATTAAATACAAACGGCCATAATTTAGCCCATGCCCTGAGTACCGAGGGTTTATCCTTAGGTTTTCAACTTTCTTGCAGTGATAAAGAAACAGATATTATCCGGTGTTTACAGTTTTTAGCCGCAAATCACGACATTATCATTATCATTGGTGGACTTGGGCCAACTACTGATGATCTAACACGTTTTGCCCTAGCGAAATTTACAGGGATAGAATTAGTAGAGCACACCCAAGCCCTAGAGCATATTAAAGCGCGGTTACAGCATATCAAAATACCCTTAAATCAAGGAAATCGTCAACAATGTCTCTTTCCTACTGATGCCAAACTGCTTCTCAATCCCAATGGTAGTGCTATGGGCTGTTATTATCGCTGGCACGATAAAACATTTATTCTACTCCCAGGCCCTCCTCGCGAGTGTTTGCCAATGTTTAATGACTATGCATTTCCTATGTTGCAAGAAACATCGCACAGTCAGAAGCAAATTCTGAAATGGAAAGTTTTTGGCTTGGCTGAAAGCGAAATTGCCCAAACATTGGAAGAGGCATTAGCCGAAATTGATTGCCAAACTGGCTATCGTTGGGAGTCACCTTATATTGAATTCAAAGTGCGCTGCCGGCAAGACCTGGTAGAACAGATTAAAGCCATTATCGACCCAATTGTGGCACCACATGTAATCAGTGCGGTTGATAAAAAAGCGTCTGATGCCTTACGTGAACTTATCAGCGCGCGCAATGAGTCAATCACGATTATTGATGAAGCTACAGGCGGTTTATTACAAAATATTCTAAGCAAACCCGGTTTGCATCATTTAGTAAATTTTAACGGATTACAAAAAACCAAGCCCTATTTCCACATCACAGGTTTGGAAGATTATTGGCAGAAAAAACCGATAACCGGTACAACGCAATTGACGATTCATTACCATGATGGGCAAAAAGAAGGCACAGAGATTCACACGATTCCCTACCGCACGCCCTCAGTGCGTGAGCATGCGGCAGAATGGTCAAGCTTCAGGATTGTTCAGCTCGTCAATCAATTGCATCAATGAGTAACATAATTGCTGGGTTCCTTGACCACTGATTGCGGAAATAGTGAATACCTTATCCTTCCAATCCAGGCCATCAATTATGGCCTGGATGCGCTCATTACGGCTGGCCTCATCAGGCAGCATATCAATTTTATTGAGTACGAGCCAACGTGGTTTTTGCACTAACTCAGGATTGTATTCCGCCAATTCATTGATAATCGCTTTCGCAGAAGCAACTGGATCACTTTCATCTACAGGAGCGACATCAATTACATGTAACAGCACGCAAGTACGAGACAAATGTTTTAAGAAACGATGTCCTAAACCCGCACCAGTAGAAGCCCCCTCAATAAGTCCAGGAATATCAGCCATAACAAAGCTTTTATGTGAAGAAACACTGACAACACCTAAGCCTGGATGCAAGGTGGTAAAAGGATAATCTGCAACTTTCGCCTTGGAGCTAGAAACAGCTCGAATCAAGGTTGATTTTCCAGCATTAGGCAAGCCAAGCAAGCCAACATCAGCTAAAACACGCAATTCG
Organism: Legionella rowbothamii; assembly: GCF_900639985.1. Classification (GTDB taxonomy): domain Bacteria; phylum Pseudomonadota; class Gammaproteobacteria; order Legionellales; family Legionellaceae; genus Legionella; species Legionella rowbothamii. Next base: position 243,541 of record NZ_CAAAIM010000005.1, on the reverse strand, counting down.
AGACGTAGATGCCTTGACTCTCCGGGGCTTCCAGGACTGGTTTGGCGGGGAGCACGATTCACACTGCTTTTATAACGGGTATTTCCTAAACCATGGAATCCCCCTTGAGCAATGAGTACGGGTACCCCTACTTTATTAATATCACCAAGTAATTCGCCACTATCAACATCATAAATGAGCGTACCCACGGGAACTTTAATAATTAAATCATCGCCCTTTTTCCCCGAACAATTTCCGCCCATACCCGGCTGGCCATTTCCTGCCTTATAGTGACGCATATAACGAAAATCAATAAGGGTATTTAGATCGCTGCTGGCTTCGAAATAAACGCTACCACCATCGCCACCATCACCCCCATCAGGGCCACCACGGGGAATGAATTTTTCGCGTCTGAAGCTTAAGCAACCATTTCCACCATTGCCGGCATCAACCTTAATAATTGCTTCATCAACGAATTTCATGACATACCTCAAAAATAAAAGAAAATTTTGTTGTCAGGGACAGGGAACATAGTGTGAGCATTAAGGAGTACGAGTGTAACACCCGCAACGTACCTTAACTCGTAGCCCGTATTTAGACGAGGTCGTAATACGGGATGTTGTGACACATATCCCCGTATTACGCTATACGAAATACGGGCTACGTTTTCTGAATCTTAATACACAGTAGCCCGGCTGCAAGCAACCAGGCTACGTATAAAGACAATCGGTGGAACTTAAAAGTTCCTAGTTTGCAGCTTCTTGTTCAGCAACAATAGTCACATACTTACGATTTTTTTCGCCTTTAATTACGAATTTAACCAAGCCTTCAACTAAGGCAAATAAAGTATGATCACGACCAATACCTACGCCTGGTCCTGCGTGAAAACGAGTACCACGCTGTCTTACAAGGATTTCACCTGCATTAACAAACTGGCCACCATAACGCTTCACACCAAGATACTTAGGATTCGAGTCGCGGCCGTTACGAGTACTACCACCTGCTTTTTTATGAGCCATTGCTATCCCCTCTTACTTGCTTATCGCAGTAATTTTAACTTGCGAATAATATTGTCTGTGCCCCATTTGTTTCATATGGTGCTTACGACGACGGAACTTGATGATTTTGACTTTCTTGTGACGGCCATGATCAAGCACTTCTGCTTTTACAGTTGCTTTAGCAACAAATGGCGTACCGCAGACAATTTTGTCACCATCAGCTAACATTAAAACTTCTTCGAATTTAATTTCGTTGCCAACATCTTCAGGCAGCAATTCGATCTTAAGTACATCGCCTTCCTTCACGGTGTATTGCTTACCGCCAGTTTTGATTACCGCATACATAATTTTTCTCCAATTCGCCTGATTGGCTATCACAAATTCAATAAAGTCGCATATTCTATGAAATTATGCCAACGACTTCAAGTGCAATTTCTATTTATGTTCATTTTAAAATATTGTATACTTTGCCACCCTTTCCAGATTTGTTAGCAAAGTCTTTAAGGTACGCAGTTTTTTTGCAACCTTGATTATTTTGGCCAAGAGTAGAGAAATGTCAATATATTCTTGGATCTGGTATTTAATCTGGTCGCGGATTAAGTAAGGGCCATTTAATTTTTGGAGCATATAAATAATGTCAAATATTCTATTAGAAGCAGAAACAAGAACGGATATGGGGAAAGGTGCGAGCCGCCGCCTACGTCGTCTTGAAAATAAAGTACCCGCAGTAATTTACGGCGGAGACAAAAAACCAATGTCTATTCTTTTCCCCCACAACAAAGTAATCAAAGTATTAGAATCTGAGAGTACTTATTCAAGTGTTTTTGATATTACTGTTGATGGAAAAGTAGAACACGTGATTTTAAAAGCATTACAACGCCATCCATACAAGCCTGTAATCATGCATATGGACTTACAACGTGTTTCTAAGAAAGATGTTCTAGTTAAATTAGTACCTCTCCATTTTATCAACGAGCAAAAAGCTCCTGGTATCAAGGCTGGCGGTATGATTAACCACACCATGACTCAAGTTGAAGTTCGTTGCCAAGCTAAAGATCTTCCAGAATTCATTGAAGTTGATATGGCTAAAGTAGCACTTGATGATGTTGTTCATTTATCAAATCTGAAATTACCAAAAGGTGTAAACTTAACTGTTGATGTTACTGATGGTAGCCATGACGCTCCCGTTGTGAGCATCCATATGTCCCGCGCAGGCGCAGTTGAAGAAGGGACAGAAGTTCCAGCATCTGATGTACCTACTGTTGGTTCAGAAGAGAAAGGTGAAGAGTAATTTTTCTCCGCGCTCAGAGTCAGGCATGCCTGACTCTGATTACCTAAAACCCCAAAATCCTAATCCTACCTACTCATCATGGCGATAAAACTTATCATTGGTTTACGTAATCCAGGTCCAGCTTATGAGCATACGCGTCATAATGCCGGTGGATGGCTTACAACAGCCTTAGCGCAACGACATAGCGCTAACTTCAAATTAGAAAAAAAAATGCAGGCAGAGCTGGCTGAGCTCGAGTTGAACAATCATTCAAGCAAATTGGTTTTACCCCTAACATTCATGAATCATAGTGGACAACCAACACGATTAATCAGCCAATTTTATCGCATTCAACCTGAAGAAATACTGGTAGTTCATGACGAATTGGACTTAGCCGTAGGACGAATTAAATTAAAAACCGGTGGTGGACATGGTGGACACAACGGCTTAAGAGACATTATTGCCCAGATAGGCAGCCCCAATTTCCATCGTTTACGTATTGGTATAGGCCACCCTGGACATAAAGACTTAGTGCACCAATATGTGCTCAATAAACCGTCCGCACAGGACAGACAACATATTTATGATGCAATCGATAGAGGGATCGCTACGATGCCCTTACTTTTATCTGGCGATATTTCCAGAGCAATGAATCAATTAAACGCTTAACAGAGGTACTATTCATGGGATTTAAATGTGGAATCGTAGGCTTGCCTAACGTTGGTAAATCAACTCTTTTTAACGCCCTGACTAAGGCAGGCATTGAAGCAGCGAATTACCCCTTTTGTACCATTGAACCGAATGTTGGTATTGTGACTGTTCCCGATCCCCGACTTGAAGCCTTAAGCGAGATTGTTAAGCCACAGCAAATACTTCCGACAACCATGCAATTCGTTGACATTGCGGGCATTGTTAAAGGCGCCTCCAAAGGCGAAGGCTTAGGCAATCAGTTTTTAGCTAATATTCGTGAAACAGATGCAATTGCTCATGTGGTACGTTGCTTTGAAAATACGGATGTGATTCACGTCGAAGGTCGCGTTGATCCGCTAAGTGATATTGAAGTGATTAACACCGAATTAGCTTTAGCCGATATGGAAGCTGTTGAAAAAGCCATGCTTAAGGCAGGCAAGAACAGCCGTAGCGGTAATAAAGAAGCCATTGCGGAAATGAAAGCCTTGGAGAAAATTAAAGTTCATTTAGACGAAGGTCATCCCGTACGCACTCTGGAATTAACTGCTGAGGAAGAATTAATTGCTCGTCGCTTATTCTTACTTACCGCAAAACCTGTTCTTTATATTGCCAATGTGAATGATGATGGCTATGAAAATAATCCGCTATTGGATAAAGTTCAAGAACTAGCGGCTCGCGAAAAGGCTAGTATTGTTGCCTTATGTGCTGCTACAGAAGCCGAATTGGTTGAGCTGGATGATGAAGATCGTAAAGAATTTATGGTGAGTTTGGGGTTAAGCGAACCCGGTCTGCATAAGGTAATTCGCGCAGGTTACGACCTTTTAGGATTACAAACTTATTTTACGGCGGGCGTTAAAGAAGTAAGAGCGTGGACTATTCATAAAGGTGCTACAGCTCCGCAAGCAGCCGGTGTAATTCATACCGATTTTGAAAAAGGATTTATTCGCGCTGAAGTCATTGCTTACAATGATTTTATTAGCTATCGCGGCGAGCAAGGCGCAAAAGAAGCAGGCAAATTACGCCTGGAAGGTAAAGGATATGTTGTCTGTGATGGTGATGTAATGCACTTCTTGTTTAATGTGTAAAAATCATTCCTAGGTTATCCCGAACAGAGTGAGTCACTGTAGCCTTGATGCAGTGCAACGTAATCCAGAGATCTGCGTTTGAATCAAGCCTAGATCCTGGATTACGGTTTCACCTCCATCCAGGCTATGTTTCTCTTAAGTTATCATCATTACCTGAACGGATACCTTGACAATTACCCAGTACAACTTTAGCATTTGCTGATTGAATGGTTGAGGAAAAACAATGACGATTGAGAGTATACGCGAAACAGTAATTGATGATTTTAACGCGGTCAATGCTTTAATTGTTAATAAAATTGAATCTCAGATAGGTTTAATTGATGATATGTCCCACCATGTTATTGAAAGTGGTGGTAAGCGGCTGCGCCCCCTATTGGTGCTGTTAGCCAGCAATGCTTGTGGTTATCAAGGCCAGAATCACATTGCTTTAGCGGCTATGGTTGAGTTCTTTCATACAGCTACCTTATTGCATGATGATGTTGTCGATGAATCTACCCTAAGAAGAGGGCGTGAAACCGCAAATAATATTTGGGGAAGTAAAGCAAGCATCTTAGTTGGTGATTATTTGTTTACACAATCAATTCAATTGATGGTGGACTCAGGCAATCCAGCCATTCTGAAACTTTTTGCCAACACCGCCTTAGAAATTAGCTGTGGCGAAGTAAAACAATTATCAAACCGCCATAACCCTGCTCTGACTTTTGATGAGTATTTCGATGTTATTCGGGCAAAAACCGCCTTGTTATTTGCAGCCTCATCCTGTATTGGCCCAATGCTAAGTAATGCATCAAAAGAGGTCCAGGATAGTATTTATGCATATGGTTTACACTTGGGCAATGCCTTCCAACTTATTGATGATGCTTTGGACTATTGTTCGGATGCCAAGACCATTGGTAAAAACATTGGTGATGATCTGGCGGATGGAAAAGCCACTTTACCATTAATTCATGCCCTACAGCATGGGTCAGAGTTGCAAAAACAACAAATTATCGACAGTTTAAAAAAGGGCAGCCTAGAATTTTTACCAGAAATTCTTGTTGCGCTGGAAGAAACTAAAGCCATCGAATATACCAAAAAGATTGCAACCCAAGAAATTGACAAGGCCCTATCTCATTTAATGGTTTTACCAGAGTCCAAATATAAAGATGCCCTGGCTAAGCTAGCAAATTTTGCCCTACAAAGAAGTTATTAAAAACCATAGCCTGGTTGCTCGCAATCAGGTTTTCCTTGCTGCGGAAGTCTCGCCAAATAACACGCTGCACTAAAAAATTTACCCCATAAACCAGATTATGCACCTACACTAACCTCAGATAGTAGGTGAAACTCCGCATTAAAATCTTTATGTGTTGCATGTAATGCATTCTCTGAATTGGTTCCCGAAAAAAAGAAGATGCGACCAGTGTTTTTATAATGAATAGCATGCGCTGCACCCAAAGTTAAACTGGCAAAAAAATTGGTAACTATCATTAAAATAAGCCTCATCGCCTGAGATTGAGGACATCGATCATGCCGCAGTACCTCCTGCGTATAACTGTCTTTTGCTTTCTCTAATGAGCGAATTAATGCCTGCGCACCGCTTATGGAATGCTCAACTTGATAATAATTCTTTAACGCCTGATAACATTCGGATTGGTATATAATAGAGGATGTACTCGCCTTCTGATATTTTTCTGGGGTAGTTTTCAAATTCATTAAAATCCGTTGATTTGCATCATGGATTTTTAAGACCCCAGAACAAAATTTCTCATTGCATATAAGTTTTAAATAATCGGCAATGTTCAATTGAGCTTCCAAAAGAGCAAACACTGTCATTAATTGCTTTTGCGTTAAAGCATGCTGATTAATGAAGTGATGTAAACAAGTCTCCGTACTCACTTTTTCAAGTAAATCGATGTGCTGATAAGTATCTAAGTACTCCATCAAAGAACTAATTTTTATCCTCGCTTGATACAAAATTTTTATCGCATTCAAAAAATGTGTAGGATTTGCAGGTTTATATTGAGTAGCAAGAGGTTCCTCAAAACTTGCCAGATAAGCGACAACCCGTACATAATATTGACGGCCAGAAAAACTAGAACAACGCTCTAACAGGTAATGCATTGTCAAAAATAATTCTAATAAGTTGACACCGCTCAGATCAATTAAGCCAGCACTAATTTTGTTAAGCACTGCAAGTGTCATGATTTGATATTCAAAGTTTAAGCGTTCACTCCCTCGAGCATGTATTAATATAATTTCTGCTAACTGCTCAGGCGTGTATTGCTGCGCAATATAAATTTGGGAGGCTAAGAGCAGGCAATCAATACGATCGGAGGCATCAGCACTAATACGATGATATTTTCCTACCCCTATTTTAGTAAAACTAAAATGGCCAAAACTATCTCTTGGCTCAATAATATTTCGCGTAATATTATTAAACGCGGAATGCTGAGATGTAGTGAAATATAATTGATCCAAATTGGTTAACATATCTTTATGAGTGACAACCTCCTTATTACTTAATAGGGATTCAATTAATAGGTTTCTTAACAGCGCCCCATTACTAAAATGCTGTTGTTTAATCTCTTCTAATGAGCTTCCACAAATACTACTAATAAACGCCCCTATGCGCATGTCCACATGCCGATTAAAGTCATCTTGAGAATTTTGCTGCATTGTATGGATGAGTTCTTCTGCATAACTCCCTTTAGCACAAAGACCTAAAACACGCCCATATTGCGCTTGATCACTATGAATTAAACCAAATTTTTGATGGCTCTCATGCAAAATTATTGAAAGCTGCCCCGTTCCTATTAAAGGCTGTACATCAGGTGCCAATTGTAAATTAGAGTACAATGCTGTAGTCGCATCAACAATAAGAGTTAATGGTTTCTCCCGCTTTTTTCCAATCAATTTGCGCCTGACAAGATGATTAATATCTACCCCAGGAGTTAAACCATTTTTATTAACAATTGGGCCAGCAGAAAGAATATAAATATCCGCATCCGACTCCGTGAGATTCTTTTTGGTAATGTGAGCAAATTCATAATAGCTAGGGATGCATACTTTAATCTTCGGTTCAGCACCACTATGCGTCCTCATCTGCCAAGCTAATTGCATGGCTAAGGTATAAGCATTTGTTCCTGACAATGCGGGAAAAGCAACAAAATGTGAATTAACAATTTGCTCTTCGCTAAGAGCTAAGGAACCAAGAAATGTTCTTTTTGACTCAAAAACAAATTCATTAAAACTATTTACCAAGAATTGTTCATCAGTTTGCTTTAATAAAGCCAAACTAATCTCATGGATAATCACATAAATACAAAATGCATAGCGAGGATAGTGATACTCATAAAATGTATGTGTTAGCTCAAGCAATAAGCTAATGCGCTTGATGGCTTCAGGTAACATTTCGGGTAAAGCTTGAACTAATTTAGCCAGATTGATAGCCAATAATCGCGTAGGATGACGACTACTAGTCGCAATCATCGCTATTTTTTTGCATATAGGACTTTGCAGCAACTCTTCTGTGGTTACCGGTAAATCATCAAAACCCGGAATTTCTGGGCTTATGAGCTCTGGATAAAGCTCCGTTTTAATATTTTGAGCAATCTCCCAAGGAGAAGCAACCACCCCACAGGCGCGAACAATCTCCTTTATTTTAAGGATTTGTCCAAAATTACATCGTGGAATCACTAGCAAACCGATGCTGTGGTTCTCATCCTTAATTAATTCAATGGGCGCTTTAAGTGGGGGAAAATGGTTCTTTATGATTTCTTCGATTGGGGTATTATTCAATAAACTTACTGGCATGTATTCATTAACACTCTCAAGTTCTGGATCAATTTCAAACTGCAGTAGTAATTGCTTTAGGAAGACAGCCGGCAAATCATCGTCACGATGATAGTAAGCACGAATATAAATATAAGGATTTGTAGTTTTATATTTAGAGTTTGACGGTAATTCAGCAGCATGACGTCCAAACATAATTCTGGATAGCAAGCGCTGATCATCATCCGCAGGCATCATGGATAAATAAGTATTATAAGGATCTTGGATAAATTTATAATTGATTTGTCTTTTTGTCCACACATGCTGAATGCATTTAGCGGCATGCTCTTCCTGTAGCACCTCGGGGTCTTGTAATGATGCATCATCTTGTTCGGCATTCGTTAACTCAGGGAAGAGCTCTGTGTTAATGCCTGATAAACTAATCTGCTGCTTTAAATAAATGAATAAAACTTGTAATGAACTAGTTGAGTCAAAAAAATCATTCATATTGCATCTTAGGCTCGCACATTGATGTTATTGTGCGTTAATTTTGAATCAAATTACTTTAACAAGGATGCAGAAAAGAAGGAATATTATTTAATAATTAAAAATACGAGGGCCTAATTCGTCCTCATAGCCAAATTCATGTAAGTCTTTTAGGCGATAAGTAAATAAGATCCCATCAAGATGGTCACACTCATGCTGAATGATGCGCGCATGAAACCCTTCAGCAATACCTGTAATTAAATTGCCTTCAGCATCATATCCACTGTATTCAATTTTCTTATAACGTGACACTAAGCCCCGCAAACATGGAAGACTCAAACACCCCTCCCAACCATCAACCATTTCATCACAAATAACTTTATAAGATGGATTAATCAAGATGGTAAAAGGAACAGGTTTTGCATTTGGATAACGTTTACTCTTCTCAAATCCCAGCATAATAATTCTTTTGTTACAACCAACTTGTGGCGCTGTAATCCCCACACCACCTTTTTCTTCCATTGTATCTCGCATATTTTGCAGCAACGTTGCAATTTCTGGATGAGTATGGACTGAATCAAAATCAATAAGAGGTGTAGAAGGAACTCCTAAGTGTTTGCTACCCATTTTTACAATCGCTTGTGTGGACATAACAGGTTCCTGGATTGGTTGATGGATTAACCGTTCTAAGTCTTACATAAAAAGAAAATCTTCTTTTAATTATAGAATTGAATTGGAGGAAGAAAAGAAAACTTTGTTAATAATAGAGCAATAATTCAGATTTTTTATTGTTTGATGTAGTCTGCGCTTATGATGTCATCCTGAACTCATCAGGATGACATACTCAGCTAAGCTCTCTTAATTATTAACACGAATAAGCTCCATACCACCCAAATAAGGCCGTAAAGCCATAGGGATATGAATGGTACCCTCTTTGTCCTGATAATTTTCCATAAGGGCAACTAAAGTTCTGCCTACAGCAAGACCAGAACCATTTAAAGTATGGACTGGTTCTATATCACGCTCTTCATTACGTCTATATCGAGCTTTCATGCGCCGGGCCTGGAATGCTTCCATATTTGAGCAAGAAGAGATTTCACGGTAGGTATTCTGGCTTGGTAACCATACTTCGATGTCATAGGTTTTCGCAGCACTTGGCCCCATATCACCGGAACACAAAGTAACTACCCGATAAGGTAATTCCAAACGTTGTAAAATTGTTTCCGCGTGATTGACAAGCTTTTCCAACGCATTATAAGAGTCTTCCGGTTTTGTCACCCAAACCAATTCTACTTTTTCGAATTGATGCTGGCGAATCATTCCTTTAGTATCCTTACCGTACGAACCCGCTTCACTACGAAAACAGGGAGTATGACATGCATATTGCATCGGTAACATATCTTCGGTAAGTAAGGTGTCACGAACCGTATTAGTCACGGGGATTTCTGCTGTTGGGATTAAGTAATACCCTTGTTCGCCGGTTAACTTAAACAAATCCTCTTCAAATTTTGGCAATTGCCCTGTACCCAAAAGACTATCTGCATTGACAATATAAGGAACATAAATTTCCTGATAGCCATGATGCTGCGTATGCACATCCAACATAAATTGGATTAATGCACGATGTAATCTGGCTAATTGATTGCGCATCACTACAAAACGACTGCCAGTTAATTTAGCAGCCATGGCAAAATCCATTTGCCCTAATGCCTCACCAAGCTCATCATGCGACTTCACGGAGAAATCAAAGCTAGGAACCGTTCCCCAGCGTCTCACTTCCACGTTGTCCTTCTCATCTGCACCAACAGGTACTGACTCATGGGGGATATTAGGTAAACGCAAAGCAATGGCTTCGATTTGTTGTAATAATTCCTCGAGCTCTTGTTTTTTTCGCTCTAGCTCTGCACCAATGCGGTTAACCTCTTCGCGCATTGGTTCAATATCTTCACCACGAGCTTTGGCAATACCAATCGCTTTGGAGCGAGTGTTTCGTTCATTTTGTAAAGCTTGTGTTGCTACTTGAAGTTCTTTACGCTTTTCATCCAAAGACGTAAAGGAAGTGATATCAAATTGGAAACCACGCTTTAACAACTGCGAAGCAACGAATTGAGGGTCATCTCGTAATAATTGAATGTCTAACATAGGCGTTCACTCTAACTTATGAAGTTTGTTTGTATCAAAATCCGGTTCGATATATCCGTCCGCCCCTCACGAAAGCGGACAGTCTTAGCTTAGCGTACAATACCCCGCGTTGATCGATTTAATAAATCAATCATCGGAATCACTTCGGGGCATTCATTCTGCATCAACTCCAATTCAGCAATCGATTGCTGTACTGTTAGTCCTTTGCGGAAAATCACTTTATAGGCACGGCGTAGTGAATTAATTGTTTCAGAAGAAAATCCGCGCCGGCGTAGGCCTACCGTATTAATGCCATATACAGAAGAGGTATAACCAGCAACCATAATGTAAGGAGGCACATCTTTAGAAACATAAGTAGCTCGGGCAATAAAGGCATAAGCACCTACATGACAGAACTGATGTACAGCAGCATAACCGCCAATAATGGCATAGTCATCAACCGTTACATGCCCTGATAATGCGCCATAACTAATAAGAATAATGTTATTGCCTAGCATGCAATCATGGCCAACATGGGTATAAGCCATTAAGAAATTATCATTACCAATACGAGTCACCCCACCGCCTTTGACGGTACCGCGGTTGATCATACAATATTCACGAATGATGTTATTATCACCTATTTCCAGACGTGTAGATTCACCCTTATAAGTGACATCTTGTGGCTCATCACCTAAAGAGGCGAATTGGAAAATTTTATTATTTTTACCAATGGTCGTTGGACCTTTAAGCACGGCATAAGGACCTATCCAGGTATTCTCACCGATTTCAACATCTGCACCAATTACTGCGCCAGGGCCTACTGTCACACCTTTCGCTAGTTTAGCAGATGGGTGAATTATTGCTCTTTCATCTATCACTTTTGAATTTCCTTTGCTGCACTTAATAAATCCGCAGAACAGGCCAGTTTATCGCCTACATAAGCTTCGCCATGCATACGCCAAAACGCTTTTTTCCTTCCTAAGAATTTTACTTCCAAGCGTAATTGATCTCCCGGAGTCACTATATGTTTAAATTTTGCATTATCAATACCTGCAAAAAAATGTAATACATTATCCGCATGAGTATGGGATACTGCGGCTAAAATTCCACTTGCTTGCGCTAATGCTTCGAGCATTAATACGCCAGGCATTACCGGATTTTCAGGGAAATGACCCGTAAAAAAATTCTCATTAATCGTAACATTTTTTATCGCAGTCAAATAATCAAAAACTTTGTAATCTAATACCCTATCAACCAACATCATTGGGTAACGGTGAGGCAACAAATTAAAAATTTGTTTGATATCCAATATAGATTCGCTCATTCTTATGTTCCTGTTTTAGTATCAGGTTTGGGCATGACTGAACGGGAGGTTCAATTACGCCTTTTAGGCTTCTTAAAAAGAGGAGCCATTATCCTGCTTTAATCTGCCCAAAGCAATTATTAATATTAAAGTTGGTTTATATTTCTACTATTTTGACAAAAATGGCGGAGAATTATGTGCTCAATTTCTTTTCAACAGCACCCAATCTATTTATGTAATCATCCAAGCGTCGAAATCGCGCTGCGTTACGACGCCAGCGCTTATGTTCATGAACTAAAGTTCCTGAGGAGTAAATACCCGACTTAGCAATGGATTTGCTTACAGTAGACATACCGGTAATCACCACATCCGCGGCCAAATGCACATAAGCGGCAATACTACTAGCCCCCCCAATAATGCAATCAGCCCCTATTTGGGCATAAGCCCCTATTCCAGCACATCCAGCCACCACAGTATTTGTACCAATTACCACATCATGGGCAATCTGTACTAAATTATCAACACAAACTCCCTCGGCTAAATAGGTGTCACCTAAGGTGCCGCGATCAATTACCGTATTCGCACCCAGATGAACTTTATCCGCAAGGATAACGCCCCCTACAACAGGATCTTGCACCCAATAACCATGTTGTTTTACATAGTTAAAGGGCGCAGCCCCTACCACAGTTCCAGAATGAATAACCACATGGGCACCAATTTGAGTTCCAGCATGTATTACAGTATTATTGGCAATATGGCTATTTTTACCAATATGCACACCCGCCTCAATCACGGAATGAGCACCGAGAACAACACCCTCAGAAAGCTGTACACCTGCACCAACAACACTGTAGGCACCTATGGTAACGTCTTGTCCCAATTTGGCGGAAGGATGTATTTGTGCGCTTGCCGCAATTCCTGCTGTTCGCGACTCTTGTTGAGATAAATACTGCGTGGCTTTGATCATCGCCTGTAATGGGTTAGTAACAATTATTACATTTCCGGAATATGCATGATGATGCTCTGCCTTAAGTAATACAGCACCTGCTGCCGTATTACTTAAAGCCTGAGCAAATATAGGATTGTCATAATAAGCCAAATCATGAGCTCTTGCTCTGGTTAATGAGGCCAAAGAAAAAATGGCGTGATTGGCATCACCATGCCACACGCCATCTAAACACTCAGCTAATTCTGCTAAAGTTAGCACCTTATTCGCGCCAAATTAGTTAATTGCTTTAACAACTTTATCAGTTACGTCAAGAGTATCAGCACTGAAAGGTGCAGCATCTTTTTGTACGATTAGGTCATATTTGCCGTCTTTAGCAACTTTAGAAATTGCTGCACGAACTTTAGCATATAAGCCTTCCATTGCTTCGTTGTTTGCAGTGCTTAATTCTTGCTGGTATTGTTGACCATCACGCTCGAATTGTTGTTGTGCTGTAATAATTTTCTTTTCCAGATCTTTCTTCTGAGTCGCGCTCATTATTGCGCTATCGCGCTTAAACTTTTCCATATCTGCTTTCAAGCTAGCTTCCATAGCAACTAACTTGTCACGACGTGGCTTGAATTCTTTTTCCAACTTTTGTTGGACATCTTTCATTTGACTGGAAGTCTGCATGATTTTTTGTAAATCAACAACACCAATCTTTGCTGCGTCAGCGAATGCACTAGCACAGAATACGCTCAAAACAAAGGCTAAAACGCCACCAAACCGCTTCATAAGCTCTCTCCTAAATTAAAGACCAAGATGCTAGCACAATTCGAAATGGGTTGCGATATGTACAAAGATGAGATTGAAAATATTTTTAGTGGCGGTATTGCGGTGTAGGTTGGGCCATGGGCCCAACCTACACTTGATAAATATTAGAATCCAGAAGACAACGCAAACTGGAACAACTGTTGCTGGTCGAAACGTTGTGGATTTAATGCTTTCGCCACGCTAAATGCTAATGGACCAAACGGAGAACGCCATTCGACAGATACACCCGCTGAATAACGTATCGGGCCGGCATCATAGCCAGTAAATATAGGTGCTGTATTGTATGCGAATACGTTACCCGCATCGGCAAAGACGGTGGTTCTGACGTTATCACGGCTCAAAGGATAAGGTAAAATAAGACCAGCGCTTGCGCTCGCCAAGAAGTTACCCCCCATAGAGTTATGAATATTATCCAATGGACCTAAAGAGAAGCTGTCATAACCACGAACCTGTCCGGGTTGTGCAGTACCCCCCGCATAATAGTTTTCGAAGAATGGTAAGCCTCTGTTATTAAACATATTTCCATATCCTGCGAATCCTTGCAAGGAGAAAATCCATCCACGAATAATTGGTTGATAAAGGCGTGCTTGATAAGAACCTTTATAATAAGACAAAGAATTTGAACTCGCCGGTAGTGCCACTACAGCTGTAAGCTGTTGGTTCATACCGCGTGTTGGGTATGGGAACTGATCATAGCTGTTTCTAGCCCAACCAGAAGATAAACGAATCTCTTGGAAATGGCGGCCATATGCTGTTACGAAATTCTGGATAGGAATAACATAACCTACGCTTTTAATGTCCACATCCTGATACCCATAACCTAGTTGGAAACTACTTGCTTCACCAAGTGGAAAGTTATAGTTCACATCACCACCAAAGCGATTAGAACTGTAGGTACTGACGTTTAAGTTCCTCGGGTCGACTCGCGCAAAATAAAGATTTACGCCTCGTCCAATCCCTGTATCAGTGAAAAATGGATTGTAGTAACTAACATTGTAATCTTGTCCCCATTTACTGGAAGTGAATGCCGCCCCCATCGAACGTCCCGTACCCATAAAGTTATGCTGATTAATTGACGCATTAACTTGGTAACCGTTCGTACCATAACCAATCGAAGCACTTGCTTCGGCAGATGGAGCTTCTTCTACCTGCACGTCCATGTCGACTTGGTTATTCGCGCCGGGAACTGGCGTGGTTTTCACGTCCACATTTTTCAAATAGCCTAATAAGCGCAATTGCCGTTCAGATTCTTTGATATTATGTAAAGAGAGCAATCCGCCTTCATCTTGGCGAATTACGCTACGTAAGACGTAATCACTGGTCTTCGTATTGCCATGAAACTTAATGCGACGAACATAAACGTGGCGTCCTGGCTCAACTACAAAGGTGATAAATACCGTTTTATCTTTTTCATCGAGTTGCGGTTCTGCATTAATCGCCGGGAAACCATAGCCCACATCTCCCAATGCTAAACCAATTGCTGAAATCGATTCTGTTACTTTCTTACGTGAGAAAACCGTCCCCTTACGAACTTGAATCAAAGAATCGATTTTTTCTTTAGGCACTACAGTCTTTCCAACAACCTTATAGCCAGAGAAACGATATTGGGGCCCTTCATCAACATGAATATTGATGAATACATCTTTTCTATCTGGAGATAATAACACTTGAGAAGAAACAATATTGAATTTCAAATACCCGCGATCTAAATAATAAGAGCGTAATGCCTCTAATGAAGCATCCATATTTGCTTTTGAGTATTGGTCTTTTTTTGTAAAATAAGTAAATAAATTCGATGAAGATAATGACAGCTCAGGTAATAATTCACTATCTTTAAAATCATGATTTCCTATAATTTTGATTTTCTTAATTCGCGATACGCGCCCTTCGGAAACCGTAATATTAATCCCAACACGATTATCGGTCAGCGGCGTTACACGGGTTTCAATACGAGAATTATATTTTCCTCTGGAAGTATAGGCTTTCTTTAATTCTTTTTCTAAACGCTCCAAAGTCGAGGATTGAAACACACGACCCTTCACTAACCCCATTTCCTTAAGGAACTCTTTCATTTTTTCAGGTGGGATTTCTTTATTTCCAGTAATATTAATAGCCCCGATTGTGGCGCGTTCAACCACATTAACAACGAGAGTATTACCTTGACGTTCTAGAGAAACAGATTGAAAAAAACCAGTGTCGTAAAGAGCCCGAATAATTTCCCCGGTGGAACTGGAGTTAACTTCTTCGCCTACTTGTACAGGAATATAGTTTAATACGGTTCCAGTAGAAACCCGTTGTAAACCGGTTACCTTAATACTGCGAACAACAAAACCTTCATCTGCCATTGTTTGTGTAGACCAAGCCAAAAGCGTTGAACAACAAACCCCTACTAAAAACTTACTACTGATCTTTTTCATTATTATTTTACGTCCGGTTTTACCTCGCTCGCCTCTAAATGCTCTTTTAGCAAATACCAAGCAATTTATGCCGATACGAAGTACACATGTGATTCTGGATATAAAAAATATCCAGATACATTAAATTTTGAAGCACTTTTTATAGGAAGTAGAAACCACTGTCAAGCTTCTATTTACCGCTACCCCGTCAATCTTGATAAATCATTCGTTAAGGCGATAAACATCAACGCCGCCAACAATAATAAGCCTACATAGGCCCCAGCTGACTTTAAACTATCGGATACAGGCTTACCTCGGATAACCTCGAGGACATAATACAGCAAATGTCCGCCATCAAGCATTGGAATTGGTAATAAATTTAAAGCACCTAAACTAATACTTACTAAAGCTAGAAAAAATAGATACGCAGCTAAACCACCACGTCCTGAATCTCCAGCCCCTTGAGCGATACCAACGGGGCCGCTGATGCTATTTAATCCTAATTTACCGGTAACTAAACGTCCCATTAAAATAAACGTTGTTCCAGTTAGCTGAACTGTTTGTTTTAATGCAGTATTTAACGCAGGCAGCGGTTGTTCTCGCTCCATACGTAACCAGCGCTCAGGCCATTTAACCTTTTGAGAACGCACACCCAAAAAGCCTTCATGTTTTCCTTTATTATCATGAGTGCCTACATGTACACTAAGATTTTGTATTACACCTTTTCGATTAATTTTTAAGGTTATTTGCTCATCAGGGCGTGCCTGTACGTATTCAACCAAAAATAACCAATCACTAAATGATTTACCATCCACACTCAAAACCCTATCCGCTGTTTTCAATCCAGCTTTATCTGCAGGAGAGTCCGGAATTACTTCACCAACAATCGGAGGAATCGATGGGATAAAAGGTTCTATTCCTAAGCTTTTTAGCGGATCTGGCTTTTTATCATCCAATACCCAATTGGCTAAAGGCAAGGAGATTTGGCTCTGTTGTCCGTTATCTAAAGATTTGACGACGAGATAAACTGTTTCATTAGAACCCACCATAGGCATCAGAGCGTATTGAAAATCGCGCCAACTATTTATTTTACTATTATTTAATGAAATGATTTCCTCTTTTGCCTTAAGCCCCGCCTCTGCGGCAATACTACCAGGACGAACTCCATCAATCATGGGTGCAAGAGATGGCATGCCAATAACCAAAACCAGCCACAAGGCAAAAAAAGCAAATATGAAGTTAAACATCGGCCCGGCAAGCACAATCGCAATACGCTTCCAAACAGATTGATTATTAAAGGCTAAGTGGCGCTCATTTTCTGGTACCTCCCCTTCAGATTCATCAAGCATTTTGACATAACCGCCAAAGGGAAAAAGAGACCAGGCGTACTCGGTCCCTTTTTTGTCTTTCCAGCTTGCTAAGACCTTGCCAAAACCAAAAGAAAAGCGCAGTACCTTTACTCCGCACCAGCGCGCGACTTGAAAATGGCCATATTCATGGATAGTCACCAATAACACTAGGGCCAATAAAAAATACAGCAATGTTAAAAGCATAGCGCTACCCCACAGTTAATCCAAAGTAAAAGAGAGGCAGAGCAGCAATCAAACTATCCAGGCGATCCAAAATACCGCCGTGACCAGGAATCAGCGTTCCTGTATCCTTTAAATGACAGCGCCGCTTTAAAATACTGATAAACAAATCGCCGAAAATTGAAATAATTACCGTACAAAAAGCTAAAAATAACCAGTATCCCATAGCAACGGGATGAAAATACATACTGCCAACCCCTGCTATAATCATAGACAAAATTAAACCACCTAGCACGCCTTCCCAAGATTTTCCTGGACTGACTTGAGGAATCAGCTTATTTTTACCCATTAACTTACCACTCAAGTAAGCACCAATATCAGAAGCCCAAATCAAAAACAGCAAATAAATCAGCAGAGCCTTTCCGTTCGGTAAGTAGTATAAGTGAACCAAACTTTGAATAAATAAGGGTAAAAGCACGAAACAAGCACCGGCAACTACTGAAGGGTATCCCCAATATTCTTGTGACTTAGGAAAAGTAACAATAGCAACTATATTAAAAGCCCAGAGAATCAATCCAAGCCCAAGCCAATAAGAGAATAAATAGCTACAAGCCCATAATGCCAATAACATTAAAGCAATAAAGGCGATTTGCGTGCCTAACTTCTGCAAGGGAATTAACTGAAAAGCTTCTCTGCCCGCAGCTAAAAATATCAAGATAACAATACTTGCCAATAACCAAGGCGGACCATAAAAAATAATAAATAAAACCAAGGGCACTAAAATTAAGGAGGTTATTAATCGCTGTAAAAACATAAGACTGCCCTCTATAAATGATTTGATGCGCCCTTTAAGCTCACCGTGATTAAACTACAGATACGGTCATTCCCGCGCATGCGGAGAGGACGTTCTAAACTTAACACTAGTGGCTTCCAGGCTAACATGCATTAGTTCAATTAGAAATTTGCCCAAAACGTCTTTTTCTTTTACTAAATGAAACCAAGGCTTTTTCTAACTCTTCTTCACCAAAATCTGGCCAATGTACTTCTGTAAAATAAAGCTCTGTATAAGCAAGCTGCCAAAGAAAGAAATTACTGATGCGTAATTCGCCACTAGTACGAATAAATAAATCCGGCTCTGGTAAACTCGCCGTATCCAAATAGCTAGCAAAACGTGCTTCATCAAGCTCATCAAGAGTCAATTGCCCTTGAGCAATTGCTTGTGCCGCTTTTTTTGCAGCCGTAACCAAATCCCATTTGCCGCCATAATTAACGACAATATTCAGAGTTAATTGCGCATTATCCGCAGTAACGGATTCCGCCTCGCGCATTTGTTGTTGTAGTGTTGGAGATAATAAACTGCGATCTCCGGTAAAACACATCCGAACCCCATTCTGATTCAATTCGCTAAGTTCTCGGCGCAAAGATTCTATGAATAATTCCATTAAAAAAGAAACTTCATCCATTGGACGCGCCCAGTTTTCAGAGCTAAATGCAAATAAACTTAAACAAGCAACTTTTTTTTCCATGCATACGCGGATCATTTTTCGTACAGATTCAACTCCCGCTTTATGACCTTCAATGCGTGGCAAACCTTGACTTTCAGCCCAACGCCCATTGCCATCCATCACGATAGCAATGTGTTGAGGAATTTTTTGTTCCAAAACCACTCTTCCAACCTTAAAAAATGTGCATAGTCTAACCTTTTTAGCATCAAATTTTAAGAGTTATTCAATAATGTATTGCGATAAATCCAGCAAATTTAATCAAAGCAAGCCATCTGCTTCAGATTGTGACCTCATAAAAGATAATAGTATACTTGCCATCTATTTAACGGATGGAGCGTTGCATGCACAAGAAAACTCCCCTGCTGCTGATGATATTAGATGGCTGGGGCTATAATAAAAATAATAAACACAATGCTATTGCTCAAGCAAATACTCCACAATGGGACGAATGGTGGCAAACACGCCCTCATATACTTTTAAACGCTTCGGGCTTGCCTGTAGGTCTGCCTGACGAGCAAATGGGCAACTCAGAAGTAGGGCATATGCACATTGGTGCAGGGCGTGTGATTCAGCAAGATTTTACCCGTATTAATCAAAGCATCGCTCAGGGCGAGTTTGCTAAAAATACAGTATTTCTAAATATGCTCCACAAATTAAAGCAAACTGGAAAATCGCTCCATATTATGGGATTATTCTCACCGGGCGGCGTTCACAGCCATGAGCAGCATTTATTTGCGTTATTGGCACTCTGTGCTGCGCAAAATTTTCATTCCGTTTGCTTGCATCTGTTCCTGGATGGACGGGATACCCCCCCTCAAAGTGCACTACAAAGTATTGAACGTTTAAATGCCGAACTGCAAAAATATCCTGTTGCACGCATTTGCTCCATTAGTGGCCGCTATTACGCAATGGATCGCGATAATCGTTGGGAGCGTATTGCTCCTGTCTATGACCTATTAACCCAAGGCCACAGTCCACATCAGTACCCAGACGCTGAAACCGCCATTAAATCCTATTATCAACAAAACCTTTCGGATGAATTTATTCCCCCGACCCAAATTGGTACAGGGGAAATTATTAATGATGGTGATGCGATTTTATTTTTTAACTTCCGTGCTGACCGCGCAAGACAATTAACCACAACATTTGTCGATGCATCATTTACACAATTTAACCGTCATGTATGTCCTCCCTTGTCGCACTTTGTCAGCATGACTCAGTATGATAAAAATTTAGCGACTACTTCAGCATTCCCCCCGATACATTTAAATAATACCTTGGGGGAAGTGATTGCTGCCCATGGCCTCCGACAATTACGTATAGCGGAAACCGAAAAATATGCCCATGTAACCTTTTTCTTTAATGGAGGCCAAGAACAAGTCTTTAATAATGAGGAACGCATCTTAATTCCATCACCTAAAGTGGCTACCTACAACCTGCAACCGGAAATGAGTGCGCCACAATTAACCGATCGTTTGGTTGAGGCAATTAACAACCGAGCCTATGACGTCATTATTTGTAACTATGCGAATGCAGACATGGTAGGACATTCTGGTGATTTCGCTGCAACTATTCGTGCGATTGAATGTTTGGATCACTGTATGCACCGAGTATGGAAAGCCCTGGAACAACAAGGCGGGCAACTTCTCATTACTGCCGATCACGGTAATGCAGAAGAAATGTTTGATGAGTCAACACACCAAGCTCATACTGCTCATACCAGTGAGCCGGTCCCCTTAGTTTATGTGGGTGACCATTGGCACTTTACGCGTACTGAGGGAAATTTAACGGATATAGCCCCCACAATTCTGGCACTATTGGGAATTACCCCTCCTGCAGAGATGTCCGGCCATCAATTATTAGAAAAAGACTCATGATTAAATCCACAAAGAAATTAAGACGTAATGGGGCAAGCATGTCTTTAGGCATGCTACTTTGTTTGGGCTTGTACGCGGCGCCGTCAAGCCTTCAGCAAACTCAAAGCCAACTCAAACAAATCGATGTGCAAATTAATAATTTGCAGCAAACATTAACTACCGCCCATGACAAACGCGGCGCGTTGAACCATGAATTATCAGTCACTGCAAAGCAAATCAGTAAAAGCGTACACGAATTAATAACTATACAAAAAACTTTAGATAATAAAAGAACAAAAATCACCCTCTTACAAAAACAGGTTAATCAACTGAGTGAACAACTTACGGCACAGCAACAATTATTAGCGAACCATGTCCGTGCTCGCTACCAGATGGGAGAATATCAACCTTTAAAATGGCTACTTAACCAGGATGATCCCTACAAGGTGAGCCGCATTTTAACCTATTATCAATACATCATTAAGTCACGACAACAGCTGATTGCTCAAGTAGATGCTACGCGCAATGAGTTAACTCAAAGCAAAAAGGTACTAAATAACGAGTTGGCAGCCGCGCAAAAACTTAAACAGGAACTGACAACAAACCAGCAGCAGCTGGAAAAAAATAAAAATTATCATACCGCCTTAATCAAATCATTGAATAATGAAATTCAAAGCAAGCAAAATAAATTACAAGAGGCTCAAAAGAATAAAAATAATTTGGCACGTCTATTAAAAACACTTGCTGAACAAAGTGTTCCGCAACCCAGCATACCATTCAATCAAATGCGCAAAAAATTGCCGTTTCCAGTGCAGTCGAAGAAGCAAGCCTTACGCAAGATGAACCAAGGAGTGACATTTTTTGCCGATGAAGGGGCGGTGGTTACTGCCGTTTATCCTGGCAAAGTCGTTTTTAGTAATTGGTTAAAGGGCTATGGTTTACTCATTATTATTGATCATGGCCAAGGGTTTATGACCTTATATGCCCATAATGAATCACTGTTTAAGAGAAAGGGAGAGCCGGTCAAACAAAACGAACAAATTGCTACTGTAGGTCATAGCGGCGGAATTAAAGAAAACGGTCTATACTTCGAAATAAGACTAAGGGGAAAAGCAATCCCTCCTCTAGCTTGGTTGTCGTAGGTTATAAGGCAGACTGTTGATTACTTTAACAAATAAGAATAAAGAGGTTTAAAGTAATTGCCTACACCTCTGGCACTTAAATTGCATTTAAAATATTAAGAATAAAAAAAGAAGACGGCTTATTTTGTTGGCCTGCATCCGAGGAGATCGCTATGTTGATAAGAAAACTATATCCTTGCACGCTTGCGGTAGTGTATGCGTTCACATTGATGTTACCTCTGACGGCCTTTACAGCTGATGAACCCCAAGATATTACGAGTGCCAGTTCTGAATCTAAGGGTGTGCCATTGGAAGATGTACAACGCTTTTCCAATGCCATAGGTGAAATTAAAAAATATTATGTGAAACCAACAGAGGACAAGGAATTATTTGATAATGCCATCCGCGGGATGCTCAGTGGTTTAGACCCACATTCAAGTTATTTGGATGAGGAAGAATTTAAAGAACTACAAACATCGACTAGTGGTGAATTTGGTGGATTAGGTCTAGAAGTTACTATGGAAGATGGTGTGGTTAAAGTCGTAACTCCTTTAGTGGATACCCCCGCCTTTAAAGCAGGAATCAAGTCTGGGGACTACATCATTAAATTAGGTAAAGAGTCTGTTCAAGGCATATCGCTAAAAGATGCAGTTAACTTGATGCGTGGAAAAGCAGGCAGCACTATTCAGCTTACAGTGCTACGTAAAGGGGTAAATAAAGCCTTAACCTTTGATTTGGTACGTGAAGTAATTCAAATCAAAAGCGTGCAAAGCAAATTATTAACACCAGGCTATGGCTACATCCGCTTGACCCAATTCCAAGCATTAACTGGAAGAGATATGTTACAAGCCATTGAACGCTTAAAACAACAATCAGGCGGTAACTTAAAAGGCCTTATCTTAGATTTAAGAAACAACCCAGGGGGCTTGCTTGATGCTGCAATTCAAGTTTCTGATGCCTTCCTTGGTAAAGACAAATCTGGTAAACCCGAAACGATTGTGTCTACTAAAGGCCGTTTACCTGGCACAGACTTTACTGCACTGTCTAAGGGAATTGATGTTTTAAATCATGCACCAATGGTTGTGTTAATTAACAACGGCTCGGCTTCTGCAGCAGAAATTGTTGCCGGTGCGCTAAAAGACAACAAACGTGCTGTGGTGCTTGGTACTACCAGCTTTGGTAAAGGGTCAGTACAAACTGTATTACCTCTTGATAGTAAAACAGGAATTAAGTTAACTACTGCTCTTTACTACACGCCTTCAGGAGCCTCAATTCAAGCTAAAGGAATTGTACCTGATATCGTGGTTAATGAGTTGGAAATACCTAAAACTGCCGGAGCCAAAAATAAAGATGCGACTGGATTTAGCGAAGCGGATCTTAATGGCCACCTACTCAATAAAACGAATGCAGAAAAAGCTGTAAAAAATCCTCAAACTCAACTTGATGATCTATTACATAATGACTACCAACTTTATGCTGCATTCACTGTGTTAGAAGGCATGGCCTTAGCTAATAAATAGTCACCAGTAGGCTGGGCTGAAAAGCCCAGCCGCCACTAAGGCACTCCCCGGAGTACCAAACTTTAAGCCCCTCGGCCTACATAGTTCCCAAAACCCCCACTTAGCCCCACAAAAATCATGTTGACTATTAGGTTAGTTACTAAGCTCTTAGCCAAAAGTGGCGGGTTACCTGTATTGATAAAAAAAGAACAAAATGTTACATTAATGAAATAACGGTTAAATTAAAGGCACACATGCGTTATTTAAAATCAGTCATTATATTCTTAGCAAGTATTGCCACCAGCATAGCGACAGCAGCCGCCCCCATTACTTTGCATGATAAAATTGGTCAAATGCTGCTTATTGGATTTGATGGGAAGTACATTGATGCGAAATCAGAAATAGTAAAAATAATTGCCAAAGATAATATTGGTGGAGTAATTTTATTTGATTACAATGCGCAAACACAACTCTTTGATAAAAATATAGAATCTCCTGAGCAAGTAAAAAAATTAACTCGAAACTTACAATATTTTACCCAACAAGCCAATTTAAAATTCCACCGCCCCGCACTACCGCTGTTAATTTCTGTAGATTATGAAGGTGGGAAGGTTACTCGTCTCAGTGAGCAATATGGCTTTCCTGCGACACTAACTCCAGGAGAAGTAGGTAAGCTAGGACCAAATGCTGCAGAGTCTAACGCCGAACTTATGACTAAAACACTAATCAATTCCGGTTTTAATTTAAATTTTTCGCCATTACTTGATGTAAATATCAATCCAGATAATCCCGTAATCGCCAGAAAAGATCGCAGCTTTTCCAGCGATCCCAATACGGTTATTCAAGATGCTGAAATTTATTCACAAAGTTTTTTAAATAAAAAGATCGAATGCGTTTATAAGCATTTCCCTGGACATGGCAGCTCCACAGCAGATTCACATTTAGGTTTTGTTGATGTCACCGATACCTGGAGAATGTCCGAATTAGAACCCTATCGACACTTATTAGGACAAAAGTTTTCCTGCGGAATGATCATGAGTGCCCATATTGTAAACCGTCAACTTGATAGTTCAGGGCTTCCAGCCACCTTATCCCATAAAATGTTAACAGACCTTTTGCGCCACCGCCTTCATTTTAACGGAGTCATTATTACTGATGACATGCAGATGAAAGCGATTAGCAATCATTATGGGTTAGAACAGGCCTTAGTATTAGCAATCAATGCAGGTGCAGATATGCTTATTTTTGGTAATACTTTGGCTGCGAAACAAGATCCAGAACAGTTGATTCAGATTATTGAAGCGAAGGTGCGCTCGGGTGAAATTAAACAGAAACGTATTGATGAGGCATATCAGCGTATTGTTACTTTGAAGAAGTCATTGGTGCACTAGCACTTCCAATTAGCCATGCTCTCCTCTATCAGCACAGACTCATCTATGGGATGAGAGGTTAGCCTGTAATGCAAAGACTTTAGATCGGAGAGTAATTAATTTAATTGTTCGCAAGGATTAGCCATCATCATGATTATTTCCCTAATTTCTCTTTCCTTAGTTAATCAGCTTATCTGAAATAAGAATGGGTAAATTATGGGTTTGTGTGGTACGTCAATACACGCTCAAATGATTAATCCCTGCGTTTATGTAGGAGGAGCATACTCCAGGCTCCTTTAGTCAAAATAACAACCTAAGCAATCAACGTTTTCTTGCTATAAGCAAGCCCATTTTTATTTAAGCTAAAGCTACCCATAACACCAGTTCCAGACTCAAGCGCTAATAGCTGTTTTGCAATGGCCTGGCTAGAAAACTCTGTATCCGTTTTCATTGCGATCACAGCACTGCTATTTAATAAATGGAAAATATCGTAAGCATACCCCGCTTCAGTAACGGGTTGGCTAAAATATTCTTGTTTAAATTGGGCTACAAATTCAGGTTTCATTGTATTTTCTAATGCCGCTCCACGCTGATGGTTCGGACTTTGTGCCTGAAAATTATTCTTGCCATCAGCAACTACTGTATCGCAGCCTAAACAAAAATGAATCAGTTTATTTTTTGCTGCCAAGGGAGCGACTACCGCGCCAGAAGTGACACCTTCAGTCAAAAGTACATTAATATGACGCGCATCAATGAATTTTTGTACGGTATCTGCTGCATGCTCATTGAGTTGCGCGTCTAAAGTATAAAATTCATAATTAATTTCAGTGGATTTTATCTGAGCGCGAGCAATTTCCATAGCAGCCAACATATTTCTACCGATATAAGCTGATTTAGTAGAAAATGGCGCATAAATACCAATATTAATGGTTTGTCTCACCTTTTTTGCCGAGCTCCCCCCCGCACTGACTACACCTAAGGAAAACATAACTCCAATAAAAACACTCAAAATAGCGCTAAATCTTGATAATAATTTGGTCATATTTGTTTGATTTGGTTAGATATTGGTAAAATCATTTTGCAATGAATAAAGTCGAAATACAATGGTTGTGATGAAACCCCTTAATAAATCTGAAAATACCTACCCTTATCAACGTTCACGTTTTAATCCTCACTTTTTTTATGAGATAATCCAGCTTTAATTGTGACCCTAAAGGACATTATGAACATAGTTAAATCACTCCCCTCGTTGCTTGGTTTTTTTATCATTTCCCAAGCGCAGGCCAACGTTCAATCCTATTTTGAGCAGGTGAAAAATGATCCCAATGCCCTATACGCATTTTTCAAAAAGATGCCTAAAGGAGGAGAGTTACATTATCATTTAGCAGGAGGCGCATACCCCGAAGCAATGCTTGAAATAGCGGCCAAAGGCGACTATTGCCTGGATACGAAAACATTTACAGTCACTAATAATGCTGAGCTCTGTCAAGAAAAAATGAGCATGCGTGAGCTTACTAATACACCAGCACTCTATACTAAAACGATTAGAGCTTGGTCATTACAAAACTTTGTTCCTGGCGCCGAATCAGGTCATGATCACTTTTTCAATTCCTTTTTCAAATTTTTACCTATCGTGATGAATCACAGTCCTGAGCTCATCACCGATGTGGTTAGGAGGGCCGCTAATCAACACGAGCAATACTTAGAGCTAATGGTTTTGCCAGATAATGCAAGCTCGCTTAGCTTTGGTGTCCTACTCAAGGGAGCTACTTCTTTTGATGAAATGCGCCAAATTTTATTAGCTAATCAGGATTTTCAAAAAAACATTGATAATACCGTGGCAGAAACAGAAAACGCACTCAAGCAAGCGCGGCAGAAATTAGGCTGTGATAAAAATCCTGAATCCGAAAACTGCACGCTTACACTTAAATTCTTATATTACTCCTTGAGAGAACAACCTCTAGAAGCCGTTTTTGCACAAACACTTAATGCGTTTGAAGCAGTGGCCCGCTCGCAAAGTAAGGGAGGAAATTTAGTTGGTGTAAACCTCGTCCAAGCAGAAGATGGCATTATTTCATTGCGGGATTATCGACAACAAATGCAAATCTTTCAGTATCTGCACCAATTATATCCCCAAGTTAATATTTCCCTGCATGCAGGAGAAATTACGTCGGAAATAGTCACTCCAAATGACTTAAATTACCATATTCACGATGCGCTTTTAACGGGACAGGCACAACGAATTGGACATGGGGTGGATATTGCTCATGAAGATGATGCAGAGGGAATATTAGGCTATATGGCAAAACAGCATAAAGCTGTAGAAATTAATTTGATTAGTAATAAACGAATCTTAAATGTTTCCGGAAAAGAACACCCTTTAAACTATTATTTGAAACACCATGTTCCTGTCGTTTTATCTACGGATGATGAAGGTATTTTGCGTACGGACTTAACCGCTCAATATGTAGAAGCTGTAATTGGACATGGTTTAGATTATCAAACCATTAAACAGATAAATCGGAATGCCTTAACTTACTCCTTTGCCCCTGGAAAAAGTATTTGGGTAGATGCTGAAAAAACGCAATTAATGCCAGAATGTCAGGATTTAAACAGTGTTAGCTGCAAAGAATTTATTAAGAGTAATGAAAAAGGGCAATTGCAGTGGAGTCTTGAACAGAAGCTAAAAACGTTTGAGAGTCAATATTAAAAGGTTCAAATTGATGTTGTGTAGGTTGGGCCATGGGCCCAACCTACACCATATATTCTATATTAGACAAAATCATTATATGGGATACATCTCCACCCTTAAGCAGTAAACGGATCCTGAAGAATAATTGTAGAATCGCGCTCTGGGCCAGTTGATAGCATATGAATAGGAACATTTAACAAAGATTCAATACGCTTCAAATAAGCAATTGCATTCGCTGGCAAATCAGCCATATTAGTCACATCTGCCGTTGACTCCTTCCAGCCAGGCATCTCTTCATAAATAGGCTCTAAACCTTCAAAATCAGCTGCGGCTTGAGGTGGACGGGAAATTAAATTCCCATCGCTGTCCTTATACGCTACAGCTATACGCAATACATCCAGATTGTCCAAAACGTCTAATTTAGTTATGCACAAGCCAGTAATACTGTTCAACTCAATAGAACGCTTTAATAAAACAGCATCAAACCAACCACAACGTCGAGGTCTGCCAGTCACTGCCCCAAATTCTTGACCACGTTCAGCAATTCGCTTGCCCACATCGTCAAAAAGCTCTGTTGGGAAGGGACCACCACCAACACGAGTTGTGTATGCCTTGGTAATACCTAAAACGTAATCAATAAACTTAGGACCAAAACCCGCACCATTGACTACCGAACCCACACAGGTATTTGAAGACGTAACAAAAGGATAGGTTCCATGATCAATATCCAAATAAACCCCTTGAGCACCTTCAAATAGGATATTATCACCCTTTTCGCGGTGTTCATGTAACGCAGCAGGAACATCACAAACCATAGAACGTAGTTCATCTGCCCACATTACCGCAGCATCCAAAATAGGTTGCATCTCAACTGCAGGTTGTTTGAAATATTGAGTCAGGACAAAATTGTAATAATCTAATACGTCATTTAATTTTTGCGTAAAACGCTCAGGGTGGAACAAATCGCCCACTTTTAATGCGCGTCGAGCCACTTTATCTTCATAAGCAGGACCAATTCCACGGCCTGTAGTACCAATAGCGGATTTCCCCATATGAGACTCACGTGCTTTATCCAAAGCAACATGGAATGGGAGAATTAATGGGCAAGCCAAACTAATTCGCAAACGAGAACGAACATCGAGTCCAGTCGCCTCAAGCTCTTTAATTTCACCTAGTAAAGCTTCTGGCGACAAAACAACGCCATTCGCGATGTAACAAGTAACGTGCGGTCTAAGCATACCTGATGGGATTAAACGTAAAACCGTTTTCACCCCTTTAATTTTTAAAGTATGCCCTGCATTATGTCCACCTTGATAGCGAACAACAACCTGCGCATCTTGCGTTAATAAATCGACGATTTTGCCTTTGCCTTCATCGCCCCACTGTGTACCTAAAACAACAACGTTCTTACCCATGATCCACTCTTAATCTGAAAACACTGCCAGGAATTGAACCTGATTTCAGCAAAATCGGACATTATAGTTACTTTTTAGCAGCGATACCATCATTTTTTGGTATTGGCTGCCTAAAATAATTAAAAAATGCGCTGCTTTGATCCAAAACCAGGATATCTCTTTTACTGTTAAAACTACCTTCATATGCTAATAGGCTACGATATAAAGTAAAAAAGTCCTTGTTCTTACTGTATGCTTCCGCATAAATTGATGCTGCCTTTGCCTGTCCTATAGCTCGTACTTTTTGCGCTTGGCTTTCTGTTTGTGCTATTAATACCATCACATTCGCATCAGCTTTAGCTTGAATTTCTTCTGCAGCGGCCTGTCCATCTGCACGGTGTCTGTTTGCAATTTTTTGCATATCGGCACGCATGCGCTGATAAATGGCATTACTCGTATTTGCCGGCAATTCAATACCTTTAATACGCACATCAACCACATTAATACCCAACTCACCGGCTTGCTTTTCCGCAGCAATGCGTAATAAATCCATCACATCATCCCGGCCACCCGAAACTGCTTCAGAAATAGTACGTTTACCAAATTGGGCGCGTAGCAAGGTGTTTAACTGCTGCTCCAATAAGGTTTCCGCTTTAAATTCATTACCACCGGTGGATTTAAAATAGCGGGCCAAATCAGTAATTTGCCATTTCACATAGTAATCCACCATCACATCTTTCTTTTCTTTGGTCACGATACGTGTTGATTTAATATCCATCGTTTGAATACGTGTATCAAAAATACGCACGCTCTCAATGAAAGGCACTTTAAAATGCAAACCCGGGACAAATACTTTAACCTTATTCGTATCGCCCTCATTCACTAAACGACCCAAACGTAAAATAATACCTTGCTGGCCTTCAGTTATAGTAAATACGCAGGCAAAAAACAGTAAAAGCGCAATGAACAATAAAACACCAAGGGTTCTAGTAGAATTCTTCATTATGGCTGTCCCCCTTGATTATAAACTGGTCTGGTAAGCATACGTCCATCAATTAAATTGCCTGACTCAGCCGAAGTTCCACGCTCAGCTTTGCTTCTGTGCTTGCCAACACTCGGAGAATGCTCTGGTTGACTTTTTGCCAATTTATCTAAGGGTAAATACAACAAATTACCGGCTTTACTATCAACAATAATTTTGCTGCTCTTAGTTAAGACCATTTGCATTGTCTCCAGATACATACGTTGCGCCGTAATATCCGGTGCAAGCGTGTATTGGGGAAGTAATGCTAGAAACTCAGCAACCTCGCCTTGTGCCTGCAAAACAACCTGTTTAGAAAAGGCTTCTGCCTCTTGTCTGATACGGCTGGCATTACCTTCTGCAATGGGCACCACCTTAGCGGCATAGGCAAGAGCCTGCTCTTTAAAGCGTTTTTCATCTTCTTGTGCTTTAATGGCATCATCAAAAGCATCTTGTACACTCTCAGGGGCACGCGCAGGTTGAGGCGAAACGTTGACAATTACAATACCGGTTTTATACATCTCCAGGGTTTTAATTAAGGTTTCTTGTACTTGATTACCCCATACCTCTCGCCCTTCGGTGATAATTTGATCTAAAGTAGTTGTGCCAACAACCTGTCTTAATGCACTGGAGGTAGCTTGCTGTAAGCTTTCTTCAGGATTTGCTACATTAAACAAATACTGTTGTAAATCACCAATACGATATTGTACAGCCAAAGATACAGAAACTAAGTTTTCATCACTAGTCAGCATTTGGGCTGAATAGGAATAGTCCAAAAGTCTATCGACATTCATTACTACTTTTGACGAAATAAGCCTAGGTATCCAGTGTGGTCCTGGCCCTACAGTTTCTACGTATTTACCAAAACGAAGAATAACTGCCTGTTCAGCCGGGTCAACAATAAAAATCCCAGCCAATACCCACAAAATAAAGGCTGACACCGCAACCATCATTGCTACTAAGCTAGTATTTGAATTAGATGTTCTAGGTGGCTCAGCTGCTGCTTTACCACTGCCCCCAAACAACATCTTTTTCAACTTGTCGTGAAGACGTTTTAGAGCTTCATCCAAATCTGGAGGTTGATTTTTACCTTTCCAGGGATCTTTGCCTTTATCTGGCTCGTTCCACCCCATGCACTACTCCTGACCGATTCTAAGAAAGCTAGGATTTTAGGAGGTATATGAAGTTTAAGCAAGTCCTGAACATAGTGAGAGTTCTCCTTAATCAGGGCTAGTGCTTGTATTGGAGGGCTCTCACTACGTTCGAGATGATGTTTTGCTTTATTTAAAGCGTAACGACAACTGGGGCACTGACATTGGATGGTATCTCTTCATGCAGGCTTTTTATTTCTGATTTAATCATATCTTTAATAACAAGACGTGTTCTACTGGTAGGATGTTCCTTTGAATATTTAAGTACCGCGGCCCAATCACCTAAACCCTCTGCAATCATCCAATTCATTGTACTCCAAGGATTAGTAATTCGCTGACTGTTATAGGCTAATTTATAACGCTCTACGAATACAGCGTATAATTTAAGTGGATCTTCCGTCCCTGTATAAGTTGAACCCGCTTTAGAAGGCAGCTCAACATTACCCAAATCATTTTCTGCATTATCCCCATATTTTCTTGTAACCCAGCTTTCCACCATGGAACCCGCGGCACTGGGGCGGCCAAAAAGTTGACGCAATGCATAGCCCCAAGAATGATCTACATATATGATTGAATGCAAAGGAGTACCAACCAAGTGGCATCGTCTTACAAAGGGATCAACTAACTCATTGTGTTTTTCAAGATAAGAATCAATCGCTTTGAGCAGCTCCATCCGTTTGCTTGCCAATAATTGACACATTTCTTCACGACGAGGAGGTTCCGCACCATGACAAAGTAACATGGCAATCCCATCAATTAGTGAGACTTTTTGGGGTTCCTGAGCTAAAAGCTGGCACAATGCTTCAACCGAATTATGTCCATGCTCATAAGATTCTGCACGATCACTATTTTCAGCCTCAAGCTCAAGCATCCCCTCCGAGGAGGCCAATAAGGCAGCAAGCGCTTTAATTTTTCCTAACCGTGCCGCGAGCAAAAGTGGTGTATCCATAAAGGGGCCTACGGGATTATTTAATTGTGCCCCAGCCTGCACCAATGCCCTTACCCCCATACCAAAATTAGACAGAATTGCCTGATGTAGGGGCTGATATTCGATAGGTTCTTCTAATAAGTGATTGCCTTCATGAACATTAGGATTCAGTGCCAAAACTGCATGCAATAATTGCTCACTTTTAGTATCTAATGCCAATGATAATAAAGTACGCCCTTCTTTATTTCGCCGATTTACATCAAAAAATCGTTGTTCTAAAAGATAACTCGCTAAGCGAAGTTTGCCTAAAGAAATAGCGTAATGTACTGGTTCTCCGACATTTTTATCCGGTGCTCTTCCTAAAACAAAATAAATGTGAGGAGTCAAATTAGATGCTGCCCTATCCCTCTCGGCATCATTATCAAGCTCTTGATGTTGCTGAATTAAATAATTTACTGCCGTCAATTGTGTGGAATCAGGCATCCAAAAGGACTGTTCCAAGTAATGTTCATCCGCTTCTAGTTTATCAGTAATAAACTCTTGAAATCGCTCAGCCCCTGACTCAATGGCTTTATTTAGCTCGGTGGAAAATCCCATGACATGACATCCTTTTCTGGTTGCTATCGGACTAATATTACACAGTGCCTAACCGAATATCAATGCAATCTGATACTCCATCCTCAAGGCCTCGCTACCATTAAGCTAAATAAGTTTTGCGATAAAATACAGGAGGTTGGGCCCATGAGCTAACATCAACTCCAGGTGCGACTCGATGCATTTGTTGGGCCCTAGGCCCAACCTACACTTTAAAGATTAATCATTAGCCTATAGCAATGAACCAAGGGCAATTCTAAGATTTCAAAAAAATAAGATCCCAAACTCCATGTCCTAAACGCTCGCCACGCAGCTCAAACTTAGTCAACGGCCGTGACTCTGGCTTAGGAGAATAGCCTCCTTCAACTTGTGAGTTATGTAATCCTGGAGACGCAGACAAAACTTCCAGCATGTGTTCTGCATATTCCTGCCAATCGGTAGCGCAATGAATAAATCCACCGACTTTAATTTTGTGAGTGAGTAATTGAATAAACCCCGGTTGAATCAAACGGCGCTTATGATGACGCTTCTTATGCCAAGGATCTGGGAAAAAGATTTGTATTCCCGCCAGAGAATTATCAGCTATCTTAGTCTGAAACACCTCCACCGCATCATGAGCTACAATACGAACATTAGTTACCTGATGATCATGCAAGTCAGCAGCCAGGCTCCCTACTCCCGCTTGATGAACTTCAATACCAACATAATTAGCCGCTGGATTATTTTGTGCCATATGAAGTAAAGATGTCCCCATCCCAAAACCAATTTCCACAATAGTATCTGCTTCTCGTCCAAATTCCTCTGCTAAATTCCAGGGAGAATCCGCCATCGATAAGGCATAATCCTTAATCCAAAGATCTAATCCTTGCTGCTGACGATTGCTTACACGTCCTGCTCGCAATACATAACTTTTTATTCTACGATGCATGCTAATAACTCAATTTATAAAAATTGCGATTATATGTTTCTATAAAAATCTTGCAACTGTTGCGTTTTTTTGATATAAAACCGCTCTTGTATTTCACATCCGGCTATTTGCCCAGAATATTACAAAGACAACCATAAAATTTCTAATTTGGAGTAACACAATGTCTAGAGTATGTCAGGTAACTGGCAAGCGACCCATGACTGGTAACAAAGTGTCGCACGCTAACAACAAAACCAAAAGACGCTTTCTACCCAACATTCAAAATCACAGTTTCTGGGTTGAAGAAGAGAGCCGATTTGTCACCTTACGCGTTAGTACCAAAGGTATGCGTATAATTGATAAGTTAGGCATCAAGAAGGTTCTGGATCAAATCAGAGCTAATGGCGAAAAAGTATAATTAAGGGGATAAACCATGGCAGCTGTCACCATCAAAGTGAAAATGGAATCCACAGCAGGAACTGGATACTATAAAACTACGACTAAAAACCCACGTAACCATCCTGAAAAGATGGAATTGATGATGTACGATCCAAAAGTTCGTAAGCACGTTCTTTTTAAAGAAAAGAAAGTAAAATAATTATTGAGCCCCGAATTGGGGCTTTTTATTTTATAACACCTACATTACAACTACCCTTTCATAGTTGGGCCCCTCTGCGCTCAGCGTCAGTCTACCCGTTCATCGAATAGCTCTAGATTTTACTCAATTTCATAGAGTTAGCTTAATTTAACCATTGCAAAGACTGGATAATCCCCACGAATCGTTTACACTGATAGTTAATGGCAGTAGAAAGAAACAAAGAGGATTTGCATGAAACCGTCACTGCAGCTTAGTATAGGCCAACACTTGGCGCTTACCCCACAGCTACAGCAAGCAATTAGGCTCTTGCAATTGTCTACTATTGATCTACAACAAGAGATTCAACTTATTGTTGAATCCAATCCAATGTTAGAAGCGACGCCCAATGAGGATAAAGAAGATTTGCCTCATGAGGATCAATCCAGAAGCAACGATGAGCCCACGGATTTTCAATGGTCAGAACTTTATCAAATCACCAATAAGCGTCATCAATTTGACGATAATGATTATAATTTTGATAATTTGCATTGCACTACTACCAATTTACAAGACCATTTACGCTGGCAATTAACACTGGCTCCAATGAGTGATGTAGACAGAGCCATAGCGACAGCCCTGATTGATGCGATTAATAACGATGGATTTCTGAGTACCTCTATTAGCGATTTGCATGCTAGTCTAAACAGCGAAGAACATCCGATTGACCAAGAAGAAATAGAAGTTGTACGCCATCGCCTACAATTATTTGATCCGGTAGGCTGTGCTTCTTTGAATTTAGCAGAAACATTACTGGTACAACTGGAACAACTATCTCCAGAAACAAGACACCTAGAACTTACTAAAAAAATTATTCTCCAAGACTTGGATTTGCTTGGCCACCATAATTACAAACAATTAATAAAAAACCATCAAGTTAGTGAAAAGGCTATTGATGACGTGTTACGCATCATTCAAGGCTTAAATCCCAAACCAGGGCATTTAATTCACCATGACATTACTGAATATATTATTCCCGATTTAACAGTTAAAAAGATAAATAATGAGTGGAAAGTCGTTTTAAACCAAAATGTTTTACCGAACTTAAGCATCAATAATCAATATGCATCATTGATTCAACGTGCGGACAATAGTGCCGACAATCTATTCTTAAAAAATAACCTGCAAGAAGCTCGATGGTTTTTAAAAAGTATTCAAAGCCGCCAAGAAACTTTACTTAAGGTAGCGCGATGCATAATGGAGTATCAACAAGGTTTTCTCGACTTTGGTGAGGAAGCGATGAAACCATTGATTCTTAATGATATTGCTTCTGCCCTTGAAATGCATGAGTCAACTATTTCACGCGTTACTACGCAAAAATTTATTCATACTCCTCGAGGAGTTTTTGAGCTAAAATACTTTTTTTCCAGCCATGTGAATACCGATGCTGGTGCTGAATGCTCCTCTACCGCAATTCGCGCGATGATAAAAAAACTAATCGCAGCAGAGAGCGGGGGGAAACCATTAAGCGATAGCAAAATCGTGCTCTTATTAGCACACCAAGGTATTCAGGTAGCAAGAAGAACCGTAGCAAAATATCGTGAAGCGATGGGGATAGCCCCATCGAATGAAAGAAAAAAATTCGTATCTAAAAAGTAACCGAAGGAGGTTCGTTATGCAAATTCACATTACTGGGCATAGCATGGAGGTAACTCCTGCTATCAGAACCTATACTGAAGGAAAATTTACTAAACTTGAGCACCATTATGATCAAATCAATAAAATTAATGTAATTTTTGATATTGAAAAATTAAGTCAAATTGCAGAAGCAACTATTTTTGTTACCGGCGCTGAATTATATGCTAAGTCAGAATCAGAAAACTTGTATGCTGCAATAGATGCTTTGATTGATAAACTCGATCGTCAGTTGCTGAAGCATAAAGAAAAAATGCGTAGTCATTAATCATTAAAGTTCGTCGCCTCCTCACCATTGAAGAGGCGACATTTTCTTAGCTTAAACATAAATACGAGAAAGCCCTATAACAAAAATATCTATGACAAACCTCATTTAACTTTTTTTGTACAAGAATTCCCTGTACCCTAAGCATTCTTCGTGATACATTAACTAAAACGCATTCGCTCTACCCTAGAGTCTGTTCACGTTGCGTTTTTAGGACTTAGATACGCTTATGATAAAAACAACGATTACAATCATCAATAAACTTGGCTTGCATGCTCGCGCATCAGCAAAATTTGTATCAACAGCCGCGCGCTATCAAAGCCAAATCAATGTCACAAAAGATTCCCAAACGGTTAATGGAAAAAGTATCATGGGCGTGATGATGCTTGCGGCAAATAAAGGAAGCACGATTACCTTGGAAATTGAAGGCCCAGATGAAGAGCAGCTGAATGAAGCTCTAGTTCAATTGATTAATAATTTCTTTGGTGAAGGTGAGTAATTGCTTCTAGTTTTTAATCAATTAACATAGAACATTATCCCACCTAAAACCTCTCATCTTTGCGAACAAAAGGAAGCAACCCAGAATTCCCTACTTCGAATTCTTGACTTGCTCCGCCAATTGTTTTTACTTAATCAGGCAACATCTGCATATCTTAAGATTTTTCAATATACTTTCTTTGCTTTCTCACCTTATGTACCGCCAATAAAGTAATAATTAAGCCCGAAAAAGCATAAAGACCAAAACCAATGAAGATAACCCAGGATGGATTTGCAGCAATCGCAACAAATAAAATAATCATTACCAAGACATACAAAAAGGGGACCTTCCCTTTAAAATCGACCTCTTTAAAGCTGTAATAGCGGAAATTAGAAACCATCAATGCCGATGCAACTAAAGACATAATTGCGGTTACAATAGCTACAAACATATTATGCCAGTCATTTTGATAGCATAACCAAGCAAACGATGCCATTACTGCGGCCGAAGGGGGGCAAGGCAATCCCTGAAAATAACGCTTATCTGCAATTTCCAGCTGCGTATTAAAACGCGCCAGTCGTAAGGCAACCGCTGCGGTATAAACAAAGGCAACCAACCACCCTACTTTTCCTAGATGGCTCAGTGACAAATTATACATTAATAAAGACGGAGCAACCCCAAAGGTTACCATATCCGATAAGCTGTCATATTGAGCACCAAATTCAGACTGAGTATTGGTTAAACGGGCAATACGTCCATCCAAACCATCGGCAATCATACCAATAAATATAGCAATAACAGCAGCCTCATACTGCCCTTTCATCGAAGCAACTAATGAATAAAATGCTGCAAATAAACTAGCGGTAGTAAATAAATTCGGTAATAAATAAATACCTGAACGATTATCTTTTTCCATTCTTTGGATCAATCCTCATAAACGTCTCGTTAACAATCACACATGATAGGGATAAAATTCGCTTTTGAAAACACAAATATATTGCAGTAAAGCGAATAAATTTCCATACAGAAATTATCATTTGATGTTATACTTAGCACAGTGTACTTTAATTGAATAGAATTATGGCAGATTCACAAAAGAAAACAATCATTATTGAAGGAATAACCGCTCAAGGGAAGACTTTTCGTCCTAGCGACTGGGCGGAACGCATGAGTGGATCACTCGCAAGCTTTAAAAACAAACGCATCCACTACTCCCCATTATTGCGGCCGAGTGTTAATAGCGATGGATATCAGTGTGTACTTCTTGATCCAAAACTTAAAGAATCCAGCCCGTTACTTTATCAATCCATTATGGACTTCGCCAAAGCAAATAATCTGCGAATTTGTGGTGAGGAAAATTAATTTACACTGAGGCTAATAACTGCCTCCAAATAAAGCTAATACCCCTGGCTTTGCTTAAGAGCAATAGTCCAGCTCGCAATAGAACCCATCATATTATTCATGATCGACACAGTATTATCAAAATTCATTGATAATATTCCCGCGATAATAAATATCAAACCTTTCGGCCCATCTTGAGCCCCTGGTTCACTAGATTGCGCCACAAGAACACAGCCACGAACGAACCATAGCACCCCAGCTGTACGAATTAATAACCCCATGGAACTGTAAATATTTGTAGGATCATAATTGGTATACGTCAAAATATTACCCACACCAAAGGCGGTATTAGCGGCAAGATTAAGTGCCGAAGGTAAGTACAATAAAAGTGCCCCAAAAAGCAAGTACATCATCGGCACAAACATTCTCTCCTGGGATTGAGATTGAGCTCGATGATCCCCTATTTTCATCAGCTTCATAATAGCTGTAATGAAAAACAATACACCCAATAAATACGCCCCCGCTGTAATTAACCGCTGCAGAGGGTATAACGATTTGCTTAGGTTGCCTAAAATGGCTATTAAGTCGATAGTAGTCATGATTTAATTATATGCCTCTAACCCTTGCAATGCATAATTTTTTCCTTATATTAAGCACTTTATATTAAAAGTTGATACATTTATGCAAATAAATACCTTTCCAGTCACCTTAGTACAGTCCGTTATGATTACACCTAAGGTAAAGCATTTTATTTTTAAATGCGAACTCAGCCCTTGCTTTAATTATATACCAGGTCAGTTTATTACCATTCATTTTGAACATGAAGGAAAAATAATAAAGCGTAGTTATAGTATTGCAAATGAACCAAAAAAAGACAACATGATTGAATTTGCTGCCGGTTATTTTGAAAATGGACCAGGAACGCAATTTCTGTACAACTTAAAGCCAGGAGATGTTATCAACATAAATGGGCCATTTGGACGTTTAGTTATGAAAGATGAAGCGCCAGGTCGCTACATTCTGGTGGCAACCAGCACCGGTATTACCCCTTATAGAGCGATGCTTGCAGAGCTTGGTAAGCGTATGGAACAAAATCCTGAATTGCAGGTAGTTATTCTCCAAGGAGTACAACGACGTAAGGAAATCCTCTATGCTGAGGAATTCCGTAATTTTGCCCAAAAATACCCAAAGGCAACATTTATGCCCTACTTAAGCCGTCAGCCTGTTGAAGAACTACAAGAGAATGAACATAACGGCTACGTACAACATGCTTTTCCTACACTGAACTTAAATCCTCAACAGGATGTAGTTTATTTATGTGGAAATCCAGGTATGATCGACGAGTCATTTAATTACTTAAAAGAGCAAGGCTTTGCCATGCAACAAATTATTCGTGAAAAATATATTTCTAGATAACGACCAGGAGCAAATTGATTATGAGCTATGAAGAATTATCAGCCACTATGGAAGACATGTTACAACTAGGCAAAGGTATTTTAGCCGCTGACGAAAGCAATGGAACCATTGGCAAACGTTTTGCCTCTATTAATATTGAAAACAGTGAGCAAAATCGTAGAGATTACCGCTTAATGCTCGCAACGACTCCTGATTTAGGAAAGTACATTAATGGGGTAATCTTATTTGAGGAAACCTTTGAACAAGCTGATGATCATGGCACCCCTATTGCAAAATTATTTGCTGACCAAGGCATTGTTCCCGGAATCAAAGTAGATAAAGGACTTGTTGATTTAGCCAATACCGAAAATGAAAAAGTTACTCAAGGTTTAGATGGCTTAGCTGAACGTTTACTGTACTTCAAAAAATTAGGGGCGCGCTTTGCCAAATGGCGTAACGTTTATTCTATTTCCGATACCACTCCAAGCTTATCGGCAATAAAAACTGGCGCAGAGAACCTGGCACGCTACGCGGCTACCTGCCAATCAGTAGGCATTGTGCCAATTGTAGAACCTGAAATCCTAATGGATGGTGAGCACAGCATTGAGCATTGTGCTGAAGTTTCGGAAATTGTGTTACACGAAGTATTCCATGCGTTATTCATTCACCAAGTTGAATTAGAACACATTATTTTAAAACCCAGCATGGTTACTTGTGGTAAAGCAAACGCTAAATTCAGCGAACCTGATGAAGTTGCAGACTATACCATTGGCGTATTCCGTAATAATGTTCCTGCGGCCGTACCAACCATCAACTTCTTATCCGGTGGACAAACGCCACAACAAGCTACAGCGAACTTAAACGCAATTAATAACATTATTCATCAACCATGGTTACTCAGCTTCTCTTACGGAAGAGCCCTGCAAGAAGATTGCTTAGCAGCATGGGGTGGAAAAAAGGAAAATATCAATAGTGCTCAAGACGCATTATTAAAGCGCGCTCGTTTAAACAGCTTAGCGTGTCTTGGGGATTATCAAAACGATATGGAATAACACTAAAGCGTAAACTGTGTTAGACCATAAAGGTAAACTGGGCTGTGAAGCCCAGCTTACTCGTTACTAACGTTTTTATTGCGACTTCCCTCTTAAATCAATTTCCCATACATCAACCACCTCATTATTCCGAACCATCACAAATTGCTCATAAAGATTAATCGTTGGATCACAATGAGGGACTACCATTTCAATCAAAGTCCCATTGCTTGGCAGCATTCCATTGCCAATGATTTTTCCATGCTCATCGCCAAATCCACCCCAATCATAGGATAAATGAGGATGACTAATAATTCGGGGTTGATACTTAGGATCAAAATAAATAGCTTTCGTACCAGCATCTACCGTAACATGTTCCACTCTATTGCTGCTAATAACCGTACTCAAAAGCGTCATGGCATTTTGAAATTGCCTAAAATGCTTAGGCTCGTCTTTAGAACCTATACACTCATACTGCACATCCATGACCGTATAAGAACCTGGTTGAATTTCCGTCACTTCAGACGCCTTAGGATCAATATCAAAAGTCCCTGTACCCGAACCGGTTAAAATATGCATTTCAGGATAAAACGATTTTAACACACGAAAAATCTCTGAGGCCATTTCCATGGTTTTTAGCGAAAGTTCTTTACGTTCTTGATAGTTCGCAATATGCTGTAAATTTCCAGCATAACATTGAAGCCCGTTCACTCTCAGCCAAGGTTGTTCTTGTAAGAAACGAGCAAAATTCAACGCATTATCAGGATGGACTCCTGTTCGACCAATACCTGGATCAATATCCATTAACACTTGAATAGGTTGATTCAGAGACTGGCCCAGTTGGTTTAAAGCCTCCGCGTTTTGCGGATTATCAAGTACTAAAAGCAACTCTGGTGCTCTTTTTAAACAGAGGGCAAGCTTATTCAGTTTGAATTCAGAGACAATAGGTGAAGTAATTAAAAGATTGGAAATCCCCTGTTCAATTAGGACTTCTGCTTCAGAAAGCTTTGCTGCAGAAATACCAATAGCTCCTTCTGCAATTTGCAGTTTAGCTATTCGCGAACATTTATGTGTCTTACAATGTGGACGCACGGCAACGCCCATCTGTATTGCCAACTTCTGCATCAGACTAATGTTTGCCTCTAGTTTATCCAAATCGATTACTAAGCAAGGAGTATCAATTTTTTCCATGTTCTTAAATCCGCCTTATAATATGGGGCAACCTTGCATCAAAGCTATGATTCATTCTTGTACGGCTTCTATCAACTCAAAACGCGCATAAAGCGGTAAATGATCAGAGAGCATTCGCCAAGGTTTTCCCTGTAAACAAGCGACCTCCTGTACTCGCATACCGCGGAAATAGACTCGATCGACACAAAGCGCCGGGCGAATCGCCGGAAAAGAGCGGGCATGTTGACCTTCTAAGGAAATAAAGGCCTCTTCCACATTTAAATCCTCAGCCAAAGGCTGAGACAACACATTTCGCCAATCATTAAAATCTCCAGCCATAAGCAACGGTTCGTGAGCCGGAACTACTTCTTTAATCCTCTGCATTAAGGCAGTTGATTGTTCCATTCGTTCTCGTTTAAAAAGCCCTAAATGCACGCATAATAAATGAACTACCACTCCATTTACTTCTAGTTGAGCATGCAAAATGCCTCGAGAAGCACGTCGCATGTTTGCTAAATTAATATTCTCTACGTCCTTAAATGCATATTTACTTAAAATTGCATTCCCATGATGCCCTGATTGGTATACTGCATTTTTAGCATAGGCATAATGAGGCCAAATATTTTCGGCGATGTATTCGCATTGCGTAGAATCAGGCCAGGCATCTATTCGTTTTTTACGTTTCCGATGTTCACCCTGAACTTCTTGTAAAAAAACAAAATCAGGATTCAAACTGGTAATTGCTTCACGCATTTTGGGAAGCAAAAAACGAATGGCTCCAACTCCAAAGCCTTTATGGATGTTATATGTTATCAAGGACACGCTGTGCGCTTGTTGCATCAATTCACCATTCCTAACGCGAAACTTTTTCTGTTATTAAATATTAGTTAAAGTTCTTATTAAGCATATCATTAAATTGGATGAAAAAAATACTAACATCATCATTACTTAGACAAAAACTCCTTATTTTTTCACTTTAAAACATCATATTAACCCATCATTCGCTTTTGGTTTATACTTGAATCATGACTTGTCACTTACCTAATAAATATAAAATGCATGAAATTACGCTCACTATTCCAGGATTCTCAATTGCAGCAAAATCATGGGGGAACCCCAAAAATCCCGCAATTCTAGCCTTACATGGCTGGTTGGATAATGCCAACAGTTTTGCCCCGCTTGCTCAATACTTGCAAAATGATTTTTACTTGATTGCCGTGGATTTACCGGGACATGGGCTTTCCTCCCATCTCCCGCCGGGATGTAATTATCATTTTTTTGATGGCATCTTTATTATTATCGAAATAATTAATGCCCTAAAGCTAGAAAAAGTACATTTATTAGGTCATTCAATGGGGGCTTGCATGAGCAGTTTAGTGGCTGGCGTAGCTCCAGAACGATTACATTCCCTTTATCTGATCGAGGCCTTAGGGCCATTTTCATCTCCAGCAAAAACAGCCTGCAGCCAATTAACAAACTACGCCCAGTTTATTAGCCATACTCACCGAGTTCCCAAAGGATATGAGCAATTTGAAAGCGCGGTGTTAACTCGCTCGCAGAAAGGTTATGTCTCTATGGAGATTGCGCGAATTCTTTGTGAGCGTGGTTTAATGAAAAAAGAAGGACGCTTTTATTGGCGTCATGATCGGCGCTTAATCGCCCCTACCCCACTACGCATGACAGAAGAACAAGTACTATCCTGTTTGCAAAATATCAGCACCAAAACTCATTTATTGCTTAGCGATAAAGGGTTTACCTTTGATGAGAAAATTATGGAAAACCGAATTAAGGCCGTGAAAAATCTGAAGGTGCACCAATTAGAAGGCGGACATCATATCCACATGGAGAAACCGGAGCTAATGGGGCAGTTGTTAACTGAATTTTATAAGTGAGTGTTTGGTGCTATCCTGATTTGGTTAGGGTTTAGGGGAAATCTGGTTGCGAACAGCCTAACTAAGCTATTTTAAAGATATTAATTAATAAAAAGGCCTAAGAAGCAAAACACTTCTTAGGCCTTTTTTTGCAAATTAATTAATTGCTCTTATCAGAACAACGAGAGTAATTAATTGCAACTGTTTTTAGTGCGACTTTCACATCATCAATAGAATAACCTAAATCAGATGCAGCATTAATCACCCCACAAGCACCCTCATCAAAAGACGAATAAGGTGTCCAGTAATCCATATTGGCTTTAACCATTACGTCGAAGGCTAAACGAGCATTCCAATTAGGTGTAGTAGACATTAGATAAAATAAACGGTTATATACTCCGCTAGAATAATGAACATCTAAACCACCATAATATTCATCAGCAGAATCAATAGAAGCACCGTCACGACTTGGGAGATCCATATAGCGTAGTGCATCGTAACCACTGTCTTCTTTCATGATCTCACTTCCAATACTCCAAGTATTTTTCCCTACAGAATAATACTCAGCTGCTTGAGCTGCCATGTCAGAGAATGCTTCGTTCATACCACCAGACTGGCCATAGTATTCAAGGTTAGAATGCTGTTCGGTAAAACCATGACTGATTTCATGACCGCCAACCCCAAGAGATACTAATGGATACATCATGGTATCGCCATCACCAAAAGTCATTTGACGACCATCCCAGTAAGCATTTTCATAGCCTTGACCATAATGTACGCGCATTACTAATTGCATTGGGGAACCATCAGACTTAGTCAATGCTTCTACACCATACCAATCGTGGTACATGTGCTTAATTACATAGCCTGCATAAAGAGCATCATTTGTTGGGGATGCAGCGCCATTATCACGATCATAACCATCCGCTTTATAACCAGTCATGTAGGTGCCTGAATCATTGGCTGGACAATCAAACTTCATTGCTTTTGTTTTTGAACTGTACTTATGGAGCATATCAATAACTTTAACATCGGTATTTTCCATGAAGCAGGCCGCAGCACTGTCATCACGAGTTAATTCTAAGTAAGGGAACTCGCCACCATCATACTTGTACTCGCCAACTTTGCGGTTTCCACCAAAACCAAAGCCTTTAGCAGCTGATTTTGCAGTTTTCACATCATTCCATTGTACAAAGGGCTTGTGCGTTTTAGCATCAATAATTGCTGTTGGACGGGCGGGAATTTTATCTTTATAAGTTACAAAAACACTGACTTTATATGCCCAATGTGCTTGATTTTTGTCATCAATATAAACCATTGGAGCGACTTGCTCTTCGCT
This sequence comes from Legionella rowbothamii, assembly GCF_900639985.1. Taxonomy (GTDB): domain Bacteria; phylum Pseudomonadota; class Gammaproteobacteria; order Legionellales; family Legionellaceae; genus Legionella; species Legionella rowbothamii. The sequence goes on along the minus strand of NZ_CAAAIM010000005.1, from coordinate 198,975 downwards.
TAACTCATTCGCTGCGTATTGAGCTTTAAATTGTTCTAAGGCAACAGGAGCATTTTTAACAAAAGAAGCTTCTGGTTGTCCTAATTCAGATTGTAAACCTCGGTAAACAACGCCATTCATTGCTACATTTGCTTGGGCTTGTCCCAGTGATTTTGCTGGATAAACACTATGAAGAATCGCATAGCCACCATGCACAGGAAATCCTGCATAATGTTGCTGCATCCGCACGTGGGTCATTTTGTTGCGATCGGTATGTTCTTTTATAAAACTTAAACTGTCAGTGGCAACAGAAGCGCCTTGAGTAGCCAGCGTAAACTTTTGTTTTAATTGAGCAATTGATACCTGATTTAAAGGCATTGGCTCTGCAGCGCGCACAGGTGAAGCGATTCCTAAAGCCAAAGCAACGGCTAAAGGGGACAAATAGTAATTATGATGCATAAATTAACTCCTTGAATTGCAACTCTACTACATATAAACGTAACTCTCCTTCCAAACCAATAATCGTCCTGAAAATTCAAGCCATGGAATAACTTGTTAGCTTCGAGGGCGAGTCACACCGAAAAAGTTATAAATCCTAAAAAACGTCACCACATTCATGGCGAACAAATATACTTTTTTAGGTATACATACCGCTACAGCTCAACAAACTCATCCAAGCTAGCACAGTTTTATTATTTTTGAAATTACTAAAATGCATTTGTGTTTAATTAAGAAAGACTTACAACCCGCCTCATTTAGGCCTTATGCTGGAAAAATTAAACTAACGTGCGGAGAACATGCCGAGATCCTCTTAGATATAGACAATTACGTAAAGATAGGGCAAAATTTGCCAAAAATTATTCTATAATTACGGAATGATGAAAAAAATCCTGGTCTTACATGGGCCCAATCTAAATCTTCTGGGAACAAGAGAACCCCATATCTATGGCGCTCTCTCGTTAGATCAGATCAATTCTCGTTTAACTCAAGAAGCAACTCGCGCAGGGGTAGCGCTATCTTGCTATCAAAGCAATTCTGAAGGAGAGTTAATCAATGTGATTCAACAAGCCGTTGGTGACAAAATTGATTACATTATATTCAATCCCGCAGGTTATACCCATACCAGTGTCGCCTTGCGAGATGCACTAAGTGCAGTTGCCATACCGTTTATTGAAGTCCACCTTAGTAATATTTATTCCCGCGAAGCTTTTCGTCATCACTCATACTTCTCTGATATTGCCCAAGGCACCATCAGTGGGTTGGGTGCCCAAGGGTATTCGCTTGCATTAACCTCAATTATCGAAGAATTAGAGAGAACCAAATAATGGATATTCGTAAAATAAAAAAACTAATCGAATTATTAGAAGAAACCGGTATTTCTGAAATTGAAATCAAAGAAGGTGAGGAGTCTTTAAGACTAAGTCGTTACAGTAATGCTCCTGTTGAAGCACCTGCTGTTCATTATATTTCTGCTCCAGCCCCTCGTGTTGAAGCAAGCGCTCCTGTTGCAAGCGCTCCCGCAGCAGCTATACCAGAAAACAAACCTGCTGCCTCGATCAGTTCAGGACATAAAGTACGCTCGCCTATGGTAGGGACTCTATACTCTTCTCCATCACCTGAAAGCCCTCCTTTTGTGACTGTTGGCCAGTCAGTAAAAGTTGGAGATGTATTATGTATTGTTGAAGCAATGAAAATGTTCAACGAAATTGAAGCCGACCGCGCAGGTAAGGTTGTTGAAATATTGGTAGCAAATGGCGAACCGGTTGAATATGACCAAGTCTTGTTTGTTATTGAATAAGAGGTGCACTAATGCTCAGTAAAATTGTTATCGCCAACCGTGGCGAAATTGCGCTTCGTATTTTGCGTGCCTGTAAAGAGCTTGGCATTCAAACAGTCGCCGTGCATTCTGATGTAGACAAAGATCTACTGCATGTTCGACTTGCGGATGAAACCGTATGTATCGGCCCTGCTCCAGCACAAAAAAGCTACCTTAATATTCCTGCGATTATTTCTGCTGCTGAAATCACCGATGCCGTAGCCATACATCCTGGCTATGGATTTTTATCGGAAAATGCCGATTTTGCAGATATTGTCGAACAAAGTGGATTTAAATTTATTGGTCCTCGCGGGGATACAATTCGAATGATGGGCGATAAAGTATCCGCCATTCATGCAATGAAAGCGGCTGGTGTACCCTGTGTTCCCGGCTCTGATGGTCCTTTAACCGATGATGAGCAACATAACCTCGAAATTGGCCGTAAAATTGGTTACCCAGTGATTATTAAAGCTGCTGGCGGCGGTGGTGGACGGGGAATGCGTGTTGTCCATAGCGAGTCTAATTTGTTAACCGCCATTGCCTTAACACGAAGTGAGGCTAAAGCAGCGTTCAATAATGCCACCGTTTATATGGAAAAATTTCTGGAAAACCCTCGCCACGTTGAGTTTCAAGTACTTGGTGATGGTAAAGGAAAAGCGATTCACTTAGGTGAGCGCGACTGTTCCATGCAACGGCGTCACCAAAAAGTAGTCGAAGAAGCTCCTGCTCCGGGCATCAGTCCTGAATTGCGCAAAGAAATTGGCACTGCAGTAATTAAAGCCTGTGAAAAATTGCAATATCGTGGCGCTGGAACTTTTGAATTCTTATATCAAGATGGTTGTTTTTATTTCATTGAAATGAATACACGTATCCAAGTAGAACATCCAGTCACCGAAATGATTACTGGTATTGATTTAATTAAAGAACAAATCAAAATTGCTAGCGACATTCCAATGACTCTAACGCAGGATGACATTACGCTTCGCGGACATGCAATCGAATGTCGAATCAATGCCGAAGATGCTAAGACCTTTATGCCATCTCCAGGAATGATCAAATTACTACATCAGCCAGGTGGGCCAGGAATTCGTTTTGATTCGCATATTTACAGTAGCTATACCGTGCCACCTAATTATGATTCCATGATAGGGAAACTCATAAGTTATGGAGCTACACGAGCAGAAGCTATTGCTCGAATGCGCAATGCCTTGGATGAAATTATTATCGATGGCATAAAAACGAATATTGAATTGCATCAACGTATTCTCCACGACCAATCATTTGTTGCTGGTGGTACAAATATTCATTATCTGGAAAAAATGTTGAAAGGTTAATATTGTGTGGTTTCAATTAAAGATAGAACATTGCCCTGTTGAGCAAATAGAGCAATTAAGTGAAGAATTGGAAGAGTTTGGTGCGCTGTCCGTCATGCTCACCGATAAAAACGATAACCCAGTTCTTGAGCCTGAACCAGGAACGACTCCTTTATGGCCTGAGGTAATCATTCAGGCCTTATTTCCTGAGGCTATTCAGGCGCAGTATACCCGTGATCAATTAATGCAAATGCATCCTAAATTAGCCTTAAAGCTAGAAATCCTGGAGGATAGGGATTGGGAGCGAGCCTGGATGGATGACTTTAAACCGCAGCGTTTCGGCCAACGTTTATGGATTTGTCCTACGTGGTCAACTCCACCAGAACCTGAAGCAGTTAATCTGATGCTCGACCCCGGTCTTGCCTTTGGAACTGGTACTCATCCGACAACCTCCTTATGTTTAACTTGGCTAGAACAAGCCGCCTTGCAGCAAAAATCGATTATTGATTATGGTTGCGGCTCAGGCATTTTGTCTTTAGCTTCGTTAAAATTAGGAGCAAGGGAAGTCTATGCAGTAGATATTGATCAACAAGCCTTACAAGCAACGCAAAATAATGCACAGACTAATGGCCTTGATACGAATAAACTCCTCATCAGCTTTCCTGAGGAACTGGGTAATCCGGTGGATTTAATTATTGCAAACATCCTATTAGCCCCCTTAATGATGCTCAAAGATCGTTTCCAACAATTACTGCAACCTGAAGGACTGCTGGTTGTGTCTGGAATACTGCAAGAACAAGCACCTCTGCTTATCGAGGCCTATACGCATCTATTTATGCTGGTACGTCAAGAAAACCTTGATGGCTGGTCATTATTAGTTTTTGCGCGTAAGTGAAAAACAGAAACGAAGCCCCTTCTCCGAGGGTAGGTTGGGCCTATGGCCCAACATAAGTTTCTGAGGTGGCTTAAGGCCCTTGTTGGGCCTTGGGCCCAACCTACAATTTATTTATAAATAGTCTCCCAGCTCAGGCAGCGAAGCCTTATTCAGACTCAGCTCCCCCGATTGAGGGCTCGAGGTTAATGAGCTGGACCATTACCACCACCTTTATCAGTACCAATCCCTTGCGTATTTCCTCCATTTCCCAAACCATCATTGTCGCCAGGAGCACTACTTGGAGTAGGGTTAGGGTTAGGGTTAGGGTTAGGGTTAGGGTTAGGGTTAGGGTTAGGGTTAGGGTTAGGGTTAGAAGGTGGATTAGTGCTCATTCCAGTGCCATTATTGTTTTTATAGGTTCCACTGCCACTGACATCGCCACAAGTTGCATAAGTTGAGTAAAAAAGGCCTGCTCCTAAACAGAGTAACAAGATTTTCTTCATTATTGTCTCCTTACATTGCATTTACAATCCAGTATGTACTTATTGTAGACAAATAATACGGGAAAGTTTATCTCTGTATCATTATTTTACTCTTAACTCGCGCACACCTAGATCTACGCCATTGATGCAAAAAATTATCTAGTAGCTTGATAATCCTAAATAAACACTCCAAAATAAAGAATTAATGTTATTTGTCCCAGGAGTAAAGGAATGACCCACGACAGAGAGTTTAGTGATTTAATGCATGCTGTAGCCAAAAAAAGCTTACAGATTATTAATGACATCCAGCAAAAACCGCTTGATGTGTCATCCTTGATTGATCAATACATTGACCTAACAGAGCACTTTCAAAATGTGATGTCGGTTATGTTAAAAAACCCCGAAAAAATATGGGAGATGCAGTTAACCTATTGGGAAGATGCGATGAATCTGGCACAGACCCAATTTGCTCATTGGCTTGAAGGAAAATCGATGCCAATCACTGATTCTCGTTTCAGTGGGGAAGATTGGCTACATAACCCATTTTTTAACTTGTTAAGCCAGCACTATCTTTTAGCAACTCAGCATATGAATAATTTATTTGAAAAAATGGAGTATTCAGATAAAAATACCGCCAAACGCATTAAATTTTTTACGAAACAATATTTAGATGCGCTCTCTCCAGCAAACTTTGTGCATACGAATCCACAATTAATGGATGAAACGCTAAAAAGCCACGGCAAAAACCTACTGCATGGATTACATAATCTACTTTCTGACGTAGAAGTTGGCTCCTCACGCCTAATGATTAAAATGACAGATGTCGATGCATTCAAGATTGGCAAGAATCTGGCAGTTACTCCTGGAAAAGTAGTATTCAGAAATGAAATGATAGAACTCATCCAGTATACGCCTACAACCGATAAGGTTAAATCCATACCGCTGTTAGTTATCCCTCCCTGGATTAACAAATACTATATCCTAGACTTAAGCCCCCATAACTCATTTATTCGCTGGGCTGTAGAGCAAGGCATCACCGTATTTATTATTTCCTGGATTAATCCTGACTCAAGTTTTGCACATAAAAGTTTATATGATTATTTAAGCGAAGGACCACAGGAAGCAATTAAAGTCATCAAGGAACAAATGCAGGTACCTCAAGTCAATACCTTAGGATTCTGTATTGGTGGAACCCTCTTATCGCTGCTTCTCGCTTATAATAAAGCCCATAAAGACGATTCGATTCATAGCGCGACTTTCTTAGCAGCTATGATTGATTTCAGCGACCCGGGTGATATTTCTGTATTTATTGATGAGCAGCAAATTGCCAAACTGGAAAATGAAATGAAGGCTAAAGGCTATTTGGCCGGAAAATTTATGGCCTCCAGCTTTAACTCCTTAAGAGCCAATGACTTGGTGTGGTCGTTTTTTATTAAGAATTACTTACGTGGGCAAAATCCAGTCCCCTTTGATATTTTATACTGGAACTCCGACTCCACCAACATGCCAGCAACCATGCATTCTCAATATTTAAGGTGGATGTATTTGCATAATAATCTATCGCAGCCGAACAAAATACATCTGAATCATACACCAATCGATGTGCGTACTATTGATGTGCCGACATTTTTCCTCTCAACTGAAAAAGATCATATTGCTCCTTGGAAAACAACCTATATTGGCTATCAATTGATGAGCGGACCCAAACGTTTTGTTTTAGGTGGTTCAGGACACATAGCCGGGATCATTAATCCACCAACAGCCACCAAATATGGCTATAAGGTTAATCATCATGCACCATCGACCCCAGAAGAGTGGCTAGCGCACGCAACCGAGCATGGAGGTTCCTGGTGGCCAGAATGGATGGACTGGTTAAAAGCACATTCAGGAAAACTAATTCCAGCCCCTGTCTTTGAGAAATTGAAACATCTACCCATTATGGACGCTCCAGGAAGTTATGTGTTAAAGAAATAGTTATTGTCGTAGACTACTCTCACAAGCCCTGAATGGCTCAATGTTACCTGGCTAGGATCTGGACTATGTGGGTAGCTAAGAGATCGAATTACCGCCACTTGAGCGGTAATTCGTGAAGTGTCATTAGTGGAATACAACCCAGCCACAATGATTATAACGAGGGAGTTTCTTCTAGCTGTTTTTCTAAAGTAATGTAATCAATTTTTCCTGACGCCAATACAGGTATCTTCGCTGCAGGATAAATTTGGTATGGGATCAGCAGTTCAGAATAACTCAACTCTTGAACCTTCTTAATGAAGCTTGTCTTGTCTGCATCAGTTGCCTCACTAAATAATAAAATCTGCTCCCCTTTTTTAGCGCATTTTCTAGAAACCGCAGCATGTAATAGCTCGGGCCAAATAGATGCGGCAATTCCCTCAACCGCAGTCAAAGAAACCATTTCACCCGCTAGTTTTGCAAAGCGTTTAGCCCGTCCAGAAATCGTAATAAAATCCTCTTCATCCATGGTGACAATATCCCCAGTATCATGCCAACCATCTTGGGGCCCATTAATCATCCCGGGCTTTTCCGAAGACAAATAACCTTGCATGACATTCGGACCACGTAAGAACAAACGCCCTCCTTCGGCAATCCCATCCACAGGCTCAATACGGCGCTCCATAAACGGTAACATCATACCAACACTACCTGGAACATGAGCCAAAGGACAATTCATCGAAATCACTGGGGATGCTTCTGTAGCACCATAACCTTCATAAACTTTCACCCCAAAATTATCACTCCAGTAGCGCATAGTTTCGGGTTTTACCTTTTCAGCACCGGCAAAAATATAACGTATACTACTAAAATCATGTCGTTCGGCAGCCCGAGCATAACCCGTTAAAAAGGTATCTGTACCAAACATAATAGTTGCTCCAGATTGATACACTAGGCCTGGAATAATTTTGTAATGCAAAGGAGAAGGATAAAAGAAGCAACTTACCCCAGTCACTAAAGGAAGGACCGCCCCCGCAGTTAACCCAAAACAATGGAAAATGGGCAATGCATTAAAAAATAAGTCACGCGATGAAAAATCAACACGAGAGGTTAATTGCCAACAATTCGCGAGTATATTGGAATGGCTTAAAACCACTCCCTTAGGAACTCCTTCGGACCCGGAAGTAAACAAAATTACTCCCGTCTGCTCTGGAGTCACGGGCTCACCTATCAACTGATAAGCCCATATGGGAAACATTCCCTTAACTAAACCTGAGAGCTTATGACCCAAATTAATTTTTGATTTAAAATCTTCTAAGAAATGTATTTTTAACCCCGCATTTTGTAACTCATCAACTAAAGCCTCTAATTTAGCAGTAGCCACAAATTGTCTTGAAGTATATATTTTTTTTATCCCAGCAGAATGGCATGCAGAAAATAAATTATAAAAACCCATGCTGAAATTTAACATAGCAGGAAGACGGCGATATGCATGCAATGCAAAAAAGGTCACCATCCCCGCAATGGTAGTAGGCATTAGAACCCCTACATGCTCTCCCGTGGTTGTTTGCTTTTTAATTTGCCGCCCTAAAATAAAACAGCGCGCCAGAAATTGGCGATAACTCAACGGCGTGCGATTCGAATCCTCAATGGTTGCCTTGCGTTTAATTCCTAAATTAGCTCCATCAATTAAGGCACGGAATAAAGACTGTGGATGAAAACTGTTCGCAAAAGTTAATTCACTAATCAAGCGAAATAAACGCAAGCTGACAGTTGCCCTGTCCACCGACTTGTCTTTAAGGCGCAGATAAGCAGGTGCCGGTAATACATGCAGGGTTATTTTAGGACGTGCTTGAATTCGATGCTTGTCCGTACTAATAGAAAATATACTGTGCTGCGCCCCATCAATACGGATAGGAATCACAGTAGCTTTTGCCTTTTTTAAGATCAAGCCTGGGCCATCAAAAACCCGGAGACTTTCTTCTTGCAGTCCAATTCCTTGAGGAAAAATAACACACCGCTTTCCAGCACGAATTGCTTTAACTAAAGCTCTGGCTGCCTGTGCTCGGGTTGAGTCTACGGCGATGACATCCGTAAAAAGAGTCATCATTTTCATCCAGAACCAACCTGTAGCATGTGGATGTAACGCAACGGTGAGGCGTTCCGGTAATAACATAGCGAGTAATAATAAATCAATTTTTGATGTTCGATTAGCAATAATCACTGAATTGGGTTCAGGGTGGTATTCTCCTTGCAAACTTACTCGAAACCAGTGAGTTAATATTGCTTTAATCCACTGCTGGGCACGTTGCTTTAGTCTTTCTTTCCAGGCGACTTGTTCCATATCTATTGTCTCTAAATAAAAAAATTCGCCCCGGTTATACCCAATCAATCTTAATTTTGCAAGATTGTCACCCCATAAGGTATGTAATAGATTGTGTTCTTATAGCGAAATTCAGTAATATGGCAGATTTCCTCGATAAACTGAAAATCTATTGAAAGGAGTCTTAATTAATTGACCGAAATTCGTCCTGCAAAATTTGTTTATATTGCCTTAGCATTAACATTATTTAGTTCTACTGCATTCTTTTTTCATAAATACGCTCCCCAAATTATCTCGTTCGTTGAGCAGTTAGGATGGCTTGCTCCTGTGCTTTTTATCATCATCTATTGTCTTGCCACCATTCTGTTTGTCCCTACCATGGTCATTACATTAGCTGGAGGTGCTCTTTTTGGCCCCATTTTAGGCACCTTACTCAATTTACTCGGCGCAACTTGGGGAGCAGCCTGTTCATTTCTAATTACCCGATACTTTAGTGAAAATTGGCTGTCTAAAAATAAAAACGGCAATGTGATGAAATTCGTTCGGGGTGTAGAACAAAAAGGATGGATATCCGTTGCTGTATTGCGACTATTCCCTATTGTTCCCTTTAACCTTGTCAATTACGGTTTAGGAATGACAGGAATAAGATTTCGCACCTATTTATTCACTACGTTTATTTTTTTGATTCCGCCGGAAATTATTTACACTTATTTTGGCTATGCCGGCATGGATGTTTTATTACAGCAAGGATCTATTTATCGCAACAGCGGCATTATTATTTCGGGCATTGCGGTACTAGTTCTGTGTTTATGTAAACTAGGAGTGCTAAAAATTAATAGCATTTCGTTCAACCAATCAAAAACGCCGTTAACTGCTCAATCAGCGGATGATTCAGTACAAAATCAGTCCCAGCCAGAGAACGAATCACTTGAAGCCCCTGCAAAGAATTTGTAATAAAAACTGCATCAGCCGCGCCGATCCGGGCTTGGGTTAACGATTGTTCATGACAAGGGATATTTTGTTGCCTACAGAAGGCAAGAATTCGGGAACGAGTAATACCGGGTAAAACACCATCCGTCAATGGAGGGGTAAATAACGTGTGCTGTTTAATAATGAATAAATTGGCACAAGTGGTTTCCATTGCATGATGTTCTGAATTAAAAAACAAGGCATCATCTGCACCTGCTGCAAGCGCTTGACGTCGCGCCAAAATCGCTTCTAAATAATTGACTGATTTTACCTTATAGATTGGATTTGCAGGATCCCTCAACCAAGGGGCCGAAACTAAACGTAAAGGATGGGTTTGTGCGGTAAATTGAAAGCTTTGCAACACCAGTTGGCTGTGCTGCCCATGTTGAGTCAAACCACGGGGCGCGCTCCCGCCACTTAAAATGGCTTTAATTCCCCCATTAACTAGCTGATCTTGTTGAATTTTTTGCACTAGACACTGCAACCAATGTTCATAGGGAAGAGTAAAAGAAACGCCTAACTGCTGCGCGGAACTATTCAGCCGTTGCCAGTGTAAATCAGCCCAGCACGGTTTGCCATGTACTACTTTAAGGGTCTCAAACAATCCTTCCCCTAAGAGAATGCGATCATCTGCAGCAAACACCTTACTCTTCTCCTCCTCCATGAACACGTGGGTATGCATAATCTGGGTTCTGTCTAATAGTCTCCAAAATCATCTAATTCATCTCGCAAACGCTTTTCATCCAACATTTGCTCTAAACGTCGGCGCGCATCAAGATCTTTTGGATTCGCATTTTCAATTTCTGGATCAATATCCAAATCCTCTTCGATGTCAAACTCTTCAGCTACTTCGCTCGTAGCATCATCATCATTTTCTTCAAACAAATCACTCATAACGTTCTCTCAATGATTTATTAATATGCCTAATCGGGTAAAACCGAAACGGGTATATACCTTATTTTTTTTTCTTTGCCTAGGGTTTTAGACAGTTTAATTTGTAGGTGCATTGCGATAAAAACAATATTTGTGCTACAAGCATTCAATCTTACTAAAAGAGCAACAGCTTTTATTTCGCATCTGAGTAGCAATAATAAAACGCATTAATTTCATAGCCGTATTCCATTAGCTTAATCACTTGAACTTTGACAATAAAAAAATGATAATTTAATAAGAACATATAGACATCTATATAAATATGGCGGACCAAGTAAAAAAAGCATTAAGAGATACCATGAAACAAATACGCTCTAAAATATCTGTTTCGTATCGCTCCACATCCTCCAATCAAGTGTGTACTCGTATACGTTCTTTGGATCAATACCGACATGCAAAACGTATTGCTTTGTATTTTGCTGTGAATGGTGAAATTGATTTAGGCGGAATTTGGAGTACAGCTCCCTTACAGGGAAAATTTTGCTATTTCCCCGCAATCAATGAAAAAGATTTAACTCTTTCATTTCTACCAGCAACTCCGGTAACGCCTTTTAAAAAGAATCGCTATGGCATTCCTGAACCTGATGTGAGTCATGATTTAGCAATACCAGCAGAAGAGTTGGATTTAATTTTGATGCCTTTAGTTGCCTTCGACGTTCGTTGTACTCGCTTGGGAATGGGTGCAGGATATTACGACAGAACATTCAAAGACAAAACAAATTGCACTTTGTTTGGAGTGGCCTATCAATTTCAGCGGGTGAATTTTATTCAGCCACACCCCTGGGATATTCCTCTTGATGCAGTGATTACTCAACGGGCGATTTATTGGCGTAATCCGGCATAGCCAATAATCCTGTCATCGCGAGGAACCTAGAGACGAGCACCCTAGAAGTACGAAGCACGGAACGCCTAGGCTCGCAATAACGACCGTTTATTAAAGCATTTTTATAACTAACTTAACGCATCTGCCCCAATCTCCCCCGTTCGCACCCGTACAACTTGCTGCAAGTCATAAACAAAAATCTTACCATCACCAATTTTCCCCGTATAAGCAGATTTACAAATTGCCTCGATCGCCGCCTCAACCATATCATCAGGCAAAGCCAGTTCAATTTTGATCTTAGGGAGAAAGTCCACGACGTATTCGGCTCCGCGATATAATTCCGTATGCCCCTTTTGCCGTCCAAACCCACGTGTTTCAGAAATAGTAATGCCAGGTACATTGATATCCATTAATGCTTCATGCACATCATCCAGTTTAAATGGTTTAATAATCGCTGTAATCATTTTCATAATATATTCCGTATACTTTTTTTAGGTTGATACTTTTGTTAGACTCGTTACAAATATAATAAAGGAGTGAACATGTTCGACCCCAAACAATTTGACGATTTAGCGAAAAAACTTTTCGCAGCACTTCCTCCAAGTCTACAAAACATTGAAAAAGACATCCAACAAAAATTTAAAGAAGTATTACATGCCGCGTTTACGCATATGGATCTAGTCACTCGAGAAGAATTTGACGTACAAACTAAAGTATTAACTCGTACACGCGAAAAATTAGATCATCTCCAAGAACAGGTGAATGAATTGATGGGGCATCGAGAGAAAAAGAAAAAAGAAAAATAAAAACCTAGAGCCTAATTCATTTTGACCAAGGTAGTAGAAATGAACTAAGCCCGATAAAAGTCCAACCCGATTAACAAGGAAATTAATCCACATGAATCTTGCATTTGCAAAAACACGCAGTACCGTGGGTATACTGGCGCACCCGGTATCCGTAGAAGTCCATTTATCAAATGGTATGCCTAGCTTCGCCATTGTAGGTCTTGCCGAAACCGCAATCAAAGAAAGTAAAGACCGAGTACGCTCAGCCATTATCAACAGCCAATTCGAATTTCCCTGTCGAAAAATCACCGTCAATTTAGGACCCGCGGATCTCCCCAAAACAGGCAGTGGTTTTGATTTGCCCATCGCCTTAGGTATCCTTGCTGCCTCGAATCAAATCCCCCAACAAAATTTATTGCACCATGAATTTATTGGAGAGTTAGCGTTAAGCGGAGAGCTTCGTGGTATTTCAGCGATTATTCCTGCCGTCTTAGCCGCACATAAAAGTAATAACCATTTAATTATTGCCAATGCTAATGCAATCGAGGCATCATTAACAGGGCATCAAAATATCAGCACTGCGAGCAACTTACGTGAAGTGTGTGGCTATCTATGTCAAGGAACCCCTTTGCATTCCTTACCTCCGCGTCCAGAACAAAATACTCCCCAATCAGAACTAGACTGGTCCGAAATAAAAGGGCAGTTTCATGCCAAAAAGGCTATGGAAATTGCTGCTGCCGGTGGGCATAGTATTTTATTAAGCGGAGCCCCCGGGAGTGGGAAAACCATGTTGGCCAAACGCTTTAATACGTTATTACCTCAGCTTTCAGAAACCGAAGCTTTAGAATGTGCAGCAATTAACTCTATTCGTGGCAAGCTGCCCAATTTTACTGAATGGCAATCGCCCCCCTTTCGCGCTCCTCACCATACAGCCTCCCCTGTCGCTTTAGTAGGTGGCGGCAATCCACCAAAACCCGGAGAAATATCCCTAGCTCATAATGGGGTATTATTTTTAGATGAGTTGCCTGAATTTAACCGCCATGTCTTAGAAACCCTAAGACAACCTTTAGAATCGGGAACAATTTGCATTTCAAGAGCTGCGGCCCAAGTAGAGTTTCCTGCAAATTTTCAATTGCTCGCAGCCATGAATCCTTGCCCTTGTGGGCAATGGGGGAATACCCAAGCGGACTGTTTATGTAGCCCAGATCGCATAAATCGCTACTTAGGCAAACTATCAGCCCCACTTTTAGACCGTATCGACATGCAAATCAACATTCAAGCTTTAACTCAGGAAGAGCTGATTAAACCCAATACCAATCCGGAAAAGCAAAGCGTACGAATTCGGGAGCAAGTGATCCAAATACGCGCAGTACAGATGGAACGACAAAATTGCCTTAATGCCAATTTAAGTGCTAAAGCCTGTGAACAAGTATCCAACATTGGTGTTAAGGAACAAGAATTCCTCAGCCGAGTAATGAGCCAGCTCAAATTATCTGCTCGTGGCTATCATCGTTTACTGAAAGTGGCCCGAACGATTGCGGATGTGGATAGGAGTAGCTCTGTAAATTTAGCGCATTTGCAACAAGCTTTGTCCTTTAAGCATAGCGTGCAAAAGCCTAAATAACAGACGTTTCTTTAATTGACAGTGTTATCTCATTATATTTAAATCAGTGCGATTTATAGGAGTTTTAAAATATGGAAATTCGCCCCCAATTGCTGGAGTGATTAGTCCTTCTAGGTTGGGCTTAACAGCCCAACCTAGAAGGAGCCTTACTTTCCAGCAAGGGCATCAAAAATGGCCATGCGCGCAAACACCCCATTTTGAACCTGACGCAGAATAAAGGAATAAGCGCCATCAGCTACATCGCTATCAATTTCAATACCCCGATTCATGGGTCCTGGATGCATCACCATCACATCGGACTTAGCCAGAACCAAGCTTTGCTGAGTTAATGCAAAGTCGTGACGATACTGAGCCAAGTCCATCTGATCATCGGCTAGTAAGCGCTCACGTTGCACACGCAGGCACATCACCACATCAGCATCTGCCAATCCTTCACGAATATTTGTAGTAACTCGGCCATAATGCAAGGTTTGTGGTTGCCAAAGCTCTGGGGCGATTAAAACCAGCTCTCCGACCCCTAAAGCCTTAGACATACATTGAAAAGAGTTAGCAACACGCGAATGACGGACGTTTCCCAAAATCGCAATTTTTAGTTGCTCTAATTTTGGTTTTTGCTCTAAAATCGTCATCATATCAAGTAGTGCCTGGCTTGGATGAGCATGAGTGCCGTCCCCAGCATTAATTATACGCACATCATTACCTACCTTCTGGGCCAAACTTTGTTGTAAACCATCTTGCTGATGGCGAATCACAAAATGACAAATTCCCATTGCCGCAAGTGTTTTAATCGTATCCTCAATCACCTCACCTTTAGTTTCTGAGGAACTTTGTAGATCCAAATTAATTACTCGCATTGATAAATGATTTGCAGCTAATTCAAAGCTGACGCGAGTCCTCGTGCTATTTTCATAAAATAAATTAGCCACAGTATGTTGCTGATACGAAGGATAATTTTTTTGTTGTTTAAAGAAAAAAGCGCGTTGTAATAAAGATTCGATTTGTTGACGAGATAATTGACTAATTTCTAGAAAATGCTTCATAAAACCTCATTCAGGATGTTGCAGCCACTGCTCGAGTATAACACAGGCAGCAATGCTATCCACCTCGGTTTGCTTGATTTTACGATACCCACCCTGTTCAAATAGTTGTCCTCGAGCTTCTACTGTAGAAAGTCGCTCATCGACTAAGTGCACCGGCAGAGCAAAACGTTTACGTAATTGTTTCGCAAAGCGTCGTGCAGCAGAGGTGGTATAGAGTGAACTACCATCAATACAAGTAGGAATCCCTACAATCAATGCTTGAGGATTCCACTGGGAAATCACTTTTTCCACAGCCCCCCAGTCAGGAACGCCCATCTGTGCACGCAGTGTGGCTAAAGGAGATGCACTGCAGGTCAATCGCTGCCCCACAGCCATACCAATGCGTTTGTAACCAAAATCAAAAGCTAAATATACACCATCAGGCATGACCAGAATTTGCACTCAGTTGATTCATTTTGATGCCCAAAGTTAATCCGGCATACTCCCAACGATCCTCAAAAGGAACCTCGTAGAGAAGTTCTGAACGATATGGACAAACTAACCATAGATTATTCAAAATTTCTTTTTCCAATTGATTATCCACCCAACCACTGTATCCTAAAGTAACCAAAACATCTTTGGGTCCCTTATCGTCAGCAATCGCGCGAATAATATCATTGGACGTCGTTACCGTCACGTCCTCTTGTAAAAACAAACTAGAACGCCATTCGCCCAACTCCTTATGCACCACAAAACCACGCTCGGGCTGTACTGGTCCCCCAAACATTAAAGGCAAGTGGCTTTGCTCAACGCGTATAGGCTCAATATCCAACTGCTCAAAAACTAAAGATAAAGAAAATTGCATCGGACGATTAATAATTAAACCTACAGACCCTTCCTCCCGATGTTCACAAAGGTAAATTACTGTTTTTTCAAAATTTGGATCGTGTAGTGAAGGCATCGCGATCAACAAATGGTTTGCCAAAGAGTTTATTGTTGTCATACTGCCTCCTCAAAAAGAGCAGCTGTCTATTTTAATTATATACTATAAACAACGTGCCTATTTACTAATCACCAGGTATCTACTGCATTTGATTTTTTATTTGGTGCAGCAGGATTTTGACCCATAATAGTAACCTTAATATACAACGTTGATTGCTGTGCAAAAGTATTACCAGCGGAAAAAGACCTCGACGAATTATCGGTTTGTTGTGCACCCTCAGGACTGCCTAAAGAAACCCATTTATTGAGAGGGATCATCAATTTAGTATCGATTTTTTGATTATCAAATTGTTGCCCACCTGCAGGATTCATTTGCTCGCGTAAGCGGCGCACGGATAATTCAACTTGCGAGCCACGCAAAACAGGCTGAACCAAAATTCCATTTTTAATCTGATGCTGCTCATAAGAAACTCCTGTGCCATAAAAGCCCGCACCTACAGAAGTAACAATTGGCACCTCCTGATTCATAGTCACCAAAGCGGACTCACCATTCATTACGCGAACCGATTGGCTTTGTAACATTTGCGATTGGGTCTGAGTACTGTAAGTGACTGAATTATCATTCTGAGAGCTAAGCCATTGAGGGTCGCCTTGATAAACTGAAACATTAAAAGTGACTGGTGGCACGTCAATCTGGTGCAATATCGTTCTGAGTTGTGTTAACGTTTTTGCATCCACCTTTACCACGAGTGTTTGTCCAGTGCCACTAAGCGCCTCCCCTTCAGGCATCAAGGGTTCCATTAATTTAATTACTTTTTCTGCCGGGATGTACTGCAACTGAATAACTTTTGTAATTAATCCTTGAGCAAATACATTATTTACGAAAAAAAATACGCCAATTAGCCATACCCGTTTCATGGTCAAACTCCCTGTAAACATGATTTATTTTTTTGAGCGGCAATGCATATCCAAATATGCATAAAAACACTTAATATTTTCAATTGTAGCATCAATATCTAGAATGAATGGTTTTGTTCCTATAAAAGTTTGGGTATACTTCAACAAAATCTTCTTACCGAGATCACTATGGGTAGCATTTTTAACATGTTTGGTCCTTCTCCAATAAGGCCAATAGAACAACACATGCGTAAAGTACATCAATGTGCAAAACAGCTATACCCATTTTTTGAAGCTGTATTAAAAAAAGATTGGCCTACCGCAACCAGCATTAAAGAAAAAATAGTGTCGCTGGAAAAAGAAGCCGACCTCATTAAACGAGATCTACGTCTACATTTACCAACCGGCTTATTCTTACCGGTCTCACGTACTGATTTACTTGAGTTACTTAGTGCTCAAGACAGCATAGCTAACAAAGCAGAGGATATTGCTAATATTATCATCAGCAGAAGGATGATAATTCCTGAAGCGTTGAAATCACTATTCATGCCCTTTTTACATCGATGTTTGGATGCATCCAAACAAGCATGTAACGCCATTAATGAACTCGATGAGTTGCTGGAAACGGGGTTTAGAGGTTCTGAAGTTAAAATCGTTGAAGAGATGATTATGACCCTCTACGAAATAGAACATGACAGCGATGAACGACTTGCAGAAGTCAGACATCGTATTTTTGAAATCGAAAAAGATTTATCGGCAATCGATACAATCTTCCTCTATAAAGTGGTCCAGTGGATCGATGACTTGGCTGATAACGCTCAAACAGTGGGTAGTCGGCTACAAATTCTAATTGCTCGGTAGTAAATTCCTATGGATTATTCAATTGTTTATCTTTGTATTGCTATTATTCTTTGTTTTTTAATGACTTGGGGTGTAGGGGCCAATGACTTGGCCAATGTTATGAGTACCACGATGGGTTCAAAAGCAATAACCGCAAGGCAGGCTATGCTCATTGCGATTATTTTTGAATTTGCCGGGGCCTTTATCGGGGGAACTGGAGTCACAGAAACCATGCGGGATGGGATCATAAACACCAGCCAATTATCTGAACAACCATTAGTGCTAATTGAGGGAATGCTCGGAGTTTTATTAGCCTGCACTATTTGGATGAACCTAGCCAGTTATATTGGGGTTCCCGTATCCATTACCAATGCGTTAGTTGGTTCGATGGTAGGTTTTGGTGCGGTAGTTCTTGGCACAGATGCCGTTCATTGGGACCAGGTAAGCCGTATCGCAATCAGCTGGATTACGTCACCGCTGATTTCAGGAATCACTGCATATATATTATTTATAAGTATCCAGCAGACAATTTTTGTTAAAAGTAACCCCTTAGCCAAAGCAAAAATATATATACCCATTTATTTATTTTTAATTGGTTCTATTTTGTCATTTATTACAGTATTTAAGGGATTACATCATTTTGGTATTCATTTCAATTTTAAACAAAATTTAGCCGTAACTCTGGCCACCAGTATTGTTATTACCTTGATTGGAATGGTCTTTATTCGGCGCATTCCGGAACATCCAAGAATCAGACGCAGAGAACGCTTTATCCAAGTAGAAAAATACTTTGCGGTGCTCATGGCCCTTACTGCTTGTGCTATGGTTTTTGCTCATGGCTCAAATGACGTTGCATTGGCTGTTGGACCACTAACAATTATTCATAGCTTAGTGATGCATTCTCACCAAACTTTTGATGCCAATAATTACCCAGCTTGGATTATTTTATTGGGCTGTTTTGGGGTAGTAACTGGCTTACTGATGTATGGAAGAAAAGTAATCGAAACGGTAGGTAGCTCGATTACTGCCCTCACCCCCAGCCGTGCCTTTGCTGCAACCTTAGCGGCAGCAACAACCGTTGTGGTGTCAACAAGCATCGGAATTCCAGTTTCAGCGACTCAAACCTTAGTAGGTGCAGTATTGGGCGTGGGCTTAGCGCGAGGTATTGGTGCATTAAACCTGATTGTGATTCGCAATATTTTCATGTCTTGGATACTGACATTACCGGCAGCATCGCTGTTAACCATCGTGTCATATAAAATATTACATTGGTTTTTAGGATAATCTAAAACAATTATCTCTGTGGGCTGCGCTAAGCTCACAGAGATCAACTTCTAACTCAAATAGAATCTTTTGTTTGAATAGGTTGCGTTCCAGAAATCTGAAAAATCCCCTGAGAACCATAGCGCGTGACTAAAGAATTGGCTAAATTTACCCTTTCCTCTTCGTTATCTTTATCAATGATATTTTCATAAATGGCTTGGTTATTAAAAACATAATTGAGAATTCTTTCATGAAATTCTTGGTTTATATACTTTAAAATCAAACCGAAAGAATCGATATCAACTAAAATATTTGCCAATAGAGTGTCACAGGAAGAAATCACTCTCATCGCTTGACCGCGCTGGTCTGCAGAGAAAAAAGATAAAAATAGTTTTAAATCATCTGTATCCTTAATTACATTGATTAAGACTCCTGGTCGCAGCCATATCTGGACTAAGTCATCCGTAGGGGGCTTGCCATTACACGCTAATTCGATACTTGAAAGCGTCCATTCCTGTGCATTAAAAAATTTCATATTTTCCACTATAAACATTTAAAATGTTCCATATTGTAATAAATTGGTCAAAATTTAACAATACCTTATCATTTAAAGTCCTGGCCCACCTTGCTGGTTTTGGTTGCTCCCCTCTATAGTGGGCTGCCCCAGTAAAGCATTTAGAATAGCCGGATACTGCAACATGAAAGTCCCTATGCTAGCTAATCCAATCAGCGTAAGAAGAGTTACATTCGAATAAAGCGTTGTTTTTGGCGGCGATGGTTTGAAAAAGCCTTGACTCACTAAATGAGAAGGCCGATGACTTTCTTGTTGAAGTGGTTCCACGTTAGGCTGTACCGATTGAGATTGGTAAGACTCCTCTGCTGATGCTTCTGAAATGAGCGCTATTAACTGCTGTTGATTTGCTTCCGACAAGCGAGAGATTAACTCTGGTGCAGCATGTTGGTGCCGTTCTATTGCCTCCAAATCAATTTCGGAGCAGTAAGTTAAATAAAAGTCGAGTAAATTATAATCACTCTCATTTAATTCTACATGCTCATGACTAATTAAATAGTCGACCAATTTGATACATTGCTCCTCATTTTCTAACTTAATTAGTCCCTGACGTATATTTTTTAGTAAATCAGGAACATAACGCTCATTATGATGTATTAAATGTTCAAATAAAAATAACCGATCCTCTGAAGTTAACCCATCCTGTGAGACATTAGCCTCCAGAAGTTGCTCATAGATATCAGCTAGAGCAGCACATGTGTCAGGATAATCTAACTCCTCCGTATCAAGATAACTAAACTCTTTAGCTAAATAAACAAATGCATTAAATCCTTGTGGATGAGCTTCATCAAATTGAGTAGAACATTTATCGATATTAACTCGTTTTTGTTGGAGTAATAAACGAACTACTTTGGGATTATGTCGATCAATTGCCAAATGCAAAGGGGTCATTCCACATTCTTTTTCCGCAGTATTTAATAAGACATCTTCATTATTAATTAAGTGTTCGCTGACCTCATCAAGGCCTTTAAGAATAGCAAAATGAAGTGGAGTGAAGCCTTTGAATGCCTGCTCTTTGGATACGGTATTCAATTGAATATCTTCTGTTGATAATAATTTATTTGCAACTTTAATGCACTTATTCAAAAGCGCCAAATGTAAATAGGTCATGCCGTCCAAAACTTTGTTTACTCCCGTCATTGCCTTGTGGTTTAAAATTTCCAAAGCAATATCTTCACGTCCATGGAGAATGGCATACCGCAATGCATCCTTATGTTTTATATCAATCAGTCGAGGATCCGCACCATATTTATGAAGAAGTAATCTTACTTCAGCTAAATTTCCACGAATAGTAGCCTCCATCAACGCCGTTCTGCCATTAGATGCTTGCCTATTTACCACAGCTCGAACAGCATTTTCTGAATCCATAGTTTTAAACCTAGCCTCAGGATCATGTTCTATCGTGATATTTATCAGCGTATTGAGAAGTGTTTCTAAATCCATTTCGCTATTATTGGAGCTAAAACACTCTAAAGAAAGTGGCATCCTATCTACATAGGTATTACTATGACCGGTACTAAGCCCACCACAAAATAAATCATAAAAAGTATCATCGGCTTTTAATCTCATTGAGCCAAATTGCTGATTAGGATTAAAATAAAGAATTTCATTTTCAGAAAGGGGCTGAACCATTGAGACATGCTGGTCAGCAGCTAAATAAAGTAGTTGTGGCTGAGTTTTGTATACTTCTTTAAAAATAAAGCCAAGCGTGTGCTGATTGTGCACCCAGGATAAAGATAGATTACTATGAGGACTGTCGCCATTCAGCATGTCATTAAGGACAGGGAAGGGATTTAATTGCTGTTCCTGTAGTGCGCCAACTTTTTTTATAAAAAAGTCCAAATCACTTCGTAAGGATTCATCAATAGCTGATTCACCATCCCAATATGCAATGCGTGACAGAAACTGTTCAAAAAATTGCAATTGATAAGGAGTGTGTGAGCCTCCTTTATTGGTTTCGCTAGCAATATAAGCTAAAACAATACCGGCACATTGTCCCCTGGAATCTATGAGATCTTCTTCGTCCGTACCAATTGATTGCTGATATTTTCTTATATTACTAATGATTCTTCCTTGAGAAATACCAATAAAATCTATTAACTTAAATAAATCAAGAAAGGCCATTTCTGCTATTGACTCATAATTTTCCTGGCCAAGCTCTTCCATGCACTCCGCTATATTAATATTTTTCTTTATGAGAGGTTCAGAAGAATTTAATTGAGCTGCCTCACTTTGAACTATGAGTTTTTTGATTTCCTCAGCAAAATCAATATGACTAAAAATACCGTGCTCTTTAAAATGATGACTGATTCCAGAATGCACTAAATATTTCTCAACATTACCAATAACTTCTCGAATACGTTTTTCTTGCATAATAGAATCCCAACCGTTCAAAAGTAATTTGGTAGCATCTTGGTTATTATTTTTTCTATACGCTATTTTTTAAATCTACCACAACAAAATTAAGTTAATCTTAACTGCTCTTGCAATTTATAAATAAGTACGTAATTCAAAAAAGGGGTTGGTGCATTTTTTCTGGAAATGACTCAACCTATCCTAATAAGGAGGGTGAGGTTTAGCTATAATTGGGAACTAACGCTGATAATTAACCTCTAAGAAAGGTATCAATTCAGGAGATCTGTTTTGAACTTTGAGGGGCTATTGCAAAATAAAACAATAGCTCAGATAAAGTATATTCTCCTGAGCTATTACGAAATAAGTCAAATAAGGTAGAAAGGATAGAAAAACGCTTAGAAACCCTCCCAAATCTCTCCTTTTTGCTCTTGATGATCTTTGTTATCACGAATATTATCTAAACGTTTGTGCTTAGTAATTTCTTTGATTTGTGATTCTGACTTACTATGAGTTGCATCAAATTCAAATAAAAATTTATCATAAGGGCTTACATAAGCTTTATCTATATCATTGCTATTCATAATCAATCCCAAAATTCGCACATTCTTAAAACAGCTATTTTATAACTTTTTCATCTAAGTTACCATTGGCAACATTTAAAAGAAAATACCAAGGCAATCATGAGTTTAAAGAAAGCAGAATTGCATGTCCACTTAGAAGGCACAATTACTCCGGAGCTGGCCGCCACATTAGCCAGTCGAAATAAATTAACCTTACCCTCTGGACTTGTGGCCCACGATGGAAAAAGCTATTTGTCTAAAGACTTTCTAGATTTTCTTAAAGTTTACGACACACTTGCAGCGGTAATCAAAGATCCACGCGATTATTATGATATTACTTTTGACTACTTAAGGTCTCGAGCACAAGAAAATGCCATTTATGTCGAGATGTCCTATTCTCCTGATCATGCCGAACTTTCTAGTGGTATCCCTTCAGCAGAACACCTAGTTGCAATTCAACAAGCAGTTGATGATGCTAAAGAACAATTTAACATTGTAGGACGTATTATCCTCATTGCAGTTCGTCATTTTGGTGTTGAAGCCGCTGAGCGTTTGGCACGACAAGCACATAAAGACATTTTCCCATGTGTTACCGGCTTTGGCTTAGGTGGTGATGAAGCAAACTTCCCTCCAAAACAATTTACCAAAGCTTATCAAATTGCTGCAGATGCCGGTTTAGGATGCACCGTTCATGCGGGTGAGTTTGCCCCTGCAAGTGGTATGGTTGAAGCGATGGAGAATCTACCTATCACACGTATTGGACATGGGGTTAATTCAATTTACTCTCCAGAAACAATGGCAATGGTTAAAGAGCGGGGCATTACCTTAGAAGTTTGCCCAACCAGCAATATCTTTTTAGGTTTGTTTAACGACATGAGAAGTCACCCCTTCCCTAAATTTTATGAAGCAGGCATGAAGGTCTCTATCAGTTCAGATGATCCTCCATTTATGAGTACAACTCTTGGGCTGGAATATCAACGAGTCCAGGAATCTTACAATTACACTGATGAGACAATGAATGCGATTACACGTATGGCGATTGAAGCAGCATTTGTTGATCAGCAAACTAAAGAAGAATTATTAGCTCGGATTTAGAAAAGCCGGTCATTCTAAGTACGTCATCCTCAGAGGGATGACGTACTGCATTAATCATTGTTATGCATCTGATCCATCAATTGTTCAATATAACGCCTACACGTTAAGGGATTATTTAAATAGTTAATGACACGGCGTGTTCCTCCCGTACCAGTAATAGATACCATACCATAACGTAAAATACTGCCCATGATTGATTGGCGTATGTCGATTGCTTCAATCTTGTTTAAGGGGATATCAATCGTTCGTCTGACTACAATTCCAGTACGTAAAATTACTTGGTTAGTCTTTATAGTCAAAGAGGAAAAATAGTATGTAACCCACGTCATAAACATCCATGCTAAAGAAAAGAATGCCAAGCCATAACCAACTTCACGAAAGTGAGGGACATAAGATGCAAGACCTAAAGCACCGCCCAAAGCGAGACTAGGCCAAAAAAATATAATCCAATGCATTCGGGTAAAATAGACAACGTTACTGTCTGTTGTTTTATCAATCATTATTCACCTATGTTTTAAATATCCCTGTTGCTTCTCACATCTAAAATGTAGGCTGGGCTGTAAAGCCCAGCATTGGGACTAGCAACCAATATCTGCTCAGCTTTACAGCCCTGCTTACGCGCTACGTTTAATGTTCTCTTAAATACTAAAGAATACTAAAGCTGTATTTTTAACGACCATCCATATAAAAATATAATATGGTATTTCGCATTAATTTGCTATTCTATAGTTGACTCAGTTTAAATAAAGATAAAACCATGCGCTCTATTAATCGTTGCCTGAATAAACAACTCGTTGACCTTTGCCAACGTTCATTGCAGCTAGAAGAACTATCCAGTAAGTTACGCCAATTTCTTCCAGATGAATTAGCCAAAGAATGTCAGGTGGGGAGTTTTAACAAAGGTTGTTTATTAATTACCACAGCCAATGCCGCCTGGTCATCGCAATTACGCTATTTAATTCCAGAGCTACGTGATAATTTGCGTAAAGCCGGCCTCTATCAATTGCTCTCAATTAAAGTCTCTGTGGTTGTCCCTGCCGTGCAGCATGAAAAACCCGCTGAACAGCAAAAACAACAATTATCAGCAAAAGCCAAAGAAGTGATTATCAGCGAAAGTCAGCTCTGCAGTTATGAACCCTTACAAAAAGCATTACTGCATTTAGCAGAGGATGTTTAAAACGCATCAGCAAAGCGTCGAGCAACCCATTCTTCACCTAAATAGCCAAAGCAGTCTTGCAAATAATCACGCAACTCCTCTTCTTCCATGAAATGTTCAAAACCAATCGGTTCAACATCATGATGTATATAGGTGCCAAAATAGTGCTGAGAAAAATGCATATAGTCCTTAGTATGCAAAATGAAGGCATGCCATAATTGGTCGAGAATGAGCAAGGGGCCAAAGAGATACGTTTTTTTACCCTGTTTTGCTCGTTGTTGATTTAACCATAACCATCCCAAAAGATCAGCAAACAAAAGCTCTCCCTCTTGCTTACTAAACTCCGGATGGTGATGGCAAAAATAACTGACTACCGCAGGATTACGGTAGCTCAGTACGTGCATAAGTTCCATACTCATTAAGCGCAGCAAGTCTTTTGTGCACTTGGCTTTTGAGTTACGTAACGAAGGATACGACAGATCATTTCTTCTTTAGTCATTAGATTCTCCAAGTCAGCGAATTGACTGAACAGTTTACCTAATGTATAGAAATCTTTCAATTGCTTTTCTACAATTATCCCGCCATACCTTTGTATTGAATGCCTACAGAAAGCACCATATTTTTATTATTGAGTCCCGCACTGGCTGGAATATAAGTTTCTTCAGAAGTTACATTATCCCTTATGTTCGTGTCTGCAATCTTATTAGGTACGTAACTAAAACTGCCTTCGGTAAAGAGTTTAATTTGTGGTCTTATATAATAACCTGCATTAACCGTAACATTATAAAACTCAAAATTATGCCCGCCATCATGGAATGTAAGATCACGCATATAATGCTGATCTACGTCTTTTGCAGTGACCCAGCTACTGTATTTAAACAGAGCATTAAGCTCATAGGCGTTAATACGATAATTACCTAATATTCCAATATATGGGGTACTAAAGGTTTGCTTATAACCAATCCCCTTTTCTCCCTCGGGGAAGCAACCCACATCCATACCGTCGTTATAAATATAACATCCGCCTTTGGCTAAGAAACTGAATAAAGTTCGCTGATACCCCACCATGGCTGCCAATTGCACTGATGATAGTTTAAAAAAGCGTGCTCTGAGGTTGAAATCAAATTCATTAGCTTGGCGTAAATCAGTGTCTTTGCTGTGTGACCAGTCGCTCCAATGTCTTTGGAATGGGTTTAACCAATCATAATCATCCATTACTGCATCGCCATCGGCTAAAGTTATCCATCCTTGGGCATTAAAATCAAGCCAGGGCAGTAATTTATAATTTCCTTCGCCCTTAATCACAGCAGCGCCATTAATTTTCCAATTTAATTGGCTTACTTTTTCAGCTCCGCCATCATTGTACACAAACTCTTGTGATTTTCCGGCTAAATAGCCAATTGACGCATTCAGTGTGAAGCGATCAGTTAGTGAAGTGCTTGCAGCGTAAGTAGTTGACGTTGCTATTGCTAGAGTAGATAAGGTTAACTGTAACCATTTTTTTTTCATTATTATAGGTTCCTTACTTCTTATTTTTCCGGAGCCCCTTTTACCCTATTTGGTAATTCTTTTGAAGAAAAAAATGTTTTATTTCTTCTTAATTACTACATTAGAGACATATTTATGCGAATACAGCCATTAAATTAAGGAATATTTCGCAATAAATTAGGTTGGACTCATGGACCAACCTGCACGCGGCCTAAACTCTCAAGATAATGTTTTTAAGCCATTAAGCCACCATCAACCCCAATGAATTGACCTGTAATATAAGGTGCTTTATCTGAGGCTAAAAAGACAATTGTCTTAGCGACCTCATCAGGTTGCCCTAAACGTTTTAAAGGAACCTGATTAATAAATACGTGTTTTACTTCGTCTGTCGCAGTAAAGCGGTCAAACATTGCAGTATCGATTGGCCCAGGGGAAACGGCATTCACTCGTACGTTAGCGCTAGCTGCTTCAAGGGCAGCCACTTTAGTAAGGCCTTCAACAGCATGTTTACTCGCACAGTAAATAGAGGAACCTGGAAAGCCTTTTTTACCGGCCACAGAAGAAATATTAATTATAGAACCTGCGCGTTGAAGGAGCATCGCTTGCAACTCATATTTGAGACAGAAAAGAACACCAACAACATTCGTATCAAACACCGAGTGATAACTCTCAACGGTGCTTTCAACTATTGACGATTGTTCTCCTTCTGTCCCCGCATTATTCACCGCAACATCCAAACGACCAAAACGTTTAATGGTTTGCTCTACTAAAGCCTTAACGTCCCCCTCATTGCGAACATCAGCACGTACAAACTCAGCTTCAGCACCTAATGCCCTCAATTCTTTTGCCAAAGAGTCACCCTCTTCTTGTCGACGCCCAGAAATAATAAGATTTGCTCCCTCATGAGCAAAAGCAAAGGCCGTTGCCCTGCCGATACCTGCAAGAGCCCCAGTAATAAGAACGACTTGTTTGTCCATTTTCAACTCCTTGATAATCACGCGGCTGCGTGTTCTGCTCCTTTCGTATAGTAAATTGTAGGCTAGACCTTTAGCTCAAACAACTCTGGAACTATAATTAAGTATTAAGAGTTTTTTTATAGGCTGATTTGTTTTGATTCCCAATATTACCATGACATCGTATCTTCAATTGCCTGATAATTTTTATGAAAAAATTGCTCCCACCCCTATTACAAACCCTTCTCTGGTGCAATTCAATCACGAATTAGCGGCCGTTCTTTCTGGGCACCAAGTCGCGCCCTATAATGAAGAAGAAACCTTAGCAATTTGTGCAGGCAATTGGACTCCTCCACAATTGCAAAGCATTGCCCTGGCGTACTCTGGTCACCAATTTGGTCATTTCGTGCCAGTTCTTGGAGATGGACGAGCTCTAATGCTGGGAGAGATTGTTACAAAGGATGGAACACGCTGGGATATGCAATTAAAAGGCTCCGGAAGAACCCGGTTTTCTCGCAATGGTGATGGTCGAGCACCACTCTCAGCGGTATTAAGAGAATATATCATTAGCGAAGCAATGCATGGTTTAAATATTCCCACTACCCGTTGCCTTGCCGCAATTGCCTCTGATGAGAAGATCTATCGACAAACAGGATTAGTCCCGGCAGGAGTGCTTACTCGTATTGCGGCCAGCAGTTTACGCGTGGGGTCTTTTGAATACGCAGCCACCCAAGAAAATAGGCATCTTTTAAAATGTCTGGCAAACTATGCACTAAAACGGACTTTTCCAGAGTTATTGATGCAAGATGTTCCTTATCTGGGGTTATTTAAAGCCATTGTGGAACGTCAAGCAAGCCTCATAGCCGAATGGATGGGCGTTGGTTTTATCCATGGAGTTATGAATACGGATAATATGGCTATTTCTGGAGAAACATTGGATTATGGGCCTTGTGCGTTTATGGATGAATTTGATTTTGGGCGGGTTTATAGCTCTATTGATGCAATGGGCCGCTATGCATTTGGCCAGCAACCAACTATAGCTCACTGGAATTTAACCACTCTTCGTTTAACGATACAGCCTTTGTTTAATGAACAAGAGCAGCACCTCTTAGATGATGTTCTCAACTCATTTCCTGCTCGTTTCCATCATTATTGGAGTGCTAAAGTACAATCTAAGCTGGGTTTACAAGAGCTTAATGAGCAAACAGTGAAGCTCATTGAGCTATTTTTTGCTTTGTTACAAAAACACAAGCCTGATTTTACTAATACCTTCCGCATGCTCAGCCAGGCGATTGATTCTCCAGAACAGCAAAAAAGCTTGAGCCAAGCCTTAGGAGGGCAAGCTCAAAGTGAACAATGGGTTAATGATTGGTCCAATTATGTGAGACAGCAAGCGATAGACATTAAGATTATAAAAAATCAAATGAATCAAGTTAATCCTGCGTACATCCCTAGGAATCATTTAGTGGAAAATGCCATTAATCATTTTATTAAAAACAATGACCGTAGCTTAATGGATACGCTGTTGTTGGTCTTAAAGAATCCTTATCAATTACAAGCCCATATGGAACAATTGCAATCATTACCACAGCCTGGAGAGCAAGTGGTACAAACGTTTTGTGGGACGTAGTGGCGAAACAACCTCGGGTTCAAAGCCCAGAACCCTGGGTTGCTTCGCTGAGTTTGCAATGACGGTGTTGGAATTTAGATTAAAAACCGATATTCATCTCATACGAATTAGCGTCATTGTGAGCAGCATAGGGCTTATTAAAGAGTTTTTACATAAAGCACTTCTTTTAATAAAGCGCCGCCCTCATAAAACTCCTCAAATTTAGTTGACTCTGAGAGCTTAAAACCTAGTGCTTCGTAAAAATTTCGTGCTTGGCCATTTTCTTCTAAAACCCACAATCCAACTTTTTTATAACCCAATTCAACTAATTCCGACATTGCAGCCAAACATAATTGGGTGCCTAAGCCCATACGCCAATAATCGGGATGCAAATAAATAGCACTTATTTCTCCGAACGCACTCTGTGCGCTGTTTCCACGAAAAGCACAAATACTTGCAAAACCAATAACTTGCTGTTCCTGTTCACAAATTAATACCCGGACATTCTGATCGATTAGCTCAGACCATTGTTGAGTACGCTCACTTAAAGACAAGTTTTTTAAAACTTCTTCAGGAATGAACTCTTTATACATCTTTTGCCATGAGCAAATATGTACTTGAGAAATTGCTTCCGCATCCTCGACTTTCGCTATACGGATGGCAGTTATATTTTTATTCATAATTAATGTCTTTAGAAATTCTTATTCTAATTATCTCTAATTTTTATAAGGTAGGAAATGGGTGTTTTTTATTTCCCCGTATTTCTTCGCTCGAATACGGGGAAAACTTGTATTATTCTTCGATCACACTGAGACACTGCTCACCTTTAGTAACCAAGGTAACAGTCGTATCTTTAGTTAAGACTCGGGAACCACAAGTAATATTCGCACCAACAATAGAGTTTTTTCTATACCCAAAAACATAGGTTCGATTTTTGGAACCTTTGCCTGTGTATGATTTACCAATCGCGCCTGAACGCTGCCCATCCACAGAATAACCAATACCTGCAGCAGTATATTCTTTAGTCTTTACGGTTATACGGATACTTTCTTCAGCAAAAACTTGCAAAGAAAACAAAGTAAACATGATTCCACTAAATATTTGTATTGGCTTCCTTATCATAATACCTCCTTCTGTTTTTTGTTCCGAAAAAACACACTTATCCTATTATATAGAACAAGTTATTCGATTTTGCCCAAAAAGATATTTTTTAAATATACTAGCGTTTCTGTCTTCCAGATCCATCATACATGAAACAAATATCGAGGGTAAGGCTTATTTAAATAAATTAGGTGCAGGCAAAATCGATTTAATCACTCCTATAAATTGCATCACGTAAAGAACAATAATTGCAATCATCGCGCAATTAAACAACAAATTGATAATAGGAGCTAAAGGAACATATTCGTTCACCAAGAAAAATAACACTAACATTATAATAGCCATTAATAACTGGTTAAAGTTCATAACTACCAATCCTTAGTAAATTAGTTGTTATTGTTAGTATAGATGCCCTGGCAATGAACGTAACGAATTGTGATTAACATGATTTTTTTCATTTCAGTCCTTTTAATCGGTAAGCTGGGGCAAATATATAGCACTAACTTAAAAATCAGTACTATGTGGCGTGTAGAGCGAATTACCGCGGCCAAACCGCGGTAATTCCTAGTATTTCACAAGAAAAACGTAAGTACCATTAGTTGCTTACAACCAGATTATATAATTACCAAATAACACAGCGGGTTGCATTCACCATAGGACTATTATTAGGAATATTAAACGCTTCTTGGAATTGTGGGATATTCGCTAAACTTCCATTAACCCGGTATTTTGCTGGAGGATGAGGATCAGTTGTCACCTGATTTTGCAGTTGTTGAGGTCGCATATTCATTGCCCACACATGAGCGGTTCCCAAAAAGAATTGTTGATCAGGAGTCATGCCCTCTATTGTTTTTGCCTTTTTGTAGGCATCAGAATGATGAAATGCTCTGTATGCTAAAGTGATCCCACCTAAATCAGCAGCCGCCTCACCCACAACTAATTTTCCTTGTACATGCAAATCGCCATTCACTACATATTGTGAATATTGATCAATAATACATTGGGTGGCCGCTTTGAACTTAGCTAAATCATTAGGAGTCCACCAATTTTTTAGATTCCCCTGGCCATCAAATTGAGCTCCCTGATCATCAAAGCCATGGGTCATTTCATGCCCCATAACAAAGCCAATGGCCCCATAATTCACTGCTGCCGGTGCATTAGAATCAAAAAATGGCGGTTGCAAAATTCCTGCAGGAATATTTAAGTTATTCATTGATGGATCGTAATAGGCATTAATTGTTTGCGGTGTCATTCCCCATTCACTGCGATCAATGGGCTTGCCAATTTTATTAAGATCACGTTTTACTAAAAATTGATTGGCACGAAGCACATTCAGTACATAAGGGCCACGATCCACCTTCAATGATGAATAATCCCACCATTTTAAAGGATAACCTATCCGCTCTTCCATTAAATCTAATTTTTTTAATGCTGCTTGGCGAGTAGCCGGTGTCATCCAAGCAAGATTCTTAATATCCTCGCGCAAAACATAGCGAATATTTTTCAGAATATCTAAGGCTTGTTTTTTCGCCTCTGGAGAGAAATAACGTTCCACATACATCTTACCAATAGCAAATCCTAAGGCGGCATTTTCAGTACCTACTACGCGTTTCCAGCGAGGCAGTATTTTTTCGGTTCCAGTTAAGGCCGTTGCCATCTTAAAGTTTTCATCAACAAAGGGCTTAGATAAATAAGGCGCATAATTATCAATTAAGTGCCAACGTAAATAGGTTTGCCAATCCTGAAGAGATACTCTTTTGAGTTGCTCATTGAGTGATGCAAAAAAGTTTGGCATGGCCATATTGATGCTTTTAAGATTATCTTGCCCCATGGCTGCGAAATAAGCAGGCCAAGAAAAATTAGGTGTCATTTTCTCTAATTGCGCCATATCCATAATATGATAAACCGCATGTGGATCACGTTGCTCAACTTGAGACATAGAGGCTTGAGCAAGTTGTGTTTCTAACTCCATGACACGGTGCGCCTCAGCAGCAGCTTTCTCAGGGTTATCACCTAATAACTCAAACATTTTAGCAATATGCGCCACGTAAGCATCGCGAATCTGTTTAAATTTGGGTGTATCTTTTAAGTAATAATCCCGATCAGGGAGTCCTAGGCCACTTTGCACAACCGCAGCAATCATTTCGCTACTGTTTTTATAATCCTGCATACTGCCAAAACCAAAAAATGCATCGACTCCGATTTGATGCAAATGAGCGATTTCATTTTGTAGATCCGCTAAATTTTTGATATTTTGAATGCGATCAAATTCGGGTTGTAAAGGCGTTATACCTAACTTGTCAATATTCGCCTCATCCATGCCGCTGAAATAAAAATCCCCTACCTTTTGCTCAATACTACCTGGTTTTGCCTTAGTATTCTCCGCGGCTTTAATCAGCATTTGATGCACTACATCCTGTACTTTATCATGTACTACATTAAAACTGCCCCAACTCGGATATTCAGGAGGAATAGGATTACTTTTTTGCCAGTTCTTATTTGCATAGGAATAAAAATCTTCAGCCGGTGAGACACTAGTATCTAACCAATCCATATGTAGCGCATCACCTGTTTGTGTTTTTGCGGTATCGATATTTGCGGAAAAAGCAGATGAGGTACATAACACGGCCAGTGTTAATACTTTAATTTTGAATGTCATTCTACGGCTCCTTTTGCGTCAACTTAAAATTATAGTCCAGTGGAGACGAAGCGCTGAGAAAAAAGCTTATTTTTACCTATTTGACGTACTGCGGCACGTTGAAAAATAAGCGACTTGCTCACGAGGCTAACCCGAATCTAGTACAAATTCGGCTACAACTGCATCCAACTATAATAACTGTAAGTTAATTATTTCATTGAAAATAATTAACTTACTATCTCTATACTTTAGTATCAAGCAAAATTCATAACATTAAATTGGTTAACTTGATCTGAATGTACGTTCTTGCTCAATCGGGTCGTCATTATCCGGTGACTTCAAATAATTAATTAAGCCTTCTTGAGCAGCAATCAGTTTTGTAACAAAGTCTATTTGGTTGGCAGTAATAAGCTTCGTTACTATCTCGCTTTCTAATACACCTACAGAAGCTTGCTGTTGATCAAAAAATTTTGCCAAATTACGTATAGAACCACTTCGCGGAGAACTGGGTGAACGTGTTCTGCCTTTGCTAACATCCGGTGAGGCTGAGCGTGGGCTATTTTGACGTTGTACAGCCTTGGCTTTTTTAGCATCCATAAATTGTTGGTGGTATGTTTCTATTTGCTTTTGCAGGCGGTCGATTTTATCAAGAGATAGTGATCCACGACTTAGTATCAATTTTTTTACCACAATACTCTGCATGTCCATTAACTTTTCTAATACTTTTAATTGTTCTGGGGCATTTTTCGTCACGTTTTTAAATAAATTTATAGGAACCATTTTCGGTGATGAGGCTTGAGAAGAGGATGCTTCTGGTTCAGGCTGAGGACTTAATTTCTCTAATTTCTCTCGAGTGTATTTTATTTGCTGTTCTAATCGAGGCAGGAAACTTTCTGTGTTGAAATGATGATTCTCTCCAGATGCAAATGGAAATATTTGTAAGGTAACAATACCCATATTTCCTAGCAAATTGATTTCTTGTAACAAAGGATTATGATTTTTTCTTTGTAATAGAAACTCTTGCCCTTCATCACTAAGAAAGTTATTAGACAAATCAAGGAATGTTAACATTCTAAATGACAGAGACACCAGCGAAATCAGATCGGAATCCGTGACATTACAATTAACCAGATCAAGTTTTTCTAAATTACTAACACTTCTACTCAAATTTAGCAGCACTACCGCAGCATCGAGATGAGGATTATTATTTAAACACAACGATTTTAATTTTTGTGCTTTTAGACCTGGCTGTTGTAACAGATTATTATTTAAATCAAGATCCGTAATGTATTTTAATTGACCGAGTCGTTCCTCATGGAGATCGGTAAGCTGGCAATTGCTTAGAGTTAGTTTGAATATAGAGGATTGCTCGTTAAGGGCCCTTACTAAATCACCTACATCATCCTCAGATAGTTTTATGTTACTAAAATCCAGCGCTATTACCTTTTTTCCAATTTTTATGCTTAAAAAATCACGGTAATCGTCCCATGTAGTTAAGACAAGCGTTATATTTTCAGGTAATTCGGCTTTTTGTGCTTGCGCTGCTACATAAGCACTCATTGCGATAGTTGGCATTAGATCCCTCCAAGGATTCATGGTCAAAATAAGCATAAATAAGCCATATTTTATACTTTGCCTCATAAATATACAAGCGTAGGATTTTAGGAAGTGATTGAATTTTAACCAGTATGTCGATTGTTTTGCGGCCAGCTTTTCCTAAGAAGCAGATTTCAAACAAGATTGGGAGGAACAAACAAATTAGCAGGGAGTCCTGATTGCAAGCAACCAGGCTACACTAATTAATAGAGGAGGGCTTAAGCTTCTACAGGGCAAAATTCATTATGAATTACAGGTAGATAATCGTCGGCATCAAAAGTGGTATACTCCCACGCATCTTGTCTGACCATTAACTCACGTAATAATCTGTTATTCAGTTCATGCCCTGATTTATGCCCTTCAAAGGCACCAATTAAACTGGAACCTAATAAATAAAGATCACCAATGGCATCCAAAACCTTATGAGTTACAAATTCGGATTCAAAACGGAGTCCATCGTCATTCAGGACTCGGTAATCATCTACTACAATCGCATTATCCAGACTTCCACCTTTAGCTAAATCGCACTCACGTAGCTTCTCATAATCGGAAAGAAAGCCGAAAGTACGCGCACGGCATACTTCTCTAACATAAGAAGTTGTAGAGAAATCAAAGCTTACTTTTTGTGGCTTGTCATTGAATGCCGGATGATCAAAATCAATAGTAAAAGAAATTTTATACCCATTATATGGGTAAAATTGCACATACTTGCCATTATCTTCTACACGAATGGGCTTAGTAATGCGAATGTATTTCTTTGGCGCGTTTTGCTCGCGAATACCCGCCGATTGGATCAAAAATACAAAAGGTGCTGCACTGCCATCCATGATTGGAAGCTCAGGAGCATTAACATCAATGTATGCATTATCAATACCCAAACCAGCTAAAGCAGAAAGCAAGTGCTCTACAGTAGCAATCTTAACCTGCCCATGATGCAGTGTAGTACATAACATTGTATCACCTACATGTTCATAGGATGCAGGGATTTCAACCACAGGCGAAAGATCAACGCGTCGAAAAACAATGCCAGTATTAACAGGAGCAGGTCTCAGGGTTAAAAGCACTTTCTCACCCGAATGCAATCCCACGCCAGTAGCCTGGATTACCTTTTTAGGAGTTCTTTGTTTTATCATTCAGTGCTCACCTTGTTCCTATTCCTCATAATATTATTATTTTACGCGCAAAAAACTTCGAGATTTTACCAATAAATTATAAGTTCGTCTATTTTTTTATAATGTAATAAAATAAAACAAAACCCGGGCAATTTGAGTCACAAACCCCGGGTAAGTATTTCTCTACTACGGTAATGCCTAACTACGCTTCTTCTTGACGACGTAAAAAAGCAGGGATATCTAGATAATCAACATCAGGTACATGATCACCATTTGCTTTCATCGCGGAAGCAGCTGCAGTTGAACCGCCCTGCTTACGCACTACTGCTGGGCGATCTAACTCTTGATAGTCAAATGAACCATCACTTCTCATTGACTCAACCAATCGTGCACGATACGCTTGTTGTGGCTGAGCTTGTTGATGACGTTGTCTTGCATCACCCAAACCAGTAACAATTACAGTAACTCGCATTTCATCTGTCATGTCTGGATCAATTACTGTTCCAACCACTACTGTTGCATCATCGGAAATAAATTCTTTAACAACATCGCCAACCTCTTCAAACTCACCGATTGACATATCAAGGCCTGCAGTAATATTCACCAGGATTCCACGAGCACCTGAGAAATTCACGTCTTCTAATAATGGAGAAGCAATCGCAGCCTCAGCAGCTTGACGAGCACGTTGTTCACCTACTGCGCTACCGGTTCCCATCATCGCCATACCCATTTCAGACATTACTGTACGTACGTCCGCGAAGTCTACGTTAATTAAACCTGGGCGCGTAATAAGATCTGAAATCCCTTTTACAGCACCGAGTAATACATTATTGGCAGCTTTAAATGCATTTAATAAACTAATATTTTTACCCAAAACGCTCAGTAACTTATTGTTAGGTATGGTAATTAATGAATCAACATGTTCTGCAAGACGACGAATTCCTTCTTCTGCAGCCAAAGCACGTTGCTTGCCTTCGAATGAAAAGGGTTTAGTTACAATCGCAACCGTTAAAATTCCTAATTCTTTGGCAATTTCTGCAAATACAGGAGCTGCACCAGTTCCAGTACCACCACCCATTCCAGCAGTAATAAATACCATATCCGCGCCTGCGAGTATTTCACGAATTAATTCGCGATCTTCTTCAGCTGCTTCGCGGCCAATTTGTGGATTCGCACCAGCACCTAAGCCTTTAGTTAATTCATCACCTAACTGGATGTGAACTTTTGCATTAGATGCTCTTAACGCCTGAGCATCTGTATTAGCACAGATAAACTCAACGCCATCAATATTTTCAGCAACCATGTGCTCTACAGCATTACCACCACCGCCGCCGACACCAACTACCTTAATGACTGCATTACTACCTTGCAGTTGGCCTTCCATTAATTCAAACATAACCGTGCTCCCCATACGTTTATTCTGTAATAGTAACCAGTAAAAATTTCCTCTTCCGCTCCCTCAATCGGTAAAGCGTTTCCAGTTACATGTATCTTAAAAATTTCCTTGAAACCATTCTTTCATACGCAACCACAAGCCCTTAGAATTTTCACTCATTGCTGGAACATTGTAGCGTGCATCATATTGTTGCTGGTATCCGTGCAACAGCAAACCTACACCCGTAGCAAAGGCAGGATTTTCAGTAACTTCAGCCAAGCCTGATACATGATGTGCATAACCTTTTCGAACTGGCATTTCGAAACAAAGCTCAGCCAGCTCAATCGCACCATGAACATTCGCCGCACCACCGGTAATAACAATTCCGGCAGCCATGCGATCTTCAAAACCACTGCGGCGCAACTCATTACGTACTAAAGTGAATATTTCTTCATAGCGTGCTGAAACAACATCAGCTAAAGCTTTTGCTGAAATTTTTCTTCCTGGTCGCTCATTAACACTGGCAACTTCCAACATTTGCGTTGGATTTGCTAATTCAGGTAAGGCACAAGCATGAGTTAATTTGATTGCTTCCGCTGCTTTAGTAGGTGTACGTAAAGCCATTGCAATGTCATTAGTTACTTGATCACCAGCAATCGGAATTACTGCCGTATGCTGAATCGCACCTTCAGAAAATACCGCAATATCTGTAGTTCCCGCGCCGATATCAATCAAGCAAACGCCTAAGTCTTTCTCATCATCAGTAAGTACCGCATGACTTGAAGCCAACTGCTCGAGAATAATATCACTCACATCCAAACCACAGCGACGAACACATTTCACAATGTTTTGTGCCGCACTCACAGAACCAGTCACCAAATGGACTCGTGATTCAAGTCGAACGCCCGCCATGCCTACGGGCTCACGAATGCTGCCTTGGTAATCGATAATGAATTCTTGAGGTAGGATATGCAGAATTTTTTGATCTGCAGGAATAGCAACTGCCTTTGCCGCTTCAATCACTCGCTCCACATCGGCTTGCGATACTTCTTTTTCACGAATAGCTACAATACCATGTGAATTTAAACTGCGTATGTGACTGCCAGCAATCCCCGCATAAACTGTTCTGACTTCACAGTTAGCCATCAACTCAGCTTCTTGTACTGCGCGCTGAATCGAATTAACTGTAGCCTCTATGTCAACGACTACACCGCGTTTTAAACCACGAGAAGGATGACGGCCAATCCCAATTACTTCGATTGTTCCATCGGAGGATACTTCACCTATCAAGGCATTGATTTTTGAGGTGCCTATATCCAAGCCAGTGATAATATTTTTTTCTATTTTCTTAGCCATTATCGTTCCGTTTGTTGTTTCCACTGCACTGCCATACCACGCGGATAGCGTAAGTCTACACTTGCGAGCTGCTCGATTTTTTGAGCAAATACAGCTGGATAGGCCTTACAAAATCGCAGCAATCGTGCTTCTAACTCGTTCTTTCCTAAGTATATTTTTATGTTATTTCCTATTAATAATACCCAGGATTGGTTATCTCTTAAATGCAGTCCAGTAGCATTCAATCCGTACATTGATAATATCTTACTCAATTTTTCGTAAACTTGTAAGACGTCTAGTTGCTGAGATGATGGTCCTTTTAACTTTGGTAGACTTAAATCACCAATATCTGAGCCTTCATTAAATAACCGACCATCTCCGGTCATTAACGAATTCCCCCAAATCGCTACTGGTTTCTTTTCGATTAGCCTGATTTTTAACGTATCTGGCCAAACGCGCTCTACGGTCGCCGTATCTACCCAGGTCATTTCATTCAGTTCGCTTTGCAATGCCCTTGCAGGTAAGGCAAAGAAACTATCACCGACATATTTTGCTAAAACATCTTCTAACTCTTTATGAGTCACATGTTCATAACTTGCAGCCACTTTAATCGTGGTTATCGGAAAATACTCTGCATCAGATAGGTACCAATAACCCAGGCGCCCCGCTAATATCACCGCGCAGAGGATTAACCCCCAAAGCAGGCAAATATAGCGTAAACTCCCAGACTCATTGGTCCTATTCGTACTCATTGCACTCACAGATAATTAGTTACTAAATGTTTACGACAATTTTGATGAACCTGAGCAATACGAATTAGTTCATCAAGCAAATCGGGATAAGCTAAACCACTAGCCTGCCATAACTTTGGATACATGCTTATGGAGGTAAAACCAGGCAGAGTATTAATTTCATTAAAATAAATAGTTTCTGTCTTATCATTCACAAAGAAATCTACTCGCGCCATCCCTTTGCATTTTAAACGGGTAAAGACATCTGCAGAAGCTTGCTTTAATCGCTCAGCTAAAGCCGGGCTTAAAGGAGCAGGAATAATTAAATCAGTTTGACTACTCTCAAGATATTTTGCCGAATAAGAATAAAAACCATCGGGATGATGAACACAAATTTCACCAGCCATACTTACTCTTGGAGCAGCTGAAGGATCTAAACTTTCGAGTACAGACAGCTCTATCTCACGGCCTTCGATAAATGACTCTACTAAAATTTCCTCATCATAGCGTAACGCATCATCGACTGCAGCCAACAATTCACTCATATTTTGAGCTTTATGAATGCCCACACTTGACCCCATAGAGCATGGCTTCACAAACAATGGCCAACCAAATTCAGCGGAAACCTCGTGACAGAATCGTTGTCGTTCTGCAGCAGGTGCATGCCATGATAAAAGTTTGTAGCGTGCTGATTGTAAACCCTCAATGCAAGCCACACGGCGCGTCATGTCTTTGTCCATACCAATAGCGGAAGGTAAGACATCACATCCAACATACGCTATACCAGCTAGTTCCAAAATACCTTGTAAACAACCATCTTCATAAAGTGGTCCGTGAACTACAGGAAACACAACTTCTGCATCAACAGCAAAACGTCCATCAATCAGTAAGCTTGCTAAAGGCTTAGAACGCTCTGTAACCACTGGAAGCTTATCTTTATAGGCTAATAGATCTTCATATTGGTGCACATGAAAAAATCCCTCTTTATCCATGGCAATAGGAATAATATGATATTTTTCTGCATCCAAATGAGTTAAAACAGATGCAGCCGAAACTAATGAAACTTCATGCTCTCCGGATTTTCCACCGTAAAGCAATGCCAGGTTGATTGGCTTGGACATTAAGCGTCTCCAATAATATGAACTTCGCGCATCAACTCAATTGTTGTTTGCTCACGAACTTTAGTTTGCACCAAATGAATTAATACTCCAATATCAGCCCCATTTGCCGGTTTATATAGCTTGTAGGCAGGCCCGCCTACGCGCCAGGGGCTGTATTCTGCCAAAGATTCATTATAAAGCAAAGTGCCTTGACATTCCGCAGCTAGCTCATAATCTTTTTCAGTGATACTCATCATCGACCGACTCTCACAGTTCTTCTTTCATCAGGTTCACTGCAATTTGACCAATATTCCCAGCTCCCTGCATTAAAATAACATCACCATCTTGGATAAATTCGTCCAACATGGCTTTAAGTGAGCACTCATTCACTAAAGTAACATCTTTGTCATAACTTTCGATCTTTTGCGCTAAGCTTTCACTGCTAATTCCGGGAATAGCTGCTTCACCAGCAGAATAAATATCAAATAAAAATAATTTGTCCGACAGTTTCAGTACATCTACAAATTCATCATGCAAAGATTGCGTTCTTGAATAACGATGAGGTTGGAACACATGCACTAAACGCTTATTCGGCCACACACGACGAAATGCGTCGATGGTTGATAAAATTTCTTGGGGATGATGACCATAGTCATCAACGACCAATGCTGAACCACGCTCAAAATGTTTTTCGCCTAACATTTGAAAGCGACGACCAACTCCTTGGAACTTGGCAAGGGCGCTCATAATAGCGGCATCGTCAACACCTAATTCGGTAGCAATCGCAATCGCAGCTAGGGCATTTAATACATTATGGCGTCCGGGATATTGGAAACAAATATTGAGCACTGAATGGGGTGCCGGACGAATTACGGTAAATTCGCTAATCAGCTCATTCTGAGTCCAATCAACAGCGCGATAATGAGCATCATCACTAAATCCGTATGTTAACGTAGGGCGCTCAATTTGGGGCACTATACCTCGTACCTCGGGATCATCAACACAGACTACGGCAAGCCCATAGAATGGTAAATGATGCAAAAACTCGAGGAAGGTAGTTCTCAACTTATCAAAATTATCATCATAGGTGCTCATGTGATCAGCATCGATATTGGTGACAATTGCCATCATAGGCTTGAGGAATAAAAACGAGGCATCGCTTTCATCCGCTTCAACGACGAAATAAGGGGACTGGCCAAGCTTGGCATTCACACCGGCGCTATTTAATTTACCACCAATAACAAAACTGGGATCTAACCCCCCTTCCGCCAATAAGCTGCTGACCAAACTAGTTGTGGTTGTTTTACCGTGTGTTCCAGCAACCGCGATGCCATGGCGAAAACGCATTAGCTCAGCAAGCATTGCAGCACGTGGTATGACTGGGATCATCTGCTCCCGCGCGGCGGCAACTTCAGGGTTATTCAAACCTACCGCTGAGGAGCGGACCACAACATCCGCACCTTGAATATGCTCTGCTTTATGGCCCAGATAGACCGGAATACCTAAAGATTTTAACCGTTGTACCGTGCTGCTCTCACCTGCATCAGAGCCTGTGATGCGATATCCCTGATTATGTAATACTTCAGCAATACCACACATACCAACACCACCAATTCCAACAAAATGAATTTGTTCAACACGCCCCATCCTTGGAGATATAAATGGTCCTGAATAACTCACAATTCCCCCTTATGCTGACAGCGGTTTTAATCCTAAAGCCTGCCAACGATTTTCATGATCAATACGCAATAATAATGCGATGACCACACAATTAATTACCATACTTGCACCACCATAACTCATCAGTGGTAAAGTTAACCCTTTTGTAGGCAGTAAACCTGAGTTTACCCCCATATTAATAGTTGCTTGCAGCCCTAACCAAAAGGTCAAACCATAAGCTGTATATGATGCAAAAAACCGTTCCTGAATAAACGCATTATACGCAATCGTCAACCCACGAATTACCAAAATACTATACAAAGCAATAACCATCAAAATGCCGACCAAACCTAACTCTTCTGCTAACACTGCGAATAAAAAATCGGTGTGCGCTTCAGGAAGATACAATAACTTTTGAATACTCTCCCCTAGTCCTGCTCCAAACCAGCCACCACGCCCAAAAGCAATCAATGACTGCGTCAACTGATAGCCACTATTATACTGATCAGCCCAAGGATCTAAAAATGCAGTTAAACGAGCAAGTCGGTAAGGGGAAGAAACGGCTAAGAAAGCTAGAGCCCCCATAACTATGAGCAATAGCCCTATATAATAGCGTAATTTAACCCCAGCTAGAAATAACATGGCCATAACCGTACCAGAAATCACTACGGTTGCACCAAAATCCGGCTCGCGTAACAATAATACGGAAACCACACCCAAAACCACCATGGGCTTGATAAAGCCTAAAATACTCTCGCTTACTGCCTTTTGCTGGCGAACCAGATAACCCGCCAGGTAAAAAATCATAGTAAGTTTGGCAATTTCAGAAACTTGCACCCCGATTGGTCCAACCGACAACCAACGTCGACTGCCATTCACCATTTTTCCAATTCCGGGAATTAATACGATAAGTAGCATGAATAAACATACCATGAGCATAGGCCCACTAATACGTTCCCAAAAGCTACTGTCCGTACGCACCACAACCAGGGCAATCATTAGACCTGCAAATAAATAGCAAGCCTGCCGAATTAAGAAATGAAAGGGTTGATGAAAATATTTAGTAGAAATCATGACTGAACTTGAGGCAACCATCATCAAGCCAATAATTAATAAACCAATGACAACGCTAATCAGCCACTTGTCATAAAGAGAAATGGGTTTACTTACAGGTTTACCTCTTTGATTAACGTGTCTTGGTTTCATGCCCTAAAGCCCACATACAAGAGAGGTAAATAGTTCCCCGCGATGATTAAAATCACGAAACATATCCAAACTAGCGCAAGCTGGAGATAACAAAACTACATCCCCGGGCTTTGCGTGTGTTTTGGCTACTGCCACCGCATTGTCTAATGAGGAAGCTCGTGCAATTGGAACCACATCAGCCAAAGCCTCTTCAATTTTATCAGCATCCTCACCAATCAAAACAATAGAACGAACAAAATCTGCGATGGGTTGTGCCAATTCCTTAAAATCAGCCCCTTTTCCTTGCCCCCCCGCGATAAGTACAATCCTTCCTTGCATAGAGCCTCCTATTCCATTAATTGCAGAGATTGTCGCACCAATATTTGTTCCTTTAGAATCGTTTATCCATTCAACACCTTCGAGGGTACGTACCCACTGACAGCGATGAGATAAACCAGAGAACGTAGTTAGTACCTGTACAATATGCGACTGCGCAATCCCTGCTGCATCAGCTAAAGCACATGCGGCCAAAGCATTGAGCCAATTATGTACTCCTTTGATTAATACAGACTCTGCAGCCAAAATGCAAGTAGTTCCTTTCGCTAAATAAATTTTTCCGTCTTGATTAATTAAGCCCCAATTTCCTGCTCTAGGTACATCTTGACCAAAAGAAATGGAGTGTGTTGATAAAACAGGCATCGTGTGCACGTCTTCACGATTATAAAGCGACACTTCTGCATGGTGATACACACGTTGCTTGGCGGCGATAT
Source organism: Legionella rowbothamii (assembly GCF_900639985.1). Taxonomy (GTDB): domain Bacteria; phylum Pseudomonadota; class Gammaproteobacteria; order Legionellales; family Legionellaceae; genus Legionella; species Legionella rowbothamii. The sequence continues at coordinate 155,754 of NZ_CAAAIM010000005.1, read as the reverse complement.
ACGCCTCCATCGTATGATGTCTATCTAGGTGATCTGGCGATACATTAAGGATGGTTGCTGCAACTGGTTTTAAGGAATGAGTTAAATCTAACTGAAAGCTTGATAGTTCTAAAACCCACAAGTCATACTGATGTTCATCATCCAGCATATCCAATACAGGAGTACCAATATTGCCTGCAACAGCGACATTAAATCCGGCCGTCTTTGCCATTTCGCCTACTAAAGTAGTTACTGTGGACTTGCCATTAGTTCCGGTGATCGCAATCACAGGAGCATGAATTTCACGTGCCAAACATTCAATATCTCCATAGATAGGAATGCCTGCAGCCCTTGCTTTATTTAAAAAGGGCGTATCTAAGGCTAACCCGGGGCTCGCGATAATGTCCGTTAATTGCCTCAGTACTTCTTCAGGGAGCTGTTGCGTATAAACAGTGGCCTCAGGAAATTCAGCAGAAAACTCAGCTAAATTAGGAGCTTGCGGCCGTGTATCAAAAGCAACAAACGGCTTGTTATTCCTGCGTAAATAACGTGCTACTGAAAGCCCTGTTTTACCTAAACCTGCGACTAAATATAGAGGATGTTTCATGAATGCACCTTGTCTATCGAAGTTTTAAAGTAGCCAATCCGCATAACACAAATACAACAGTGATAATCCAAAAACGTACGATTATCTTTGGCTCAGACCAACCTTTTAATTCAAAATGATGATGCAGGGGTGCCATACGAAATAAACGCTTGCCATGAGTATATTTAAAGTAACCCACTTGTAAAATAACCGAAAGCGTTTCGATCACAAACAACCCCCCCATCAAGAGCAATACTAGTTCTTGGCGAACCACTATAGCTACAATTCCCAAAGCCGCACCTAGGGCTAAAGAACCGACATCCCCCATGAATAATTGGGCTGGATAGCTATTGTACCAAAGAAAACCAAGACCAGCGCCAACGATAGACGCACAGAAAATAGTTAACTCACCTTCATTAGGGACGAAGGGAATTCCTAAGTAATGAGCATGTACGGCATTACTGGAGGCATAGGCAAAAATACCCAGAGCACCAGCTACCATAACAATGGGCATAATGGCTAAACCATCTAAGCCATCCGTCAAATTCACTGCATTTGAACTACCTACAATGACAAAATAAGCCAAAACAGGGAAAAAGACTCCCAGGCCAATAGTCACTGATTTAAAAAATGGTAAGGTTAATTGGGTATGTACTGGTAACGTAGCATTCATATATAAATAAACTACAGCAATAAGCGCGATCACCGACTGCCAAAAATACTTCCAACGCCCTGGCAAGCCTTTGCTATTTTTTAAAACCAATTTACGATAATCATCGACCCAACCAACAATCCCGTTACCTAAGGTCACGAGCAATACCAACCATAAGCTGGACTGTTGCAAATCGCCCCAAAGCAAACAACTTACAGTAATAGCAAGCAGAATCAAGATCCCACCCATAGTGGGGGTACCTGCTTTTGATAAATGCGACTGAGGACCATCATCACGCACCATCTGACCAATTTGCATGTTTCGTAACCAGCGAATCGTGTAAGGCCCACAAACCAAACCGACGATCAATGCGGTTAATGCAGCCAAAATGGATCTAAATGTCAAATATTGAAACACACGTAACGCATGATATTGTCCTTGAAATAACTGCGTTAGCCAGTAGAGCATATTGTTGTTCCTCTTATTAAAATAGCACTTTAAGATCTATCGTATTGCATCATACGCAAAAAAAAACGTAAGCATTCACCTAATAGCGCCAACCCAAGGAAACGTAGCCGTATTAACAAAGCACAACACGGGAGAACACAGCTTTGACTTAAGCGCGCTCCCGGATTGCAGTGCACCGAATCCGGCCTACAGTTTTCCTTAAATTACCACCCTGATGAACACTCACGACAATCAACGACATTCAAGGCATGGAAAAAAAAGTGGCCAAGCATATCATACTCAGGCCGTATCAATTAAGCAGTTTATTCACAATTTTTTCCATAGCGCTGGATCGTGATCCTTTCACCAAAACAACTGTACCAGAAGACAACTCTTTGATTAAATTTTCAACCAAAAGCTCCTGGTTCTCAAAGTGCTTACCACCAGAGCCAAATGACTCGGCAGCCAATTGGCTAAATGCACCGCAACTCAGTAGTAAATCGATCCCTAAACGACGAGCAGCAAGCCCTACCTCTTGATGATGTTGGGTAGCCCAAGGGCCTAATTCCCCCATATCACCAAAAACGAAAACCTTCTTACCTGGACGCTCAGCTAAAACCTCTAAAGCAGCCAGAACAGAACGTAAATTAGCATTATAGGTGTCATCAATTACAATCGATTGATTTTTACCAGTCAGTACGGTCAAGCGTCCTTTCACACCGCCAAAATTAGTTAATCCCAGTTGAATATCGTTAATCGGAATGCCAATCGCATAGCAACATGCAGCAGCAGCTAAAGCATTACGTATATTGTGCATCCCGGGAACATTCAATTGGATATCCACTCGTCCATTAGGCAAAATTAAAGAAAATTGCCCACATCCTCGAGTATCTAAACGAATATCTTGCGCATAAATATCTGCAGGATGTTCGATTGAAAAACGTAATACTTTTTTATGCGTTAACAGATCATCCCAAAAATGAGCATAGCTATCATCATCATTGATTACAGCCGTACCTGCTGTTGCAAGACCCTGATGAATCTCTCCTTTAGCATGAGCAACTCCATCAATTGAGCCAAAACCTTCCACATGAGCCGGTGCAATATTATTAATTAGTGTTACATCAGGATGTACAATTGCCACAGTATGTGCAATTTCACCTGGGTGGTTCGCTCCCAACTCAAAAACAGCATAACGATGTTGGCTAGTAAGCTGTAATACGCTTAAGGGAGCTCCGATATGATTATTTAAGTTGCCTTTAGTTGCATGTGAAGGTGTTGGTAAAATAGCAGCGATCATTTCCTTGGTCGTGGTTTTACCATTCGAGCCTGTTAAAGCAATAACTGGGCAATGAATATCTTGGCGATGGGCAGCAGCAATTTTAGCTAAAGCCAGGAGTGGATCTTGCACAACAAACTGAGGAATACTCACCCCGGCCATTGGCTGCTTAACAATAGCAGCCAATGCACCTTTTGCTTCAGCTTCTTTAATAAACTCATGTCCGTCAAAATTCTCCCCTTGAATCGCAACAAACACATTTCCCTGTTTTATTTCGCGGCTATCAGTACAAACACCGGTAACTTCAGCATTAATCTGACATGATTGAGTAAGTAAGGCAGCAACTGTATTTAAATTCATAAGTATTAAGGAAAGACCAAAAGTCTAGTGTACTAACACTTTAGCTTGGAGTTCAAGGGGTATTATATCAAGCGATAGTTTTAGTTACGTTCCACCCCGAAAAGAATTCTCAATGAGATTGCGAATGCAGTAATGAGAAACGTCGGGCCATGGGCCCGACCTACGATATACTTAGGCTAAAACAGCATCTAAATGAGCATGATTTAAGTGCAGTGTTTGCTGATAACGTTCAATACGCTCCTCAGTCAAGGGACGACGCTGTTCGTCTAATAAATGCGCGTCTAAACCATCACTTAATTGTCTCGCTGTATCCAACATAGTTGCAAAACGTTGAGCATCAATCTTAGGATTATTCGTTGCCTGCATGTAAAGGCACAAACCACGTACTGTAAAAGCTCCAATGTTCTGTAAGTCAAAAATACCGGTGGCTGTGGCTGCAGCTAAGCTGCATATAATAGGACCATCACCGTTGGTAAATTGGTGGCGGTGAAATAAACCATTATCACCGAAACGTAATCCAGCAGCTAAAACAGTTTGCAATAATTCATAACCAGCAAACTGTCTGCTTTCCTTCGCAAGCAAAAACATCATGAGCGTTGGACCTGTAGCGTCTTCAACAGCTTCTTTCTCGCTTTCGTCAGCATTCCCTAAATCAACTCTAGGTGTTTCCTGCATATGCGAACTTAAAACAGGCTCTTCATCTTCAGGCATTAATCGAGGTTGGGGTTGGGTAGCATTGTTTTTTTTAAGCTCTTCTGCGGCCGCAGATTCAGCATTCAGCTTTCGTACAGCAATGATGTCATCGCCATAACTGGGGCCATCATAAGCAGGATTTTTCTCCGCTCGTCCTCTACTTGGCTGTCGTTCTGTGTTTATGCCCTGTCTACGAGCCTTCATTAAGCGCCCAATGGCAACTATTACCCCAATCAACAACAGGACATTAAGAATTAAACTCCAATTTGCCTGCATCATTTACTCCATAGCCAAAGCTTGTGTTACATCAACAGCAACCAAGCGAGAAACACCAGGTTCACGCATAGTTACCCCCATCAAATGATCTGCCAACTCCATCGTCACTTTATTATGTGTAATAAAAAGGAACTGTACGTATTGTGACATCTCTTTTACCATCGCGCAAAAACGCCCTACGTTTACATCATCTAAAGGTGCATCCACTTCATCCAACATACAAAATGGTGAAGGATTTAACTGAAAAATAGCAAATACTAAAGCCACCGCAGTCATGGCTTTTTCTCCACCGGATAACAAATGAATCGTACTATTTCGTTTTCCGGGTGGCTGTGCCATTACTACAATACCAGCTTCTAACAAATTATCACAAGTTAATTCGAGTTGCGCGCGCCCCCCACCAAAAAGTCGTGGGAAAAGAGCCTTAAATGAAGTATTCACTTCATCAAAAGTATTTTCAAGACGTACTCGAGTTTCCTTATCCATCTTTTCAATGGCAGTTTCAAGTGTTGCCAAGGCTTCGCATAAATCATTATGCTGCTCATCTAAATAAACTTTACGTTGTTGCTCGCTCGCGAACTCTTCGATTGCGGCTAAGTTAATCGCCCCCAAGCGTTTAATTTTATCAGTTAATGCAAGCAATTCATCTTCTCGCATTCCCTGGCTTATACCTTGAGGAATATGTTCTAACACGGCGGGTGCCTGTAAACCAGATTCATCCAAAGATTCTTGCACAGAACTGGCCCGAACAGCTAAAGCCTGTTCTTCCATACGTGCTTGTCCAATTAACTCTTGCACGCGCTTGACTTCAAGATCACAGTTTAAAATATTTTTCTCAAGATCTTCAAGATCCATACGCAATTGGGCCTGCTGTTCGCGACTCATGGTTAATTGTATTTCAACTTCGGCTTGTTGAAGTAACAGATGTTCTAATTGTTCTTTGAGCTCAGAGCCAGGATTTTCTGATTGTAAACAGAGCAAAGCCAAACTTTCCAAACGCTCTCGTAGAATATCCAAACGTTCTTGCTCACGAAAAATACGATCGCCCAATTGCTGTATTTTATTTTTTTCCCGATCGTATTCTATCTCTGCGTGGTGTAAGGCCCTACGCGCCTCCTCCACCTGTCTATTTTGCGAGGCCAAAGTATTGAGCCATTCTTGCTTTTCATGCAGGCATTGTTCTTGCTGCAATTCGGATTCCTGACACTGTCCTTCTAATTCCTGCAAGCGCTCTTTAATTGTCATGAGCTCAGCAACCGTCTCTTCCAACACCATCTGCAATTCGTCACATTCATCCGTCAAGGTTGCAGCAAGCTTTTCCGCATGAAGTAGAGCTTGCTCATTGGTACTTAGCGCCGCAGTGTTTGTTCTTAAGGCCTCATTACAAGAATTCACATTTAGCTGCTGCAACTCAATATCTTGAATGCTCTTTTGCACTTCTTGATGATATTGATCGCGTTGTTCTCTTAGGGCTGTAATTTTTAGCTCCAGCGAAACAACAACCTCAGTTAAATCAGCTATCCTCTGTTGGCGTGCAAGTAAGCCCAACTCATCCTGCTCATTGGCGGGGACAAATTTAACCCAACCTTTACCTAACCAAAAACCATCCGGCGTAATGATCGATTGATACTCGGTCAATTCCGGTAACCAGCTTAAGGCTTCATCAAAATGCTCTGCAGTAAAAATATGTTCTAAAGGATGCACATGTGCCGGTACGGTTCCTTGTATCTTATCGATGAGACGTGGGCGAGTTATTGTTTGCTCTGTTACTGCACGGAGCGTAACAATATTTTCCCCTTGGCGCTCACAAATTTCTCGTTGCGGCCACAGTTCTTCAAAGGTTTCCAAGACATAAGCATGCAAGGCATCATTCAAAACGCGTTCACAAGCAACTTGCCATTTGGGTTCAACCTGTAGCACATCCATTAAGCGCGGTCTATCACTCCAAGCACTCACACCCTTTTTATTTGTTTGTATTCCTTGTCTAGCAGCACGCTGGGCAGCCTGCAAAGCAGCATGCTCACTGTTGGCACGATGAAACTCATCTTGTAGTTGATGCAATTGCTGTTCTGTCTCTTGCGCCTTGGCCCTTAATTGGCTTGAATACTCTTGGCATTGCTTTAATTGTGCCTCATCAAATTGCTGATTTTCTATTAATTTTTCCCGCTGTTTTTCTAAGCCATTGCGGGTTTGCTGTAAGTCAGTAATGGATATCGATTCTTGTTCTAATTGAAGTTTTTCCAAACGCACTAAGGTTTGTTGTTGTTTTTGCTCCAAATGCTGAGCGCTGACTTGCGCCACTTGAAACTCTCTTTTCAAGTTATTCGCTTGTGCCTGAACTTCTTGCCAACGCATATCCCATTGTGCTTGTTGTTTTTGAGTTTCCTGCGACCACCCTTCTTGCTCCTTAAACTGAGCGCGTAATTTAGCTAATTGTAAATCAAGACTTTCCGCTTTTTGTTGGCACTGGAGTAAGTCTTCTTGATCTTGTTTTAATTGTTCTTCAGCAACCTGCCAATCATCTTGCATTTGCTGCTGATCTTGTTCCAAACGCTTTTTTTCACGAGCCTGTTGTTGAATTGTTTCTTCTAAACGCGCAATTTCCGTGCCTAACTGATAAAAAGTGGCCTGTATTTGTTGGGTTTGCTCATCCGCATCATGAAGTTTCTCATTAAAGACCACACGCTCCGTATTTGCCTTAGTCAAAAGACTTTGCTGTTCTGCATGACTAACTGCTAAATCTTGTAATTCACGCTGCTTCACCTGCTGCTGTGCCACAAAATCGCGCCATTTTAAAGCTAAAATTTCCGCACGACATAATTGTTCTTCATCTTTAAGAATAAGATAGCGTTCAGCCGCTTTTGCCTGCCGTTCCAGGCGTTGCAATTGTTTGTCTAATTCATCACGAATATCAGCAACACGAGTAAGATTTTCTCGGGTATGGGCAATACGCTGTAAGGTTTCTTTACGGCGCTCTTTGTATTTAGATACTCCCGCCGCCTCTTCAAGAAAAACACGTAAATCTTCAGGTCTCGCTTCAATAAGTTGTGAAATAGTGCCCTGGCCAATAATAGAATAACCACGCGCCCCGGCTCCAGTGCCTAGAAAAATATCAGTAATGTCTTTACGACGACAACGACTTCCATTTAGGTAATAAGAAGAGTCACCATCCCGGGTCACTACACGTTTTACGGCAATTTCACCGTAACTGGCGAATGGTCCGGTTAAGCGCCCAAGGCTATTATCAAAGATTAATTCTACAGAGGCCTGCCCCACCGGCTTACGATTGGAAGACCCATTGAAAATAACGTCCGTCATGGACTCGCCACGTAAATTACGGGCAGAACTCTCCCCCATAACCCAACGTACGGCATCAATAATATTGGATTTTCCACAACCATTAGGACCAACTACGGCAACCAGCTGGCTTGGAAAATACACAACAGTAGGGTCAACAAAGGATTTAAAACCCGCTAATTTCAATTGCTTTAAATGCATGGCCTTGGCAATTTAAACAAACTAAAGGCGCATTATAACTGAGGAAAGGTAAAAACGCTGCATTTTACAAGGGATTGCACTACCAAATTATTAAGTATCTTGAGTATAATGCCGCCATCGATAAAACATAGGTATTTAAATGAAGTCTCTCCTACATAAGTTATCACTCGCGGCCTTAGCCTTTTGTACCGCGCTTACTGTTGCAGCACCAATTTATGCAGAGCCACCAAACTTAACCTGTATAAAAAATGAACTCAAAAAGTACCATGATTCGGGACGTTATGAGAAAGACTTAGCGCAAGTAATTGAAAAAGCACAGTATTATATTAATCAGCAAGCGCGTATTAATAAAAAAAGAAAAGCCCCAAAAAATCTAGCCATTGTTCTAGATATCGACGAAACCAGTTTATCTAATTATAAATATATGATTAAACGTGATTTTACTGGGACAAAGGCAGAGTTTCATCAAGATGTCATGGCCGCTAACTCCCCCGTAATTAAACCGACACTCCGTTTATATAAGGATGCCATAAACAATGGAGTAAAGGTATTCTTTGTAACAGGAAGACGAGGGCCAGAAGCAAACGCAACTGCAAAAAATTTGCATCGTGCAGGTTATCATAAATGGGCTGGACTTTATTTGCGTCCTACTGATTATGATCAGAAATCCATTATTCCCTTTAAATCACATACCCGTGAATTGATTACCCAAAAAGGCTATACCATTATTGCGACGATTGGGGATCAGTACAGTGATTTAAAAGGTGGCTATGCGGAAAAAGGATTTAAATTACCTAATCCTTATTATTACTTACCCTAACTTGAAAAAATTAGGTCATTCTGAGAAGTACATTCACTTCGCTCAGAATGACCTACTCTTATCCCATCCACTCTCGTGAGATTAATATGACTATTGCCCTAGTCTGGTTTCGACAAGATTTAAGATTGAGCGATAATCCCGCGTTTATCGAAGCTTGTGCTCAACATCGCGTTGTAATTCCATTGTATATTTATGATGAAAAAACCAGTGTTTTAGGAGAAGCTCAAGCCTGGTGGCTTCATCATAGTCTTAGGTCTCTTAGTTGCTCTTTAAAAGAACTGGGATTAAATCTCCTGCTTCGTAAAGGCGAGCCTCTCGAGATTATTTTTGATTTGGTCAAGAAGGTTCCTGTGACCGCTGTATTTTGGAATCGCTGCTATGAACCCAAAGCAATTATGCGAGACAAACAGATTAAAGCTACATTATTGGAGCAGGGTATCAAAGTACACAGTTCCAATGGGAGTTTACTTCACGAGCCATGGACAATTAAAAATAAAAACGGCGGTTATTTTAAAGTATTTACTCCGTACTGGAAGCATTGCAAGCAAATACTTACTATTCAACCTCCCAAACATTTATCGTCTGAACCTGCCAGCCTTGAGCTGCAAAGCGATAAGCTGGAGGAATGGGGCTTGTTACCCAAGCTCAATTGGGCTTCTCGATTTAGTGACTATTGGACTCCAGGAGAGAAAGGTGCGCAAAAAAAACTTCAGGAGTTTATTGAGCATCATTTGAATAATTACAAAAAAAATCGTGATTTCCCTATAAAAAATGCCACATCGCGTTTATCACCTCACCTACATTTTGGAGAAATCAGCCCATCAATCATTGTACGTGCCATTGAATTAGCTAAGCTTGATCCGAATTGTGATATAGGCTCAGCAGAACATTTTCTCAGCGAGTTAGGCTGGAGGGAGTTTTCAGTTTATCTACTCTATCATTTCCCCACCCTTGCCCACGAAAACTTCAAAGCGGAGTTTAATGCATTTCCTTGGCACAACGAGAAGCAACTATTAGCCTGCTGGCAAAAAGGATTGACTGGCTACCCTATAGTTGATGCGGGGATGCGGGAATTATGGGCAACTGGTTATATGCACAATCGCGTACGCATGATTGTGGCATCATTCCTTACGAAGGGCCTACTGATTGATTGGCGTTTGGGGGCTGATTGGTTTTTAGATACTTTGGTCGATGCTGACCTGGCAAATAATAGTGCAAGTTGGCAGTGGGTTGCGGGTTGTGGTGTTGATGCCGCGCCTTATTTTCGTATTTTCAATCCCGTATTACAAAGTCAAAAATTTGATCCGGATGGCAGTTATATACGTCATTGGGTTCCTGAACTATCTCAATTAAACAGTAAATCCATTCATGCTCCTTGGGAATCCAGCGATTCTGAAAAAATTTATGCAAATGGCGACTATCCAAAGCCAATTATTAATCATAAGGAAGCTAGGGAACAGGCATTAAGTTATTATCATCAATTAAAAATGTAACCTCCCTAACTTTACGATACTGATGGCTCCCGCGGTCCAGCTGCAGGAGTCCACTCCGTATGTTGATTTAGGAGTCAGAACCCTCGAATTCCCGTGGCTTGACCACGGGCTCCATAGATCGTGCAATATAGGTAGAGCCCACCGTCAAAATACATGAATTCGGCTGACGCAGTTATTTTCCTGGAAAACCTTGATTATGCTTCGCATCAAGGCTACTTGTGTCTTCATTTATTAGTGTGTTCAGCATCAAATTCATGAGTAACGTTATTTGCTTCTCATACATTGGACGGTGATACCCTCCCTCCAACCCCCAATATATTCCAGCTATTGATTTTTTATTGTCTTGATACAAAGCAAATATTTTCTCGTAGAACCTGGTCATATCCGCATCACTGAAACGTTGTTTTTGGGCCTCGAGTTTACTCATCATGCGGTTCGTAATGTATTTACCGCAATAGGCGGTTTCATCCTCATGAGAGTCCCAACCGGTTGGTAAGAAAATCATTATTTCTTGTTTGTCTTTTTTTGCCTTAACCAGATGCTCTTCCATTTGGTGTATGGCAAAGGCCAGAGCAGGATGAAACTCTTCGTTTTGGCGAGTGATTAAACTTAAATCCACTGCCAAATACTGCGCATTACCATGCCACCAACTGTTAATTCCTTCTTTTATTTCCTCGCCCGCGAATCCCAGTTTTCTTTGGATAAAAGAATGGTCTTGTCTTGGATAGACACGCGAATCAAAAATATCCACATGACAAATGGATAGATGGGCTGCGGTAGTTATTAAATCATCACCTAAGCCATTATCGCGGTTAACATCCGTCCCAATCACCAAAAATTTTAAAGCCGGGTTCGCTAACGCCATGTATTTAATTAAAATTGCGGTTTTATCCAAAATACAAAAACCACTACCCTGGTTTTTAAATGCATGATGACTGGGTAGACCAAAGGAAAAATGTAATTTTGCACCATGAGAGAGTGTGGTAGCTAGATCCTTAATCAAAACCTCGAAAGCTCCTGGAGTTATCACTACGTCATTCTCTAAATCCAGGGTACCACTCGACCTTGCCTCAATGCAGTAATGCACCAGCTTTTGCAAGTATTCAAAAGAATGGGTGGTGAGTAGGGCTTGCAACAACATATCTCGCACCGGGATCTTGCCTAAGTATTCTAGTGCAGTAACCTCATCCCCTTCTCTAATTGCATTAAATACATTGCTCCAAAGCTCAGGGAGCGCAACTTCATCGGTAGTCATAATGGGTAGTGCAGAATTCTGCGCTTGGATTTGTCCTATTTTTTTTACCATATGCGTTAAGCGCTGATATTGATCCTCTTGTGCGCCAGCAGGCATTTCACGCATTTGTTGAATATCAGTTAGAGAGGGAATTTGAATCCCATATTCCTGATGATTGGGTGGATTTTTTGACGTCCTGGTTCTAAAAAAATAATTTTGTTTCTCTTGCATTTTCATTTCCTATGAAAATTTAAGTGACGATATTAGGCCCTATATCTCCTGTTCCATACAATAGATTATAGGGCTTAATTAAATGTAGCAATCAACAAATTATTGATACATCGGCTGAACATAGTGTGTAGATTGCACATCAGCCAAAGGAGCAGAGGGACCTACATCCTTCAGTGCTGCATCATAAGTATCGATCAAATGTTGTGACAAGCCTTGACGAGCGCTAGCGCTTATGGTACGAGAGCCCCAAAATGTAAGTCCGGTTCCAACTGCCGCAGTTATGGAGCAACTTAAGGTTAAAGCCGCTACCTGGGTTTGGATCAGGTTAAGTCCCAAAGCACTCCCCCAAGCACTCAGAGCGGAAGCACTACCTAGAGAGGAAGCAAAGGCTAAAATGCTGGTAGTAACCATCACCGCCCCCAAGACAACCATTAAAGCACCTAACAGTTTTTTACCTAATGAAGAGGCGCCCGTTGCTTGTTCTGCCATATGAAACAAACGCAGTGTTGCGCGTGAGTCACTCCCGTCATGATGTAATTGCATTAAGGTATTGGCCAAGCAGACATAGAAATGATAATCAATAGATTCATTTCTACGGATCTTTTCACAGATCTCAATATCAATCGCTTGAGCGCTTTGTCTAATACTCTGTTGTAAGTAGGTCGCCTGGGATAACGAATCATCCAAAAGTCGATCCATCACTTGCTGGCATCTCGCAACTTCATCGCTGTTTAATTCAGCCTCGGTAATTGCAAAAACACGACGCTGTTCTTTTTTCGTAGCTCGAAACCAAGCCATCGCATTAAATGAAATACCTAGGTCGTCTAAAAGATCTTCTTGTGGATCTATATGCGTAGTATTAATAACTTCTTCTAAAGTACTAAGAAAAATCTCATCTTTATTTTCTTGTTGGACCCGGCAATAGATATCCGCTAAGAAGCCGCATAGTCGTAAATAATTTTCTTGCTGTATCTTTAAATCATATACATCAGCAATTAAGAAATCCAAGCCATTATGAATTGCATGCAAACTACTACGAACAGTCAATGATTGGTTGCTCATATGCTGATCTTCATAAGCATTTACCGCAGTGAGTAATTTGTCACGTAAATCCATTACTAAGGAACGAGGATTCGAACATAATACATGTAAGAACAAATTTGCTGATTCAATCTGTTGCCGTATCAGTTCGCTCTGGGAGGTTAATTTATTCAGTTCTTGAGTTAAACGACGGATGTTATTTTGATATGGTAGCATATCATTAACACGCTCTTTTCTTTGTTGATCTAAAGAGATTAATTGGCGTTGTAACTCAATAATTCGATAATTGGTATTATAGTCGCCATGTCGAGGAGGATGATAATTTGGATTGAGATAAGCCGCTACATCGAGAGATACCCCGGTATTCAAATTTAAGGCTGCAAGAGTTTCATTAATTGTCTGGTCTATTCGTTGTAATTCCTCTTCTAGGGGAGTTAAAACGAGCTGATATTGATGAATACGATTGGTATGATTAAGAATTAGTGCTTGATTATTTTTTAATGCAATATTCCAGGATTGTAACTCAGATGGCGTGTAACGAACAACGTCAATAGCAGGCATAAGTACCCTCACGGTTTAATTATGTAGGCAGCACGAATTATACAGCATGTAAATATTTAAATCAATGAATATGTTTTATATTCATTCAGTATATTCAGTTTAATAACAACCCTTCTCCCCAAAAGCATAAAAATAGCATTTGCATTACCTTGGGTATAAAATACGAAGCCTTAAAATCCCTGCCGAAAACAGAAGGAAATCACTACATGGCTGCAGCAAAAAAAATTCTGGGGACTTATTTTTTTCCTTTTATTTTAATGTCTTCTATTCTGCTGGGAGGATTTACTGGTTATTACTTCGGTTCTATCACCCCCTACTTAAAACCTTTTGGTGAAATTTTTCTGAACCTGATTTTTACCGCCATTGTGCCTTTAATTTTTTTCAGTGTGACTTCAGCCATTGCTCGACTCGGCTCAATGGGAAAGTTGGGTAAAATCATTTTTAATATGTCGGGAGTATTTCTTTTTACCAGTTTAATCGCCGCTATTTATGCGCTACTTGTCGTTAAAATGTTCCCACCGGCGCAAGGCATTACCTTGCCGCTGGCGGCTCAAGTGCAAGCGAATACCGCTAATTTTAGTAGCCAAATTGCTGGCATATTTACGGTAAAAGATTTTAGCCACTTGCTGTCACATCAACATATTTTGGCCTTAATCGTATTTTCTCTTTTAGTAGGTATTTCCACTTCACGCTTAAGTGAAAAAGGACACGTGTTTATTGACTTTCTGCATGCTGGAGAGGAAATTTTCATGCGGGTTTTTGCCCTAATCATGTATTACGCGCCTATAGGTTTCTTTGCCTATTTCGCTGTGTTAATCAATGAGCTAGGTCCGCAGCTAATGGAAAATTATCTGCGCATTGCCGGACTTTATTATTTCTATACGCTCTTATATTTTGTCCTGGGTTTTACTGGATATGCCTACATCGCAGGAAAAATGCAGGGTGTTAAATTATTTTGGGGTGCGATTTTCCTGCCATCGGTAACCTCAGTTGCCACCTGCAGCAGTGCAGCCAGTATTCCTGCTAACTTGATGGCTGCGAAAAAAATGCGTATTTCTCCTGAGATATATGAAACGGTAATCCCCTTAGGCACCATTATCCATAAAGAAGGCTCTGTTATTGGCGGTATTTTTAAAATTGCATTCTTATTCGGAATTTTTCATTGGGATTTTTCTGGTGCAAGCGTATTGCTCACGGCCATAGGTGTTTCTTTATTAGTAGGCACCGTCATGGGAGCAATTCCGAGTGGCGGGATGTTGGGTGAGTTACTCATATTAAGCGTTTATGGTTTTCCCCCTTCGGTGTTAATTGCAATTGCCGCGATTAGCATCATTATCGACCCTTTAGCCACTATGCTTAACGTTACGTGCAATACGGTGGGAAGCATGATGGTAGCCCGATTCGTGGATGGTAAAGAGTGGTATAAATCAAATCTCAATGTGTAGCCCGTATTGGAAAAAGTCCTAATACGGGGTGGGAAACAACTCCCTATTACTCAATTGTTAACACCAGAGCCAGAGCATTAAGCACTGCAGCAATGCGTAAAGTCGCTTGCATCGCCACCGTGCTTAATCCCTCTTCTTCTAGGTGCGCAACATGAGAATGAATGCACATTCCGCAACCATTTAACGCAGATACAGCTAAGGCAAACAGCTCAAAATCAGCTTTAGGCACACCGGGATTTGCCATCGCATTCATGCGTAAATTCGCAGGTAACGATGACAACTCTTTATTTTCCGCCAAATGGATGGCCCGATAATATACATTATTCATAGCCATTAGCGTTGCGGCTATTTTTGCTGCTTGATGTAACTCTGGTGTTATATAAGCCTCTCCCTCCGTTAAAATAGCTTCTAGTATTCGCTTATTTTTAACACTATATGCAATAGCCAAGGTGGTCCCGTAAAATTGATTCTCCGTTAAACCCGTCTGAGCTATATTTCCAAATAGATTACTGACGTTAAGACGTATGTCTTTAGCATAATCAGGAATACTTTGTTTTAATTGTTCAATAGACATAATATCCTCTCATTACTCTCGGTATTGAATTCAATGCCGGTATTTTAATGTAGGCTGGGCTGCCAAGCCCAGCATTTAAAACTCGATATAACCCTGTTTGCTGGTCTAACAACCTAGCTTGCGTCGTTACAAAGTTTCCCCACCCACAGGACGATTACAAGGACAAAGTTCATCAGTTTGTAATGCATCTAAAATACGTAATACCTCTTGTGGATTACGGCCAACGTTTAGAGAGTTCACACTGACATGTTGGATGACATTATTGGGGTCAATAATGAAGGTGGCTCTTAAAGCACAACCGCTTTCCGCATCTCGAACTCCCAACCCATCCGTTAATTTTCCATTCACATCCGCAAAACTATACTGATCTAAAGCATGTAAATCTTTGTGCTCTCTACGCCATGCCAATTTGACAAATTCATTATCAGTACTGCCTCCTAAGACGACAGCATCACGGTCATTAAACTCGCCATTTAATCGAGCAAACTCCACAATTTCTGTTGGGCAAACAAAAGTAAAATCTTTAGGATAGAAATAAAGGACTTTCCATTTACCAGCAAAGCTCTGTTCCGTAATTACTTCAAAAGCACTTTCCCCATTTTCCTCATGGTTATTGAAACCAGGTTTTACCGCCACAACAGAAAACCCAGGTATTTTTTGGCCAACAGTTAACATAATGATCTCCTCTTACTGATTACAGTTTTAGTATAGTGATGGTGTATAATTATTTAAAATGAATAAAATAGATGTAATTAATCGGAAAAAGCGATGAGAAAATTAACCAACCTAAAGCAACTGCATTATTTAATAAACCTCTATGAGCATCAACATTTTGGTCGTGCTGCGGCAGCGTGTTTTATAAGCCAATCCACCTTAAGTGCGGCCATTACCAATCTTGAGGAAACACTTGAAGTACAACTTTTGGAACGCGATCATAAAACCTTTTTATTTACCCCCGTTGGCGAAGAGATTGTAAAACGTAGTCGAGTACTCCTTGAGCAAAGTGATGCCTTAGTGGATTATGCGAAGACTCAGGGCAAAATGATGCAAGGCAACTTTTATCTGGGAATTATTCCTACCATTGCTCCTTTTGTATTAAATGGGCTGCAAAATCAGTGTCAAGAACGTTATCCGGAATTAACTCTATTTATAAGAGAGGATACGACTGAAAATGCATTAAAATTATTGCGCGAGGGAAAACTGGACATGGTGATTCTTGCCTTACCTTATCCTACTTCCGATCTTCATACACGCATCTTGGGCAAAGATTATTTTCAGTTAGTTTTACCTAAAGCATGGCAAGGCCTTACCCCAGAAATTAGCAACTTACCTGAGAACAGCATTTTCCTTCTGGAAAAAGAACACTGTCTGACTGGGCATGCACTGCAAGCCTGTGAATTGAAAGACAGTAAACAAATTAATCATTTCTTTGCTACCAGCTTGCATACATTAATTCAAATGGTCAATCATCAGCCAGGAATAACCTTTTTACCTACATTAGCGATTAACAGCGGAATTCTTCGTGGCACTGAGCTAATTGCGCGACCATTAACAAATAAACAGGCTTATAGAGAAATCGGGGTTGCTTGGAGGGCCACCTCATATAAAATAGCGAGGTATGATAAATTGGCACAGCTCATTCAGCAGGTCGTTACAGATACCCTTCAGCGCGACTTTGTATTATAGTTTTCTTCTATTTTGCAAAAAGAGTGAGAAAATATGCGTCAACTTACTGTATTAATTTTTATATTAATCTCGTATTTAGCTCAGGCGAATAGCACTCAGCGTATTCCCATGCTCGTAAATGACAAGGTTCAAGTTTGGAAAACTTTGATTTATCCGAATAAAGAGCAAATTTTAGCCATGCATCGCCATGAGCATAATCGCGTAGTGGTGGCTTTGGACTCGGGTAAACTTAAAGTTACCAACAATAAAGGGGAAGTGCATTATCTCGAATTAGAAAAGAATCAAGCCTATTATTTGCACAAAGATGTTCCCGGCGAATTGCATACCGATGAAAATATGAGTGATCATCCAATAAAAGTCATCGTGGTTGAGCTCAAGTAGTGCGAACTGAGTGCCCCAGCTCATTTTTTACTCGTGTTATTCGCACAGGCGAAGAGTTCTAATTAGCTTTACTTCTTGAGCGCCGAATTACCGCAGTCAAGCTGCGGCAATTCGAGGATTTGCGAACTCAAAGCTTAAAGCAGCAGAAACACTACTGCTGAGCTACTTTGTGCCGGAATGGCATTTGTGATGATGTCCGGAAGGCATCAATACCCCCACTTTTTGAAAAGCATCAAATCGACTTTTGACAACAACCATAGTGATTTTATTATTCACTTCATTGCTTTTAGCTACCAAAGCCTCAACGTTACTCCATTGGGCATTGGGGGCTGTAATCGCCGTTTTAATTTGTTGCCGTATCACACGTTTTTCTTGAATTAAAGGTTTCATTTCTGCGCGCATACTTTTTCTTAAAACCTGTAATTGAGCGCGTTGCTCTGTAGAAAGTGATTTATACTTGGCACATTGCTCTTGTTTCTGTGCTGCTATATTCACATTAGCTGGCTCTGTTTGAGCAAATACTACTGAGGTCCCTACTAATGCGAAAGCGCAACTGTTAACAAGTAGCAAACGTTTGATGTTCATTTTTTTCTCCTATTATTTAGCTCTTCATTGCTAAGTGTACTGGCTGAATGTAATAGGAATATGACAAATGGATTGTTTATTGTAACATTCTTGTTACAATAAATTAGACACTTCCTACCTTAGCTGTAGGTACTAAATGAATACCAAAAAACACCATATTTTGATTATTGATGATGATCAAGAGATCATAGATTTGATCAACGATTATCTGATTAAAAATGGTTTTCGTACCACCTGTGCATTAAATGGGCTGATGCTCAAACAATTGTTACGGGAACATAATTTTGATCTGGTGATTCTCGACATCATGCTACCAGGCATGGATGGCCTGCAACTCTGCCAAATAATTCGCCAGACATACAGCATACCCATTATTATGCTCAGTGCAGCGAACAGTATTGCAGATAAAGTTGCAGGCCTGGAATTAGGGGCTGACGATTATATCTCCAAACCATTTAGCGCTCGTGAACTCCTAGCACGAATCAAAGCACAATTAAGGCGCACGCAAGGCGAGTTAAGTGAAGATCGCAAAAAGCTCGCACCCTTACAGCAAATCTACTTTGAGAATTGGATTCTCGATCGCAACACGCATGCATTGATTGACCAAGATGATATTGCAATTCCGCTAAGTCAACGCGAATATGATTTATTGCTTATTTTTTTAGAACACCCAGGGCGTATCTTAAGCCGAGATCAACTAATGGATCTTTTATACGATAAGAATTTTGATTCGCAGGATCGCACAATTGATGTCTTAATTGGTCGTTTACGCAAAAAGATTGAACTAGATCCCCGCAATCCCCAATTACTATTAACTATTCGTGGTGGCGGTTATCAATTCAAAACAAAGGTTGATATGTTATGAGTCAATTAACCACCACAGCGAAAAAAACGCTGTTGGGATTAGTCCTAGGAAATCTCATCATTGGCTTTGCACTGCTGCAATTGGGGCAATATTATGCACATGCTCATTCATTTATTTCTGCTAATACCATACGCTCATTAACAAGACTAGTGAATCACTTGCAAAAAAGCCCCCAATCCAACTGGCCCTCCATTCTGCAAAATCGTCATTCTCGCTGGTCAGAAATTAGCTTATCCTCTAGCCCGGTCTATGAACAAAATGCCTTATTAACCTTAAAAGCCCCTGTCCTGTTCAATCTCATGAAGCAAAATAAAAAATTGGAATTTTCCCTATTCATCCAAGAAAATGCATGGCTAAATGTCAGTATGATCCCCCCTGTATCAAATCAACTAAGTTTTATTATCAGTCTTTTACTTATTTTATTAGGAGCTTTAATACTCCTTAATTATTGGGCTGTAAAAACACTAAACCAACCTATTCAAACCTTAATCCAAAGCCTAAGTTATAATGAAAAGCAGGAAAATTGGCTACCCATCCCTCTAACAGGAAACTCTGATCAAAAAACCATCTTTAAAAAAATTAATGACCTCCAAGAGAAAGTAAATAAGCTTTTAGCTAACCGTACTCGGATTGTAACCGCTATTTCTCATGATTTGCGTACCCCATTGACCCGTTTGAAACTGCGAACTGAATATCTGACGGATAGTCCCTACTATGCCAAAATTAGTGCGGATATTAATGATATGGAACTGATGATTCAGGAAACCTTAGATTATTTTCATGATATTAATCATGAAGAGAAACCGCAACGCTTTGATATGGTCGCGTTGCTATCCTCGCTAAGCGATGATGCCTTGGAATTAAATTATCAGGTACATTTTACGAGTAACTGCTCTAAATTGATTTATTTGGGTTCGGTGAATTTATTAAAGCGTGCCTTAAGCAACCTAATTAATAATGCGGTACATTATGGTGTTCAAGCAACAATCCATTTACAACATTTGCCTCAACAGGTGGTAATCACCATTACAGATAAAGGCCCCGGCCTTCCGGTAGCCGAATTGGAACAAGTGTTCCTTCCGTTCTATCGTGGTGAGTACTCGCGCTCACGCAGTACTGGGGGAACCGGTTTGGGATTAACCATTGCTCGTGAAATTATCCAGAAGCATCAGGGTGATATCTCTCTAAGTAATTTATTAGAAGGAGGCTTAAAGGTTCGAATATCGTTACCAATTAAATCATTGTAATAATACAACTAGTCGATATTAAAATTACCTACTATTAATAAGTTCAACTAAACTAATGATGTGGATATTCAATAAGGCCAAGGACTGAAACCGAAATGCTCTATAAGATTTTCAACTACTTAAAACATTCGGATAGCATCGAAAAATATACTCGGCAATATCGCCTGATTCAGTATGTCACTTGGGAACTCCTTTTTGTCTGTGCAATTGTCGCGATTTTCTATTCGATGTCTCAGCTTTGGGCTTTAATCACAATTATTGGTATTACAGCTGGACTCACCTTAGCTAATTTATGGCTACTTAAACGAACTAAAAATGTATACTTATGCAGCCAACTTCTGGCTGCTATTATTTTTTTCGCAATTGTTATCGGTAACTATTTAGTTTGGGGTATTGGTCCACTACATACCCAATGGTTCTATGTAATGCCCTTACTTGCAGCATCACTTACGGGAATGAGTGGTTTATTAATTTATTCCATTGCCTCAATGTTAATCCTCATTGTCTTTAATCAATTTGTCATTCCTCCTTATTATAATTTACCCCCCTATCAATTCCTGGCAATCGAGCTCATTAATCATTTATTCACCTATCTTATTATTGTGACGACACTTGCCAGTTTGCTGCGTGAAAACGAACGCTATGAGCAGGAATTAAATGATAGGAACTACCTATTACAAACAGAAAAAGATAAATACCACTATCTAGCTCGTTTTGATCATCTGACAAATTTACCTAATCGTCGCTATTTCATTCAGCATTTGCACGAGTTAATTAACACGATAAGCCCAAATCATTGCATTACCGTGTTCTTTATTGATCTGGACAATTTTAAGCACGTCAATGATCGTTATGGCCACAGTATAGGAGATCAATTACTTTTAGAAACCTCAAGACGACTCCAACTGTGTTTTCGCGAAAAAGATTTCATTGCACGGCTTGGTGGTGATGAATTTACTGCCATCGTACCCCATGCTCCCAACAAGCAAACCTCCCAGGTGATTGCAGAACGAATTATTGAGGAGTTTCAACCAATCGCGATTCTTGAAAATGGGGAACCTTATTGTTATTCCATTAGCATCGGCTCAGCTACCTATCCGGATGATGCGAAAACAGCGACAGATCTCGTCGTTAAAGCAGATTTGGCAATGTATGATGCCAAGAAAGTTTATGGTTGCTCTTACAGCAGCCTTGATGGAATACAACGTAATCAGGATTTGTTACGGACTAGTTAACCGATGTAGGCTGGGCTTAAAATATATAGCCCAACCTACCTTATGCCTTTATTATGCGTTGGCTTCCAAGCGCGCTTTTAATAAGAACAGAATGGTTTTCTTTTTCTCGTGAGATATAGAATCTGATTGAATCAAATGTAAACAATAATCAGTAAAGGCATTCAATCGCTCTTGAGTTGACTGTACTGAATCATCAGTCATTTGCTTGTTGTATCCATTTTCTAACTCTGCTGCAATTGCAATAGCTGCATTTTCCTCAGGCTCTTGAGTATTATCTAAACCTTCTTGCTTGCTTAAGGCAGCAATTTTATCTAAAAGTGTACTCAACTGTTGTTTGCTTACATCTGTAGCAGGAGCTTGTTGAGTACTCTTGATACCTCTTCTTCTCAGATCATCTTGATCACGTCGCTGTTCTTGCTCCCAATATTCTCTATCGCCTTGAAATGCAATAACCGTCATCAATACTCGTGGATCAATACCCTTATGATCAAATATTTCTCTGTCGATTACGTGGAACGTCCAGTCATTTTTCAGCCTAAAAAATGGGCGAGACATCTGCGCCATTTCTTTGTTGGTCACTGGATCATAGATAGTAAATAATGTTCCCCAAAAGTTCATTGATGCCTTAGCAAGCTTCGTATAGCCATCGCGGTCATAAATATCAAAGGTAGGGAAGAAAGAAAATAGGCGCTCATCTGCTGCACCTAAATAATTTTCAAAATTATCGTAAACATCAAAATGTGCAGTAAATGAAAAGAATTTAGAACGTGCATAAGCAATTTTGTTATCAAATGGGTCATAAAAGTCATAAGTTAACAGCAAGCTAAAAAATCTTCTATATAAGGTACCTAATTTTTGAGTTTTGGTTTCAATATCATAACTTGTTGTCATGCTAAGCCAGTGCTCTTTTACGTAGAACTCATCAGGAACACGACTAGGAACGCTTTCTGCAAAAGCAAAACTAGCGCTAAACAATACCAACGCGACTGCGAGGATTTTTCTCATAATGACCTCATCTATTGCTATAAGATGAGGCGCATTATATTTAAATATTCTTAAGATAATATTAAGTTAGTTTGGCAGGCAAACTCTTCACATTGGGGTTCTTTGAATAGGCATCAAGGATGTCGTTAATTAATTGTTCTACAATACTTTCCTTCATATCCTCTTCAATTAAACCGATTTTTTCCTTCATTCCCGCTAAACGAGTTTCAATCTCTTTAGCGACTGAACCATTGGGGAATAAAGCCGCCAGCAAGCGTCGTGCCTCAGCAGGTCCAAGGTGCCGGTATAAATGGTTTCTCACAGAAGCATCCTCAGCGGTGGTACTAAAAGCCCACAACTCGACCGGACCTAAAGTTAGGGTAAGCAATTGAACGTTCACCCCACTCTTAGTAGCAAATTGAGCGAGGAAGGTGGCTCCACCAAGTCGAGGACCATGCACCCGATTACGTAACGCAGCCTTAGCTGTTTCAGAAAGCCCGAATATAGACGTGGTTTTTTCAATTGCTTGAGAAGGTCCCGCGTCCATAATATAAATTGCAGTCGCAAAATCGATCATTACCGGATCAAAGTCATCCACCGACTGAGAAAGCAAAGCAATTTGTACTTTCCATTTTCGTCCTTCACGCATGTCGATAATTACTTGTTCACGCACAGCGGCTGATTTCGAAGTACGATGGAATTCATCATAAACGATGCGCTTATGGTCTTCGCGTATCTCCCGCACACGTTCCTTATGGTATTCCTTGTATTGTTCAGGAATATTATTCAAACTTTCTTCAGTTAAATAATAATGTCGCGCCAAGACATAGCGCGCCAACATATACATTACCGCCGTTTGGCGGTCCGCTGCGTCACCGCCACTCTTGGCTACCTCGTCAAGGTCTAGAGAAACTACACGCGCATCCCCAATATCGAAACTGGTCACCCGTGATAAAATAGGATATTCACGCACCGCAGCAGAAATCATTCGCGAAAAAGCATTAATTAATGACTCCCCCGTAGGAGCTGTAATCTTTTCATACAAGTCTTCAATCGAAGGAGTACGGCAAATAGAAGCCGCATCCGCAAGTAGAGGCATGGCATAACGCTGAGCCAGCATAGCTTCATGCTCAAATCCTGCAGAGTACAGTGAATCAGTTACTTCCCACCAAGTTGATTTTGAGTCACGAACAAAACCAATCTCTTCCAATATACTATCCAGGAATACTTCCACACCAGGGGCATAAGGAGTTGGGTTAAATTCATCAGCCATACTCTTAAATAACTCATCGACAACCATACCTGCAAGATCGGGCATACCATCATAGGGTTTCTCCGCACCTAACGGGGTTGTCAATAAGGTAATAAAGTTCACCAAGAATGCACGCTCTAAGGCTGTTGGGTAACGGCAGCCTAATTGAGTATCAAAGGGATTAATTGAATAATCTGGTGTCATTCTTAAACGGTGATAAGCCACCAAGTGGCGTTTTGAAGCCGGTAATGCCTCTTGCAAAAGCGAAATCAATCCACTACTTGATGGCCCAATATCAATAATAGCGATACGTGGTAAGCGTAATAAACCACCAGATAAACATAGCGCTAAATTGATCGCGTTAGACAGAACGGATTTACCCGAACCAGGACGGGCGTAAACTAGATCAATCCATGTAGTTTGTTCCGTAGAGCCGGGTTGGAAGGGCCAAGGTTTCCCATCGGGGGATCTAAAAAGCAATGCTCCTTTATTCCAAGGTGACGCAGGACGAGTAATAGGTAGCATCGAAACTACGGCACTTAAAGGAGCCACCGTAGGTACTGCTGTACTATTCAATGTTCCCGCTAACATGCTGGACACGAAACCACCAAAGGGATCACCGCAAATTTCAGACACATCCGTAGAGCCCCAGCCTTGAATTGCTTTAACTAATTCGGAACTACGTTGACGTAATAAAGGCAATCGCCCTTCAGGCGCCCACGTTGTAGCCACTACACGTAAACGAACAATTGATTCATCCGTATTAAGTTGTAAATATTTTAGTAAGTTAACTGAATCACTAATTAGACGGTTTTGTGCCGAACTGAAACTTAAAATTCCCGCCAAAAGACCTTTTAATTTAATTGTAGTCAGTCCTTCACTTTCAATTAAAAATGAAATTTTCCAAGGAATATGAGAAGGCAAGATACGCCCAAACAAATACACAAATGGTCTTACATCTTTTGGGAATAAATCGATATAGGTGGATGAGTAAATCTTATCGCCAACTTGAACGGTGCGTAAATCTAAGACCTCTGCATCACGCGGTAGCACCTGTTTAGCTAATGAGGGCCATAATAGATCAGAGGCGTCCCCCTCAAAGCTATTAAACTCTCTTACAGGGATCATGTCTCCAGGCAAAGTAGCACGCCAATCATCAGCGGTGTAATCCGGATCAGCGGTCATGCGAATCGCATGCACTGCGTCGTGAACCTCTAATAGTTTTCCAGCAACATGTAAGGAATCTAAATCATTCATGATGGCACGAACATAGGCATCATGGGTATCACGTAATTCAGGAACTGCCGCATAAATCGTTTGACTGCTTTTAAATGGAGGTGCTTTAGTATCTTTGAGCATCTTCGTTTTAGCTTTATTAGCGGCTTTTAACTGTTCCGTAGTTAAGTTGAACGGTCTGGTGATTAATACAAAGAATAAACGCTCTTCGGCACAATACTGTGCCATGTAGTCAGTACGTTCTTCAAAAAGGTCACCTAAATCTAAACCAAGTCGTTTTGCTGTTGCAGTTGCCGGATCGTAAATATCACGAATTAACTTTCTGATGTTTTGCTTATCATGGCTAAAGTAAACCTGTAAACCATGGCCTGGTCGCCCCATAGCCGCCTGGAACGCATTTGTTAAACCTGCAACCAGCTGATCAAATTCTGCAGGTCCTGCAAGTGCAGAAATCCCTTCGACTTTAATGATTGATAATAAAGAACCATCATGATTTACCAAAACAGTTGGGCTATCCGCTGTTTCTAAATCAATGTATGACTCTGTTGTTTGCTTAAGTGAAGTACTTAGCCAGGCAAAGAAGGTATCAACCCCTTCAAAAAAAGATTCTGACCAATGCGCCATTTTTATTATCCCCATTTAGTGTAGCTTAGGGTCAATTTCCATTTCTACTCTAGTGGAAAAAATGGAACCAACCACTAGGTCAACGAACCTTATACAGTAATTTCTTCTAAGGCACTCGCAGCCCATTTTTCGATCTGTTTACGAAATTTTGCCCGAGAAGGCAATAAAAGTATGTTTTTAAACAGTTGTGACCGTCTCTCTTCATCATTCACCCCCGCGTCAATCATTAATTGACCAAAAATGGCAGGATCACTTGTACCCTCACCAAATTTTTCCTCTACTAGTTGTGAACGAAATTTAAATCCGCGATAAATATTCTGCGCACTGGATTTATATCCAGTATCATTAGTTATAGCACAGAAAAGCACGTGGCAAAGGCTATTTAATTCCGTCTGAGTTAGCTCAGGAAGATAGATTAATGTTCCCCCCCCATATCCACCAACACCAACAGATTCAATAAAAAAGCACTGTGCACAAAAGCAACAAGCAGTTACCAAGTTTGGTAGTTTATTGTTGGAGTAATTATTATCAAGATTTACTACTTCTTGAAATAGGCGTGCTTGAAAACCACAAAATTGACAAGTATAACGATCTCGTTGCAAAACTTTTTGCTCATATGACTTAAATCGCTCGTCGACTTTTCTGGCTGAATATAAACGCCATGAACCTGGCGTAGCCAGTAACCTCAACTGTTTTTTTTCTTGATTCACTGCCATATTTTCAGCTCACGTTGCCTAATACAACCTTATTATTAACTGATATTTTTACTATTTATAGTCTATTGGCCCAATTAGAAGTCTAACTCGTTTACATAAACAAAGCGGGCAAATTCAATTTACCCGCTTTTGTTGCAACCCAATTATTATGAACCAGTATATACAGTACCAGTAGGACCCGCTGTTTTACCGCCTGAAGAACCGAACATAGTAGCTCCAGTGACCCCTAAAATTGAAGGGAGGAACAGCAACGCTGCAGCAATAAATACTAGTGCAATTGGTGTACCAATTGGGATTTGAGTTGGGTTATCTTTGTGCTGCTTAAACTTCATAATCGCACCGATTGAAAAACCCAAGCCAGCCAAATAAGAACCTGCTGTGATTAATTTAGTCAGGTTCGTAAATGACCCTGTAATTGATGACGCCATAGCACCGATAGTCATACTCCCACCAGCAACTGCATCCTGACAAACTAAGGCTAATAAGCTTAGACAAACAATACTGCTTAACCAAGACTTAAAGCCTGCTTTACTAATGATTTTACTTTTCACTATTGTCTCCTAAATTTAAAAGTAAAAAACACACACCCACATACTATCACGTGCCGTATATTGTATTATTAATCATATTGATAGTCCCTACAATATTGATTGCCAAAATTCCCCCAAAAACATGGACTAAACCCTTTCCTGTTCCTCCTGGAGGCTGCCCTTGTGACGCTGAACGCGCGATCAACACCCACCCTCTCACAAAAGCGACCAGCCCAATAACCTGGATGATAATTGTCAGTGGCCTTCCGACCACACTCCCATTACCAAACAAGAAATCTAATGTCTGATTGCTACTGTTTACTGGGGCGTATTGAAGAACATTTTGATAACCAAAAGTGCTCTGCATTAACGTTGCAAAAGCTGTCGGGAAATAAATGAATATTGCCCCTACCATCAAATAAACTACAGGCTCTTTAACACTTGTGTGACTAGACATCATCGTCCGCGCCTCACCATATACTTTTAAGCTGTAAATTGCTTTAAATAAAAAAGCACAACCTATTAGATATGCACCGCCCGTGATTAAGCGTTGTACAGGCACCAATGAATTTGCAATATTGGTTAGTATGTTTGCCTGACTCGCTACCCAGCACGCAACCGTCCCGCCTGTACATGTTGAATCAGCCATATATTTACCTCAACTATCGTCTTGACTAAATCTAATTATCCGTCCAGAACTCGTTAAGACTCTACCTTCCATAGAGTCAATAAGCTTAACGACTCCATATCCCGCAATCTTTGTCCCTTCTCTTACTGTAAGTGTAGAACCATTTGTGCCAATTAGCCAAGCCCGACCAGGAATTACTGCATTAATATAATAAATATTTGCGTGCCCATAACGCTGGGGGGGCAATATCCTGCGCACTACCTTAGGTTTTGTACGCTCCATTAATACTGCAATTACTTCTGACTGCTTATTTAACTGATTGGTTAAATCAGTAATTGTCTGGTTGAGTTGAGTAATTTGTGCACTTAAGTTATTAATATTATTACTTACATTTCCAACCTGCTCATTCATTGAAGAAACCTGTGATTGAACATTTTGTTGGTTTGTCGCAATAGACTCAACTTGTTGTTTCAGCCCAGTAGTATCCTCATGCGACACCGGAATTGTTTGCTGCGGAATAGGCTGAGGAGCAACTTGCTGCTGAGCCGGCTGGGGTTGAAGTTGTGGCATTGGTTGTATTTGTTGCTGAGGAGCAACAGAAGCCACTGGCGAAGCTGGAAGATTCCCCTCTTTAGTCTGAGGTGTACTTTTCCCTGAAAAAAAGCCCCCAACAACTTTATATCCCACCATAGCCGCAATGATAACACCTACAGCAATTAATGCATTACGGCGCACATCTTTATTAGGCCCCTTAGGAGATTGCCCCGGTGGTTTTGGTGAAGGGCTTGAACCTGACTCAGCATTGCCCATTGACTCGTGGTCATAAGACTCATACTCGTCGAATTTATATTCATCATTTTGATCGTTTTCTGCCATCGTCTTCTACCGTCAAATTAAAGTGATCTTACGTCTTGTGTAAACAACACTCCTAAAGGACTACCTGCATATACCTCAACAGTCGTTGGTGTATTAAATAACTGCTGTGCTTGTTGTCCCCAGGTTTTACCCACTGTTGCCAATCCAATGACCGCATTTTGTAACGTTGAGCGCCCTACACCATTGGCAACTGTTACGTTGTTGCCTCCTCCAGTACCACCAATGGTTATTGTGGTATTAGCTGACTGGAACGCGTTACCAAATCCTTCAAGAAACGAAGAAGCGAACAATGAACCATAACGTAACAAATAATGATGATCTGTTCTACTTGATAGAGCTGTTCTCGCTGTATTGGGATCAATAGCAAAAGCAGAAATGGATATGGTTTTAGGAGCCCCAGGAACAGACATGGTGTTAAAGGTAATAACCATCTTATTCGCTTTTGAAGGTAAATTGAAGCTACCAATTAATTTGGTTCCCTTTAGTTTTCCAGCAACAATCGTTGCAAGAATAGGACCTGGCTCATCGCTATTAACGGAAGTATCCATCACCGCAAACAAGACATCACCTGTTTTAATTATGGCGGCCTGCTGTTCTTGTGAGCCCCCCATGACGCCTTGTGCTCCAGCATTGCCTCCTGCACCATTATTAGCAGCACCAGCAATTCCTTCTTTATCTTCATTTCCGGCGGCATAAGTTTGGGCACTAACATTTTTCCAATCCACTAATAACTGATTTGCAGCAGAGAGCATATCTGCACTTCGTTGTTGGATTTTTTGTTGGTACTTTTGTTCGGCCATTTGTTGGGTCTGGCGGTTTAAAATAGCCTGCAATTGCTGGTTTGACGCAGTAGCCCCTTGGGTTGCTACACCACCTTGCCCTACACTTGGCACCCCGCTAATACTAAATGCACCTTGTTGCACATTAGGGCTACCTAAGCCTACTAACTGCATTTCCGCAGGAGTATATCCTGCTGCATTTAAATCTGCGGCAGCAAATCCTGCATCCTTTAAATTTTTAGCGCTATAACCTGCTGCTTTAAGTTCAGCAGCCCCAAAACCTGCATCTTTAAGTTGGGCTGCGGTAAAGCCTGCCGCTTTTAGCTCAGCAGCACTAAAACCTGCATCTTTAAGATCTTTAGCGCTAAAACCAGCATCCTTAAGTTGCGCTGCAGTAAAGCCTGCATCCCTCAGCTCTTTGGCACTAAAACCCGCATCTTTAAGATCTTTAGCACTAAAACCCGCATCCTTAAGCTCCTTGGCACTAAAGCCTGCCGCCTTAAGTTGTGCAGCTGTAAAACCTGCATCTTTCAAATCTTTGGCACTAAAGCCTGCATCTTTAAGCTCCTTAGCACTAAATCCTGCAGCTTTGAGCTGTGCAGCTGTAAATCCTGCATTTTTTAATTCTGCGGCGGTAAAACCAGCGTCTTTTAATTCTTTCGCAGTATACCCAGCATCTTTTAATGCTTTTGCAGAGCAACCTAAAGTTTTCTTAATCGTTGCCGCACTAATACCGGCAGCACGAGCTCTCTTTAATGAATCAACACTGCAATCCGACACGCGTCCGGCGGCTAAAATTTCTGCAGGAGATAAGCCCGCATTTTCTAAATCACGGGTTGTATAACCCGCAGCCAACAGTTGAGCCGGAGTATAGCCCGCATCAAGTAATGACTTGGCATCATAACCTGCATTTTTTAACGCTTCCGCACTACAACCATTTAAATCTTTAATACGCTTCGCGCTAACACCCGCGTTAAATAATTTTTTCAATGCTGCTGGATCACAACCTGCGGCCTTGACTTGTGCATCGGTTAACGGAGTTGCAGCGCTAATATCTTGGGGCGTAAACCCGGCATTAGCTAACTCTGCATCCGTAAATCCCGCTGCTTTTAATGCTTGTGCGCTACAACCTGCATATTGTTTTATTAATGTGGCGCTAACACCTGCCGCTCTCTCTTTTTTTAATGCATCCGGATCACAGCCAGCCTTTCTGACATCATCGGCACTAATTCCTGGCGGTAATTCTGTTTCCGCCTCTTTTATCTGTGCGGCGGTATATCCTGCCTTAGCTAAATCCTCAGGAGTAAACCCTGCATTTAATAAATCTCTGGCACTATATCCTGCAGCCCTTAATTGCTCGGGCGTAAATCCTGCCTTTCGTAAATCTGCTGCACTAAAGCCCGCCTCTCTTAACTCTTTAGCGGTATATCCTGCGGCTTTTAAAGCCTCCGCGCTACAGCCACTGATGCGTCGAATTGCAGAGGCACTTACCCCTTGTTTACGTAGTTTTATTAAGTTATCGACATTACATCCTGCCTTGAGCACATCAGCAGCTGAGATACCCTGTGGCAAACCACTTGCTCGATTAATTTCATCATCGGTGAAACCCGCACCTTTTAATTCGCCATCAGAAAAACCTGCATCTTTCATTTCTTGTGCGGTAAAACCTGCGCTGCGTAATTCACACGCGCTAAAACCGCAATCTCTTAAGCGGCTTGCAGTATATCCAACATCCCTTAATTGTCTTGCATTAAACCCAGCCGCCTTCAAATCTTTACACGCACAAACCTGATTTAGGTCTTGTAACTTATAACCATTATCTTTTAATTGAGCGCAGCTACATGCGGATTTAATATCAGACAATTGTGCGCCCTGGCTTAATACTTGGGCGAGCACAGACTTTGAGCAACCACTATTTTGTAAGTTTTGAATCCATAAAGAGCGCTGTGCTCCTTCTTCATTTTCACGAGCCAAAGTAGCAAAGCCAACTCCGCTTTGACCATTCTGGGAACCAATAACTCCTACTCCCTGACCTAAAGCTTGTGTTCGAATAATAGTAGGAATGGCACTGCCCCCTGTCTGCTCTGCTTGTTTTGCTTGAGTAACGTTTTGTTCCTCTTGTAAGCGAGCATATTGGGCCGTGGGATCCAGCACCCCAGGAATCGATTGAATACTTCCAGGCGCATTACTTAGAGTGGCTTCTGCACTTGGCCCGGTATTAATGGCTCTCAACTTAATGTAGCCAATTACTACGGCAAGTACTAACAGCACTGCGGTAAAAATGATAATGACCCGTGAACGGGTATTAGAAAAAAGTGATTTAAGATTTTCTTTTCTGCCAGCCATTTATAACCCTTCTACCTTGAGCTGCATGACTTTTCCATGCCAGGAGACTAATAATACCGGGGACTTTTGCATTTCATAAGCATGCGTACCATCTGCGCTAGTCATACTTGCAAGCCAGCCCGGAGACAATATAGTAAGATTTGTACGAATAAACATTCTATCGTTGGATAACCATGCACGCGCATCACCACCGACAATCCCTAACCGCTTACTTCCTGGAGGGGGCACCCCATCGAGGACGTGTAAAAGCAACTCACTAGCAGAGGGAGGCAGCCCCGCTTCCATAGGTCGGTTTTTTGCATTGGGGCCATAACCTTGCACCCGCAAATCGACACGATAATCTACCGCTTTCTGGCCAGGAATGAGTGTTAGCATTACCGGGGTATTTAGCCCCTGCAAACGAACCGCTAGGTTACCGTAATTGTATAATTTCAATGCTTGAATCATTAACGTGTTACTGGTTTTATCCCATTGAATATTAAACGCAGAGGGATCCCCCAAATCATACGCAGAAATTGGCCAAGGAGAACCCGTAGAATCTAAAAAGACCAGTGAAGAAACAAATCCCTGAGCCAAGCGAATAACCGGAGGAGTAGACCCGGGAGATAGATTAACAAATTGCGATGTAGCTGTAGGTTTAGGCGGTGTTCCTGGTGTGGATGCCTTCGCATATTCCATTGTTTGTTGCATTTGTCTTAAATGTACAATTTGTTCAGGAGTTAAAGGATATAAACCACGGCTCATATCTTTAAAGGCTTTATTATCGATAACCTCTTCATCGGATTGACTCACCACTTGCTCATTAGGATTTTGAGTTTGTGGCTGTGCGGGTTCAGGCTTTTGTGGAGGAGCCTGGTATAAAGAGTCAGATAAGGGGATAGGTATATTATTGCCACCACCTTGGTTCTGCCCTTGAGCAACTTGGCCTTGAGCCCCACCTTGTCCAGGATTATTTGATAAACGCTGTTGTAATATACGTAACTGCTGCAATGCTTGCTGCGCGCTGTCCTGTTGTTGAGTAGGAGCAGCAAAGGAGGCGCTAGCCCCCCAATGAGTAATACTACATAAAACACAAAACTTAAAAAACTGATTCACCTTTTTCATTGAGAAACTCCACCACTGGCAGGTCCAACAACAAACTGTGATATACCAATTCCTCTAGGAGAATTCAATGTTGAGACTCGGGTAATTAACATAGTCACCACATTATTTTGTTGCGTAAATTCGCTGGCACTCTGATAAGTTACTAGAATTGGCATTTGTACGCGCCATGAGTAACTCCCATTTAAAACCCCCTTCTGCAAAATAATCGGCGCTCTAGTTGCGACAGCAGAGACAATCAATTTTTTAGCCTTAACCGCATCGAGGTTATTGGATTGTTGCAACGCATTCAAGAATTGATCCCAACCTTCTGCGGTGAAGAACCCCGATGACGCTTGTAACTCATCTCGATAGTTCACGAAGTTATAAGTAAACGCAGCTATAGCGGCCTGATTTGCCCATTGTAATACTGCAGAGTCAGATTGGTTCGGCTCATTTAATGGGAATAAGGGCGTAATTCGACCATTAATGCTGGTAGCAAAATATCTCGGAGCAGGAGGATGTGTCAGCATATAGACCAACATAGAAGCCAACACAAGGTTAACCAATAATGCAACGAGTAAAGCAAGCATTACCTTTCTCTGGCTATCTTTATAAAATTTATTTCTTAATGTAACGACTGTTAAGGCATCTTCAGCCATAATATCCTCTATTTTTATTGTGCTTATTGCGGTATCAGTTTTTCTTCCTCATCAGTAGGCGGATCCGGGGGCAACAACGCCTGTGATGACATATTCGGAGCTAACATAGGGGCCAGCTTTATTGGAGGAGTTACCCCACTGGTAGCATAAAAATCACGTTCGGGTTCAGCTAGATATACATAAAACATTAATAAACCCAAAATACAACTCAATCCTAAAGAAACAATTACGGAAATTAAACCCCGTCGGAAAACATTAACATTAAAGCTTTTGTTCTTTTTAATTAAGGCCCAACCTTCGCGATTCATCTTTACTCCTAACCCGCTGCTCGTCTAAAGGTGATTTCTATTCGCGCATTGGCGGAGTAATCTCCACCAAGTGGATACGCTATAATTGGTTTATCACTACCAACACCTTGGGTAAAGATAAAACGACTATCAATACCTTGAGACCACAAATATTCACTAACCACACGAGTCCGTGCCAAGGTAAGCGCATGTTCTCTGGCTGGAGATCCATATTTACTGCTGTATCCGGTTATGAAAACTGAAATTTTGCGAAACTGTTTTAGAAATATTGCAACATCATTTAGCAGTCTATAAGAGCGCCATTTAATATTGGGGGTCTGTGGATGAAATAAAAAGGTTGCAGGGATGCTAACCATATAATCTTGGCCAATGCTAACTACTTTCACCCCATTTTTATTAAATTTTTTCATGTACTTGATAATTGTGGTATCACAAGCACCAGTATCTTTACATGGGCCTCTGGGCAATTCGGGAGGTAAAGCCCAATAGTCTCTACCACACGAAGCTATTATAATGCATAAGGCAATCGCTCCTACAGCCCTAATTAGCAAGACTATATATTTAGTAAGTACTGATCTCACTTTTGATCCCTCATGTTACAAAATAAAAACCACTTCGGATGGCTGTAATTGACCAAAGTCTATTAACCAAAGATTAAGATAAATTTACAAATCATTACGTTACAATGAATTCAAATAAATTGCTATTTTTTTAAATATTTATTTATGTCTTAACATTTTTTTTATTAATTTCAGTCCATTTATGCATCATATGTGTAAAAATATTTATCAAACCCTCTTTTTAATGTTAGAGTTTTGCTTCCTCTCATTTATGACTTAATGATGAAAAAAATAGTCTCCAATATGCCCAAGGGAATAATAGCGCTCTATTTCGTACAGGCGCTTACAACATTTTCTTATGCTACTCTTTATTCATCTCTTGCCCTATTTCTTACCAAACAACTACAAGTAGAACAGCGACTATCAAGTAGCATAGTGGGGCTCTTTCTGGCACTTAATTATGTTTTGCAGTTAATTGGGGGTCTGCTGGGAGGGCGCTTTTTAAGCAATCGTGTCTTATTTGTGCTTGCATCCCTGATTGAAATTCTTGGCCTATTTACTTTAACCACTCGCTCTACGTCGCTTTTATTTGTCAGTTTGAGTATGTTTTTAGTTGGCTGTGGTATTAGTTTTACCTGTTATAATAATATGCTTACCCAGCGCTTTAGCTCAGAGGATGAACGTAGAGAAACGGCTTTTATTCTTAGTTATGCCATGATGAGCATCGGTTTTTTTGCGGGGTATACATTAAGCGGGGTCTTCGATTACACCAATGAATATCAAGGCCTCTTTTATACGGCAATTTTAATGGATGCCCTTACGATACTCTTTATCCTACGTAACTGGTCAGTTTTAGCTGATACAAACACTCCCTTAGCACAAGTCAATTCATTGCAAGGCTTAAGAAACAATTTAGTAGGAACCTTGCTCACGCTTGGTTGTATTCCACTCCTGGTGCTTAGCTTTAAAGCAACCGAATTAAGTAATAATCTGGTTATCACCATAAGTGTGCTAATGTTTTTAGCCATTCTCTATCTAGGGCTTCGCCAAAAATCAAAAATAGATAAAGATCGTATTATGGCTTATCTACTCCTGGCGATCATTTCCGTACTGTTCTGGATGATTTATTTCACCGGCCCAATGGGGGTAATTCTTTTTATTAAAAATAACACAGATCGACATCTTTTCGGCTATGAGATTGCAACTCAATGGTTATTAAATATTAACCCATTGGTCATTATTGTCTGTGCCCCACTACTGTCCCTGCTTATTAACTCACTTCAAAATAAATTTAATTTCTCCATTTCCGTACAATTCGCCTGTGGTTTTATTTTATTAGGCTTGTCCTTTTTTGCTCTTGCCTGCGGGATCAGCTTCTCAGGGCCTGATGGGCTTGTAAGTTTATCATGGGTTATATTTTATTTTATTTTTCAGGGAATCTCCGAGTTACTCATTGCGCCTGTAGGTTATGCGATGATTGGTCGTATTGCGCCCTTACATTTACAAGGTCTAATGATGGGCTCATGGATGCTAGTTGCAGGTGCTGCGGCCTCTTTGTCGCATTATTTCGCGAATGAAATGGTAACAAACCAAACTCATGCACCCGAACTTACCAACGAGAACTATTTGTCTATTTTTGAACAGTTAGGGATATGGGCCTTGGCTGGGGCGGTATTTTTATTTTTAGTTACTCGAAAAGTTAAGGCTTTTATTAATCAGACGGTTATTGAGGGATGAAGTGGGCCTTCACCTTTAAGTCTTAAATGGGTTGGGCGGAAAAGCCCCTCATTGAGAGTTTTGCTCGAACAGGGTTTGCTGGGCTTTTTCAGCCCAGCCTATGCGTGACTCATGAGCAGTTAGTAGTAGAGGTTTATTCTAATCCTTCAGCATTCTTTTTATTCACTTTATCACGCTCGCTTGCAAATTTGACGGCGAGATCTTTTACAATTTCCGTTAACGTATGGGGGTCGATAAAGTCACGCTCTTCAGGCGGATAACTGGTTGCCAATTGGAAGTCTTTAATTAACTCATTAGCGACCGTACCAGCGTATTTATCTTTAGCTCCCGACAATCGCTCAATCGTCATCATTTGATTACGCGTCTCATTAATCGGTAATAATGATTCAGAGAAAGTTTCTTTATCACGGACTAATAACGGAGGATCTCCAACGTTGACACGTAAGGGACTAAATATGGTTAATGCCCCCTCAACCTCCTCCTCAATCAATTCCTCAACCGGTTCTGGCTCATTAAAATTATGGAATGCAATTAAGGCGGTTACGCCACGTTCAATAGGCTCTGTCACGGTAGATTCGCGTAATAACTTACTTATGAGGGTAATTTCCTCGCTATCCGCCGTCTTATTAATCGTTAAATCACCACTTTCCAGAATAGACTGGAATGAAGCTAACTGTTTTTGTAACTTCATTAAGTAGTCATCTGGTGGCGGTTCAACTTTTAAGAATTGGTTAATTTTTAATTGCTTAACCGGTTTAGGGTTCGCATAAAACATGCGGGCACGAACAATTTTTGATTTGAAGAAAATATGTGCCTCACCCTCGGTTTGCTCTTTAAGGTCCAAAAGATCTACCCGAGCTCTTTTTTCAAAGGAAGAACTCTTGCTGTCCGCATAACTATTTGACATGGTATTGTCTTTAGCCTGGAATGAGTCAACCTTAGTAACATAAGCCTCACCCGCCGTTTTGGTAAAGAAGTCCCAGGTTTCGGTAGGGTCTTCCAGTTTCATACAAATTTTAATGTTCGTGTTTGCACCAATGGATGCCGCCTCTTCTTTGGATGCTTTTTGGAAGGCCGGCAAATCTTGCCCTGCAAAAATCGCAGAGAATCCAAGAGAACGCGCCTGAGCAGGTACCACCGCAAACCCTTGCACTGCATAATATCCATACTCATCAAGAATACACATATAAGGTGTGGGCGCATTAGTAGGTTTTCTTAAGATAACGTCGCGGTAATCCCCTTCAACGTCTTCCCCCAAACCTGCAGCCATCATGGCTTTTAAGGAAGATACAATAATCTTACCCAGGTTTGCCAACTCATCAGGTGATTTTTCTAGTGCAGGTAATAACACAACTAAAATTCTACGATTCAAGATCACATCTTTAAAGTCCACCTCTGCCAGATTGGTACGAATAATGTGTCCATAGGTATCCGCCAAAGAGGAGAAACTTCGTACAAGCTGCATGGTGATGAAACCATGTTGCTCGAGTACTTGAGATACTTGTTTCCCCTTTTTTTCTTTATTATAACCAGGCAAAGTATTTAAATAGTTCCGTAATGGGTCAGTAACCAACTTTGGAACCTGTTCAATGTTTATACTTTCCATGTCATCGCGAGGAAAGACTTTATCAACCACGATTGATTCCAACCGAGTTAAATCGAAATAGTTACGAATACTGTTGGCATCAAGAAGAATCGCGCCATCATCACGCATGTAAACTAATAAACGCATTAAAGCTTCAACGAACGCGATCGCACGGCCTTTCCACATGTCACCGTCACCACCCTGTTGAGAAGACCCCATCAAGCTAACCACCAACTGGGTTAACATACTGGAAGAGCCCTGACAAAAGGGATTCAGTGTATTAGATAATCTTTTTTCCTGGGGACCAACAATATCTCGCGCACCCGTCATGAAGTTAATTAGCAGTAAATCGTCTTCGCGCCCCATGCTACGAACCATGGAAAATACCTTCGCATAAAGCGAGTTATCCCCTTTTCCATCCACATAAATAAATCCACTGCCCTGAACCAACGCGTTATAGGCCAGAGAAACTAAACATTCTGTTTTACCACTACCGGTTGAACCGAAAATCAGTGCGTGAGTACGCATGTCATCGTTGGCAAACCACAGTTCCTCTCCGCTCTTCCGATCATTACCAAAAAAAGCAATACCTCGCGCAATGTTAGGCTTGTTTATGCCCGGCTTCATGTCATTGTAATCTTTTACTCGCGAAACAAGTGGCAATCTAAAAGGAAGTTTTTGTTTACGTGTATAGCTGTAAGCAAACGCGCCACCACCGATTAACATTAGTAAGGTTGCCACTTCTGAAATATAAAAGGATGCGGCCGCCAGGGAAAATAGAATAATCGAAACATTCGTCGGATCAGCAAAAAAATCCGCCATTCTCTGCGTTAGGGTTCGCGTGTCCCTAAGGAGGAGGGTAGGATCTACTTCATGACGAGACTCAATACCACGCATCATGGTTCTAACTCCTGCATTTGACGAGGTGATAATTTAACTTCTTTCACGGCTACCTCTAAAGCTCTAATTGCTTCATCGATCATTGGCACTAAAGAACGTCGCCCCATTTCTTTCTCTGCACGCCAATGTGCAAAAGCACCCGCAACTTCCGAATAGGGTGTTTGTCTGCCTACACAATTCAACATATACCACAATCGTCGATCAACGGGTTTTAGCCATAAAAATTCGGAACTGGGAACTACTCCATCTTGCCGAGCTTTCTCAAGCAATGAAGCCAGTACAGTTAAAGTATAGGCATGTTTTGAAGTTATTTCCTGGATCTCCTCCGTATTTTTGTATTTTTCAACTACGGGCCTAGCCACCGAAAAATCAGGTTTCCCCTCCACAAAAGTACGGTCCAATACAGATAAAATATGATTAGCCGCATCACGGTCACGATTTAAACGCGCCATAAACACACCAGCTAAGGCATAAGCTTGTGGCGAACAATGCTCAAAACCATCCCAATACGGCCCTAACTGTAACGTAAAGACACGCTTAGCATCTCCTCGCCTAAGACCCGCGGTCATTTCCATACCAGGAACAGGATTATCCAACAAAACATCATCCTTTTTTAATAAATGATGTTTACGAGCAAACTCCAAAGGGGTTAATGCCATTGCCCAAGGCCCCACATTAACATCCTGGCTCACTAAATCTTCTTTAACTACGGGCATAATTGCCGGCCAGTTAAACTGCTCCTGTGCACGCAAAGACTTCATATCATGGGCTTTACGGTATTTTAATTTAAGATTAGATTGGTAAAGAACAATAGCCATTACTCCTAATGCCAAAACTACAGGATAGCGCATAAAATCACCCACAGCACGCGTGGTATCCACCAGCTGATCCCAATCTACTGCATTTGGATCAATGGTTTGCATCAGATAGATTAAACTGGTTAATTGCTCATTATGGATGAACAGGTTAACTAATTTGGCTTGCAGGATATTTATTTGAAAAACAATCATCACAATATACTGATGGCCTGTTCTCCAAACC
This sequence comes from Legionella rowbothamii, assembly GCF_900639985.1. Classification (GTDB taxonomy): domain Bacteria; phylum Pseudomonadota; class Gammaproteobacteria; order Legionellales; family Legionellaceae; genus Legionella; species Legionella rowbothamii. The sequence continues at coordinate 116,742 of NZ_CAAAIM010000005.1, read as the reverse complement.
AGAAATACAGTAATAAACAGCAGCACCGTAATCCATACGGGAGCCATACCACTATCTGTGCCTTGTTGTTGCGATTGTTGAGCCATTAATACGCTCTTATCTTAGTTTCATTAATTCAAGTATATACTGCTCTGAGGCATTTTTGCGAGAAATTCAAGGGGAAATTATGCATCAAAACCCAGATTACACTTCGTTCAGAACGAGCCCTCCTCGGTGAGGGAAAAAATGCTGTCATTCCCGCATAGACGAGAAGCCATTTTTCAACAAAGTGATAGACTAACTTAAACGATGGATTCCGGCTATGCGAGAATGACACATTATCAAAATGAGGAAGTCGCTCAACAGCGCGATATGCAGACCCGTTACTTAAACAGATGTTTCTTTGTGTAAACGACCACGATCATAGTGATAAACACCTGACACATGCACAAAACGACTGATATTATCTAAATCTAAGGTTCTATCCTTCAAAGTAAGTAAAAAATTACCTAACTTATCAGATAAGGCTTTATCAGGAGGAAGAGCAATGATGCCGCTTTGATTAATAAAAATACCTAAATAAGCCTCATTGATCTTGTTTTCTTTAGTTTTTATTATTGCTTTAACATGTTCTTCAGAGGCATAGATAGGGCGCGAGATCATTTGTCGTGGTAAATTAGCAACAATCCGCTCCCAAGACTGAATGTTTGAACCATCCGCCGAATAAAGTGATACAAACACTTCTTGCTGTCCACTTCTTAGCGCCATGCGATTTGCTAATTGGGTTTCAGCGTGAATTTGCGCCTTAGTTCGCGTACCAAGCTGGTTCACAAAATTTTCACGGATGTCATTTAAATTTTTACCAATGGCGCGCAGGAAATTAGACTCCTCCCAGGGGCCATTGTTAATCGCCTCGTCTAACGCCTGGAGAATCGCGTCATTTTGTTGATCTGAGAGTATCTCTTTCATAACACCAAAACTCTATCTAATGAGAGGGATACCCTCTCGAATTAAGTCACGAACAATAATTTATTATCCTCTGTAAGAAGGAGTTGACACTACTGCTTCATCTGGCTCAGTTGTGTATTCCTGTTCCGCGGTGATGTTTTCTTCAGCTGCATATTTATTATTCACAACAGCGTTTACTCGGTTATAACAGGTATTTAAAATTTCAGCAGCCTTTTGATTGGGTTCAAAATCTGATCGAACGTGTGCAGCCTTTTCTGTCTGGGTCTTTGCAGTATGTACTGGATAAACTACTATTCGATGCGCATCTTCAGGTGTCATTGGAACCATTGCACTTACAGAAGCCAATCCATTAGCAGGAGTCACACCGCTAGTTTGGAAAAGAGTAATTCTATATTTATCTAACGCTGCCATATTACTGCTCCTCAAAAAACTTATACCTATAACCTGAGTCTAACAAAACAAATTATAAAGTGAACCCAAATTTCAATTTACTTTCGAATTCTTTACAATTCACTTAAAAATGACACGCTTAGTCATACATTAACTCATCCAAGGGGGTATAGTCTTTACTTGGACCACCTTGAATTAATTCATTTACTACATCAGTCATACACAACAAACGCAAAACATTAGGCGTCACTTCGTCAAAGACCACACGCAACCCTAATAAAGCGCCTTCTGATTCATCAAATGTTGCCCCCAAGCCATAACCCAAGCATAAAGAACATAATTGATCAGCTCGTTTGGCAATTGCAGGTAATAAACCTGTCTCAGCGAACACTTCATCATAACTTACAAATCGGTCATTCAAATAAAACTTAGCATTCATACTTGCAGCAATAATGCCCATGCATTGACTAATCGTTCGTTCCATTTATCATCGCCACCATGGTTGTGCAGACTTAAAACTCCCAGCTAGGAAGCCTCTTATCCAGCGTAAAAATACTGGCACAGTAAAGCCATAATGTTCGATGATACCAAAAAAAATTGCGGAAATAAGTACAATAACCCCTGTCCAAACTCGAATATGCATTAGAAATATAAATAAAGGAAACGCAGCACGTGCATCCACCAGAAAGAAACGAGCACTACGCGCAGAATCCCTCCAGTGCGCTGTCTCAGCAAAGCCCCCAGCAGCCATATACTTATACCTCAAAAAAATAATTATCTATGGAAAAAGTATATACCTAAGACGCTTCAAAATGCTAGTTTTTGCGCGACTTGATTTCTATAAATGCGATGAAAACAAACCTCGATTGTCTTTCTTAGCACTTATCCATGGGAGTTAATTTTTTAGATGGGCCACCTAGAGCATTCATTAATACATTTTTCATATCAGTCTCAAGTGTAGCTGAAGGTGTTAATTGGGGCGTATCATAGCGTTGCAGTTCAGACTCAACTTCTGCTTGTTCGGCGTGCCGCGGCTTAATAGCGGTAGATAGGGCTAATCGTCCTAATATTGTAGCATGGCTGCTCATATGAAACTCCTCTTGCGACACATATACTTCAAAGATAACACAAATAGATTAAGAAATTATTAAGAACCCTTTGTTCAAAACTCATTACAGCAGGAATGAGAAAGGCAGAATTACCCACTAAATTTTATTACCCTAAGCTCTTCTTGCTCTGATTCTATTTCAGAGGAAGAGTGCAATCCTGTCAAGTACTCTTGAATGATTTTTGTGTGCCAAGAGCTCTGCTGCAAGCTCGTTGATGATTGCACTTGTGACATGATGCACGGTCGATTAGTTATTACTAAAATATACAAACTGTCTTCAAATAACTTAGTTCAGTGCACATTTTAAAAAATTTCTCCTGTACACCGAAAATTCTATTGAGTAGTAGGTGCATTTTACGTTATGGTAAAAGTACCTAATTACACAATTAGGTTTCATTTAAGGATAAAGGAATACAATTGCTCAATATATTGCAGCAATTAAGAACTAGAGTAAAAGGAGAATTTGATATGGCTAGGGGCGAAGTTAAATGGTTTAATAATGCCAAAGGATGGGGATTTATTATTCCAGAACAAGGTGGCGATGATATTTTTGTTCACTTTTCATCAATTCATGGCACTGGCTATAAAACATTGGTCCCTGGACAGGTAGTTACCTATGAGGTGGGACAAGGCGATAAAGGTCTTCATGCAGCAAATGTGTTTGTAGTCACTGAAGCTGCCGACCTAGAAATGGCCTAATCAGTACAGCGGCGTTGTAATTGCCTAACATCGTTTCGCGTCATAAAAGTCCTTTATGTGACTTGTATGCCAAACTCATGTTAATTAATAATGCCGCTCCGCTCCAACTAAATTTATCCCAATTACTGAATTCAGAGCCATCTTCAGGTATGATGCCCTTAATTTTACTAAGGTCAGTATTGTCTAATGAGACGTGGTTTATTACTTATTAATCTAGGGACTCCTAAATCCCCGACTGTCCCTGCCGTTCGCCGTTATTTACGCGCATTTTTAACAGACAAACGTGTTATTGATTTACCTGCGCTGCTTCGTTATCTCTTGGTGTATGTACTTATACTACCCTTTCGAGCAAAACGCTCCGCCCATGCCTATCAAACAATTTGGACCGAACAAGGCTCCCCACTGCTATGGCACAGCCAAAACTTACTAACTCACGTTCAACAAGAATTAGGCTCTAAGTATGAAGTAATTTTGGGGATGCGTTATGGCGACCCTTCAATTGCAGAACAGTTAAATCAGCTCAAGCATTGCGAATCTATTACTATTTTACCTTTATATCCGCAATATTCTTCAGCTGCTACAGGCTCTTCTATTGAGGAAGCACTGAAGGTTATTAGTTCCTGGGACCTAATTCCGTCAATAACCGTAATCCGTGATTTTTTTCAACACCCAGCTTATATCAAAGCGCAAACTGCGGTGATTAAAGAACAGGTTAATGAATATGAGCATATTCTTTTTAGCTATCATGGAATTCCTGAGCGCCAAATTACTAAAAATGACTGCAAATCAGTCTGTAATGATATCTGCCCAGCGCTTTCAGAACAAAACCAAGGTTGTTATAAAGCTCAATGCCACCAAAGCAGTCGCTTATTAGCCAAAGAGCTGCAATTATCAGAGCAACAATACAGTACAGCATTCCAGTCTCGCTTAGGTAGAACACCCTGGATAAAACCGTATACTGATGAAATACTCAACCGACTAGCGTCCCAAGGAATTAAAAAATTAGTGATCGCCTGCCCTTCCTTTGTCGCTGACTGTCTAGAAACATTAGAAGAAATAAGCATCCGTGCCAAAGAACAATGGCTCGCTTTAGGTGGAACAGAATTAATTGTAGTGCCCTGTTTAAATGAACATCCCCTATGGGTAAAAGCAATTGCGGATATTGTTTCTAAGTAAAAAGTCCTCGCTGTAACCTGGTTGCTTACAACCAGGTTTTCCTTACAAATCACTATGCTTAGCCAATCCTAGCAGCCTGCAACTAACTCCTTCTTGAACAGCCCCATTACCCACTACTCCACATCGAAATTTTCATGTACTATGGCGAAAATTACACTTTTAAATTTATTTTTTATCAGGAGGATTAGAGTGAAACGGATATTTATTTTATGGTTATTTATCGCTACACAAGCAATTGGCGCGGTATTTAGCCCGGAAGAGGTTAGTAAATTAAAAGCAAACTTTTTGGCAAACATTCATCCTAATGGCGCAATTGTCGCCTCACCCTCACAACAAAATCCCAACTATTATTATGACTGGGTCCGCGATTCAGCCATTGCTATGAACTTAATTGAAAGCTGGTATGAGGAAAATCACTCTGCGGCAAATAAAGAGCGTCTATTTCATTATGTTTCATGGACGCGCATGATCCAGCACCAAAACGATCCCCTACCTGGACAAGATATTTTAGGGGAGCCTAAGTTCTACATTAACGGTTATCCCTTTGATGGCGCTTGGGGTAGACCGCAAAATGATGGGCCTGCAATAAGGGCAACTGCATTAATTCGTTTTGCCCAACAATTATTAAATCAAAATGAAAGAGAATACGTGCAAACGTATTTGTATAACACCAGCATGGAACCACGCGGAATGAGCGTGATTAAGTTAGACTTGGAATACATAGCCCATCACTGGACTGATGAAAACTTTGACCTTTGGGAAGAGGTTTATGGCAATCATTTTTTCACCACCATGGTACAGCAAAAAGCCTTGCTTGATGGCGCCGCCCTTGCTCGCCGTATGAATGATGAGCGTGCTGCTATTTATTATGAACAACAGGCTCGATTGATGGACTATCGTTTGTTCCAACATCTGGATCAAAAAAATCAACTTATTCAAGCCACTCTTCCGCCTCATTTAGGCCCGCAAAAAACTTTGGAGCTGGATTCAGCTGTAATCTTGGGTGTATTATTTAACCCACAACGAGGACTCCTAGCTCCTAACAGCATTTATGTTGAAAAAACCATTAATGCCTTGCATAAACAATTTAACCAAATGTTCCCTATCAATGAGAATAATTCAGGGGCTATTTTGTTCGGTCGTTATCCTGGCGATACTTATGATGGCTATCAAACTAATAGCCAAGGCAATCCCTGGTTTATTTTAACTGCCACCATGGCTGAGTATTATTATACCTTGGCGGATATGTTATCTGCGAAACAAAACCAGCACGCGTTGATGAAAAAATACATTGAAACAGGCGATGCCTATTTAGAGCTTGTCAAAAAATATGCGCCTGACATGAATTTAGCAGAACAAGTTAATTTAAATACTGGAGTTCAACAAGGAGCCAAATCATTAACCTGGAGTTATGTATCGATTCTTCATGCTCTAGAGGTAAGAAATAAACTAGCGGCTAAATTGCACTAAATTATTATCGAAACCAAAGCTGGGCTGTTGTGGCCCAGCAAACATTTACCTACATCACCAATATGGAAAACTTTTCGTTTGAGCCGGCGGATCAATTTGGAGTGAACTTAAAGCTATCCCCTTCATCCACAAAGTCGTGCTGATAAAAAACAGTAGGCTGGGCTGAAAGCCCAGCATTAAGAGCGGTGCAAACTATGTTAGCTAGGCGCTAACATTGAAGCCTCTTTTGCGTCGCACTCTGATGTTTCTTCTACTCCCAAAAAACGCAAAGGCTTACCTTCCATCACATAGTTTTCTATCTGTTCCAAGCTTATATTTTTGGTTTCAGGCATATAAAAATAGCTATAAATGAATCCCAAAAAGCAGATAGCGCCATATAAAGCAAAAGTGAACTCAATCCCTAAGGCTTTATCCAATAATGGAAAACTAAAAATAACCACCGTATTAAACGTCCAATTACTCATTGCGGATAAGCCCATACCCGCTCCGCGAACATGTAAGGGGAAAATTTCTGCCATAGCAATATGAGGAATCGGCCCGACGCTGATGGCAAATGAAAAAATATAGACCGTAAGGCAAATCATCGATAAATAAGGAAGCCAGGCCACTTCATTCAATGAAAACAGACTTAACGAAACTAAACTCGCCCCCGTTCCGAAAAAACCCAGAAGCAATAGCTTACGGCGCCCGATTTTATCAACCCAAAGAATTGCTAATATGGTAACGAGTAAATTAACAAGACCAATCCCCATCGTCGCTAATATTTGCCCCAAAGTACTGCTTAATCCCAGATTTTTAAAAATCTCTGGTGCAAAATAAATAATTACGTTGATCCCACTTAATTGTTGCAAACAAAATAATAGTGTACCTAACATGAGGACCGACAAGAGGGGCTTCTTAAACAGCAAGCGCCAACTCCCGTGTTTGGACTCATGGGCCAGCGTCGCTTCAATATCATGCAACTCTTGTGCAATAAACTGATCTTTACGTAATTTTTTTAAGGCGGTGTTTGCAGCACCACGTCGGCCAACACTACACAACCACCGAGGTGATTCAGGCATGAATAAAATTCCTACCCCCAAAACTAAAGCTGGCAATGCGCTTGAAGCAAACATAAGCCGCCAGGCTTGATTTTCCATTAATAGGTAATTAACTGAATAGGAGCAAACAATCCCTATCGTCATTGCCAATTGATAAATAGCAACCACAGCTCCTCGTTTTTTTAACGGTGCGGTTTCTGCTAAATACAGAGGTGCCATTACAGAGGCAACACCAATCGCCAAGCCAAGAATTAATCGCGACAGCTCCAATATCATAATTGAACTGGCTAAGCCGGCACCCAATGCCCCACAAAAAAATAAACCACCCGAAAAAGACAAGAGAGTACGACGCCCAAAACGTTTAACTCCTTTTGAAGCCAGAACCATCCCAATCAGGATGGCACCCACTAATGCCCCAAAAGGCAGAGCAGCCGCCATCACACCAATATCGGTTGCCGTTAATGCAAAATGATTTTTGACTAACTCTAAAGACCCGGCAATAATTCCTTCATCATAACCAAATAAAAATCCAGCAACAGAACCAATAACAGCGACCATCCAAGTCATTATTCCTCCTTGAAGCTTTCTTAATGTAACAGATCACATTGAAACCACGTCATTCCAAATGCAGCGGGAGATCTCTTGAATAAGGCAAAGAGTGATGGCATAGTCAGCATACTATCCCCAACCACGCACCCCTTGCCGTGTGGAAAAGCATAGTTCAGTTATCAATGACCAATCATTTTTCTTGATTGCCTCATCCGGAACAATCCATGAGCCACCAACACAAGTTACATTAGGTAGTGCCAAGTAATCGGAAAAATTTGATTCATTAATTCCTCCAGTTGCACAAAATCGTGCTTGTGGAAAAGGACCATAAAATGAGCGCAACATAGGAATTCCGCCCGCTGCAACTGCAGGGAAAAACTTAAAGTGGGTATAGCCTAGGACCAATCCTTCCATAAGCTCGGAAACACTAGTCACTCCAGGAATAAAAGGGATGTTGCCCTTAAGCCCTGCTCTTAGTAAATCTTTAGTAGAGCCTGGACTAAAAGCAAATTTTGCCCCCATTTCCATAGCTTGTTCTAACTGTTTGGGTGTAACGATGGTACCTACACCAATTAATGCATCGGGAAAGGTCTGCACTAGTAAACGTACCGCCTCAAGAGCTATGGGAGTTCTTAAGGTAATTTCCAGAGCATTAACTCCCCCAGCAAATAATGCCGCAGCTAAAGGGATAGCGTGATCGATCTCTTTAATTTGAATCACCGGAATTACTGGTGAAGAACAAAACACTGTATCCGCCTGCACAGTCCAATTAGAAAATGACATCTAGGTCTCCTTTTCGTACCCGTTCAATCTGATGTTGTAAACGTTGCTTCAAGTGTACTGCAGCGCCTAATATCCCAGGCTGTTTTGCAGTAATTACATAAGTAGGAATTTGCGCATTAAAACTACTGAAACGTCCTTTTTCTTCAAATCGAATTCTAAAATCACTCTGCTCCAATAATGGAAGTAAGCGTGGGACAATCCCCCCAGCGATATAAACACCACCAAAAGCAGCAAAAATTAAAGCCAAATCTCCAGCATAATCACCTAAGGTTGCTAAAAATTGCGACACAGCTGCCTCAGCAACTACGGACTCTCTTGCTAAAGCTAATGCAACTATTTGTGCAGCTGACAGTAAGGATTCATCTTGTTGGTAAAATGCAGCCAGCGCACTATATAAATTTTCTAATCCCTGGCCAGATAATAAGCGCTCATAAGAAACATGACCATATATTTTATTGAGGTAGCGGGCAATAAACCATTCTTGCTCTGTTTTTGCTCCCCAACTTACATGACCACCCTCCCCCCCATACGCAAAATAACTTTGATTTTGGGAAACTAAATAAGCAACCCCCAAGCCGGTCCCAGCGCCAAGGACTACCCTCGTTTTATTTTTATCCGCAACACCCTTGCCAAATTGCACTAATTCGTATTCTGACAAGGCAGGAAGACTCATTGCGATAGCATTAAAATCATTTAATACGGTAAGCTCAGATAAACTTAATTTTTGTTGCAGCTCTTGAGTTGAAAATCGCCAATGAGCATTCGTCATACAAATCTCATCACCCAACACGGGACAGGCAATCGCAATAGCTACTTGAGTAAGGTGTTCTAACCCATGTTTGCGTTGATAAGCTACTAATACCGATTCCAGACTGCTGTATTCAGCACAGGAATAAATTTCAATTGTATCAATGAATAGGGTATCCAAACGTACACGGCTAAAACGGGCAAATGTGCCACCGATATCCGCTACGATCGCATATAAATTAAACCCTTCAAACATCATAAGCTGACTCTCTTCCCTGAAATAGACTACAGGCTCCCTGCTCTGCACCAGTAAACTGTGTACGTAAGCTGCCAAATAATTCTCGTCCAGTGCCATAATGAAGCCCCTCGGAACTCATTACAGCAGCAAGACGCAATCTTAATTCGTCCTCGCTAACCAGCAACTCTAATTGACCTTGTTCTGCATCAATAATAACCATATCCCCCGTTTCAACTCGGGCCAACACACCATTATCTAAAGCTTCAGGCGTCACATGAATTGCAGCGGGGACCTTGCCTGAAGCCCCCGACATCCGCCCATCAGTAACTAAGGCCACTTGATATCCCTTATCCATTAATACGCCTAATTTTGGTGTTAACTGATGCAGTTCAGGCATGCCACATGCTTTAGGCCCTTGAAAGCGTAAAACGACAACGCAGTCTTTATTCAAGGCACCTTGTTTGAACAGTAGCTCAAACTCCTCTTGGCTAGAACAAACCACTGCAGGCGCTTTAATTTTATCCTTCCCCTGAGCAAGGCCAGAAGTTTTAATCACTGCACGACCTAGATTGCCACTTAAGACTTGTAAACCTCCTTGAGCTTTAAATGGTGTTGTACTTGCCGTTAACACAGCTTCATCATTTGATATGCACGGGCCATCAATCCAATGCAATTGTCCATTATCTAAAATGGGCTGACGAGTATAGTGCTCTAATCCATACCCCATTACCGTATGTACATCCGCGTGCAGCAATTGGGCATCCAATAAAGTCCGGATAAAATAAGCTAAGCCGCCCGCACGTTGAAACTGGTTCACATCAGCAGAGCCATTAGGATAAATTTTCGTGATTAATGGGGTTACTGCCGATAATTGGGAAAAATCATCCCAATTAACGGTATAACCTGCCATAGCAGCAATAGCTATCAAGTGCATAGTATGATTCGTCGAGCCCCCTGACGCTAATAGGGCAACAATTCCATTCACTATATTTTTGGCATCCATTAGCTGGCCAATTGGCAAGTACTGCTCTCCTAAATCAGTCAAAGTTAGGACTTGTTGCGCGGCAGCTTGCGTTAAGGCGTCACGTAATGGGGTTCCGGGATTAATGAAGGATGAGCCTGGAAGTTGTACTCCCATCACTTCAATCACTAATTGATTCGAATTGGCTGTTCCATAGAAAGTGCAGGTTCCCGGAGAATGATATGAAGCGGATTCCGCTTCTAACAAAGCCGCTTTGTCTACCTTTCCTTCGGCATATAATTGACGAACCCGCGCTTTTTCCTGATTCGAAATGCCTGATGGCATTGGCCCTGCAGGGACAAAAATAAAAGGTAAATGACCGAAACTTAAGGCCGCCATTAATAATCCCGGGACAATTTTATCGCAAATTCCCAACATTAAAGCGCCATCAAACATGTTATGTGATAAAGCTATTGCCGCAGACATAGCAATCACATCCCGGCTTAACAAACTCAACTCCATTCCGGGCTGGCCTTGAGTAATTCCATCACACATAGCCGGAACACCACCAGCAAATTGGGCAACACCGCCTGCAGCCGCAATTGCTTCTTTAATCAAATCGGGATAACTCACATAGGGTTGATGTGCTGACAGCATCTCGTTATAGGCAGAAACAATGGCGATATTCGCTTTTTTCACACCACTCAAACTGGCTTTGTCTTTTAGCGCACAGGCAGCAAAACCATGGGCCAAATTGCCACAATGTAACATGGTACGTTGAGGACCACGAAAGCGAGCCGTCTCCATCTGCTCTAGGTAGAACGCGCGGCCACGAGCACTGCGTTCACGAATGCGGGCTGTAACTTGGTCAACTACTGGGTGCATTTTAATTCCTCATGGTGCATACATCACCTGAACATCCGCTTGGGGACTATTTAAAAAAGCGCTAATTGGCATAATCATGGGATCAGGTTGCGCCATTGCTTGATGCAATACGGCTAATTTATTTTGCCCCTTTAAATGTAAAAATATAACTCGGCTGTCCAACAATCTTCTTTTTGATAGACTAACACGTTGGTGAGCGGTAGTTTTAGGATTTACAAAAAGTACAGCAGGGGCATTCTCATCAAGCCCCAAGTTTAATTCATCAGCACTTGGAAATAAAGATGCGGTATGCCCATCGTCACCCATCCCCAAAATTACTACATCAAAGGTGGGTAAAGCAGAAATCTCTTGCTCAACATGGTGTAAATCTGGATCAGTTTCAGAATATAAACTTACAAAGCGCGCCGCCTTTGCCTGATGCTGCAGCAGTAATTGTCTAAGCATGCGCTCATTACTATTATCATCACCAAGAGGTACACAACGCTCATCCGCCAAAGTAATCGTCACCTTATCCCAAGGTAATTCAACTTTTGCTAATGCCTGAAACAAATCAGCTGGTGTTTTTCCACCGGAAACCACTAAATAAGCATGCCCTCGCTGTGTTATCGCATCAAGCAAGAGACGCTTTAATTGGCACACTAAATCACTCACTAATAAATCTGCATCGCCGAAACTATGTAACTGCATTTTGCTCCCCCCATACATGTGCTTTGCCATTGTATAAGCGAATCACCTCTAAAGGTCCCCAAGTTCCGGAGGGGTAAGTGTATAATGGAATAGACTGTCTTTCCCAAGCCTGTTTAATATTATCGATCCATTTCCATGCTTGCTCCACCTCTTCTCGGCTGACAAATAGATATTGATTCCCTAACATCACCTCCAATAACAAGCGTTCATAGGCATCCGCGATACGTTGGGTGTTAAAATTTAAGTCTAACTTACTGTCACGTAGCTGCATACTGTCACTAAGTCCTGGAACTTTGTTCATCATTCGCACTTCAACCCCTTCATCAGGCTGTAAACGGATAATCAATCGGTTTGGTGATAATTCTTGTTTTAATTGTTGAAAAATATTGTACGGCTGCTGCTTAAAATAGATTACGACTTCACTTTGTTTTTTAGGTAATCGTTTTCCAGTAAGCAGATAAAATGGTACACCGGCCCAGCGCCAGTTATCAATAAACGCTTTAATGGCAACAAAAGTTTCTGTTTTAGAGTTTTTATACGCCCCCTCTTCATCCAAATAACCTGGTACCTTTTTCCCCCTGAGAGTATTGCTAATGTATTGAGCACGTATGGTTTGATCATGAACATGTGCCTCATTAATAAAACGTAAACTTTTTAATACCTTTAATTTTTCACTGCGGATGCAGTCTGCAGAAAGGCTCATTGGCGGCTCCATCGCCACCAAAGCCACGATTTGCAGTAGATGATTCTGGAGCATATCTCGCATTTGCCCGGATTTGTCATAATAAGACCAACGCCCCTCCACACCAACCTCTTCAGCAACGGAGATTTCAACTTTTTCAATCATGCTTTGATCCCAGTTTGATGAAAAAATTGCATTAGCAAAGCGAAGAACTAAAAGATTTAAAACCGTTTCCTTTCCCAGATAATGATCAATACGATAGATTTGATCTTCGGCAAAGAAATGAGCGACCTGATCATTGATCACAATTGAAGAAGGTAAATCATGGCCAATTGGTTTTTCTAAAACCACTCGAGATGGTTGACTAGTCAAACCAATGGTAGACAATCCCTGGCAAGTTTGTGCATATAACGACGGAGGAATTGCAAAATAAGAAATGGCTATGCGTTCTTCAGGATGGACATGTTCCGTTAATTTGTAATAATCCTCTGGTTTTGCCATATCCAGATGGCAATAAATTAGTCTTTGCGTAAGGCGGGCCCATGCTTCCTCATCCAAATGCTCATGAGTGAAAAGCTCAATTTTTGCCTGCATAAGTTGGATGAAATCCGCTAAGGTAAAATCCTCCCGAGCACAACCAATAATCCGAGTGCCTGGATGTAACAGTTGAGCACATTCCAATTGATATAATGCAGGGAATAATTTACGACAAGATAAATCGCCTAAGGCACCGAATATTATTAAATCGCAAGGATACTTCGCTGCAACGTCATCAATCATAGATCATCCCACATTATGCCAAACTCAAGTGAAATCAATACTAAATTGAAAGAGAACACAGATCAACCAAATTCCATCCCTTAAAAAGGGCTACATTGCAAAACTAGGGTTTTATGCTATATCAAGATAATAGAATGGGGTTACTTTTCTCTCAATTAAAAAATCAGGAGGACTATATGCTTAACAGACGATTTTCTGAACGCCTAAATAAAGAACTCGATAATATTGGCGCTCCTGTGTCAGCGAACGAACGAATTGAGGTATTATCCAAATTAATAAAAATTCCCAAATTCAAAGCCGAAGCCTTACTCAATGGTGCGACAAATCCTGATGCCACAATATTGGCCAGCTTAGCCAAAGAATTCGAAGTCAGTGCGGATTGGCTTGTAGGTAAAGAGGAGGCGCCCCATTAATAGGCCAAACTATTGCTATACTGTTAGTAAGATTTATTGCAGAGTGCGTATAACATGAGCATTTTTAATACTAGAAAAACCGAGCTTATCGAAAAGATAGGAAAGTATGGCGCTTACAATACTGAATCCTGTTTAAGTAAAGAAGGCCAGAAAGAATTATGTAAAGGCATTGGTAAATATAGACAATCTCATGACACTAGAGTAGCTGCTTATCAAAAAGAACATGGTATAGCACCACGTGCAGACGGCCTTCGTGAGCCTAATTTCTTTAGAAAACAACTAATTGAGTATATTGAAAAGCACCAACTTCCGCAGTACACCCCCGGCTCACCAGATACTAGGGGAACCGATCCGGAAAAAGCAACCATTAAAATGGAAGCTTTGCTAGGTGAAAAAGGGGTTAAACTGTATAAATTAGCCTTAGAAGAAGAGATGAACAGCACAGAATTCCGATATGCTGTGGCAGAAGCATCAACAACCCATTATGATGGACCCAAATGGAAAAAAGAACGGCCTGTTGTTATTGTGGCAGGACCTTCTGGTTGTGGAAAATCTCATGCCGCCCAAAATGCGATAAAAACCGCCAACCGTTTTTTACCTACGGATGATCAGGATATGAGCGGCAATAACGTAATTGCAGCAGATGGCGGTATTGTTCGTGAAGTATCACAAATGCGCAAACTATTAGTACAGGTCGCGCTTCATCAAGGGTACACAGGTATTGAAGACTTACATAGTAAAAGTAAAGTTTTAGAGAAGACAAAACACTATGTGCAAGCTGCAGGATTCGCTACTCCAGATGTTGGCGTAGTTATTCCGGAAACATTTTCAAAATGGCTTAACCCCTTAAGTGCGGTAAGAGGTCTAATGAAACGAATTGATGCACTTGAGAATACCAAACAAATTTTTGCTCGCGTGATCGGAGCCGATGAATCATTTCAAGAAACTGTTGGATTTATGGGCTCCCGTAGGGCATGGAAAACTAAGGACTTTGACCAACAACAACCAATAGACCTAAATATTTCCAAAGATGATATATGCGAATCCAAAGCCTATGGGGCTAGTGGGTTTGGTCTAGGGAAAGGAGGCTCCAAAAGTGCCGAAACTTGGTTTAATAAGCACAGTAAAGATAAATTAAGCATGGTGATAACCAATGATCTGATTCTGTTAAAGCCAGATCCCAGTAATCCCAAAGGTCCCTGGCTTTCTGCGGCAAAAAACGATGAGGGGACAAAACTTATTTCTAAATCAGTGTATGAGAAATGGCTTGCTCTCCCCGATGTAGCTGAGAAGCCAACACTGACGGAGTATTATAAAGACCACGCGAAAGCAATTATTACCACCTCAGCTCAAATCGATTTTGCCATTGCGCAAAAGCAAATTGTTAAGCGCTTGGCCGTAACTGAGGCAAAATTGGAAAAGGAATTGAACAAAGATAATCCTAACCCCGGCCGAGTAAGCCAACTCATTCATCGTCAAGCACTTTTGACAGAAATAGCGAATTTTGGTCCCGAGGACTTAGTAACCCACGAAGCAATTGCATACGTAAGGCAAAAAACCCATGAAGCAGTGGATGATTTAAAAGCAGCAAAATCCTCATCTCTATCAATCAGTTGGTCAATTAAAGCGTTTGATAAAGTGTTAACTAATCTTGAAAAGGTGAGTAAAGAGTTAGAAACTCATAATCCAGCATCGGAAACAGTGCAAGCTAATTGCCAGAATAGTCGTGCGCTAAAATGCCGATTACAAAATATGAGGGCAGAACAGGTTGAAACCAAGGAACTCGACAATGAAGACACTGCGCGCATTATTGCAGTGAGATAAGCATAACAGTTTACTTCATATTTATGGACCTAAGGGTTTGGCGAAGGATCTCCGGAATATGGCATTTATACTTACTAATAGCACTTCTGCCTAATTCAGGAGCTCCTTACCGAGGTTTGGGATGACATACCTCTTTTTAATTGACGCTAAACCCTATTTAACGCAAATTAACCATGAAAGCGATGGCTCAAATTCATTGGCTTTGCATGTTTTTCAATATATTCAATAACTTTTCCAGCAATGTTAACCCCTGTTGCCTTTTCAACTCCCTCCAAACCAGGTGAGGAGTTAATTTCTAAAACTAATGGACCATGATTAGAGCGAATTAAATCCACACCTGCAACCTTCAAGCCCATCGTTTTCGCGGCACTCACAGCAATCGCTCGCTCTTGAGGAGTAAGTTTTACTTTAGTCGCATTTCCTCCTTGGTGTACATTGGCACGAAACTCACCTTCTTTGGCTTGGCGTTTAATCGCACCAACTACTTTTTCACCAACCACAAAACAACGAATATCCGTACCTCGAGATTCTTCAATAAACTCTTGTACTAAAATATTGGCATGCATTTCCTTAAAGGCGTTGATAATGCTCACCGCCGATTGATGGCTATCTGCCAAAATCACCCCTTTACCCTGGGTTCCCTCCAATAATTTAATAACTAAGGGAGCTCCGCCAACCATGCGAATTAAGTCTTCTGTATCATCAGGAGATTGTGCAAAACTGGTTAAAGGCATAGGTAAGCCTTTACGCGCCAATAATTGCAATGAACGAAATTTATCCCGTGAACGCGAGATAGCAATAGATTCATTAACCGTATACATGCCCATGGTTTCTAAATGACGTAAAACAGCCGTTCCATAGTATGTCATCGATGCGCCAATTCTAGGAATAACTGCATCAAAATGAGGCAGGGGAGCCCCTCCACGATAATGGACTTTAGGACAAGATGCTGCCACATTCATATAGCAATATAAGGGATTAATAATCTTAATCTCATGGCCAGCAGCTTCCCCTTCTGCTTTTAAGCGCTTATGTGAATACAACTGTGGGTTGGTGGCCAATATTGCAATTTTCATGAATATGCTGTTCCTCAATTATTTTTATTTTTTTATGCTTTATGAGTATATCTAAAGCCTAGCCTATAAATTGGAAAATCTCCTCCCACCTCTAGGGTGAAAAAGATCATCCAAGCAGCTCTTAGTGCCCTCCATAACTTAGCCGCATTACTTCCTTGCCACAATAAAAGCGCTGAATTAATTGGTTGTTTAAGAAACCAATTGTATGTAATCTTTTGCCAATAAATCAGCCCGATGTGGTGTGGTAAAAAATGCATTTAATTCCCCTTGAGGATTAAATAACATCAAAGCACCACTGTGTTGCATGTCATAACTTTTCGGGTCTGAAGTATCTTTTTCCATAATTTTGGCATAAGCAATTCCCATTTCTCGAGTCATTGCCTTAATCGATGCATCATCTCCTCGTGCCCCATAAAAATCAGGATGAAACGAAGAAACATAACTACCTAATTTTTCCTGATCATCACGCTCAGGATCAATTGAAATCATTACCACCCGAGGTAAATCTTTCACTCCTTTATCTTCGAGAATACGATACATTTTACCTAACTCAGCTAAAGTAGTAGGACAAATGTAACCGCAGTTAGTAAAACCAAAAAACAGCACCGTCCATTTACCTTGCAAACTGGCATTATCAAAAGCTTTTTGATCCGTGCCCGTCAAGCTAAACTGATTTACAGTTCTTGGGTTTTCTAAATAAGTTCCATGAAAATTGGCAACATCAATTTTTTTCTTAAAGTGCATATGCTGTCCGACAAAAATACCGGAAAATAATCCTGCCAACGCCAACAAAATAACCACCGTAAAGGTAATGCCCTTAGTCTTTAAATTCATTCTCATCCCCTACAAATAGTGATCCACTAATAAAAATACAAACAATAACATTAAATACACAATCGAAAATCGGAACGTTTGCATTGCCACTACAGGCTTGTCCGAACGATATAATTTATGGGCCCAAAATAAGAAACGGGCTCCAAGCACTAAGGCCCCAGCTAAATAAAACAGGCCACTCATGCCCACTACAAAAGGTAAAACGCTCACGACTAAAAGTAAGATGGTATATAAATAAACATTTAATTTGGTAAATTGAATACCATGGGTTACGGGCAACATGGGAATTTCTGCATGTTGATACTCTTCATGTCGATAAATTGCCAAAGCCCAAAAATGTGGTGGTGTCCAGGTAAAAATAATCAATACCAACAATAAAGCCTGAGGATCTAACTGATTAGTTACCGAAGTCCATCCTAATAAAGGAGGCGCCGCTCCAGCCAAGCCACCAATAACAATATTCTGTGGCGTAGCACGTTTTAAATAACCAGTATAAACCCCCGCATACCCAATCAATGTGATAAAGGTTAATAAAGCAGTTAACTTATTTACAAACACAGCGAGAACTGTCAGCCCTAAGACACCCATAATTAAAGCAAACCAAGCAGCTTGATGAACAGAAACTCGCCCATGCGCAACTGGACGTTTTTTAGTCCTCGCCATAATTGAATCAATTCGTCGATCTACTAAATGATTAATTGCGGCAGCACTACCCGCGCACAAACCAATACCTACCAAAGCGTTTAGCAATAAAGCGCAATTAACCCAGCCAGGTGCCGCCAGATACATACCAACAAGCACCGTGAGCAACATCAACATTACTACACGCGGTTTACATAGTTCGATATAATCGCGCCAAGCGATTGGGGTTTGTATTGTTTGATCTGTCTGCATTATTCCGGCCCTTTACGTGTCAAATGAAGTGAGCTAAATACCGTTGCCAATAAAAGCGCTGCAACACCATTATGGGCAACTGCTACAGTAATTGGCAGCAAATAAATCACATTCAGAATTCCTAAGGTAAACTGTACTAGTACCAATAAAAACATAGCTAAGGCAGCGACTTTTAAATACTTAAAGCGAGCTTTAAGCATAATTAACACTGCGAGTGCTAATACATAAACTGCAGTCACTACCGCACCAATACGGTGAATAAATTGAATCGTGACGCGAACCTCATGATCTAATAATCCACCTTGATAATTTGCACCTACCGAAGAAAATAAATTAAAGCCTTCGGCAAAATGCAATTCAGGTAGCCAAACCCCATTGCATATAGGAAAACCGATACAGGAAATACCCGCATAATTTGAACTTACCCAACCACCCAGTGCAATTTGGAAAAATACAATGATAACTGCCAAACGCAACCAAGGCCGCCACTGAGGCAAATCCACTCCCTTTAAGGAGCTAACCTGAAAACGTAAACGGCTCAAGCAGGCAACAATCAGCATCCCGCCTAAAAGGTGCCCCATAACCACAACAGGCAACAATTTTAAGGTAACAGTCCACATGCCTAATGCCGCTTGAAAAACGACGAGCAGCAATAAAGCAGCAGGCAAATGCCAAGGCAAATTTAAACCTTGTAACCGCTTGCGCAACATTGAAAAACCAATGAAAAAAATCAACAATCCTAAAGTTCCTGCTGCATAACGGTGAACCATTTCCGTCCATGCTTTCTTTGATTCGATAGGAATCTGTGGATAGGCCGTTTGCGCCTCTTGCAAACTCGACTTGGCACTTGGCAGTACCATACGTCCATAACATCCTGGCCAATCTGGACAACCTAAACCCGCATCAGTTAAACGCGTGTATGCCCCAAGCATCACCACGAACAACGATAAAAGTACTGCAGCAGTTACTGCAACGCGTAATAAATTATTGTGCATTCAATTAACCATTCTTTTCTGTTGTATTAAGCAATAACTTCAAATCTTTGTAGACATCATCTGGTTTAACCAATGAAGCATAACTGAGAATTAAATAATTATTAGGATCAGCTAAAAATATCTTTGGCTCCGCGAGCAAACGTTCATGAGCACTCGCCTCTGCAGTGGACAATTGTACCACTTGAAACTGTATTTCTTTTAGTGCTGATTGCTCTTCCGCTGATAACGCAGACGCTTTATCGCCAAGCACAAGGACTTGATCCACCTGATACAGCTTACGGCCCAAAGCTAAGCGAACTTTAGCTAAAGTCTCTAGCTGGTTCTTACAGGGAGAATCACATACATTAGGCGCCCAAAATACAATACGCCATTTTTTTTCGCCCTCCAGGCCTTTTAAAACAACCGGCGGACTTAGCAAAGTCCCCTTATTCACCCGGGTAGAACCTAACCAACTGGGATGTTGATAAAAAACATAAGCCGCAATACCTGGGGCAGCAAACATAACAATTAGTAGTAATACAACATAATATTTATTGGACTGTGTCTTCATTTCTTTTCTTCAGGTTCAATGCTACAAATATAATTAAGATAACCGAAGCCATAGCAAACCACTGCAATGCATAAGCCAAGTGTCGCTGCGGAGGCATGGATACCGTTGCCCATTCTCGTACAAAGCCATGTGTATCTTGCTTGTCGAGGCGAATAATAAACGGATAGACTGATTTTTGCAAAAGTTGACTTAACAATTGTTCGTCCAAACGCTCAAGAATTATGACGCTATTCTCTTTTTTTTCATAATCCTGACCCAAAACCCACTGACCTTTACTCGGAAAATAAACTGTTCCTTGTACTTGAATTAAATTCGTAGGTGCCGTAATTTTAGGAAAAATACGCCGAGTCATATCGCCAGGCATCCACCCTCGGTCAATTATCACAACAGAACCATCTACAAGTTCTAATGGGGATAAAACATGGTAACCAAACTGGTGTTGGTAATGCTGATTATCGAGGAGAAATACTTCAGGCAAATAACGCCCCGTTATTTTAATCGGAGTGTATTGTAATGGCAACTTTTGTTTTGGGGTCCATAGTGCTGGTTTTAGACTTGCTTGTCTTTTTTCAGCCGCAAGCATTTGTTCTTTTTCTTCAGCACGATGAATTTGCCAAAATCCTAAACGCAGAAATAGCCCCACAAATAATAAGGTTAGAAAAACCATTGTCCAACTTGGGGTGAAACGAAATTTAAAAAAGGGTACACTAGGCATAGTTTATTAATTGCTCAAAATTTTTTCAGATTTGATCGGCAGTTCCGGGAGTATAACAAATGATCACCAAAATCATCATCATCTTTACCATGATTATTATTGCAGGCTCTCTAGCCAGCGGCCTTGTTTTTTTACTGCGTGACTCAGGAAATACCAAAAGAACGGTAAAAGCCTTAACAATTAGAATTGCCATCTCATTGAGTTTATTCATTTTTTTGATGATCGCTTTTAAACTAGGGTTAATTAAACCTCATGGTATTTAAAGTTAAATTTAAGGAACTAACTATGCGCTTATTCTTTATTTGTTGTATTTTTTTTGCAAATTATGCCAATGCAGATACGATTAGAAATTACATGGACATTGCTAATAATATCCCGCAAATGGAAATGAAAGCGGATCCTCAAGCCCAAGCTTGGGCAAGATCAGCCCGTCATGTTCTGATGATTACCAGCGAAAGCATTCAAGAAACCCTGATACAAGCAAACGAAACCGCAAAAAGCCAAGGGCACCCTATTTTTTGCCTGCCCCCTAGCGTGCAATTAAATCCACTGGCCTTAAATGATCTTATTCAGCAAACCTACAATGAAATTTCCAGCCAGCAAAGCGATAAAGATTCAATGACAGTCTCTCAAGTTGCCTGGTTAGGAATAACCAAAAAATACCCCTGCCAAACAAATGCCGCTAAAACAGAAATGGATTTAGTTGCCGCCGCCTGGGGTGGTCAACAACAAGCACAACAACCGACACAGCAACAGCAAGCTCCTCAACAACCAGTGCAACAGCAAGTTCAAGCAAATCAGCTGCAACAGGCATTGAATTAATTGTTAGCCACAAACTCACGCGACTTGTGCATGGCCAAGAGCCAGACACTTAACCGCGGGAGCCTTGAATTTGTCGGGACACGGACTGGGCTGTTAAGCCCAGAAAACACAGCTTGAGCTTACTTCCAACTCAGGGATTAACAGACCAGCCTTCATCCCAAAGAGGGACGATTGCTTAACTCTAAGCGCTAAATTCTTCAAATGCCTCTAATGCTTCAGCAGCATACATCAAAGACGGGCCGCCTCCCATATATACTGCCATAGCTAGAGTTTCGAGCAGCTCTTCTCTTGAAGTTTGTAACTTAACTAAGGTTTGAGAATGGAAACCAATGCAACCAGGACAATGATTAGCAACTGCCAAAGCGATAGCAATCAATTCTTTGGTTTTTTTATCTAATACACCCTCTTTAGACGATGCTTGTGCTAAAGCAGAAAAGCCTGCCATAACTTCAGGCATTTCTTTACGCATTTTCGCTAATTGAGTACCGATATCTTTGGTAACTTGAGAAAATTTTCCTGACATGTGTAAAGCTCCTTTTTTATATAGTCTATGAAAAATACCTAATGTACCGTATTCCAGCCCTGAACAAAAGACTAAGAAGTGGCTCTATTTAAGGTTTCTTTAGCTAAGGTTAGCCGGCGTTCAAGTTCGCCTAATTCTGCTTTTAACTGCAAAATTGCAGCGGCGTTCTGGCCACGCATCATTTGCTCTAAAGCCTTAGTCATAGCCTGCTGCTGTTTTTCTAAAGCCTGAATATCGGTTTCCAGAGTTTGCATCCATTGTTGCCTGGTACTTAACATTTTGAGGCCAAATGAAGCTTTTTCTTCTGGCTTCTGATGACGGCCGTGGATTTGACATAAAGCCACCAAAACATTTACTTTTTGCTGAATTCGAGTTGCAAGATAAGAGGCACTATTTCCCTCTTGTTTGGATAAGTTTTGAATGTCCATTTTAATTTCCGCAATACATGCAGCGCCAGTTGGGCTCTCTGTGCGAAATAAACCGCGGGGCAACTTATGACTTGAAAAGGAGTTCCCTAACTCACCAACTTTCCATTCAAGTTCAGGTAGTCTCGTAGTTAGGGTTTTTAATAGTTGTTGGGTTTCGATTGACATTAAGTTAAACCGCAGGCTCCATGTCCGGAGTTTTGGCCTGAAGCCAAGAACTGATAAACGGAGGAGAACACATTAGGAGTAAACCAAAAATCAAGGTAAATTCATAACGCGCCAAGCTACCAACATCAATCCCATCAGGAGGAATAAAGCTTACAGCTAGAGTAGCACACACACCGATAATACCTACTCCAGCAACAAATAACATTCCAAACATTCCCCCTGGAATTTTAAATGCACGTGGATGTTCAGGCTCTGATAAGCGTAATTTAATCGCCGCAGCAAACATAATGAAGTACATCAACATATACAACTGTGCCGCTAATGCAGTTAGTAACCAATAAGAACCATTAACGCTGGGCATAAATAAAAATAGACCTGATAACAAAGTTACAATCGTTGCTTGGGTATATAACATCACCACTGGAGCACCGTTCGCATTGGTTTTTTGGAAGGCGTTCGGTAAATTACCATCTTCCGCCGCGACTAATAATCCTGTAGTCGGTGCAATAATCCAGTTACTCACCCCCCCCAGACCACCTAACACCAGCATGACGGCGACGATGGGCATCATCCAGGTCATATGATAACTGGAGAAAAACGCTTCAAAGGCTTGCATAATTCCAGCCACTAAATTGATATCATTTTGAGGCAGTACAATGGCAATTGCTAAAGAACCCAGAATTAGCGTACTCAAAATAATTCCTACGGAATAAACCAAAACTTTAGGAAAGGCATTTTGTGGATTTTTCACATCATTTGCATGAACCGTGGCAATCTCAATACCGCAAAACGACATGATAATTGCCGTTAAGGATACCCACATTGATCGATCTGATAAATGGGGAACAATACTGGGTACGTCAAATTGAACTTGTAAGGGATTGCCTTGGGCAATCCAAGCTACGCCCAAGCCAATGATCAGCGACATAGGTAATAATAAACCCGCCAGTGAACACAGATTACTAAACAAAGCAGAGGAACTCATACCACGTAAATTAAGTAAGGTCGCTCCCCAAAAACAACTCACGATGACCGCCCAGAGAAAATAGGGATTGCTGGTTAATGCCGGATTGATTAAATAACCAATAGTACCCGCAACAAAGGATAAGATGGTAGGATACCAAATGACATTCTCAATCCACTGCAACCAAATGGCTAAAAACCCCATCTTTTTGCCAAATGCCTGTTTAACCCAAATATAAATTCCACCTTGCTTGGCCCATCCTGAAGCAAGTTCCGCAGAAACAAGAGCCGTAGGAATCAAGAAAAATAACGCACCTAATACAAAATAAAATATAAGTTGGCTACCAAATAAAGCGGTAGCTGGTAAATTACGGATGCTGTCTACAGAGCCAACCGTAATCATGGTCAAGCTAAAAATAGTTAGTGAGTGTTTTTTATTGCTCATCGCATTCCTTCGTTGCAGTGTTGGGCCCACAGAAGCTCCCATTATAGAGGCTAAAGCTTAAGAAACCCTTAATAATAGCGTAATAAATAAACAAAAATCTCTGTTATTAACCTAGAAAAATACCAACAGAGAACAATAAACATTATCGCTGGGCTAAAATACCACGATTTAATTAGAAAATCTCTGCAATTTTTGCCGTTCTTTATGAAAGAAACAATTCCATAAAGAACTATAATAAAGGGCAGTAGCAGGATACATCATCCCGAGCACCGCGAGAGATCTCGATATGACTAAAATTAATAGTGCTACATTTAGAAGAGCCATCGTCATAAACCCTCAAGATGATGTGCCTCATGCCATACTGGCAAAATATAATCTCTATGTGCTATAGTGACTATTTTTTTCGGGTACCACCACCATGTTTGACACCTTAACCGAACGCTTGACCCGCACCTTTAAAAATTTACGTGGACAGGGTCGCTTAACAGAAGAGAACGTCCAAAGCGCCCTACGTGAAGTTAGACTCTCACTTATTGAGGCAGATGTTGCTTTACCTGTTATTAAAGAGTTTATTGAACAGGTAAAACAAAAAGCGCTTGGGCAAGAAGTTTTAAACGACTTAAACCCAGATCAGGCCTTTGTTAAAATTGTCCATGATGAATTAATCCAAGTCATGGGTGGTGAGCGTGCCGAGCTCAATTTCAAAACACAGCCGCCTGCAATATTTTTAATGGCTGGCTTACAAGGTTCTGGAAAAACAACCAGCACGGCAAAACTTGCTCGTTATCTAAAAGAAACTGAAAATAAAAAAGTGATGGTGGTCAGTGTCGACGTATACCGGCCTGCAGCAATCCAACAGCTAAAAGTATTAGCCGAACAAATTGATGTCGCATTTTTCCCAGCAGAAGGACATGAACAACCATTAGCTATTGCACAAAAAGCTGTTGATAGTGCGAAAAAGCAATATATGGATGTGCTACTTATTGATACAGCGGGCCGCCTGCACATTGATGCAGAAATGATGGCCGAAATTAAAGGCCTGCATCAAGCAATTCAACCAATAGAAACTCTATTTGTTGTGGATAGCATGACAGGGCAAGATGCGGCAAATACAGCTAAGGCATTTCATGAAGCCTTAGCATTAACTGGAGTTATTCTTACTAAAACTGATGGTGATGCGCGTGGTGGTGCAGCCTTATCCGTAAAACAAATTACAGGTCAACCCATTAAGTTTATCGGAAGTGGGGAAAAAATCGAAGCGCTAGAACCCTTCCATCCTGAGCGTGTTGCGTCAAGAATATTGGGCATGGGGGACATTCTTACGCTGATTGAAGAAGTAGAGCGTAAAGCAGATAAACAAGCCAGCGAAAAGCTAGCTAAGAAATTAAAGAAAGGCAAAAGCTTTGATTTGGAAGATTTTAAACAACAACTATTACAAATGAACAACATGGGCGGCATTAGCGGTATGATGAGCAAGCTACCCGGTGTAAGTCAAATGATGCCGCAGCAGGCAATGAAGCAAGTTAGCGACAAAGCAATGGCTCAAACCATTGCTATTATTAACTCTATGACGCCTAAAGAGCGCCGTATCCCTAAATTAATTGTGGGTTCACGCAAAAAGCGTATTGCTCTGGGTTCAGGAACCCAAATTCAGGATGTTAATAAGTTATTAAAGCAATTTGAACAAATGCAAAAAATGATGAAGAAGTTTACCAAGCCGGGAGGCATGCAAAAAATGATGCGCGGTTTGGGGGGAATGGCCGGATTAAAGGGTATGTTCCCAGATGAGTTTAAGTAATTATTAAAGAAGAATGTTAGAAAAATGAACGCAGTACGATTTTTTTAAGATAATTCGTAAGAATTACTTCACATGCCGAGTTAATTTTCGTACAATACACGGCATTTTTACGTAACCACTCTAAAGTAGAGGAAAATAATGGTCGTTATACGTTTATCACGAGGTGGCGCGAAAAAGCGTCCGTTTTATCACTTAGTTGTTACAGACAGTCGCAAGCGTCGCGATGGTAGCTACATTGAGTCTATTGGTTATTTCAACCCTGTAGCACGTGGACAAGAAGTGCGTATTCACATCGATACAGACAAATTAAGCCAATGGCAAAAAGTTGGTGCGCAATTATCTGATCGCGTAAGTGCACTGGTAAAAGAATTTAACAAAAAAGATAAAGCTGCTTAATAACGTGAGTAATCAGGAAAACTGGATAGTCGTTGGACGTTTTGGACGCCCTCATGGTATTAAAGGCTTTGTTACGGTTCACTCCTTCACAGAGCCTCGCGATAATATCTTGAGATACGAAGATTGGCATGCATTTATTAACAATAAATGGCAGCCAATTAAGCTGCTCCATGCGGAAGTACAAACTAAGTCCATTATAGCCCAAATTGAAGGTTATCCTGAACGTGAAACTGTAGCTCATCTAACTAATGTAGAAATCGCAGTTCAGCAGGCGCAGCTTGAAGAACTGAACTCTGGCGAATATTACTGGCATCAGCTAATTGGCATGAATGTAGTGAACTCCAAAGGAGAATCTTTTGGTAAAGTAACGGAGATCATCCCGACGGGCTCCAATGATGTGTTAGTAGTGCAAGGCGAAAAAAGGCATTTAATTCCTTATTTACCTAGTCAGTTCATATTAGATGTTAATCTCAGCCAACAAATTATTACTGTTGATTGGGATCTGGATTTTTAAGTGGCACTTCATCTTGGAGTTATCACTTTAATACCCGAAATACTTAATGCCTTAAATTATGGCATCACGGGTAGAGCTATAGAGCAAGGCTTGGCTAAAATAGATCACTGGAATCCACGTGATTGGGCATCTCGGCCTTATCGACAAGTTGACGATAAGCCCTACGGTGGTGGCCCAGGAATGGTCATGATGTATGAGCCCTTGCAAGCAGCAATTATGCAGGCCCGCAGTCAAATGCCAAGTCACTGCAAGACGATTTACCTTAGCCCGCAAGGAAAGGTGATTCGCCAGCATGACTTAAACCAAGTGGCAACTGACTCGCAACCATTGCTATTTATTGCTGGGCGATATGAAGGAATTGATGAGCGCATTCTTCAGCATTATGTCGATGAAGAGTGGTCTCTTGGAGATTTTGTTTTAAGTGGTGGTGAGTTAGCCGCTACGGTATTTATCGATGCGATTATTCGTTTGATACCGGGCAGCCTAGGACACCTTGGTTCAGCAGAGCAAGATTCATTTATGAATGGCTTGTTGGATTGTCCTCATTACACTCGACCTGCAACGATTAATGGGTTAGATGTTCCTCCTGTTTTATTAGGTGGAAATCATAAAGAAATCGAGCTGTGGCGAAGAAAACAATCTCTAGGTAAAACCTGGCTTAAGCGACCAGATTTACTGGAAAAAATAGAATTAAATAAAACAGACCGGCAATTGCTTGCTGAGTTTAAGTGCGAACACGGTATTTCCTAGCCTCTAAACTAGGGAGACCAATTTGAGGAGTAGTCCATGACTAATATTATTGACCAACTAAATGCTGAGCAAATGCAGGGTAAAGAAATTCCTGAGTTTAGCCCAGGTGATACTGTTCTGGTTCAAGTGAAAGTAATCGAAGGAACCCGTGAGCGTTTACAGGCTTTTGAAGGTGTTGTAATTGCTAAGCGTAATCGTGGTTTGAATTCTGCGTTCACTGTACGTAAAATTTCCCATAACGTTGGTGTTGAGCGTGTATTCCAAACTTACAGCCCAATCGTTGACAGTATTACTGTAAAAAGACGTGGTGATGTACGTCGCGCTAAACTATATTACCTACGTAATTTAGCAGGCCGTGCTGCACGTATCAAAGAAAAATTAGCAACTAAAAAAGCTGATTAATTCGCTCTGCATCTCGTTCCTGTCACAGGAAAGAGATGCAAGTATCTCACTTGTCTGCGCATATGCATCATCTGACAACTAATCTTATTGTCTCTTTTTTTTCAACCCCCTGGGGCAGGCTCGCAGTTGAGTTTGATGAGCATTTTGTTTATCGTTCTTTTTTCACTCAAGATATAGGCCCGTCACTGACTCATCCCCTATCTGATTTAATTCAACACGAGTTAGCATCCTATATTGCAAACCCTAATCATCGCTTTCAATTGCAACTAAAACCACAAGGCAGCGCCTATCTGCAAAAAGTATTAAGTGCTTTATTAGTTATTCCTATCGGGCGTACCATTACTTATGGTGAACTGGCATTAAAATTACAAAGTAGCCCCCGAGCGGTCGGCCAAGCCTGCAAGCGCAATCCATTGGCGCTCTTCATCCCCTGCCATCGCGTTGTTGGGAAAAATAGTTTAGGTGGGTATATGGGTAGTCCTGATGCTTTGCATTATAAAGACGCATTATTGGCTCATGAAATGTCGATAAGGCGATAGACAAAGATCTGATATACTGTTTGACCATGGGTCTAATGACGCGTACTTAAGCATATTTAGTTAACGTAGCTGAGAGACTGAATTACCGCGGTCAAGCCGCGATAATTCGAGCGTACTATTTGCAAGAAAGAAAGTTGACTAGTACGCTTTAATGGCTTGCTAGGCAGAAGCCTTAGGCATAGGCTCAACTTTATTATCCCCTGAAGGCCCCGGAATTATTTTAGAAAAAAAGAACGCACAATAAGTTAATAGAGTCTTTGATACCTGCATGAGGAGCGAAGGAGGAGCTATTTTATCTAAAAACTTTTCCTCCCACTTCTTAGGCTGGGCTTTCCGAAGCAGCATCACATAGTTATTTATTTCAGATAAGGCTTTATCGCCCAACTCAGTTTGCTTTTTTAAATAAGACAGAAGGGCCTCCGCAATTCCCAAACGCGTGTAACACAAACTATTGCCCTTTTCCTTATCTTCCTCACGATAAAGTTTATTCTTATATTCGCTTACTTCATGCAGTACAAAGTTAATATCGTATATTTTTTTACAGGAAATCAATACTTGCGCCTCATTAATCAATGAGGTGCGTTTTAAAAAATCATGGCGGACTAAGCTGAGGCTCTCGCTAAAAAGACTAGAACTTCCCCAACCCATCCGCGTTTTTTCATCCATAAATTTAAAAATCTCGCGCTCATTCACTCCCACAGGAAAATCCGTGTCATTTAAATTAAGCGTGTGAAAAGCTATACATGAGAATAGCGCGGAGGTGGTTGTCATCAATTGATACATTAATACCCCAGAATGCAACAACGTCGTTAACTCAGAAATTGCATAGAGAATGGCCATATGCTCGATATCTTCATCACGAAAACCATAACTTAGCCACTCGAAGATCAAACAATCCATAAGGGCATCACCACCTAAAGGTTCATCAGATTTCCCATATTTTTTGGCAACAAAGTTAGGCCACTCCAAAAAGAGAAGGAAATCTCGTTCACGCAGAGCCATAAGATATTCAGAACTAGATGAAAGCATAACAATCCTTGCATGCAAACAACAAATTTTTTAAGATTATTATCCTATACTTAAAAAAAATAAATATATATATTCCTGAAGGTGCATAATGAGAAAAAACTATTCGTTCTTAATCGCGTTATCCCTTTTGCCTCTCCCAAGCGCATTTGCAAACTGTGATTTAACCCACTTTCGCTGGGAATGCGACATCCCCCTTCAAGTGGCACCAAAACCCTACGCTCACTCATTAGTTTATTGCAATGACTCATATGGCTACGTTACCAAAGAGCAATATGATATTTTAACCCGCTATCAACGCGCTAATGTGAATATGGTCTTAAACATTAATGGCGAATATATAGACAGTCCTTGTATCCCTACACAAAGAGAGTAAAATGGGAAAAAAGAGCCTCCTTCTCCCGTTGTATGATTATCGAATTAGATGGTATTTCTATTGAAGTCTTAAGAAAGCCGATAAAGAACATGAATCTGCGCATTTATCCCCCTGATGGTTTAGTCCGGGTCAGCGCCCCTCTAAAATATAGTGAACGCTTAATCCGGAAAACCTTGGAAGAAAAAAAAACATGGATTCATGAACATCGTGAGCGTATGCGTAATCGCGCCCCTTTAGAAAATCTACCTTTGCAAACGGGTGTATCAATACCTTTTATGGGAAAGAATTACTTATTAATCATTGAAGAGCACCATGGTCCAAATCATGTGGAACTTCACGATGAACTCATACACTGCTACATCCGGCCAGGGAGTTCACCGACCCAATTACAAGCCCTAGTTGATACTTGGTACAAACGTCAAATGGAGCTATTGCTTCCAAACCTCCTTCTGCATTGGGAAACCATTGTTGGTGTCAAAACCAAGCAATGGGGCATCAAGAAAATGAAAACGCGCTGGGGCTCCTGTAATCCTCATGCAGCACGGATTTGGTTAAATCTGAACCTCATTAAAA
The DNA here is from genome assembly GCF_900639985.1 of Legionella rowbothamii. Classification (GTDB taxonomy): domain Bacteria; phylum Pseudomonadota; class Gammaproteobacteria; order Legionellales; family Legionellaceae; genus Legionella; species Legionella rowbothamii. Next base: position 86,578 of record NZ_CAAAIM010000005.1, on the reverse strand, counting down.
AACCGAAAATTTGTTTGGAGTATGTATTGGTTCACGAATTAGTTCATATGCTGGAACCCAGCCATAACAAACGATTTTATGGGTTTATGAGCCAATTTATGCCTCAATGGCGTGAACATCAACATCTTCTTGAAGGACGCTAAATGCAGGAAAATACCGAGCTACTTATTGATAATCTTTGTAATCAAGGATTCCATCTCCTCGATGGATTCTTATCCCAGGAATATTATTTGTCGCTTCGCACTACGGCGAAAGAATTATATAAACAAGGTTTATTTCGAAGCGCTAAAATTGGTCTTAATATTAGTTCACAGCAAAATAACGCCGTCCGTACAGATGAAATTTTATGGCTAGAATCAGATAACCATGACCCAGCAATACAGTTTTTTATAAATCAAATTCAGCAGTTATGCCAAATTCTCAATCAAAATCTATTTCTAGGCATCCAGGAATTTGAAACCCATTTTGCAAGTTACCAACCCGGTACTTTTTACAAAAAACATATCGACCAATTTGCAGCACAAAAGACCAGAAAAGTATCCTTTGTTTATTATCTAAACGAAAACTGGCAAGATGAATACGGTGGTCAATTAAATCTTTATAATACCAATCACCAGCTGCTTGAAAAGGTTACCCCCAAAGGAAATCGACTCATTTGTTTTAATAGCGAATTACCTCATGAGGTTGTCACAACCAATCAAACGCGATACAGCATCACCGGTTGGATGAAAACAAGACCTCTTGACCGAATGGAATAGTAGCTCTCCATTCCACCTGCAAAAAGGAGACTCGACCAGCATAATCAGGCAATTATTGTGTATAATAATGTTTTATCTTCACAGAATTCTATATGCATGCCTTAGACATTAAACAGCTATCTAAAACTTATGCCAATGGAGTTCATGCTCTAAAAGGCATTGATTTAACGATAAAAACTGGTGATTTTTTTGCCCTTCTTGGTGCGAATGGCGCAGGCAAATCAACTACTATTGGCTTAATAAGCACTTTACTGACTAAAACTTCGGGTGCAATTAGCATTTGCGGCTATGACCTGGAAAAAGATGCAGAAAAAGCAAAGTCATGTCTTGGCTTAGTGCCCCAAGAAATTAATTTAAATATTTTCGAGACCTGCCTGCAAGTATTATTGAGTCAGGCTGGTTATTATGGCATTTCACGAAAAAATGCCTTACCCAAAGCGGAAGAACTCTTACATCAGTTGGGATTATGGGATAAACGCAATTCAATTGTCCGCCATTTGTCTGGAGGCATGAAACGGCGCTTAATGATCGCCAGAGCGCTTGTGCATCAACCTCGGGTCTTAATTCTTGATGAACCAACTGCCGGTGTTGATATTGAAATCCGACATAGTATGTGGGAGTTTTTATCACGTACCAATCAGGAAGGCACCACAATTATCCTGACTACACATTACCTGGAAGAAGCTGAGCAGTTATGTAAAAACATTGCCATTATTGATAAGGGACAAATTATTAAAAACAGCTCCATGAAAGCCTTACTGCAAACTTTACGCCATCAAACGTTTGTCTTCAATACAGAACAGCCTATCCACACCTTGCCCGATCTTAGTCCTTTACTCGCTACCCTTATTGATTGCAATACCTTAGAAATTCGTGTTGATACACATGACAGCTTAAATGCGGTTTTTACTATCTTAACCAAGCAAGGCATCAATATTAACAGTATGCGTAATAAAACAAATCGCTTGGAAGAACTCTTTTTGGATCTTATAAAAAATGGCCATTGAAAAACAACTTGTTTCTTTATACACGCTGGTACGACGTGAAGTTGTACGAATGTTCCGTATTGCCAGCCAAGTATTTTTACCCCCGGTAATCACTACAACTCTTTATTTTTTGATTTTTGGTAGCTTAATCGGCCCTCGTATTGGTGAAATCCAGGGAGTTAGTTATCCCATGTTTATTGCTCCAGGTTTAATTATGATGTCGGTAATTGTTAATTCCTATGGCAATGTATCGTCTTCACTGTACAGTGTCCGTTTCCAAAAAAGTATTGAGGAAATGCTAATTAGCCCCATGCATAATAGCTTTTTGTTGCTGGGATATGTTGTAGGGGGGATGATACGCGGGTTAATTGTTGCGATTTTAGTATATCTTATTGCTAGCTTTTTTCTAACGGTTCAGTTAAGTCATTTACCCATGACCTTATTGGTGGTCTTATTGGTGTCTGCGATATTTTCCTTAGCCGGTTTTACGAATGCTATGGTTGCCCGTAATTTTGATGACATTATGATCGTCCCCACCTTTGTGCTCACTCCACTAACCTATTTAGGCGGTGTTTTTTACAGTACAGAGATGTTGCCGAATTTTTGGCAAAAGGTATCTCTTTTAAATCCAATTTTATACATGGTTAATGCCCTTAGACAGGCAATGATTGGTCAAAGTGAAGTCGATATGAGTTTAGCAATGAGTATTATTGGTATCATGCTTATTTTATTAGCCGCATTGAATCTATTCTTATTAAAGAAAGGGGTTGGTTTACGTGAGTAAGTCTAGGCCGATACTTTATCATTGTATCCCATCATCATTGCAAGCCTAGGTGAAACAATCCAGGGTCATACCTCGCAAAGAACCGGTACTGAATTGCTGCATACGAAATTACGACGTTGGTTTAAATACTCGCAAAACTTGTACCCCGTATTAGACGCAGTCGTAATACAGGTTTATGCAATTATCGGGTTGCACGCAACCCGATCGACTAGGGTAAACCAGTACTACAAGCTAAGGAAATATCTGCAACAGCAGTAACAGCCTGAATGGAATCAATGCTGCCGGTCGTCACCGTACCTGGAATCTGGTTCGAAGTTACATAAGTTGCAATTAAAGCGCCTTCATCTGAAACATTGGTATCCGCAACAGCCCCTCCAGCCATAGTTTCAATTTTTCCTGGTGAGTTTAATGGCGAATTAACAATACCATCCGGTGGAAATGGAGCATCGACAATGCGATCACAGGTAACACGTACACTTTTTCCTGGTCTCAAAAGCTTATCGCGGGCAGAAACTAATCCCTCGAGAACCTGCACGTAAGTATTTTCGGTAGCACGAGCACCTGCGCATTGCTTGTTTTTACGATTAGCATTCGTCTTCGCAGAACGGGTCGCATCAACACGAATATGAGTTCCAAGAATAGCAAGAGATACAATAGGGGTTTTTAGTGTCTCTTTGATTTTCCCACTATTTTGAATTTCTAGTTTTCCATGGGTTAACTCTGCATCAATTTGCACGCCAGATTGCTTTGGCGCATAAGCGTGAATCTTATATGCTGAGTTTGAACCAATATTCACTAAAGCACCATTTGAATACTGAAGATGCACCGCAGCTTCCGCCGCGGTAACAATTTCATCACCCGCCTCTAAAGCGGAACCACGTGAAAGAGTACGCGTACTACCTCCATGAGAGGCTGTAACCTTATTCTGAGTAAATAATACCTTAGCGGCGGACTCAGCGAAAACCTGGGCCGTCATGGATAAAAGTCCGATTAAAATTATTCTCTTCATATTTTTCCCTGTACAATAAACAAAACATTAATTATTTATGTAGATGAACATAAATACCACTCCAATCTTCAGCAGGTGGTTCCTCCTGGAATCCTTTAATGCGCTCAAGATACATTTGATACAAATAAATTTCCGGCGACTTGCTTTTCAGAATATCAAATTTCTTTTCTGCGGACGACCAGTTACCCGCATAATATTCATCTAAAGCTGCCTGGTATTCCTCCAATTCAGCCATAACTGCATCAGCAACCTCTGTACGCAAACCAACTGGTTGATAAATAATCAATCCCGTTTTACGCCCCTTAACTCTTATCTTATCTACTGGCCGCCATACAAATCGATCATCGGCAGCATGAGTCCCATCGCTCACTAAAATATTTACATGATAAAATTTGGTTAAATCTTGCAACCGCGAAGCAAGGTTTACCGTATCGCCAAGAACGGTATAAGCACGACGGAATTCAGATCCCATGTCCCCTACGTTCATTAAGCCTGTTGCCAAACCCACCCCAATATTTACGGCAGGAAGTCCCGTTGCTATCATTTTTTCATTGATTTCAGGCAAGCTCTTTATCATGGCTAACGAGGCCATAACCGCATGATAAGCATGCTCATCATCGACCATGGGCGCCCCCCAAAAAGCGACAATCATATCGCCCACATATTTATCGATGGTGCCACGGAAGCTGAAAATTATTTCAGTAATTGGAGTAAAAAATGTATTTAATAAGCGTTTAACATTCGAAGCCTCCAACGACTCACTGATGGTAGTAAAATTGCGTATATCACTAAACTGCACGGTCATATTCCGCTCTTGCCCCTCCATGCTGTATTGTTCTGGAGAGTCAATTAACTCTTTAACATATTGCTCAGGAACATATTGACCAAACAACTGATTAATTTTTCTCTTTTGCCGCCGCTCCATAATAAATAAATAAGCATAGTTAGCCAGAGTCTGTAGAGTAATCAGGACCAAAATGAAGGCTAAGGGTACATACAAACTTTTAGCGACAAAAAGATAAACAGAAATTGCTAGGGTCGCCAGTATGCTTATAAACGCTAGCGCTAACATGCCTGTAACCCCGACAAAGGCAAAGATGCAGGAGAAAAAGAATCCTAATAATACTAGGTACAAGCGAGCACTTGTAGTATGCCAATTATATTGGGCAACAAGCTGTTGCCCCACAATTCCTTGCACCATGTTGCCTACCATTTCCACCCCAGGGAATGATTGAGCTACTGGAGACTGGTGCAAATCGGCAAGCAAAATCATGGTTGAGCCAATCACCGCAATGGCGCCTTGTAACTCCTCAGGATTAAAGTTGCCTTGCATAATATCGGTTGCAGAATAATAAGGTAAGGTGCCAGGAAGCCCCCAGAAAGGTATAAGGATTTGGCCTCTAGAGTTCGTTGGTATAAACACAGCCCCAATTTGGATTCCGCTTAAATCACCATCAGCATTAGTCAAAGTGACATGATCAACCATCAAATAATTCATTGCTATTGCCAATGATAAAGTGGCATAGAGTTTGTTATCATAGCTAGCTATCATCAGTCCATGACGTACTGAGCCATCGGAGTCAGGAAGATTCGTTACCGAGCCCGCTTGAGTCGCCGCATTAAGAAACAAAGGCAAACAACCGTTATATCCAGAAAACTGATACAAAGGCATATCACCTCGATAAATAAAAGTATTGTTTGGCGTAGTTAACGGGGAAGGTAAAACTCCCTTTTTAACCACTTGATCGTTATGAAATAAAAAACCCAAAACGACATTATGCTCCAATAAAGAGTGAGCAAAAATAAGGTCATTATCAACTTGTGGCGCAATTGCCTCTAATAAATCGGGGAGCTGTTGTTGATTAGCCGGGAGTTTAGGGACCAATGGCCTTAGTTCTTCTTTTAAACCGATGGCATAATTTACCTCAGGTTCAGCCATAACCATATCCGTACCAATAGTTACGACCCCAGCCCCCTTTAATTTGTTAACTAATTCAGCTAGCTTATTACGTGGCCAAGGCCATCTCCCTTCCTTTTGCACCGAGCGATCATCGATATCAATGATAACCACTTTGGGGTTAGGTAAATGTGGGCGACGATTTAATTGAACAATTTGATCATAAATTCGATCATCTAACTGATCGATAAGAAAACTTACTAAAGGAAGATGAATTACATCCGCAAGAAAAATAAATGCTGTACAAAAAAGACCCAGGGAAAATTGAGTCAATTTGGATTTTAGCATTTTAGGTAAAAACTGCGGAGCATTCATTGCAAAAATTCGTCCTTTCATTGAATGTAACCGTTCACTCCGAATGAAGGTAAAGGCTACGTGCAGAGAAATTCTCTCATGTTTTACCCAACTTCAACCAGCCACGGACCAGCCGCGGCAGGAAGGCGATTATCTTATTATTTGAGGCGATTAAGATGCCTAAGAAAACTGGTATTCTATAGCGGCCAAGGTTTGGAAACTATGGAATGTGCTGCTCGCATTGTAATATTTTTCTTCAACCCGCATTGTAACATTCTTATGCGTATAGGAAATTCCCCCACCTAAACGAAAACCGTCTTTATTCATGTTTAATTGGGGTAGAGTGCCATTAATCGTAATAGCAGAATTTACAATAGGACGGCTATTTGAGAACTGAGCTACTTGAAATAAACCACCATTAATGAAAGGCATTAATTTAGGATTGATAAAATAACCAAGCTCTGCATTTTCCATTAACAAGGTTGCTTTATTGGTTAAGGCTTGAATTGGCACCGCCGTTTCTAGCGCAGGAAATTTATAGGTATAAGGTCCCGTGCTAATTTGGCTAAATAAAACGCCGAAATTTGCTCTTAGCAAAAACTTTTGCCAGCTTTTTCTATAAATTCCATTGGCACTAACAAACCAGTTATCACTCCCGTTACGTGCATAGGCATGCGACTCATCAATAGTACCCGGAGCAACAGTCAGATAACTATTGATTTTGTTGTATCCGTAACCGGCAGCTAAATCCAAATAGATTTGCGGTGTAAAAATCTTTAATACGTGACCAAAAATCGTATCATTTTTTATATTTTGTGAAGTCTTAGTCAATGGACTTGGGTCTAAGAAAAACGCAGAATTTAACGACGTATCCACTCGAAAATAGTAAACACCTGCCATTATGCTAGGACCGAAAGAAAGGTGATCCGCTCCGGCTGAATAAAGATTTGAGTGTCCATTGTAACGATTCTGATTCCCCGAAGAAGATGACTTAAAGTGAAAATCAGTATAGCCATAAAGGAATTCTGGAGTTATTTTTTTCAGAAAACCTGATACATTACTAGTGTTTTCATTAGCCATTTCAGTCCGTGTTCTGGACAAAGCATCAGCACAAACTATTTGCCCACTGCCTAATAAAAATAATGACAGAATTACCGCTTGCTTTTTCATCACATCCAAATTCCTTTTCTAGAAGGTATTATCATCATCCCTCATCATAAACAAAAAATAGGGTATTAGACAAGATAATGGTGGGAAAAAAGCTGGTAAATCAATGCATTCAACAAATCAGCATTCATGCTTGCAGTATCGCACAGATGCATTTGTTAGCCGAAAAATCCGCCCATTTTTATAACCCGGCCCTCATAACACGTCTTGTGTGCGACATATCTGATTTAAAAGATGAGCAGATCGTTAAAAATATTACTCAATTAGCGCTGCACGTCATTAACAGCTGCTGGGGACAGAAGTCGCCTCAGAAGAAAAATGTTTTTCCTCTATAAGAGGATTCATAACATCTCTTATCACATTGAGCGCCCAACAGATCATTGGTAGAAGCATCATGCATGCTAAGGTAGGTCCAACGGGGCTCCCCACTAAAGCAGCTGAAGCTGCTACTGAAGCAAAACTATAGGCCAAACCCGAACTATTTTTTATAATTGATTGCAGATGAGGATGCTCTTTTAAAAAGACATTCTTGTCTATATATTGATTTGTTAGTAATTCAGGTAGCCACTTTAAAAGCGCCGCTAACGCCCCTACTCCTGCAAAAGCGCTAAAGCCGCCAGCGCCGCTTACTAGCTCAGGAACAAAGAAGGAACCAGCATATTTACCAATAATGCCGAGAATACCCCCACCTATAGCACCACTCAGTGCTTGTGTACTTGCCTCTAAGAGAACATCCTCAGCATTAATAGTTCTCGTTGCATTATCGATTATATTGTCAGCCATAAATAAGCTCCCATAAATTAAGTAAACAGGCAAATTGTATACAAAAACACCATAAAGTTCAATAAAATCCAGCCTGCGTCAGGCCACCTTGAGTAATTTCGACTCAAGGTGCGCAGATATGCACGCCGAGAGTCCATCATTTAAGCAAGTCAGTACCCAAGTAATGGTGGGTAATAGCATCATGCACGCGACTGTAGGTCCTACGGGGCAACCGATTAGAGCGGCGGAAGCAGCTACCGCGGCAAAACTATAAGCCAACTTCAAGCTGTTTTCGATAAAGGACTTCAGAATGGTATGCTCAGCTAAATAATCGTTGTTGTTCAAGTAATCTTTGGTTAATAGCTGCGGGACCCATTTTAAAAGTGCGGCGAGAGCACCAACACCTGCAAAAGAAAGAAAATTACCGGCATTACTTACCATTTCAGGGCTAAAAAATGAATAGACATACTTACTAACAACGCCACCTACGCCCCCATAGACAGCCCCCACTCCTGCTTCACTACACATTTGAGCAAAAATCTCAGAAAACTCCTGAGACATTAACCCATCAAAACCATCATTATCTGAACGAATAATTTTTCCTGAGTACTCCGAATGATTGCGCATAAAGAAAGAATCCAAATCAATCAAGTTGTCAAATTGTACTATTTGCTGTCAATAAATTCAACACATCGTTGGTTTGAACTCTAATCGGCGTAAATTCAGAGGATTATTTACGATTAAAACCTAATGCACGCAAACGTTGCTCTATTGAGGGATGAGTATCAAAGGCACTACTTAAGGATTTAATGGGCGCAATGTCTGATGGGTCAAAAAGATAAGATGCCTGGCGAACTTCCTCATGAGCTGTATTTCCATATTCTGCTGAATAATAATCAGCATGCTGTTCATGATCAGAACTAATCTTCAATAAAGCTCGAGCCAAGGGCTCATTATCACGCATTAACTCGACACAGCCTGCATCTGCCATATACTCACGGGTGCGGCTTAAAAACAAGGTTAATAAAACCGTAATTAAAGGCAGAACATAGCGCAAAATCATTATCACCATGAACAATTGATTATTATCGCGTCGATCATTGCCGTTGCGTCTAAATAAAACTGAATAGAACAATATATCGACCACGATAAGCAAAATATTGCTCAAAACGGCCACGGTTAAGGTCAATTTAATATCACCATGGCGAATATGACTTAATTCATGTGCCATAACGGCTTGTAATTCCGCACGGCTCAATTTATCAATTAATCCACGGGTAATTGCAACCATTGCAGACTTTTCACTATACCCACTAGCAAAAGCATTCATATAATCTGCTTCGATAATAAAAACCTTGGGAACATACTGCAAGCCAGCAGCTACAGTCATTTCCTCTACTACATTATATAATTGCTGTTCTTGCACATTTTGCGCATTATGGGGGGTGATCTCGCGATACTCGGTACCTAAAAGCATGATGCGATCATAAAGTGAATACGTGATTAGTAGAGAAATCGCGGCAAAGCCAACCATGAGCAATGTCGCGTAAGGAATCACTCGAAAATGCATCAAGACATTCATACTTTGTTGCACGGTAATACCCGGATACATGGCTTGTAATACCACAATATCCGCAATAAAACCGACAACAAAGTAAACACCAACAAATAATCCAATTACCGTACGCGTCTTACGCTGGTTTTTTCTTATTTGCTCGCGCCAGTCACCTGCACTGCCATGATAGTCAGCAAGACTCATAGTCTATCTCAAAATTTTACGGTGTAGTCTTCTCTAACCTGAACTTGTTCTTCAGGAAGACCCCAGTAAACAAACTCTTTATTCAACGCTGAAGGGAAATAATTTACTACCATTGATTCAAAGAAAGACTTTTTCTTCGCATAATAACGCTCAATTGCATCATTATACGCTTGCTTGGAATACGCTAATTTGTTTTCGGTATTCACAATTTCTTCCTGCAATTGCAGCACATTTTGATTTGCTTTCAAATCAGGATACTGTTCAAAAACCACATTAAGCCCCGATGCTATTTGCGAAATTCCATTCTCTGCCGCAATTCGCCCTTGTTCATCACCCGCTGCTTTAGCCGCTTGCGCTTGATTACGTAAGGCAACAACATCTTTCAAAGTGGTTTGCTCGTAATCCATGTATTTTTTAACGGTATCAATTAAGGATTGGAATACCTTAAATCGGCGATCTAATTGAATATCAATTTGCTTTTTGTCGTTATTAATTGTCTCTATTAACTGGATTAAGGTGTTGTAAATACCAATAGCCCATATCACCCCAAGAACAATGATAACTAAAAGCGCAAGAAAGAAAGTTCCCATGTTGTTATCCTATAAAAAATATCCTATTTAAGTTATAGCTTGAAAATAGTAAAAATAACAGGGAAATGTACTGGAGCATCCCGTATTACGACTTCTCCTAATACGGGTGTGCTATTTGGAATTCAGAAGTGGTTTTAAAAATTGTCCGGTATAGGATTTTGGACTTTCGGCGACTTGCTCCGGAGTTCCAGTAGCAACGATAAGCCCTCCTTTACTACCACCTTCAGGACCTAAGTCAATAATCCAGTCCGCGGTTTTTATCACATCCAAATTATGCTCAATAATAACAATAGTATTACCCTGCTCTCGCAAACGGAATAATACCGAAAGCAACTGCCGAGTATCATGAAAATGCAGGCCTGTAGTTGGTTCATCTAGGATGTATAAAGTACTTCCAGTACCACGTTTTGATAATTCGCGAGCCAATTTAATTCTTTGAGCTTCTCCACCTGATAAGGTTGTAGCACTTTGCCCTAACTTGATATAAGACAGGCCCACATCCACCATGGTTTGGCATTTTCTGGCTAAGACAGGAATAGCCGCAAAAAAAGTACACGCATCCTCAACCGTCATTTCTAAAACTTCATGAATATTTTTGCCCTTATACTGAATATCCAAGGTTTCTCGGTTATAACGCTTACCCTGACAGACATCACAGGCAACATAAATGTCAGGTAAAAAGTGCATCTCTACTTTAATGAGTCCATCCCCTTGGCAAGCCTCACAACGCCCGCCTCGAACATTAAAGCTAAAACGCCCTGGCTGATAACCCCGGGCTCTTGCCTCAGGAGTTCCGGAAAATAAATCGCGGATATGGGTAAATAGGCCCGTATAAGTTGCAGGATTTGAGCGCGGAGTGCGGCCAATTGGGCTTTGATCAATATCAATTACTTTATCACAAAGATTCAGCCCTGAAATTTCTTTTACAGCCCCGGGTGTAAATAAGCTGGCTCGATTTAACTGGTTTGCGGCAATGGGATACAACGTATCATTAATTAAGCTGGACTTGCCCGATCCAGAAACTCCCGTGATACACGTCATCACGCCTAAAGGGATACTGACACTAACCTGCTTGAGATTATTGCAGTTAACCCCTTTTAAATGAATCATTTTCTCAGGGTTAATCGGTAAACGTTCCTTAGGCACGGCAATCGCCTGTTTACCTGACAAATATTGCCCTGTAAGGGATGCGGGATTTTGCATAACTTCTTCCGGAGTACCACGGGCAACAATTTCACCACCATGAACTCCAGCACCTGGACCAATATCCAACACAAAGTCCGCGCTACGAATAGCATCCTCATCATGCTCAACCACAATAACAGTATTGCCTTGATTACGTAAATGCATCAACGTTTTTAATAAACGATCATTATCGCGTTGGTGCAAGCCAATTGACGGTTCGTCTAAAATATACATCACCCCAACCAAACCAGAGCCAATTTGACTGGCAAGACGTATACGTTGTGCTTCTCCACCGGATAAGGTTTCCGCACTGCGAGTTAAAGACAAATAATCCAGACCGACATTAACTAAAAACCCTAAGCGTTCTACGATTTCTTTATTAATCTTGGCAGCAATTTCACCTTTATAACCAGTTAAACGTAAATTTTTAAAAAATTCATACGACTTTTCTATGGAGTAGGCAGAAATTTCTGGCAAATTTTTATCATCTATGAACACATTACGTGCTTCTTCACGTAAGCGGGTACCGCTACAGGTCTGACATGGGCGCGAAGATAAATATTTAGCGAGCTCTTCTCGAATCATCCCCGAATCGGATTCCCGATAACGACGTTGCATATTAGGTATGACACCTTCAAAGGCATGTCGCTTCAGCATAAAACCACCATTAGGTCGATGGTAATTAAACTCGATCACTTCACTGCCGCTACCATATAAAATAATATTTTGCATCTCATTAGGGAGATCACAAAAAGCGGTGTCTGTATTAAAACCATAATGCTGCGCCAATGATTCCAGCATCGAAAAATAATAATTAGTCTTTTTATCCCAACCACGTATAGCACCTTCTGCTAAACTGGCCGTAGCATCATGAATGACTCGCTCCGGATCAAAAAACTGATCCACTCCCAAACCATCACACGAAGGACATGCACCAACGGGATTATTGAACGAAAAAAGACGAGGTTCCAGTTCGCTCAAACTATAACCGCATTCCGGACAAGCAAACTTAGAAGAAAATACCAAATCGGTAAATTGATTATCCATGGAGGATACTATTGCAAGCCCCTCAGCCAAGTTAAGCGCGTTTTCAAAAGACTCGCTCAAACGTTGCTCGATTTCGGGCCTTACTTTAAACCGATCAATCACTACCTCAATAGTATGCTTAGTACGTAGGCCAAGTTTGGGTGGCGAATCAAGCTCATACAATTCCCCATCTATACGCGCACGGACATAGCCCTTGGCTTGTAATTGTTGAAATAACTGTACCTGTTCACCTTTTCGCTCACGCACAACAGGGGCCAAAATCATCACTTTGGAATCCGCAGGTAAAGTCATGACCTGATCCACCATTTGGCTGACAGTTTGCGCATGCAAGCGCACATGATGCGTTGGGCAGCGAGGCTCACCGACCCGAGCGTAAAGTAGGCGTAAATAATCATAAACCTCGGTAATTGTCCCCACCGTAGATCGAGGGTTATGCGAGGTTGCTTTTTGTTCTATAGAAATGGCTGGAGATAGACCCTCAATAGAATCCACATCAGGCTTTTCCATCATCGAGAGGAATTGTCTGGCATAAGCAGATAAGGATTCGACATAACGTCGCTGCCCTTCAGCATACAGCGTATCAAATGCTAATGAAGACTTGCCAGAGCCTGATAAACCAGTAATAACAATTAGCTGATCTCGAGGTAAGTCTAAATCAAGATTTTTGAGATTATGGGTTCGTGCACCACGAATACTGATAGTTTGCATAAAATTCGTTCGGTTAGTTTAAGAACTCGGAAAAGAAAAAATGAATTATGAACTTAAATTAGCAGAGCGTATAGACATTTTTAATTCCATATTCAAGATACTTCAAAAGGCATGGTTTTCTACGTTCTGAAGTAGCTTGGGTATCTATAGATAGTTCTGCTACAATTAAATGAATAACTCGTTAATATAAAAGGATTTTAGTGATGAGGGCTCTTGTACTCGGAATCATACTCATTTTAGCTCCCAATCTTTACGCAAAGGAACCCATGCCCGTAACTGCGTGGACAAAAAAAACCTTACTAAACACCTTAAGTATAGATTATAAGTCCATAGATGAGGAACCCAATGAGCGTAAAATCGGATTTAGCGTCAGTTCATGGGATGCTCTTAAAGGATTTCTTGGGGGATACTTACCAACAATCCGCGACCAACAATTGTCCATCCACCCTGTTTTTCTTATTGAACCCCAAGTAGTAGACTCCGGTGTTGCCTCTGGAATTCATTTTGCGCGCGTCAACACTGAGGTCCTCTTACCAGAAATTAATGCGAAGATTGCCTTTTCTGTAATTGTCATTGCAACTAAATCACCATCCACTACCCCTTATATTATCCAAAGTATTAGCATGGTTAAGGAGGAAAAAGAATGAGTCCTACGTTTCATTTTAAATTATTTTTCTGGTATTTCTGCCATTTTAAAGTAGCGATGATCGGCTACTTAAAACCACGACTCATTAAAATAGATGAAGAAGACATTGTCATTCGCCTTCCCCTTAGAAGACGTAGCCGTAATCATTTAAACTCGATGTATTTTGGCGCATTATCTGTCGGCGCAGACTTAGCGGGTGGAATCCATGCTTTTTATCATGCCGAACTTGCTCAATGTAAAGTTTCATTAGTTTTTAAGTCATTTCAAGCGCAATTTTTACGCCGCCCTGAATCAGATGTTTATTTTGTGTGCACGGAGGGAGCACAAGTCAAAGCAATGTTAGAGGAAAGCCAAAAAACAAAAGAGCGAATAAACAAACCAATCAAAATTGGTGCCTATACTGATTACCCAGGATTAACGAATAAAGTGGCTGATTTTACCTTAGAATTATCGGTAAAAGTAATTTCATAAAAAAATAAGTTCAAATAACCTACATTCTTAATAATAATTTAAGTATTATGCATTACACTACCGCGGGGTTAATAATGTAGGGCATCTGATAATTATGATAGAAGACACACTACGAGTTATTGAATCATTCAAGAGAAACCAGCTTTCTAAGCATGTAGAGCGTGGCTATGCGCAAATTTTTGACATACTTAATAGCAAACATGTTAGTCCACAAATACGTCCATATTTCGCCCCAGAAAAGATCAATACAACTGGCGTTCCTTTTACAGGCTTTGAACTTGAACCCGACAACATTACCCAAATAAAAAAACTAATCAACGCACTTTATTATGCTCGTTTATCATTTATTGATTTAGAAAATCTAGATATTAGAGATTTACGCAAAGCCACTCCAAATGCCAAATTACTTATTAGTAATACAATTGAAACAACTTATGAAGCAAGTTACTTAGCCACACATTTGGATGTGGATTTAAAAGAAATGTTCCGAGAAGAACTTGATTTTGTCCTGCCCCATTTAGCTCAGGTACAACAGCTTGCTGAAAAAAATGCCCAAGCAACAAAAGATGCGATTCAACCCTATCCCATCGCCAAAACTGTCGGTGAGGCCACGGGTAGAACAGTAGATCAGCTGCGCCCTCTAGGTGGAGATGTCGATTATAATTTCCTAACCGAATTTAGTGCACTGTTACCCAGTTATATTAATCAGCTAACAGAGAAGATCGAGTCGTATTCGTCCCAAATTCGCCAAAACGAACCAAAGCTCAACCAAAAGAAATTAGATGAAATACAAAACGCAGCACTTCATTTATTAAACGACATAGAAAATTTAAAAGGAAATAAGATCCTTGTCTCACTTAAATTTTTAAATTACATCCACATTCTTCGTAACCTAATTACCCTGGTAGCGAGCACCCTAGAACAGGTTGGAGAATTAAGCGAATTCTCCCAAGATGTGGTATGCGGTAAATTATCTCAAATAAAATATGACGTGCTCCCTAAATTATTTGGTCTAGTAGATAAAATTGAAGTAAATTGCATGCTCAATCCGGGCACCTTATCTACTCCCCTGATGGCTAATACGCAAAAATTATATGAGGCGCTTGTTTATCTTCCCAAAAAAGCCATTGATTTTAAAACACGAGGGGAAGAGTTACTGCAAATCGAAGATTCGCGTTTTATTGAGCTAAGACTGGAACTCGCATATAAACGTATTGATACTGCAAATAAGACACTTTATAAAACCAAGCAAGCTCAAGATGCAATTGATGCGTTTTTCGATGAGTTGGCAAAAGCTGGGAATCAAAAGCTAAGTCTTCATCAATTACCCGAGCAGGTAAGAGAAGAACTTATTAGCCATTACAAAATATTTAAACCTTATGTTGAACGTCTAGATGTCGATCTTAATGACCAAATGATCGCAGGCCTCCTTGGCCCCCAAGCCTGGTCCTCATACACTACCCGCTCAACCTGGTCTTCCTATATCTCAAGACCATTGAGCTTCATAACCAGAGCCCTAGACCCAGATCACGTAAGCTTAATTCTGCCTAAAAGGGCAGCCCTATCTGCATTAATTAATAAAAATGAAGCAACCCAACTATTCCACATCAGACTCAATCGCGATCTGATTGACTCGGTGTATAAAAATGCGCAATTAGCCTTATATCCCTATAATCGACAAACTAATGTATACACCCTTGATGAAACGATTCCGCTAGGAATTAAAAAAGATGAAGCACCGCTGACCATCGAAAAAACACAACTTCTAACACTGAGAAAAAATTTTCTTAGCTTCAGTACGCTAATTAAAAGAGCTATTCGCCAAGATCAAACTCATTTAACCTTACATCAGCTCGGCAATGAGAGCAAAATTCGTCTTAAAAATCTTTATAATAAATTACGTCCTTATCTGCCTTATTTAACAGAGCACAAAGAGGACTTACAAAATTTTGAACAATATCTTTTTGCTGTGCTGGCGAATAGGATAGTGGACATAAAAGATACCCCCACTATTGTCGACACAACCTTATTAATACAAAGTTGCGCAACCTCCCTGTCAAGGATCCAAGCTTCATGGCCTACCACAGAAGATGACTCTTATTATGATTTAAAAGAAGCTAAATTCCTTGATGAAGAAGCTGCTGCTGTGTTTCTCGAACAAGAGTCCAAAAAACTGAAATTCGAAAAAAGCGACAGCACTCAGCATACTTTACTGAAAAATTCTGAACAATTAACCGCCGATCAAACTCTTGAGCTCTGTGAATGGTATCGCAATAAGCACAATAAATTTCAAGTTGCACGACAAGCATATAATGATTTTATGAAACTGTTGCAAATACACAGTTCGCAACAAAATCATCCAAATGTCCAAGCCCCCCTACTTCCTTATGATGATACTCGTGCCAGTATCTATAATATTGACGAAACTAATCCACAAAATACTCAGGCGAACGTTTTAATCCCACATCCTGAGCAATTAACGGCTGATGAGGTAATTGAACTGTATGCGTTATATCGTAATAAATACAATGACTTTCAAGCTGCTCGCCAAGCCTACATAGAATTTAACAAGATTTTGCAAGAACATAGCCTTCCTGAAAACATTTTTGACCTAAGTCAATTGGATGGAACGCTCAAAGAAAAATGTCGTAATTTATATGCCGTATTTCAACCTTATTTTCTAGCCGCATCAACATCAAACCCCGATGAGAGGTCCCATTTAGACCGAGTTTTAGTTGATTTATTATCGAATAACCCTGTAGAAGCAGACGACTTACCTGTGGCCGGCTTGTTCAAAGAAGCCGAAAGATATTTTGTCCAAATTGAAAAGACCTGGCGACAAAAGAAGCAACAATTTATGCGTTTGGCACGGGAAAAAACCACCACTGAAACTGCATTCATGGAGCTCCTAAAAGCTCATAACATCAAAGGTACAGTGCAAAATATTGAAGCATTAAACGATCAAATAAAAACTCAATGTCGCAATTTGTATAACGTTTTTCAAGCTTATTTTGTTTGTGCAGCCCCCGAGCCCCATAAGGAAAGTATTCTAAAGTTTGATAAATTCTTAGCAGAAGCGTTATCGAATAAACAAATCGACGCCAAAGCAATTCCATCCATTGACTTGTTCGAAGTCCTGGACGAGCATTTTGAAACTTATTTTGCTAATGTGAGTATGGATTGGCATCATAAAAATCAACAATACATTAGTATTGCTCAAGAAAAACTTGTCGATGAAAATGAAGCGGCCTCGCTCAGCTTAAACTTAAAACAAGGGGAAAGAGCCTATCGTCTTCTCAAAGACACGAGCATTTCTAAAGGAATCGCTGAATTTAGATCGGCGCTATATGGCATCCAAGCACTCTTTAATGAGTCCATGCGCAAACAATTAGTCCCCAAAGACCAAGGTGTTCCTTATCCTGAAATGGAAGATCCTTATCAGCAGCTTGCCCAAAGTATGCAGGTTCGCGCGATAAAAGATATCTATAATTGTCTGTTTCACATTGAAGGGATTGCTCATGAGTTAGAAAATTTAAACGATTACAACCTTCATGGTCCTTATTCCGCGATTGGCGAAGAAAGTATGGCCAAATTAAGGAAATGGAATTATGTTCGCACGCTGTTACAAGCATACGGTCATATAAACGAAATCATAAAGCTCAGTGAAAGGCTAGCTACAGATCCTCATTATAGTTTTATTACTCGGGAATTGATCAGCAAAGCTCAAAATCTATGTGCCATAATTCAAGGACATTCTTTCGCATATCAAACAGCTCCAGAGCAAATTCCCGTCCCTGGAACAGTACAGCAAAATTCGGTGTGGTTTGCGCTTAATGCTTTTTATATTGGCCCAAATCACATTAGATCGCTAAAAAATAAGAATTATCAGTCTACTAAAGAACTGAATACACTCTATAAAAATGCAAAACATGCAACATTGACCATAGAAGCAATGATTAAAAATTCGCATTCTTATTTTAAACTCTTTCTACAGTCGCCGCAGATGTTATTGCTTTACAGAGAGCTGATGCAAAAGCTCAATGAATTTACCACCACAGCACATGATGCAGCACTAAATAATATAGATAAGATTAGGCCTGGAATATTTACGCCAATGCTGCTTGAAGCGGATCATTGGGAAACAAAACTTGGATTAGCTCCAGGTAGTCTCTCAGAACCATTAAGACGCGTCACAAATGAATTTTATAAAGGCTTCTTAGAAGCCCTGGATTTACCTTCTGAAATGCATGTTGCGTTAATCTGCGAGAAAAAACCATTAGAAGAACGTACTAATACTCTCAATAAAAAAATTACTAAAGCTCAAAAGAATATTGAGCGAGTCAAAGAAGAGTATGCCGGGATTGAAACCTTATACCAGCATGTTCAAGAGTATAAACGCTATGCCCATCCTGATATCATATCAAGCATACAACCCATTAGCGTACATCCATTCACCTTTGAAGAGTGCGTTAAGAGACTGCAAGATCAATATAAGAAAAACTTGCCCATCTTGGCTCAGCTTCGTGATGCAAAGAAAGTCAGCGTCGATGTAAGTACCTATGAAGACCAGCATCGATTAGATAAAATATGTAGTGAGCAACTTAATGCCTACGACCCTGAGTTTACCGAAATTGAAGGCTGGATTACTGGAAGTTATCATTACGTTCTAGGTCTGTTATCAACCTATGAGATGAGACTGCAGACCGCACAAGAACAGCTGGCGCAGCTTAAAGAAATCGATAAAGCCCAAGATCAAGAGAATCAAGACTTTATTCACGACTATACGACAAAAACCTTTGATAGGCACTTGAAGAAACTATGTAACCGTCATATTGGTTTACAATATACAGATCAAGAATATCGCAAAGAGTTACGTAAAGAATTACTTACTTTTAAGTCCCAGATCATTGGCCGGGCAAAAACGGTAAAAGACATTAGTTTCAGCATAGAAAAACAGCTACAAGAAAAAATCGGCGAGTTTGAACTGAAGCATTATGAGGAATATGCACAACTTGATCGCGTTCTGGTTGTTTTAGCGCAAATAAAAGGATATTTGAGTGACGCAACGAAAAAGAAAAACGAACAACAGGTAAGTTCAGTACAGAAATCTCAATCTAAACTTAAAGATCCATTAACTGAAAAGTCAGAGTTAATTAATGACTTATATGAAATAGCAACAAATGCGCAGGATAATGCAGATGAACTCGTGTACGCTGATGCAGACTCTGAGCCCATGGCAACTCTTCAAGAAAACACGGCGCCTGTTCCTATAGTAAATTCTGAAAAGATGAAAAAACCAGCGAAAAAGACCGAAGATGAGCCTAGCCCCCTATCAATTAAAGAACGTTTTGAAAAGATAAGTAAGCTAGTGAAACAACCTCGCTTTGAAAGTGTCCTGCTCGCTCCAAATAGGCATATGGATACATTGAGTTTTGCTTATTTGAAAGCCTGCTTTCTCTCCTTACTAGAAGCATTAAATTTATATACTTCTACAAGGAAGCGATTCTTAGAAAACATGAATGAGGCAGTTGATAAACCACAAAAACTGGATTCAGCATTAATAGTAAGATTTGGATTATTCATTCAACCAGATCAGTCTCAAGTTAGAGGAATACCAGAACAGACAGATACAGCTATTGTCGCATTGCAATAGCAAATGTTCACGCTGGTTGTTAAATGAAGTAAAAAACTATCATCATTGCGAATGAAGTGAAGCAACCCAAAGTTCCGTGCCGTGAACCTCTGGATTGCTTCGTCGCCTCGCATCTCTAGATGACCCAATTTACATAGCCCCTGAACGGATACTTGTACAATAAAATATGTCATCCTGAGAAATTTATACCTTCAGGGTGAAAAGCAAATTACGGATAGCCGCGAAAGCAGCTAGCCCAAAGACTCCTCATTATCCAGATGTTCCGCCCTAGCCTTTTCCACATGCTCTTCAGCTAAAAACAGATACATCGCAGGAACCACAAAAAGGGTAAATAAAGTACCAATCGAAATTCCTGTCGCAATCACCAAACCAATATTATAACGGCTTTGAGCTCCCGCCCCTGTAGCAATAATTAAGGGTATAACCCCCAAAACCATCGCGGCGGTAGTCATTAATATTGGGCGTAAACGAATGGCAGCGGCGGCACGAATTGCATCGAGTTTCTTTTCTCCTTTTTCCTGTAGCTCATTGGCAAATTGCACAATTAAAATACCATGTTTACTGATTAAGCCAATCAAGGTGACCAAGCCTACTTCACTATAAATATTCAAAGTAGCCCCCCCCACACCAAGACTTACGAAAATCATCGCTCCGCAAATAGACATAGGTACACTGATTAATACGATCAGAGGATCACGGAAACTTTCAAATAACGCCGATAAAGCTAAGAAAATAATGATTAACGCGAAGAAAAAGGTAACCAGTAGTGATGAGCCTTCTTTAATATATTGTCGGGATTGGGATGCGTAATCAATGGTGTAACCTTGGGGTAAAGTCTGATTGGCAAAGGTCGCTAGCGTACTTAAAGCTTTCTCAGTTGAAACTCCGGGGAATGCCACTGCTGAAATCGTTGCAGAATTAAGCTGCTGAAAATGGTTTAATGATTCAGGAACAACTTGTCGCTGCAAACTGGCTACAGTAGAAAGAGGTATCAACTGTCCCGTTGATGTTCTAATATAGTAATTTAATATTTGCTCTGGATTTAAACGAGACTCTCGTGTTACTTGGGGAATAACCTGATAAGAACGTCCCAAAAAGTTAAAATAATTAATATATCCCTCACTAAGAGCGGAACCAAATACATTTCCAATATCCTGCATTGTTAATCCAAATTGAGAGATTCGGTCTCGATCTAAATTAATTCGTGTTTGTATTTGGTCGATTTTTAGATCGACGTCAAGGTAAGCAAACAAACCAGAGCGACGAGCTTGTTCTAGTATCGGTTGCATTACTTCATTTAAATTTTCAAAGGGCTCAGTGGTCGTAACCACAAATTGAATAGGTAAGCCGCTTCCTCCGCCGGGCAATGAGGGTAATTGAAACGCTGCTATTTTGGCCCCAGCAATTTGATTTAATTCATGTTGAATTAAAGGTTGCAGCTGATTTGAGGTGCGACTACGCTCATCCCATGGTTTTAAAACCATACCAATAATGGACGTATTTAACGCGGTCTGCCCATCCACCTGAAAAATATGATCGGTTTCCGGATACTTTTGATAGATTGCATTGACCGCATTCGCGTAAAGCTGTGTTTGAGCTAAAGAAGCATTCGCAGCGGCCGTGACTTGCGAAATAATAATCCCCTGATCTTCTTGCGGTGCCAATTCTGATGCCGAAGTCGTAAACAAAAAGTAATTACTGATTAAAATAATCGCGGCAAAAACGAGGACTACAGGCAAATTGCGCAAAGTTCTTACTAAGACATGTGAATAGGCTTTTTCTAACTTATTAAAATAATAGTCAACTTGCGTCATAAAACGCCCTTTAGTTGCACCATCTCCTACTCTTAAGAATTTAGAGCACATCATAGGCGATAAAGTTAAAGCCACCACTGCAGAAATGGTTACAGCCCCCGCTAATGTAAAGGCAAATTCAGTAAATAAAGCCCCAGTTAATCCTCCCATAAAGCCAATAGGAGCATAAACTGCAATCAAAACTACCGTGATTGCGATGATCGGATTGGCTAATTCACTGGCTCCCAGTAATGCCGCTTTAATTCGAGTTCGTCCTTCCTCAATATGACGCTGTACGTTCTCTACAACAATAATCGCATCGTCCACCACAAGGCCAATTCCTAATACTAAAGCCAATAAAGTCAATAAATTAATGGAGTAGCCTAAAGCCAGCATGACCCAAAAAGTGCCAATAATGGATAAAGGAATTGCAATTAAGGGAATAATAACGGAACGAATAGAACCAAGGAAAATAAAAATGACAACCGTCACAATCATGAAGGCTTCCATCAAAGACAAAATTACTTCATGAATTGAGGAATTAACGAATAAACTTGCATCATAAACGATATTGGCATTTAAACCTTGAGGTAATTGCGCCTGAATAGTTGGAAAAATTTTTCTTATTTCATTAATTACAGTTAATAAATTAGCCGATGGAGCAACAATAATTCCAACATAAACGGCAGTTCGCCCATCAAAACTCACCGAGGAATTATAATTTTGGGCACCAAGATCAACATCTGCGACGTCCCCCAAACGAATAATGGCGCCGTTTTGTGCCTTGATAATCATTTTTTTAAATTGCTCGACATCGTTAAGATCGGTAGATGCAGTCAAGTTTTGAATAAACATCTGCCCATCGGTACGGCCCACAGCAGAAATAAAATCATTATTAGCCAAAGCAGCCCCAATATCTGCGGCCGAAAGCCCGAAACCAGCTAATTTAACGGGGTTAAGCCAAGCACGTAGTGCAAAAGTTTGGTTTCCCAGAATTTGCGCATTCTGCACACCATTAACGGCCTGCAACTTAGGTTGAACGACGCGAATGATGTAATCGGTAACTTTATTAATCGGCAATTCATCGCTAAAAAAACCAATATACATTGAATCAATAGTTTGCCCAACAGACACCGTGATTACTGGTTGTTGTGAATTTTTCGGCAGCTGATTAAGTACAGCATTTACTTTGGTGGTAATGTCTGATAATGCTTTTAAGGGATCATAATTCAGTAATAAATTAACGGTAATCGTACTGGTACCCGGTGTACTAGTAGAGGTCATATAATCAATGCCATTGGCCTGGGCGATGGAGTTTTCTAAAGGCGTGGTAATAAAACCCGCTATCACATCAGGGTTGGCTCCGGTATAGGTCGTCGTGACTGTAACAATGGCATTTTCCGTAAAGGGATATTGCATTACAGGCAAAGACCCCAAGGAGCGTAGCCCCATAGCCAAAATCATTAAGCTCACCACAGTAGCCAATACAGGCCGCTTAATAAAAATATCGGTAAATACCATAAATACAATCCTTAGCGTCTATTTGTAACCTGAGGGTTCGCCTCATTACTGGGTTGGATGGTGTTATTCACCGCAATTCGGCTGCCATTCTTAAGCTTTAACTGCCCACTGGTTACAATTGTTTCTCCTTCATTAATTCCTTTCAAAACGGCAACTTGATCCCCCCGTGTACCGCCTAAAGTAACAAAAACCTGCTGCACCGTAAGCATGGGTTGGTTTTTATCATCTTTCTTACCACTGTCTTTAACGACATAAACGATATCCCCGTAAGAATTAAAACTAATTGCCGATTGAGGTAATGTGATGTAGCTACGCTTTGACTGCACGTCTACGGTGGTATGCACAAACATACCAGGTTTTAATAAGAAACGAGGATTTAACAAAGTCGCCTCGACCTGCACATTACGTGTATTAACATCGACTTGAGGTTGAATAGTCGTGATTTTTCCTTTAAAGGTTTGCTCTGGAAAGGTATCGACCGAAACGGAAACCGATTGCCCCAGTTGCAGATCCGCCAATGATTGCTGTGGCAAGAAAAAGTCAGCGTAAATTATATTTAGATCCTGTAAGGCAGTGACTGTATCTCCTACATTAAGATATTGCCCTGGATTGACATTATTAATCCCTAATCGCCCTGAAAATGGCGCGCGCACCGTCTTTTTTTCTACAATGGCAGCTTGCTGCTCTACTTGTGCTTGCAGATTTTTAAGATTCCACCAATCAGTATCTACTACTTGTTTGCTCACTGCATTAACTTTAAGTTGGGCTTTATCCCGTTCATAAGTAATTTTAGCTAACTCCACTTGAGCCTGTAAGGAATGCAACTGCCCCAATTCGGCATCCGCATTTAGCTGCACTAAAACGGTGCCTTTTTCAATTTGAGCTCCGGGAGTAAACGAAATCGTTTTCACCATGCCTGCGAGTTCAGTAGTAACATTCACCCCAACGCGAGCTCGTAAGCTTCCAACTGCCTTCATCGTTGGCTGCCATAAAGACTTTTCTGCTTTCATGGTGGATACCGTGATTATCGGATTATCCATACTCGCAAAATATCGTCTCATCATGAGTCCTGTAAACGCTTTCCAGCCAAAAATTAAGCCAAAAAGTATCGCCAAGGATACCAACATAATTATCATTTGCTTTTTCAAGAAATTCTCTCTTAACTTGTATCTAAATCCTAAACGTCATCCTCACGACCATTAAATTAATGATCTCAGCCTTATTTCAGAATAACGCCTCCTACCCTTACAGACATTCTTTTACACACCAGGGTTTATGCCACCAGCCACCACCTAAAGCTTGGAATAAACCGGCTGTATCGGTATAACGTAAGGTCTGCGCCTGGATACGACTTAACAATGCTTGCTGATACTGTTGTTGCGCATTTAATAAGTTAATATAATTAACGCCCCCAAGGCGAAATTGTTGTACAGTCAATTTTAATGCGTCGCGTGCGGCATCTTCAGCACGAATATCTGCTTGTAATGTTCTTGCATCTGTTTCTATAGCACTTAAAACATCAGCCACATTTTGAAACGCTTGCAACACAGTTTGTTGGTACTGGGCCTTTGCCTGTTCAAAAGCAGCAATAGCTGCTCGACGTTGGGCAAATAAGGCGCCCCCACGAAATAACGGCTGCGCTACGGCCGCCCCAATCAACCAAACATTGTTGGGACCAGTAAAGAGCTTGGACCAAGAAATATTAAGCCACCCCTCATTACCTGTTAACGATACCTGCGGGAAAAGATTGGCAGTAGCCACACCGACTTGTGCGCAAGCGGAATGCAGCAACGCCTCCGCAGCCCGCACATCGGGACGTTGGCGCACCAACATTGAAGGAATGCTTAATGGCAATTCGGTAGGTAGTTTTAATCGATTTAAATCAAGCTTGGGTAAAGCCCCCTCAGGAAATTCACCAACCAGCACGGATAAGGAATGCTTCGCTAAAGATAAGCTTTTTTGTAATGGCGGTAAGGTTGCTTTAGATTGCTCCAGTAGAGTTTGCTGGGTCAATACATTTGCACGTGAAACCGCCCCCACATTAAATTGACTGTTTAAGATATTCAATAAGTCTTGTTCGATTTTAATCAAGCGACGGGTTGCATCAATTTGCGCTTGATAAGATGCAATATTTACGGCAGTAGTGACAATATTGGAGGCCAATGTAAGGTGCGCCGCGATTTCCTCAAATTGTTGATAATCTACCTTTGCACGCAAGGATTCAAGTTCTCGTCGCGACCCGCCGAATACATCAAGTACATAAGAAACGCTAAAGGCTGTACTATAAATGGAGAACGTAGAGCTTTGACCAGGAGTACCAATTTGCGCTGTTGCGTAACGTTGACGCTCTACACCGAAAGAGCCATTAATGGCGGGAAGTAACAAATTACCGACTTGTACCCGCCAATTTTCTCTCGCTTGGCGCAGCGCAGCTGAAGCCGAGGCCAAGGTAGGACTATTGTCTAAACCCGCCTGAACCAATTGATTAATTTCAGGTGATTGATAAAGTTCCCACCATAACAGAGGGATGTCTTTATTCTTAATAAAGGCTTGTGCTTTCCCCCCGACCCCGGCTGTCTTCACAGTCTTGGCAGGCAATGGTGATTCCGTATATTGCTTGACGGGTGGTAATGGCGGCGAGCGGAAATTAGGCCCGACCATACACCCAACCTGCAAAACAGAAAGTGAAAATACCCCAATAAACACCGCTGGGTGAGATCTAAAACCAACCACTAGCAACAGTCCTTTGCAACTTATAAATTTATGACTGTTAATCTATCATGAATTTATAAGAAAATGCATTGAAAAATCAGATAATAAAAACAAAATTGTAAAAAATAACTTTCATGGTCTTTTCCCGCCTTGAATAATAATTGCATTGCAAGCAAAATACCGATATTATAAAAGGCCAATTAATGACCACATTGAGCCAATAGAAGTCCATGGACAATGTTTAAGTTTAATTAATGAGAATTATTACCGTATTAGACAGTTACCCTCCTGACTTGAATGGAGGAGCCTATTTCACACATCGTCTCGCCTCGTTGTTACAAAAAAGAGGCCATGAAGTTTTAGTCATTTGCCCCTCCAAAACCGGGAAGCAAGCTTACCAAGAATATGATGGCGTACGCTTGTATGGCGCACGCTCCTGGCCAGTGTTTCTCTATAAAAACTTTCGCGTTTGTTTTCCTTTTTTTATTAAAAAGGGAATACTTAACGCAATTCAGGAATTTAAACCTGACCTCATTCATCTTCAGGGCAAATTTATTCTGGGAGGGATTTGTTATCGAGCTGGCAAGAAAATGGGCTTACCCATGATGGCGACAAACCATTTTATGCCAGAAAATTTTTTCCACTATACTAAACTCCCCAAGCGTTTCGAGCCTTGGTTTAACCGCACTTGCTGGCGCATTATTGTGGATATGTTGTCCCAAGTCGATGCCGTAACCACTCCGACTCAAACTGCCGCTCAATTACTCAAAAAAGCGCACTTAAGAAAAGAGGTTCATGCCATTTCTTGTGGTGTGGACTTACAAAAATTTAAACCAGGCCAGGATGCCCAACAAATTCGCCAACGCTTTGCCATACCGAAAAAGCCCATTCTGCTTTATACCGGACGCCTGGATCAGGAGAAAAATCTATCCATGGTAATGTATGCATTTCAGGCAGCCAGACAACAGGCTGATGCTCATTTTGTATTAACTGGTCACGGAGCTGAACGCCCCCGCCTGGAGCATCTAGTGCAGACATTAGGGCTCAGAGAGCATGTAACTTTTACCGGTTATTTAACTGATGATGACTATCCCAAAGTACACGGTTTAGCCCAATGTTTCGTAAACGCCTGCCCGGTTGAATTACAAAGCATTGTTGCTTTAGAAGCAATTGCCTCAGGGTTACCCTTGTTAGCAGTTAATGCTATGGCTCTGCCGGAATTGGTAACTCCAGGAGTAAATGGTTATCTATTTGCAGAAAATGATGTAAACGCCCTCACCAAATATTTGATTGAATTACTCACAGATGCGGAAAAAAGCCATCAAATGGGGAAATCAAGTAGAGAATTAGCAGAACAACACGACATTCAACGCACTATAGAGCGATATGAGGCGCTTTATCAGGAGATAGTAAATAAATGAAAATCATATGGTCAAATTATAAGGAACTCTGCCAAGATTCCCATTATCTCTGGACAACCCTGCTCGGCATTTCTTTACTGCTTTTTAGTTTTATTGTCGCCAATCAAGCTGGAATATATGCATCGCAGGTAGCTGGGCAGCAGGTGGACGATCTGATATTGCACTATTTACCCCTGCATAACGTTACTTTTATCCATGTTTATGCCGCCCTATTGTTCTGGATGGGCTTTACAACTTACATAATTGTTCACCCAGAAAAAATACCTTTTGTAACAAAGTCTGCCGCCCTGTTCATTCTCGTGCGCAGTGCATTTATATGCCTCACTCATTTAGGTGCTCCAACAAATGAATTAGCCATTCCCGAAAATCTAGCTTCTTTTTTCCTCTTTGATGGAGATCTCTTTTTTTCAGGCCATGTTGGCGGCCCTTTTTTGCTAATGTTACTTTTTTGGGATAACAAAAAAATTCGCTATTTTTGTTTTCTTTCCAGTGTTTTTTTTGCGTGTATTGTTCTTATTGGTCATATCCATTACAGCATCGATGTGTTTGCAGCACCATTTATTACTTATGGTGTTTATGCACTGTCTTGTTCCTTTTTTGCTAAAGATTATCATCTTTTTACACAACAAGTGCCTCCAGCCAAGGCTAACTTTTTAAGGAGTGACACCAATGTCTAGCGTAAAAATTATTGGAATGGGACGTTATTTGCCTAGAAATAAAGTTTTATCTACAGAATTGGATGCCAAACTTCAGCTAGCCGAAGGAAGTGTACAAAAAAAATCCGGCCTAATTTCACGATATTTTGCATCTAGGGATGAAACAACTTCTTATATGGGTGCTCAAGCTGCTCGTATTGCCGTAGAAAAAGCTCAGATTAACTTAAAGGATCTGGATGCAATTATCAGCGCCTGTGGCGTAGGGGAACAAGCCATCCCCTGCACTGCGGCCTTAATTCAACAACAGCTAGGCCTCGAATCATCAGGAATTGCCTGTTTTGATGTAAATAGTACTTGCCTAAGTTTTATCACCGCCTTAGATATTGCCTCCCATTTGCTTGCCGGCGGACGTTTTAAACGAATCTTAATCGTTTCTAGCGAAATCGCCTCTCTAGGGCTTAATTGGCAGGATATGGAATCCTGCACTATTTTTGGCGATGGGGCTGCAGCCTGTGTTTTGGAACAAAGTGACGGGAGAGAACGTATTCTTTCAGCACATCATGAAACTCATAGTATCGGTGCCAATATATGCAAAATCGATGCGGGTGGTACACGCGTGCCAAACCCAACTGCGGAGCAATCCTTATTCTATATGGAAGGAAAAAAAGTCTTTAAATTAGCCTCTAAATTATTAGATAGTTTGATGGAGAATCTCTTAAACAAAGCTCAGGTTTCACTGAACGATATTCATTGGATTATTCCTCATCAAGCCAGCTTACTGGCTATGCAACACATCCAAAAAAGACTAAATATTCCGCAAGAAAAGTATGTCTCCATTTACCCCCACCACGGGAATCAAATTGCTGCATCAATCCCCACAGCGCTATGCCACCTAATTGACACTCAGCAATTACAACGCGGACAATTGGTGCTACTTTTAGGTACTGGCGCAGGAATTGCGGCAGGCGGGCTTATTCTGGAGTACTAAAAATGGTTTCTGTAGTTACAGGGGCGACAGGATGTTTAGGGCTGAATTTAACTCAGCGTTTGCTGGGGCAAGGCATGGAGGTCATCGCTTTAGGACGTAATGAAGCTTTGGGTAAAATCCTTTCGCACGCAGGGGCGCGTTTTATTAACGTAGATTTACACGATAAAGTAAAACTAAAAAAAGCAATTCCTCATGAAACACAAACCATATTCCATTGTGCCGCCCTCTCTAGCCCGTGGGGACGTTATCAAGATTTTTATACGGCTAATGTTTTGGGAACACAGCATGTTATTGACAGCACTGCAGAAGCAACACGTTTAGTTCATGTTTCATCACCAAGCATCTACTTTGATTTTAGCGAACGACATAACATTAAAGAACTGGAGCCATTACCGGAAAAACCCGCAAATCATTATGTCAAAACCAAGTTAATGGCGGAAGAATTAATTGATAAGGCCTATCGAGAAAAAAATCTTAATGTGATCACTCTCCGACCTCGCGCCATCTTTGGGCCCTATGATCGCGCAATTTTCCCCCGCCTACTACAAAGCGAACGCAAAGGTGTTTTACCTATTATTGGTAGTGGACAGAACCTTATTGATATTACCTATGTTGATAATGTAGTAGAAAGCTTACTCTTAGCAGCTAAAGCAAACACTCAATTTTGTGGCAATAAATATAATATTACTAATGATGAGCCCCAAACCTTAATCTACATACTGAAGCAATTATTTGATGCGCTGCAAAAACCCTTTACCCCTAAGTTTATCCCTTATGCCCTAGCCAAAAATTATGCTGCATGTTTGGAAAAAATTTATCGTTTACCATTTATACATTTGGAGCCCCGCTTAACGAAATACAGCGCTGGCGTTTTATCTTTAGGACAAACTTTAAATATAGAAGCAGCCCAAAACGATTTAGGCTATAAGCCGTTGTTTAGTATTTCTCAAGGAATAGAGCGCTTCGCAAAGTGGTACCAACATCATGATTGAATATCAATTATTTGAAGCAGGGTATTGCAAGCATTGCGAGCGAATGACCCTAAAATCTGGACGTATGCAACAATGTGACTACCCTGCACTTTGCGCTTTAATTAAGCACCCACAGCAGGGGTATATTTTATTTGATACCGGATATAGTGATCGCTTCTTCCAGCTTACTCAAAAATTTCCCTTTTCACTCTACCGACGGCTTACTCCGGTGGTTTTAAAGAAATCCCTAAAACAACAACTGGAAGAGCAGCACATTCAAGCAAGCGAAATTCGCACTATTGTTATCTCACATTTTCATGCCGATCACATTGGTGGTTTAAAAGATTTTCCACATGCCCAGTTTGTCTGTCATCCTCAAGCCATCAGTGGTATAGATAATAAAAAAGGAATCCGTGCGCTAATTAAAGGTTTTTTACCTGATTTGCTTCCCAAAGATTTCTATGAGCGCTTAGTGCTTCTAAAGCAAGAAATCGTTCTACCTACGGAATTATCGCCGTTTACTTCTGGCTATGATTTATTTAACGATGGCCAATTAATTGCCATATCTTTGCCTGGTCATGCTAGAGGACAAATCGGTTTGTATTTTAAAGCCAATGAGAATAAAGAAACCTTTTTAATTGCCGATAGCTGCTGGCATCAGGAAACCTTTAAAGAATTAATTTATCCCAGTAATCTGACTTATTTAATCCATGAGGATAAGCAAGCGTATCAAAACACGATTCTTCAGTTGCATCAATTACATCGACAAAACCAAGCCCTGGATATTATTCCTGCGCATTGCCAACTCATACGTGCTCGCATTAAAAAGGTAAGTTCATGATTCTTAGGTTACTCTATTATTATTTCAAAACCCAATACTTAAGCCAGTGTTTTCGTAACCGCGAGCAATTATCTGCCTATCAGGAAAAAAGGTTTAAAAAACTGGTGAAAAATACGTTAGGGAAATCGCCCTTTTATCAGCCCTATTTAGACAAACCATTCATTCAATGGCCCATCATAAATAAAAAAATAATGATGCAGCATTTTGACGAAATTAATACGATAAATATAAAAAAAGATCATGCTCTGGAAGTTGCTTTACGCGCGGAAAATTCACGTGATTTTTCACCTTTAATTGGGGATGTTGCTGTAGGCCTTTCTTCTGGAACCTCAGGCAATCGGGGATTGTTTCTTGCAAGCCCTAAAGAACGGGATGCATGGGCTGGAATCTTATTGGCTAAAGCCCTACCGCACGGCTTAAAAAAACAAGAGCGCGTTGCCTTTTTCTTACGTGCCAACAATCAGCTTTATACCACTTTAAGTAAAAGTAAAAAAATTCAATTCCATTTTTTTGATTTACTCGAATGTTTTGCTGCCCATAAAGAACGACTTACCCAATTACAACCCACTATCCTCTCGGCACCTGCAAGTGTTTTATTAGCTTTAGCAAAACAACGCGTAGCAATAAAACCGCAAAAAATCTTTGCTGTAGCTGAAGTTTTGGAGCCACGTGATGCAGCCATCATCGCAGAAGCTTTTGCTTGCTCAGTATCACAGGTCTATCAATGTACCGAAGGGTTTTTAGCAATTAGTGATAAAAACAACAATCGTTTATTGATGAATGAAGAGTTTTTAATTATCGAAAAAGAATGGATTGATGAGCGAAGGTTTATTCCCATCATTACCGATCTGTTACGTACTACCCAACCGATTATTCGCTATCGTCTCGATGATGTATTAATCGAAGAACCATCCTCTAGTGTATTTACCCAATTAACGGGAATTGAAGGACGCGTGGGTGATATTTGCTATGCTACCAAAGCGGATAAGATACAGCCTGTTTTTGCCGATCTCATTCGCCAAAAAATGGCCTCATTTCCCTTTGAGTTTGACGACTATACTATTCAACAACATGATTTAAACCAATTTAGCATCCAAATCACCCCCGAGTTAATTGCAAAAGATGCCTTAATTGCTCATTTAAATGAGCTTTTTCAAGATTATGATCGCCCTAATTGGGAATGGCAGCCCTTTATTAAAAAAGACTTTAGTACGAAGAATCGTAGAATTCAAACCATGCCTGAATTGGTGAATAAGATTCAAAATAGCTAGAGAAATTTTACAATGACTTGTAGGCCTAACATAGAGCGCTAGTGGCTCGATACTTTGCTGGGTCATGGGCCCAACCTACAATTTATAAATATCTTTAACCAGTATCATTAACAATTTACAACCAACCTACATTGACTCCTTATCGGCTTTATTTTAGCATCAACCCACTCAGAGAAGGGGAAAGCAACGATGCTCATCCATGAAAAAATAGATGCACAAGGGAACTACCTGGAGTTTCCTGGAGTTACCGTCATTGCAGATGTAGATAATAAGGATAAAGACTTCTGGTTACACATCTATGGGTTACTTAATGGGGCCAAAAAATTGCGCAGCTATTATGCTCCCCTGCCTTGCTCCAGTTATCATATGACCACCAATAACTTATACACTGAAAGTGACGCCCCTAATAACTGGCCAACATTGCTTAATGACGAGCGATTCCAACATCTTCATGCAAAGTTAACGGCTAACTCCTTTACTCCTACAGCAAAGATCGTGGCGATTAAAGCATCTTATGCCTTGCAATTAAATCTAATACTTCCTCAATCCCAATATACGTTGGTTAAAGCCATAGCTGATGAGTTCGGTATAGAAAACAAAATCCCGCAAACATTCCATGTTACTTTAGCTTATGCATACAAGGAACTCAGTGATGTGCAAATAATCGCTCCTGAAATTGAACGACTTGCTTCTTTATGTCTTAAAAAGGAGTTTACAATGCGGCCGCCTAGGCTGTGTTTTTTCCACGACATGCAACAATTTTTTTCCTGGGATGGGAAAAATAATCCGTTTAAAATGAATGCACAATTGTAGCCTTGATACCCGCGCAGCATATTCAAGGAGATTACGCTAGAAACCTTAATTATGTCGCACGGCACCAAGACTGCATAAAATTATTTAACGTTTAAAGATGCGATGCTCGTTGAATACCATGCCCCACATTGGTCACGTCTTTACCAAAGCCTTTAACTGTACCACATGCGGTTAGCATCCATGCAGTAGTTAAAAAAACACAAATCATTATTATTTTTTTCGTTCTGTTCATGATTTTCCTCTCTTCTTGAGTTTGAAAATTAGGGCCTTTCTTTCCTTATTTTAGTCCACATTCTGATAGACCGCCAAAAAACAATCACTATGAACACTATTAAATCTTCAACAGTTGCCGTTCTTGTCGATGCAAAAAAGGAGGCATCATAAAGGTATATTTTCCATAAAAATATTGATAAATTAAGGCGCTTATAAGAAAGAACAGGGATTTAAATTTGCGCTCGCTCTTATTAACAGGCCTTTGCTGTGCATCTGTATTAACCGGTTGCAAACTTCATAGCGTGACCTCAAGTCATACGCCTCAAATTAATGCCTCTAATTTGGCAGTAGCCCATGTTTATAAGATCCCAAGCACCAATCAACCCAAGAGCGGCCTTACTCGCTTTAATGATCCCCAACTCCATCAGCTAATTGGCGTAGCGCTAACAGATGGACCTGATATACGTAGTGCCTGGGCACGTATTGACCGTGCCCGACAAATTGCTAAAGGTGCCTTTTCCGCACTTTGGCCGTCAGCAGATCTCCAAGGCTCTATTGCCAAAGACCACTTTTCCTTTCACGGAGTAGTTCCCCCACCATTCACTGAAATAATAGCGAACCAAGCTCGTATCGAAAACCTGGCATTAAATTTTAACTACGAACTGGATTTGTGGGGCAAAAATCGGGAAACTTTTGCGAGCAGCGTCAATGAAAGTTTTGCGACACATATGGATATGGAGGAAACACGGTTAATTTTAAGTTCGACCATTGCCTCAGTTTATTTTGATCTACAAAATAATCTGCTTCAGCAACAATTAGCAAAAGAAAATGTACGCATTTTAGAAGAACTTGAACAGATTGTTACCGATCGTGCCAAACAGGGTGTGGAGTCAGACATTCCCGTAAAAACAGCCATCTCAAGCACCCAAGCAGCTCGCCTATCGGTTGATGACTATCATCGAGCAGAAATGCAGGCACGCCACCAATTAGCGACCTTAATGGGAAAAAATCCGTTCAATACAGAGATTGAAGTCACTAAATTTCTCTATAATAAACACGAACTAGCATTACCTAAAATAATTCCTGCAAATTTACTAGGCCGCCGACCCGATATTGTAGCCACGCGCGCCCGTGCTCAAGCAGCAGCACATTTAATAAAAGTAGCCAAAGCAGCCTTTTTCCCCAATATTAATTTAAGCGGTGTGCTTAGCTTACAATCATTTTACTTTAGCAAGCTGTTCCATATTGCCCTCCAAACTGAAGGGGTTAAAGCCGCACTCGAATTACCTATTTTTGATGCAGGAGCCCGCAAAGCAAATCTAGGCGTAAAGCGTGCAGAGTACGAGCTTGCGGTGAATCTATACAATCAAACGATTTTAAATGCCTTACGTGAAGTTAGCGATCAAATGACCGCGGTACAAACACTCAATAAACAAGTTAATTCTCAAGAAAAAGCAGCACATGCGACCGAAATCAATTACCGGTTATTTCGGTCACGTTATGCTAGCGGAGTCATTGATTACGTGCAGCTTCTTGAAATAAAACAATTAGTAGTGCAACAAAAATCACTGCTCATTAGTTTACAAACCCGTCAAAAACAAGCTTTTGTAGCCTTATTAGCAGCCCTTGGTGGCGAGGTATCATTATGACCCAAAAAGAAGAACGCGTTGGTGCAACCCCAGAGACCCTACACAAGCGTAAAATAGCGATGTTAGCCCTTGGAGGCCTATTTTTATTTATTGCAATTATCTGGCTTATCTATTGGCTTATTTGGGGACAATTTGAAGAATATACCGATGATGCTTATGTCAGCGGTAATTTGGTCCAGCTCATGGCGCAAATACCGGGAACCGTGATTGAAGTTCATACCGAAGACACGCAAATGGTTAAAGAAGGACAGGTCCTTATTAAAATGGATCAGGCTGACTATGCCATAGCCTTGCAAAAAGCCAAAGCCGATTTAGGCCAAACAGTGCGCCAAGTCCGCCAATATTTTGAAAATGCTGCTCAGGCACGACAAAATGTAATCTTAGATAAGGCAAATCTAATCAAAGCGCAACTGGACCTAAAACGTCGCAAAGGATTGGTAGGTAACCGAGCCGTATCACGTGAAGAAATGCAACACTACCAAACAGCATTGGATGCAGCCCAAGCGAGCTACCAAGCATCCCTACGTCAATTAGATGCCGCAAATGCATTAATTGAAAACACTAACCTGTATAACCACCCCCTCGTGGAAGCAGCCAAAGCGAATCTTAAAAACGCTTATTTAAATATCCAAAGAACAACTATTGTCGCCCCAGTCACAGGATTCATTGCCAAACGAAATATCCATCCAGGGCAACAAATCGCACGAGACACTGCAATGCTTGCGATTGTCCCCTTGCATGATACCTGGGTTGATGCCAACTATAAGGAATCTTCGCTGAAGCATATTCGCGTAGGCCAACCGGTTCTTCTCTATGCAGATGCCTACCCGGGCATAACCTATCATGGCAACGTACTTGGACTGAATGCCGGAACTGGCTCTGCATTTTCCTTACTGCCGCCGCAGAATGCTACGGGGAACTGGATTAAAATCGTTCAACGATTGCCCGTACGGATTCAACTTGATGAAAAAGAAGTGGAAAAAAACCCATTACAAATTGGCCTCTCAATGCGGGTTACAGTGGATACGAGCAACCGCGATGGCAGTAGAATGCCGACGACCAATAACGCGCTATTTAAATATAAAACTACGGTCTTTGCTGACCAGTTAGCCAAAGTAGACACGCTCATTGATTCCATATTAAAAGCAAACTCCCCTGATATGTCTTTACCTAAGGCAGAACAGCATGACTGAGTTTCCTCCACTAACTGGCAGTCGACTGGGATTAATGACCTTTTCCTTGTCATTAGCCATTTTTATGAATGTTCTTGATGTATCTATTGCGAATGTGGCGATTCCAACCATTGCTGGAGATCTCGGTGTAAGTCCAGATAATGGGACGTGGGTCATTACTTCTTTTGCGGTAAGCCAAGCCATTATGTTGCCACTTACCGGCTGGCTTGCGCGCCGTTTTGGTGAAGTCCGCCTATTTCTATTTTCTACCGCCTTATTTACCATTACCTCCGTTCTCTGTGGTTTATCGTTTAATCTGCCCATGCTTATTTTTTTCCGGGTAGTACAAGGAGCGGTTTCTGGCCCCATGATTCCTTTATCGCAAAGTATATTGCTAGCAAACTACCCTCCGGAGAAAAGAGGCTTAGCTACAGGAATATGGGCGATGACAGCGGTAGTTGGGCCCATACTTGGACCGATTCTGGGCGGTTATATTACCGATAATTACACCTGGCCCTGGATTTTCTATATTAATGTCCCTGTCGGTATTTTTTCGGTGATTTTTACCATGATCACCCTATCAGGAAGAGAAACTCCCATCGTCAAGCGTCCAATCGATTATGTCGGTTTAATCTTATTAATTATTGGTATTGGCTGTTTACAAGTTTTATTAGATAAAGGCCAGGACTTAGATTGGTTTCATTCCAATATCATTATTTCCTTAAGCATTATGTCCTTGATCGCACTAAGCTTTTTAGTGGTTTGGTTACTAACACAGTGCGATCCAATTATTGACCTGTACTTATTTAAAAACAGAAATTTTACCATTGGGGTTATTTGTCTGACCCTCGGCTTTTTAGTCTATTTTTCTAACGTGGTTATTTTCCCATTATGGTTACAAACACAAATGGGTTATACCCCGACTTGGGCAGGTCTTGCCGTAGCGCCTGTAGGGATTATCCCGTTTATTCTTACTCCTATTGTAGGAAATTACATGGGCAGATTTGATTTACGCATGGTAACAAGCATTGGCTTTGTGGTGTTTGCTTTTACCTCCTACTGGCAATCCTTATTCTATACGGATATCGGATTTATCCAACTTATTGAACCGCGCTTTGTACAAGGATTCGGTCTTGCCTTTTTCTTTACCCCGCTCGTGGCCATGATTTTAGCTGACCTACCCCCTGAAAAAATGGCAAGTGCTCTTGGTCTGGGGAATTTCTTCCGAATTCTAGGTGGAAGTTTTGGAACATCAATTAGTGTCACGCTCTGGAATGATAGAGAAGCTTTACATCAAAGCCATCTCGTAGAATACGTCAATGCTTTTAGCCCCTTCACTCAACAAGCACTTGACCAATTACACTCATTAGGAATCCATGGGATAAAACGTTTCGGGGTACTCTATGAAACCATAATTAATCAAGCATTCATGCTGGCTACAAATGATATATTCAGGGCTTCCGCTTGGGTCTTCACTTTTTTACTGGCACTGGTTTGGCTTGCCAAACCAACTTATGTGAAATCAGGTGGGCCTATTGCTGCAGAATGATTGTTTATAAAGCAATTTTTATCTATAATCCGTTTCGATTTTAAACAATAAGGTGCTTTAAAATGAATAAATGGATGGTATTAGCAGCATCAAGCTTTATGGTAATGAATGCTCATGCAAAAGAGTTTTACTGTGGCTATAAAGATTATTTTCGTTTAAGCGATGATACACACCCCGAGATTCATATTGTCAATGGATTTAGCGATCAAGATATTATTCTGCAAATGATAGGACCTCGCAGCTTCCTTATCAGAGATTCTTATCAATGCAAAAGCGGATATGCCCACGTTACTGTGGCCTATGATGCAGAGAACTGGTGTGTACTCGATATTAAAGATGGTCCTTACATGAATCATCCTAAAGTTAATGCCTCTTGCAATGGCATTCGTTATCTTGAAACCGAATATGATGGCTGGGGTAGCTATTCATATACCATTAAACTCGATTAAAAATCGTCTCGTACTTAACACCTTGTGTTTGTAGGCAACTTTCCATCATTGTGAACTCAGTGAAGCACCCCAAAACGATGCTTCGTTAGTACTGCTTCACTGAGTTCACAATGACGCTTGCACTACCTAGTTCTCTCTTCTCCTCGCATTCTTCCTGGTTATGCTTGACAAACACTGATCAATTAAATAACATATCAATCCAAATTTAATCATGAGAAACAACAAATGACTAACTTTTTTCGTAGTCGCCAAACAAAACAATTAATAGGTGATGTGGGGATTGGCGCACTTCATACCGCAAAAAATGGTGTTTTTGGCGGTCTTTTAATTGGTGCTACTGTTCCAACTATTGGCTCTCTTGTTATGACCGCAAGTGCTGCTGCTCTTGGTGGGGCGCTTTTAGTTATACCAGCAATGATGGCCTATAAGGCATTCATTAATACTGAATATTTTGATAAATCTTTTCTTACCTACATGGAAAATACAGGATTCAAAGCGGCCTTTGCTTTTACTGCAGGTTGCCTGGGAGCGGCTATTTTAGGAACCGCAATCCTCCAAGTCGGGGTAGCTTGCCTCGCCGCATCAATAACGTTCAGCCTCCTTGCAAAAATGACGCAAATGATTATTGCGGCAACAACTGATAGTTATTCTGTAGATACGCAGTTAGTGGCAAGAGTAACAGCATAATCCACACATTGCTCGGGGTAATATAGCCTGGTTGCTTGCAACCAGGTTTTTCTTTTATGAGTTTTTAATTCCTTTGGGCTTAGTCGCATCAAAAGACCATCCCCCACCTAAAGCTTTAATCAACTGCACACTAGCTATTTGTCGACGAGTGCGTATATTTACCGAAGCAAGTTCTGCCTGCAATGCCGTATTTTCCGCAACCACAACTTGTAAGAAGGTCACTAAACCACCTTTATATCGATATTGCTCTTGGACCCAAGCGCGCATTGCCGCCCGAGTTGCTGCATCCTGCGATATGCGTTCCTTATCCAATTGTTTCATCGCAATAAGATTATCTTCAACATCCTGGAATCCCGTTAGAACTGACTTTCTATAAGCAGCTACCGCTGCAAAATAATCGGCTTTAGCCTGATTCAATAGACTGCGTAACCGCCCTCCATCAAAAACGGTAACTTCGGCAATTGGCTGAATTAGCGTTAGCAAACTCAACGGCCCAATAGACCAAAACACACTGGGTTTGGAAATTAGATTAGCTAAAGAACGACTTTGAAAACCACCACTTCCAGTTAAATTAAATTGTGGGAAAAATGCAGCACGGGCAACGCCAATGCTGGCATTCGCCGATTGTACTCGATGTTCCGCAGCAACAATATCCGGTCGACGCTCTAATAAGGTTGATGGCATATTCGGCGCAATAGCTAAGTACTTTTTCGATAATTTTGCAGGAGCCAAAGAGAAATTAGAAGGAATTTCCCCGACTAAGACCGCAATAGCATGCTCCAGCTGCTCCCTATTTAAGCGCATATCTTCCGCCATAGTTTTGGCATTTTCAACTTGTGTTTCCGCCTCATCAACATCAGCAATAGGGGCAGCCCCACCTTTATGACGTTGTTGGGTTAAATAAAGCGCCTTTTTGTAGGCTGCAACGGTTTGCTCTAAAATGCGTAGTTGTTCATCACTGCCTCTTAAGGCAAAATAATCGCTGGCAAGCTCCGCGTGTAAACTTAGATGAATTGCGGCTACATCTGCAGCACTAGCTTTCGCAGTCTGAGCAGTGGCAACTATTTGATTGCGTACAGCCCCCCAAGCATCAAGTTCATAACTTAGATAACCACCCGCTAAAAATTGATTATAAACAAAGACCGTAGGCGGGTTCGCAACCGTCCTTGAATTTTGCTGCCTGTCTCCATTAAATAAAGCCTGCAATGTAGGGAAAAGTGCTGCTCGCGCAACTTGCGCTAAAGCATAGGCATCCTGATAATGGGCAAATGCTATTTTTAAATCCTGGTTAGCACTCGTCAAGCGTTCTTGCAAATCATTAAGAATCGGATCATTAAAGGCTTCCCACCAAGCATCCGGCTTAACTAGCCGGGGTTTCGTGGTTACTTTTCTCCAAGTTCCAGTCTCTTTAAAATGCTCTGGAATCGGCATGAACGGACGCTCATATTTTGGGGCCAAAGAACAGCCAGCCAAAACAAAAACAAATAAACCAGGAATACTTAGTTTTTTCATGAAGCTACCCGCACCACTTCACCATTGGAAATTGAATCGGGAGGATTCAAAACGATACGCTCGCCCGGGGTCACGCCAGTAGCAATTTCCACTTCAGCACCAAAATCACGACTGATGGTTACTGATTTTAATTGAATCTTATTGTTTTTATCAGCGACCGCAACCTGCAATCCTGCCGCTTGGAAAATTAAGGTATTTACGGGTAAACGTACGGTGTTGGGTGGTAACGGAAATGTAAACCAAACCTCCGTATAACTACCAGATAACATCAGTTCCTCTTTATTTTCCGCCGTAAATTGTGCAAGCAAAGTGCGTGTGTTCGGATCAATCGCTCGGGCTGTATCAAACAATTTCGCAGCAAACACCTTATTGGGATGCTCTGCAAAATGTAAACTTACCTGCATGTCCGAAGTCAGACGCGTTGATAAATTTTGCGGTACCTTGACATACACGCGCAAGGGATTTGTCTGAGCAATACGAAATAAGGGTTTGGCTGTAGTACTACTACCTTCATTAATCAAATCGCCTATATCAGTAGCACGCGCAGTAATTACGCCATCAAAAGGAGCTATTACTCGTTGAAACCCAACTAACTGATTTAATCGCGCAAGATTTTCTTTGGCAGAGATCATTGCCGCTTGCAGGGCCTTTGCGCTACTGACTTTCTCATCGGTTTCTTGCTTGGAAACAGAATCTGTTTTTAATAAATTCACCCAACGCTTCGCCGTAGATTGAGCGAGATTATTATTAGCAATTGCGGTATTCAAATCAGCTACGGCCTGACGCTGTTGTGCATCTAATTCAGGCGTTTCAATGTCAGCGAGGAGATCACCAGCCTTAACATGACTACCTATATCAACATACCACTTTCGCACATACCCATTCGTACGGGCAAAAATGGGAGCCTCATGCCAAGCCAAAACATTTCCTGGTAAAATAATTTTATCCGTTCCCTTAGCCGCTGTCGCCTCAAGAACCCGTACCACGGTTACCGCCTCCGCAACAGTACGTTTACGTAAAACCATGGCGGCATGAATGCGAAAGATAATCATCAACAGCACAATCAGTAAGAAAATAGAAAGACCAATCACATAATGACGATGCCGTTTGTCTTTAAGGTGTAATCGCATTTTATCAAACATTGTTATTCCTTTGCTTCATCTTCGCGTTCAATTTACGCTCGTGAATTACATAAAAAACTGCCGGCACGAAAAAGAGCGTGGCAATGGTCGCAAACGATAAACCGCCGATGACCGCTCTTCCTAATGGTGCATTTTGCTCGCCACCATCTCCTAAGCCTAAAGCCATAGGTAGCATACCAATCACCATAGCAGAAGCAGTCATCAATACAGGACGTAGGCGCGCTCTTCCCGCTTCAAGAGCGGCTATAAAAGGATTGGGGGTTGTCGCAAGATGATCCCTGGCAAAACTGATGATCAAAATACTGTTG
Organism: Legionella rowbothamii; assembly: GCF_900639985.1. Taxonomy (GTDB): domain Bacteria; phylum Pseudomonadota; class Gammaproteobacteria; order Legionellales; family Legionellaceae; genus Legionella; species Legionella rowbothamii. The sequence continues at coordinate 45,134 of NZ_CAAAIM010000005.1, read as the reverse complement.
GCAGTTGCCACCCCCATACACATAATTGCTCCCGTTAATGCAGGCACACTTAAAGGGGTATGGGTTAAAAACAACATCCAGGCGATCCCTGCTAATGCGGCGGGTAATGCAGTAATAATAATAAAAGGATCCAACCATGATTGAAAATTAATAACAATCAACAAATACACGAGTAAAATGGAAAATGCTAAGCCCCAATAAAGGCCTGAAAAGGCATGAGCTTGGGTATCAATCTGACCGCGAATTGCGACCGAAGAACCTTTAGGCAAATCCTTTTGGGTCTCATTCAATATCCTTTGAATATCTTTAGCTACAGCCCCAAGATCACGGTCTTGTATTGATGCAAAAATATCAATTACTGGCTGAACATTATAGTGGGATTCAACGGCGGAGGTCCAAGCACGCGTCACTTGACTCACCGCCCCCAAAATTTGTACTTGGCTTGGCAGTGTTAACGTTCCAATAGGAAGATTTTTCAATGCCTGTAGTGAATTCATCACATATTGCGGTGCTTGGGTAACAATTGGATAAGAAACACCATTATGAGGATCTAACCAAAAAGTCGGAGAAGTTTGGAAGCTTCCGGATAAACTAATTAATAAATCCGATGCAATATCCAATTGAGAAAAACCAATTTCTTTAGAAAGGCTTCGGTCCACATCAACAAATAAAACCGGATAGTTATCTGCTTGTCGAGTACGCACATCCGCAAGACCAGGAATCAATTTAAGTTTTCGTATCAACTGATTTGCATATTGGGCATTCTCTTTTCTTTTTAAACCAATAACTTGAATATTAATTGGCGAGGGCAAACCAAAGTTAATAATTTGATTCACAATATCTGCCGGTAAAAATGCAATGGATACTGAAGGAAATTCATTATTTAAAACCGTTCTTAATTTACGAACATAGTCAGGACTAGGACGATGGCCTTCTTTTAAAGAAATTAAAATATCCGCATCTTCAGGTCCGATAGTTGCCGAATTACTGTAAGACAAGTTAATACCACTTACTGGCAAGCCAATATTATCAACAATACTATCCAGTTCACCAGCTGGAATGATACGACGAATTACCGTATCCACATTGTCAACGAGACGTGCCGTATCCTCAACCCGAGTCCCGGTTGGAGCTCGAATATGCAACTTAATTTGACCAGCATCCACATTGGGGAAAAAATCTGAACCTAACCACGGCCATAGCAAAAACAAGGAGACCAACACCATAGCTAAAAAGCAGGGAATAAAAAATGTCGCATTTTTTAAGACCGAAGAAAGCAAGTCACAATAGCGCAGACGAAATTCGGCGAATTTATGCTCGAAGGCTTCATGCATACGCACAAAACGATTCGTACTTTCAGGCTTATCTACCGACAAATCATGTTTCTTTAATAAATATTTAGCCAAGGTAGCAACTAAGGTCCGTGACAAAATATATGACATTAACATCGCAAAGACTACCGCCTCAGCTAATGGAACAAATAAGTACTGCGCAACTCCCCCCAAGAAAAACATGGGCACGAATACAATACAAATACATAAAGTAGATACTAAGGCAGGGATAGCAATTTGCTTAGCCCCATCCAAAATCGATTGTTCTACCTCTTTGCCTTGCTCCAAGTTCCAATTAATATTTTCAATCGCTACGGTCGCATCATCAACTAAGATTCCTACAGCAAGCGCCAATCCGCCCAAGGTCATAATATTAATGGTTTCACCCAAGGCGGAAAGAATGGTAATAGAGGCAATGATTGATAAAGGAATTGAGATGGTGATAATAAAGGTACTACGAAGGCTCCCAAGGAAGAGTAAAATCATCAGCCCGGTTAGCGCTGCAGCAATGATCCCTTCCGTAATAACCCCTTGAATCGCAGCCGTAACAAAGATAGATTGATCCGCGAATTGAGACAAGTTTAACCCCTCAGGCAAAATCTCTTTCACCTTAGGCAACAAGTCTTTAATTTGCTTAATAATATCTAAAGTAGAGGCATTACCTGATTTTTGAATGGACATCATTACCGCCCGCTGCCCATCCACCCGCACAATATTCGTCTGCGGCGCAAATCCATCTCGTACATGGGCAACGTCCCGAATAAAAAGTACTCTTCCTGGAGTCGACGCTACAGGAAAATCGTTCATTTGATCAACAACAAGTGGGCTCCCATTAAGTTTAACAATGTACTCATAAGTACCAATTTTTTGGGTTCCTGCAGGAACGATTAAGTTTTGCGCCCCAATTGCCGCATTAATTTGTTGTGCCGAGATGCCATAGGTTTGCATGGCCTTCGGATTAAGATCGACTTGAATTTGCCGTGTTTTCCCGCCATAGGGAAATGGGATTGCCGCCCCCTGCACAGTAGCAAGCTGCGATCGTAAAAAGTTATTCGCCAAATCATTGAGATTTTGCTCAGGGATGGTTGCGCTGGATAACACTAATTGTAATACCGGCACCGTGGATGCTTTATAATTTAGAATTAATGGGGGTAATGAGCCAGGAGGCAGGTTTCTCAAGATGGTTTGGGAAATCGCCGTTACCTGGCTTAGAGCTACATCAATGTTAACTCCCGGATGGAAAAACAATTTGGTGACACTGACGCCGAGCAGTGATTCCGATTCAATATGTTCAATATCATTGACCGTTGTCGTTACAGCACGTTCAAAAACACTGGTAATGCGATTCCCCATTTCATCCGGAGGCAATCCCGTGTAATTCCACACCACACTCACTACAGGAATATTAATATCTGGAAAAATATCGGTAGGAGTACGCATTATTGTTAATGGGCCAATGATAAGTAACATCAGCGCTAAAACAATAAAAGTGTACGGTCGCGACAGTGCAATCCATACAATCCACATAACTAACTGTCCCTGTCACCTCGAATAAATAGCTTAGCAGTATAACAATAAAATACGGGGAAAATAAGGTTTGTCTAGTCTATTAACTGGCAGATGCAACGCATTATTAACTTAAATCAATAATTTGTCCACAACGAACAAAGCCTCGAAATCCATGGGTGCTTGTATCAGGTAAGGTCCCATCATTATAATGATAAAGCCACATTTTGGACCTAATTTCGGGAGCTAACGTGGTTAGCTGATCAAAATGTGCATGCACACCACTGGGGGCCGGTAAAGTTTCACAATCATGAAACACAATGGTGGCATCTTCGTAGTATTGTTTAAAATCATCGGGTGTAAATTGCGTGTCCGCGGTGATAAAAAATTTTTTTCCTTGATAAGCGATGTCCAAACCATAACAGGGCATTAAACAACCATTGGAATGCACGTGGACGGTTTTAATTAAGTTTATTCGTAGCCCCTCCCATTCAAAGTATTGTCCATGGGCAACCGTTTGCACCAAAAAGAAATCACTCAACGTTGCGTCAACCTCATTCAGTGTTTTTAAACCTCCACTGAGCGAATGATCCCAAAGCATCCCCGCCAATTCTTCATGAACAATCAGCGTAGGTTTACCTTTGTGCGAAACAAACATCCGTTGCAGTGCAAACCACTCCATACCGCCAACATGATCCGCATGCAAATGACTAATATAAACCGCATCAATATCTTCGGCCGTATAATTAGCTTTAGTTAATGAAAAACGAATATCTGTACCACAATCAATTAATAGCTTTTTGCCATTATCAGTAAGAAGCAGCATGTTGGATTGATAATTCAATGGATCGCTACCCAATCCGCTTGCGGTGCCTAAAAATAATAATTTCATTAAATAATCCTAATTGATACTGCCTGTCCTAAATGAAAAAATACAAATACTTACTCTTAAAGAATAGCATTTAAAATTAGTTATTAAAAATACCCCTATTAGCCCAAAATAGTCTATCTTTTTAAGTAAGAACTAGGTGTTTACACATGGCTACTGTGCATGAAATTAAACTTGAAAAATACCCGGCTTATCAACTGCTTTTTCTTCTTTTTGGCAATTACGCTAATTTGCCTAATCTATTGTTTATTTGAATTAAAATACTACTCCGCACAAGAAATGTTTACCGAGCTGGATCGCCACAAAGCTTATGCGATCGCCGATGAATTACGCCAAAGCTCTGATGATTTAACTACAATGGCTCGCCTTTATGTGACTACCAGCAATAAAAAATATCGAAATTATTATGATCAAGTCTTAGCTATACGTAATGGCGCGGCCCCCCGTCCGGTAAAATATGACGAACCCTACTGGGATTTAATTATCACAAACAAAAGCCCCAAAGATTATCAAACACCTAAATCCCTAGCGGAAATGATGTTAGAGCATCATTTCACCTTAAAAGAGTTTGCTCTTCTGGCTAAGGCTGAAAATAAAAGTAACGCATTGACTCAAATAGAAATAAAAGCAATGAATGCCGTAGATGGAAAGTTTCAAGACAGCTCAGGGCATTACAGCATCCAAGGAAAACCAGATCCTGAACTAGCGCAAAAATTATTATTTAATGATGAGTACATGAATACCAAAACAGAGGTAATGCAACCTATTCGAGAATTTTTTGAGCACGTAAACTCACGAGTGCAACGCACCATTCTCGGCATTGAGGCACAAGTGCAACATACCATTTCCATAGCCTTAGGATTTGCATTCCTCTCAACGATCATCATGATATTTTCTATAGTGCAGACCTTAAGATCTTTGTCCAAGGCCAATGAAGAAAATGACTTATTACTCCTCAATATCTTACCCGAGTCAATCGCTTCTCGCCTTAAGTTAGGTGAGCAAAACATTGCAGATGAATATCCTCAAGCCAGTGTAATGTTTGCGGACATTATAAATTTCAGTGAGCTAACAGACCAATTAGGTCCGAAAAAAACGGTCACCATCTTGAATAAGTTGTTTGCAGAGCTCGATAGTATTACTGAGAAATACCATGTAGAAAAAGTAAAAACCATTGGTGACAACTATATGGCAGTTGCAGGAGTTCCGGTGCAGACAACACAGCATGCAATAAATATGGCAAATTATTCTCTCGCTATTTTAGAACGCATGCAAGCCTTTAATAAATCTCAGCAAATGAATCTGCAATTTCGCATTGGTATGACTTATGGGACGGTAATTGCTGGAGTTATTGGCCATAAGAAATTTTTATATGATGTCTGGGGCAACGTCGTTAATTTAGCCAGTCGCTTAGAAAAAAGTGCTCTGCCTAATAAAATTCATATCTCAGAAAAGATGGCTTTTATGTTAGAAGAAGAGTTCATTATTGAACCTTATGATACGATCACAGTGAAAGGTTTTGGAGCGATAAAGACCTATTTTTTGCTGGGTAAAAGGGAAGACGTTCTGGGCGAGAAATAAGTATGTGACCGTGCTCTATTCTCAATAGCTTGCAGGTTGGCCCATGGCACGATATGAAGTTCAAGTGTAGCTCCATACCTTGTTGCACGCATGGGGCTCATCTACAATTTAAAATGGAGTCACTAAGTTAATGGCAACGCCGACAGATCCCATAAATATTTAATTCGTGATCAGTCATCTTAAAATGAGCACGTTCAGCAATCTCTTTTTGTCGTTGTTCGATCACCTCATCAACAAATTCTTCGACAAAACCACACTTCACACATACTAAGTGATCATGGTGAGCACCTTGGCTTAATTCAAAGACTGAATGCCCGCCTTCAAAATTATGACGCGTGACTAGGCCAGCATTTTCAAATTGGGTTAATACACGATATACCGTCGCCAGGCCGACGTCTTCACCGGTTTCTAATAATGCCTTATAAACCCCTTCAGCGCTTAAATGATGGTTACTAGACTGTTCTAAAATCTGCAATACTTTTAAACGTGGTAAGGTTATTTTTAATCCGGCATTTTTTAATTGCTTACTTTCATGCATCGATGCTCCTGGTTCGACTATTTTCTCTAAGATACGAAGTTCTACATACCTTGCAGGTGTCTTTCAGTAAATGACGTGCTATTATGGCGAAATTTTTCACGGTAGGCAAAAAAATGAGAATAATAGCTTTACTCCTTGGTATTTTATGTACCCTAACTCTAACTCAATGCACCTCCTTTGACTTTGCACGTCGAGTAGCTCAGCAAGGAAACTTATTACCCGAATCCAAGCTAAAACGCTTAAAAATTGGCATGAGTAAGAATGATGTTGCCATCTTAATGGGAACGAGTTTATTAAGTCCTACCTTTAATAATGACCGTTGGGATTATGCCTATACCTGGCGCCGTGGTCATGGAAATATTACGATCATTACTGTAAGTTTGTATTTCTCTAATGGAACCTTAAAACGAATTGAGCGAATCTAAGTTCTTAAATCACATAAAGAATGTCGGGCCATCATAGGCCCGACCTGCGTTTGATTCGTAATTTTTTACTTCTTTCCTTGAGCTCGTTGGCGTCGGTTCTCTTTAGGATCCAGAGATAAAGGACGATAAATTTCAACCCGATCGCCGTCTTTAAGTTCGGTATCCAATGTCACCTGTTTCGCATAAATGCCTACAGACATCTTTTCGGTTTCAGGATGAGAATCATATATTCCAGATACAAGCAATGCATCCGCAACGGTTGCGCCCTGCTTCAACTCCAGCCGCTGATGCACTATTTGTTGTTCCTTAGTAATATAAACAAGCTCAACCTTCACCATAAATTACCCTTGCCCGCTCACAAAAAGAATCAACCATTTTATCGGTTACTTGTTCAAAAACCGGCCCGAGTAACATAGAAAACATGCGACCAGCAAATTCAAACTCTAAGTCAAAAGAAACCTTGCAGCCCTCATCAACTTCATCAAAACGCCAAAATCCTTCCAAATGGCTAAATGGGCCATCAACCAACCGAATTTCAATCATCTTATTAATCTGCAAACGATTGCGAGTGGTAAAGGATTTACTCATGCCTGCCGCGCCAATCACTAAGGTTGCTTGTACTTCGTCTTCATCACGATGATGCACTACACTTTCCGCACAATAGGGTAGAAACTGAGCATAATGTTCTACCTCATTCACTAAACGAAACATTTGTTCGCAGGAATACCCTACAGTTCTTGATTTTTTTACTATTGTCATAAAATACTCCCAGGAGCGTGCTGGCATAACCAAAGGCTGATATCTCTAATTTCATCCATGCACACAGAATGCTCCATAGGATACTTGTGATCCGTAAGATATGTGTAACCATTGTTTAACAGCCAATCTTTACTCATTTCAACCCACTTCGGTACTACTAAAGGATCAAATTGCCCTGACCCAATAAAAATCGGCGTATGCTTATCAAGCTTTGGTCTGTTATGATCCGCTAAAGGCAAGTATGCTGACAAAGCTATAACCCCGCCCAACCGGCCAGGGGTGTGTAGGGCTGTATGCAAAGCCATCGCCCCGCCTTGTGAGAATCCTGCTAAAAACAGCTGCTCAAAAGCAAAACCATCTCGCAATTGGGCATCCATCACTTCGCGAATTAAGCATTCTGACTGCTCAATACCTTCCTTGTCTTGCCGGTCAACTAATTCCATTCCTAGAATGTCATACCAAGCAGGCATTACCATGCCATTATTGAGCGTCACTGGGCGCATAGGCGCATTGATAAATACATGGCGTAACGCCACATCCCCTGCCACCAATTGATCAGCCAAACCGACCATATCAGAAGCATCGGCACCCAACCCATGCATCCAAATGACACATGCTTGTGCTGGAGCTTGGGGCTCTTTCACATAAACACTCAAAATGTTCCCCTTAATGCAAAAGACAAATTATCGCCAATGCCTCAGCACAGTGCAAGTTATCCCAAGCCAATATTTACAGGAAAAGTCTTTTTCGATAAAAATTGATCAGTGAGGAAAGCGCATTAAATAAGAACAAAACCAGCCCGCCACTGTTTATTTTATCTACAAACCTGTGTTATAATGGTCAGCTGTGTTTTAAGAGGTACCAAAATGCATCCAGACGACAAAACCAAACCATTTCTCCTTACTATGTTGGGTACAGATACCACGCTATACCCCATTACTAAAAAAACAAAAAAAGACCATGTATTAAAAAAAGGAGAGGTCGTTAGTGATTATCCAAAAGGAGAATCATTAAGTTTGGTGAGCATGCAAGTTAAGGTGGAAGAAGAGGCAAAAATAAATCTAAGCCCAATCCCCTATAAAACGGATGAAGTTACGGTTGTAAATGGCCCTACAACTAGCGGCGCAAACGTGGGTGAAAAAATTGGTTTTGGGGTTGCTGAAATATTACTCGCGGTTGCTCGCGGCCAACAACCAATTAATATCATTGCCCATAGTAGAGGGGCAGTTGAATCCACGCTGATTACTCATGAGATACAAGCCGTACAAAATATGATTGCAGCGTGTAACTCGATTGATGAAGTCATTGCAGAGTTACTCCGCCAACAAACTGAACGACATAACGCAAAAAAACCGATTAATAACACTCCAGATATTATTGAACATTTAAAAGCGCAATTACAGTTTATTCCACAAGAAGAACGAGCAACGTGGTTTGAATCTCTAAAAAAGAATATTCCAAATACCTCAATTAACTTTTTGGGCGTTGATCCTGTACCAGGGGATTGCTTTCCCATAACTTGGTATGACGATCGCTATTTTACCATTCCACCAATTGCCCAAAACGTTCAGATTCTGTATTACGAAAATGAACATTCTTCCTTAGGATTTACCCCTGCATGGATTCAACCAGAATCACCAGAACAAAAGTTTGTGTGCTATACCATTCCAGGTCATCACGGTACAGGCTCTGCTGGAAATAATGCCTCACAGCAAAAAGTGGTCATGACCGACTCATCAGTAAAGGCAACCCATGTCCAGAAGTTATTAATTTATAAATTGCTGGATTTTTTAAACCAACATGGGATCATCTTTAACGATCTGGGCCAAGAGCTTTTTAAAAAACATACGGCTTTAGGCCGAAAATATGCCATCGTGTTAAATGATGAAGAGAACCTTTCCGATATTTTTGCCGATCTAGCGGATGCCCAACTTGATGAATCCGAGGACGAACATAGCGAAATTACACTCGTTGGTGAACAATCAGAACCCATTGAACTAGCCGAAAAACCTAAAAATAAAAAAATTGATGTAGCGAAACTTAATTTTTCAGCTATCTATCGCGAGCTATATGACAAAATCGCGCAAAACAGAAAAGCATATGAGGCATTTAATAGCACCAGTTATACCCTGATGGGGGTTACTCCACAGCGACGAATACTGCGCAAAGGGGATCCAGAGAAAACAAGTCATACCTATGGACTCCTGACCGATGTTATGTCCATTAATTCAGGTTTTGTTAATGATGAACAAGCCCGACTAATACAAGAATACTTTTTCAGCTTGTTCCAATTAGAGCACCCTCCAGAGAATCTAGCAGAGATCGTTAATAAAGTTAGTACTGTTTTAGAGAAAAATATTAGACCTCTTGCGGAGCAAGAGAGGATTGAGGATTTAAACAGCAGCTACATCCTGGTAGATAACAAAAGTGCCAACCTACGTGACAAAGCGACACGTGATGTAGTTAGCAAAAACTTCGGCAGCGTTATTCAATTAGTCAGCACACACTATTTAACAGTTGATTGGAGCTCCGCAGATAAAAAAGCGGAAAAACAGCAACTTTTTGATGCTATTATTAGCTTACTGCAAAAATTTAAAGAATTATCGACGCTGCAAGATGACATTGCCCAAACCTTTGTTTCTGAATTAACAAAACTAGCCGTATCGGGAATTGGCGAGACATTAGAAGATCAATATCAAATATTGACAAAGAGCTATGAGCGCATTAATCAATCTACAGATAAGCGGTTACAACGATTTTTCCACGATCTTAGTGCTCAATTTGTTGCCAAAGGCACTAACTTGCAAATAAATAGCTTAGTCGCAGCAATCATGGATACTCCTGCATATCAGGAATTAGCAGACCATCCCCCCGCACTTAAAATCGCCTACATCTTTGCACAGTTAAGCACAAATGGCTGCGAGGAATTAATTGAACAAATCGAAGCCAACTTTAAGCTACACCATTCACAATTAGGCTCCGATGAGGTGAATAGTCAAGAAACCAATATCATTGAAAAGCTCGCCGAAAATTTTGTGGAGCAATACGCAGATAGCCTTGAAGCGATAACAAAGCTCCATGAACAAATGCAAGTATTTATGAATGACTTGAGTGCTTTAAGTAATCTTGTTCCTGAAAAAACAGCCGACTTTGGGATCTATGTACTCAAACTTCGTCAAAACTCGCATACGTTAATTGAACGAGCAGCGCAAAAATTCTATTACGGGCATAGCATCGATGAGCTTCCCCCGATTGCCACTGCGGGAACTTTTGCTGAATTAGTGGAGCGTTATGCTATTGAAAATTACGGTATCGCTGATCGAGCTAAAGAAAATCAAGTAACATTAGCAGCTGATAACAAACAATTACATGCTGCGAATGAACAGCTCCAAAATGAGAAGCGCGGTGTAGAGAATCAATTAGATATACAGAATGAAGCAAATGCCTCCTTAGGAAGACAATTACGCGAAAGTACCGAAAGAAATCAGGATTTTCAGGCAGCCTTAAATAGCGAGGAAGAAGCAAGAAACCTTTTACTCATCAGCCAAAAGTTAAGGCCATTAACTGAAAATTACTTACGAAAATTAGAAAACTCGACCAGCGATGAAAATGGAACCAGACGCCCTAAAATAGAGCATCTTAACTCATTGTTAGAGAGCCTAAATAATTCCATTGCGCAGCCCAAACCCTCTGAACGAGTAAAGGCATTTTATGACAAATTAAAAATCGCCACCGAAGAGCTAGACAAACACCGTGATAAAGACTGGGTACGCTATGTAAGAAATACGGTCATCGCGGGTGCTATTTTGGCATCAGCAGTGCTTCCAGGACTGCTCTTCCTCATAGCGTATGTAAAATTTACGGGTAACTCACCATACTTCTGGAGCAGTCAAGGCAGCACTTTTGTTAACGAATTAAATAAGGTTCGTCCATCATCTTTAGAAAAAATCGAGAAAGTTGAATTGACTGAAGCAGAAAAGATAGATAATGAGGTAGAGATCGAGGGTAGGTTCTTGCACGCATGATAATTGGTTAAATACCTCTATATGGCTCTCATTATAAAGGCTTTTCTGATTTACATGCCAACATATCAGAAAAGCCGCCCCCTTTAAAGGCATGGTATATATTTTCCGATCAAGTCAAGCCCGTTAATCCTAAATATAAATAAAAAAAATTACTGCAGAATCAAAAATGTAGTGCTAGACTTTAGGTCGAGTGGGCTGCAGTGTGTTCCACGGATAGCTATTATAGATTGATTATTTGTATTAATAATAAAAAAAGTTTAAAGAAGGATGGTATTAAATTATGGAAGCAACTAAACGTACATTTTTACGCACTACTCTTGCTGTTGCATTAACTTCTGGCGTTGTATTTGCTGCAGCTGCTGCGCCAGCTACTGGACAGTTAGTGATTGTTAACAGCTTAGGTAACGTAAGCACTACAAACACTGGAGCATCTGCTTCTAGCTTTTCTGTGGTAGTATCCGATAGTTCTGGTCCTTGCTCAACCACTGCGAGCGTTGCTTATAACGGTACTGTAACTGTTAAATGGAATGCAGCTGCTACTCACAGTACGACTTCTTGTACTGGCATCACTAGTGTTGCAGTTACTCCACTTAAAGCTACTGTGGGTACTGTTTCAACCATTATATATGACAGTGTAACAACTACAACCGTTCCAGCAGCTACAGCAACTGGAGCAGTTACCTTCACAGCACCAACAACCGCTTATCCAAATATGGTGCTAGTTGTTAATGGTAATGGAAGTCCCGCATCTGCTGTAACTGCATCTGCTACTGCATGGGGTGTGGGCGCTGCAGCAGCTCCAGTATTTGACGCTGGTAACGGTTCGTTAACCACTGTAGGGGTTCCTGGTGCTCTGGGTGCATATGGATTGAAAGCAGAAAACATCATGAGACGTTATGCTGTTCTTCCTCTGCTAGCAGCAGAATAATAATATAAATTAGCTGCGGCACCTTAGCTCAGAATGAGGCTCCATTTCATTCTGAGCTAAGTTCAACCAAATAAGTTATACAGGCGATTGAATGAAGCATATGAATTTACTCTTAATTGCCTTATTGGCGATATTGACTCTTTCTGGCTGTGGCCAAAAAGGTCGACTCTATTTACCACTGCCTGAAACACAAAACACTGAAACCACTAACTCTAAATAAACGAGATGAGTATAAAATTTACTAAAATGCATGGATTAGGCAATGACTTCATGGTCATTGATGGCATTAATCAAAAATTTGATCTTAGTCCCCAGCACATAAGCACGCTCGCGCAGCGTAATACCGGTATTGGTTTTGATCAGCTATTGCTTATTGAACCAAGCAATCATGCGGATATTGATTTTAAATACCGAATTTTTAACGCGGACGGTCATGAGGTTGGTCAATGTGGTAACGGAGCGCGTTGCCTAGCAGCATTTGTGAAACATTATGGTTTAACGCAAAAAAATAGTTTAACGGTTGCTACCTCCACTACGCAAATGCATTTACATATCAATGCAGATAGTACCATTGGGGTTGAGATGGGAATCCCACGCCTAGCTCCCAAGGATATTCCCCTAATTGCCGAGCATCAAGCAGAGGCGTACACCATAAACTTGGAGGAAGGTGAAACGGCGATTATTCATGCGCTAAGCGTCGGCAATCCACATGCCGTTTTACTAGTTCATGATACCGAAATGGCACCAGTTCATACCCTCGGGCAGCAAATTAGTCATCATCAACGCTTTCCTGAGCAAGTGAATGTTGGCTTTATGCACATTATAAACCCAAGGCAGATCAAATTAAGGGTCTACGAGCGAGGCTGTGGCGAAACGCTTGCTTGTGGCAGTGGCGCAGTGGCCGCTGCCGCTATCGGCCGCTTATACCATCAACTAGAGCAACAAATAACTGTTTCCTTACCGGGCGGTGATTTGATTATTAACTGGCCCGCCTTCGATAAGCCCATCACCCTAACAGGGCCTGCGACTTTCGTCTATGAAGGAACAACTCTATCCATCTGACAATCCATCGTTGACCTGTCAGTTGTGACGTTTCGCATGCAAAATACAGCTAAAAAGATGAGCGCTTACCTCGTGGACGCACAATATCTGTAAAATATTTACGCAATCGCCATTACATGCGGCGTCATCCATTCAAAACAGCGGCCCATCGCATTGTTTAAATATTTCCTTTTCCCGATAAACTTAAACAAAAAGAGATAGCCAAATAGTCCAACGTCGATTGCAACTTATAGTGGAAAACCCTCAAAGATATATCAATGACACCATCTCATTGATCGCTGATTCGCGTGATGTAGCTCTGCAAATAGATTTTTCAACCTTTGATCTCGCATTAAAAGAATTGGCTGAAAAAGAAAACGATTTACGCCAAAGAAATTGGCCGGAATCCATAGCTCATTACATTAAGTGGCCTGTTTTTCCAGTGCTAATATTAAGTAAACCTCCTGCAGCTTAATCAGATGGCCCCAAAATAGTAATCTACTCGAGGGGCGGGCCTGCAGCTCCAGCTGGACACCATTATAACGAGCTAAAGAGAGGCAGTCGTTGGAGGCTGGGATGATACTCCGTTTTTTTCCTCTTTTCTCCCATCTTCTTTTGCAAAAAAACTATCGTTAAAGTTTTTTACCATCCATCCCCAGGTGGATTGGGCGGTTTTCACCACTTGTTCAGAATAGACAGAAAGGGTCTCTTTAGTCACAGTAATCACCTGATTCACATCCGCTACGGCGTCTGTTACAACCAGCAACTCTTCATTGAGTTCGGGCAAAGGACAGTTAAACTCTGCTGCAGTCCGTATTAATTTTCCAGGACCATCATTTATTTGCTTTATGAGTATTTCAGTCTCGCTTAAAGGACGTTGTCGACATGATAAGGCTAACAAGCGAAAATGATTCTCCATGAATGGGCCCTGGTTGCATTTTAACCAAGCGTACAGTCTGAGTTGGTTCTCATTGTGATGAACTACATAATTGAATAAGGCTTGCACCTTCATTCGAGTTTCAAATTCATCACTAGGTGAATCAGTAAAGGCATAATGGGTTAAGGCTCTTGCTAAGGCCTCAAATTGTCCCTGAGTCAATATGGTGGGGGGGGCCATTTCCTTTAAGAGCGCGTGTATGTCTTTTTCTATCGGCAATGCAGGCTCATCCTCTGAGAGGGGTTCCACTGTGGCTACTGCTGACTTCATTGACTCTGGAAGTACATAAATAGGATTCCTTGGTGTAAAAAACCCAGTCCAGCCATAAAACCAGCATCGTTTGATGTATTTGATTAAGCTAGAAAAAAGGCCGTCATTATTGGAAAGCCCAAGTTCAAATTCTGCTTCAGCCTGCGCCCGTTGCGCGATTTGAATCATGTCCTGGTCGATTGTGATTAATTCATTTAATGCCCATGAACATAGATTTGCAATTACTTGATAGTTGCCCTGCTCCCCCATGAAGCCCAAATGCCTTATGGTTGCTCTTGCATCATATAGAAACAACTTTTGGATAATTCGTTCATCAGAAGACCTGGTTTGTTGTAGTATTGCAGAAAAAATTGAATCTCTAAGATTAGAATCTAATTGAGCGTTAGGCAGTAAAAAAATGAGCCTCTGCATTGCCTGGCGGCTCTTAGCCCAATCCCCAGCGTCAGCGAAATGACTGAGGTAATCATTAATTAGGCGTTCAATAGATTTTATATCACCACGATAATGAATTAGGAAATACTCGAAAAAGTTAATGGATTGGTATTTGGCAAGAAACTCATTTACAGTAGTTGCCATCTCATCATTCAATAATTGAGATGGATTCGGAATATCATCGAGAACCACATGTTGTACTATTTTTTGTATATTTAGACGCCTGTTATGATATAAAGGGTATGTGCTACCGGCTAATGCATTCGTTTTTAAATAGCCACAAAAATAATTACTGGTGAGTTCGCGAGTTCTAACTTGAATCTCATTAAGCTCAGAAACATTTTCTAAAGCCAATAATAACTCGATTGCCTCTGCAGAAAAGGCATGATTCGCCTGAAGCAAGCTGTTCGTCAATTGCTTAATAAATGAAGTATATGCCTCGTAATAATGTCCATTCAGATATAATTTCATTGCTAAAATTAAATGTGACTCTTGGTTTACCAACAAAAGTAATTTCTTAGGCAGAGGATGAAACAAATGCAAGTGCTCAATAATCGTTGACGTGAGTAATACTTGTTTACTGGGTTCCTGATCTTTTATAGCATCGATAATTTCTGAATAGATTAGCTTCATTAAATGAGCTAATACATAATGGGCATTAGGCAGAAAGGCATAATGCCGTACCCAATAAAAAATTAATTCACGGTGCAAATGCTTATACAATAAGGCTTGTACTTGAGTAGTGCTTAATTGATGAAAATGAGGGACGGAGCAAAGTAAGCTTACAGCCGCTTCAGGATCCAATTTATTAATGAGCTCGGTCGTAAGTATAGTTACGTCAAGTTGATGAATCCAAGCATTCAGACGAGATGGCTCAGTACGGGACTCTTTAAATGCTACTCTCTTGAGCACCGATTCACCTTTTAAATTCACCAAATACTCACTTTGACCTAAGAGACGCACGATTAATAAGGTACGAACTCTTGGCTCATGCATTATATTAATTAATTCAATTAGTTCTTGCGGCGTAAATTGATTTTCTTCAAGCGTGGTTATGAATTTGAGTTGCGAGGTCGCGTTACTGTTAATTTCAGCTAAATAAGCCTCATTCCCTAAAGCTGCTTTAAACAAGTCTATTTTTCCAGGCATGCAACTCTCCCGTTGGCCTCTATCGCGATGTGAGCTCTTATCTCAATCCAATACTCACATAAATACTTCTTTTTCAGGATAGCTGTTTGAGAAAAAAACGCAATAGATAAGCTTGCTTAGCCTAAAATGGTCTTCATGCAGGGCGCTGATTGTATAATTTTTAATGTTTATGAAGTGGGCTGATTATTCGCTGCGACTAATTGATGCTTCTTAAGCTTCCAACGTTTATGCATCCAATTCCATTGCTCAGGATGAGCTAAAATAATACGCTCTAAAGCTTGATTATATGCAAGGGTATTTTGATAAAGGGATTCAGCTGTAGAACCATAATCCTTCCAAGGAATCGGTTCAAAAAACTCTAAAACATGCTTACCATTAGGCAAGCGATATCCCGCAGCAGGAATAACGGGAACTCCGGTATAACGTGACAACGTAGCTAAACTACGATAGGTTCCTGCCTTTTCACCAAAGAACTCTACTGCAATCCCATCTCGATTAACTAAAGAGGCATGCTGATCTAAAACAAAAATTACCGCATGATTTTGTTCTAGAGCTGCACATACTTTATCAAGTGAGTTTTTCTTAGGGATTACATTTAAGCCAGCCTGGTAATATTGCTTAAATAAACTACGTTCAATAAGTTTAATCGATAAGGTACGGCGAATAAAATGAAACTGGCCTTGAAACTCTTTAAAGTTAAGCACCCCACCTATTGGTGCGACTTCCCAATTGCCAAAATGCCCGGTGAGCGTCAACACTCCTTTTTGCTGAGCGACCACGGACAACATATGCTCATGGCCACGCACCTCAACAAGCTGACGTAGCTTCTCTTCGCTCATAAAGCGTAATTGCAAGGCTTCTTTAAATGATTTAAGCAAATGTGAATAATACGATTTAACTAAATGATTTTTTAGAGCCAAACTTAAGCGCTCACCATAAACGCGATCAATATTCGCCATGATGACCTGACGCTTATAAGGAGCAAACTTAAAAATAGCCCGCCCCCAAAAACTAGTCGGTAATGCGCTAATTTGTTGTTCTAAATCATTCACAGGCTTTAATCACCAAACACGTGTTCATACTGGCAAATCCGCGATTAACTACTAAGGCATAATCCGCGTTACCTAAAGAGCGATGTTCCGCACTAACAGATAATTCCTCACAACTATTTGCTGTTTGCTGTAAATTAGCAATACCAGGAATGCATTGATTTTCCAAAGCATAAATTGCCATGACCGCATCAATTAATCCTGAAGCACAAATCGTATGCCCCATAGACCACTTAAATGAAGTTACTGGTGTTTTTTGTTCGGCAAAAATTTCTTTTATTGCCCGAGCTTCACTGTCATCCGATTTCACATTCCCATTACCATGCGCCACAATCATGCCAATATCTTGTGGATGAATTGCAGTCGACTCTAAGGTTCGTTGCATCAATGCTGCCAATTGTTGGCCATCATTCTCAATAGAAAATAATCCAGTTGCCTCAGTGGCCGATAAACCACCCATCACTTCACCATAACAGCGTGCAGAACGCGCACGGACACTCGCCTCACTTTCCAAAACTAATGCAGCCGCCCCTTCAGCCATAATAGTGCCATCATGCTCCGCATCAAATGGTTTTAAGTGACGATGACTTAATACTCCTAATTGATCGTAATAGTATAAAGATTGTGGTTCAGTTGCTACATCATAAGCAACAACCACTGCGCGATCCACTTGCCCGCTCACGATTGCATGATAGGCCTCGATTAACGCTTGAGTTCCCCCTACCGCATGGTTCGTGACATTATGATTAGGACCTTTAAATCCGTAAGTAATCCCGGTATACGCTAAAACGTTATTAGGAAGAATCCGTAATAACCACATTGGATGGACTTCATCAAATAATTGTTGTGCAAAGGGCTGCATCTCCCCTTGTGATTTGGCAAGCAAGGGTAAAAAATCATACTGCTGGAAGTACTTGTTTCCAGGCGAACCGACAAAAATTGCTGTTTGTTCATTGAAGTCATCGGCATTTTCCAGACCATCACGATAAACAATCATTTGACTGTGCTCAACTGCCTGAACCGCGGCATTAATACCAATAACATCCTGACGGGAAATGACTTTAATTAGTTTTCTATCCGGCAACATTTTTGCAGGGTGAAAATCTTTAAGTTCACCACCAAGACGCGCAGACCACTGCGATAAATCCCAGTCACGAATTTCTTCGATTCCACTTTTACCTGTGGAAATAGACTCCCAGGTTGCATCAGCAGTGTTCCCTGAAGCAGTTAAAGCACTGCGGCCGGTAATAAATACTCTATTGCGTTGACTCATCGCCCTGCTCCTTCAAACTCAGGATGCTTAAATAATAAGCAGCTATTCGAGCCACCAAAACCAAACGAATCCGACAAAACCACACCTAAAGATTTTTCACGTGGTCCATCAACAACATAATCCAGATCGCATTCAGGATCGGGGGTAGTTAAATTTGCCGTTTTAGGAATTTGTCCGTGCTCGATGGCCTTAACCGATAATACGGCTTCAAGGGCGCCAGCAGCAGCAATCAAATGTCCAGTTTGTCCTTTGGTTGAACTCACCGGTAAATGTGCAGCACGCTCACCAAATACGGCTTTAATAGCATTGGTTTCACTTAAATCATTCATCTTAGTTGAAGTACCATGGGCATTGATGTAATCGACGTCGGATGCCTGTACTCCCGCATCACTTAATGCACGTTGAATTGCTTGAATCGCCCCATCACCATTGGGATGAGAGTCGGTAATCCGATACGAGCTGAGTGAATTTCCTTCACCAGCTAACTCGGCATAAATACGTGCCCCACGCGCCTTCGCTTTATCCCAATCTTCAAGGATCAAAAAGGCAGCACCTTCACCCAAAACAAAACCATTTCGAGTACCATCAAAAGGACGACTGGCCGTTTCCGGAGTCTCATTATAAGTAGATAATGCGCCTAATAAACAAAAACTGGAAAGACCAATGGGGTTTATCATTGAATCAAAACCACCCGCAAGCATAAAGTCAGCTTCGCCACGACGAATCACCTGCATGGCCAGCCCTAAAGCCTGACCACCTGATGCACAAGCAGTATGCACGGAAGAAGCATAACCACGAATACCAAATTGTTGAATTAACAGAGATAAACCAGAGTTGGTTGTGGTTTTACCAAAATCCGCCAGTTGATAAAATTCGCGTGAATTTTCTTGCAACTGGGTCCAATTAACTTCGCCATCTTGAGCACAGGTTTTCTGAAAGCGATGCAAGTAATCAAACTCAGAGGTCATCATTCCGCTACCAGTAACCACGCCCCATTGTGATGCAGTTTGCTCTGTAGGTAAAATACCTGCATCCTCAAATGCTTGTCTTGCAGCATCTAAGGCATATTGGGTAAATGACATCGCAAAACGAGAATGCTTATTAGCTAATGCCGGATTAGGTTTAAAGTTTTTTACCTCTGCCGCAATGTGCGTAGGAAATGCGCTCGCATCAAATTGTTTAATTTCAGCGATTCCTGATTTCCCAGCCAATAAATTCGCCCAGGTGGATTCAACATCAAGACCTATAGGAGAAACAGCCCCTAAACCTGTAATTGCAACTCGTTTTTTTTTCACGTTAATTACCTCGAGGAATAAGTACCACATCCACAACACAAACTCGCTTTCCAGCTACTTCGCTACGAAAAGCCAAGATGAGCTCATTTTCCGTGTGTCGTTTAACGGTCACATAACACTCAATCACATCTCCAGGATGGACAAATTCATTCATTTTTATCTTGCGCAACTCGCTGACGCAATACGCTTCTGAAAATGCCGCGCGTGCAACAAATTCTCGAGCCAAATTTAACTTGCACTCCAATAAAACCGTCATCGGCAAAACCGGGTTCTTCGGGAAGTGATCCGGCAAGTAGGGGGCAGCACGGGTGATTCGTTTTACTGCAGTCAAACTAACCCCTGGTTCGCTTGAGCTTATACGGTCGAAAGTCATTGAGACTGTGCGGATGGTGTTGTTATGAGTAAGTTGTTGCCCATCTAATAATGGAACACTTTCTGAGCTAAGAGCAGCCCAATCGCCAGGATTATCAATTTCAGCGTATTGTTGCTTCACTTCCTCCAGACTAATAAAATCAGTCATGGGCAATAAGGGACCTAAGGCACCTTCAACGCTAAAAATTAGCTCAGCGCCTACTCGGGCGATACTATGGTATTGCACTGCGCGATCATCAACTTGGTCAATAAACGACTCGAGTAATAAAGTCTCACCAACATAGGCGGGCCTATGTAACTGAGCACTAGCAACAATACCTGCAACGGGACGTTGGGAAAAACCATTATGGTGCATCACATTCCAAGCAGCCAATTGTCCTAGAGTCTCACCAATTAATGAAGGGATAAAACAAAGACGCCCTTGCTCATCAGTAGTCAGGAAGGTATCATCACTTGTTACGTGTTTAATCCCCCGGATTAATTCTCCGGGAGATGAGTGCACAATGCGATCAACAAACAAAAATCTCATTTACGATCACGCAGTAACTTGTTGTTCATTCATTGCAGAAACAACTAATTTACAAAAAGTTTCAACAGTAAATAAAGTTGGGATTTCGTTAACTTTCATGCTTGATTTGAATTGATCCGCAGGGACTTCGCTCAAATAATTTTGCAATGCAATCAGGCCTTGTGGAGTTAACACGCCCCCTTTTTCAAACTCATCTTCAGCTAAATCGCCACGTGCATTTTTTTCTAATTGACCGCGTGGAATTTTAATTTTGAATTCTTTTTCCAATTGGAAAACTAAATCAAGAAAATCAATGGATTCAGCACCTAAGTCAGCAATTAAGCGACTGTTTTGAGACACTTCGTCTTCATCAATTACAAGTACATCGGCAACGATTTCTCTAACCTTAGGATAAACGTCAGCTACATTCATATTTTTTCCTCAGAGATTCAGGCTGGTTCACAAAGCCGCAAAGTATATCATAGATTTTTTTAAAGACATAAAATTAACATAGTTTGGTTAAAAACAGACAATAATAATGCAATATTGGCATGAGGAATTTAAATTATGAGGCCATTGCAACGAAAGGATCGGGACACCACTATTAAGAGCTATATATGTAGGTGGGCCCATGGCCCAATCTACATCATCGAAAAACTTCCCTACCCAACTTGACTATAACCTGCGTCTACAAACAAAGTATGTCCATTAATCATGTCTGCTTCAGGTAAGCACAATAAATAAACCGCATTAGCAACATCTTGAGGAGTTAATGGTCTATCACTCAGAGCATGAGCTTGATACTCATCCAATAATTGTTCCCTGTTTGGGAAGTGCTTTAATGCATCGGTATCAACTACCCCCGCAGAAACCGTATTAACAGTGACCCCATCAGCGGCTAACTCCAAACTGAGTGAACGCACTAACGCTTCCAGAGCCGCTTTAGAGGCGCCAATAAATGCATAGTTAGGAATAGCACGATGTGCGCCCAAACTGGATAAAGCAATAACACGACCGCCTCGTGGCATCAAGGTACGGCCTTCGGAAGCAAGGTGATTTAATGCCAAAGCGTTAGTTTCCAAACACCAGCGCCAGTGTTTGGTTGACATTTTCAATGCCGGTTTTAAAACCCCACTTGCCGCATTACTCACTAAGAAATTAAGATGATCAAAATGCTCACGAAATTGCACAAACATTTCTTTAACTGATTGATGGTCTGCCACATTCGCCTGTAATGCAACCGCTTTCCGCCCTATTGCCTGAATCTCTTGGACTAGAGCCTGAGCTTCATCTGAACTATTGTAATAAACAATGGCAATATCGCATCCAGCTTGAGCCAACTTTAATGCAGTAGCCTTACCGATACCTCGTGCGCCACCAGTAATTAACCCAACTTTTCCTGCAAAATTTAAACTCATGAAACAACCCTCTGACTAAAATAGTGCATTGTCATTTTTATTCAACTGGAATGCAATCTTTCCTGTATTAAATTTTTAAAGATCTTGTTTCTGGATGTCTAACTTTGTACTATCCCCACACCACATGCCAACCCTAGTAAATTAGTAATGAAATACCCCTGGTCTAAAACTGTATTTCCAATTGCCGCCATTTTTTCATTCCGTATGCTCGGTTTATTTTTGCTGATCCCCGTATTTAGCATTTATGCTGAAAACCTACGGGGTGCAACTCCGGCTCTAATTGGCCTTGCCTTGGGAATCTACGGTCTGGGCCAAGGTATCCTGCAAATGCCTTTTGGCTTCTTTTCAGATAAAATTGGCCGCAAACCAATTATTACCCTAGGCCTAATTTTATTTGCTTGCGGTAGTATTTTAGGTGCCTTAACCGACTCCATATATGGCATGATTATCGCCAGAGCCATACAAGGTACCGGAGCAATAGGCAGTGTCTTGATTGCCTTACTTGCCGATTTAACGCCTGATGGACAACGCACCAAAGCCATGGCTGTGATTGGCATGACCATTGGTACTTCCTTTAGTTTGGCCATGGTAATCAGCCCTGCTTTATCGCATCGTTATGGCTTAGCTGGTATTTTTTATCTGACTGCTGCATTAGCCATATTAGGTTTGCTTTTGCTGCATGGGGTCATCCCTCAACCAAAAGCAGAACGCTTTCATGGTGACAGTGAAGCAAATCCAGCCCTATTCAAACAAGTAATCCACAATAAACACTTACTGCGCCTTGATGTAGGTATTTTCTGTCAACACTTCATTCTTACCTCTACATTTTTCGCCATCCCGTTTATCTTAAGAAAACAAGTAGAACAAGGCCACTTAGCACAACAATGGCATTTTTATTTACCACTAATGCTAGGTGCCTTCTTACTAATGATCCCCTTTGTCATTATTGCGGAAAAGAAAAAGCTCATGAAACGTATTTTCCTAAGCTCCGTTGTGGTCATCACGTTTGCGCAACTGCTCTTGGCTTATACCTATCAAAATTGGTTAAGCCTTTGCCTACTCATGCTCGCCTTTTTTATTGCCTTCAATATCCTTGAAGCAGCCCTTCCCTCATTAGTCTCCAAACAAGCCCAGCCCAATAGCAAAGGGACAGCGATGGGGATTTATTCGACTAGTCAATTCTTAGGTATTTTCATTGGCGGTGCTCTTGCAGGCCTCTTATATCAATGGAATGGCAGCCAGGGCATTTTCATGGTGAATGCACTATTAGCAGCTCTTTGGTTCGTCATCTCCTATTCAATGCAGCCTAACATTTATGTAGCTACCTTAATTCTAGCTTGTGACTGGTTCGATAAAAAAGAAGAGGTTATAAATCAACTACTAAGTGCTCCAGGCATTCTTGAAGTTGTATTTGCAAAGGAAGAACAAGTCCTTTATTTACGCGTAGATAAAGAACATTATGTTGAGGGCAGTGCTGAACAAACACTTAGAACTGCCTCTCGTTAGGAGAGCCATTTATTATGTTTGCCAAGGATGTAATCGCAACACCATCATTACCCATATTTATTATGCTCTCAGGAGTTCCCTGTGTCGGAAAATCAACCTGGCGGGAGCAAATGGTGCAAGAACTTAATCGCCTGAATATTCCGATTACGGTTCTTTCAGCAGATGATATGGCATTTCAAATGGGTGATGAACTCCAATTGTCTTATAGTGATATTTTTGCCCATCATCGCAACGCCTTAGAAGAGCGATTTAAACGCGAATTATTAAAGAGTAGGAGTCAATCAGGGGGATTTGTCATTCTGGATAGAACCTATTTAAACGCTCCCTGGCGCAAAGAAACACTGAAGTTAATCAACTCAAAAAGCGTACACATCGTCACCTTTAACGTTATGGATGAACAAGCCTGGCGAGAAAACTTAAAACGAAGAAATGAACAAAACCCTAAAAAAATTGTCACCGACAAAATAGTTAGCGAGCTTATTGTAGGCGCAAGCCCACCAAGCAAAGAGGAAGGCTTTGCTTCCATCAAGAGATGCCTCGCAATTAGTGAAAAAGGCGCGCAAGAAACATTTACTCATGCCATACGTACGTTAATTAGCTATTGTAAAACCACTGAAACGCATACTGCCGACTTGCATTGCCATTTAAATGGTAGTTTTAGCTTAGCATTTATGGAGCGGATCGCTAGAAAAAATAATTGCTTTAATGTTTATGAAGAATTAGTCAAAGTAAGAGAACATTATTTAAACCAAACACAAAACCAACCTGCAGAAGGATATCCAGGAGAGCTAATTGCCCTTATATGGAAACAATTCGGCTTAATTCACAAAATCGTCCAGACTCTAGATGATATAACCGAAGGCACCATTGATGTCGTTCAAAGTTCAGCCGCTAAATATTTAGAAATACGCACAACGCCTAAGAGCATGGATAATCATTCGGTTACAGAATATATTGATGCCTTTGAAGCAGGATTAGTACAAGTTCAAGCCAGCAACATCGGGAAAAAAGCGGTGGGTTTATTAAGTCTGGATAGAACCATTCATACAGTAAGTGACGCGGAATTTTTAATACAGCGTATTCTTTCCAGCTCCAAACATGTGCTTGCGGGCATCGATGTATCCGGCAACCCACTCGGAAAACGCAGTTTAACTGGGCAGGATTTAAAAAATGTGATTTCATTGGCTCTGAATAAAGGAGTAAACATTGCTATTCATATGGGCGAGTCAGATACAGATATTGAACGCCAGGATACCGATATGGTTTTGGACGCGCTCGAAGAATGGGTAAAACAACAACCATCCCCACATGATGCGCTGCACGGAAGAGTTCGTCTCGGACATTGTATTTATCTTACCGAGCAACAAAAGCTGCGCATTAAAGAACTAAATGTCCCTATAGAGGTTTGTCCCACCTGCCATATGAAACTTAATTGGCATCATGAGTCAACACCTCATCCAGTAAGCTCCATTTATTCTGGTGTCGAAGCCCCCTTAGTACCAGGGACTGATGATACACTTCCGTTTGGCGGCACCGCAAAAAGTAATTTTAGTGATTTTTTACGTTTCTTTGGCAATGCAGGTAATTTAAGTCGTAAAGAAATAAAAGCCCATCAATCGACGTTTCGTTTTACTGCACACTAAGGTCTCGAGTTGATTCCCTCCAAAACACAGCCTCCCCCAAATGGTCAAGCAGCGAAAATTAGGGGGAGGAATCCAGTTCACAGACTAGCATTGCCTTAAATGAACACCATTATGTTAGTGCAGAGCTTTATACAGCAGGTACCCATGTAAGCGTTTCAGAATGCTCCGGCTGTTTCGCTCCCTTGCCGAATAGGCCCATTGAATGCCAAGACATCTTTTGCTGGCCCGGCGCCACGTTCCGTTGCAATGGAGAATTAAACAATGAATGAGACCAATAATTCTTTTGACAGGCCTCATCAACAACCCTTGCCACAATCTCGGGAGCCTCTTGTTCTGGCCAGGGGAGACTGACATAGAGCTCACTGCAGTTTTCTTTGATATTTGATAACTGCTGATAGCCCAGAACATTGAGTCCAAGCCCACTTAATTCGGATAAAAGACGGATGCTCGCGCTGGTTATTGTTTCAACAACAGGATGCGTATCAATCAATATGACCTGAATCAGCGCCAAGCTCACCACAACAGCACCTAGAATAAGAGCGATCTCCGGAGCTGCTTCATATAATTTTTTGAGAAGAAGTGCACTGGCAATTACACTTAAGACATTAACCATAGAGGTAATAGCTACCAATATTTCGATCATCGAACTAGATAACAGTAGAATTGCCCCAAAAGCGACTACTCCCAGACTTGCAGTTATGAGCCCAACCCAGATGGGCGCTATGTTAAAATACTCTGAAAACGGCCTAATTATTTGATTGATGGGGTTTGCCAAATAAAAAAGACCTCTAACAACTAATGGCAGCGCAAACATATTTAGCACTAACTGGGGAAACAATAAAAGCGGCAAAGCAAATGCCGAGATCACTCCAACCATCTTTGTCAAAAAAGGCACGATTCGATATCTATCAGAAGATAGAGCGTCTAAATCCATACACATATCTTTAATGATTTCTTGCAGCCCATGCTCTAGTGCCCTGGTGATCGCATCATAGGTGCTGTATACAATAAAACAAAGCCATTTAATCGGGGAAACAAGCTTACGCGTGGCAAGAATGGAGTCTAACTTTCCCAGAGCAATTGCTTCACGATAAACAATGTCATTAAGGTTTTCTTCGGCAAAAAATTGGATAATTAACTTATGCCAATTTTGCTTGAGGGAAGTAAATAAAGATGGGACATGAACTGTTCGATAAAAGGCTTCTCCTCGCACGGCCCTAATTTTCGCGCTATTTTGCTCCAGCCACAAAACAAATTGCAAAAACGTTTTATGCTCATCGATAAAATGCTGTTGTTCTTGCTTCGACGACAATGAATTAAAGTAATTTGACATTGTTTCAAAATAGTCGTCTATCTGCTCTTGTATCCGATGATCAATGCAATCTACAGGAAGGTGATAAGCGAAGGGTTTAACCGTTTCCAAAAGGCCAATATTTAATTCCTTTGGATTAAGGAGCTCGTCAGCAGCCGCCATAATAGCAAGGAATTTTGCTGTTACCTGGTCATTTCCATCATTTTTATCAGGATGATATTTAACCACCAGCCTCCTTTTCTGCTGCTTTATTTCGGTAGATAACTCATCGTCACTGAGTTGTACCAATTGATTGACTATGTGCTCCTCGGAAAACTCTAATTGGCGTAAAAGCTCCATTTGCCTAGACGTGAAGGGCATTAATTTGCATCCCAAAAGCAACCATTATACACAGGCCATGAACAAAAAAACAACACAAAGCTCGTACTTACGACCAACATGGTCCACAAAAGGCCAATGCGAGCCATTGAATCACAGAGTTTAATCCCCTTTTTTTAGTTTTCAATCCCTTACTTATTATACTAAGACAAATTTGCCACAGCGAGAAACCTATCATGCCCCGCGATTTGTTTGGCAATTATCGCTTTTCGTGTTCTGGCTTCTGTCTTTTCAGGCATTGATGCATTACCCAAAAGCAATCCTGATACACCCGAACGAGAGATTTTTATCGTTGATGCTAATGGAGCTAAAGACTTTGCAAGAACGACCCGCTCTTGTTGTGCCGCAATTAGCTTATTCCCTTTGCATTTTTTACGCGAATAATCGTCAAAGTCGTTTATGGTATGCACATCTCTTCTTACTGATTTTCTCACCTCCGTTTTCTTACTCTTCAAAAAAACATCGAGTTCGGAGCATAACATGGCCCGTTCTTCTTGCATTTGTTTCGTAACCATAGCTAAGTCATCCCTTGCTTCAACAACAGTGTGCTCTGCAGCACTATGTAACGCAACTAATGCTTTACTCACCTCAGTAGAAAAACCAAACCACTGATCATTGTCATTAAAGTCCTGAAGGCGCTGATGAGCTCGCGCGATAGTTGCATGCTGGAATAATGCAAATACTGGTCCTGGTACTTGTGCTTTAAACCATTCAAGCAATGACGAATGGGAGCAGGTACCATTGGTTTGTAAGGTCAGGTGTTGCTTGTCATCATGTAACTTACCTTCTCTATATAGTGTAAGGAACTCTTCATTCATTGCCCCGGAAGAATCCGCAGACGAAACAATAGTTGGTTTGACTATTTTCTCAATAAGTTTTCGCTCCATAACTTCTTGTATTGGCATCGGATCGGTCACTTTAATTGGGCGTGCCATACTACCACTAATCGATGTAACAAAAAGAGTTTTCCAACTTTCAATGTCAGTCTCTCCTGCTCCTGTATTAATTACTCTAAAAACAAACCTGTCCTCGGCAACACAGCAACATTCAACAACGGTGGCATGCCCACCTTTTGTACTTTTAAAACCACATGGAATAATGAACGAAGAACCAGGCTGTAACCTCATCATTGTTTTGTGTATTTGATAAGTCACATCAAAAATCAATCCATCGACTACATCAGATACACCAATATTGAGATGACTAATTATGGATGCTTTATCTATTTCATTCGCTAATTCAGAACTTTGTCTTACTTTATCTTTTATGCTTTCTAATTGAGTTCTTGTTTGCTCATCAAGATGACTGCCTTCTCGCTTAATAAATTCATCTAAATCATTAGCGAAATCATGGTAAGCACATGATGATACTTTCCCTTGTAATACAGCGTGGTGATTTAAATCCGTTTTACCCATTAAATGATGAGAAAGATAAGTTAGTTTAAATTGTGATGGGTAAGAATCATATTTATCTGCTAAAAATTGCCTTACACTCTGTAAACCAAAGAATCGAGCAAGACGAAATAGCCAATTTGGATAATGGACGTCATTATAATCAATTAAAGCATGTGCATGGGCATCTTTAAGGAGTCTCATTGCTCCTTGTGCATATTTTTCTTCTGGCGGAAGGAAACCAAAGAAGCCCATGATTTTTTGCCACCAAGTTTTCCCATTGGAAATATGAGTGTTGTAACTTCTTAAAGAGGTTAAAAGTTCATCTAAATACTCAAGGCGTGCCTGCGCGCTATCCTCACGTACTTCTGGCTGATAATAAGCATGGAATAAAGTTAAAGCTTGGTTCGCCACCGTTTGAATATCATCAGCGCTTTGAGTTGAGTTGCCGTTTAGCCTATGACTATCGATAATCGAATTAACTTTGCTAACAAATACAGATAACCTTTTTCTTGCTACAACATTGTAAATCATGTTTTTATACATCTCGCGGAGCTCATATTAGATGCATAATGTATCATTTAAACCTTAATATAAAATTAACTAACGCCGTAGCGAAAATCCCAGACTCATTGTAACTTAAGAGACCATACTACACTTGTTTAAAGCGCTCATTATCGATTACTTTGGAGTAAAGCAGTATGTATTAGTTCCACTTAAAAGCATAAAGCCCTTTTTCGCTGCCCCTTTCTCAACTCAGCTATTGACGAATCAAACGTACATTTTTATCCGTAAACGATACTTTTTCTGTAGAACGATATGGATTAATATCCAGCCCACCGCGACGAGTATATCGCCCATAAACAGTGAGTGACTCCGGTTTACAATGATTCATAATATCTACAAAAATACGCTCAATGCATTGCTCATGGAATTCATTATGATTTCGAAATGAGACTAAATACTTTAATAAGCCCTCACGGTTAATTTTTTTTCCCTTATAGGCAATTTGTACGCTTCCCCAATCCGGTTGATTTGTGACTAAGCAATTCGATTTCAGAAGATCAGAGTACAGTGTTTCTTCAACCAATTCATCGCCTACCACCAGAAAAGCAGGTTCAACTAGATAAACAGAACATTCAACATCCAACTCATCAATAGACTCGCCAGTAAATACTTGTTGCATGTGGATCTGGTTAGACTGATCTAATGGATGGATGGCAACAAAAACTTCAGCCTCAATACGCTGCTGCAAATCTTTTTTAATGATTTTCTCTAAAGTATCAATACTGTCAAATTTACTGTTGTTAAAAGAATTAAAATAGAGTTTTAAGGATTTAGATTCGATAAGTTTTAGTGAATTGCAATCATAAATGATTTCTGCAAGCGCAACCACAGGCTTACCTTTTGCATTCAACCAAGACACCTCATAATGATTCCAACAATCAAAACCATAAAAGGGAAGCTGCTGCGGATCAACACCGAGCTCTTGGCGCTTTCCAGCACGAGGAATTGGAAATAAGCGGTCAGGATTATAGGTTGGATCATAGTCCGATTTTTTACCTAATTCAGATGCATCGGCCACAGATTGATACTTTTTCAATACTTGATCATTCATCGTATTTCGCTCCAAAATTTCTATAATTTTTGCCGTACTTTTCCAATTAACCAGTTGGCTTATTTCCATTTGACTGGAAATATACCTTAATAAAGAGGCGGCCTCATTCATACGTATTGCTTTAGTTTCCAATTCACGTGCCTGAATTTGCATAGAGACTATCACATCAAAATTTGCACTTTCTATAATTTTTTTAATCTTTGATAAGGAAAAGCCCAAAAATTTCAGCGTCGTAATCTGCTGCAATCGTACTAAATCGTGTTCAGAGTACAACCTATATCCTGAGGTTGAACGTTTTTCTGGTTTTAATAAACCAATCTCGTCATAGTACTGCAATGACCTAATCGTCAATGAGGTCATTTGACTGATTTCTTTAATTTGGTAATACTTCATACACCCTCTCCTTAGTGATGATTTTATTGCATCACGTAACGTGAGAGTCAATACTTATGTACTTCGTGATTTACTTAATATAAAGAGAATTTAACCTATGTCCAACAATCCAACTAATTGGCTCAAATTGATCAGTGAAGTCCAAGCCATTGCCCAAAATGGTCTTGCCTATTGCCATAATGAATTTGATAAGGAACGCTACATGAGACTGCGAGAAATTGCTGCTGAGCTCGCCGTAGAATTCACCGAGTATGAACATGAGGACATTAAATTAAGATTCTCTT
This sequence comes from Legionella rowbothamii, assembly GCF_900639985.1. GTDB lineage: Bacteria > Pseudomonadota > Gammaproteobacteria > Legionellales > Legionellaceae > Legionella > Legionella rowbothamii. The sequence goes on along the minus strand of NZ_CAAAIM010000005.1, from coordinate 14,883 downwards.
TAGAACATGGATATGCCACCCCAAAACTTGAGATTCGCGCCTTTGTCCTTAAAGAGAACAAGATCTTACTTGTTAAAGAGCGTTCTGATGGTTTATGGACTTTACCCGGAGGCTGGACAGATATTAATGAGTCACCCTCCGAAGCAGTAATCAGAGAAACAAGAGAAGAAACGGGTTTTAATGTCGCTACTGTGCGCTTATTAGCCCTTTGGGATGAACAAAAGCATGATCATCCTCATCATTGGCCACATACTTATAAATGTTTTTTCCATTGTGATTTGATCTCTGGCGAAGCAACAGAAAATATAGAAATTTCAGCAATTGATTTTTTTGATTTGAATCATTTACCGCCTCTCTCAACTCCGCGAGTAACAAAAAGCCAACTGCAGCGCTTATATGAACAAGTTACTCAGTCAGATCAGACGCTATATGATTAACAATTCACTATGCACTAGTGATATAAATTAAGGTATACTCACTCCCTAACTTTCGCATACAGGAGATAACAAATGGCTCGCGGAATAAATAAGGTCATCTTGATTGGCAACGTTGGTGTTGACCCGGATGTTCGTTACCTACCAAATGGTAATGCAGTAACTACTCTTTCAATTGCAACCAGTGAAACATGGAAAGATAAAAATACGGGTGATAAGCAAGATCGTACTGAATGGCACCGTGTCGTTTGCTTTAATCGTCTAGGCGAAATCGCTGGCGAATATGTACGTAAAGGCTCAAAGCTTTATATTGAAGGAAGTTTAAGAACAAGAAAGTGGCAAGATCAACAAGGCCAAGATCGTTATACTACAGAAATCATTGCCAATGACATTCAAATGTTAGATAGCAAAGGAGGTAGTGCGGGTGGTTATGATGATATGCCCCAAACACAACAATATGCGCCAGCACCACAGTCAAGTTCTAACCGACAAGCCGCACCACAATCGAATCAAGTACCGCATGATGCTTTTGATCAGTTTGATGATGATGTCCCATTCTAATAATTTGTAGCCTGGTTGCTTGCAACCAGGTTTTCCTTCGAGCCCTTCATCAAGGAAGTTTGCTTGCACGCATTCAGCCATAGTCAATGAGCTCTAACTCATCAGGATAAAATATAATCGACGACGATTGCTTAGATAAAACAAAGCCCTACAAGGCACTGAAGCGCTTAAATTCAAGTGCTTTAAGCAAGAGATCTATCGGTGTCAGGCAATGGCTCCCGCAGTCAGGAATTAGGAGGAGGATTAATGGAAGAAAATAGCTAATTCAAACCAAATAAAAAACCCGCTAAGAAGCGGGCATTTTATAAACATCAATAAATGATATTTCAATAATTACTCAGCATCAGCAACTGGTCTGTCTAACAGCTCAACAATTGCCATCGGCGCATTATCACCATCTCTAAATCCACATTTGATAATGCGAACATATCCACCAGGACGCTTTTCAAAACGAGGACCTAAGTCAGTAAATAACTTACCTACTGCAGCTTTTGATCTCAAAATATCAAAAGCATGACGACGTGTAGCCACTGAATCAACTTTGCTTACAGTAATCAAAGGCTCAATATAACGTCTTAAGTCTTTAGCTTTAGGCAGAGTTGTTTTAATAATCTCATGCTCAATTAAAGAATTACACATATTTGAGAACATCGCCTTACGATGACTACTTGTACGGCCAAAATTACGGCCAGAATTACGATGACGCATAACAAAAACTCCTAAACATTACTCGCCAAGACTTGCTGGCGGCCAATTCTCAAGTTTCATACCCAGCGATAATGAACGTGAAGCTAAAACGTCCTTAATTTCAGTTAAAGATTTCTTACCTAGATTAGGAGTCTTTAATAATTCATTTTCAGTACGTTGTACTAAATCGCCAATATAATGAATATTTTCTGCTTTTAAACAGTTAGCAGAACGAACAGTTAACTCTAAATCATCTACAGAACGTAATAGAATTGGGTCAAAATCATTGCGTTCTTTATTATCAGAGCGAGACTCTTCAAACTTCATATCAACGAATGCATGAAGTTGTCTCTGAAGGATGCTAGCAGAAATACGAATAGATTCTTCTGCATCAATTGTACCATTAGTTTCTAATTCAATAGTTAATTTATCTAAGTCAGTACGGTTTTCAACACGCGCACTATCAACATAGTAAGCAACTTTTTTTACAGGTGAGAAACTATTGTCAATTTTAAGTTTACCAACAGATTTTCTTTCCACTTCATCATCAAAATGTCTAATGAAGGAATCAGTACTATGGAATCCAATTCCTCTTTCAACTTTTAATGTCATGTTTAATTTGCCCTTTTCGTTCAAATTAGCAATGACAAGCTCAGGGTTAACAACCTCAACACCATGAGTCAGTTGAATATCACCTGCAGTAACTTGGCAGGGGCCTTGCTTATTAAGAGTTACTATAGCTTCTTCACCTGTTGTTAACTTAATTGCAACCAGTTTTAGATTAAGCAGCAAATCAACAACATCTTCCTGAACGCCTTCAATAGTGCTGTATTCATGAAGAACACCGTCTATTGAAGCCTCAGTGATTGCGCTTCCAGGCATAGATGATAGTAATATACGTCTCAAAGCATTGCCGAGGGTATGACCAAAGCCACGCTCCAAAGGCTCTAAAACTATTTTAGCTTTATAAGGCGATTCAGCCTGAACCTTAAGAACATTAGGTGTCAGCATTTCATTGATTTCAGTATACATTCAGCTATTTCTCCGAGCTTACTTAGAGTAAAGTTCTACAACAAGGTTTACGTTGTAGTCTGAAGATAAGTCAGTTAACGTTGGTGCTGTAGAGAAAGTTCCTTTAAACGCAGAAGAATCTACAGTAATCCAATCGCATGGAGCTCTTTGTTCAGACAAAGCTAAAGCCGCTTGAATACGTGCTTGAGCTTTTGCTTTTTGGCGAACAGTAATCACTTCCCCAGGCTTAACTAAAAACGACGGTACGTTAACAACTTGGTCATTAACTAATATAGCTTTATGCGCAACTAATTGTCTTGCTTCAGCACGAGTACTTGCAAAACCCATGCGATAAACAACGTTATCCAAACGTCTTTCAAGCAGACTCATCAGATTTTCACCTGTTGACCCTTTCATGCGCGCAGCCATTTTATAGTAACCACGGAATTGCTTTTCAAGAACACCATATAGTCTTCTAATTTTTTGCTTTTCTCTAAGCTGAATTCCATAACCACTCAAACGTGGCTTCTTATCGCCATGTTGTCCAGGTAACTTTTCAGATTTACATTTGGACTTATGATCACGAACGCCACTTTTCAGTAATAAATCACTTCCTTCACGACGTGATAATTTACATTTTGGACCAAGATATCTAGCCATTAAATTACTCCTAAAGTCTTACACACGACGTTTTTTAGGTGGCTTACACCCGTTATGAGGGATACCAGTAACATCGGTTATTTCAACGATTTTAATGTCCTGATCTATAATTTCACGAATTGTGGATTCTCTACCAGGACCAGGGCCACGTACAAACACAGCCACAGATTTTATACCATATTCTTTTGCAGCAGCAGCAGCACGCTCAGTTGCAACTTTTGCAGCATAAGGTGTACTTTTTCTTGAGCCTCTAAAGCCAGATCCACCAGCTGTAGCCCAACTTAATGCATTACCTTGTCGATCAGTAAAGGTAACAATTGTATTGTTAAAAGACGCGTGAATGTGAACGATACCGTCAGATACGACACGCTTTGCCTTTTTACGTACTTTCTGTTGCTTTGACTTAGTTATTGCCATCTTACTTTCCTACATGAAAAATCAATTAGTAGTGCCTTTTCTGCGACCTTTACGAGTACGAGCATTAGTTTTCGTACGTTGTCCTCGCAAGGGCAAGCCTCTTCTGTGTCTTAACCCGCGATAACATCCAAGATCCATAAGGCGCTTAATGTTCATTGTCACAACACGGCGTAAATCACCTTCTACAGTAATTTTCGCAATTTCAGTTCTCAAAGACTCTAACTGAGCATCTGATAACTGTGAAACTTTAGTTGAAGGTTCGATACCTACTGTGGAACATAATTTTAAGGATGTAGTTTTACCGATACCATATATAGCTGTTAAAGCAATCACAACATGCTTGTGATCAGGTATGTTTACTCCTGCAATACGAGCCATTAACTTCTCCGAACGTTATTTTGTTCTGTCGAAAGGGACAGAAGAATACTATTTTTATAAAAATAAATCAAGCAGAACTTAACCCTGCTTTTGCTTATGTCGGGCATCTTTACAAATTACTCGTATAATGCCACTTCTTTTAATAATTTTGCAATTGCGACAAATTCGCTTTACAGATGCTCTTACTTTCATTCCTAACTCCGATAACAATCATAGTAGACCAGGTAACTTAGTACCTTTAAAATTAGCCTTTTTCATTAAAGAATCATATTGCTGCGTCATTAAATGGGCTTGTATTTGCGCTACAAAATCCATAATAACAACTACGATAATTAGCAACGATGTTCCTCCAAAATAAAAAGGGACATGCCACGTATACATTAAAATCTGAGGCAACAAACACACTAGAACTAAATATATAGCACCAATTAAGGTCAAACGAGTCATCACTGAATCGATATATTTAGTTGTTTGCTCACCGGGTCTAATTCCTGGGATATAAGCACCAGATTTCTTTAAGTTTTCTGCAGTATCTTTGGGGTTAAAAACAAGAGCTGCATAAAAGAACGCAAAAAACAAAATAGCAATTGCATATACAATTAAGTACAAAGGCTGACCAGGTGATAAAGCCATTCCAACATCAGATAACCATCCCAAACCTTTAGTATGGGAAAAGAACTGTGCTAGTGTTGCCGGTAGTAATATAATACTGGATGCAAAAATTGGAGGAATTACACCAGACATATTAATTTTTAAAGGCAAATGGCTAGTTTGAGCTGCATATACCTTCCTACCTTGCGTCCTTTGTGCATAGTTAACTCTAATTCGTCTTTGAGCTCGTTCCATAAACACTACAAAGCCAGTAACCACAACTACAATTACAGCAACAACAATTAGAGTCAGGGCTTGCATCTGTCCTTCTTTAACTTGTTGAAGAACTGAAGCGATTGCTGTTGGCATACTTGAAACAATCCCTGAAAAAATAATCAGAGAAATACCGTTACCAACACCCTTCTCCGTAATTTGCTCACCTAACCACATTAAGAACATGGTACCTGTGACCAAAGTAACTACTGCTGTAAAGTAAAATGATGCGTCAGGCTGCAATGCAATTTGCTGTCCTGCTAACCATCGCGCCATACCTAAGGACTGAAATATTGACAGTACTAAAGTTAAATATCGAGTGTACTGATTTATCTTCCGACGGCCAGACTCCCCTTCTTTCTTTAATTGCTCCAGCTTTGGCGAAACAACTGTAAAAAGTTGGATAATAATGGAGGCAGAGATATACGGCATAATACCGATAGCAAATACGGTAACACGCGATAAGGCGCCACCAGAAAACATATTAAACAAGCCAAAGATTGTATTTTGTTGCTCATTGAAGAAATTAGCCAAACGTGCAGGATCCAAACCAGGAACTGGAATGTGGGCTCCTAAGCGATAAACTAATATTCCAAGAATAACAAACATTAATCTTGATTTAAGTTCAGCCAATCCACCACGAGATTGGCTACCATTATGTTTTTGGTTTTTCATAGTCACTCTTCTATGCTGCCACCTAGACCTTCAATGGCTGAACGAGCGCCTTTAGTGACCCTTAAACCTTTCAGTTTGATGGCTTTGGTTAATTCACCGGATAAAATAACCTTTACATCTTTAATTGAACCGTTTATCAGTCCCTCTTTACGTAAGACTTCTAAGTCAATTACGTCAGCGGTTAACTTTTCAAGTTCACTTAAACATACCTGATCAACCGTTCTACCAACACGAGATTTAAAGCCCATTTTTGGCAAACGTCTTTGAATTGGCATTTGACCGCCTTCAAAGTTAATTTTGTGGAATCCGCCTGCTCTAGCTTTTTGACCTTTGTGACCTTTACCACTAGTTTTACCTAGTCCTGATCCAATACCACGGCCTAGACGTTTTTTAGGACGTCGAGAACCTGGATCTGGTGATAGTGAATTTAAATTCATTACACACTCTCCTCAACTAGCAATAAGTAATCGACCATATTAATAAGGCCACGAATTGCTGGAGTATCATTATGAAACACACATGAGTTTGTTTTACCCAAACCCAATTGCTTTACAATCGAAATATGCTTTGGTTTTCTACCGATAGTACTTTTAACCAAAGTAATCTTAAGTTTCTTTTCCATAATTAGCCCGCCATAACTTCTTCAACAGTTTTACCACGCTTGGCCGCAACATAATCTGGAGTACCGATGTTCATTAAAGCACCGATTGTTGCACGTACAATATTGCTAGGATTAGTAGAACCAATGCTCTTTGCTAATATGTTTTGTACGCCGAGAACTTCCAGCACTGCACGCATTGCACCACCCGCAATAATTCCAGTACCTTCGCTTGCTGGCTTCATGAATACTTTAGAAGCACCATAGCTCCAGGTAATTTCGTGGAAAATAGTTGAACCAGAAAGAGGAATATAGACCATGTTTTTCTTTGCTTGTTCCATTGCTTTTTGAATTGCAATTGGAACTTCACGAGCCTTACCACGGCCAAAGCCTACTCTACCTTTTCCGTCGCCAACAACAACGAGAACTGCGAAGCCAAATACACGTCCACCTTTAACAACTTTCGCTGTACGGTTTACCGCGACTAGCTTCTCTGTATAACCATCTGATTTTGGTGATTCTTCGAATGCCATAATCGTTCCTTAAAAATCTAACCCAGCTTCGCGAGCACCTTCTGCAAGGGCCTTCACTCTGCCATGATATTTGTAACCAGCACGATCAAATGCAACCTGAGTAACACCTTTTTCATTAGCGCGCTTACCAAGTAATTTACCTACCAAGGTCGCTTGCTCTACTTTGCATTTGCCGGTTAAACTGGCTCTTAATTCTTTATCGACAGTTGAACAAGATGCTAACACTCTATCTCCTTGCTTATCTGCTTGGATAATTTGAGAATAGATATGCACACCGCTTCTATGTACAACTAAACGTGCTCTGCCTGACTTACGAATCAGGGCTTTTGTTTTTAAACCACGTCTTGTGCGTGAGTTGTGCTTATTCATAACTTAGACCCTATTTCTTCTTCGCTTCTTTACGAGCAATTTGCTCACCAGCATATTTAACACCTTTACCTTTATAAGGCTCTGGCGGTCTAAATGCTCTAATTTCAGAAGCAGCCTGTCCGAGAATTTGCTTATCAACACCTTTAAGTACAATAACTGTATTACTAGGAGTTTCAGCTGAAACACCTTTAGGCAATTCATACTCTACTGGGTGAGAAAAACCTAGAGATAAAGTAATAGACTTATCTTTAGCTTGTGCTCTGTAACCTACACCAACCAATTCCAGAGTTACCACAAAACCTTGCGTAACTCCATGAACCATATTATTTACTAAGGCTCTAGCAGTACCTGCTTGTGCCCAAGCTTTAGGATCATTTGCTGCTGGTGCAAATTCGATATGGTTATCTGCATTTTTAGTAATTTTCACCAACTTATTGATTTTTTGTGTTAGTGAACCTTTAGGCCCTTTTACCGTAACTTCACCAGCGGTAATTGTTACTTCAACACCAGCTGGTTGTGCTACAGGGGCTTTTGCTACTCTAGACATATCATTCCCCTCAAGTATTAAGCCACTTCACAAATGACTTCGCCACCAACGCCTTTCAGCTTCGCAGATACATGAGTCATTATGCCTTTAGATGTGGATAATATTGCCACGCCAAATCCGGGAATCGAAGTTAGATCTTTATAAGATTTATATACTCGTAATCCGGGTCTACTGATTCTTTTAATAAGTTCGATAACTGGCTTACCGTGGTAATACTTCAGTTTAATCGTCATTACCTTAAGATTGTTCTCTAGTGCTTCTACAAAGAAATCTTGTATATAACCTTCTTCTTTCAAAACACGAGCAATTTCTTCTTTCAATCGAGAAGAAGTTAATGTTACTTGCTGATGTCTAGCCTGTTGACCATTTCTAATTCTGGTCAGCATATCAGCAACAGGATCATGCATACTCACAATCGTTCTCCAAAAAATTTACCAACTGGACTTTCTGCCGCCTGGTACGTTGCCAACCATTAATTGCTGTCTTAAACAAATTCTGCAAAGACCGAATTTACGATATACCCCATGTGGACGACCACATGATTGACATCTTTTTTTATGGCGAACAGGGTTAGAATTAACAGGTAATTTTGCTAATTTTGCCTGACTATCCATAATCACCTGAAAATCATCAGATGATTTGATCAGGATTTTCAATTCGTTTCTGCGCTGGCTGTATTTGTTTACAAGCTTGGCACGCTTTAACTCTCGCATAAGCATTGATTTCTTAGCCACAATATCACCCTTCTATTTTTTATCTCTATCTTTCAATGGAAGATTAAACGCTTCTAATAAAGCTTTAGCTTCTTCGTTTGTTTTAGCAGTTGTGGTGATACAAATATCTAACCCACGAATGCCATCTGTTTTATCGTAATCAATTTCAGGGAATACGATCTGCTCATGTAAACCCATACTGTAGTTACCAGTACCATCAAAAGACTTAGGATTAAGGCCACGAAAATCTCTTACACGAGGTAGAGTTATAGAGACTAATCTATCTAAGAACTCAAACATGCGTTGACGACGAAGCGTAACTTTGCATCCAATCGGCCAACCTTCTCTGATTTTGAAACCAGCTATAGATTTTCTAGCTTTAGTAACAACAGGCTTTTGTCCAGCAATTAAAGTCATGTCTTCGATTGCGTGGTTCATTACTTTCTTATCTCCAACAGCTTCGCCAACACCCATATTTAAGGTGATCTTAACTAGCTTTGGAACTTCCATAACACTGGAATAATTAAACCGCTTCATCATCATAGGGATGATTTCTTTTTTATAAAAATCATTAAGTCTTGTCATTTCAATCCCCTAATTAAACACGGTCAATTATTTCATTGTCAGATTTAAAGTATCTAACTTTAGTACTGATGCCGTTGCTTTCAATAAACTTAAAGCCAACTTTATCAGCTTTCTTAGTGTTTGGATTATAATGAGCAACATTTGATACATGAAGTGCAGCTTCAGTAGCCACAATACCACCCTTATTTTCAGGTTTTTGTGGATTAGCTTTAACATGTTTCATTACCATGTTTCCACCTTCTACAACAACACGTTCTTCTGCCACTCGTAGGACTTTACCTACATGACCTTTACTTTTACCGGCGATTATAATAACTATGTCGCCTGTCTTAATACGTTTCATATCTAATCCTTCTCACAAAACTTCTGCAGCCAGAGATATTATTTTCATAAATCTCTCTCGTAGCTCGCGAGTAACGGGGCCAAATATACGAGTACCAATTGGCTCGTTTTGGTTGTTTAAAAGTACTGCAGCGTTGCCATCAAAACGGATCAACGAACCATCATCTCTGCGAACACCTTGAGCTGTTCTAACAACAACAGCCTTCATTACAGCACCTTTTTTTACTTTACTTCTTGGTATTGCGTCTTTAACACTCACTTTGATTACATCACCAACACGCGCGTAGCGTCTGTGCGATCCACCAAGTACTTTAATACACATTACCTTACGTGCTCCGCTGTTATCAGCCACTTCGAGCACAGTCTGCATTTGGATCATTTTATTACTCCAGCTCTGATTTAGACCAGAAAAAGGTTGCTGATTATATCAGGCCTTTTAGGGTTTTAAAAGTATATCAACGAAGTTGATTAAGAAATTACTTCAACTAATACCCAGCTTTTTGTTTTAGAGAGTGGTCTTGACTCACGGATTTTCACAATATTGCCAATTTTACATACTTGATTTTCATCGTGAGCATGTACTTTAGATCTACGCTTCATAATTTTGCCATACTTAGGATGCTTTACTGAACGCTCAATCATCACAACTATAGTTTTATCCATTTTGTCGCTAACTACTTTTCCAACCATTGTTCTGGCGTTTGATTCATTAGTAGACATATCACTTACCTGCCTTTTCAGTCAAAATTGTTTTAACTTTGGCCACTGATTTACGCACCACAGTAATCAGGTGGGTTTTATCTAGTGAACCACTTGCTTTTTTCATTCGTAAAGTTAATTGTTCTTTACGTAATGAGAGCAATTCGTCATTCAATTCTTCAACTGACAAATTACGTAACTCTTGAACAGTTTTCATTACATCACCTTCCTTTCTTCAAATATAACTTTGAAAGGAAGCTTCGCTTTAGCTAGATCAAAAGCTTCCATCGCAAGCTCTCTAGACACACCTTCCATTTCAAATAAAACCTTACCAGGCTGTATTTGAGCAACCCAATATTCAACGCTACCTTTACCTTTACCTTGACGAACTTCTAAAGGCTTTTGAGTAATCGGTTTGTCTGGGAATACTCTAATCCAAATTTTACCACCACGCTTAATATGACGAGTCATTGCACGACGTGCAGCTTCGATTTGACGAGCAGTAAGACGGCCTCTTTCCAGGGCCTTCATACCGAACTCACCAAAACTTATATTGCTACCACGTAAGGCCAAACCTCTGTTACGGCCTTTCATTTGCTTGCGGTGTTTTGTACGCTTTGGTTGTAACATGATTCTTAATCCTCAATCACTAGGCGTTGTCAGCAGATCTTTTCTTTTGTGGGAGAACTTCGCCCTTAAAGATCCAGACTTTTACACCAATAATACCGTAGGTAGTTTTAGACTCAGCTGTACCGTAATCAATATCAGCTCTAAATGTGTGTAATGGAACGCGACCTTCACGATACCATTCACTACGAGCGATCTCAGCACCGCCCAGTCTTCCACTCACGCAAATCTTAATACCTTTCGCACCAGCTTTAAGTGCAGAAGTAACCGCACGCTTCATTGCACGACGGAACATAACACGTTGTTCTAACTGTTGTGCGATGCTTTCTGCTACCAGGGTAGAATCCAGCTCAGGCTTTTTAATTTCCTCGATGTTTAGATGTACAGGGACACCTAATTTTCCAGAAATTTCATTACGCAATGTTTCAATACCGCCGCCTTTCTTACCGATGATAACACCAGGGCGCGCAGTTTGAATTGTAACTACAGCATTATTAGCTGGACGCTCGATTAGAATTTTACTCACAGCAGCAGCCATAAGTTTTTTCTTTAGTTCAGCACGTAAGTTAATATCCTGAATTAAAAACTCAGCATATCTTTTACCAGCAAACCATTTAGAATTCCAATCTTTAATAATTCCAAGGCGTATGCCTATAGGGTTAACTTTTTGTCCCATTGCTATTCCTCGTCAGACACTTTAATCGTGATATGGCAGGTGCGTTTACAAATTCTGTTTGCACGACCTTTAGCTCTGGGACTAATGCGTTTTAAAGTAGCCGCTTCATCAACGCAGACCATACCTACTTTTAGATCATCAATATCTGCTCCGTTATTGTTTTCAGCGTTAGCAAGAGCTGATTCCAATAATTTAAGCATTAATTGAGCACCTTTTTTGGGCGTGAACTTGAGGACATCAAGTGCACTTGATACTTTCATATTACGTATCATATCGGCTACCAATCTGCCCTTCTGAGCGGATAAGGGAGCACCTTTCAACTTAGCTGTAACTTCCATCATATCCTCTTACTTGCCTTTAGCCTTTCTGTCACCAGAGTGGCCTTTGAATGTACGAGTCATGGCAAACTCACCTAATTTATGACCAACCATATTGTCTGTGATAAATACAGGAATATGTTCTTTCCCGTTATGAACAGCAATTGTTAAATCAATCATTTCAGGAACGATTGTTGAACGGCGAGACCAAGTCTTAATTGGTTTCTTAGAGTTGCTTTTTACTGCAGCCATTACTTTGCTGATCAGATGTTGGTCAATAAATGGACCTTTTCTTATAGAACGAGCCACTTGATATCCTCTCTAATTATTTCTTCTTACGTCTTCTGACAATGAAGCCATCTGTACGCTTATTACTTCTGGTCTTATAACCTTTAGTAGGTACACCCCAAGGAGATACTGGGTGACGTCCACCAGAAGTACGGCCTTCACCACCACCATGTGGATGGTCAACTGGGTTCATCGCAACCCCACGTACAGTTGGACGAATACCTCTCCAACGCTTAGCTCCTGCCTTACCTAATGAACGTAAGCTGTGTTCACTATTGCTTACTTCACCAACTACTGCACGGCATAATACGTGAATTTTACGCATTTCACCTGAACGTAATCTTAAAGTCGCGTAAATACCTTCTTTAGCAACTAACTGACCACTAGCACCAGCACTTCTTAAAATTTGAGCGCCTTTACCTGCTTTCATTTCAACACAGTGAATAGTACTACCAACTGGCATGTTTTTCAGCGGTAAGCAGTTACCTACACTAATAGGAGCATCTGCACCACTTACAACAACATCACCAACATTTAAGTTAGCTGGAGCAATAATATAACGTCTTTCACCGTCTTTATAAACGATTAAGGCGATTAAAGCTGTTCTGTTTGGATCATATTCGATACGCTCAACACGACCGTCGATACCATCTTTATTGCGTTTGAAGTCAATAATACGGTATTGATTGCGCTGTCCACCACCAATATGTCTTACAGTGATGCGACCATTGTTGTTTCGTCCGCCAGTTTTCTTTAGCTTCTCAATTAAAGCAGCATGTGGACGTCCTTTATGGATGTTTTTATGAACCACACGCAATTCGCCACGTTTACCGGGCGATGTAGGTTTAGATTTTAATAGTGCCATCTTAATCTGCCTTATTCGGTAGCTGTAAAGTCAATATCTTGATCAGCATGAAGAGTTACAAATGCTTTTTTCCAGTCGCTACGCTTACCAGCAGTTTGCTTAAAGCGTTTTGATTTTCCCTTCACGTTGATAACAGATACATTTTTAACTTTAACGTTAAATACATGCTCTACCGCCATTTTAATTTCATTCTTAGTTGCGGTTTTCAATACCCTGAAAGTGAACTGTTTTAGCTTATCAGCTAAAACAGTTGCTTTTTCAGAAGTATGTGGTTCACGGAGAACCATCAACAATCTTTCAGCATTCATTGTAACTGTTCCTCAATTTTTTTAATTGCGGCTTCTGTAACAACAACTTTCTCAAACTTGAGCAAAGAAACAGGATCTAAAGTCGCAACGTCACAGATATCGAAGTCAATTAAATTTCTTGACCCGAAGTATTCATTCTCACCAACTTCACTCATTACGATTAGAGCGTTGTTAATGTCCAACTGGTTCATTTTTGCAACGAAGTCTTTAGTTTTTTTACTTTCACAATGGAAATCACTAACGACAACTAAGTTCCCAGTACGGCAAAGTTCGGAGATTATACTACGTAATGCGCGTTTGTACATTTTTTTATTAATTTTTTGTGAATAATCTCGCTTTTTGGATGCGAAGGTCACTCCACCGCTTCTCCAAATTGGACTTCGAATCGTACCAGCACGTGCACGACCTGTACCTTTTTGGTTCCAAGGTTTTTTACCACCACCTCTAACTTCTGAACGAGTTTTTTGTGCGCTATTACCACTACGAGCATTATTCATGTAGGTTACAACAGCTTGGTGTATTAAACCTTCATTGTATGCATACGCAAAAACATCTTGGTTCAGATTTAATTTTGTTTTCTTATCTATCGTAGTAATTTCCATCACTCACCTCGTGCTTGCTTTTTAGCTGCAGGCTTAATCTCTACTCGTGAACCAGGAGCACCAGGAATAGCGCCTTTGATTAACAGAAGATTTCTTTCAGCATCTACGCGCACAAGTTCAAGGCTTTGAACTGTACAACGAACATTACCCATATGGCCTGCCATTTTTTTACCTTTGAACACGCGGCCTGGAGTTTGGTTTTGACCAATAGAACCAGGAACACGATGCGATCTGGAGTTACCATGAGTAGCATCTTGTGTTCTGAAGTTGTAACGCTTAACAGTACCGGCAAAACCTTTACCTTTAGATGTACCTGAAACGTCTACAAATTGTCCTGCTGTGAAAAGATCCGCAACAGAGACTACTTGACCTGAAGTAAATTGATCTTCAGCGTCAATTCTAAACTCAACTTGCATATCGCCAGCTTCAACTTGAGCTTTAGCAAAATGCCCTGTTTGAGCTTTATTTACTTTACTCGCCTTTTTAGAACCACCAGTTAATTGAACAGCTGTATAGCCATCAACATCATTGGTTTTAATTTGAGTAACTCTATTAGGGTGAACTTCAACAACAGAAACAGGTACTGAAACCCCTTCTGGTGTGAAGACCCGAGTCATACCGATTTTACGGCCTAATAAACCGATCATCATTGTAACACCTCTTTAATATCCTTCACCCTAACAATTAGTCATCAAGGCTTATCTGAACATCAACCCCAGCAGCCAGATCCAATTTCATCAAAGCATCTACTGTCTTTTCAGTCGGATGAACGATAACGACCAGGCGTTTATGAGTACGTAATTCATATTGATCTCGCGCATCTTTGTTAACATGCGGAGAAATCAATACGGTGAATTTTTCCTTACGAATTGGTAAGGGTATTGGTCCTCGAATTTGAGCACCAGTACGCTTAGCTGTCTCCACGATTTCTCGAGTTGATAAGTCAATCAACCGATGATCAAAGGATTTTAATCTAATTTTTATATTTTGATTGTTACTCATTCTAATTACTCGATAATTTTAGCGACAACACCGGCGCCTACTGTACGGCCACCTTCCCGAATTGCGAAACGCAAACCTTCATCCATCGCAATAGGAGCATGTAGGTTAATTACTAATTGTACGTT
>NZ_CAAAIM010000004.1 GCF_900639985.1 Legionella rowbothamii | reverse complement strand
TGTCCCAACTACAAATCTATTTTGAAGACAGACTAACTTTGGGGCTTAGATAAGCAATGAGGTGACACAGTTAAATGAACACTCTCATTCCTACTAAAGAATGCCGAAATATAATGCGAGGGAGAGGACTCGAACCTCTCTTTGGTTTTTCCTGGAAGATTGAAAATTAAAGTTTGATGCAAAACCTCTTATTTAGATTGAAAGCAGACCTACCTAGCCTCGCAAAAACCATGCTTCGCACCAAATACTACTTATAGTGAATGAATCAATATTAAGCATAAACTTCTCCATGAGTATGTTCATTAAAAGCCATACTATCAATCCAAACAAGACTCCTACATTTGCCTTAATTTGTATCTTTATGCCCAAGCCATTACAAATATTTTCATTTGTATTTTCCATATATTATAGGATTTAATTTTATATATTTCTAGGCTTATATAAATACAGGGACTAAGGGGACTTGTGGGAACTACTTACCAGCACTGTATTATATCTGTCCCTGTTAAATTTACTGGTTTGGGACATTGGGACATTTCTAATAAATTATACTATCGCTCATAACACAATGATTTTTCTTTCATATTAATATTTTTTATCTGATTATAAAAATCAAGATGTTGGCTTTTGACATAAGTGCTAAAAGCTTTATTGCTTAATAATTGTTGTGACAAAGCATTAATTTGCTTATCAGCTCGCTCAGCAATGTAACCTGTCTGTCTTGGCCTCTCCTTTATAAGGGTTTCAAGTTGTCCAACCTCAAGGAAATCTTTTTTCAGCTGTTCGCAAGGTGTTTTAAATAACATGTTATCTTTTCTTATTTTTTCTTTTAAATCATTTCTTAACTGTAGATTACCTTTTGCTCGAATTTTACTAAGCTCCTGTTGCGGGTTTTGTTGTTTTTCTTTCAATAAGTATGTCTCATAATTAACAATAAAGTTATAAGCATTTTTAACTTTATGGGTAATGGCAAATATATGATTCACCACCTTACTTACTAATGAATCCGAATCAAAACCAACTCTCATAGCAAAATCAAATGGCCAATCGATGACATTATCTTTTGTGGTACTTCGAGATAGAGTTTGCTTCAGAGCTTGTTCAGTAGGATGATTTTGTTTATCTGCGTAGATATTCAGACTTTCTTTATGTCGGGTCATAGCAACGAAACTGAGGTTTCTGTCCCAGTATTTGCTATCTATCAGGACTCTAACCTTTTTGGCAGTCATACCTTGAGATTTATGTACAGTCAGTGCATACGCATAATCCAGTGCTTTATAATCTTTAGGGATAATAAGTTCTTCTCCGCTATCAAGATGCACCTTCATTTGTTGAGCAGTGACCTCCTTAACTGTTGCCGTATCACCATTGCGAATTCCTAGAGTCTTATTATTCTCTCTGAATAACAGACGCTCACCTGTTGATATAGACAAACTTCGCTCTAAGCCTTGATATGAAACGTTTTCTGTACCTATTCTATTGCTAACTATTAATGTTTCTCTAGCTCGATCATTAAGACTATTAACCGCTTTCCTAGTGAAAGAAAGCATAATGTTGTCTGCAAGGTCCGTATTATCAAGATCTCTTTTCCAGTCTGCGACTAGTAGCTCTGCGGCTTTCTCACTCGTTTCAGCCATAGCTATTGCCTGTTTGCTCTGATAATGCTGAATAGCCTTATCCATTTCACCCTTAGCTAAATCCATACTGGCCTGTCTGTCTCCAGCATCTAATTGTCGCTTGATATTTTCAAGCTCTATATAGCCTGTTCTCGCGGCTATCCCTCTGAATATCTCCCCTTTTTGAATAGGCTTTAATTGATCAGGATCGCCTATCAAGATTACTTTGCTACCAGCCTTTTTCGCTTCCTTTAGCAGATAAGCCATACTGGAAAAATCCACCATGCCAGCCTCATCAATTATCAACACATGCTTATCGCTTAACTGCATAGTGTTATTGGCTAAACGATAGTATAACGACTTAATAGTAGAGGATTTAATACCTGTTTCAGCTTGTAATGCTTTGGCAACCTTACCCGATAAGGCTGCCCCAATTACTAGTTGATTAGCTTGCCTATAGAATTCATTGACTGGCTTTAGCAGATAACTTTTCCCAGTTCCTGGACGCCCTATAACAACAGCGATATCAGGACTTTGCGCAATATAGCGAAATGCCTCACTCTGCTCCTCACTCAAAGCGTATTGCTGAGCAAGATAATCTATAGGCTGATTACTAGAATGTTTAGTACAGTGCATCATTTTTTCTATATCATCTAATAACGCTGCTTCCTCGAGAAAATGGCTACGAGTTGTATAAGAAATCTTTCCCTTATTATTCTCCCCTAACGAAATTACATCTTTATCACTTAATACCTTTTCAACAAACTGCAAATATTCTTGCGGATTATTAGAAAGACTAAAGGTCTTAAATAAAAGACGCTCCACATCTCTTTTTGTAAATACACTATGTTGTGATGATAAATGTTCAATAGCATGAGTAATATTATCCCGCGTAATTTCCATGCGCGCTTGTAGAATCAATTGATTTTCTTCTTGTAAGTAATGCGCGGATGAATTGCGTTGTTGTCCTCTGTGCCTCTCTGAAATTAAATGATTAGCATCAACTTCTAAATCAAGATTCTGCTCAATAAAATAGTCATTCTGCGTCTCACGCCATAACTCACCCCAATAATCATTTTCTACAATAAAGCCTTTTGCAAAAGTAGGATTCAGATCACGTGCTTTATATTTAGAAAATTGTTTTCCTTCAAGTCTACGAGTAGTAATTAAAATATGAGCATGAGGATTACCATCGCCATGATCGTGAATCGCGATGTCAGCTGGCAAACCATTCTCAACAAAATGGGTATGAGCAAATCGTCGAGTTAAATCAATCTGCTGTTCTCGATTCAATTCTTTAGGCAAAGCCAAAACCACATCTTTACACAACTGCGCATCAACTCTTTTCTCAGCAGCCTCAACAGCATTCCATAGGATCGAATGATCTAAAAAAGCAGAGTCTGAATTTTTAGGCAGTAACACTTCTGAAAAAACGACGTCATGACGATAGGAAAAATCGTGAGTTAATCCTGTGCGCTCATCAACTAACTTGAGTCCTGCTCGATAAGAAATTGCAGCAACTGCACTATGACCTTTTGATCTGGAATGAATTGAAACTCTAGCAAAAGCAATAGCCATGAATACACCTATTTAAAGTGATCCATCGGTTGCTTTTATAAAGAAAAATCCTTGTCCATTAAGGATTTTGTTTTAACCTGATTTTTATAATTTAGCAAACATTCGAATGAATGTATATTGCGCCCTTCTGCATTCGCTAAGGGAGATACCCTTCTTATCTAAAGTCGAGAGCTATATTAGAATATTATATTTTATCAACTGCTTTAAAAAACCATGTCTCAGAATTTATTACTTCTTGACCAGTAGGATGAATCATGACTTGCCCATTTTTTAATTTCCTAATATGAGTAATATCACCTAAATTTGGTGGATAAATTGGATGTAAGGCGTAAGGGTTATGGAAAAATACTATACCTTCAGACCAAGATTCAATATAGCTAGGGTCTTCTAATTCTGTAGCTTCAGGAGGTTCTTGAGATATTGTTAACTTACCTTCATCATTATTAAGAAATTTCAATTTTTGTCGGATTCTTAATCCTTTAATACGATTGTTACCATAACCGGCTAATATCCCCATACGATTAAATTTTGGTACGGTTGCTTGACCTGAGACTAAAATTCCACTAATGAAACTAGCATTACTCCAATCAAAAAAATCTAGATAGGTCTTTTGATTTTTATTTGGATATAACCAATTAGTTAAATGAAAGGGTGTATTTCCCAGAGATTCATTTAAAGTGTAATCATGAATGGCCAAAATAAGTGGCTTACCCCTAATCTCGGGCAGATCCCAATACTTCTTCTCCATCTTTTTTTTAAGTGTTTTTTTATATTTCTTAAGAAGATATACTTCATCTATTGATTCAGCGCTACCTTCTGGAATGTTTAATGTGGTAGCTTCGATATAATATGTAAATTGATTTTCACAAATACATATATCAGGACTTATACTTTTAATTATTATCTCTCGTTCATTTTTACTAGATAAATAAGAGTATAAATACAGTTCCCATAATCGATGATGAAAACTCGGTTTCAATTGAAATTGTTGAACAAACTTTTTTTCTTTAATTACGAAATGATTGAGCAGTTGCTCGATTATTTTTCTTGCTGGTTCATAGTCTTCACTAAAAGCCAACTCTCGGAAAATATGATGTTGCTTGGATGGGGAAACAAGTTCTGTGAATAAATCCATTTCTTTTCAGCCCCCCAAGAATATAGTTATATTGATTCTATCTAATTTAATTGCTAAAAATTTAGCTTGAATATTTTTATTTCTAGTTACATTTTAGTCCATTATCAGCCTATATGAGCAATAAATAACCGTTATTTTATTAAAATGAAACTAGAATCTGATTCGCGATTCATAACTCCATGTAGGTTATGAATCGGCTTTTTAAGGTTATTCCTCACCCCAAATTTTCTCACTAAAGAAATATAACCTAGGTGTGCCTACCCCATTAATTCGAGGTTTATGTGAAGACTTACCATCCGATGCAGGCATTAACCACCCAGCGTTAATTAACACCCGGGTAGCCATTCTAGGCTCATAGCCTTTGCAAAGTTCATTTTTATAAACTTCTGGAAGTACCATAAACAATCTAAAGCCCTTATCATCAGTACGATAGAATCCAGCACGATTGACTATTCGCCCATTATTAGGGTCACGCACATTATCAAATCTGCTCGCTCCATGGGATTCAAAGAAGGCACGAACTTGTGCCATAATAGCTCTGTCTTCTCGATTACCATCAGTACCGAAATTCTCTTGCCAGGATTTAAAACATTGCTGTGCTGCTTGAAAAGACTCTCCTCGTTGCCATCTAGTTAGGCCAAACTGGGTGGCGAGTTCTCCTGCTGCAGCTACTAGGGCAAATCGTCTTGCTACTCTTATAACTTGTCCGGTAATGTCTTTGCTACTAACTTTTTCAATAAACTGATTAATCATATTATTGATTACTGGAATAAGGGTTTGACGATTGGCTACAACATGTTCTAGCCATGACAAGCCGACAGCACCGTACAGTTTATCGGTTAATTCTTTAAGAGTTATTGCCATAGCTGCTGGGCTAATTTGCTCGTGCGTCTTTTCAAATAAACCCATACCTGTCCCAGCATCTGCTTCAATATCTGCAAGTCTAATTTCTTGGCCGGCATTGACCCGTTGACCGGCTTTTGCCATTAATGCAGTTAATGACTCCTCACCTGCTGAGAGAAAAACTAAAGACCAACTGGCTGATTTTTTGGCTGCACCTGTTTTTGATGCCCGCGTTTTTCCTTGACCATTTGCCAGTAGATAAGCCGCCTCCCCAGCTTCTCTTGGATCTATTTGACTGAGCTCGTCGAGAATTAATAAGCCGTCATTATGTAAGGCAGCCAAACCTTCTAAACCATTAGAGGTACTGCGCCATAAACGGCAATAGGATTTTGGATTACCCCACACAGAGGCAGCTACTTTAAGAGCGGTGCTTTTACCAGATGACGAGGTACCTCTAAAATGAAAACCGCCAGAGTCTTCGCCAGCAAGTTTTGCTAAACTTGGAGCAAAAGCGGTGGCAATAGCAAAGACTAAACGTGAATTACCTGAGGCTAAACGCCCTATTGAATTTCGCCACTCATCAACCGAACCAGAACATGACAAGGCCGGTTCAATAGCATTGTTATTTTGAAATACTACTTTTTCTTCATTAGTACCAATTGAACCATTTGCCGTGACGAACACATCCTCATACCATCCTAGTCTATCAACACACCGAGCACGTGCTTCGATAGGAAATACCTGTAAATAAGAGGTCAGTAGATCTCTTGCTAGTTTATTAGGCGAAATTGCTAAGCCTAAGCGAGCAAGTTCTCGTCTAACATCTGAGGAATCACCTTGTAATAACGCCAAAGGCATTGCCCATTGATGAATAACTCCATCATCATCTTTCCATTCGAGTAATCGCCCCCACTCCCCACTTTTAGCATCCCGTGTTTTAGCCACTACGGACAGTGCAGAGCATATCCAACGTGGTGGCAGTTGATTACCGTCTTTATCTGTACCAACAAAGGTTATGCCTTTATCGCTTAATTTAAAATGACCACCGGCATATTCACAGATGATTGGACGTTTTTGTGCATTAGGTAATGAAATAACCTGATTTTGTGACATAAAAAATTCTCCAACTTAAATTCAGAGAAGCATTAAGCTCTAACACATAAGAAGCTTTCTGAACTGTGAAACAACAATAAAAGTTATTCGTTACCCATTGCCAGTGCCTGGCCTTCATCACTGGTTGAACGGTATACTCGTTGTTGTTGGAGAAAACCCAAGACATCACTCTTGCGGTATAAAACTTTACGCCCAATTTTTAAATAAGGAACGCTTGTACCTGCCCAGCGGTTACGTTCAAGTAACTGCGTTGAACAGCTTAATACAGCCGCAATGGTTTGTTGATTAAATAAAGCTGATTCTGGAGCAGAATCGAATTCGTTTAATAGATGTAAACGGGTTGGTTTTTCTATAGACATGGTGAACCTCTACAATTGATTTCATTTCAGCTTAATGCCGACCGTTTGCGATCCATGCTGCAATGAATATCAAGTGCTTATACAGCTCACATTGATAATTCGTATCCATAAAACAATGGCCTTTCCATGCCATAAGCCTGTCCTAAATCTTAAGCTCGAAAAAAGTATCGCTTAAATATTCAAACTCTGTCAAGGGGTTTGGATCTAATTAAAAGTTATGGATTGGAATGATAGTAATTAAAAGATATTACAGGTTTGATGTCCCACTCGTCCCTAATATAAAATGGAATTAGGGACGTTTCTAACTCAGTATTTATAAGGGTTTCCCACATGTCCCTTTTATCCCCCCAGGTTTTTATAAAATTATTCGCAATTTAATTATTGCTACATTCTTGCATTCCATAATAGTCGGATTCATAATCCATAATAGTCGGATTTATAATCCATAATAGTCGGATTCACAATCCATAATAGTCGGATTCACAATCCATAATAGTCGGATTCACAATCATAATAGTCGGATTCACAATCATAATAGTCGGATTCACAGAGAATAAAGGTAAGCAATGAAAGCAAAGAATTTTCCTCGTCAAATCAAAAGCCGAATGGAAATTGCAATGCAAGATACTCCCGTTGTTTTAATAAACGGTCCTCGACAATCAGGGAAAACAACTTTAGTACAAGAGTATTCGTTGGATCTACCCTATTATACTTTAGATGACGAAAATATCCTCAACTCTGTAAAACAAGACCCGGTTGGTTTTATTAACCGAATTGATAAAGCAATTATAGATGAAATTCAGCGTGCACCTGAGTTACTTCGCGCAATAAAGCTCTCTGTAGATCAAAATAGAGAACCAGGTCGTTTCTTATTAACGGGGTCCGCCAACTTGTTAGCTTTACCTCAAGTCGGAGATAGCTTAGCTGGCAGAATGGAAATATTAACTTTATTCCCACTCTCTCAAGCTGAAATTCAATGCCGAGAAAATCATTTTATTAAATATGCCATTAACCAATCATGGCCAAACCAAGCACCAAGTACAGAAGAATCAGACATTATTTCCCAAGCTTTGACAGGAGGATATCCTGAGATGTTGACTAGATCCGCTCCTGCAAGGCGAAATACTTGGGCGAAATCATACATTAAGGCAATTGTAGAACGCGATGTAAAAGATATCTCTTCTATTGAAAAATTGGTTGAAATGCCTCGCCTGTTAGAAGTCCTCGCTCAGCAGTCAGGGAAATTAACAAATTTCACACAAATTGGTGGGCAATTAAATTTAGACACTAAAACCACACAAAAGTATGTTGGCTTACTGGAAACTTTGTTTCTAGTACAGCAAATAAGGCCTTGGCATAACAATACCTTAAGCAGAATTACTAAAACACCAAAAATCCATTTCATTGATAGTGGTCTTTTAGCATCGGTAAATAGAATTACAACTGAAAGTATTGAGGTTGATAAAACTTCCTTTGGAGCTTTATTAGAGACATGGGTGTATGGTGAATTATTGAAAATGTCCACCATGGAAGATGATCCTTGGAATATTTACTACTATCGTGATAAAGACCAATTTGAAGTAGATTTTATTCTCGAAAATCATGCTCGTAAGATTATTGGTATTGAAGTTAAAGCAAGCCATACCATTATTAATCAAGATTTCCGTGGCTTGAGAAAATTAGCTTCTTTAGCTGAAAAGGATTGGGTTAGCGGTATAGTGCTTTATAATGGGGATAGATGTTTATCCTTTGGTGATAATCTTTGGGCAATTCCATTTTCACTTCTTGATTAACTATCATGCGTAAGTCAGTCGTGCCTGGCTTTTAAAAGTACTACATTATAAATTCGCAATTCGCGAATCGCGAATTGCAAATTAATACGCGGATGCAAGTTAAATCAAACCTCCGCCGTTTCCATCATCTGTTCAAGCAAAAAATTAGTAACCTGCTGCATTGGCTTACGTAATCGCTCAACATCCTTCATGATATACCCTGCTGTGACGTCATTATTCATTTTATGATTGAGTAATCGTTTTAATGCATAAGCAGGTAAATCTAGACTATCAGCAACAGTGGCAAAGGTTCGTCGAAGATCGTGTAAGGTAAATTGTACCCCTGATAACTCCACTACCCTATTTACCGCTTTCTTAGGTTCATAAATATAACCAGTCTTACTTTCAGCTGGGAATACAAACTCACTCGTTTTATTTCGACTCCTACGTTCCATTAACTCAAAGACAAAATCAGACATGGGCAAAGTATGGATTTCGTGATTTTTTGTGTCTTGCAACGTAATGGTTTGAGATTTGAGATCAACATCTTTCCATTGTAACGATGCAGCTTCCGTTTTCCGCATGCCAGTAAAAAGTAGTAAGAGAAAGTAATCATGCCATAATAAAGCATTGCGATAGTTATCTGTCTCAACCAACACAATCACCGCTTTATACCAGTCAGCTAACTGATGCGATTTAATTACGGTTTGCTTGCGATCTACTCGATACCAAGCACGAGTATGGGATAGGTATTTAACAGGGTTAAGGTTAATAACAGGATTGCCATTGCCATCACGATATTCATACATCGCATAATTAAAAAGGGCTCTTAACACCCTCATGGCATTATTAGCTCGCGCTTTACTATTAGACTGACCATGCTTTGTATGTCGTTTAGCAATCATTTCACGAGTAATATTGACCAGTGGTTTATCAAGCCAGTCAGGTACCACTTCATGTAAAACAGATTGATAATCATCAAGAGTTCGAGGTTTTAAGTCTTTTCTGGCTTTTAAGTAATCATTCAACACTTGCTGCAAAGTCATAGCATGGACTTTTTTAGTCTTCTTCTCGGCAATAGGATCATCACCTCTGGCCACACTCCCTAATAGACTTTTAGCTTCTTTTCTTGCTTCTTCAACAGTTAGATTACCGTATTTACCTAAGGTGACCCGTTTTACCTTACCATTGATTCGCGTTTCTACAATAAAGCTTTTTACCCCGCCTGAAGTAATTCTGAGTCCAAATCCTTTTAAGCCTTCGTCTCGATAAAAAGTCTGGGTTTTTCCAGGAATATGCTCGAGTTTATCAACAATCGTTTTAGTTAATTTAATACCCTTTTCAGCTCCTGACATAATTACCCCTTAAATTCCATGTAGACGCCATGTAGACAGATTATTTAAAACAAATGAAAACTAAATAAAATTAATTATGGCCTATAAACGTTGATTTTAAAAGATTTTCAAAGGAAATTAAAAAATACTAAAAGTCGCTAAAAGTGGTATTTAACAGACTCATAATCCGTTGGTCCTAGGTTCAAGTCCTAGTGGGCCCACCAATTTAAACTTTTAAAATCAATAAATTACGTTGATTACCTGTTTAGTACAAAAGTCCTTGCGTAACTTTTGCGTCACTTAGATCACGAACTTACAAACTTACCTGACTATCCCTTAGAGTATTTTGACTGGCAGGTCTACTCTTTGGGTTTCGCAATAATGTTAATATCACTCCACTTTTACGATTCTCACAAATCTTATTCGCAGCTTGATATAAACTTTGCAACTCAGCTGAAGAATAGTGAGTTGTAATCCTACCTGAACAATGTCCAAGTAAATCTTGCCTGTCTTCAAAACTTACTCCTGCGGCTCTCAATCGTCTGCAAAGGTATGCTTTAAATCATGCACTCTTACTTCAGGCAATTTCGGGGTCTTTCCCAATTACGGGGGCACCTTAATCACCCGCAGAGCACCTTAACACGCACTCTATAATTTTCAAAATTTCGAAACCCATAAGCCCTTCTTTGAATCAATTTCATTTTTCGATGAAACCCTTCTGTTATTCCATTAGATTTGCTAAATCGCCACATTCTAGCCACCTCATCTTTCCAAGAAGTTAAGGTCTTTCCTAATGAAACTAATGCCTTAAATCCACTTTGTTTTAATCCATCAAGCATACCCAAGAAGGTAGGTATCACTTTGCGACAAGCACGCTGAGTTAATGCCCGTTTCATTAATAGAGCATGAAGCTGTTGCTGAAATTGATAGATGGCATCAATCGCGGGGTTCTGCATTAAAAACGCATCTCGTTTCACTTTCTTTTCTGTACTTAAGTTATCCGGTCGGGTTCTAAGCAAAGCCAAGACCCCCCTATTGCTTTTTATCTCACTGGATAGTTCTCGATAAGTCATCATGCATTGATGTTGAATTAAACGAATTACATGAAATCTATCCGCTACAATCAGGGCATTAGGGAAGTACTTTTTTACTATCGAACGATACGTGCTACTTAAATCCATGCAAACTACTTTTACTCGTTCTTTTCCAGGTAACCGCTCTAGATAATCCTTCAAGTCGCCTTCACTTCGTCCCTTTACCACATCATATATTTTATGGTTTTTCAGGTCACAAAAGGTGGTGGCAAATCCCTCTTTTTTACTAAAGAAGTGTTCATCAATACCCAGTACTGTTGGGCATGGTTTATTGATTAACTCTCGATGTTGTTCCTCATAATGGCGTTGATACCAACGTTCTATTGTCGCTTTACCTTTCTTATAGCGTTCTGATAGGTCTTTTTGAGAGACCCCTCGGCTATGCTCATGAAATACTGCCGCTTGGGCTCGCCAAGTCGAACGTTGGTGTTTATTTATTACAGGGAATTGTTGGTTCCCATAACGCTTACACGCATGACAATACAACTTATACGCTTTAAATCTTAATATACTTCGACGATGACCTAACAGCTCATGATGAACCTCTCGAGTATAAGCCGACTTCTTTCTAACGTGTTTACTTTGACAATGACCACAACGCGCTAAAAGACTATATCGAACATCTAATAGTAAGGGTTGATAACCACTCACTTTTACTATAGAAAATCCAGGTAAGTTTAGGATAAGATTATATTTCGGCACTTTAATTTCCTTTTGATCGCTAAATCAAGGAGTTAGTCTAGACTAATTTAATTAAAGTGCCCCCTTAATTGGTGTAGAGCCGAATATAGTATATGAAACATAACAGCAAACACCAATTATAGTACTTTACCTATGTTTTTTTATTCTTTATTACTTATAATCTTCAATATGCCATATAAAGGTGAATATTATGAGCGTCTTGACCAAATTTGAAAACTTGGCTAAACAAGCCATATTCTCTAGTAATAAAGATCAAACTCTTAAATCGCTTGGCCTACTTGATACATTTAAGGCTAAAAGCAATCAAAAAGTAAGAGCGGCGTTATCAAATAGTTCTGAACAATTTGCTGATATGTCCCGGGTGGTTAGATAGATAGTAAAAGGATTTATCATTAAAAAATTAGCTTTAATTGGTTCCGGTATTAAATCTATATCTCATTTTACAACTGAATTTAAGACTTATGCTACTAGTGCAGATAAGGTTTTGTACTTGGTTAACGAACCTATTACCAAACAATGGATAGAGCACTATTCTAAATTGTCAGAATCTCTTGAGCCGATATATTTTTCTGAAAATGATCGGCAGGATTCCTATGACAAAATACGAGATAAAATTCTCACGGACTTAGAGAGTTATGATTTTATCACTGTAATACTCTATGGACATCCTACAATTTTCGCAGATCCAGGTTTACAAGCTATATTTGAGGCTCAAAAAAATTCGATTGAAACAATTATTTTACCTGGTATTTCTGTTGAAAATTGCCTCTATGCGGATCTTAAAATCGATCCTGGACAATTCGGGTGTTTTCATGTAGAGGCAACGGAATTATTATTGTATGACAAGAGCATTGATCCTACAGCACATCTTTGTATTTGGCAGCCAGGAATGATTGGCAATCGCTCAATACCTAAGCTAAATCAAAAAATTAAACATTTAAATTTACTAAAACTCAAATTAAAAAAACATTACCCTGACGACCATATAGCTATTATTTATGAGGCGTCGATGTACCCCAGTGTGGAACCGAGAATACATCCATTCCCATTATATGAAATTGAAAATCAAACTATTGAAACTCTTTCAACACTATACCTACCCCCACTTCCTCAAAGGAAACCGGATTTAGAAATTCTGAATCAATTAACCTCATAGATCTAACGAACTAATATTTAAGGAAAAATATGTTTGCTGTGCTATCTCATCGATTAAGTTTAATACCTAAACTATCAAAGACGTGCTATTTACTTCTTCTTTTTTCATTCTTGGAATGTGCCGCAGGAGGAATTGCTTACTATTTATCATTATATTTAGGGACGTCGACCCCATTAACAAAATTGCAAATTGGTCAAGTTGGATCAATTGTTGGATTTGGAGCATTATCAGGCGCGTTATGCTCTGCATACATAACGGACAGGCTGAGTAGTAAAAATATTATTATCATCAGTTTTCTTTTTCTTGGCTTAAGTTTTTTCTGCCTACCTCAAAGTATTAATTTTCTAGCAATATCTGGCTGTGCATTCATCATTGGCATTGCAACAAGTATTTTTCTGACTACGAACAATACTCTCTTATTGCAACACGCCCCCCAAGATCAAAACAGCCTTCGCTTTGTACAAAGTATGAAAGTAGTCAGTGAAAACCTGGGTAGTAGCTGTTCTATACTATTGATTATGTTCTTTGCAGCACAATATTATGGACAAATTTTTGAAATAATTGGTCTATTCTTCCTTCTTTTTGCTCTGAATACGATGAAATATCTGCGTGTAGAGAAACACTCTCTAGCGCACTCACTCCATGAAGAAAAAGAAACAATTCACCAGCACGGTAACAATAAACGGCTTTACATTACCATTAGCGCAGTATTTATAGCAGGAATTATCTACGCCCAGCAACGGATTGCTTACCCGCTTTTTTTAAATGAAACATTTTCAAATTTTACTATCACTGCAACCCTTTTCTGGCTAGATCCCATTATTGTTTCCTTATTTCAAGTCAAAATAACAAAAATAGTGTCCCCCTTAAAAATCAATCATCAATTGGCAATTGGTGGATTTTTATTAGGTACAGGCTTATTTGCATTGATGATAGTTAACAGCGTTGCTGGAGCAATCTTGGCCTGCTTAACGTTTATTGTAGGAGAAATGTTATTCATGCCTACATCCTTTCTGGAATGTTATGAATCTGCAGGAGACAAGCGCAAAGGCATGGCAGCTGGAGCATGGAGAAGCGCATATTCCTCAGGCTTGATTGTTGGACCTATCTTATCAGGTCTCTTAATGGAATATTATAGCTATAATGCATGTTGGATTTTAGCTGGCATCCTTGGTTTTTTCTTATTTATTTTATTTTTTAGCCAAGAAAAAAGATAATTCCTCAGGGTACCTCTTCTTAAGACGACTATTTTCCGCTTCAAGTTCTTTCAGCCGCGACATCATCGATGCATCCATTCCACCATACTTAGTACGCCATTTATAAAATTTGGCGCTACTAAGGCAAAGCTCCGAACCAGGCGTTCCACCTCCCGCTTGTTTTAAAATTGAGTGGCTTTGGCTGTCTGTAAATTTTGATCTTTTCATGACGAATCTCCTTCGTCATAGGGTACGAGAAAATTCTACTTTTGACATCAGTTATTTTTAGGGGGAATTATCCCCTTCTTTACCATCACTACCACCTTCTTTTCCATTACTATACATACCAAAGAATATTTCAACTTCAGTGTTTTTATTTATACTTCCAGTCATATTAAATCCTTAACTCATTATTTTGAAACTGCATGTCCACCAATTACTTTTCCACCAAGTTTTGATTGGCCTCTTAAGATTACTTTCCCATCACCATCATCAAAAATAATATCGCCAGATACTTCAGAGAAGTTATCCAAATAAATAACTTGTTTTCTGGAGTCAGTATGTCCTAAATGCAAATCATTACTTACCTTACTGTTTATAAAACGTGTTTCGCTTGAATATACATTTAGTGTTTTTTCAAACTTTGTTGAAGATGCCGTTAAAGATCCCTTAATACTCGCTACATCATTAACAGTGCATTGAGTTAATTTGGCGCTTCCATTTACATCTAAAGAATAGAAGTTGGCACCATCCGCATTTAATAAACCATTAACAAGTGTTGCACCTGATACAGTTGTACCATTAACGGTAACCATTCCATTTCCAGATAAACTATCCACTGTACCATGGCCACAGGTAACACTTCCTGGAACAATATTACATACTCCCGCATTTGCAGTTACAACACTCCCAATTAAGCAAAGCGTTGCTGCTAATTTTTTTAGTTTTACCTTCATAGTTAACTCCTTTTTAATAAAACTGATTAATCAAATTTTTCTAGCTCAAATAGATTTCTACTCTCTTTTGGAGTAATAAATTTATTGATTGTCTTTAAGTTTCTTGCTGCACCATATTTTTTTCCTCTTGAGGAGCATCATTAAACGAACCATCTATTCTTAGAACACCCCTGTTCCTGAAAGCCAATACTGGCACTTGCCCTTGTATGGCTCTATTTATATTAATCAAAGCAATACTTAACGCCATACTTGAACTCTTAGAATCTTTCACAATAAACTGATCACTATTGGACTCTAATAAGTAACTAATTGACTCAAAATGTTCCCATGATTTTTTCATTGATGACATTATTTCAATAATGCGGTTGAAGTTTCATGCCTCGGCAAGTAAATGTAGCTTGTATGGCTTGAGCCAGGACTTGATTATCCAACTGCTCGTTACTTAATAATACATAAAGATCTAAGTAGTCTTTTAATAGACTATTCGACATGCCCAATAATGCAATTGCGTACAGCTTTTCTGCAATTACCGTATAAATTGGATAAATACGGGATAATGGGCATCTATTGGCCCTGGGGTAACTGCATCATCATAACCAATATCAATTTGTATTTTAATCTTTGCTTTTGCCAATTCCAAATAACTCAACTCTTGCTCCAGTATAACCTCCATCTTTTTTGATAGTGTCAACTGTCACTGTTTCAGACAGAAAACTTATTCCATTATCTGCAGAGATTCTGCAAATTTTACTGAACTTTTGTTTAATATACGCTAGATCATTATCACCAAACCCCAATAAATCAATATTTTTAGTTGGGCGATGAGGCATGTCATAAGTTAAATAGTAACGCACCTTTCAACAAAAACTGTTTAGAATATTCTGACTCACCAATATTTTTTGTCATTGAATTGCCTTAATATAAGGACGCATTACGTTTGCAACGCGACAAATTTTCGCATAATGCCATAGTTCATCAACTGTTACTTTATTTTTTGAATAAGCTTCTTTGAGTGCCTCAATAGCCACATTAAGGCCAATTTTATTACGGTGTTTGAAACAATCTGCAATTGTCTTGGCACGGTTATACCCCCTTAGCTTAATATTATCTGATTCTATAATTTCAATTCTTTCACTAAAGGCTTCATCTGAATATTGCACCATTTTTAGTCGAGGATAATCCATTTTTGGCGCATGACTTCCTTTTGGCCCCCATTCGTCTCACTACGAATTTCCATACCCACAACAAGAAAGAAAAAGGTCATCAGAATCTTACCTTTTTCTTTGCCAATATGTTTTAAGCGCGCTTTTAAAGCTTGTTCATTCATGTTGTCAACGTCAAAATATAAGGCTCAAGATTAAGTCCAAATTGTCTCGCATACTGCTGAAGCTTTTTAATATCCAATTTTTTTGTCCGCTCTACCACTCACCGCTGCTTTAAGCGCTTTAATGGCAATTTCTTTACTGAGATAGCGAAAAGCGTCTATTATCGTTCTTTCTCTGTCAAAAATGACAACTGTTTCCTGCCCTATTGGGTACAGTGTTTTACCTGTTTCTATATCTCGCATTCTAACAATACGAGTATGATCTCGCCTTGGTGCCGTAGTAAAATGAGGAACGGCTATCCAATGCTCTCTTGGCATTTCCTCTGTCAACTCGTACAGAGCCAAAGCGGAGACTAGACAGACCACACCCTGTGGGATACTTTTGGCAATGATAATCAGATCCTCGCATTTAAAATCCGCATCCATAGAGGATTCTACACCTCGATAAACACCGTGACTAATGCGTTCAATCCTATTAGTTTTTACATAATAGCTGAGCCGGCTGGGATGGATACCTGCTTCACGTGCCTCTGCGGCGTAAAAGACTGGTCTTGCAAACAGATCTTTCAATGTAATTTCATTATTTAGTTTCATCTTTATAATTTTAATATTAAAATAGCCCGGTAAAAATCCATTGTGGGGGATTTGCATATTTGAGTCCGACACAGTTATACATCGTAGGACATTTGCAGTGGATTCCTTCGATAAAAATTATAATAAAATCAATTTTTTATTTTTGAATTGACGGACTATTAATCCTTCACTTGCTGGACATGAAGATTTGATAAGCATCTTAATTCATGTTTTTTCTGGGCTTTCCTTTTATTCAATCAACTACACTGTCAATTTATTGAAAATAATTTTGTCATTACAAAAATTTAATTTGAAAAGAAATACCGAATTCTTCCATAACCAATAAGATAAGAATAGAGTGCTTGATTTATAGTTCAATTGTAGCAAAAATGGAGCCTGTTTGGTGGAAGTAAGGCCAGGGGATGTGACGAACAGAACTCTATAGGTTAACTTTTAATTATATTGAATATCCTATCGCAGTTAAATAAATAACCTAACCTTGACTATACGAAAAAATACTCGTACAACTTAAAGAATATTATCATTCTCTCCTCTAGGTTCATGGCAAGCTTAATTAATTTCAGAAAGTACGTGCTCATAGGTTTTTTACTATTATGCTCGACATTACATGCCTCTTTTATTGAACAAACAATGGGAACTGCTGTAGTGAAGGATGCAACAGCCCTTTACTTTAATCCTGCAGCATTAACTATTTCACCTCATCAACAATTTATTCTTCTGGGCACCCTGGCAAGGGCACAATTTGAGTTTAGCGGGAGTGCACAAAAAATACCTTTTGGGGGTAGCGAGTCAGGATCAACCGCCACTAAATCCAATTTTTTCTTGCCATCCATGTATCTTAGCATCCCTATAAATGAAAGATTTGTGGCTGGTTTTGCTGTCGTTGCAAATGATTTTAATCGCGAATTGGATAATCAACCGATCCTTCGCTATTTTCTTGCACGCAATCAAACAAAAAATATTGATTTGATTCCCGCGCTTGGCATTAAAATTAATCAATTTCTTTCCATCGGGGGAAATATTAATTTTACCTATGCTCATCTCATTCAGGAGCCTATTGCTGCAGGCATACCCCGTTTAAATATTCCTGAAAGCCGTAGCTTAAATGACAGTCAAGCAAACAATGTGGGCGGTGATTTCGGGATACTCATTAAGCCGGGTAAAAAAACAGCCTTGGGTCTTAATTATCGCAGTGCGGTGACTTATAATTTACAGGGTCGTAGTACGATCACTGCTTCGCAGAGTATTTCATCGAATGATTATCATTTTAAATACTGGACACCTGCAAGAAGTGTCGCAACATTAAGCCATTTTATCAATGAAAAATTAGGCTTTTTAGGAACTGTTCAATACCTGCAATGGAATATCTTTAAAGAAGTTTCAGTTCATAATTTTGCCACACAAGCTGGTTCCCAGGTCTTGATTATCCCACGGACTCTCATTAATTATCACTTTCACAACAGTTGGCTTCTAACCCTCGGGACAATTTATCAAGTTTCACCAAAGTGGGTTGTCCGAGTGGCAGGAACATATAATCAGTCACCGTCGAATGGGAGATTTCAAATAGGTGCTGGCGACAGTTTTATTACTGGGTTTTCCATGGGATATCGATTGATGAACCATCTCACTGTTGATTGCGGTTATGCTCATGCTTTTTATAGAAAAGCACCGATTGATATCCTGACCTCCCAGAATATTATCACTGGCATTAATGAAGGCTACCATGATGCAGTCTCACTCAAATTTACGCTCACTGCTTAATGGTAAACTTGCATGAGACAATAATTAATTATCTCGAAGCGAACATTGTTGTTTTAATCCTCTTAGGAACGCTTTGGTAAAAGACACTCCGACACCAGATTAGCCTCGGAGTGCTTAATAAAAGAGCATTATTTTAACCATAAATTGCAAGCAAAAATCAGCTAACCACAAGTTCCCACTATTGTTGCAACGGGAGCATTAAAATCTCCGCCTGTATTATTGCAATTAGTTAATACTCCATCGGTATCTGTACAGATAGTGATAGAATTATCAACTTGGTTTGTAATATAAGCAAATCCATTGTCCGATTCATAAATAGATACCGGCTGATTAAAGTTAGATCCAGTAGGAGTGCAATTACTTAACATAAAAGTTTGATTATCAAATGTGCATCTTAATACCGTACTATTACCTTTATTGGTAATCAGCACATAATAAGAGGACCCAAAAGTGACGACTCTTCCACCTACAAATGTTGGTTGATTAAAACCACTACCTCCTGCATCAGTACACGTAGGGATGGTAATAAAGTTGGTAATTGGACAGGCACTAATTGAATTAGACGTAGTATTAGCTGTATAAAGTACACCTGCAGCATTGGGGTTGCTAAGAACACCGCTTATAACGCTGATACTAGTAGTGGTTGCTGAATAATTGGTTGGCGTAGCAACACTACACCCACTCCAAGCATTACCTGTTTGCGCCGATGTACAATAAGTCAGAGTGCTGTCACCATTTGCAATCCATCCGAAACCATTTAAAGCAGCAAGGCCAGTTGGGCTAGACATATTACTTCCTGTTGCCGATGCAGTAAAAGGCGGTGACGGGTTGTTAACTGTATCAATTACAACTAAAGGATTACTACCGCTAGCATTGGTTATGGACAATAACAAACCATTCCATATCATAGCTGTTGGATTATTCAATGGTGCCCCAGTAACAGCCATATTACTTCCACTACATGAAACTATGGCGCCACTTGCACTATCTGAAGAACAAGCGCTGATCGTATTATTACCAGCATTTAAGACCCAAGTTTGAGCGCAGAGGAAACCTGCTGATGCAGTTGTAAAAGAGCTTATTGTACCCCCAGCGCTTAAAGCCACACCTTCGGCACTCGTAATATTCTCTGGGTCAGGGAGAATAATCTGATAAACCGTACTGAAGCTAAGTGATATATTTGTATTAAAAGTTACTGTTTTATTGGAATTACTATAAATTGGATTAGTTAAAGTTACATATGTAGATCCACCTGGATTATATAAGCGAAAATTAGAAGGTAAACCTTTAGATCACTATTTTTTAGTGTTCTTATTCCCCATCACTCCTAGTGATTTAGTCTAGCGCAATAAAATCTGAAGGCTGCTTATAAACAAACTGTTGGAGCACCTGCTCCCAAAAGAGACGGTATAAAATAGTAAATAACGGGGCTATGATTCACTTCCAGTAACCAAATATTTTTATTAAGCGCCTCTACCATAAAGTCAAAGCCCAAACAGGCAATTCGCGGTAGAGGGTCATTCCAACCCGTTGCAAATTGTTTTTTTTAGAGTTGCGACTAAAAGTTTACAAATTCGAATGATTTCCCATTTATAGGGCTTGCTAAATAGCCATTTCACTGCTTAAACTTTCGACTACATTAATCCGATTATCATCAAGCCGTAGGCGCACAGGCCGCAAAATCGCCACCGATAACTGGCTTCAAAATGCGGGCTTTTTATCAATGCCACCACCTTGCTTGCTGGTAATTGTGTTTTCATCCATTCCTATTGCATTTGTCGTTTCCGCACTTTGTTTAGTGGATAGCTCAGCTAATGCTGTAGAAATACGCTCAGCTTCGCTCATATGATACGCAAATCTTTATTTCCAGGAAATGAAAAAATAATGTTCATAAGCGCCTATTAAATTAATATCTTTTTTAACGATTCGGTAAATCAATTTTAATTTTAGAGCCAAAAGCCAAGCGTAATGCATTAACAATCGCAAGAATATCAATGCATTCTTGAAGAATTGCACCCACAACTGGGCTTATAAAACCAGCCGCTGCGAATCCCATTCCTACAAGGCTCAAGAACATTCCTCCAAAAGCACTTTGCGCTGCAATATTTCTCGTATTGATACTTAGATGGAGTAATTCATCCACTTTGCTTAATGTGTTTTCCATAATAACAGCGCCTGCTGCTTCAGCAGTAACATTACTATTTTGCCCAAAAGCAATGCCTACAGTGGCTGCAGTTAACGCGGGGGCATCATTGATACCATCTCCCATGAAAACAGTCGGAGCTTTTTTTCTTTCACTACGCACAATAGCTAATTTTTGTTCAGGGCTTTGAGAAGAATATATTTCTGTAAATGGAATTAATTTGGCTAAATAATTAACCTCGGATTCTCGGTCTCCGGAAACTAACATAATTCTTTTAAATTGATGGGCTGGCGTCAAATGACTAATAAATGATTTACTTTCTGCTCGTGGTAAATCATGAAAATGTAAAGTTGCCGCGTATTGGCTATCTAGCAAAATAATGCATTCTAAACCTGGA
This sequence comes from Legionella rowbothamii, assembly GCF_900639985.1. Lineage (GTDB taxonomy): Bacteria > Pseudomonadota > Gammaproteobacteria > Legionellales > Legionellaceae > Legionella > Legionella rowbothamii. Next base: position 267,733 of record NZ_CAAAIM010000004.1, on the reverse strand, counting down.
GAAACAGGAGGAAGTAATGACTTACATTCAGGCATCATTTCCAGTAATTTTTTTCGGCTCATAACGCTCACTTTTCGATGATTAATGATACCTTCTAAACCTTGTCCCGGTTTCTCCGATACATTTGTCGATTCTATTAAGTGAATATGGCGCTCTTCTGTTGCTTTAATTACTGCGCTAGCAAGAGGATGTTTTGAATAACGCTCAAGGCTACCCACATATTGCAGTATTTGTTCTTTGGTATAATTTTGAGTAGTATAAACTTCGGTTAACGTTGGTTTTCCGTAGGTCAGTGTTCCTGTTTTGTCAAAAATAGCGGTTTTACAAGTAGGTAGCTGTTCCAAAACAATAGGGTCTTTTATGATAATAGCTTGTTTCGCAGCTCGTGAAATAGCACTAATAATCGTAATAGGAATAGCAATTAATAAAGGACATGGTGTTGCAATAACTAGCACCGCAAGAAAACGAATGGCATCATTTGTAAAATACCAAGTGCCCGCAGCAAATAAAAGTGCTACAGGCGCAAAAATAGCTCCAATTTGATCACCCAACCTGCGAATTGAGGGTCGTTTTTGTTCGGCTTCTTCTAATACTTTTACAATAACCGCATATCTTGAATCCACTGGTAGCTTGGTTGCTTTAATGACGAGTACCGACTCTCCATTGATAGCCCCCGATAAAACGGATGCACCGGGCGCCTTAGAAATTTGATACGGCTCTCCCGTAAGATAAGACTCGTCCATTGAACCATTACCTTCAATTACAAAGCCATCCACTGGGCAAGTTTCATGGGGATAAATAACTATTTCATCGTTAATATTAATGTCGACTAAGGGAATATCTTTAATTTCACTGTTAATCTTCCGATGAGCAATAGAGGGCATGCGTTTGGCTAATGCTAATAAAACTGAAGAGGCTTTACGCAGCGCAAAACGCTCTAGGGTTTGACCACTGGCTAACATAAGAATAATTAGCGAGGCAGCTAAATATTCTTGTAAAATAATACCGGTGATTAAAGCAATCGCAGCGAGAGAATCAGCGCCAAAATTTCCTCTTAGCAATTTTAAAATAATTTGCAAAAATAATGGTACTCCTCCAATAACGATTAAACATAATAAAGGAAAATTTGTAAAAGGCGTATTTAAAGAACTTAAGATAAGAAAGATAGTAATGGCAATTAGAGAAAGCAAAGCAATAAAAGACTGCCATTTAGATTTTAAAAAGTTCACTAAGTTAGTTATTACGTTTGCACTATTCATTTAGTAGGTAAAACCTCCATTTAATTGATAACGATAACAGTTGATTCAGCAAATTGCATTAAGGTCTTCATTAACCTCTTTTAGAGCCTAATCAGAAAGAAATCTCGCCAGAATAACCCCTGCATGCTGCCGATCAATAAATCTGTCCACAAGTTCTCTATCTCAAAGAATTCAAAATAAATATCCAATCATTGACAAAAACCCAACAATGTCAGGCAGTAAGACCTATGAGTTTCTATAGCAATCTTACTATAAAGCTCAGATCCTATTTTTCTTGATTTTATAATAATAAAAGTCTAGTCTAAAATCACTCATTATGAACCTTTATAGCCCTGCACAAAAATAAATCATGTTTCATGAGTTCCCTAAATTTCTTAGTAATTTTTTATACTTAACGTAAGGGAGATATAAAAATGAGTAATTTAAATAAATGGAAAAAACACTCCAATTTCGCATGAACACATGAGCAAATTCGAGCAAAGCCACAGCACCCTTTAAAAAAGGGAGGTTATCGGTAAATATTCTCAAAAAATCAGAGAAGAACAATCAGTCACGTGAAGTCAAGGTTGAAAAAGCTTAACCTCCTGCAACACAGGTCCAGCTCTCCTTCACAGGGGAAAAGGTCTGAGGTCTAAAGCAGTTTTAATGACTATAAGTAACTCTATTTAGGATGTCGGTTCTATGATTCAATGGAATGAATAAAAAGCGGATGGGGTTTGAAGAAACAGCTTAAGCAGCTTGATAAATTTAAAAAATACCTGTGGCAATGGTAAATAAACACGTAACTTGGTTTGTAGCCCCTAACATGTGTAATTTTAAAAGAAGAAAATGACGAGAATGGATCTTAAACTTTTAACAACACTTGATAAAAAACAAGTGCTTTCTCAGCTTGATAGCTCTGCAGAGGGACTTACAAGAGCGCAAGTAAAGGAGCGATTAACTCGTTATAGCACCAACGAGATTATTACAAAACCTTCTCATTCGGTTATTTTAGAAGCCATTTCCCACTCCACCAACCCACTGGTTGCTATCCTACTGTTTGCAGCACTAATATCTGCGTTTATAGGAAATTTTCTCAATGCCAGCATCGTCGCAACAATCATCATCATCAGCATTGGCCTAGATTATTTTCAAAGTCACCGTGCTCTGGTCGCGGTGAGAACCCTCCAAGAACAGATTGCGGCATCTACAAATGTTTTGCGAGATGGCCAATGGTGTACTATTCCCTCCAAGGAATTAGTCCCGGGTGATATAATTCAACTGATTGCAGGTAACATGGTTCCTGCTGATGCCCTACTATTAAGTGCTAAGGATTTGCACGTCCATCAGGCAGCCCTCACCGGAGAATCACTCCCCATTGAGAAAGAAGCTGTCCAACTGGATAGTAGTCCAAAAAATCTGGTTGAGGCCATCAATGCAGTATTTTTGGGGTCTTCTATTATTGGAGGCACTGCAACCGCAATTGTAGTAAACACTGGGGAACAAACCTTATTTGGAAACATTGCCGAGAGTCTCAGAAAAAAACCTCCATATACAGAATTTGAAAAAGGTATCACTCGTTTTGGTGCCTTTATTATGAAGATGGTATTTTTTCTGGTGATATTGGTCTTTGCAATCAATATTTCTATGGCGAGGCCTTTACTGGAATCATTATTATTCGCAGTAGCACTCGCAGTGGGGCTGACGCCTGAATTATTGCCCATGATTACCACAGTGACTCTAGCTACGGGGGCTGTTCGTATGTCCAAGAAAAAAGTCATTGTTAAAAATTTATCTGCCATTCAAAATTTGGGAAGTATTGATATTTTATGTAGCGATAAAACAGGAACATTGACTAGTGGGGATATGATTCTAGAGCGATACATCGATCCTTTAGGAAAAAAATCAGAACATGTGATGTTACTAGCTTATCTCAACAGTTTGTTTATAACAGAAATTGCCAGTCCTTTTAACGTTGCTGTATTAAAAAAAGCCAATATCAATCCCTTAGACATTGCCATTTTAAAACATGACCATCCCGATATTCAGCCTTACCATAAACTCGATGAAATTCCTTTTGATTTTGAACGCCGCTGTTCCAGTGTAATTGTAGATAAAAATGATATCCCTATTCTCATCACCAAGGGTGCTCCAGAACATGTTATGAAACTGTGCACCCATTATGATATTGACGGCAAAATACAAACATTAGATGAGGAGACACGCACGCAATGTGAGTCAGTTTTTCTCTCCTTAAGTCGCGAAGGATATAGGGTATTAACGGTTGCCTATAATAGAATGATTAAAAAATCCACATATAATCATCACGATGAAAAAGAGTTAATTTTATCTGGATTTCTCGCCTTTATTGATCCCCCGCTCAATGATACTCCTGAGGTTATAAAAGAATTACAAAGGGAAGGCGTAAAAATCAAAATTTTAACTGGGGATAATGACCTGGTGGCGCGGCATGTTTGTACAGAGGTAGGGATAGATGCAAGCCGAATTTTACTCGGAGAAGAATTAGAACACGTCACCGATCCTGCCTTAGAACAATTGGCAGAAGAAATCGATATTTTTGCTCGTATTTCTCCTATGCAGAAACAACGAATTATCAGAGCACTGAGAGCTCGTAATCATGTGGTTGGTTATCTCGGAGATGGTATTAATGACGCTCCATCATTACATGCGGCAGATGTAGGTATTTCGGTTGCCGATGCAGTAGATATTGCCCGCGAAGCAGCCGATATTATTTTATTAAAACGTCACTTAAAAGTGCTATTAAATGGAATCATAGAAGGACGCAAGTCCATTGGAAATGTCATGAAATATCTCATGATGGGCACCAGCTCTAATTTTGGCAATATGTTGAGCATGGCCGGCTCTGTTTTATTTTTACCCTTTTTACCTATGCTGCCTACGCAAATCCTTTTGAATAATTTGCTGTATGATATATCTCAAATCACTATTCCTACGGATCATGTCGATCAGCGTTTTATCCACAAGCGCAGACATCTAAATCTTGATGTGATTCGCAAATTCATGTTTTCTATCGGTCCAATAAGCTCTGCTTTTGATTTTTTAACCTTCTTCGTAATGTTAAAGTTTTTTTCTGCCTCGGAGTCGTTGTTTCAAACAGGTTGGTTTGTCGAGTCACTTGCAACCCAAACATTGGTAATTTTTGTGATTCGTACGGCTAAAAACCCCTGGCAAAGCAAACCGAGCTTGCCTTTGACGATCATGGTATTAATGGTGGTTTTTATTGGCATTTGGCTGCCATTTAGCCCCTTTGCCAAGTTCTGGGGATTTGTTCCATTACCACCGCTGTATTTCCTTTTTTTAGTGATAGCTACGTTTGGATATTTATTTGTAGTAGAGCTTATTAAAAAGAAATTGATGTGGAAATTTATTGAACATGATATGTAGGTATAGCCCTCAAAGGTACTGAGCGAGAATTTGTAAATTAATCTGAGTTAGATTTGGGGATGAAAAAAAGAAATGTCGGGCCATCGCCCGACCTCCGTTCACGATTGGGCTTATTACATCGCGTAAGATTGCTGAACAGAAGAGCTCTCCTCTGCACAGATCTTCGAGGGGAAAAAGCCAATACCCTCATTACCCGCAATTTTCATAGGTAATTCTACTACTCCCGAGCTCACCACCCTGCTTGCAAATTTATCTGCCAATGAATGCACCTTAATTTTTGCATCAAACTGCGCAAACATGGATTTAAAATTCGAAAAATCTGCGGTTATCAGCCCACTTTCGCCAAGATTAGTCTTAAACCATGTTAACACTTGCGCTTCAACTTCTTCCTGCGACAAATGAGCTTTTTGTGCATAAGTTTGGATCATATCTTCATAACTTTTGGCTAAAGTTCCCATTTCTTGAGAGTCGCTAAAATGCAAGTCATTCACACCTAGGTATAAAAATCTCGCTAAGCACAATTGACGTTGGAGCCAATCCAAAGGCATGTTGTTATGCACCACGATTACCGCAATATCTTGCGCCCCACTTTTTTTCAGGTTAGTAATCGCCTGACATAAAGTGCTTCCAGTAGCCGTTTCATCATCGGTAATTAAATATTTATCCGCGGCATTAATCTCTACTCCCCCAGAATTCATAGTTTTAATTAAAGCGCTATCATCTTCATGAGATGCTCTTTGTTTTTCACCTAACACCCGAGATGTACAGAGCTTTTTACCTAATATTGATTGTAATTTATCGGTCAATTCATTCGTTCTTTTGGTTGCCCCAGCATCAGGCGTTACCAGACGTAATTGTCCTTGTTTAGAATCTTTTAACCAATCTAGTACTACTTGTTTTGCAATAACTGTCAGAGCCGGAACCCCTGAGCTTTGCATGCCCTTGGCTGTATAAGTACCCGATAAAGTATGGGGATCATGACATTCTGAAGTCACTAACTTGGTGATACCTGCAGCCTTGAGCAAATCCCCATTATGCTGCACATAAGCCCCAGTTTTTCCTTTAACATTGTTCTCGGCTTTGTCTGAGCGTGAATTAAATTGGTAAGGATTAATTAAATTAATCTCTGCGGCGCCCCGCAAATGGGCTTGTCTTGCAATCATCAGAGTTTCAAAAAAATAAGCAATGTTTCCATTAGTTTGATATTCTTGGCTTTCACTTAAGTCATCGGAACTAGGTCTAGTTGACTGCACTATGGTAACTGTTGCACCACAAATTTTTACCCCCTCCGGTATAGTTGCCTGCTCTCCTTTACCTTCGATGTCGTAAATTTTTACCCTCTCCCCGCGGACAAGCATTCTTTCGGCAATTTTTTGCGCTAGAGCTTTATTGGACGAACCGCAGAGTAATATATGGGATGGTTCTTTAATTTCAGGAGAAAATAATACTGGGGAATGCTCATGAGTTACACCAAATTTAATGCAAGCACGCTCTAAATAACTGTTGCGCATATTCTGCATCATTTGAGCGTCTAAGCTAGGTTGTGATGTAGCATGAAATGAATTCGCTAAGGCCTCTTTACTAATGTGATAATGATTTTTCGTATTTTCTAAGGTTCCATTATAATTTTTATCATAAAAATAAACCTTATGGGCGCCGCTGGCCTTGAATAAACGCAGTAACAATAGATTGAAATCATTATGATGCATAATCGGATGAAATTGCTCAGGTAAGGCAATGCTGATTTTTCCCGCCCCGTGTTCATAAGCGCTTCGGCACAATTGCAAGGCTTCATGGATTAATACCAACGGTGAATATTGGGGATGGTCGAGACCTACATGAATGGTAATAGGTGCATTTTTAATTTTAATATCTGGGGGGAGGATAGAAAAGGCATCTCCAGTGGAAAAGATTTTAAATTCTGTTTTGGCAGCTTTTTTAGAACTCCAACCCTCTGAGCAGCCATGGTTGTATAAATCAATAGATGGCATGATTGAAGAGATATTAGGGCTGCTAAAGAAAATACCTCTTTTAGCAAAACTACTTAGTCCCCTTACATCATTAAGACGAACCCAGGCACTTACATCTTCCATCGGCACAGATTTATGTTTCATGAGTTCTGGTTTCAATGCACCTAAAGCTTGCGTTAACGCCTGGAATAAATGCTCCGCTCTGGAAACCCCGCCAAAGAGCTTTTCTTGATGCGGATCGTTGGCTAGCTGCGCAAGTCCTAAACGTTTGGCGGCCTCCCCCCAAGTTTCTTCAGGGTTAACCTTTGCAATTAGATCTGTAGAAACTTTGCAACAATCTTGAGTGTGGTGTATGGTCTTATCGCCTTGTTTCACCCCTATATGCACAAAATCATAATAGCAGCTATCTTCTTCAGAATAGCGTAATCCATTTTCCATAGAGATAGCGATGCTAGAAGGTGCATTAGGATGTGCTATCCCTGCTAGTCTATTTATTGCGCCTTGTTTAGTTTCTTCATAACCTCTAGGTTGTTTTGAAACATGGGACTCTGCTTCATGCGCAATTAGCTCGATAACTAAGGGGTCAAACAGTCCTTGACAAACAAGTTGCGTAGCCTCTTTTTTCACTGGGGATGTGGAAGCTAAATGTACCTTAAGCTCGGTCTGACCAAAAGCATCAACAGCTTGCGCATGCTGAGATAATTGATAACTTATCGGTATTGGCAAATCTGGATTATAACATTTTTGAATGAGTAATAATTTTTGTAAATCTGCGTTGTTAAATTGTAATAAGCTAATAAGTTCAACCCCGGCTTCTTTTAATCGAGCTCTGGCATTAAAATCAACTAATTCAGTCATTACAAAAAGGCTGTCAACCAGCCCCCCACAAGAACGAATCAACTCAATCGCAGTTAGAGCTGAACCACCAGTAGCAATTAAATCGTCGGTGATTAGGTATTTTTTCCCTGGCTGTACGGTGCCTTTAAGAATCTGTAAAGCATCAGCGGAATATTCTGTATTAGTATCTATTTGAACAAAATGCGCATCGCCTTTAGATTTTACTTTTTGTATTAATTGCTCACCGGTTACATTTGATTGATTAGCAATCATTCCAGAAAAAAGGTAACCGCGCGATGCAATACCCGCTGTTGAATCGAAAACTAGATCCTTAGTGGCTGTGCGTACAGCTGCTGCTACTAGTTGTCTTGACTTAGGGTCATTGAATAAGGCATCAATAGCTAGAAAAACAACACCCTTTTTAGGGTAATCATTTAAAAGACATTTTTTGATAATAATTTGTTCTAATAATGCAAGTACAGCTGGATTCATTTTTATTCCTCAAGTTAATTTATTAGAGCTAAGTTTACTGAGGATATTTAATCTAACACTCCGTAGTGAATACGGGGTATTTATGAGCTCAAAACCTTTTGAATCAATTCTTGCTTATTACACACATCAAATTTTATTTTAAGCTGATTTAAATATTCTTCTACAGTCCTTGGCGAGATTTGCAGTTTTTTGGCGATTTGTTTCGCGGTATAACCCTTAGTAGAATATTCCAAACACTCTTGCTCTCTAGGAGTTAAAGAAACTCCGCGTAGGTTCACGCGAAGGCTTTGATTAGGTGGCGTATTTTCAGGTAATAATCCCAAGCTTGTCAAATGGACTATAGCCTCTGCTAAAGAGTGTTCCCCTATTACAATAGAGATGCCCAGGGTTCCTTGCAATTGTTGCTTGGCATCATAACAAGGAAATTTAATCGATAAAAAATGTAAGTTTTTACCATCGCAGCGCAAATTAAACTCATCAAAGAGCCTTACTGCTTCTTGTTGCAATACCGAGCTACAATTATCTAATAAATCTTTGGCGCTATTCCCCTGCGAAACATCGAAGATGGTTTTTCCATTTGCTTGTTCGGGAGAAGTAAAACCACAAATGCGAGCGCCAAATTCATTGATTTTTAAAGTCGCACCGGTGGAATCAAGCAAGTAAACGCTATAGGGCAAAGCAAAAAATGCCGTAAACTTTATCAATAAATTGTGGCTACTATCGAGACTATCGTAGAGCATCACACCGTTATGATATTTGGTGATACCAATACGATTTAAGTCAATGTGTTTGTCAAAATAAGGTTTCATGATTTCATCGTAACAAAAAAAATAATCCAATTACACTAGGCTCATCAAGACAACGAGACTAGCGTATTTTGGGGATTTAATGAGCGTAAGTCGAGCCCATGGCCGACTTATTAGGCAAATTCCGATTTGCCTGAAAATTCTGGTTTACGGTCCTGTGGAGGAGATTTCACATGCCAAAGTGGCAGCATCAATAATAATGGGATCAAACAGCAAACGAATAAGGTGACGAAGAAATTATCCCAACCGTAATTTTTAATAATTGCACCCAAAGGAGCACCAGCCAGAACAGCTCCTATGCAATAGGCAAAAAATCCGGCAAAGCCAGTTGCAGTCGCAGCTGCTTTTTTATGGGATAGCTCTGCACAGGCCATCCCAATCATCATTTGTGGTCCAAAGATGAAAAAACCAAAGAAGAAAAGAAACAAAGAATCGAGGAATGGTGTATATCCCTTGGTCAGCGCAAATAGCAGCAAAGTGGCAAATACGCCTGCAGTAAAGAGAACATTGATTGGATTGCGTTTACCTTGAAATACTTTATCAGAAAGCCAGCCTGCGGCAAGATTTCCAAAGAAACCACCAACTTCAAACCAAATAATACAGCTACCCGCAGTGATCAAAGAGTAATCTTTCACTTCGGTTAAGTACAGCATGCTCCAATCATTAAGAGCCGTGCGGACAATGTAAATAAACACATAGGAAATGGCTAGTATCCAAATATACTGATTGCTCAATACATAAGTCCAAAGAATTTCTTTAACTGAGAGTTCTGTTTTTTCTTGGGGATGATTTGATAAACCAGAGGAATCTTCCCTATAGTACTCTATCGGAGGTAAACCAAGCGACTGTGGAGTATCTCTTAAACGATTGATCAAAAAAAGACCGCCTAAAATGCAGATAATCCCAGGCACAAACATGCCTGAACGCCAGCCAAAATACTGCGCGCACATAGCTACAATCAATGGAATTAATGCTCCCCCAACATTATGTGATGTATTCCAAATGCTCCACCAACGACCGCGTTCAGATTGCGAATACCAATGGGTCAACAATTTAGTACACCCTGGCCATCCCCAACCTTGAAACCAACCATTCAATCCCCAAAAAATAGCGAATAACCACCAGGTGGAAGATAATCCAAACAAAATATTACAAATACCTGTGAGAATTAGTCCAATCGCCATTAAATAACGAGGATTTGACTTATCGCCGAGAATTCCACTCAAGAATTTGCTGATACCATAACTTAAGCTTAAAATGCTGGCAATTAGTCCCAGTTCAGTTTTGCTCATCCCCAAGGTACTTTGTAATGCAGGCATCGCGAAGGTAAAACTTTTTCGCGTAAAATAAAACAAAGCATACCCTATATACATTGCATAAAAGGTACGAATACGCCAATAGCGATATTGCTGTTTCACAATGTTTTTATCTTGAATTTCATCAAGATAAGGAGCAGGTTTTAAAAAATTTAAAAATGACATGATTGTCCATATCATGATAAAAAATAAGATTAGAATGTAACTCGCACAGTATGTCAAATTTTTCTAATGAAAAAGATAGCAGCTTCATATCTAATGATAATTAATTACAAATTTAAATGGAATTCTTATCAATTTATAAATAAACTAGGCGATTTGCATTAAAAAGGGATTTATAGGAATGAAAGAAATTGTAACTTTATTAGAACAAGAACAAATCGATTTTTCTCTTCATCAACATCCTCAAGTCTTAATGGTTTTAAGAAGAAAATTTCGTACTCAAAAAGATTGGATTATTGCGTCATTCGACCAATATCAATTTAGTGAAGTAGAATCGGCAATGGTTCAACAAGCCATTCTGAATGGGGATCTTCGAGTAACAGATCTTCTAGAGCGTCCTTTCTCCAACCATTTATGGAGTTTCCTTACCTTTAAATGGGGAGAGATACTCGCTGGTGGAAAAAGATTATCGAAAAAAGAGGTCCTACAAATTGCCACGTACTCGAGCAAGGGCCAAGAATTTGCAAGAACCCCCGCTCAAAATAGAGATAGGCTACTAAAAGGTGTGCCATTAGTCATTGGCAAGGTCGTGACCTCCATGGCTCTGTGTATGGTATTTTGCTTAGGCTTATTGAGTACCTTAGGCGCCCCCTTTGCCATTAGTCTCGGCCTATCGATAGTACTTTCCTGCTGTAACGGAGTAGTTTGCCTATTAAGTCGTGGGCAAGCCATGCTTGATAGTGCTGGCTTTCAACCTAAAAAACAAAAAACGCTGCAGACCCTTGAAGAAAATACAAAAGAAAAAACGATATTAGATAAAGGGCAGAAATTATTTTTTGGTATTGTGACCTTGCTGGCATGTATTTCTGCAGGTATTTCTGGATATGCGGGTCTAGTAGGGCTTCTTAACTTTTTGGGGGCTGGTGCACTCGCCTCTACCCCTCTAGTTTTGGCAGCTACGATTGGTTTATCGGTGGTTGCCGCTATTTCGTTCTATTCGTTTCAAGCAGTAGGCATACGGGAAAATTATGCCAAATTTAAAAATCTTTTTATTGACGCGTATCAACAACCCTATGGTCTTTTGCGATGTCTCTTACTTGGAGCCGTAAGTACAGTCTTTTTAGCAGTTTATGCAACCCTAACGTGGTTTACTACTGTCTCAGGGGTTAATCGGTTTTTCGATGCTATAGGTACGAATTCAGGGACCTTTTTAGCCCATCTTCTTGCCATGATATGTACCTCGACCACCATGGTTGTTAATACTTTTTCACAAGTTTATAAAGTTTTTAACCCGAAAACGTATGTTGATTTAAAAGATAAATTTGAATCAATATATCAACCACCAGAAGACAACCTAACTAAAGCACAAAAGATAAAACATGGAGCCCTTAATATGCTCAAGTTATTTGCTTTGATAGGTGACTCTCTTGCTTATTCTGTTGCAGGGGGAATTCGAAGCGGGATTCATGTTGGAGAAACGCTGGGAGAGGCAATAGGGGAAAAATTTGCATTAACCGTTACCATGGCAATATTGTCTCCTGTGGTTTTAGTGTTTGTATCGATAGCATTTACATGGCCTGCCGTGTTTCATAGTAAAAAATCGACTCAAGATTCTTCACAGAGGGAGCCATTGATAGACAAAAGGACTCCAAGCGATACTCGTGATACACCGGAAAGATCATCCGAACCTAATCATTATACAATTGGATTAAGATTTTTTAGAGAGGATATTGTTGACTCCGAGTCCCCTACTTTAGGCAGCAGCACCCTTAGGACATCCTTAAAATAAGTGGTGCATTATAGGGTCCATGCCAGAAAGAAACGTCGGGCCAGGGGCCCGACCTATTACACTGTGCTCAATACATTTCACCGATCATGTTTTTAAAAGAGATTTTTCGTTTATCCCTTTTTAACGATTTAATCTTCTGATTTAATGCTAAAACCTCTCGCTTATTAACTTCAAACTTTTCCTGCAATTCTCGAAGCTCTTTTGAGCTTTTACTTTCTAACTCTAGATAAGCCAGGGAAAGTCGATTATTTTCCTCTAAAGCACTCTTAAGTTCATTCTGGATTAAATTTTTGTTACTTTCTAATTGATTAAAATCCAGTAAAATTTGGCCCTCAAGAACTTGTAAGCTATTGAGGATATGATTTCCTAGAGGAAAAGTAGACGATGCATTGTTTAATAAATCACTATATAACGCAACTTCTTTAGATAAACATTCAATTAAAGCAATAACTTTGCTCAAATTATCTTTTACCTCATTTAACGATAGAGAATATTCTGTTGCATGCTGTTCTTTTATGTAACATTTATCCCACCATGCACAAAGAAACTTCATTGCCGTTTGACGGTCTACTTTAGTTTCCAGACAAATTTTTTTTACATCTGGAATCTCACTCCTCCCTGACAGCTTATAGAGATTATCAATCATTTTTATTATTTTACTTTTAATAAATTTATTATTGTTCACATGCTACTCCTTTTTAAGAATACTAAGGCAGCAGTTTCACTACCAAATAATAATATATTTCCCGTCAAATATATGATGACAAAAAAATCATATCAAACAAAAATTAAAATGACAAATTTTATTTGCCATTAAAATCAAAATAAATTGTCATTTATTTTTTGACAGACAAGCCAAGTGCGACTTATAATGATTCTACGTTAAACCATCAGGATAATATTTATGGACCTATTTGACGAAGAAAATTACCTATGAAAAACAAATGGTTAAGTTAACAAAAATATTAATCACAATTTTTTTGACAAAAAAATCTAGAATAGTTCCTCATTCTAATTGCATCGATACAGTCGTATAAATGCGGATTCAGGTTAATTTCTCATTTAATTAGCGTACAGGAGTTTATTAATGAATATAAAAAAGTCATATCCTTACATCATTTTGGGTCTTTTCTTATTTGCAATTAGTGTTTCAGTCAACACAGCTGATCGCAATTTCGCACTCCCTCCTAATGAATTGATAATGCTTGATGGAGATTCATTGCAAAATAAGCTCATAACCTGCCAGGTTAAGGCTGATGTGGAAGAAAATTATCATTTGTTAAGTTTTATTTCAGAAAAAGGTACGAGCATTGTCAATAATTTAGTTTTACCGGAGGGCACTATTATGAGCTTATCTTTTCATTCTTTAGAGCAAGGTAAATTAACTATAGAGCTAAAAAAAGGCTCTCACTTAGGCATTACTAATGACACGGAGGAATTCATTAAACTGATATGCGATCAACGTGAGTAGAGCTTTTAATTTTAATCGAATATACTCAAGCACAAAGCGTTGCTTGAGTATTAATCCATAACTTATCAGAGAGTATCTTATGCTAATCAGTCCAGAAAAAGATGAAAATAAAATCCAGTTTCGTGTTCGAATTAAAGCCTCTGTATTTAAAGAAATTGAAGATTATTGTGAATGGGCTGGCATTCAGTACAAAGATTACTTTATTCAACAAGCTTGCCAGTATATTTTTGCGAATGACGAATCGTGGATTAATCACAAAAACCAGAAAGTAAAGGATAGTTAGTCTAGAAAAAAATCAAAGCATATCCCAAATTATCTGTATATTCATCATGAAGGCCAGTTGCCTCTTTGGCAACATTGGCCAAACGAGAACTCTTAAAGCAAGCTTAACAACAGCGCTGCTGTAAGTCGAAAAATTACCTTCTTTTCCTCTACGTTGGAAGGTTCATTAAAACCCTAGACTTACAGCATAAAATACTTATATGATGAAAAGCTTTTTCAGTATTAATCCTCTATTTTAAACCCAATTTAAAGAGAAGAATAACATGGATCAGTTTTTGGGATGGAGTAAGCTTCTAGAATATGGTCTTTATGCAAGAGGGATCATCATCACCTTATATGCAATTGTTTTATTTAGAACAAATTCAAATGCTATCTATGGCGAACATTCTCCTTTAGATTTTATTATTTACATCATTTTAGGCGCCATCTTAGGAGAGGCAATAGTTAACAATATCCCTTTAATTCCCTCCATGATTGTTTGTCTATTAATAGTTATCATCCATCGATTTTTAGCTTATTTATCTTATAAAAATCATAAATTTGGTAAATACATTAAAGGACAGAAAGTTATTTTAATTAACCGAGGGAAATATATTGAAAAAAATATGCGGTGCTGTCGATTAACTGCAAATGATGTATTACAGTCTTTGCGCATCCAACACAGCATGAATTCTATTAAATCGGTAAAACGTGCAACCCTGGAGCGAGGAGGGCAAATTTCGTTTATATTTAATTAAGGGTTGGCTTGAAGATTGTGAAATTAAAGAACACTTATAAAGCAATAAAGGAAATTGGACGTTATTTGTAACAAATCCTAGGATCAATAAATCAGGAAAACAGTACGAATGAATTGGACAAAGGAACGTCGGGCCATGGACCCGACTTATGTTTAGGGATTGAGAACCCATATAACCCCATTAAGATAACTGGCAAAAATGAGCCACAAAAGATAAGGTATTAATAGTAACCTAAGCACTATTTCCCTAATTTTAATAATTAAAAATGCATTCAAAAGTACCATGACGATTATCCATAAAAAACTAAATCCTAGCCAATGCAACTGAAAAAAGAATGGCGTCCAGAGCCAATTCATAGTGAGTTGTACTAGATAAAGATTAAATACGTTTTTAATTTGAGGTTTACCCCTGTTTTGCCATAATCGAACCCCCACAATCGCGAGAAATGCATATAATATCGGCCAAACCACAGAGAAAACCCAACCCGGAGGAGTTAGAATTGATTTATGAAGCCCCTCATACCAAGAATGAATATTTTCTTTAGTTAATAAACCTAAGAAAATACCCATTAATTCAAAGGATAAAATCCAAAGAATTAATTTAATCCCGTTTTTTTTGTTCAAAATCTTGCCTCCATAGTTGTGTTAGTCCCTCACGGTATGTAGGAAAGTGCAAAGCGATATTAAGCTCCCTTTTTATCTTTGCATTAGATACACGACGATTACTTAAATAAAACTCCTGTTCTTTGGGTGATATTGAAGCATCTTCAAACGAGATTAAAGGTAAAGGGGACCGCTTAAGTAAGGAAGCTGCATATGCATCAACCACATAAGATGCGGCCGGTTCATCATCAGCTACATTATAGATGGATAACGGATGTGGATTCTTTATTGAAGCAAGAAGCACCGAAGCAATATCGTCAACATGGGTACGTGAAAACACCTGGCCTTCTTTATAAATACTGTATTCTTTCCCAGACTGGATCCGTTCGAGCGGATTTCGTTCGGGTCCATAAATTCCCGCTAATCTAAAAATGTGTAAAGGAAGCTGGTTGTCTTTTGCATAAGAGAACCATGCCTTTTCAGCTTCCTTACGTAAAATTCCAGATGCACTCTGTGGTCTACAAATACTTTCTTCATCAACCCAATTTCCTTGATAGTCACCATAGACCCCAGTAGAAGAAAGATAGCCTACCCATTCAATATGTGCGGCATGTCGTCTAATCAATTCTGAATAATGTGATAATACGTAATCGCCCCCCCCCGCTACAGGTGGGATGCTAATTAAAAGATGAGTCGATTCACTGAGGTAGTTTTCAATATCAGGAGCATTAAAATCAATAAGCCTGATTGCAGGAGGATGACTCATTACTTTTTTCCTTTCTTGACGTGTTGTTCCCACCACATCAAAACCTAGCGAAAGCAGCTGGTGTGCGAGCCGAGTGGCAGTGTAGCCAAAACCAAACATAAAAAAAGTAGGCGTCATTAAATTACTTCCTCTTAGCAAGTAACGCCATAAAATGGCGTTACTATAGTTTGAACTCTTCTTAGAGCACTGAAGAATTCACGATTGATTTTTTGAAAGTAACAATTAAATTTGAATCTTTCGTCTTTGTAGTCATAGAATTTGGATCATAGCCTTGAGGTAATTGAAATGCCTGACGGTAATTGCTCTGGGAGTAGCTTACACTTTTGCTATTATCATGGTCTCGCGTAATTTGCTGGGTTACGTTTGAACTCACGATTAGCTGCCCCTTTTTAACAGAGACATCCACTTTACTATTCCCTGCTTTGGGTAGTTTTATTTTATAGATAATCTCATTTTTACTTTCTTTAATT
Source organism: Legionella rowbothamii (assembly GCF_900639985.1). GTDB lineage: Bacteria > Pseudomonadota > Gammaproteobacteria > Legionellales > Legionellaceae > Legionella > Legionella rowbothamii. Next base: position 251,369 of record NZ_CAAAIM010000004.1, on the reverse strand, counting down.
TCAACGGTATTTGTACTACCAAATGGCATTTGATTCGGTTGATTCGCCAAGTGATGTTGCATTTGTGAAAACTGGCTTTTCATAAATTGATCCATAACTCGTTGCATTTGAGCCATTTGCTTTAAAACATCATCCGATGATTGAAAGAAGGGATCGTTATCAAAAGGATCCATAGGTCCTTGCGCATTGCTCTTTTGCACTTGATTATTGTGCTTCGCCTCAAGTGCTATAGCTCCTGCTGATATCATCGTGATAAGAGGAGCTGCGATTAAAATAGGGAGTAGTTTCTTTTTCATCTAAATCTCCTTTAAATTGCAAAAACTAAGGTTTTTTCGATAAAAGTAAGCCCGACTTTATTTACTCGTCAAAAAATAAGACCTCTCCAGAGGACACATCGTACAAACCACCAATAATTTTAATGGTTTCTTGCTCCTTTAGCTCCGCTATAATGCTACTTTTGTTTAAAATATTTTGAATGCTATTTTTGATATTAATTCGGGCAACTTCATTGACGTAAGCGAGATTAGCCCCGTTTCGATTTTCTTTGAATGTTTTTTCCTGCTGTATTGCAGGTTTTATTTTTTCCAAAAGCTGAGTCAAAGAGCCTAGCTGAGCATCATCACAAGCCCCTTTTATTGCGCCACAATTGGTATGACCTAGCACTACTATTAATTTCGACCCTGCTGCTTTGCATGCAAATTCTAAACTACCGAGAATATCTTCATTTACAATGTTACCCGCAATCCTAATACTAAAAATATCTCCCAGACCTTGGTCAAATATCAATTCTGCTGGTGTTCGCGAATCAATACAACTTAAAATTGTGGCAAAAGGGTATTGTCCATCCGCTGTTTCATTTACTTGTTGCAATAAATTTCGATTAAATCGTAAGTTTTGAACAAATCGTTGATTTCCCTTGTGCAGCAAATCTATTGCTTGATCCGGGGTGATGTTATGTTGTTCTTTTTTTCCAATCGTTTTCATAGATACTCCAATCTCAATATTTAATTATTTATGTTGTTTTTTTTAATTTCCATTACGTTCCTCTCTATGGTCTTGCAGATATCATTCAGAGGTAAATGACTTAAATTCTCAATTGAAAAGGGGTTTTGTAGCTCAACGCCTATTTGGTCTAATGAAAAAAGAGCATAGGCGACCAAAGTCACGACGAGAGGGCTAATATATGGCGAATAATTAACTAAAGCCGCAGGCAATATAATCAAAAATAAAAGAATAAATCGACGTGATTTGATTGCCATTACAAAAGGCATAGGCGTTTTTAGGATCCGTTCACAGGCGCCTTGGCAATCAATAATTATTTCACGAACCTCTTCTGCTTTCAAAAAAGAAAACTGATTTAATTTACCGCTTTCTTGCATCTGCGACAAAATTGAAGCCTGTTTTGCCGAAATAAAATTAGGTTTATGTTGCCACTCCTGCAATTCAGCATAGGTCTCGTCAGACAATAAATGTTTGACCTCTTCTATAGAGTTACTTCCCCGAAGACTATTCTTCATCAGATAAGGCATTGCTGCAACTAGGTCGAGCATTTTATCTATCTCGCCTCTATTTGAGGGATCTACGTAACTTCTTATGATAATTGCCAAATTTCTACTGCAATTAACCACAGTCCCCCATAGTTTTCTTGCCTCCCACCAGCGGTCGTATCCTGCATTTACACGAAAAACTAAAATTAAACCCATAATTACCCCAGCATACTCAAAAGGGCTTATAGGAAGAGCCAAATCAGGGATAAAAATACTTAACGTAGAAATAAAACACGCATAAAAAAATACCGCTATAACCTTTGTAAATACTCTGGGAGTGACCGACCCATGAATGGCAAGCGCACAATCCATAAAATTAGGGTATTCGTATTGGTTTCTTATTTTCTTATTTTCTTTCATAGCACTTCGCTCCTAATTTATGCATACAACTCCTGGTTGCTTCAGATAGTTAAAATGGAACATCGATTAGCAATCGATAATTTTTATCTCTCAATAAAATCGTCTTAACAGGACGGCATTTCAATTGCCGATGAGTATGAAACAGAACGAAATGTTATTTGAACTGATGACATAGCTTAAATCCTCTTAATTTAAATTAACTTTTGAATTAAAAAAATTTTAAATTTAATGATAAGAGATAAACAGTATATAGGGATGGTTGGTTCTAATTTCAAGATAATTATAGAAAAATCATACGCATCAGCAACGAACTTTTAAAATATAAGCACTCAAGGAAAGTAAACTGAGCTGTAAAGTCCAGCATATTCATAGCCCCAATTAGTGCCAAATATTTTTTATTATTAGTTAGTTACATAATGACTAGTAACTGAATTTGAAGGTAGCATATAATCCTATGTTATTTCATAAATTATCCTTAAGATGTAAGGAGCACAGCTGTTCATGCAAAATGATATTGCTATTTCAATTAACGCGCTGCAAAAGATTTATGAAAATGGTTTTAAGGCATTAGAAGATATCAACCTTGAAATTCGTCAGGGCGAGATTTTTGCCTTGCTTGGACCAAATGGAGCGGGGAAAACTACGCTCATTAATGCGATTTGCGGCATTGTACAACCCACTAATGGTACCGTCACGCATCCGCCAATACCGACAGGCACGCAGCGTGGTGGGTTTAGTCCCTCAAGAACTCACGACTGATGCATTTGAAACCGTATGGGATACCGTTAGTTTTAGCCGCGGTTTATTTGGCAAACCCAAGAATCCTTTATATATTGAAGAACTATTAAAGCGTCTCTCACTTTGGAATAAAAAAGACTCACAGCTTCAACATTTGTCAGGTGGGATGAAACGCCGCGTCATGGTCGCCAAAGCACTATCCCACGAACCCCAAATTCTCTTTCTTGATGAGCCTACAGCAGGTGTCGATGTGGAGTTGCGGAAATCCATGTGGGCGCAAGTACGCACCTTACGCGAAACAGGGATTACAATTATTCTCACCACACACTATATCGAAGAAGCGCAGGTAATGGCCGACCGTGTGGGAATTATCAATAAAGGCAATTTAATTCTCACCGAAGACAAAAACACCCTGATGCATAAAATGGGTAAACGGCAGATGATTTTCGTGCTACGCGAGCCATTAGCAAGCATACCAGCCGGCTTAAAAAATTATCCCTTAACACTAGAGCAAGACGACAATGGCGGTAAATTGATTTTGACCTATGATGTTGAAGCGGATAATGATATTTCAGATGTACTAGATAATCTAAAATCACATGGCATACGACCAAAAGATATCTATAGTCATCAAAGCAGTTTAGAAGAAATCTTCATTGGATTGTTGGGGGAAAAATGAATCTACGTGGTGTTAGGGCAATTTATACATTTGAAATGGCGCGCATGTTCCGTACGCTAGGACAAAGTATTGCCTCCCCTGTTATCTCAACGGTCCTCTATTTTATTGTGTTTGGGTCTGCCATCGGCTCTCACATGCAAGCGATTAATGAGATACCCTATGGTGCTTTTATTGTTCCAGGCCTTATTATGCTAACCATTTTAGGCCAAAGTGTGTCCAATGCCTCATTTGGCATTTATTTTCCGCGTTTTACTGGTACCATCTATGAAATTCTCTCCGCCCCTCTTTCTTTTGTCGAAATAATGTTAGGTTATGTGGGAGCTGCGGCAACGAAATCAGTGATCATTGGCGTGATTGTGCTCGCCACTGCCTGGTTTTTTGTGCCGCTACATATTGCGCACCCGCTATGGATGACCTTCTTTTTAATTATGACCAGTGTGACCTTTAGTCTGCTTGGCTTTATCATTGGCATATGGGCCGATGGCTTTGAGAAATTACAATTAATTCCTCTTCTCATCATAACCCCGCTCACCTTTCTTGGCGGTAGTTTTTATTCCATTCATATGCTGCCCCCATTCTGGTATCAAATTTCACTAGCCAATCCAGTCGTCTATTTGGTAAGTGGATTTCGTTGGAGCTTTTACGAGCACAGTGATGTGAGTATTACCATTAGTATCACCATGATTTTAGCTTTTACAGTACTTTGTCTAGCAATTATCGGATGGATTTTTAAAACAGGATATGGATTAAAAAAATAAATATAGTGAAAAAATCAACCTCCGTTTTCATTTCTTCATGATAAGTAATAGTTTTACTAATTAGAATCTATAATTTTCAATAGGTAGCGCTTAACTAATGGATTATTGATGATGGCTCTTATAAAGAAATGGCGTTTCCTTTTTTTATTCTTGGTTATTTTAGCTTTTTGTTTGTTCCGAGCTATTGAAGCACAAACAAGTATAGCCCCCTTTGCAGATTTGTTTTTAATTACCCTAATTATTGTCAGTTTGGTAGCAATTGCCGCACATAAGGAAAAATTTATTCATGGTTTATTTATTTTAGGTCTGTTAGAAATAGCCCTGATTGCGGTGAACCTATGGATAATAAGTTTTCCAGATCATTTTTTAAAACTACTTTTCGGATTACTTTTTTTCCTATTAATGACGGTTACTTGTATCAAACTGACGTTACAAGATAAAACCATTAGCATTACCACCTTATTTGGTTCTCTCTCTGCTTATCTGTTTATCGGCTTAACTTTTGCCTATTTATACTTACTTGTTTATTTAATATATCCCCAAGCAATGTCAGGCTTAGAGCCCTATGCCAATACCCGAGCAATTTATTTCTCCTTCATCACCCTAACTACAGTGGGATATGGCGATGTAGTCGCTACAACTCCTATCATGCAATGCTTATCTTGGATGGAAGCCTTCTGCGGCCAAGCCTATCTAGCCATTTTTATTGCTCAGCTGGTAGGACGATATGCATCGAAACCTTGATTACGCTACGCGACATCAAGGTTTCGTTTATACTGGAGAAACATTTAGGAAGGTATATACGATGTAAAGTCTAGCTTTGAAGGTTTTCTTTTTCTTGTTCAAGCCATGCCAAAAAAGCCTCACGATCTGATTGAGACAAGTTAAAAAACTTATTTTTTATTGTTTCAATTGGTTGATATTGTTTTCTGGAAGCTTTGACATAAGTTTCGTTTATATTCATTTTTCCCTGTACTACATTTTCATAGGCATCGGGATCTTTCTTCATTAACTTCAAAAGTTGGCCATCTATTGAGCGCGAATGAGATGGTAAATACGTAATGGTATTTTCCAGAGACAGCTCTGGATTCAGAGTATCTTGCTCTCTAAGATCATTATTCAAATCTTTAATAGAGATTTTATTCTCTCTTGCATACGTTCTGACTGTGTTATCTACCCTACTCAAAACATCTCCCCAATGAGCTACATGTTGCGTATTTACATTCATAGCCGAGCGTAATAACCACAACATTTCATTGTTAGTAATGCCTAAGCCGTCTGATGATTTATCAAGAGCATATTCCCCAAAGTTTTCGTAGGGCTTAGCTCTTTTAGTCCAAACCTCTCGTTCAATAATCTCAGATATTACGGAAGGCAGGCTCTGGGAGATAAGTTGATTAAATTCACCTATATACTGATTAGCTTGAGCATGTAGTTCTTCATCAGATAAGTTTGAGGCCTCTAATATTTTATTTGATAGTTCTTCTGATTGCATTATAAATTCACTTGTTGAGCAATAACCGTTCGGTATTTTAAAATTACCAAGCGGATATCTTAAGCTGATAAGCTGGTTAAACTCAAGAGGTGCTCCACAAAATAGCGTGTTTCTTCCGCGAAGTTCCCTTGATGCTGTTTCAGAATATCGGCTGGGTGATAAAGCCCCGCATCGGGAGAGTAAAACAAACTGTGTTGGCTGGGCTTTACCTCCCAGCCAACGCTTTACTACCCAATTTTCCATTCAGTTTCAGTGAGTAGCTTATGCTGTTGCCAGATAATCCTTTCCATACTGTTCCAAATAATCATTATAATTACCCAGAAAATCTTGCACTCCATATTGTTCAGTTAACACAATAATGCGGGTTGCAATATCATCAATAAAATAACGATTATGGCTGACAAATAATACGGTTCCAGGAAACAGTTGAATGGCTTCGATTAAGGCATCGATTGACTCAAGATCTAAATGGTTGGTTGGCTCATCAAAGATCAATGCATTATGTTTTTCTAAAATTAATTTGGCCATAATTAAGCGAGCGGACTCTCCCCCACTTAATACGCCAATTTTCTTATCAACATCAGCTCCACGAAATAATACCTGACCAAGTACCTTTCTGATTTCCTGGCTTGGTGCGGCTATATGGTCTTCCATCCATTGCAAAATAGTTTGTTCTGGATTCAATTGGGTTCGATAATCCTGAGCAAAATAACCAACTTTTACCGTGTCGCTCCATTCAAAATTGCCCTGATCTGCATGTAACTCTTTTAATAAAATTTTTAGGAACGTCGATTTTCCAATACCATTTGGCCCGATGATGGCACATTTATCGCCACGTTGAATGGTAAGCGATACATTTTTTAATAATACTCGCTCATCAAATTTTTTGTGTAACTGGTCTACTTTGACTACCACCTTGCCTGACGATTTTTTTTGTTGGAAATTAAAATAGGGTTTGAAAATATTAGAGTCTTTAATCTCAACCAACTCAATGCGATCAATCATTTTTTGTCGTGAAGCGGCCTGACTTGCTTTACTCGCTTTTGCACCAAAGCGATCAACAAAACCTTGCAATGCATCAATTCGTTTTTCCTGGTTTTTCAGTTCGCTTTGTTTCAAACGTAAACGTTCTTCTTTAGAAAAACAGAATTTGTCATAATTTCCTGGGTAATCCAGAATCGTATCATAATCAATATCAAGGATATTCGTGGAAGTATTATTGAGAAAACTTCGGTCATGAGAAATAAAAATCAATAATCCTTTAAATGATGTTTTTAAGAACTCTTCCAACCAAGCAATCGATACAATATCCAAGTGGTTGGTTGGTTCATCGAGCAACATGATATCGGGTTGTTGATAAAGAACTTGTGCTAATAGAACACGTAATTTGTAACCGCCTGACAAAGCGCTCAAAGGACCATAATGAAACTTTTCCGCAATACCTAAGCCAAGCAACAAATTTTTTACGGTGGCCTCAGCTTCATATCCCCCTTGATTCATTACTATTTCTTCTAATTCACTCAAGCGAAAGCCATCTTCCTCGGTAAACTCTTCTTTAGAATATAAGCTCTCTTTCTCTGTAAGAGCATCCCACAAAACAGGATTTCCACGAATCACCACATCAATAAGACGATCTTGCTCATAACGAAAGTGATCTTGCTTCAAAATACCTATTTTGTGAATTTTAGCTTTTTCGACTGTGCCATGTGATGCTTGTTCTTCGCCTGACAATATTTTTAAAAAAGTAGACTTTCCTGTGCCATTGGCACCAACTACCCCATAACGTTGCGTAGGCAATAAGGTCAAATCCACATTTTGGAATAACGATTTTGGTCCAAACAGCATACTTAAACTTTTTACTTCTAACATTAACCCAGCCTCTCAAAACACGATGTGCACAATTAAATCTATTTGTTCTTTTTGTGCAATTTTAACATTATTTGCAACAATTAGCATTCAACTTCAAATTTTTAGATTATTTAAATAGGCTATTAATCTGATAAATATTCAATTTCCCAAAACAAATTGATTTAATATTGAACTAAAAAATGTTAATCTATACCCTTTATATAAGACATAAGTGCCCTCAATGATCCAATCTGAACTCCCCTTGTTCTCTCAGTTACCGCTGCGCGAAGAATTATTAAAGAGCCTCCATTCGTTAAATTACGAAAATATGACGCCCATACAAATGCAAAGTCTGCCCATAATCCTTAACAATGAGGATATTATTGCTCAAGCAAAAACCGGCAGTGGAAAGACTGCGACCTTTGGTTTGTCCCTACTAAATAATTTAAAAATTTCGTTTTTTGGTGCACAAGCATTGGTGCTTTGCCCTACCCGCGAACTGGCAGAACAAGTAAGCCAGGCAATTCGTCGCTTAGCCTGTTTAATGCCTAATGTTAAAATTATTAATTTGTCAGGTGGCATTCCGATGAAGCCACAACTGGATTCATTAAGACATGGCGCTCACATCATTGTAGGAACCCCAGGTCGAGTTCTTAAACATTTAAAAGGCGGCTCACTAGACTTGAGCCAGCTAAAAACTTTAGTTTTAGATGAAGCAGATAGAATGCTGGATATGGGTTTTTTGGATGACATCACCAGCATCATTTCCGCCACCCCCAAACAACGTCAAACCCTACTTTTTTCTGCAACCTATCCTGATGAAATCAAACAACTGTCAAAGCAGTTTATGAAGAACCCCAAAGAGGTCCATGTGGAAACCCCACATGATGAAATTGATATCGAACAACGTTTTTATGAGGTGGAAAAACAAGGTCAGAAATTTTCTGTATTAAAATCCTTATTGCTGCATCATCAACCCAGTTCGACGCTCATCTTCTGTAATACCAAACAGCAAACAACAGATGTAACCGAGCAACTCATTCATGAAGGCTTTAGTGCCATCGCTTTGAATGGAGATATGGAACAAGTAGATCGTGATCTGGCCGTCTTGCGTTTTGCAAACCAAAGTTGTTCTATCCTAGTTGCAACCGATGTTGCCGCTCGAGGCCTTGATATTAAGGAGCTTCCGGCTGTTATTAATTTTGATCTTGCCTTTGATCCTGATGTTCATATTCATCGTATTGGCCGCACTGGGCGAGCTGGGAATAAAGGTATTGCGTTAAGTATTACCACGCCTGCCGATGCACAACGACTTTGTGCTATTGAAGAGAACCAGGCTTCCCCTATTGTCTGGGGAAACAGGGATGAGTTTGCCACCAGTCAATCTACTCGATTAGTACCAGAAATGGTTACTCTATGCCTTGCCTCTGGTAAAAAAGATAAAATTCGACCTGGGGACATTCTTGGTGCATTAACCAAAGATGCGGGCTTAGCAGGTACCACGATCGGTAAAATTAATGTCACTGCCATGCAGTCCTATGTTGCAATTCACCGCAACCATGTCGACAAAGCCTATGACTATTTACAACAGGGTAAATTGAAAGGGCGCAAGATTCATGTTCGTAAAATAAGTTAAACAACCTGTGTGGCCTTGATTAAGCTGCGGTGCATCAGGGCTACGACAACTTACTCACTAATAAGTTTAGCTAATTTTATTGCCCAGCGTGGATCACCATTATCGTCAATACACCAAGCAGCCATCAATATTAATCGCACAAAGACCCAATCATTAATCCGCTGCGCATCAAGCCCTGATTGTTGTGCGAGTAATGCAGCCCGCTTCGAAAAGAGGGCCTTTACATTGCTTGTCGTGGCAAGCTCATTAATGTACATAAAATCAAAAGCAGCGATTTCAAACTCAGCCTCGCCAATAATGCCTTTAGGGTCAATTGCCAACCATTCATTACCATGTTTTAAAATATTGTCATGATGTAAATCCCCATGTAAGAAGATAAGGGGCTTTGATGAGGAAAGAAGTTTATTTCTTAACACAACTGCCTTATCTAATAGGATTGCAGGTATTTGTAATTTAGGATTATCCAATGCATTCAGCCAATCGGCAACTTGAGGATTATTTGATTGGTTAAGCTGGGGTTGATTATGGTGAAGACGTTGCATAGTCTCGACATAGCAATCCATCACATAATCTTGCTGCTCTGGGTATAGGGATTTAAGTGTTATCCCAGGAATCGCTTGTTGCAGTAATAAAGCATTATACTTGCTATTATAATCAATCAGCTTAATAGAGCCTCCCGGACCAAAGTGGGCTAAGGCTTGTTGTTCATTGAGAATACTTTGCCTATCATAACTAATTTTTAAAACCACAGGCTCACCAGTATCTAATATAGCCTTAGCAACGTAATTAAAGGTCATATTAGAAACAGGAATGACCTCACGTAAACCCCAATGATTTGTAAGTGTGGTTATTAGAATGGGTAAAGTGGCAATCCACTTAGCACCTTGCGAGCCATAGAGATTGGTTATGTTTTGCTGGAGTGTTTGCATTTAAATAGAAACTATTCTCTAGGCTTATAAATTTCGTATAAGTCTACCTCATTATTCCAATAGTGCGAACGGCCTACATAATTCATTCCTGTTTTTTCCAGGACGCGTCTTGAACCTTCATTATTAGGATTAATAACTCCAACAAGCCTTTCAATTGTTAAATGTTGAAATCCCCAATGAATCAATGCCCGAGCCAACTCCGTACCATAACCTTTATTCCAGGCATTTTTCGTTAAGGCATATCCTATTTCAATATCAGCTTGGTCATCGTCATAAGCAAGGTAAATTAAACCCGCTCGCCCAACAAATGCGCCACTTTCTTTTTCAAATACACACCCAAGACTAAAATTGTGTTTTTGATAATGCACAATAGCTTTCTCTAAGCCAGTCATCACTTCAGTTTCTGTACGCACACCCTGCCCGATATATTTCATCACATCAGCATCTGATTGTAATGCATATAAATAATTAAAATCAGATAATTCTGGTGTATTAATAATTAAGTTTTTAGTTTCTAAAAAAAGACTCATAATATAGCTCAGTAAGCAATTTATTCAATAATCCTCTCGCGGAAGAGATGTCTGCTCATCAATTAATACAAGCTGGCATCGAGGCTATCTTTTATTTCGAACAACGAAAACAATCGGTTATGTGATCATCAACCATGCCAATTGCTTGCATATAAGCATAGATGATGGTGGAGCCGACGAAACTCATACCTCGCTTCTTTAAATCCTTGGATAAGGCATCGGATTCTGGAGTTGATGCAGGTACTTCTTTTAAGGATTTTGGGTGATTAATTTTGGGAGTATTGTTAACAAATCGCCAAACGTAGGTATCGAAGGAACCAAATTCCTTTTGAATTGCGAGGAAGGCTTGCGCATTTTTTCGAACAGAAAATACTTTGAGGCGATTGCGAATGATATTTGAGTCAGTTAGTAATCCTTCTAGCTCGTTGTCAGTCATTTGAACTACCGCATGAGGATCGAATTGCTTAAATGCCAAGCGATATGCGTCTCGTCGTTTTAAAATTGTTTCCCATGAAAGCCCTGCTTGGGCTCCTTCTAATGTGAGCATTTCGAAATGTATAATATCATCATGTACCGGAACGCCCCATTCCGTATCATGGTAATGTACATAATGAGGTTTGTTTTCGTCTACCCAAGCACATCGTTTCATTATTTTTCCTATTCAATATAATGGGAGAATAATACAATACTTCTTTATTCAAAATAATATCTGTCATGTCTAAATTACCTATCACATTACGCAAACTTAAAGAAGCCGATATGATTGAATGCATGGTACTTTTTCAAAATACCGTTCACAGCATCAATGCAAAGGATTACTCAATCACACAACTCGAAGCTTGGGCTCCTAAAACAAATCTGGAAATCACTACGCGTTGGAAATCTTTATTAGAGAATATAACTTATGTTGCTGAATATAAGCAGCAAATCGTTGGATTTGGTGATTTAACGCACCAAGGTTATTTAGATAGATTATTTGTGCATCGAGATTATCAAGGTCGTGGTATTGCTGCGGCTATTGTAAAAAAATTAGCGCTTTGCGCGCAGAACCTGAATCTTCAAGAAATAGCTGTAGAGGCCAGTATTACGGCTAAGCCTTTTTTTGAAAGATATGGATTTACTACGGTTAAAGAACAACAGGTTAAAATTCGAGGGGAGGAGTTAACTAATTTTGTGATGAGGAAAGCTCTATGCAAAAAACTACCCCTCACCAAGGATTTGGTACCTAAGCCCTAATTCCCCCTTCAACCGCCTATGTTTTTAAACCTGCATAAGTCATTAAACAGCGAAAAAAGAGGGCTATTAATGCTAAAACGCAAACACTACTGCCCCAAATTAACATGAGCCAGCCCAATCGTTTCCACCACAGCATTTTCATTAATGATAGCCCTCATTTGAATTTATTTTGCCACGAAACACATAATAAGCCCAAGAAGTATAAACGAGAATAAACGGGATAATGAATAAGGCGCCCACAAGGGAAAACCCCATACTTTGCTCCGGCGCTGCTACGTCACGAATTGAAATATTCGGAGGAATAATGTTGGGCCAAAGACTAATGGCTAATCCCATGTACCCCAAAAAAAGAATGACTAAGGTGAGAATAAAAGGAGAAACATGGGTTTCGTGACGTAATTTTCTTAACATATAATAGGCGGCAACAAAAGCCAACAATGGAAAGGGGGCCAGAAAAAACAAGTTGGGCAGGGAAAACCAGCGTGCAGCAATGTATTCATGGCTGAGAGGCGTCCAAATGCTGACAATGATTATAACCACTAAAAGTAAAGCTAAAATAGGCTTGGCAATCTGAATCATCTTTTCTTGTAATAGTCCTTCAGTTTTCATAATGAGCCAAGTACAACCTAAGAGCGCATAAGCCACAACCAGGCCAAAACCAGTAAATAGACTAAACGGTGTAAACCAATCAAGACTGCCTCCATTAAAAATTAATCCTTGGGCCTGAGATTCCAGTTTAAAACCATTGATAAAGGCCCCTAAACTAACTCCTTGGAAAAAGGTTGCTACATAAGAACCCCCAATAAAAGCTTTGTCCCAAAACGGTTTGTGATTCTCCTTCGCCTTAAAACGAAACTCAAAAGCTACCCCTCTCCAAATGAGTCCACAAAGCATAAAAATAAGCGGCATATACAGCGCGGTCAGAATAATGGCGTACGCTTTAGGAAATGCAGCTAAAAGTCCTACCCCCCCCAGAACCAGCCAGGTTTCATTACCATCCCAAACTGGGGCTACCGTATTCACCATTAGATCGCGTTCCTCGCGATGGGGAATAAAAGGAAAAAGAATGCCAATACCAAGATCAAAGCCATCCATGATAATGTACATCATTAATCCAAAGCCGATAATCAAAAACCAAATGAGGGGTAGATCAATGCCCATAATTACTTACTCCTTCTCTGTACCAGGTTTAAAGGTTGGATCAACATTATCAGGGGCTGCAGATAGAGGTCGTGCTGGTCGGTGTAGATTCAACACATCGGGCTCTTCATCTTCCCCTTCAGTTTTCGGTCCTTGGGCAATTAGTCTTAATAAATACATAATCCCGGTACCAAAAACACTCATGTAAACTAGGATGAAAATAATAAGCGAGATAGATAGAGTAAGTGTTGAATGATTAGATACGGCATCTTTAGTGCGCATAAGACCATAGATAACCCAAGGTTGGCGCCCTATTTCGGTTGTATACCACCCTGCAAGAATGGCAATAACTCCAGACGGCCCCATAAGAAACGCAAATTTCAAGAAAAATTTAGACGTATATAACCTATTTTTTACTCGTAGATACAGGCTAAGCAAACCTAATCCTAGCATGAGTAAACCAAGACCAACCATTAATCGAAACGTCCAAAAAACAATAGTTGCATTCGGTCTATCCTCTGGAGGAAAGTCTTTAAGTCCAGGAATCCGACCATCCCAATGATGCGTTAATATAAGTGACCCTAGATGAGGAACCGCTAATTCAAAATAATTTTTCTCCGCGGCCATATCCGGAATTGCAAATAACACTAAAGGTACCGCTTCGTTGGGCTTATTTTCCCAGTGCCCTTCTATCGCCGCAATTTTTGCAGGTTGGTATTTAAGTGTGTTTAGACCATGTTGATCACCTAAAAATATTTGGACTGGTGCCGCAACTAAAACCATCCATAAAGCCATTGAAAACATAAGCTTCACCGCGCGCGATTTATTTTTCTTTAACAAATGCCATGCAGCCGACGCAGCGACGAATAAAGCAGTCGTGAGAAAAGCGGCCACAACCATATGCCCGAGTCGGTAAGGAAAAGAAGGATTAAAAATTACTTCTAGCCAGGAGGTAGGGATAACTTGATTATTTACAATGGTGAAACCTTGCGGCGTTTGCATCCAACTGTTCGAGGCGAGAATCCAGGTTGCCGAGATTAGCGTTCCTAGTGCCACCATGATTGTAGAAAACCAATGCAGCCCAGGTCCAACCTTATGCCAGCCAAAAAGCATTACCCCCAAAAAACCGGCTTCAAGAAAGAATGCGGTTAAAACCTCATACATGAGCAGGGGCCCGGTAATTGTTCCGGCAAAAGAAGAAAAATTAGCCCAGTTGGTACCAAATTGATAGGCCATTACCAAACCGGATACTACCCCCATGGCAAAATTAACAGCAAATATTTTTGACCAAAAGTGATAAAGATCGCGATAGACAATTTCTTTTTTATAAAGCCATAAACCTTCAAGAAGCGCTAAATAACTCGCTAAACCAATCGTAATTGCTGGAAAAATGATGTGAAAAGAGATAGTAAATCCAAACTGAATTCGGGCTAGCTCTAAAGCATTGAGACCAAGCATAAACTATTTCTCCTATACCAAGACATTCTGCGGCAGAAATGATTGTTGCATCAATTCAACTAATAACTGTAATGATTTCTTAACTAAAGCCTCTGTTGTTGCCGCGCCCAGGGAAATACGGACGGCGTTAACTGGAGTCGTTTCATCAATAGCAAAAAGATAACTAGGGACAATGGCCAGGCCAAACTGGCGCGCATAAGCGGCAAAATCCCTGGCCTGCAAATGTTTGGGTAGATAAAGCCAAAGATGATGTCCTGAAGGATGGGCATTAAAAGAATAATCAGATAATATTCTTTTAGCTATAAGCTGGCGCGACTCTATTTCTTTTCTAATCGCAACAAGTATTTTCTCAGCTTCACCAGTACTAATTAACGTGGTTGCCAGTGCTAAAGTTATGGGAGATAACATTAAGGACGTTGTGCGCAGCATGACAGCCAATTGTTCGCGTTCTTGAAATCCTGGACTAATAACGTAAGCCACTCTTAAAGATGGGCTTAACGATTTTGACAAGGTTGAAATGTGCCAAGTCCGTTCAGGAGCTTTCACTACAAACGCCTCGTGTACTTGATCCACCAATGCAATGTATGGATCATCTTCAATAATTTTGACATCAAATTGGCGCGCAATAGCAATAATCTCTTCCCGGCGGGTATCAGGCATAATAGCTGTTGTCGGATTATCCAATGTTGGAATTAAGTAAATCCCCGCCGGCGTCTCTTGTGTGCAAAGTTCTCTAAATGACGCGGGAATTATTCCTTCGCCATCCATAGCTAATGGTTTAAGTCTCAATTGTTGATTAGTCGCTATGGCTTTTAATCCTGGATAAGTGAATTCACCCGCACAAATAAGCGAATTAGGTTTAAAAAGCAGATTACATAGTGAAAACAATGCATTTTGGGCTCCCGCAGCAATAACAATTCGCTCTTTGTCGATAAAGCCCAATCGGGGTTTAAACCATAACGATGCGCCATACAAATGATGTTGTGAGTGATTGCTTTCTTGATATCCCAAAGAAAAACTGGATTTATTGAGTAAAAGCCCATTGAGTATTTGAGAAAATTTCTTATTTAAATCATCCGGTTGAGGTGCGATGTTCATGCTCAAATCAAGCTCAGAAGGAACTTGAACACCCTCTTTCTGTTGGCTAGTCTGCCGGACATGCGTGCCATCCCCTCTTTTGGCCTCAATAAGCCCTCTCCTAGCCGCCTCATTCAATGCACGGGTTACTGTAGTTAAATCAATATCCAACGCTTTAGCAATCTGGCGTTGTGAAGGCAGGCGTGCACCATTCATTAACAGACCATTTTCTATATCTTCTGCTAGCGCCTCCACAATTTGCATGTATTTGCTTTTAACTTTGCGACTAAAGCGCGGGGTCCAATAGATCATCAGTCACTCTTAAAAATAGTGATTTTATAGAATATTTTAGCACTACCTCACTAAAATTCCATACATTATAAAAAAAATTATAGGCAAAATATACATACAAATAAGCAGTGTATGGCTTTTCATGGCAGTAACTAAATGTCTTTATTTAAAATTTTTATAACCTCTAGATAAAGACTCTATTTTTCACTTCGACTTAATTGCGATATAGGTTGGATAAAACATGCTATTTATTAAGTATTTCTTTAGCTGTGGCATATCCTTTTGCTTTAAGCTCCTCAATCGTTTTTCTGGAGAAATCAGAATCCCAGGAATAGAGTCCTTCTTTTTCTGTTTGAAGCATAATCCTGGTAATAGACAGCACTCCAGGATCACCCATTATTTGAATAAATAGAGGTAATTCAGTAATTTCATTAATCGCCTCAGGTTCGCAATAAGGTAAAATAAGTTCAATCAGCTTTTTATAATCACCAATTAGATCTTGGGTGCGAAAATCCTTCCTCATCTTTTCAGCAAATAAAATTTCGTTTTTCCGAGAAAGCACTTCGATTATATTCTTCGGCAACCCTCGTTTTTTGGGGTACACGTCGACTACATAAACCTTTTTGCTACTCCAGCCACAAATTTCAAGAGCGGAATCAAGGGGTGTGTTCGTAACAATCCCTCCATCCCAATAATGTTTCCCTTCAATGGTTGTCCAGGGAAATGCCGGGGGTAAACTTCCACTGGCAAGAATGTGATCCGGTGTAAGGTCATCGGTATAACTATCAAACGTTTCAAATTCAGATGTTTCCACGTTCACCGCCATAACGAGTAAACGGACTGGACTCTTTTTTAATTTTTTAAAATCGACATACTTACAAAGCAATTTTTTTATCGGAGCTGTGTCATAAAAACTAGTCCAATTCGAAGCGAACTCGTTTAAATTCATACATTGAGAGAGCCATCGGGGATGGAAAAAATTTGGTGACCCCCACATTATGGCTTGCAAATAGGATAAAAACCTCCTGGACTGTTCATCAAAAATTTCAGGGGTGTCCAATGCAAGATCATTCCAAAACGCCTCTAATGCTGCAGTCGCATTTTTGGGATTGCCTGCAATAATCGCCGCATTAAATGCGCCTATTGATATACCCGCAACAATTTCAGGATAAATTTCCGACTCCTCCATTGCCTTGATTACTCCACATTCAAAAGCACCAAATGCACCCCCACCTTGAAGCGCAATAAGTGTTTGAGTTGCAAGAGGTTCAAGCGGAAACGAGATATCGACCAGCTGCTCTTTAACTGGCTTTAGATTCGTGTGATTTTCAATAAGAGATTCAGCAGCTTTAATTTCAGTAGTAGGACGCCCAATTAAAATTGCACCTTGAAGTGTGTTATTTTTTAAATAAAGATTAGCGAAATTCTTCTCTTTAGGAAAACCTCTTATTAAAAGTTCTGTGGCGTCATTTGCGTCGCCAATAATGATAACTGCAGTGCCAAACGCATAGAAAAATAAATAGGATGCGGTACGGTTGTAGTGTCTCGCACCTGACATATTCGCTGCGGCAATTTTTCCTTGCTTAATTGCCGTATCCCCGTATCGCGTTTTACGAAATTTTTCGAAAATCGGATCATAAAATGTCACCACATCACCAGCCGCATAAACATCAGGTATATTGGTTTGCATATACTGATTCACTAAAATGCTCTGATCCGCATCAAGCTCTAACCCGCTCTCCTTAAGAAAATCTGTATTGGGCTTTAAGCCCATATCTACAATGATAAAATCACCCGAGACACTTTTTCCTGAATTAGTTTTTACCGATTGAATGCGACTACGGCCCTCAATTTTTGTAATTTTTTCACCCAGGATAACTTCTACGCCATTGTTCATCAGAAAATGAGCTATCTCCGTACAAACTTTGAAATTTCCTGTATCAAACTCGGGGGTAATAACTGTTACCTTGATACCTTTATGGCTTAAAGTAGAAGCAAGCTCAATCGTAATATAACTATCACCATAAATGATGACCTTTTTTGCTGTTTGCATCTCTTGAATAATTGCTTCAGCATCATCAATTGTTCTTAGATAATGCACCCCCGCTAATTTTGCGCCAGGAATGTTAATTCTTTTAGGACTACATCCTGTTGCAATAAGCAGTTTCTTATAGTGAAACTCCTCAGCATGGGCTGTTTTAACACGTTTATTTTTGGTATCAAGGGTCCGTACCTTGGTATTCAAAATAATTTCGATATCATTTTTTTGATAGTAGTTCTCATCGAATATATATAATTGCTCTTTTCGTTGTTTTCCTAGAAGAAACGCTTTAGGAATTTGCATACGAAAATAAGGGAGAAATGCTTCTGCTGAGAGAATTATAATTTTACCGATTTCTCCCTCTCTTCGAAGAACATTCGCAGCAAAAATACTTGCTAATCCCCCACCGATGAGTAAAAAATCAGCAGCCTTGCTCATAATAACTCCTCATCCTGAGACCAAAATGATCAGTGCATAAAATTAAATTTAGCACAACTCATAAGATAAAGAACAGAGGCTATATGCTTTGCTGCATCAAGACTGCTTTTATTACAGGCTAGTCTTGACGCATACAGCATAATTTTTCTAGCCGCTACTCTTAATCACTACCTCCTGCAACATCTACTTGCTGGCTAATACCTGGGGGATTTTCTGGATTAATTAATCACTTAGATCAGACGAAACACATTGAAATTTACATCAGGCATAAATCATTGCGAAAAAAGCCTGGCTGTAAGTAACCAAGGCTGTATCTTTAATTTGAAGGGGATGCTGCAGAAGAACTCGCTTCAGGTTTGATTGCATTTAACAATGCTTCGCCATCCACTGTGGGTTTCTTTTCCGAGAGAACAAAGCAGGAGGGAATTAATCCTTTTACCTGATATTTTTCTAATATTTTCGTAGCAAAATCAGTGTTTCTTTTCCACAACATCCATTGGATGAAATTATTTTGCCCATAAGCCGTCAATTGTTGTTTTTGAGCAGCAAAACATTGAGCTAATAATTGATAAAAAGGATGAGTTAAATAATTATCTTCGTGCACGTCCACTAAAAGAGTCATATTACGCTCACTCAACGCAGGCTCCGCCTGCAAGTCATTAGATGCTGCGTCTAATATTTTCTTGAGTATCGGTTTAAGAAGTTGCCTCTCTGATACGGTCACAGAATCTTCCTGTATACTTTTTACAAGAAAACGATTCAACATCCCAATATAGTGTTCTCTATGAGAATCTTGAAGATAAAAGATATGAGCACTTTGCGTTAAAAAAAGATCTAAGGCTAAAATCACATTCACTCGGCCTATTACTTTTATCTGATCATGAGTTTGCGTTTCATAACCTAAAGAATTAGAAACCTGATAGTCTGTTTGCTGCTTCATATGAATAAAATTAAGCAAAGTTTCTGCCGCAAGACAGGCGGGTGTTTGGCTAGAATTAGATGTTTTCCAACTATCCTTTTCCGGAAATAGGAAAACCAATTCCAGCTCATCAATAGACAGAATCCCCAATGAATGCAGCATTAAATCCTCCAAAAACGAAATAAAGTCATTTTAACATATTTAGAGCTCATTGAGCGATAAATAAACTACCCAGCAACATATTGAAAGATATGAGGATATAGAAAACATTTTAATCTATAGAAAATCTAGGTTAATACTGCCAAAATATGTCAGTATTAAACGCTGTAGAGGTTTCCTATCTTGTCTCGAACCCAACGACTTTTTGATCTAATCCAAATACTCCGGCGATACCGCTATCCCGTTACTGGAAAACAACTAGCTGATGAGCTTGAAGTCAGTCTACGCACCATTTATCGAGACATCGCTACATTACAAGTCCAAGGAGCCTCCATCGAAGGTGAACCGGGTATGGGGTATGTTTTACGCCCGGGATTTATGCTGCCGCCACTTATGTTTTCTGAAGAGGAAATAGAAGCCTTAGTACTTGGTTCTCGCTGGGTAGCCCATAGAGCCGATAAAAAATTAAGACTTGCGGCAACCAATGTTCTGGCTAAAATTTCCGCGGTACTTTCAGAGGATCTGCGACACCAACTTGAATTTTCAGGCTTACTCATTGGACCGGCTAAAACAGCAATAGAGCATAATGACGAAATCGAAGCATTAATTCGTCATGCGATTCGTAAAGAATATAAACTACACATGACCTATATTGATATTAAAGGTGATGAGTCACAGCGTGTGCTCTGGCCACTTGCTCTTGGTTTTTTTGAAGAGGTCCATGTTATTGTTGCCTGGTGCGAGTTACGAGCGGGTTTTCGCCATTTTCGCACCGATAGAATTGTCACATTAGCACCGCTAGAAACACGCTATCCCAAACGGCGTCAAATACTATTAAAAAAATGGCGTGAAGCTCATAATATTCCTGAGCAGTAGCTGCTTACTACTGACAAGAACTGTCAGTAGTAAGCAATAAACTAGGTTCGTTCATATCACTTAATAAGGAGAAAACATGATATTCGAGCCCAGTGTTATCGTACTGTATGCTGAAAAGCTTACTCTAAGCAGCAATTTTTACCGTGATTTACTTGGGATAATGCCCGAGGAACATTCACCAACATTCCATGAGTTTAAATTTTCAAATGGAATGAGTTTAGCATTGAAGGCGAAACATACGGTGGAGCCACCTACCGATAAAAATAATGGTAATGGCGAATTAGCCTTTACTGTGAGCGATCATAAAAAAGTCGATGAGTTTTTTACTCGCTGGCAGACTAAAGAAATAAATATAATCCATGCACCGACTCGTGTACCCTATGGTTATACTTTTCTCGCGCAAGATCCCGATGCAAATCGACTACGGATTGTGTCTTTGGAAAAACCACCGACTAAATAGGAGTAATGCAAATGCCCTCTATATTACCCAGCCTAAAACAGGTAAATAGTTTTAAAGTAATCGGCTTAAGTACACGAACTCAAAATAGCGATGAGTTTGGAGAGAAAACGGCGAAATTACCTAATCTGTGGCAACAAGTTCATTCCAAGGGTTTAGCGGCAAATGCGACTATTGTAGCTGTTTATTCAGACTATGAGTCTGATGCCAATGGGCTTTATACGGTTACTGTCGGTATTCCCTCCGATGACACACCGGCTCAATTGAATTCGGTTACTATTGAAACGGGAGACTATTTTGTTTTTCAAGGTAAAGGCCCTATGCCTGCTACAGTGGTTGAAACCTGGAAGCGTATTTGGAGTTATTTTGAACGCAACCCTGAGTATCAGCGTAGCTTTATTAGTGACTTTGAAGCATATAAAGGCTCTGATGAGGTGACTATTTATATTGGGGTGAAGTAATAGGCGTAGCCCGGTTGCAATCAACCAGGCTACAATTGATTTTTAAATGCAATTTGCTTAATCCATTGGTGAGTTGGGTTAGTATGATTTCTGACATGGCAATATAAAAGGTTGCAAGGGGGGCTATTGCCATCGGTGTTTCAAGCAATTTAACATTCTCCTATATGCTCATTTATTGGCCATTTTCGCAGCAATTCACTACCAAATTAGAATGAGCAATACGGTGGTATACGCACAGAAATTGTCAAGTACAAACCACAACATCACGCTGCAACTTCTATTTAGCAAGAGCGACATCCACCAGAGCAGGACCAAAACCATGAGTTAACTGGGCTATAATATAGAACATAGGAAACAAGGAGGGATAAGTTCATGAAAAAACATCAGGTTATGGGGATAGATAGCCAATCATTTCATAAGATGAATTATTATGAATGGGGAAATCCGAACAATCCCAAGGTATTGCTCTGTGTTCACGGCCTATTTCGTAACGCTCGAGATTTTGATGAGTTGGCTCAAGCACTATCCTCTCATTATCGCGTTATTTGTCCCGACATGGTAGGACGTGGTTTAAGCGATAAAGTAACGAATGCCAACGATTATTCTGCACCAACTTATATCGCAGACATCACTATTTTATTAGCTCAATTGGGTGTAACCGAAATTGATTACCTTGGCACCTCGATGGGGGGAATGATCGGTATGATCATGGCAGCAATGAACAACTCACCGATTAAAAAACTCGTGCTTAACGACATAGGTCCCTCAGTTGACACCAAAGCCCTGCAGCGAATTATTGATTATGGAAAAGAAGGAAGCAAACATTCCTTTAAAACCCTAGAGGAAGTAGAAACATATTTTAAAAAAACCTATTCGAGCTTTGCGCAATTAAGCCCGAAACAATGGCAACAGCTTGCCATAACAGGGGTATGGGAGAGCCCTAACAAGCACTACCAATTAGCATATGATCCTAAAATAATTGATAATGTAATTGTAGCTACCCAAAATAATATTCCTCTATGGGCATTATGGAGCAAGGTTCAATGTCCAGTCTTATTACTTCATGCCGGATTATCTGATGTTTTATCGGAGGATACCGTAGCCCAAATGCAGCAATTACAACCCGGCTTAAAAACCGTAAACATTCCCGGTATCGGTCACCCTGTGTCCTTGATGAAACAAGATGAGATCGAGCTAATTAAAGATTGGTTAACTGGGCACGAATAACCGTGCCATTAACGCACTAACCTGATGAATTTATTTATTTTATTTAAGAAGTTAGAATGAACAGCGCATCAAAATTTGGTTCGCTGCTAACTTGTTTGAATTTAAGGATAAATTAATGAATAAAAAAGTTCTCATCGGATTCATTTCTCTTTTATTTTTTTCCTCTGCCCATGCGGAAGAAAATGCCTCTTTAGAGCTCAGAATTAACTCCCCCCAAAAGACCAAATCTGCTACTCGTGCTAAATCTATACAAGACATCACTATTCAAGTAACACAAAATAATAACTGTTTAGCACAACCAGGCTCAATTACCATTACCAATAATTCCTTAGTTCATGCGCGTAATATTCAAGCAAGAGCAACTGATCCCAATTATGCTGCCTATATCCTAGCAACAAATAATTGCCCCACTCTTTTAGCTCCGAAAGCCAGCTGCACCATTTCTTTTTACACTAATGCCGCAGTCTCATTTCTAACGAAGGTGCTAGTAAAAGGGAGTAACACCAATAACACTTATTTTAATTTGAATGCCTTTGTTTGCACCCCAAGCATGACCTCCAGTGTATCTAATTTAGGGCTTGCAGTGAAAGGCAGCTTTACAGGGAACTCGCGGCAGTTTTATATTACAAATAATACCTTTATGAATGCACATAACATCAGCGTGCAAGCAAGCAATTTGCCCAATGGGACCACCTACACAACTACCTGTAGCGGTACTTTAGCTATTGGTAATTCATGTTCAATTACGGTAACGCCTGGTTCGACTGTAAGTGCTGATGCGCAAGGAAATCCATGTACCATTGGAAGTGCGTCTAACGCATTTTTAACCGTAAATGCGACACAAACCACCCCAACAAAAATTGGGATTTCTGTGGTAAATTACGGATGTATATATCAATCTGGCTTTGTGTTTTCAATTGATGATACTCAAGGATGCTCTTCATCACCCTGTGTTGGTGGAATTGGCGGAAAGATAATTTCTTTAACCGATTTAAATGGTCCCGGTTTATCATGGAGCTCAAGTTATGATTTAATCCCCGGAATAGACGATGCATCCACGTCAACTGTTGGTGTGCCAAGTTATAGTGATTTTTTAACCTGGTTTAGCACGACTTATCCCAGCTTGACCCCACTTCCCTCCACAGCATTTAATCAATGTGATGGCTTAACGGATGGATCCTGTAACTCAGGAAATATATTAGCTTTCTACAACGAATACATGACGATGGTTCCTGAAAGCAATCCACCCCATGCAACTCCCTTAAAGACTTATGCAGCAGGATATTGTTCTTTGTATTCTGCGGAGGGTTATACCAATTGGTATCTACCTGCTATTTGTGAATTGGGCAAAGAACCTAGCTATGCAGTATGCGGCTCGATAACAACAGATAATGTGGTAACTAATCTTTCTATGCTCATTAATTCTTGCACCTTAGGTGCATCCTGCCTATCGGGTAACTACTGGGCATCTACAGAATGGAGTGGAGGATCAGGCAATTCAGATACTACGTGGGCGTGGTATCAATACTTTGATGGCTCCAGTAGCGTCACACACTTTGACGTAAAAAGTGTGTCGCATTTAATTCGATGTGGACGAGAATTAACCTAGGCACTCACGAATCCAGTAGCTTACATTAACTGAGGGCCATGTCGAAGTAATCCAGAAATCGTTACTGGGTTACTTCACCGCACAGTGCGTATATTTAGGCCCTTATTCCATAATTATGAATATTACTGAACAACAACTTGAACTTCTTCAGCGCAAAGTCCCTTTTGCCCATGCCCGTATTTAAATAGAACCAGCTCTCCTTCTCGCAGTGTTTTAAAACCACTTTCTTGAATAGAACTAAAGTGCACAAAGTAATCCTTACCCTCACTTTGAATAAATCCAAAGCCTTTACGCTCGTTGAACCACTTAACGGTCCCTTTTATTTTTTCAGACATAATATTCCTTGATGAAATTTATCTTTACTCAGGTTATTACTTATTTTTCATTATTTAAGTAAGATTAAATAGCACTAGAATACTGGGTCAATTTTTATTGAAAATCTATTAGGGTTTACCTTGCTTGTGGGTAGATGAGCTAGCGTAGAAGTCGTAGCCCGTATTAGTACAGTCTAATACGAGCTTCATTTTTTGTTACATTTTTGGACTACTATAAGTCACCGCGGCATCCTCTTTTTTATTGATTAGCTCATTGAATAAGGACTTATGATCTTGTGCCCAAAAACGCAGGGCCTCCTCTAACAACTGCGTACGCTCATGCTCCTCACTGTGTTCCAATACAGTGACTAACTCATTAAGTTGCCGATAAGCGGCACGAGACGCTCCCTTAATTTTCACTAAATTCAAGATCCCATCACCTCGTTTAGTAACAGGCAAAGATAGGTTTTTCAGGTAGGTACAGAATTGGTTAATATGTTCAGAAATATCCTCTATCTGCTGTGTGTTTTCAACATCCGTTGTTTTCAATGCCACTAGTAATTCTCTGGTTTGATCCTGAAATTCATAAGCGTCATTTTTAAGTTTTAGGCGTCGTTTGAGTGTAGGCGCCATAGCAACAGCATGCCCTACAAAAAAACCAAAAGCCGCGCCCCCAGTACCTCTTAACAGCGAAGAACACTGCTCATCCTCACAAGTATTCGCAGCCACTGCGGCGCAGAGTACGGTAGCTGTTAAAAGACTGGCGCGAATAGCTAACTCCCGCCAGCTGTAATATGTCCATAAACCCCACAATGAATTTTTAGTCCTTTGTATTGCTAATCCTCCAAGGTTATAAAAATCCACCAAACTTCCAGTTGCATTGGTTAGTGTTCCAGCAAGATTCCTCATAAATAGTCCATCAATTAATAAAGGGAATGCGCATGGTAACAACCTCAACGCAGCTAATGCAAATGATTATTTTTAGTATTTACCCTTTATTTTTTAACCAACCTAACTCTTTGCCTTGATACCAATCACGTACGGCATTTGCAGCAAGAATTAGCACTACATGTTTAACTCCTTTGAAAAAAACGTTGAGCCTGAACCACGATAAAATTGCAAAACCCTTGCTTTTACAATCGCTTTACTAGACTAAATCGACGTTGGGGAAGTGCTTATCCTTCTTCTGGTTTTTATGCAGGAAGCACCGATGGTATCAGCCAACTATATGGCGCCCCCGCATGGCAGAATAACAGTACGTTCCAAGGATTTACTGCTGGAGGCTATGGAGTTATGGGCAGTTATGGTGGGATGCGCGCTGTTGCTGATATTGCCATGCTGGCAGATATTCACACAGGGATCATCGCATATTACACCAATGGTTGCGACAATGGCTGTATTTTTGGAGGTACGAGTGTTGCTTGTCCTTTGTATTCTGCAACCTTAACATTAATCAATCAGGCGCCTATGTTACAAAGTAAAGCGACCATAGGTTTATCAGCACAATACTTATATACCTTTGATCAAGTATTGTTGCAGAATCAAGGACTGAACTTTATAACTCCGCCTCACCGAATTATTGACGGTACCGTTCCCAATCCACCCAATGCGCCTATTTATGCCTTTACCTTATTTGATCAGAGCTATTGGTGTCACCGCCAAGTAACCTTCAACTGGGACTCCTCGCTGACTATGAATGAAAACCAGTATTAGAATGATGTCGTTGGGCTTGGTTCGCCTAATCTACCCATTTTTGTTCCATTCATGGCTTCTTAATGACACATTATCTCGGAACGCAAGAAGAAAATCTCCTGAATGAGACACGGTACCCGTTTCAGGAGAAACTTAGTCTTAAAGTACTCTTATAAAAAAATCTCCTCCTTAATAATAATTGTGCTACATTATTTTCATTAAGGATCAAATTCACTATTTGCCGAGATCACTATGGATTGGGATAAAGATCGTCAGGATTACGAGCAGCGGCTTGCCAATATTAAACCATTTTTAAATGGAAAAATCGTTTTAGAAAAAGATATCGTTGCCTTACTGGAAGCCGCGATAAAACCCTACGACCGGGTTTGTGTGGAAGGAGATAATCAAAAACAAGCCGACTTTCTTGCCCGCAGCCTCTGCACCATGAACCCTAAAAAAATACATGGGCTGCACATGATTCAATCGGCAGTAACACTTGCAGAACACTTAGATCTATTTGAACGTCAAATTGCCGCAAAAATAGATTTTTCTTTTGCCGGTCCCCAGGCAACACGCCTGGCAATTATGATTCAGCGAAACCAAATAGAAATTGGTAATATTCATACCTACAATGAGCTTTATGCGCGTTATGCCATGGATCTAACTCCCAATATTGCACTGATAACCGCAGAAAAAGCAGATCATCAAGGCAATCTCTATACCGGAGCAAATACTGAAGAAACGCCAAGCATCGTTGAAGCAACCGCATTTAAGAATGGTTTAGTCATAGCGCAAGTCAATGAGCTAGTCGATACCCTCCCCCGAATCGATATTCCAGGAGACTGGATTGATGCCGTAGTGCAAGCTCCTAATCCGGCCTATATTGAGCCACTGTTTACCCGCGATCCCGCCTTGATTGATGAAGTTAAAATCCTCATGGCCATGATGGTTATTAAAGGAATTTATGCGCCATATCAAGTCAATCGTTTAAATCATGGGGTTGGCTTTAATACCTGTGCCATTGAATTAATCCTACCCACTTACGCGGAATCTTTAGGGTTGAAGGGAAGTATTTGCAAACATTGGATGGTTAATCCATTGCCTACCTTAATACCTGCAATCGAAGCAGGCTTTGTCGAATCTATATTTTGTGTGGGTGGCGAGGTAGGAATGAATGAATATGTACGAGCTCGTCCTAATGTCTTTTTTACCGGCCGTGATGGCTCTTTACGTTCTAATCGTCTCTTTGGTCAACTCGCAGGACATTATGCTTGTGATGTCTTTATTGGCGCCACATTGCAAATGGACCCCCAAGCTAATAGTTCTACCGCAACCAAAGGCCGGATTGCCGGTTTTGGAGGAGCACCGAATATGGGCTGTGACTCCTTAGGACGACGCCATTCCTCTTATGCCTGGCTTAAAGCGGGGCAGGAAAAAAATAACCATAATCCTCAAGCGATACCGCGTGGCCGTAAACTGGTTATTCAGATGGTTGAAACCTTCCAAAGTGCGGGAAAGCCTACATTTGTCGAAAAACTAGATGCCTGGGAATTGCAACAAGAGATGCAAGCAGACTTACCCCCGGTCATGATTTATGGGGATGATATATCCCATGTCGTTACTGAGGAAGGAATTGCAAATTTATTATTATGTAAAAACCTGGATGAGCGCGAACAGGCGATTCGTGGCGTTGCCGGCTACACCCCCATGGGATTAAAACGAAATAAAACGATGGTCGATGAACTACGCCATCGAGGAGTAATTCAACGCCCGGAAGATTTAAAAATCAGCTTAAAAGACGCGGACCGTGATTTACTTGCCGCTAAGAACATTCATGATTTGGTAGAAATATCACAAGGGCTTTATTGCCCTCCAAATAAATTCAGGAATTGGTAGGAAAATTATGGATACGTATCAATATGCATTTAACCTGGAAAAAAAATTAACTACAGCTCCCGTAATTAAAGTTGGGGTTGCAGGCTCAGGCAATTTAGAAGTAATCATTAAGGCGAATGTGACCTCAATGCAAACCATTATTCGGGTCAATACTTTGATTTCTGGCTTTAAGGCAACCTGGGATGCGGTCATTGAACGCTATATTGAAGAGTACCCCTTCGCAGCGCTTGACATTACACTGAATGATGCCGGCGCAACGCCTCCTGTTGTTGCCCTGCGCTTACGCCAAGCAATCGAAACCTATCAATCAGGCTATGCCCCCAAAGAAAATTACCTCGAAGCCAATGCACGCAGCCGCATATACTCCTTAGTGGATGCTCAAACCTTTACCGAATTTCTTCTAGATATAGATACACCAAGCCCCACGCTACCGCAATTAAAGATGCAGGTAGAAACCGATGATGGGGTCATCATTGGTACCGCGCAAATTGGCGGAAGAGCGATAGCTATCGCGGCTCAGCAAAAAGATTTTATTGGTGGCGCAGTTGGCGAAGTTCATGGCGCCAAAATTAATGGCTTAATTAAATACACTATTAAAAAGAAACTAGAGGCCCTAGTCTTCCTAATTGACAGTGGTGGTGTACGTTTACAAGAAGCCAATGTTGGCGAAATTGAAATTTCAGAAATTATTCGCTCCATTTTAGATGCACGTTCTGCTGGCATAAAAACGATTGGCGTAATTTGTGGTAGTAATGGCGCCTA
Organism: Legionella rowbothamii; assembly: GCF_900639985.1. GTDB lineage: Bacteria > Pseudomonadota > Gammaproteobacteria > Legionellales > Legionellaceae > Legionella > Legionella rowbothamii. The sequence continues at coordinate 222,796 of NZ_CAAAIM010000004.1, read as the reverse complement.
TGGGGGCATGGGAATAATCAGCGGTACCTTAGATTATCTCATTGTAAATCAAGGGGCCCGCATCGGCGTTTCAGGTGCCGAAGTTATTCAAGCCGTAAAAGGAGCAGAGGTATTTGACAGCAGCGACCGTGCATTAATTTGGCGCGTTTATGGCGGCAGAACCCGCTTTTTGCAGCAAGCTGTACAAGCTTATACCTCGAATAAAATGGCCGATATACGTGAAGCCATAAACAATGCCCTGCACGACTCTAACCCAAAACTTAATTTAGACACCGTTCTTGTCCAGCATGAACGATTACAACAGCGAATCATTTCCGCCAAGCACTGCACTGAAGAGGGAGAATGGCTGAAAAAGTATCATCCCGAACTGGATGAGCAAGATGTTTTTAATTGTACGGATTTACAATTTTTAGCCTTAGCCAATAAGGGGAAAAATCATGTCCAGTGATCAAATTACCGCTCAACAACTAATTGAAGACTGTTTTGATACAGCGGAAACCCAAGTCAATCAGCAAATTATCTTTGGCAACGGCAAAATAAAAAACAGACAATTTAATATACTCGGAACCATTGAAAATACCGAATTTGGTGTAGAGGAAGCCATGGAAATGGCCAATCAGGTCTTGCAGCTAGTTAAAAGTAAAAATCAAGATCCTATTGTCTTGCTTACTAATGTCATTGGCCAAAAGTTATCGGTGCGTGATGAGTGGCTGGGCATGTATGGCTATTTTTCTCATTTATTGAGCTGTTTACACCTGGCCCGGAAAAATGGCAATAAACTCATCGCCTTAGTCTACAATCAAGCCATCGGGGGCAGCTTCATCGCCTTTGGTATGATGGCCGACCGTATTTATGCATTGCATAATACCGAATTAGCCGTCATGTGGTTGGAAGGTATGGCTAAAGTCACTAAATTAGACATTGATTTGCTCCGCAAAATCAGTGAAACCTCAGCTGTGTTTGCACCCGGCGTAGATAACTTTAAAAAACTGGGCGGCTTACATGAAGTACTGCATTTAAATGAAGTATCCGAAAAACTATTAATGACTTTAACAGAAGATAATATTACTGAAGATAATCGCGCAGAACTTGGAAAAAAATATGGTGGGCGCCAAATGGCCTTTGATCTAATTAACACGATTGAAAACCTATGAGTTACGCCAGACATACCTTATGTTACTTGAATCCCACTACAATAGCGGCAAGTGAGCATTCAGAGGAACAACAGCGTTTATTTCAATACTGGTTGAACCGCGGCTATCCCTTTATATGCTCCCGACAACCTCAAGACATTGCATCTGGGCAAATTCAACTCGCCCTCCCCTACTTTAACCACCAACAGCGAAAATTACGCCTCAGCTATCAGGTGTCAAAATCTAAAATAGCTCAACGCCAAGAGCTCCCTAAGTTTGCGGACGTATTTCCCTCCGTACTACTGGAGACTCCTGCGGATATAAAAGTCTATGGCTCTTATTGTTGGCAGTATCTTACCCAAGAATCCTATGTACAAGCTAATTCTGATTTAGATGTACTGATTGTCTATGAGGCGCAATCACTTACTGACTTCGGACGACTCTATAAAGAACTGTCCCATAAAAGTAAGGTACTTCATATTGATGGCGAAATACGCTTTCCTCTATGGGGAGATTGCTCGCTACCCGAGTTATTGCAAAGTAGTGATTCCATTTTATTTAAGTCCATTAATAACGTACGTTTATTAAGCAGAGAGGAACTCTATGCAGCATACCCCTCCCTCTGTTTCTAGCCCCAATAAAATGGCCCGTTATTATGCCAAAATAGCGGTGCGTGCGCTTTACGACGAAATATCCCTATACCCCAAGCCAGGCTTAGTAAGTTTTGTTGATAATGGTGCACATCACGACATGAATGGCGCTTTATTTTTTCGCAGCCTCTTTGGCTTACGCCATTATTTCGTGGAAGTCGGACAACATGCAGCCCTAAATGCACCACGATTGGAACTTGTTAAACTCGGCTTGCAGGCCGAACAAACCATGCATCAGATAACCGCTGGAGTTAATACCCACCGTGGAGCAATTTTTGCCTTGGGCATCATGTGCAGCAGTATATGTAAATTAAGCATCCAGTATAAAACGTTTTATCCTCAAGATTTGCATTTTACAATTATGGATGAATGGGCCCATTACTTACAGAAACATCACCAAAATACTAATACTCACGGCAGCCTAGTCAAAAATAAATATGCAGTAGCAGATGCCAAACAAATGGCAATAGATGGCTATAAACTGGTTTTTGATACCTATTCCGCTTTATCAGAGATTCAACATGATAAAGAGTTTTTTGGCTTGCTGGCCTATCAGCAGTTATTATTGGCAATGGATGACATCAATATCCTGTATCGCACAGGTCCTGAGGGCTTACAATTCGCCCGTTATCATATCAAGCAAAGTATCTCCTTAGAGAATCGCGCACAATCTATGAACGAGGCGATTCGCCTGCATTTATTATTTTCTCAATGCAATATTAGTCCTGGAGGTGTTGCAGACATGTTGGGACTTATTTATTTCTTACGCCATGTATTCTCAAGGAAATCACGATGAAGATTTTATTCGTTTTTTCAGGGCAAGGTTATCAAGACAGTAGCTTATTTAGCCTCTTTCAGGAAAATCATCAAGCCATGAAACGCTTAAGCGATTTTTCATCACTAACCAATGTCGATTTTTTACAACCCAATGTCCCTATTAGCAATCCAAATTTTACCCAGCTTATTATTGGTGTTTACCAGCTCACACTTTTTAGTATGCTCAAACCACTTTGCCACCTGCATCAAATTGAATTAGCGGGTTATAGTCTGGGGGAGATCAGTGCGCTTCTCACCAGTATTGATGCATCATTAGAGGAAAGCATTAAACTCTACACCTATCGCAGCCAACTGATGGCAACTCTGCTGAATCAAAACTATGATTTACTTTCTATTTGCGGTAATTTTGACTTAGCTGAGGTGGTGACCGTCTGTGCACGCAATCGCTGTTATATCGCGATTGTTAATTCCGAACAACATTTAGTATTAGGTGGAAAAATAGCGGATCTCGACCAACTGATTAGCGAGGTGCAACAACAAGTCGCGCACGTTAAGTTTCTTAAAGTGCATTTGCCTTCACATACGCCCTATTACAGCGATAAAAAAGGGCTCTTATTAGAGTTCATGAATAAAAATCTGCCTCAGTCAGGTTTATCTTATCCCATTATCAGCCCTTTAGAATTAACCAAAATATATGATTTCCAGCAAGAAAAATGCTTACTGGATCAAGAATTATATACACCGTTACAATGGCATAGCGTCTGTGAACTAATTGGAGCCTATCAATATGATCTCATTATTGATCTGGGGCCTGGAGCTGCAATGAGCACTATTTTAACGGGAGCTCATCCGCAATTAGCAGAAGTAAGGCGAGTTACAACATCCCAATATAAAAGTTTAGATGGTTTATTAACGGCAATAATGCGTTCGCTGTAATGGAGACTGGCCTGTTGCAAGAGCCCTATTAAGCCGCCAAGCGAAGATAGTTTTTGAGGCTAAGTTGCTTCGCTTGACGGGAATAGCCTGGCGATGAACATTTACAATTACATTGATAAAGGAAAGAAAAGCGATGATAAAACTCTACCAATTTCCACCCCAATGGTCCTTGCCAAATCCTAGTCCATTTTGTATGAAACTGGAAACTTATTTGCGTATGGCAAAACTGCCTTTTGAAGCCATCTATGTAGTAAACCCAACAAAAGGACCAAAGAAAAAACTTCCTACCATTAATGATGAAGGCACAATACTTGGTGACAGCGGTTTAATCATTAGCTATCTAAAAGAAAAATATGGCGACCCTTTAGATAGTCACATATCAAGCGAACAAAAAGCGCAAGCTTTGGCAATACAACGTTTACTTGAAGAGCATTTATATTGGATCATGGTGTATTCCCGTTGGATAGATGAGCGTTATTGGCCAGTTACCCGAGATACCTTTTTCAGCCATTTGAAATGGCCCCTGCGTATAATTATTCCTATCATTCTGCAAAAAAAAATTCGTGGAGATCTCTATAAACACGGAATTGGCAGGCATAGTACCACAGAGATTTATCAATTAGGTGTTGAGGATCTAACGGTCTTAAGTACCTTCTTAAAGTCCTCGGAATTTTTGTTGGGTAATGAGCCCACCAGTATCGATGCTAGTGCTTATGCCTTTCTGGCCAACATCCTGGAGACACCGATTGCCTCTCCACTACAAGATTATGCTAAAACTCAACCTCAGTTTATTGACTATTGTGAACGGATGAAGCATCGGTTTTACCTATAAAGCTTTCACCCAATAATCGCTTGGAATAAGGCTTCAAGCGATTTCCCCTATTTTCATCTCTCTAATCATTTTCAATTTAAAGCACTTTGTGTTAAAATAACACACAATCTGATTTTAATTTAAATTGCCTGGTGGGATTTTAATTGCACTCTCATTTTGACATAAGCGCGGCTAACTTGAATAAACAGTTTAACATGCAAACACTTCCTTCAACATTCAGTCAGTTTTTAGCTCAGACTGATACGGAGTATCGCAAAAAATTATCATCTATTCCTCTTTTTAATATAGAGAAAACCAGAGCCTGGGATAAAAATCAAAAACATTTGTTTGCCGCTATTTTTTATCATTTGAGAGGACATTTTATTAATTTCATGTGGTATATCGCCAACTTTTCAGCTGACGCTCTATCAAAATCAATTATCTTAGAAAATATTAATGAAGAGTTTGGGATTGGAAACAGGCTTTCCCATGAACAACTTTATGCTAATTTTGCCCAAGAATATGGTGTTGATATTCATGATGAAATTGTCAATGAGACCCATTACCGGCCTTTTGCCAAAGAATTTAACAAAGGTCACCTGGCTTGGCTAGCAGCTCATGACACAGAAGCTCAAATCGCTGCATTTGCCGCTTATGAACGCCTGGATAATATCGATTACATTTATCTTAGTGAATGCGCCTTATCGATGAGTACCTCATCTCAAGGAATGATTTTTTTTAAAGTTCATACTCATGTAGAACATTTTAGTTCCGTTATTGGAAAGTTAGAGCCAATTTGGGAACACTGCAGTGATAAAATAAAACAAGCCTTTGAGTTTATTTATTCGCATCAAATTCAAATGTGGCAAAAATTGTCCGATGAAATTTTTGCACTGGCTAAGTCATCATTACAAAGAGGTGGCTAATTGATATTATTTTTTTTAAAAAAAGGAATGGTTACTGTTTACAATTACCTGATGGAAAAAACCATTGAGGCCAGCCATCAAATCACCTTATTTGGTATTGTGATGATGATCAACTTTCCTCTTTTTGGAATTCTCTGGAAATTGCAAAATTTTCAGGTAAATAAAGAGTTTTTCCTCAGATTAATCGCGACGACTCTTTGTGCCTTATTAGCGCTCCATCGATTTTGGTCTCCTAAATTTCTAAGAGCCCTCCCATTTCTTTGGTACCTCAGTCTACTCTTTTGCCTGCCTTTCTTTTTCACTTATTTAACCTTATTAAATGCTGGGGCAACCTTATGGTTAATGAATTGCATGTCTGCGACCTTTTTCCTGTTTTTGGTAACAAACGCCTTAGACTCCCTAATATTGCTTCTGTTAGGCAGCAGTCTGGCCTACTTTTTCTATGTTTATGGTACAGATAAAATAATTAAGTATGTTCCCGGCGATGTATCCATTTTTGGTTTAGGAATAACCTTTACAGCAGCCATTATCATTGGGGCGCTTTTTGCCCGAGATAGAGAACTCATTTATAACGCTAAAATTTCGGGGATGCGCTTACTCGCGGGAAGTTTAGCGCATGACTTGCGAACCCCGCTATGCAGTATTTACCTACAGGCTAAAATGCAAAAATCCCTGGTGGAAGCCCTGCCTAATAATCAGGAAGTGAAGCAGAATTTAAACCAAAGCATTGCGAAAATTGAACGTGGCATTGACAGTGTGAATCAACTCATTAGCACGCAATTAAATAACATCCGCCATGATAAGTTTGATACCTGCAAATTTGGATTTTACTCCATCAATGAGCTCCTAAAACATGCTTTAGAAGATTATCCTTTTAAAAATAATCAACATGAACTTATCGACCTCCTTATAGAAGGTGATTTTATAATCTGGATTGAAAAAATCGCCTTTAGAAATCTTATTTGGAACTTATTGAACAATAGCTTTGATTTTATTGAAAAAGAAGGCAAAGGTGAGGTGCTAATTAGTATAGCTGAAGGACAAGAAAAGGATAATTTTAATTACCTACATATTAAAGATACTGCCCAAGGTATTTCTACAGAAAAAGCTAAGCTGATTTTTGAACCCTTTTACTCTGAAAGGCAAGGTGGCACGGGTATTGGCTTAGCCTATTGCAAATTACTCATGAAAGCCGCGGGAGGAGCAATTGCTTGCCAGGGCAAGCTGGGGGAGTACACCCATTTCACCATTAAATTCCCTAAAATAGACTAAAAAGATCAATAAAGAGCAGGCGATCTAAAAATAATTATATATACTCGTTATTTTTAAGGGACTTCTTATGCTGTGAGATAAAAAGAGGAAGCTTAAAAAAATTACAATGACCTCTACTTGGATATGCCGCAAGAAAACACCGAATACGCCACTAAAACGTTTTGAACAAACCGAATATAAACCATTCCCAATTGGAATATTTTTTACCTAAACGCATTTAACCTCTGCCGATGATTATCTCGAAAGCAATGAACGCACACTCGAATTTATCATGGAGAACCTGAACTCTCGAGCGAATCAATAAAAAGTGGTAAACTGTATTATTTAAGAAATATATGATTTAAACTGAATTTTTCTAACCGTAATGGATAATTAATAACGCATGGCTTTAAAAGAAACAGACTACACTAAGGTTGTTCAGGCAGCCGGTTCCGTCAAAAAGCAAGGAAAAATACCCTCCATTACGAATGTATGTGAAGAATTAGGAATGATTTCCCCGACACCCAATTTACCTGCACTTTTAGAACAATGGTTTCATACTCAACCTGAGTTTCAACGCTCCATCCCGGCCCCACTTTCAGAAAACATTACGATAAAAGCGGTTAACCTTTTTGAAAAAAATATTGAACTAGAAAAGTCACTCTCCCTACTGCGCGCCACTCTTGAGTCAACCGCTGATGGCATCATGATGGTAAATGGCCAAGGTAAAGTTGTCGATTGGAATCAAAAATTCGTGGAAATGTGGCGTATTCCCACCTCTATGCTAGAAGTTGGGACAGAAAGCATTAGCTTCGAATACATTCTAGAGCAGTTAATTAATCCTGAAGGTTTAATTTCCGATGTCAATTTTCTTTACGACAACCCTGACTGGCAAGGTGAACTGCCTATATTACATTTCAAAGACGGGCGTATTTTCGAGCGCTATACGCAACCCCAACGTGTCGGTGTGGAAATTGTCGGGCGCGTATATAGTTTTAGAGACATCACCAAAAAATTAATGCATGAAGATGAGCTTCGTATTCGTGAACGTGCGATTGAAGCAAGTACCCATGGCGTGGCCATCCTCGATATTAGTAAGCCTAATCTCCCTATTATCTATGTTAATAAAGCTATTGAGCGTATCACAGGCTATTCCGAAGAGCAGCTTTTGGGCCAAGATCTTACGTTCTTGCATGCGAATAAAACTCAGCATGTGAACCACAAGCGCATCATCTTAGCAATAAAAGAATTACGCGAAGAAACGGTTGAACTTGAAAGTTATCAACAAAATGGTGAAATTTTTTGGTGTGAAATCAGTGTAGCACCAGTGCGAGATTCCTTTGACAAAGTGAAACATTATATCTGTCTTATCAATGATGTTACAGAACGTCGTAAGATGGAAGAGCAGCTAATCAAGCAAGCAACACATGACTTCCTCACCGAATTACCGAATCGAGTTCTCTTAATCGACCGTGTTGATCAAGCAATTTTACAGGCGAAAAAGAAAGGGGCCATGTTAGCCTTTTTATTCTTAGATTTGGATCATTTCAAATTAACCAACGATACCTTAGGCCATAGCATGGGCGACCGACTCTTGCAGGCTGTATCAAATCGATTGCTTCTCGCAACCAACGATATTGATACCGTCAGCCGTCTAGGAGGCGATGAATTTGTTATTTTATTGCAAGACATCCATACAGAGCAGCAAGCGCATCAAATTGCCGACAAGATACTCAACTCCTTAGCAAAGCCCTTTACAATTGACGAACATAATCTCAAAATAACCGGCAGTATTGGCATTAGCTATTTCCCCAAGGACGGTAATGATTATGAATCGTTGATGAAAAGCGCGGATCTATCAATGTATCATGCCAAAGACAATGGGCGTAATACCTACCATAATTATGACAAGGAAATGAACACGCAAATTGTTAATCGCATGCAAATTAACAATGCTTTACGTGATTCACTGCAAAAAGAAGAATTTCATTTACTCTATCAACCATTAATCAATTTATCAGAAAATAAATTGATTGGCTTTGAAGCTTTATTACGTTGGAATAGTCACATTTTAGGAATGGTCCTACCCAATGATTTCATCGGCGTTGCTGAAGAAAATGGTTTGATCTTAGAAATTGGATTGTGGGCAATGGAAGAAGCATGCAAGCAACTCGTTCGCTGGCATCAACAAGGCTACTCTCATTTAACCATGGCGGTAAATATTTCTGGCCGGCAATTACGACAGCCAGGGATGCCAGAAATGATTGGAAAAATTCTTGCCGAAGCAGGCTTATCACCTAAATTTCTTGAGTTAGAACTTACCGAAAGCCTCTTGGTAGATAATATAAAACATGCTGTTGATGCAATGTATGAACTCAAAGATATGGGAATTAAAGTGGTCATTGATGATTTTGGTACAGGCTATTCAAGTTTGGCCTACCTAAAACAATTTCCCGTAGATAAATTAAAAATTGACCGCTCATTTATTACCGAATTAGTAGATAAAGAAAGTGACGCGGCCATCGCCCGCGCAATTATTAACTTATCCCATAGTCTAAATCTAGAGGTTTTGGCCGAAGGAGTAGAAACGGAATTGCAACGGGAGTTTATTATGAGGCATGGCTGTGATTATGCTCAGGGATATTACTTTTCTCCACCTCAAAAGGCTGAAGATTTGGGGCAGGTTCTAAGAGATTATTTGTAAGCAATAATAGAAGACCGAATTACCGTGGCTTGCCCCCGGTAATTCGATAACATTCTTAATATGGCTTAATCCCAAAGCAATTCCTACCAACCAGGCACAATTCTTGCTCCCATACCTATAGAGTTCATGTATCAGGGAGATAGGAATGAAGGAGATAAGCATTATTGGGGCTGGTTTATCCGGAACCCTACTTACACTCTACCTGGCAAAACGTGGATACAAGCTCCATGTTTTTGATGCAAGACCCGATCTCAGATTAACTCAAAATCATGATGGACGCTCCATAAATCTTGCCTTATCTTGCCGCGGAATTACAGGTCTTGCCGGTGTCGGAATTATGCAGGAAGTAGCACAGTTAATGGTTCCCATGCGAGCTCGAGCAATTCATGACGCTCAAGGACAAATAAAATACCAATCCTTTGGCCGCCATCATGAAGAATACATTAATGCAGTTGAACGCAATGAATTAAATAAACTGTTACTTAATGAAGCAGAAAAATATCCCAATGTACGATTTAGCTTTAATAGCAAATTATCTCATCTAGATCTTGAAAAGAAAGTCTTGTATTTTAAAACCCTTCATGAAGAGCATTTAAGTTTCCCCTACCAATACTTAATCGGCGCCGATGGAGTTAACTCTTGCGTACGAGAGCAATTAAGTGCCCATGGCTTGATTAAAGCAACGCGAAGCTTTTTATCCTACGGATATAAAGAATTGTCCATTGGTGCTCCAGGTCAACACGAACTCGCACATGAATATTTACACCTATGGCCTAGGAATGCCTTTTTATTATTAGGTAATCCTAATCGCGATCACTCCATTACAGGTTCCTTATTTTTACCTCATGAAGGAAAAAATAGCTTCGCTGAATTAAATAATGAATTAAAAATTAATGCCTTTTTTAAAGAAGAGTTTTCTGATGCCTATGAGGTCATGCCCAATTTACTGCATGAGTTTACCGAACACCCAACAGGTAACATGAGCACCATTCAATGTGACTCATGGCATTATCAAAATCACTGCCTGTTACTTGGTGATGCAGCGCATGGCGTCGTCCCTTTTTTCGGCCAAGGTATGAATAGCGCTTTCGAAGATTGTCGTATTTTAGACACATTGCTCGATAAATACCAAGATGATTGGACTCAAGTAATGCCCGCCTTTTATCACTCCAGAAAGCCCAATACAGATGCGGTAGCACAAATGTCTATGGATAATTTCCACGAAATTCAAACCAATATCCGCGATCCTCAATTTAATTTAAAAAAACAATTAGAACTGTTGCTCATGCAACGTTACCCACAACAGTACGTTTCCAAACACGTACTGGTCATGTTTACTAATACACCTTATGCAGAAGCGCTAAAAATTGGTGTAAGACAAACTGAGTTTTTAAATCAAATTTGCAAGAATGTGACCAACCTTGAAGCTATTGATTGGGAACGCATAGACATACTTATCAAGGACAAGAACTTAGCATACACCATGAGTTAGTGCACATAAAAAACAGGGAGAGATGATGCGACTTATTCAAGATTATATTGATTCAAAACAAAATGAATTTAAAAAACATCCGTTTTTTAATCTTTTAGAACAGTTAAATAGCCTCGAGGAAATAAGTTATTTTGTTCCAGAATTAACTTTTTGGACTATGACATTCCAAGATATTTTGCGCATTAATGAAGAACGAGTTACAGATCCCTATCTCAAAAAAATAGCACGCCATCATCGGCACGAGGATGCAGGCCATGACCGTTGGTTCTTACAAGATAAAAAATATATGGGAACAACCAGTATTAATAAAGCCTGTAATAAAAATGGGGTTAGCTGGCTCTACAGTAGAGAGACCCGCGCTACTCGTGATGCAGCTTATGCGCTTGTTGCTGAAGTATTCCATGCCAAAAATGACATTGTGAATATCGCCCTTCTCTTAACCCTTGAATCGTCAGGACACGTGTTCTTTGAAAAAGTGGCCGATCAAGTGAGAAAAACAGGTGAGGAAGAACATTTGAAATATTTTTCCAAGACTCATCTGGATGTAGAAAAAGCACATGCATTATTTGAAACGGAAATGGAACGCGAATTATTTTCCAGAAAAGTTCCTACCCACGTAAGACGTGACGCCCTACAAATGATTGATCGATGTTATGATGCATTTACTAAAATGTTTGATGGATTAGTAATTGCATGCAACCGTAAACTGGAATTAGCCCAAAAAAGGAACTTAAAAAATGCCGCAAACTGCGAACCAGTGGAACACCCAACACCTAATGCAATGGGAAAAAAAACCAGAGCAAAACATTCTAAGTAATGAGCAGGCGCTGGTTCCTTTCGGCCGCGATTTCGGTGGGATGGTACACTCCCAACCTGTAGCAGTCTGCGAGCCCCAAACACGCGAGGCGCTGCAGTCCTTACTTAAATATGCTCATGAACACCAACTTCCAATCACCATTCGTGGCAATGGCATGAGCCAAAATGGGCAATCACTAGCGGCTCCTGGAGGATTAATCCTCAATATGAAGCATTTTAATAAGGTTCAGGAGCCCGAGCATCATTCCATTTGGGTAGAAGCAAATTGCACTTGGGCCGATTTACTCCAGCGCTCATTACCTCACTGTCTTACTCCTTATGTACTCCCTTATAACTGCAACTTATCGATTGGTGGGGTGCTGTCAGCAGGAGGAATAGGCGCATCATCATTTAAATACGGTAGTGCAATTGCGCATGTGCGCGAATTGGAGGTTATCCTTGCCAATGGGGAATTAGTACAGGTAGATAGGCATTCCCCGTTAATGCAAGCCTGTTTAGGAGGTCAAGGTCATTTTGGCGTAATCACCCGAGCTCGCATTGCCTTAAGATCATGCAAAAAAACCGTACGAACATTCTATTTAACATATGACGATAAAGAAAGCTGGCTGCATGATTTACATCAATGTCAAAACTATGCGGATTATGTTGAGTCCTTTTGCACTCCCGCCATACAAGGAGCAAAGCTTACCGTCTCAGGTCGAACACCCTTCGCGCAATGGCTTTATGCTTTGCACGTCTCGATTGAGTACGATCGTCATGCACCTGATTTTCATAGTTTGTCCTTGAAGCCTTGGAAAATTCTCCATACTCAAGACGAGGACATTCACTCTTATTTACATCGTCATGACACACGCTTAAATGTCATGAAAATGAGTGGCCAATGGGATTTACAACACCCTTGGTATGAATGCTTTATCCCTAAGCTTCCGTTAAATAAATTAGAAGAAATTTTAGAGTCCCTACCTATCCACTATGCGTCATTAGTACATTTAATCCCCATCGTTAACCGTAAAGCAACTGGCTTTTTAATGATTCCCGAAGAACCGCATATATTCTCTTTTATGATTATCAATCCTGGCTTACCTGCGGTATTCACCCCCAGTTGTGTGGAGGCCATCAAATATTTAGATGCACTTTTTTTACCTTTAGGGGGAAAACGTTATCTATCGGGGTATTTAGGAGAGTCACTAGCGGATGACTATTGGCAAAATCATTATGGAGCACGCTATTCTGAATGGCTTGAGTTAAAAAAACAGTACGACCCGCTGCATATTTTAAGTTCTTATTTATTTAATAAGTGTTCAAAAATGCCGGAAATTAATCTATCTTAGGGGAGAATCTTAGCCTACGAATAAAAACAGGAGTAATATATGCCCATAAAGCTACTCAAAGGAATTCGCCATTTTAAAAGTTATGACCTTCCTGAACAGCGTGACTTATTTCACTCCTTAAGCAAAGGACAATCTCCAGATGTGTTCTTAATCACCTGCTCTGACTCCCGAATTGTTCCCTCCTACGTAACCAATGCAGATGCAGGAGATTTGTTTGTTATCCGTAATGCAGGAAATATTTTCCCACCCAAAGTCCCTTACCCAACAGGAGAAAGGGCAACCGCTGAATATGCTCTGAAAGTACTCAATGTAACTGAAATTATTGTCTGTGGACATTCGGATTGCGGTGCGATGAAGGGCTTATTAAATCCTAATCTTGCAGAAAACTTACCTCTCGTTGCTGAGTTCCTTGATGCTTACGCTCGACCCGCTCTGGAGCGGGTACATGAAAAGCATGCTGAATTGCAAGATTCACCACAAAAATTAAAATATCTTACAGAGGAAAATATCCTCTTACAAATAGAACACTTACATACTATGGATATAGTTAAAGAACGTTTACAAGCAGGCAAACTAAAAATTCATGCCTGGTATTATGACATTGAAGAAGGTGAGTTTTTTATTTATGAGCCCAAGACCCAACATTTTTTACCCTATGAACAAGCTGTCGAAAATCTATTTAATAGCGAACTTGTACTTAATAAAATGAACGCGATTATTGAGGAAGAGGCAAAAACCTATTCATTGCCCGCCACAGAAGAAGAGTACCGTACAATAGCTGAACAAATGAAGTTACTTAAGTTTAAAGGGGAAAATGTTATCTGGGATGCAATTAACACCAAGGTAATAGAGCGACTTTGGCATGAGTTTGGTGAGTTATGCATTGAAAGTGAAGGGAAAAAGGACCGCCGATTTGCGTCACTACTGGAAAAATGCCCAGAGGTTGCCCTAAGAACTGCGGGAAGTTGTCAGAAAAATATATTGAACTCGCCAGGCTATAATAAGGCTTGTATTAAAACAGCGCATACTCCGATGCATACCACCACGCCATCTAATGATGAAGAGTTGGTACCTACTAATGGGTTTCATTACGCTTAAAAGCCCCTAAATGTAGGTCGGGCCATAAGCCCGACCTACTCACGTGTTTTACGGGTCTATCTTTTGCGGTGTCAATAATGCCATCAATTGCTTACGAAAATAAGTGAAGAAAGTTAAGGTAAGTAATTCCGCAAGCTGCGCAGTTATTCTATCAATCCATTTTTCTTCACTGAGCTTCCAACCTAACCACAAACAAGGAATTAATACCGTAACCACCAAAACCACCGTATAATTCACCTGATGTAATCCCAGATATCGCTTATTCTGCGCCACCAATGCCCGTTGCAGATGTACCTTCTTGTCCATCGCGGTTATTTGCGCTCGTAACTGTTTCCTCGAATTGCTCATCATCCATACTCTTATTTTGGGAAAAATAGGATCTAGTTTTTTCAAAGCTCATATTTTTCAGATTAAAAGTAAGGTACTTAGCTAAAGCCAGCAATACCCCCAGATTAAATAGAACGACTAATACCACTGAGAGTAAGAAATTATTAGAAAGTACGAAAAACTCATACCCAAGTAATAATGAAATGCCTATCCAAAAAGTCATTAAAACAATGAGCAGCAGGCAGATATTCAGCACCAGCGGAAACACAGTAAGGCCCGCCAGCCTTGCCTCCAAACGCATCACTGAAAATATCGTTTTTACAAGATTAATTCGTGTAGAAACAAGCTCCTCTACCTGCTTTAAGGCTTCCATTATTTTCTCAAGATCTTAGATAATAAAAAACCTATCCCGCCCGCAATTAAAACGGAACTTAATGGATTTTCTTGTATTTTTTTCAATAATTGATCGGAGCATTCTTTAAGGCTCTCTTCTGCTTGGCAGGCACGATTTATGCCCTCTTCACACACCTCATTAGCCCATTTTTTTCCTTCATTTAGCAATTCACTAGCAGCTTCAGAAACATGTGATTTCTCACTACGATTTGCATTATCCATAATAGCTCTCCTATAATTTCTAGTGTTTTCCTACCTTTAACTATAGTTAGTCAGACGGTAAAAACAAATAAAATCCATAAAAACCTTAAAACATTTATGAAGAATCAATCTCCATACTACGCTATGCTAATAATTATCCCTAGAGAAGATAGGCCAGTTTCGATCAACGCTTAATTCGTGCTCCGCATAGCTTTCTGAACTCAAACTGCATTGTTGTTCAAATACCTTACCAATGGTGCTTGCAATATATGTTGAGGTTGAATCGCCCCCATGTCCATCATAAATTCCCACTAAAAAAGGTTTATTTTTTGCTAAGACTTGCACCGAAATGGAAATATTATCCCTTGAGCCGGCATGGAATGCCTTGTAAGCAAGCAACCGTGCCAACTCAGCCTCCGAATGTAACCCAGGATTATCAATAGACTGTAACTGCTGCCAAAACCATTGCTCCTGAGTTTCTTTCGTTTGTCCAGGGACTGGCTCCGTAAATCCATCGCAGGTAGTGATAATTTGCGTCTTCATCCCAGGAGCATGGGTAAAATCACTTGGTGTTATATCAATATGCGCCTCATCACAAACCCCAGATTCGATAAAATCATAATCCCCCAGTGCCCTTGATAAAGCCAAAGAACCATACCGTCCCAACAAACGCCCATTTTTTACAAGCCCTCGCACTTGAGTCAACCGCTCTTGATCGAGATCAGGATGATGAATAACCTTATTTAACCGCACAACTGAAGCAACATGTCCATTAGGGAAATAGACCACGGCAAAAACCACCGAATCCCCTAAGGTAGCTGTAATTAAATTACCTCCACCATCATAAATGGTGGTCGATGCGGTAGAGCCACCAAAACCAGGTTTGAGACAATGTTGATTAATCAGTTTATAACTGGTCCATAAACGATGCCCAATATCTTGCGCGGTTAATGAGTTAAATGAGTCTGCTGTGTACCAATAGGCTACCGCCGCATCCTCTTGAGTTGGACGTAAACCCTGCATCTCAAATAAAGCAAAATTCTGTTCTTTTTTTTCAAAGCGAACCTCAGACTCATCACTTGGTATAGAAATTAATTCTGCGACTCTCATCATGGTTGCTCCTTAACATACAGCGCACTCCCCAACTGCTTAATCTGTTGTTCAAGCTCTTGTGTAATCATTTTATATAGTTGATAGTTTAGCTCAGATACGCTGGACACATAATTTTTCATGACGATTGGCAGACCAAAGCTGACAGTAATTTTGCCCTTCCTAGGCCACATTTTTCCTTTAGGTAAACACTCATAAGCACCTTTAATATACGCAGGAATTATAGGAATTTGTAATTCCCAAGCCAACATCGCACAGCCACCTTTAAACGCGTGAAGGTCACCATCTAAAGAACGCGTAGCTTCAGGAAAAATAATTAAATTTTTATTTGCCTTAATCGCAGCTTGACATCTATTGATATTATTTAACATCGACGAGGGTTCAGGATTTCGATCAAAAGGAATTAAATTAAATAACTTTTTCAATAAAAAAAGAGTCGGCGAAGGAGGCTCATAAAAATAATCTTTGGCAGCTAATAAAGCATAATTATCAAAGGTACCTCCCGCCGCTGCCATCAATGCCAAGCTATCCAAATGACTACTATGATTTGCGGCGATAATAAACGAACCATCTGAAGGAATAAATTCACGCCCAAGGACCTCCATACCAAAACGATTACGGACAAATCCGGCCATGTATCGATGTACGGTGCTCCGCATGAGTGATGATTTAAAAAAAGCTGGTGTATCTGCAATCCGCTCACTTAATGGGGCACTAAAACGTTTGTATTGTTTTTGCTTCGATGTAATGGTTTGCGCTAAATCATCCAAAGTATTTGCCCCAGCAATTTCATGATCCGCTAAACGAATACCAAATTTTTTTTCAATTGCCGTTAATAACTCTATTTGTGCTAATGAATCTAAACTCAAGAACTCAGATGTGGAATTAGTAGGGTTGAGACGATGAATGAGATGCAGCAAATCCTGCTGAATCTCTTGCTTTTGAGTCAATTTTTGCCGTAACTCCCACATCATCCCTCCTTGATGAATTAATCTATTGTCCCCCAACCCTCACAGTACACAAAAGCGCACATATTGAAGTATTTTAGATATAGAACTTGAATCATGGATACTATCAATATAGAAAATTTCTAATGAACCTTCCAAATAATTTTTCTTACATAATAAACGCTGAATTTTACCACTGGTTGTTTTAGGAACTGCTTTGTGTGCAGCAAGCACCACAATATCGGCAGTAATCCCATGCTCTTTTAAAATTCTATTGCGGATTATTTTAATAATCTCTCTAGCTACCTCAACTTCTACATGCTGTGTTATTTCCTGAACGATGACTAAATATTCCCGCTCATTCTCATCCACAGAAAAGATGGCGCAACAATTCACGCGTACATTGGAATGACAACCATTAATCGTCTCCTCCAAATCATGAGGATAATAATTACAGCCGCGAATAATAATCATGTCTTTAAGCCGCCCAGTAACATACAACGCTCCCTCTGCAAGATAACCCAAATCACCTGTTCGCAGAAAAGTTCGCTCATCACCAGAAATTTTTGCATGAAAGCAATATTTTGATTCATTAGGCAATTGCCAATACCCCTGAGTGACACTTTTACTTGTTACCCATATTTCTCCAACTTTCCGCTCAGCACATACCTGTAGGGTCTCAGGATTAACGATCAGGACATGAAAATCATCAGCCGGCTTTCCACAATTGACCAACCGACGTGCATAAGGATAGCTTGCATCACAATAACGCACCTGTCCTAAACTTAAAGCCTTATTATCGACTAACTGACTTCGAGCCCCTTCGTTACGATCTACCGCAGTGACCATTAATGTAGACTCTGCCAAGCCATAACAAGGATAGAAAGCAGCAGCCTGGAAGCCACAGTCTTCAAAAACATTGATGAACCGTTCTATAGTAGAACAACGAATCGGTTCAGAGCCTGTAGCAGCAATTCGCCAGCTGCTTAAGTCCAGATGTTTTTTTTCATTCTCCGTAATCTTATCAATGCACAAATCATAAGCAAAATTAGGTGCTCCAGTAATTGTTCCTCTAAAGTGGGATATTGCCTCTAACCAAGCAACTGGGCGTTGTAAAAAAGACATCGGTGCCATTAACTTTACTGGATAACCTGTAAACAGAGGCTGCAAAACTCCAGCAATAAGCCCCATGTCATGATACGGGGGCAGCCATGAAACACAAATATCGTCTTTGGATGAGCGATTACGTAACTGCATTCCCGCTAAGTTATTCAATAAATTTCCATGACTAACCATGACTCCTTTGGGTTTTCCTGTAGACCCTGAAGTATATTGTAAAAAAGCAAGAGCATCCGCAGTAATCAATGGCTTATCCCATCCATCCCCTGAATAATCAGATAAATAGTCGGTAACCAGAAAATGCATTTTTTCAAAATCCCAACCCAGCAATTGACTATGCCGTTCAAAAGATTGGCCAGCAAGACAATTAACCATTTTGCCAAGAACTGGTGTTTTATTTAATAATTTTACTATTCTTAACTTTTTAATTTTACGTAAAATTTCACCAGTGGTTAAAGCGACTCTAGCCCCAGAATTTTGAATAATATGGTGCAGTTTGTTCGCTAAAGCTTTAGTATGGGGAGGATAAACCGGAATCGCGATGATACCTGCATACAAACAGCCAAAAAAGGCAGCAATTAATTCCAGCCCAGGAGGATAGATAATAATAACGCGTTCACCTGGATGAGTACTCTTTTGTAATAAGATCGCTATTTTTCTTGCTTGTTCTGCCAAGCTCTCAAGCGTTAGAATCCTGTTTTCATCCGTGTTTCTGCCTAAAAAAGTATACAGAGGAAAATCAGGTTGTGACTGCGCTTTTGCTTCTAATAAGCTCACTAAACTACTGTAACGGCTGCTCATACATCGGTCCCTCGGAGAACAATAAATAGATACAACCACGGTTTAATAGCTCTATTAATCTTATTAAAAACTAGCAAATGATAAATATTTTGTCAAAAACCACCTCGCATCAAAAAAGGAAAAATAGATCAAACAATCAATATGATTGGCAAGTTTCTATTAATTAATAATTTGAAAAAAAGAAGAGCCTGGGCCAAAATTAAACATATCTTAAGAGTCCAGGTCAAATTAAGTTTATTTTTAAAGGTACATTGAATGCTAAAGTTTCTGGCAAAAGTAGGATTGCAACTAAAAAGAGCAACATTTTATTCTTTAGACGGATTAAAAGTTGCATTCAAAGAGGAATTTGCTTTCCGTTTAGAGATTTATACAGGTTTTATTGCTGTGCCTGCAGCCTTCTGGATAGGGAATTCAGCATTGGAACGAATTGCCTTAATTAGCTCCTTTTTATTCGTTCCCATCGTTGAACTACTCAATTCAGCCGTGGAAACTGCATTAAACCGTATTGATCTAAGTTGGCATGAATTAACCAAAAAAGCTAAAGATATTGGTTCTGCCGCCGTCATGCTGGCAATACTGAATGCAATTATTGTATGGCTTATTATTATGCTCCCACACAGTTAGGGGATTTTATGCGACAACCTATAGCTGTTTTTGATTTTGACGGCACACTCAGCGACGGTGTTTGTGGCCTTAGATTTTTTCGTTATTTACTGGGAGATATAGGGTATTGCCAATTTATTTTTCGTAACGCATTCTGGAGCTTACTATTTTTATCAAGGCTCAGTGATGAATACGCGCTGAATAAAATGGTCAGCTCAGTCTTTAAAGGGCGAAAACTGGAAGAACTAACTCAGATTGCCGATGAATTTTCTAAAGAAATCATGCCCCATCATCTTTATGACAAAATTGTGCAGCGACTGGTGTGGCATAAAGAGCAAGGACATCGCAATATCATTATTACCCGTTCTTTAGATCTGTATATGAAGCCATGGGGCAAACAAATCGAAATTCATGACATGATTGCCACCAAACTTGAAGTAACTGACGAAGGATTATTAACAGGCAACATAGCTAATCATAGCTTTGTCGGAGAGAAAAAGTTACTGGCTTTAAAAGAGCTTCTACGTAATCAAGAACATGGCACTCTCTATGCTTATGGTGATAGCACCAGTGATCGTTATATCCTAGCTGCCGCAGATTACGCTTATTGGATTCGCAATCCCGAAGATCATGTTGATCTATCCTTGGTTGATCCTCTGACTCATGCGCAATGGAAAAAAAATTATAAACTGTAGGTTGGGCCCATCGCCCAACCTACAGTTTATGAATATAATCCTGAGTCTAATGGCTATGATAGCGCCTTGCGCCGCAACTCCAAGTTTTCCTGAACGGGTTGCTCCATAAGCCTCCGCCATATCCCAGGAATGAAAATAAGCAAACTACATACAAAATATCCATAAGGCAGTTGTGGATTTTCTGGACTATCCACACTCACCTCATAATCACGACCAGGGCGCAGATGGTGTATTGAATGGCGAGGTAACTGGAACAACAGATAGTTGGTTAAAATATAATTAGAATTCCAACAATGCATGGCAGTAAACTTTTCATAGCTGCCATCCGGCAACGTAAACCGCTCCAATCCATAATGTTGAATATAGGCTGCGCCAAGAATAACAATACTACTAACGAGCACCACTCCAATGAAATAAAAAAGTGCTGCAAGCCCCCAAAGACTTGTTAAGAGTAGGGCCAATAAAAACGTGCAGAGATTTAACGTCACTAAGCGATTATGCCAACTGAATATTGAATACCCTTTGCGCCGCATTAATTTCTTTTCTGCAGTAAACGCGGAGGTACGCAACCCTACCATCGACTTTAAATAATAGGTATAAAAATTCATCCCATGGGGTGCATGCACATGATCCGCGGGTGTTCCCGTAATAAAAGGACCATGATGAACCAACACATGTTCCATGGGCGCATGACCGGTAGCAGTACAAATTAATACAATATTTCCCATCCAATTATCCCAGCGATTGTTTTTATGAATTAATTCGTGTGCGGCAGAAAAGGCAATTCCTCCATTAATACCCACAGCAACAGAATAGCCAATCACCTCAAATAAGTACTGACTATGGCTAGCAGCATAAGCTCCCAAAAAGGTTAAAATAACCTGGCAGATGACGACACCATACAAAATAGCCCTATAATAAGTATGAGAATCGATTTCAACCGCGTAGGGGTTTACATAATCCTCTCCACAAAAAAATTCGGCGGTAGGAAGTATCATGCTGAAAAAGAATAAGGTGGTAAAGCTGGCAATCCCACCAAACATAAAACCAATAATTGCGGAAAGAGGAAAAATAAAAACCAGCAAATACCAATAACGACTTTTCATAGGTGGCCTCGTCGCACAGACATATTAGATAATTTTTATAGTCTATTAATTAAGGTATAACATAAATTTAAGGAAAATAAACTAGACGCTAAAGCGATCCCTCGCGATGCCGAAACGAACCACATACCATTCCTGCTAAGAATGAATTTAAACCCTTTTACTCAGGCTTGGGACGTCATTTTCGACAGAGCCACTTTTTCCGCCATGCTTTTCAATTAAAGCTATAGTTTCAGCACTACCATGAGCAACGGCCCAGTCTAAAGCAGTCTTTCCATTACTCTTTGAGGGTTCATTAATATCAAAACCTAATACATCCTTGTAACGCAATAATATACTCACAAGTTCTATATGACCAATAGCACTGACTTTACGCAATGCCAAAGCATATTGGCTACATTGAATAACCTCTAGCACATTCTGATATTTTTCCGTACAAAGATGTTTTATTTCCGAACATAACTGCTCATTCATATCCACGCTGCGAGCAGAAGGAAATAAGCCATGCTTCGACAGCGCATGGGAACTTGCCGTGGTTGTACTGGCGGGAGAGGTTAACTTAAACCATGGTAAATCTAATGTTCCAGTGTATTTATCTATGATTTTTTTAAATTCGGCCTGCAGGAGACGTTTGGTATCACGCTCAATCTGATGGAATAAATGGCCTTTACTATATACGCAAAGTTCCATGCCCAATCGATTAGTGTATATCACATCCATCGTACACGAATCTTGACCATGAAGAAAAGCATGAACTGAAGACCCCTGGGGCATTTCAACAGGAACCGCAATCACACCCAGCCAAGTATCAACAACAAGACATTCATCACCCCAACTGGCGATATCAGTTAAAGGATAGTCGCCGATACATCGATTAATTACTAAGAAATTATGGTTTATTGTTGGGTTTATCTTATCCTGCACCGCCATACTTTCAATAAGTACGTCAGGGTCAAACAAAAATTCTTTGTTTAATATAAGAAACATTAATGATGCATGTTCCATGCACCCATTAAAACCTTCTTTTAAGGATAAGCTACTGACGAATAAATCAAAATATATTCTCGTTAAGGAATGTCCAACGTTGTTTATTGTCTTTAATAAGGCAGCTTTTTGCTTATGAATTGGATCGACAGAATCTCTCTGTGCCAGCGCAGTGCGAATTCGTGCAGCTTCTATTTTTTGTCCATGAGCAATTCGCTCACCAAGTTCTTCCTCAAAAATCTGCGTCTCCTTTTTCGCTACGACAGCCAGCGCTTTGCGTGCGCCAAGGTTCTCAGTTTTAAGCCTTTGGCGAACATTCTCCATGGCGTGGTGTAACTGATCTATGTATTTTTTCATCTTTTTGCTCAAAAAAAACTAAAGATGGAATCTTAAAACATAAAAGTGCATAATTAAATTCATTTTGCTAAAAAATTTAGTTCTTCCTTAGAGTATTTTCAAAAATATCGTCAGATTCACATTCATATGCTATTGTTTGAGATAATAAAAAGAGGTCATTACTTAAATAACAGGATCATTATGGAAGATTTACTATTCATGAGCATGACCATATTGTTTTTTATTTTGTGCCTGGGATTGATCAATTTCTACGATAAACTGTCACGGAGTGAACAATGATTACCTATTTAGTTGCGGGAATAATCGCTGTTGGCTTACTAGTCTATCTGTTGTTTGTTTTATTTAAACCTGAGTTTTTTTAATTAGATAAAACACAAGCTCTTAGAAAGGATTCTATGATGACATTAATAGGTTTATTGCAAACCATAGTTTTTCTTTTAGTTCTATTAGCCACGGTAAAACCATTAGGCTGGTACATGGCTAAAGTCTATGAAGGAAAACATTTCTGGTTAAATCACATTGGGAATCGATTTGAACTATTCATATATCGAGTCTGCCGCATTAAAACCAATCAAGCAATGGACTGGAAATGCTATCTAACCTCGATGCTTATATTTAATCTCTTCGGTTTGCTCGCGGTTTATCTCATTCAACGTTTGCAAATTTATCTTCCTTTTAATCCCCAACACCTGCCCTCCCCCACTCCAGATTTAGCCTTAAATACCGCGGTAAGTTTTGTCACCAATACTAATTGGCAAGCCTACGCGGGTGAAAGCACTATGAGCTATTTTACCCAAATGCTCGCGCTAACCACCCAAAACTTTATTTCTGCAGCTACAGGCATGTCCATATTAGTTGCTATAAGTCGAGGCATTGCCCAACATGAAAGCACAAATCTGGGTAATTTTTGGGTTGATATGGTGCGAAGCATCCTCTACATTCTATTGCCCTTATCTTTTATCTTTGCTTTACTCTTGGTATCGCAAGGAGTCATTCAAAACGTTAAACCCAATCAAACCATCCACCTTGTACAAGCCAGCAGTTACCAACAGCCACTTATCGATACGTCAGGACACCCCATCAATGCTCTTCAGGCAACAGCAAAACCCTTAACAGAGCAAGTGATACCTATGGGGCCGGTTGCCTCACAAGTTGCTATTAAACAATTAGGTACTAATGGCGGTGGCTTTTTCAATACCAACTCAGCACATCCCTTTGAAAACCCCACTCCTTTTAGCAACTTTTTAGAAATGCTCGCGATTCTATTAATTCCTGCAGCTCTTTGTTATACCTTCGGCGAAATAGTCCACGACACACGCCAAGGTTGGGCTATCCTTACGGCAATGTTTATTGTGTTGATTCCCTTTGCATTATTCGGAATCATGGCAGAGCAAAAAGGAAATCCCATCTTAACCTCTATGAATATTAGTCCATCGGCCATAGCCCAAAGCTATCCTGGTGGCAATATGGAAGGAAAAGAGACTCGTTTCGGAATCACCAGCTCCGCCCTATGGAGCGTGACTACTACGGCGGCCTCTAATGGTTCAGTAAATTCAATGCTCGACTCATACACACCTCTAGGTGGGTTAATACCCTTATGGATGATGCATTTAAATGAAGCAATTTTTGGTGGCGTCGGCTCTGGTCTATATGGCATGTTAATGTTTGTCATTCTTACCGTTTTTGTGACTGGCCTAATGGTTGGCCGGACGCCGGAATATCTAGGCAAAAAGATTGAACCCTATGAAATGAAAATGGCATCCATTGCCGTTTTAGTCATGCCACTTAGCGTCCTTGTTTCCACCGCATGGGCTGTAGTAACTCAAAGTGGTTTAAATGCTATTGCCAACCCTGGAATGCATGGTTTTACGGAGATTCTTTATACATTCACCTCCCTTGGCAACAATAATGGCAGCGCTTTTGCCGGGCTTAATGCCAATAGCCCGTTCTATAATTTGCTTGGGAGTGTCATCATGCTAATTTCTCGCTACTGGATTGCCATACCTACAATTGCCCTTGCTGGATCCCTAGCACAAAAAAAGATAATTCCTCAAACAACCGGAACTCTAGCTACCCATACCCCGCTGTTTATTATCCTACTTATTTGCATCATTTTTCTGGTCGGTGCACTCTCATTTCTACCTGCTTTAGCACTAGGACCTATTGTGGAGCATCTAACCTTGTGGGGCCAATATGGATCTTAAAATGCATCGTGTATCTTTCTGGGCTGGTGATACTGTAAAGCTCGCCATACGTGCTTCATTTTTAAAATTGACCCCCCAATACCAGCTCCGTAATCCGATTATGTTTACAGTTTATATTGCCTCATTATTAACTACCGCTTTATTTATTCAATCATTATGGGGTCAGGGGGATGCAGCGACTAGTTTTATTTTTGCCATCACTTTATGGCTTTGGTTTACCCTTATTTTTGCTAATTTTGCAGAAAGTATGGCAGAAGGAAGAGGGAAGGCTCAAGCCGAAGCATTAAGAAGAGCACGCCATGAAATTCAGGCAAAAAAATTAGCAAAACCTAAAAAAGATGCCACAATTACCCACGTCCGCTCAGGATGTTTACGTGCTGGTGATATCGTCTTGGTAGAAACAGGAGATTTTATTCCCAGTGATGGCGAAGTAATTCAAGGAATTGCGTCTGTCAACGAGAGCGCCATTACCGGTGAAAGTGCCCCTGTAATTCGTGAAAGTGGCGGCGACCGCAGCGCCGTTACCGGAGGAACTCAGGTAATCTCTGACTGGTTAATTATTCGTATTACATCCAATCCAGGAGAAACTTTTTTAGATCAAATGATATCCCTGGTGGAGGGAGCTCAGCGTCAAAAAACCCCTAATGAGTTAGCACTCACTATTTTGCTTGCCGCCCTGACGATTGTTTTTCTTTTAGTTTGTGCCACGCTTCTTCCTTTTTCCCTCTACAGTGTAAGTAGCGCAGGAAATGGTAAAGTGATCAGCATCACCGTCTTAGTTGCCCTGTTTATTTGTTTGGCTCCAACTACTATAGGCGGTTTACTATCCGCTATTGGTATCGCAGGTATGGATCGCATGATTCAGGCAAATATCATTGCCATGTCTGGCCGCGCCGTAGAAGCGGCGGGAGACGTTGATGTATTGCTACTTGATAAAACCGGGACAGTTACCTTAGGTAATCGAGAGGCGATTGAATTTATTCCTTTAGAAGATGTCTCCATTGAGGCTCTGGCTGATGCCGCACAATTGTCTTCGCTTGCGGATGAAACACCAGAAGGACGTAGTATTGTTATCTTAGCTAAAGAACAATATGGCTTGCGTGGTCGTGACATCAGCGAATTAAAAGCAAGTTTTATCCCCTTTACCGCAGAAACCCGAATGAGTGGCGCTAATTTACCCGGGCGACAAATTAGAAAAGGGGCGACCCAAGCAATTGAATTATATCTGCAAGAAATTAATGGCCATTTCCCTGAGGCAGCTCATCAAATTGTTGAGCAGGTTTCCCGCCAGGGTGGAACTCCTTTAGTCGTCCTTGAAAATAAAAAAGTTTTAGGAGTAGTTCATCTTAAAGATATAGTCAAAGGAGGTATTCGTGAACGCTTTGCCGAATTACGCCGTATGGGTATTAAAACCATTATGGTCACGGGAGATAACCCCTTAACCGCAGCCGCAATCGCTGCAGAAGCAGGTATAGATGACTTTTTAGCCAATGCTAAGCCTGAAGAAAAACTAAAACTAATTCGCCAATTGCAAGCACAAGGCCATTTGGTCGCTATGGCTGGAGATGGAACAAATGATGCGCCCGCCTTAGCGCAAGCAGATGTTGCAGTAGCGATGAACTCAGGTACTCAAGCAGCCAAAGAAGCAGGCAACTTAATTGATTTGGATTCTAATCCCACGAAGCTAATTGAAGTCGTGGAAATTGGTAAGCAACTGTTAATGACTCGTGGTTCACTGACTACCTTTAGTATTGCCAACGATGTTGCCAAATATTTTGCTATTTTACCCGCCGCATTTGCCAGCACATACCCTACTTTAAACAACTTAAATATTATGCGGCTGAGCACTCCTGAAAGCGCTATATTATCTGCTGTTATCTTCAATGCACTCATTATTATTTTTCTTATTCCTCTAGCCTTGCGTGGCGTGAGATATCGTCATGTGGAAGCAGCCAAACTGCTGCGCAATAATGTTTTAGTGTATGGTTTGGGAGGCTTAATTATTCCCTTTATTGGCATTAAACTCATTGATTTAATTTTATCAGCACTCAAAGCAATACATCTAAGCCCAATCTAATATTTAAGGACAAATCATGCTAAAAGAAGCAATAAATCAAATGAAAACCGCATTGATATTGCTTATTTTACTCAGTATTTTAACTGGTTTTATTTATCCGCTCACGGTGACGGGATTAGCGCAAATTTTTTTCCCCTGGAAAGCGAATGGCAGCTTAATAAAGCAAAATAATCAATTTGTTGGCTCGCAATTAATTGGGCAACCATTCTCAGATGGAGCCTATTTTTGGGGTCGCCCTTCAGCAACTACGCCATATGCCTATAATGGTGCCGCGTCTTCAGGATCGAATCTCGGGCCTTCAAATCCTGATTTTTTGTCTATAGTAAAAGAAAGGATGATGCACTTAAAGCAAGCGGATCCACAAAATGAACAAGCAGTACCTATCGATTTAGTTACCGCATCAGGTAGTGGTCTTGACCCCGAGATTAGCCCCTTTGCTGCCAATTACCAAGTGCCACGAATTGCCAAAATACGCAAGCTTCCCGAAGCGGATATTTATCAATTAGTGGAAAAATACCGTAAACGGCGAACATGGCAAATATTAGGTGAACCGCGTGTTAATGTTTTGGAGTTAAATCTTGCCTTGGATAATTTAAGGAGCAGAAATGCCCCAAAATCGCCCTAACCCGGACCACTTACTACAACGAATCGCGGAAGAAGAACGTCAAGAACATCATGGAAAACTCAAAATTTATTTAGGTGCCTCTCCTGGTGTTGGTAAAACCCATGAAATGCTCCATGATGCCTATGAGAAGCAACAACAAGGACTTGATGTCGTTATTGGTATTGCTGAATCCCATGGACGTGTAGAAATAGATAGTTTTCTTAATAACTTTGAGATTATTCCCCGCAAGCCAGTGGCTTATCGCGAGAAAACCTACTATGAATTTGATCTTGATGCCGCACTTCAACGCCATCCGGGATTAATTTTGGTCGACGAGCTAGCCCACACGAATACCCCTGGTTTACGGCATACCAAACGATGGCAAGACATTAAAGAGCTTTTAGAGCGCGGAATTGATGTATATACCACCTTAAATATACAGCACATCGAAAGTTTAAAAGATGATGTAGCGCAAATTATTCATGCCCCAATTATCGAGACCGTTCCCAACTCAATGATTGAACGTGCCGACACCATTGAGCTCATTGATTTACCTCCTGAAGACTTATTAAAGAGATTACAAGAAGGAAAAATATACATCCCGAAACAAGCAGAATTTGCTCGAGAACATTTTTTCCGTAAAGGTAATTTAATTGCCTTACGTGAATTAGCATTACGTGTTACGGCCGAACGAGTAGGCTCTGATGTCTTATGGTATCGACATGGGGAGGGTGTTAAAGAGATTTGGCCAGTAAAAGATAAAATACTGGTTTGCGTCGGCCCGAATCCGGAAACCATGAAACTAATTCGCGCGGCCAAAAAACTAGCTACGCACCTCCAAGCAGAATGGGTAGCCGTTTATATTGATGTTCCGCAAAAAAATATTGGTGCCCGCAGCCAGGCAATTAAAAATTTACGTTTGGCCGAACTATTAGGGGCACAAACTCACGTACTATCCGGGTTTGATATTGTCAAAGAAGTATTACGTTTTGCGCATGAACAAAACATTACGCAAATTATGATTTGGAAACATATTCGAACCCGGCTTCGTGATTGGTTCTATAGAAATTTGACTGATGAAATTGTTCGTCAAAGTGGTGATATTGATGTATACATCATTACTGGGCGTAGGAGCAAATCACCACAAAAGAAAGCAAAAGCGCCACCGCGAACCTATCCGTGGAAAATTTATGGATTAGTCCTTATGGTTCTACCTCTGATGACCTTATTCAATTTTGCTTTAGAACCATTTCTCAACACGGTGAATCTTATTATGGTTTATTTGTTGGGAGTTACCCTTATCTCTTTATGTGGGCGTAGGGGACCAGCACTATTTGCTTCATTATTAAGCGTTATTGCTTGCGACTATTTTTTCGTTTCACCACGATATAGTTTTGCAATCAGCGACATCCAATTTTTAATTACCTTTGTCATTATGCTGCTGGTTTCACAGACTATTAGCTATTTAACTATCCTCATTCGTCACCAGGACGAATCCTCACGCTTTACCCAGCATCAAACCACAGCTTTATATGCTTTCAGTCGCCAACTTATCCGTTCACGTAGCATTAATAAGCTATTAAGTTTTGGGGTCGAGTATATTGCACATACCTTTGACAGTGAGGTCATGGCCTTAATGCCTAAAAAAAATCACCTTACAGTTCAAGTCAGTTTTCCCTCATTAATGAGGCTGGATGCCAAAGAGCAAAGTATTGCCCAATGGGTCTTTGATATGGGGCAGCCTGCAGGAATTGGTACTGATACCCTCTCCTTATCTAGCGCTCTTTATTTGCCCTTAGCCAGCGCCTCTGGAGTCATTGGCGTATTAAGAGTGCAATCTAGAGACCAACAATTGCTTACTCCTGAACAGCGTGGATTGCTCGATTCTTATGTGAATCAAATGTCCCTAGCTTTAGAAATTGATCTATTGCATGAAAAAAACCGCAGAAAAGAGCTGGAAATAGAAAGAGACCGCGCTCGAACCTCATTACTAACCTCAATTTATCATGATTTAAGTTTTCCCTTGAAAAGCGTGATTAATGCCATAAACAGTTTAAAAAGCAATCATAAGGCCAATCTTAGTCTTATCGAAAGCAACATCGATCACGAGATAAATAAATTAAATCACTTAAACAATAATCTTTATCAAATGATTTGTCTTGAAACTGAGGGAATCAGTCTGAAAAAGACGCCCTGTTCTTTAGAAGAAATTATCCATGCAGCGCTGAAAATCTCCAGTGAACTCTTTGAACAAAGACCCATAAAATTAACACTTCCCGAGCATATGCCCTTAATTAATGTGGATCCGCGATACATCCAAGAAGTACTCATGCACTTGCTCGATAATGCCATTAAATTTTCGGCTCCCAAATCCCAAATCCGCCTTTCGGCACAAATTACCACAATTAATCTTATTGTGAGTATTGAAGACATTGGGCTGGAAATTGATGCTGAAGAACGAGCCGAATTATTTAAAAAATTCTACCGCAGTAAAGAGGCTCTTGAGGAGCATGGTTTAGGATTGGGCTTATCCATCTGTGAGAAAATAATTTCAGCACATCAAGGGACTATTTGGGTAGAAAATATTCCAAGCAAAGGAACGGTTTTTCGCTTTGCATTACCCATAAATTGAAAGCAAGAAAGTTAGACTATACTTTTTATATCCCCTTGTTTTAATTGGCTTGCTGGTTAAGCATGAAAATACATTATCTCCCAATTATAGCCATGATCGTTTCATCACTTGCTTTTGCAACGGCCGAGAAAAGTCCTATGTTTCATAGTGAAATAAGTTCCATTCCGCCTACAATTGCAACGCAAATGCAGAACTATACTTGGCATGAAGGCTGTCCTGTGCCACTAGAGCAATTAGCTTACATCCAACTCAGCTATTGGGGGTTTGATAATAAAACTCATACGGGAAAACTCATAGTCAATCAAGAACTCGCCGATGAGGTCGTTGCGATTTTTAAAGAGCTTTACCTGCATCACTTCCCCATCCAAAGTATGGAGCTTATGGATACTTTTTATGGAGATGATGCAGCATCCATGGCGGCTAATAATACTTCTGCTTTTAATTGCCGTGGCGTTACTGGACGCGTGGGAGAATACTCACAGCATAGTTATGGACGCGCCATTGATATTAACCCGTTAATAAATCCCTACGTCAACGGTAATCTTGTATTACCTCCGGAAGGAGCAATATATGCGGGGCGTACCGAATCCATCCCCGGGCAAATTGTTAAAGACGATATTGTGTATCAAACTTTTGTCAAACACGGTTGGGATTGGGCTGGGGATTGGTTTGATTTACAAGATTATCAGCATTTTGAAAAAAGAGCGCATGGGAAAAAACGTAATCCTTATGGGTATGGATTTTGAGGTGTACAGCGAAAAACCTCTTTATCCCAAAACGTAGTAAGAAATCTCGCATTTGGCTCAATGTGGGCATTGCTGCTCCCACTACGTTGGGGATGTCGTTTAGGGGAATTCCAATCAAGAATGCGTAAATGTATTCTCGTTAATAAATTGATTGAGATCTTCAAACTGTTGTCCTTCTATATACGCATCTTGGCGTAAATCTTGGGCCAATCTCAATCCATTCAACTTTTGATACAGTTCCTCCACATTTTTATGGCGCCCCTTACCAAAAAAGCACGACCGACTATAATAATTTGACCAGCTATTTTCAGTTTTTTGACGACCAAACTCTTTTAGTGCACATAATTTTTCTATAGGTGACTTATTGGAATTTAAAATTGTAAAAATATGTGAAATACCCGAACTATTACTTCCGCGAAATCTGTTTTCATCACCCAGGATCTGCACATGCTGATTAAAACAACCTAAAACTCTCCCCAACTTTAGGTTTTCTGCACGTAATCTTGCAATCACATCACCTAATAGAGGATAAGGGCTGTCTTCCCCGTCAAAATCAGCGAGGCGATTTTCACTGATCAATTGCGTGGCCAATTCATAGTGAGATTTAGGCTTCTTAGGCAGCGTAGAAAGTAACTGGTAAATTACCTCTTTCGAGCGCACGATAGCCTGATTAAATGGATTACTTCTGGTCTCAGCAAGATCAAATCTATTTGACTTGTAACGCTCTAACCTATTCCTTTCTTTTAAAAAATGCAACGCTAAATAGTGAGTCTCTAGCTGTTTAAATTCTTCAGTCATTAAATCCCAATCAGCACAAAACTTATTATACGCCGCCATCCTGGCTTGCAATAAATTGAAAAACTTATTAACTACGTTAATGTTCGGACGCAGCTCCGGCGGTTTTTCTTGCATCCGCTTAAATAGGGTTTTGATATCGTCTAATAAAAAGGAATCAACCTCCGAAACATCATATTCAGTAAATAGACCATCCAAACTAAAGGGTGCATTAACAAGGAGCTCGTCCACAGAGTATCCTGTTTTATAAAAAAGTACATTTTTACAGCCAAAAAGCTCGATAAAAATTCCCGCCAAAGAATAGATATCCGATTCATAACTACTGCCTGCTCCATGAAATACCTCAGGAGCCATATAGCCTAGAGAACCAACCACCATATTAGAATGTTGCTCGGTTTTTCTTGCCAAGCCAAAATCAATAAAAATAATCCGAAACTGGCCCGGAAGAATCCCGCGTTCGGGGTTTTCAGGAATTTCTTTATAACAAATATTAGCCGGCTTAAGATCACAATGTATTATTCCACGTTGCTGCAGTGATAACATTTCATTGGCAATATGTAATGCAATTTCCACACGCTTCATGAATGGAAAAAGACTATCTCCACGTTTAAAAGGAAATAGCTTATCAAGACTAGTGCCACAATCCTCCATCACCGTTATAACTTCGCTTTTAGTATCGATAACAGAACTCACATGTACGTGCTGCTGTCTTTGATATTGAGCTTCCTGCGCAATGCTTTTCACTAAATCCTGATGGGTAATCGTGCGCTCCCCAACGCGTTGTATCTTCACTACTTCATTTGTTACAGATACCTCAGCCTGATAGGTCTCTATGGCTTTCTTTATCGTAATTTTAAATCGTGACTTATAAGCTACCCCAAACTCCCCTTTTCCTATAGGTTCTGCCTCCAGAATATGCCATTGATTCTCACCTGATTTAATCAATTGATGGCTAAATACAAACTCATCTTTCGCAGTTTTTACAGGGATGGACGCTGGGGCAACTAACTTAGGCTGTTTGCATTCATGCAAAAATTTAGCTGCATTTTTATCCAGTAAAAAAGGGGGGGGTTGTTGTCCAACCAATAAACTTAGATCAATAAAAGGCATCGTTGGTATACCGAATCTCAAATTGGCACTATTTTATAGCAAAAACATGCTCATTAATATACCTTATTTTTCTTTTTTTGACCTAATGAATAAATTACAGAGTAAAATTACAAATTTACTTACGAGAACAACAGATTCAGGTTAAAATAGCCTCCCAAGTAAATAAGAAGTTTAGAAATCACTCAACGCCATGCTCAATTCACTAATTCAAACCAAACAAATCTCTTGTGTTGTCCCGGTTTATAATGAAGAAACCATTATTGCGGAGTTTATTGCTGCATTGGACACAACCCTCAAGCAACTTGCTTATTCCTATGAAATAGTGCTTGTTGATGATGGAAGTCAAGATAATACTCAAGCAATCATCCAACAATTAAGAGGCCAATACTCTTTTCGCTACCTACGTTTTAGTCGTAACTTTGGCAAGGAAAAAGCGATTAGTGCAGGATTAGATCATGCCCGTGGAGATGCCGTAATTTTAATGGATGGTGACTTTCAACATCCGCTCGAATTGTTAAGTGAATTTATTGCCAAATGGGAAGAAGGTTATGACATGGTTTATGCAGTACGCCAAAATCGAGAGGATGAATCCTGGCTAAAACGTACTTGCGCAAAAACCTTTTATCAATTCACCTCCAGAATCAATCGCGTTAATATTCCAGCTAATGCTGGAGATTTTCGTCTGTTAGATCGTAAAATAGTCAATGGATTGCAAAAACTTCCCGAACGAAATCGTTTTATGAAAGGCTTGTACAGTTGGGTAGGTTTTAAACAAGTAGCAGTTCCTTTTGAGGTTCAACCACGAAAAGCCGGTTCTTCTCAATGGAACTTTTATTCCTTAATCGATTTAGCGATTACTGGAATTACCTCATTTACTGCCTTCCCATTGCGTCTGATTGCACTTGGTGGTATTGGAGTAGCTACCTTAGCGATACTGTATGCTGCTTGGATTATCATAAGCACCTTAATTTTTGGCATTAAAACGCCAGGTTGGGCAACTATAGTTACCGCAATTACCTTTTTTGGTGGTTTACAGCTTTTTGCTTTAGGTGTGGTCGGCGAATATATAGGGCGCGTCTTTGATGAAGTAAAACACCGACCGCATTATATTATTGATGAGGAAGCCAGTTTTGATGAATGCACAACTTAAGCTAAAACACCGACTGGTTTATTACGCAGGAATTGGGGCTACAGCGGCAGCCACACATCTTAGTATTGTTTTTTTATTAGTGAATTTTGCCCATGTACACGCACTAATAGCTAATATTTTTGCCTTTTTTACTGCATTTAACGTCAGTTTCTTTGGTCACAAATACCTTACTTTTTCGCAACTGCATGATCAAAAGGTATTGAGCTTACCTCATTTTTTTCTGGTAGCGGCTTCCGCGGGCACAATTAATGAAGGGCTTTATTTTCTAGTGTTACGCTACACTCATTTAAATTACCTCTTTGCTCTTGGCTTAGTTTTATTTTTAGTTTCCGTTTACAGCTTTTTGCTCTCAAGATATTGGGCCTGTCGCTAACATCCCATTCACGACCTCTACAGGCTCACGAATAATCAAACGAGTTCCAGACATTTCCTTGACCCTAGGTAAGATCGACTCGATCCGCTCCTCAGTATCCAAAAATTGCACAACCAGAGGTAAATTAGCACCTATATCAACGAATGAGGCCGTTTCAACCGGCTCTCTATAAGTAAAACCTGCAATGGCACGTAATACGGTTCCACCGGCAATTCCCTCTTCATCCAGCATTGACATGAGTTCTAAATGCAAAGGACGATGGTTCCATTTATCAGATTCATTAATATAGATAGAAACTTTCATACAATTCATAGACGCATCCTTATGTTAATCTCTATTTTTTTAACTCGGCATCTAAATTACCCGGGCAAGGGCAACTCCCGCAATCACGGCAATGAGGCAAAAAAGATTATTACAGATAAAATTCATAGCAGCAAGGGCATAATCCCCCTGCTCGATTAAAGCATAAGTTTCATAACTAAAGCTTGAAAAGGTGGTATAAGCACCACAGAATCCAACGGCAACAAACGCACGCCACTTAGGATCAAGCTCGACGCGCCCCAAGCTCCAAGCAAGGAAAAAACCTAAGATAAAACTTCCGGTGAGATTAACAATAAATGTTCCATAAGGAACATCTGAAGACAAATAACGTAGCGAAAAACGATTCACAAAATAACGCAAATTAGCGCCAATAACTGCCCCCATAGAAATCCATAAAATATCAATCAAAATGTCTCTTCCTCTTCATTGCAGGTCTATACCCTATATTCTGTACTCACTAATTAGTATAAAAAATAATGCAAAATATCTCACTGGTTTTACATACAAAATAAAAAGATATCCATAAAATTAAAAGCTTGCATCTAAATAAAGTTTCGTATAGCCTCACCTTCACGGCCATTGCCTTATAAGTAAAAAATAGCATTCCTTTGCCACTTAAAAAGTCCGTAGGTTGAAGGAATTATTATTGTCAGGATTGATTAGGATTTTCTAATGAAACACTTCATTAAATTTGGATTTATATTAGGGCTAACTATGAGCTCTAAGGCATTTAGTTTGGACCCCGTTCAAGGCATTTATTTAGGTCTCTTTGGTGAAATAAGCCGAACGATTTCCAATCCCAACGTTACTTTTAATATTGGTAATAATCAATTCTCACTTGCGAACACAAGTCCTGTTACGCTTAGCCCTATTGGTGGCGGCGCCGGCTTTTCCCTGGGATATAGAATAAATACGGTACGATTGGAAGGACAATTCCTTTTTAATATCAATAATTATGGAGAATTAAAAGTTGGCTCTTGTACCCTAATTAGTCCGAATGTTATGGGCCCCGAGGGAACCTGTCCTGCAGAAATAAGCAATGACCAGGGTATTGGATTAGGTTTTAATGGAAATACCACCGGTATTTATGGAATGTTTAACGTATTTTATGATTTTCTTTCCAGTGATCCCAATACCAAGATGTTTCCCTATATTGGCGTTGGTCTAGGTGGCGCAATCATCAAAAACAAAGCTAATTTTGCAAGTAATCAATACAATGCATTAGGCAGTACTTTTTCTACAACGGTAAGCACCTCAAATAACGGTTTTGCTGCTCAAGGAATTATAGGAATTGGTTCTTATTTGGATGATTTTGCAACCATAGGTATGGATATCCGTTATACCTCAGCATTCAATCCTAGTAATAATAATTCAAGTACTACTAGCACTAGTGGCTCCAGTAGACAACTTGGAATTGTAACTCTTAACTTTACGGGAACTTACGCTCTTGACAAAGGGAGTGATTAATCAAGTTTTAAGCAGGCCTAAATCTAAATAAGGCCTGTAATGAATGATATGGAGGTTGGGCTCATGGCCAAGATTAAGTTTTGCGGTGCGTGAAAGCTTGTTGGACCATGGGCCCAACCTACAATTTATAAATATAATCCTACAAAAACTTAAGCCTTTTCCTTAACCTTGGCCTTTTCTATTTCTTTTGTCTTATCCTTTTCAGCAACAGAATCCATGCGCTTTTTCTCTCTACGGTAATCTTTCGCTAATTGACAATACAGCTTACGCAGCTCAGGAGTCGTATCCTCGCGGCATAATTTTTGCAATCGAGATAAGGTTTTTTCATTAGGTGCTTCATTCCCAACAGCAATTAAGGGAGCAAAAAGAAGCATGAAAAATAATATTCTCATTAAAAATCCTTAGTTTTTGGAGCATAGAAACAATAATTATCCTAAGGTCGGATAATCAATATACCCTTTTTCATCACCGCCATAAAAAGTGGCGCGATCCCCTTGATTAAGGGGCGCATTGAGACGAAAACGCTCCACTAAATCAGGATTTGCAATAAAATCTTTACCAAAGGCAACCAAATCAGCATAACCTGAATCAATAGCCTCAATAGCTAATTCGCGTGTATAGCCATTATTCACCATCCAAGGCCCATGAAACTCATCTCGTAAAGCATGAAAATCGAACCCTAGAAAGTCACGAGAAACTCCTGTTGTTCCTTCAATGACATGAATATACGCTAAATTTAAGCGATTTAATTCGCGCACTAATGGGAAATAAACTGACTTAGGTGAGGTTTCGGTAATTCCATTCATAGAGCCGACAGGTGATAAACGAATTGCAGTGCGCTGACCGCCAACTTCACCAGCTACAGCCTCCATCACTTCTAATGGAAAACGTAAGCGATTCGCAACAGAGCCACCATAATTGTCCGTGCGATGATTGGCCCCATCCGATAAAAATTGCTGGAGTAGATAACCATTTGCACCATGAACCTCGACCCCATCAAATCCAGCCTCCATGGCGTTGCGCGCTGCTTTGCGGTAATCCTCAATAATTTGAGGGAGCTCATCTAATTTCAATGCTCTTGGCTGTCCAATTTCAGTAAACATACCGGTTTCTATGAAGGTTTTTTGCCCTACAGGCGTTAATGCTGAAGGAGCCACAGGCTCCCCCCCACCTGGTTGTAAACTAGGATGAGAAATTCGCCCTACATGCCATAATTGGGCATAAATAGTTCCGCCTTGCTCATGCACTGCCTCGGTGACCAATTTCCATCCGGCAATTTGTTTGGGAGAATAAATACCCGGGGTCCAAGCATAGCCTTTAGCTGTTGGTGAAATCTGGGTTGCTTCGGAAATAATAAGTCCTGCTGAAGCGCGTTGTGCATAATATTCTGCGTTTAATGCATGCGGAGCATCAATCTCATGCAGAGCACGATTACGTGTTAAAGGCGCCATAACCAGACGATTTTTTAATTGATGTCCCCTTAAATCAAAGGGAGTAAATAGAATAGATGCGTCAGTATTCATAATTTATATCCTTATAATGGGCGTTAGTTATTCTGCTGCTAGCATAACGAACTTAAGATTCAAATTATAGTACACTTATGGTCACCCCATATTCCTCACAATCGTGTAAAAACTCATTACTGGAAAAATAATTCATTTCAGTGCTGCGAGTAGCGGCGATGACATCAGGTTCATTCCAGTGCTCACCTGGATGGCACATGATTAAAGTAGGCCCCGATATAGAGTGCAACCAACTACGAAATAAACTCCGATAATCAGTGTGTGCGGCAAAATCATAGATACCAGAAAAAAATGCATTGTGCGGGATCTCTGCCTTAGCTAAAGTCGCGCGCAAAGCTCTGCCCCCAGTGAATGCCAAAATTTTTGCTTTCAATCGATGTCGCTTCACATCAACAGAAGGATAAGTAGAACGAATACAAGTTCCATGCTGCCTTAATTGTTCATCATAAAGGTCAACTATCACTTGGCGTATCCGTGGAAATTGATGCACATGTTGATGGCCATCTACAAAATCAGGGAGTCTCCCCATCACCTGTACAAATTGCGCCAGCTGCAGCTTAAACTCTTGGGAAATGAAGGATAATTTAATGGATGCTAAATGGCTTTTAATGAGTAATTCATTGAGTGAAAAACAAGGGCGGTTAGGTATGGATAAGAAGTTGCCTTCGGTTAAGTTAAAATGCAAACCAATCTGCACCTGTCCTTGTAAATCCAATAGTTGTTGGGCATAGATAGGGAATGAGGGCATGTTCACCATACAACTTACCGCGGATAACCGACCCATCCGCACTAATTTTAAAATTCCTTGGGATACACCAGGATTTAATCCAAAGTCATCGGCGCATAGCCTAATGCTTTTTATCTCGCTCACCGCCAACACCTATTTTCTGAGAAAAAACTATGATAACGCATCTCAATAAGAAAATCAGGCCGCTTCCGCATCCACATTGAGCCGGGGTTTTACTGCAAAAAATCGAGAGCCTAAAATATTGATGCATAAGCCACTAATCACCAATAATCCAGCCACCAATTTCCACATATAAAATGGTTCACCTAAAAAGAACACCGAGCTTACCATGGCGACTACGGGAACTAGTAAAGTAAATGGGGCCACCATCCCTACAGGGTAACGAGCCATTAACCAATTCCACAAGCCATAACCAACCCAGGTTGAAGCAAAAACGATATAAAGCACGGCTCCCGCACCTTTCCAGGTTAAGTGAGTAAAGGTAGAAGTTAAATTGTTGACTCCCTCAACCATTAAAGAAATTAAAAACATTGGAATACAAGCAACAAAGCTGCCCCAAACAATAAGTGCGATCATATTAACGTGCTCACCCTTAATTTGTTTGGTAATTAAATTGCCAATACCCCAAGTCGCTGCAGCAGCCAAAATAAAGACAAAGCCGGCTACAGAAATATCATGGTCAAAGTGCGTGGCGACTAAAGCGATACCGGAAAACGATACCAAAGCCCCCACGATCTGTCCGATATTGGGTTGCTCTCCTAAAAGAATTACCGCAAAAAACATGCTAAAGAATACTTGTACCTGGATAAGGATTGAAGCAATCCCTGCAGGCATACCAAAACTCATACCAATAAAGAGAAGCGAAAATTGCAATGCAAACATCACCAAACCATATAAAGCCACCATTTTGAAGGATTTCTTGGGAAACTTAACGAAAAATATGGCAGGAACACTAGCTACGAGGAACCGTAAAGCGCAAAGCAATAAAGGAGAGATCTCGGTAAGGCCTATGCTTACAAAGAGGAAATTTACACCCCAGACGAGAACGACAACCAGCGCTAATAATAGATGAGAAATGGGCATTTTTAGGCACTACGAATTAAAACCTTATTTTAGCGCAAAGCCTGTAACAAAGCTAGATACAAAGTTTAATTTTTATACACAAAATTGTGTATAAAATGAGAAGTTTCATCATCGAAAATGACGGTTGAGATTAGTTGCTCTCAGAAGTCGTAGCCCGTATGAGCATAGCGTAGTACGGGCTACAGTTAAATCGCGCTGAGTCTATGCCTCTTCCTTAAGCGCCTTTTCCACCACCTTAATCAGCCGTGGGGCATCAGGAGAGGTAGTTGAATAAAAATAATCAACCAGTTCGCCTTTACGATTAATTACATATTTATGAAAGTTCCATTTAGGTGCGGTTCCAAAACCCAATTTTTGTTTAGCCCACAAATAAAATGGATGCGCCTGTTTGCCTGAAACAACCTCTTTAGCAGCCATTGGGAACGACACCCCATAATTAACCTGGCAAAAATTAGCGATTTCTTCCGCAGCGCCTGGCTCTTGGCTACCAAAATCATTAGAAGGTACGCCCAAGATTACAAAGCCTTTATCTTTGTAATCTTCATAAAGCTTTTCTAAGCGAGCATACTGTGGCGTAAAACCACATTTAGAAGCCGTATTCACTACCATTACCACCTTACCTCGAAACATATCTAAAGGTAAATCTTTGTCACCAACCAGTGTATGAAACGAGTAATCATAAGCATTATCATGAAGATTAGGTGTATCCGCTGATGTTGTAGTGTTCATAAGAAAACATCCTAGTATTAAAATGAGAAAACGCATTAATGATCCCTGAAGGGTCCTGTCTTCTCCATTATATACCTAACTACAAAAAAATTCAGTTCCGCTTTGCTAGTGAACAGGTTAAACTCGCAATAAAATCAGATACCTTCAAATTTAATAATCATGAGCACTTCAATGAACGAACTGGTTCTGGCCACTAGCAACCAGGGGAAAATTAACGAATTAAACGCGCTTTTAGCCCCGATTCAATGTATATCACAAACAAGTTTAGGGATAAGTGATGCCATCGAAGATGGCTTAAGTTTTATAGAAAATGCTCTCATTAAAGCTCGCCATGCTAGTTTTCATGCACAAAAACCAGCTCTTGCAGATGATTCCGGATTAGTAGTCCCTGCATTAAATGGAGCGCCTGGTATTTACTCCTCACGTTATGCAGGTAGCAATGCTACTGACCAGGAAAATATCGACTTGCTATTAAAAAATATGGCACATTTACACGGCGAACAACGCCAAGCCTATTTTTATTGCGCCATTGCCTTCGTATTGCATGCCAAAGACCCTACCCCCGTGATTGCCACCGGTATTTTTAAAGGGACAATCCATAATAGCAAACTGGGTGATGGCGGTTTTGGCTATGACCCCATCTTTTATATTAATGAGTACCAATGCACAGCAGCCCAGTTACCTGCTAAACTTAAAAATAATATTAGTCATCGCGCACAAGCATTAAAACAATTGCGCACACTTATTCAGAATCAATCATGAACGCAGAAATAGAAGGACTCTTTGCACAAGCCTATAAGCTACAACATGAGGGGAAATTACCTTCAGCCATTTGTATTTATGAGCAAATACTGACTAAAGATCCGCAGCATTTAAATACCCTGCTTTTTTTAGGGCTAGCCTATGCCCAATCTGGAGACATGCATAATGCGATTCTTTATTTATCACAAGCCCATGCCATAAATCCTCAAGATTCCACGGTACTGAATAATTTGGCTAATGCTTACAAAAAAATACATCAACTGGACAAAGCCATTGACTATTATTTGCAAGCCATTGAATTAAGCCCTGATTATGCCCAAGCCCATAATAATTTAGCGACTATTTATGCATTACAAAACAATTACAACAAAGCCCTGCAGCATTATACTAAAGCGGTTCATGCTGAGCCTGATTTTAGTCCGGCGCACTTTAATCTCGGTTTACTCTTGCTGCAAAACAATCAATTAGAAGCAGCAAAAGTCCAATTTAATAACGTAATTACCTTAAATCCAGACCATGTTGAAGCCCATTTTTATTTAGGAATTTTACACCTGGAAAGCAATACCCTTGATGAGGCAGAACATGCGTTTCAACGTGTTTTAGAACAAGACAGTGAACAAATACAAGCACTTACCAACTTAGGGGTGGTCGCTTTAAAAAAAGAGCGGAATCAATTAGCGGTAGACTATTTCAGTAAAGCAATCGCCTTAGATAATGATAATGTTGATGCTCGCAATAATTTAGCTGCAACCTTTATGCATCATGACCGCTTTGAAAATGCACTCATGCATTATGATGTATTGTTGCAGAAAGATCCTGACAATATCGAATATCTGTATAATTCCGGGGTGGCTCAAATGGCCCTAGGACATTTAAATGAGGCCATTATCTTTTTTGATCACATACTACGTTTAGACAAAACCCATACGGCTTCTTTAAATAATTTATCCGCAATTTATCTGCGCATGGGCCAACGAGAAACATCACGCGAGTATTTGCGACAAGCGTTAAACATTAACCCAGATGATCGAGTAAGTAGTTATATGTTGCATGCGATTGAAGGTGATTCAACAGCAGAAACTACTCCTGAGTATGCCCAAAATTTATTTAATAACTATGCGCTTTATTATGATCAACATATGCAAGGTACTTTGCATTATTCAATTCCCCAGCATATTACACGTATTATTCACCGACTCGGGTTACCGAAAAATACACAAACCCTAGATTTAGGCTGTGGTACTGGTTTGACGGGGGTAGTACTTCGCGAGTTAAGCAAACGTCTAACTGGGGTAGACATCGCCCCGAAAATGCTGGCCCAAGCGAAAGAAAAACATATTTATGACGAATTAATCGAATCAGAGCTTAATGAATTTTTTCAGAATAATCAAAAACATTATGATTTAATTGTCGCCGCAGATGTTTTTCCCTACTTTGGCGAGTTAGATACTTTACTGCATGCCGCACAGCAACATTTGACCCCTGAAGGCTATTTTATTTTTAGCACAGAAATTAGCGCAAAAGAACCATGGTTTTTACAAACCAGTGCCCGCTTTAGCCATCATCCGGATTATGTGAAACAGTTGATAGAGCAAAATCAGTTGCAGTTAATTCAACATGAAAAAGTCCCGGCACGCATGCAAAATCAACAGCAGTTAGAAGTGATGTTGTATGTGCTGCAGAATAAGACTACGTCATCTCAAACACGGTAATGTGAGAGATCTTCCAAATAAAGAATAGGTGTTAGAAATAACTACCAAAGCCCATTCGGGGTGTCCTTCATGGTAAGCTCCTCGAATGGCGTAGCTTAATGCTGCCCTGCATCAAGCATGACTATTTAAAATGGTAATTTTAAATCCGGACTTACTCGCTGTATTTCTTTCTTAAACAATTGCTTTATCTGCTCCAAAGAAGCCAAATCAACTGCTTCAAAACGAGCACTCAAACAGGGAGAAGTATTTGATGCACGTAATAAGCCCCAGCCCATGGAAAACTCAACGCGTAATCCATCAATCGCAATAATTTTTGCCCCCGAAAACTCTGCCTGTTCCGCAAAACGCTGCATGAATAAAAACTTTTCTTCTTCAGCAAGAGGAATTTTAAGTTCAGGAGTGTTTACACTGTGAGGAATTAAAGCAAATTGTTCACTTACCGTTAGCTCTGAAGCACTAATGATTTCTAATAACCGACAAGCACTGTATAAGGCATCATCAAATCCATACCAACGATCTTTAAAAAACAAATGACCGCTCATTTCACCAGCCAAAATTGCCTGCTCTTCACGCATTACTTGTTTCACAATAGAATGACCTGTGGGACACATTTTAGCCACACCACCAGCAGCCTTAATTTCAGCTTCTAAATGCCCAGAACATTTAACATCAAATACAATGGTGGCACCAGCATGACTGGCAAGCAACGCACGCGCATAAAATATCATTAAACGATCGGACCAAATTATTTCACCCGTATTGGTAACCAAACCTAAGCGATCCGCATCACCGTCAAAGGCTAGGCCTAAATCAGCTTG
Organism: Legionella rowbothamii; assembly: GCF_900639985.1. GTDB lineage: Bacteria > Pseudomonadota > Gammaproteobacteria > Legionellales > Legionellaceae > Legionella > Legionella rowbothamii. The sequence goes on along the minus strand of NZ_CAAAIM010000004.1, from coordinate 179,377 downwards.
GTGCTGCGCAATTGATGTTTTCAAGTCATTCAGATTCTCTGCAATACTAGGGTCGGGATGATGATTAGGAAAATTTCCATCAATCTCACAATGCAGGGGGATTACTTCGCAGCCTAAGTCACTCAGTACTTGAGGAACTACTGGACCAGAAACACCATTTCCACAATCAACAACAACCTTTAATGGGCGTCTAATCTGGATGTCGCTTTTAACCCGCTCCATGTACTTGGGTAACATATCGACCACGGATTCTTTACCCGCTCCATGCACTCGTTTTTGCTCAGCAATCAAATGGTACAAAAGATCAATATCTTCTTGCACCAGCGTTTTGCCAGCCAAGACCATTTTGAGACCATTATAATCTGCGGGATTATGGCTTGCAGTAACCATCAAACCACAATCAATTCCTTGGGTATGGGTTGCGTAATACATGACAGGAGTGGCAACCATACCAAGATCAACCACATCAATGCCACTTTCAAGCAAGCCCTGTTTGAGCGCTAAAGTTAAAGCAGCACTCGTTAATCGCCCATCACGCGCTAAAAAAATTTGTTGGCGCTGCAACGCATGCAAACGACAGGCGATGGCCAAACCGATGCTGTAAAAAGCATTCTCATCCAATTCTTGGCCAATGATACCTCTTATATCATAAGCTCGAAAAACAGAACGAGAAATTGGCCGTTGCTGATAGCTCATTAATGTCTCCCAGAGCTACCAAAGCCACCTTCCCCACGAGAACTTTCGGTAAACTCATTAACGAGCTCAAATGCAGCTTGCACTACCGGAATAAACACTAATTGCGCAATGCGCTCCCCTGGATTAATGGTGAAATGCTCATCACTGCGATTCCAACAGGAAATCTTTAATTCCCCTTGATAATCTGAATCAATTAAACCCACGAGATTACCTAAAACAATACCATTTTTATGGCCTAAACCAGAGCGAGGTAAAATCACCGCGGCCAGTTTTGGATCATCAATATAAATAGAAATCCCAGTAGGAAGTAAGACCGTTTCTTGAGGAGCTAATTGTATGGGTTCATTAATACAAACGCGCAAATCCAGACCCGCAGAGCCATCGGTTGCATAAGTAGGTAAAGGGATACTTTCCCCAATACGTGAATCAAGAATTTTTAGTTGAATTGCTTGCATTATCATTGTTCCTAAATCGTAATGTCGCGTTATCTTCGGCGCCATTGTGCAGAGATGCGGCCAGAATTGCAATAATTTGTCCTGCCAATCGTGTTTTATGGGTTAAAGGCAAATCAATTTGTTTGCTTGGCGTGATTACCGTCACCTGATTTAACTCGCTTTCAAAGCCCAACCCTCTTCCTACCGCGTTAGCCACGATCATATCCAATTTTTTACGTTTTAATTTATCTTGAGCATAGTGGATCACATCCGTGGTTTCCGCCGCAAAGCCCATAACAAAAGAGGCTTTTCCCGTTTCAACTACTGAGCTTAAAATATCGGGATTTTTCGTTAAAGTTAAGCTGAGTTCAGCATGCTCAGTTTTCTTTACTTTTTCAGTTGCCGGCGAGTGAATATGATAATCAGCCACCGCGGCAGTACCGATAAAAATGCTCCCAACCTGCAATTCGTGCATGACCACATCCAACATTTCTTGGGCTGATTCCACTTTTACTCGTTTAATCCCAGCAGATACGGATAACTCGCAAGGCCCACTAACTAAAGTAACTTGGGCACCCGCCATTGCTGCAGCTTCAGCCATCGCGTACCCCATTTTTCCGGAACTATGGTTACTAATATAACGCACCGGATCAATTGGCTCACGTGTAGGGCCTGCCGTAATAAGCACTCTTTTTCCGGATAATAATTGATTCACTTTATACAAACGCAAAGCACTGATAATTTGGTCTGATTCACTGACCCGTCCCAAGCCAAATTCACCACAGGCTTGTGAACCCTCTTCAGGCCCTACCAAAATAGCTCCCCGTGTCTGTAATAATTTACAATTGCTTTGAGTTGCAGGATGTGACCACATGCTGTGATTCATTGCCGGACAAACAAAAACCGGTACTTCGGCAACCAGGTATAAAGTGGATAATAAATCATCAGCAATACCATGGGCCATTTTTGCCATAAAATTAGCAGAGGCAGGAGCAATTATCAAATAATCAGCCCAGCGTGCCAATTCAATATGCCCCATCGCCCGTTCGGCCTGCGCATCAAACAAATCAGTACGCGCCTCATTACCCGATAGTGCTTGCATAAGTAAAGGGGTTACGAATTGTTGAGCAGCGGCGGTCATAACCACCTTAACCTCAGCCCCTAGACGTGTCAGGTCACGGACTAAATAAGCAGACTTGTAAGCCGCTACCCCGCCACAAATGCCTAAAAGAATTTTTTTACCTGTAAAATCGTGCATGGCTTACCATTTCGAAAAAAATAATGCTGATCAAAACATAAACCATGCAATAAAGAAATACAAAATTATTAAAAGCCGGTGTTATCTTGAGGTAAAAAACTCTTTGTTTTTGGCACAGCATCAAATGATTGCTAGATACGCATTAACCATAGAAAAATGTTGCAACTCCTTCTATTTTTGATAAAAATACTCTCGCTAAACTTCGCAATAAAGGAATAAAGAATGATGTTTGTCCAAACAACACGGCAGTTAAATCTGCGTGAACGATTACTTACCAATGGTGTGCAAGGCCTTTCCGACACCGAATTATTAGCCATATTCATTAGTTCCGGCAGCGGGAAACGTTCTTGCATGCAATTAGCCGCAGATCTACTCATGCATTTAGGGGATTTACGTGGGGTGCTCAATTCTAATCAACAACATTTTCAACAAGTCCCTGGGCTTGGAGCGGTTCGCTATACTCAATTACAAGCGGTTAAAGAAATTTGCCGCCGTAGTGATTTTATTCAGCTGCAAAAGGAAAGCCAAATTACCAACAGCAAACAAACCTATGCCTATTTAAAGAAAAGGTTACGTGACTATAAAAATGAAACCTTTGCAGCCATTTTTCTCGATAATCAACATCGGATTATTGCTTATGAGGAACTTTTTTCAGGAACTATTAATACAGCGACCATTCACCCCCGCCCTATCGTAGAGCGTGTGTTACAGCTTAATGCTGCGGCACTTATTTTGGCGCATAATCATCCATCAGGGGTTTCGGATGCAAGCCAGCAGGATATTGCGGCAACGGAACGTATTCGAGACGCGCTTGAATTAGTGGATGCACGTTTATTGGACCATATTGTTATTGGTGATAACGAGGTGTATTCGATTATGGCAGAGAGTAAGTGGATTTGTAATTAACACTATGAATAATTTCCCCACTCTCCTTCGTAGAGGAAATTTTGCAATGGCTCAACATTAAGTTCTGGTGTGGCTCTATGTTGGGCCATAGGCCCAACATACGTTCTATAAACATAATCAATAAGTTAATTTCGAAATATAAGCTATATGCTATGCTGGCATTTCTTGTTTTTATCTAATACACTGAGGACAAAATATTACTTGCAAGGACATAAATCATGCCATTTGATAATAAATTAATAGCAGACTACACGGAATTGATTAACGATGAGCTCGATAATATTGCTATTAATACGATTGAAGAATATGGCTTAATAAGCTCCGCTCTACAGAGGCTCCTTCCTGCTGAGTCCGGCATTTGGAACTTTTTATTGCGTAAGTTGGGTAACTTCCTATTTCCGACCCCAGCACCTACACCGCTTCCAAAGTATATAGAGGAGCGAGTCTCTATGGTTAAATATTATCTGGATTCCCCGGAGGATTATGTAGCATTACCTGAGAATTATGCAGAATATAAACAAATCATTGTTCAGCGTATTAAAGCCAAAATTAGTGAATTTGCATCTCTTGATGCTGTTCAGAAAGACAATTATATGCAAAATTTAGCTGCTAAAAAAAGTATGGTGCATCCAGGCTTGCAGCTACTTGGGCCAAAAGTGTCATCTGATGCCCCCTATTATGATAAGGAGTTTGAGTTTGATCTCGCCGAAGATGGCTCTGAACCAGAAAATAACTGGCTGCGATATAATGACGGTGATGAGGAAACACTGTCTCATTTTGAGATCAATATGGATATGCATGTAGATTATGATGGGCAAACACGATGGGGCGTTTTAACTGAATGACTTAAAATGTAGGTTGGGCCATGGGTACAACTACAAGTCCAATCCTTAAGCCCGACTGAAATCAAAAGAAATAATCTGTGCCAACTTCGGTTTGTTTAACGCTAAAGCCAATAATCGATCTATTCCTAAAGCCACCCCACTACACGCAGGTAACCCATGCTCCAAAGCCTGTATAAGGTACTGATCTGCCTGGGCATCCGGCAATCCCTTCTCTTGACGCATCTGTTGGTCCACAGCAAAACGTTTTGCCTGCGCGGTAGCATCGGTCAACTCATGAAAACCATTCGCTAATTCAACGCCCTGATAATATACTTCAAAGCGTTCAGCTACTCCCTCATTAATTTTTGCTAAAGCCGCTTGGGATGCTGGGAAATTGTACACTGCAACAGGGGAATTTTCTTTGCCTAAAAATGGCTCGACCACATGACTCATGAGTAAAAATAAATACTGGTCGCGATCCTGCTCATCAGGGGGAAGTACATTATCCAAATCATAACGTGCTAAAACCTGGCGCAATTGTTCTATCGATGCAGTTAATGGATTGATCTCACAAGCCTCATCAAAAGCTTGTTGGTACGTCTTTTTAAGCATCGGTGGTGCCTGCATTACTGTTTGCAAAAATAAATCCATTTCTTGCATCAAAACATGATGATCTATGCCCAACTGATACCATTCCAACAGGGTAAACTCTGGATTATGCCAACGCCCTAATTCATCATCCCGAAAAACTCGAGCCAGTTGAAAAATGGGACCACTCCCTGCAGCAAGCAAACGTTTCATGTGGTATTCAGGGGAAGTTTGTAGATTATAGGTTTCCCCACGAAATAAGGCCTTGATATTGCTTAAATAAACATCAGTAGTACCATGGCGTGCCATTACGGGTGTTTCTACTTCCAAATAGCCACGGCCATTAAAAAAATCACGAATACTGGATAAAAATTGCGCACGTTGTCGCAATGATTCTATGGAAGCTGAAGGTTGCCACATCTTAATAAAAAATCCCTAACTCAAGTCGTGCCGCTTCCGTCATTCTCTCTTGTGTCCAGGGTGGCTCCCATACCAGCTCAACGGTACAATCACGCACTCCATCAACTTGATTTACCGCTTGTTCCACCGTTCCAGGGAAGGTTTGAGCAACTGGACAGCCCGGCGTAGTTAGCGTCATTTGCACAGCAACATGTGCTTCTTCATCAATAGATACGTCATAGATAAGTCCTAAGTCATAAATATTGACTGGAATTTCTGGATCAAAGACGCCTTTGAGGGCAGTAATTACCGCCTCTTTCATCACTTCAGGATCTTGTTTTTTCTTTAAGCCAAACATACAGGTACCTGCTCTTATTCAGTTTTCACGACAGCGCTATCTTTATTCAATGCCGCTTCCAAGGTATGCCAAGCTAAAGTAGCGCATTTTACGCGCGCTGGGTACGCTTTAACTCCAGCTAATACCGTGAGTTTATCCATTAACCGTAATTGTCCGTCCTCATTCTGCGTCAACATATGGTGAAAGCGATGAAAGAGCTCATGAGCCTCATCCACCGTCTTCCCATTGATGGTATCCGTCATCAACGAAGCAGAAGCTTGTGAAATCGCACAACCGCATCCTAAAAAGCTCAACTCAGAAATCCTATCCTTATCTAATTTGACATAGACGGTTAATTTGTCGCCACATAAGGGATTAAACCCATTGGCTTGAGTGGTTGCATCATCCATCGCATAATGGTGTCGTGGGTTACGATTATGATCAATAATGATTTCCTGATACAACTCACGCAAATCAGCACTCATGCAAATACCTCTTTAACTTGATTTAATGCGTCAATACAGCGGTCAATTTCTTCTTTGGTATTATAAAACGACAGCGAAATACGTGATGTTGCAGCAACTCCGTAGAAGTCCATCAAGGGCATGGCACAATGATGGCCGCTACGTATAGCAACGCCTCTGCTGTCCATGATGGTACCGATATCATGCGCATGAATGCTTTCATGTACAAATGAAACCACCGGCACTTTCTGCTTTGCTGTACCAATAATTCTAAAGCCACCTAGAGATAAAACGCCTGCCGTTGCGTAATCAAGCAAGTCTTTTTCATAGGCGGCAATGGCATCTAAATCTAAAGACCATAAATAGTCTATAGCAGCTCCCAAACCAATTGCTCCAGCAATATTTGGAGTGCCTGCTTCAAATTTTTGTGGTAAAGGAGCGTATTCAGTAGAATCAAAAGTCACGTAATTAATCATTTCGCCGCCACCTTGGTAAGGAGGCATTTCTTCTAAAAGTGACTCTTTACCCCACAATACTCCGATTCCCGTTGGGCCATACATTTTATGCCCGGAAAAGGCGTAGAAATCACAGCCTAATGCTTGTACATCTACGGGTAAATGGGCTGTAGCTTGAGCACCATCCAATAACACAGGCACGCCATATTCATGGGCCATATCAATCATTTTTTTAACTGGATTAATAGTACCCAAGGCATTGGAAACATAACTCAGTGAAACAAAGCGCGTTTTCTCACTCAATTTTTTGGCAAACTCTTCGAGGATAACTTCTCCCTCTTGATTAATTGGTGCTACTTCCAATTTGGCGCCTGTCTTTTTACAAATCATTTGCCAAGGAACAATATTCGAATGATGTTCCATATGAGTAATTAATACTTCATCTCCTGGGTGCAAACGTGGGGCAACATAGCTTTGAGCCACCAAATTAATCGCCTCCGTAGTGCCACGGACAAAAATACATTCACGTGCAGAACGAGCATTAATAAAATGCTTTACTCGGGAACGCGCGACTTCATAAAGATCGGTTGCCCGCACACTTAAGGTATGCACGCCGCGATGCACGTTGGAGTTATCTAACTCATAATAACGTTTAATTGCCTCAATAACAGCTTTTGGTTTTTGCGTAGTCGCGGCATTGTCAAAATAGACTAAATCATAATCATTGACCTTCTGATGCAAAATCGGAAAGTCATTGCGGATCGCATTGATATTTAAAGTGTCAACTATTGAGTCAATCGTGTCCATGTGCTTACCCCAGTTGTTGTATTAATAAATGACCCATAACTTCCGCCAACTTAGCTTGCGGAATAAGCCGCAAATTATCCTGAGCAAAAGCATGTATTAAATAATGGGATGCTTCCACACGGCCTATTCCACGCGTTGCTAAATAGAACAGCGCTTCTTCATCCAATTGCCCAACTGTTGCACCATGTGAACACTGTACATCATCGGCAAAAATCTCTAATTGCGGCTTGGTATCCACTTCCGCATTAGCAGTAAGTAATAAGTTTTTATTTTGCTGTTTGGCATTAGTATGTTGTGCATCTTTCGCCACAATCACCTTGCCATTAAATACAGCACGTGAGCGGCCAGTTAAAATACCTTTGTAATCTTGATCACTGGTACAGTTCGGTACCAAATGGTGTACTGTTGTATGATGATCGACATGCTGCCCTTCTGCAGGAGCATAAATTCCATTCATTAAACAATGCGCTTTTTCTTCTTGCAAATACAGGCTTAAATCGGAGCGTACACACTTACCGCCTAAACTTAATGAATGGTTCGCAAAGTCACTGCCCGCTCCTTGCTTCACCGAAACATGCCCTAAATGATAAGCCATTTTACTTTCACGCTGAAGTTTACAATGAGTAACTTTAGCATTGGCACCTAGAAAAACTTCAGTAATCACATTGGTTAAATAACAAGTGCCATCCACGCCTTGATAATCTTCAATAATCGATGCTTGACTGCCCGCTTCAGCAATAATCAAATGTCGCAAGTACACTGCCTGATTAGCCTGGTCTTGGACATGGGTTAATGCAATCGGCTCATCCACGCAGACGCCTTTGGGAATATAAATAAATACCCCACAGTGAATCATGGCCGTATTTAAGAAATGGAAACCATGTTCTTCGTTTAAACTGCGCCCCAAATGTGCTTGTACTAATTCCGCATGGCTCGTTAATGCACTTGCCAAAGGCAATACTAAAACACCTGCAGGCATTAATTTAGCGAGTTGCTCTATCCCAGAAATTAAACCATTGTGAATAAGTACTTGCTGGGTTATAGGCAAATCGGAAACTGGTGGACTAGCAACAACCGCATCGCGGTTATACTGCGTAAATGACTGTTTTAATAAAGCATCAACATTAGTGTACTTCCACTCTTCATCATGACGAGTAGGAAAACCTTGGCGGTTTAGATTCGTTAATGCTTTTGTTTGCAACTGTGCAAGCCAGGGAGCCGTTGATAAACTGGCTGCGGCCTGTTGCTGATAAAAATCCAGAATCTCGTTCATCACTACACCGTTTCCTCTAGCCAACTGTACCCTTTTTTCTCTAATTCGAGTGCTAGGGTTTTATCACCTGACATAATAATTCGTCCATTCACCAACACATGAATAAAATCAGGTTCAATATAATCTAATAGGCGTTGATAGTGCGTTACTAAAACAATTGAACGCTCTGGTGAACGCATGGCATTTACGCCATGAGAAATAATACGTAAGGCATCAATATCCAAGCCTGAATCAGTTTCATCGAGGATGGCTAATTTAGGTTCTAATGCTGCCATTTGTAGGATTTCATTACGCTTTTTCTCACCACCTGAAAATCCTTCGTTGATGCTGCGATACAAAAAGCTTTCATCCATATCCAATAACTCACACTTTTCACGAATGAAACTTAAAAACTCAATAGCATCTAAGGGATTTTTGCCTTGACCTTTACGCACGGCATTGACAGAGGCCTTAAGAAAATTAATGTTGGTTACCCCAGGAATTTCTACCGGATATTGAAATGAGAGGAAAATTCCAGCACGTGCACGCTCCTCAGGAGATAAAGGAGCTAAATCCTCACCCAAATAAATCATGTCACCACTGGTTACCTGATACGAGGGATGGCCCGCTAAGACTTTAGATAAAGTGCTTTTTCCTGAACCGTTAGGGCCCATGATGGCGTGAACTTCGCCTGGATTAACATTAAGGTTAATGCCTTTTAAAATCGATTGCTCGTTCACTTCAACATTTAATTCATTAATTTTTAACATATTAGCCTACTGCCCCTTCTAAACTTAAACCCAGCAATTTAGTGGCTTCTACAGCAAATTCCATGGGTAATTCTTTCAATACTTGCTTACAAAAACCGTTCACAATCATAGAAACTGCATCTTCAGTGTCGATGCCACGTTGTTGGCAATAAAACAATTGTTCTTCACTGATTTTGGATGTCGTTGCTTCATGTTCTACTTGTGCGGTAGGATTTTTTACTTCAATGTATGGGAACGTATGTGCCGAGCACTCCGAGCCCATCAGCATAGAGTCACATTGAGTGTAATTACGTGCATTCGTTGCCGTTGGTGCAATGCGTACTAAGCCACGATAAGCATTATGAGCACGGCCAGCACTGATGCCTTTAGAAATAATAGTGGAACGGGTGTTTTTACCAATATGGATCATTTTCGTACCCGTATCGGCCTGTTGGTAATTATTGGTTAAAGCAACCGAATAAAACTCACCTACAGAGTCATCACCTTGAAGGATGACGCTAGGGTATTTCCAAGTAATAGCGGAACCGGTTTCAATCTGGGTCCAGGAAATCTTGGAACGCTTACCACGGCAAGCACCGCGTTTGGTTACAAAATTATAAATACCACCCTTGCCTTCTTTATCGCCTGGATACCAATTTTGTACGGTTGAATATTTAATTTGTGCGCCATCTAAGGCCACTAACTCAACTACGGCCGCATGCAGTTGATTTTCATCCCGCATAGGCGCGGTACACCCCTCAAGGTAGGAGACATAGCTGTCGTCATCAGCAATAATCAACGTACGCTCAAACTGACCTGTAGATGCAGCATTGATACGGAAATACGTCGATAACTCCATAGGACAACGCACCCCTTTAGGAATGTATACAAATGAGCCATCACTAAATACGGCTGAATTCAATGCAGCATAGAAGTTATCGCGATAAGACACCACAGAACCTAAATACTTCATAAGTAAGTCAGGGTACGTGTGTACTGCCTCGGAGAATGGGCAAAAAATTACTCCTTTCTCAGCCAGTTTGGCTTTAAAGGTCGTGGCTACAGAAACACTATCAAATACAGCATCAACCGCAACACCGGCCAATAGCTCTTGTTCTTTTAAAGGGATCCCTAATTTTTCATAGGTTCTTAATAATTCAGGATCAACTTCATCCAAGCTCTTAGGCGCATCTTTTTTGCTTTTAGGCGCAGAATAATAAGAAATTGTCTGATAATCTATTGGAGGATAATGCACACTAGACCATTCAGGATGCGGCATAGTTAGCCAGTGCCTGAATGCTTGCAAACGCCATTCCAGTAAAAACTCAGGCTCCCCTTTAATAGCTGACAAACGACGAATCACGTCTTCATTCAGTCCAGGTTCAAAAGTTTCTACTTCAATGTCGGTTATAAAACCATGTTGATATTCTCTATCGAGCAGAGAATTAAGTTGCTCACTGCTTTTAGCCACGATTGACTCCACTTGCTAATTGTCGGATACGCTCTATATCACGTACCTGTAGAGTTGGTTTTGCCAAGGTATCCAAACTCACACTATCCAACGCGGTCTCTATCGCTTGGCTAATAAGTCGCCAATTGCCCTGAATAGTACAAACTCCTTGTAACGAGCAGTCATTAGGTTGCAAACTGCATTCGGTGAAACCACGATGATCTTCCAGCGCAAAAATAATTTGCGATACGGAAATTTCAGTAGCAGGCCTACGTAACCGATATCCTCCGGTTACTCCTCGTACCGAGGTGAGCAAGCCTGCACTGGTTAAACGTTTTAAAATTTTACTTACCGTCGGGACAGTCAAATGGGTATGTAAAGCGATATCACGGGCATTACATAAATCCTGTGGGTGCCTGGCAAGGTACACCATCACAACTGTTCCATAATCGGCCAATTTGCTGATGCGCAGCATAACACTCCAAAGCCAAATAATCTAGTACTAAATAAGTCTTAATTAAAGACAAAGCCGACACATAATTATTATTCTTCTTACTTTAAATATAGTACTAAAATAGTTCTATATACGGCAAACGCGAATGGTACCTTATTATAGTGGGTTGATGCAAGTTAGGAATGTTTGGAAATTCCTCATCGTAGCCCGTATTAGTGCAGCTTACTATGGGTACATATTAAAAAATATTTTCTAGTAACATGGGGTTGAGCCCATGGCCCAACATAGAGTTCTAGTATGGCTCAATACCTTGGTGGGCCATGGGCCCAACCTATTATTTTAAAGTGGCTGCGAAACGGGGGGGGTAATTGCTTCTCCTCCGGTTACAAAAAACCAGCAGCAATTAAATTCCCCACCAACTGTACTTGAACTCAGAGCATTACATAACGTATTATCATCTTCTTTTGAATTTAGAGTTTTTGCACATCAGAATGGATGACAGAGCAAAAAACCGTTTAGGAGCTACACGATGGCAGCTGAGCTTTATTCCACCTCACTTGTCAGTAATCCCATCACGAATTCGGGTCCTTTACCTGTCCCGCAAGGATATTATCGCTCTAAATTATTCATTGCCCCTTTTTCCACCAATACTTTAGTTGCCGCAACCGGTCCTTTATTATCACTGTTGGAGCGCCTTTGCCTCAGTGCTGCCTTGCCTCCGGTTGACCATATCAGGGATAATATTGAGCATGAACTACTGGCTTTTCACAGTAAGCTTCATGCGTCGAAATACCCAGAGGCATTAACTGGTATAGCTTATTATCTGGTGTCAGCAACAATCGATGAAATGCTTGGTAAAAGTTACATGCGCGTTTATAATATTACCGCTGAATTCAAAGCATTTACCCCGCTAACAAACGATAATGCCCAGCCTCAAGACCGTTTCTTTGAAATCGTTGACTACGTTAAAGAGCGACCTAATCAATATCTAGATCTTATTGAACTGGTATATTACTTGCTCATTCTTGGTTTTGAGGGACGTTATCATCTTAAAGCAGACGGACGGCAAGTTTTAGATAATTACGTTGAAGATCTCTATCAAATCACGCAACAGCATCGTTTTCACAAACCACAGCGTTTATTTAATGAAAACCCTATGCCTAAAATCGTGAAAAAGAATTATAAAACCGCCATATTAACTATAGCCATTGCTGCAGCTATAGTTTCACTTGCTTTTTTTACCAGCCACATTTTATTAGAGAATAAAGCAAAAGCCGTTTTATTTGGACATACCCAACTTGCATTGCTGGATAAATAATGGACAACTCTTTACATGCATTATGTGATGCAATAAAAAAAACTCTCGCGCGATTAAAACCACAAATCAACCAATTGTCGTTTATCGTAATCACAGGAAAACATGCTCAAGGTAAATCTTCTTTATTAAAGCAAAGCAATATGGAAGAAATGCCTGTCTTCAGTGAAGAACATGCCAAAGTTTATTTTAATCCACACGGCATTATTGTCGAACTTGGTGAAGGCTGGTTTACCAATAGTAAAACCTTATTGCAAAATACATTAAAACAACTCAATCGTTGCAGTAGTTATCTTAAAATCACCGGGGTAGTGCTGTGTATTGATGTTGAAGATTTACTTATTAGTGACCGTAATCAATTTGGCGAGAAAAGAAAAGCTCATTTACAATTACTGGAGCGCTGGGGCGTTAACCTAGGTTATCCCGTGGAATTAGCATTGATTTTCACTAAAATGGATACCTTGGCTGGTTTTACTGAGTTTTATCAATCGAATCATGCTTCTGAGTTACTAAAGCCACTCGGCTTTTCATTAGATTGCGTGAACGAGCTACACAAAAAAATAGAAACCTTTACCTCACAATTTAATCAGCTACTCGAAACTTTAGGGCAACAAGTAATCCCCAAAATGCATCCTGCTCGCTCAACAATGAGACGAAGCTTAATTCGTGAATTCCCTATTCAAATGGCAGGCTTACGCCCCCCTATCCATTCCCTGCTTCAAGGAATTTCGCCAAAATTATTTCAACTGCACTCGATCTATTTTACCAGTGCGGAACAAAGTGGGGTCAGTATTGACCGCTTAAATAAGAAAATCCAACATGAATATGCATTGGTGGTGCAAGATACTTTCCCGCAAGCGACTAATTTTAGAGCCTATTTTGTTGAAGGGGCTTTAAAATCTATACAGGAACAATGCAGTCAAGTTCCACAAACACGAAAATTTTCACAAAAACCTTTGGTTGCACTTACTGCCGGCATTGCCGGAATTGCCTTATGTATTTTAAGTTACCATCATTATAAGGCAGTGCACTTACTCGATGCAGCAAGTAAAGAGTTGCTTGCTTATGACGCCTTAATTAGCCAAAAAGATAAGAGCAAACAAGCACTATATCACCTGTCAAATGCAGCTAAAAAACTAGCTCATGTTTCCAGTAACTCTTTATCTTTGCCCACGGTACACCAATTAAAATCGAATTTGCACACTAATACTCAGCATCGCTTACAAGGTGAGTTTTTACCCGCAATCACAGCAGAATTGGAAACCGTAATTAATAGCCCAGGCAATACTCCTATTGCGCGTTATAATGCCCTTAAAGTGTATCTGATGTTAGGACAGCCCGAACATTTTTCTGCACCACAGATTCACGATTGGTTTAGTGCCCAATGGCGTAATTTGCCCGCAGCGGAATTGCAAAAACAACTGGCATTGCTCAAACAATCTTTAAGTAAACCACCCAAAGGAATGTTAATTAAATCGCAAGTAATCAGCGATGCACGAAACTATTTAAATGCATTGCCAAGCAGCTACCTTTATTACTCCATTGCCAAAGAATCGTTTCCTAGCACCCGACAAAAAATTATCACAGATGGATTTATTCTAGCTACCGATGAGTTACCGGTGTATTACACCCGGGCTGGTTTTAACGAGATAATAAAGAAAATCCCCGAAATTAACCAAAACCTGCAAAAAGAAAACTGGGTACTTGCTCGTCAGGACATTGCCGATCTGCCTAATATGCTCACTCAAGCTTATTGCTATGATTATGTAACCTGGTGGCAAACTTTTATGCGCCGCTCACAACCAGCACATTATCAGAATTATCAAGAAGGTCGTCAGGTGGCTAAACGTTTAGAACAATCTCATGCCATCACGACGTTAGTTGGCTTATTACAACAAGAAACCAAGGCAGATTTAAGTAACGAATCATCCTTGTTTAACCAGGCCATTGCTAGCCAGTTTACTGATTTAAATTTAATGAGCCTCTCAGGTACTAAAGAATTAAGCATAAAAATAGAAGAGTTGGATCGTTTCATTTCAACTCTGTCGATGATTAATGACGGTGGAAAAACGGCATTTAATATTACTAAATCCCGTTTTATGAGTGATACCGCTTCGGATCCAGTCAGCTTACTCTTTAATCAGGGACGGCAATTGCCGGAACCCTTAAGTAATTGGGCGAAGCAATTAGCCGGTGAAACCTGGGGGCTCTTGCTCAAAGACAGCCGTCAATACATTAATCAACAATGGCAACAAACGATTTATCAGGAATTCCAAAATCGAATTGCCAGACGCTATCCTTTGGATGCGAATCAATCCGAAGAAATTGCGATTGCTGATTTTAACCACTTTTTCGCAACTAATGGTTCATTAAACTCCTTTACGGAACAATTTGTTAAACCGTTCCTAGACACCGCTACCGCAGAGTGGAAACCTAAGGCAGTTAATGACTCGGTCCTACCGATCGCTACGGAGACACTAGATGCGCTTATGCGGGCTAATATAATTACGAATATGTTTTTCCCAAATGGCGGTAATGAGAGTCGCATCGACTTCAGCCTGCAAAAAATAAATCTGGATCCGGTCATAGCAAGCCTAGTTCTTGAAATTGGGAATACCCAAATCTCAGACAATCAAAGCAGCGAATCGCATATTCGTTTTATCTGGCCTCAACCGAATGTCAAACTCGCATTAGATTCTATTGATGGCAATCACTATGAGTTGGCTGAACAAGGTAATTGGGCCTTATTTAAGCTTCTGGAAAAAGTAAATGTGTTAATTGATGAGCAAGACAGCTCCAGTTTGCAAATTCTTTTTGAAGTGAATAGTAATTCAGGGCGGTATTTATTAAAAACAAATAATCAGGTAAACCCGTTTACTCCGGGAATTTTAAATGGCTTTGTGTTAAATGAGGCTATTGTTTGAAGGTAATTTTTATTTAATTTTAAAAATTTACCACAGCGTAAACAATTAGGGATGTTTGAATAGTAAGAGTGCTGGGCTTAACAGCCCAGCCTACATGTTACATTATTTTAGCTAAAACTGAGAAGAAAACCTATTTAAAACGCTTGCAGCACCATCAATAACATTATTCATAACTTGTCGACCAGCCTCAACCACAGGCTCTTTATCTTCATTATAGAAACGAGGTGTATCTTGTTTGGCGAAACCTTGTTCTACCGTAGCAATAGGACGGCTTACCAAGCTAATCCATGACTTAACAAAAGACATAGCCGAAAGGGTGAATACTGCTGCTGCGGTTACAAAATACTCAAGAGCCGTATCTGCATGCTTCTCTCTATCGTTATTAGCAAGTCCCCAATGAATAGCTAAAGCTTGAACCCCTTCCCATGCAGCAGCAATGAGGGCACCAACTGCGGTAAGCATTCCGGATGCAGGTAAAATGGTAGCTCCCATAATTTCATCCATATAATCATGAGCATCACGTAGAGGATTCAAAATAAGGTTACGCTTACTTAACTCTTTCTCAAAAAAATCAATCTGTGCATCTGCTGTTTTCAACTCCTTAAATTCTACATAAAGGTCAGCAGACTGCTTGCTTAAAGCATTTAGATGATCGAAATAATTATAGAAAAAATTCTTATCAGGATCAGGACGTTTAAAAAAACCAGGCATAATTACTCTCCACAACACGAATGATATTGGACTAAATTTTCAGAGATTATAACAATGAAACATTAAGAGAACATTAGGAATCTTCACTAAACCTCGAACTGTACCAAATAAAGCCTTAATGGAACAATGATGACCACATTATGTTGATATGATGTAAATTATTTGCGAGAGACGTTACCTTGCCGGAACACAGTGTACTCTATAAGGTTATTTAATATTTACTACCTACTATAAGTGACTCCAAATGAACTCCTTTTCCTTCAACGTGAAAGCCTTCTCACCTAGAGCCTCTGTATTTGATTTCCACTTAGGATATTGAAGTTTATAAGCATTTAAAATATCAATATCTATATTTTATTCACAGATATTTCTTAGTAGCATTTAACACCTAATTTTATACTTAGAGCGATGTCATCTTGGAATATCCTATCTTTTCTTTTTGGCAATGTTCGATTTCCAGTTCAATACGACTCATTAGATCCTATAAAGCCTCTCCAGGTTGTAATTAATTTTACTTTAGCAATCGAAGATAAAGGCTATAAATAATGCATGTTCAAGAAATTTGTCTCAATATTGACCTTAAAAGATAAAGTTCAATAATTACTTGATTAATTATAGTTTGTTTTTTGACCACAAAGGGGAAAAATAGCCTTGGTTCATATATACTTATACTCCCTATTTAAAGAAAGGTCAGATACTATGCGTACTCTCATTTCATGTTTACTTATCACCATCCTAAGCTTTGGTCTGTTAGTTAATGAAGCAGCAGCCAAGCGTTTTGGAGGTGGCAGAAGTTTTGGCGTACAACGCTCACAAAGCAGTATGTACTCCCCTAATAAAGCACAAAAGGCAACACCATTGGGACAACGTACGAACAACACCAGCAAATGGGGTGGGCTCTTAGGTGGTTTATTAATTGGCGGTTTGTTAACAAGTCTGTTTATGGGGCATGGATTCGGCACCGGCATCCTAACTTGGTTAATCGTTGGTGCAGTCATCTTTTTTGCGGTTAACTTTTTCCGCAGACGCATGCAGCCGGGAATGCAAACTGGGCAGCAAAACCGCGCATTTAACCAGCAACAAAGTCCGTTTAACAATTTTACTCAAGCCTTTAACAATTCTACTCCCAGCAGTAGTAGCTGTGCGGCAGACGTTCCAGTCGGCTTTTCACCAGCAAGCTTTTTGCGCGAAGCTAAAGTAACCTTTAATCGCCTACAAGCGGCTTATGATGAAAAGAATACTCAAGATTTAAGAGAATTTACCGCTCCCGAAGTATTTGCTGAAATTAAAATGCAATTGGACGAGCGTGGCAACGAGCCCAACAAAACAGAAGTAATTGCTTTAGAGGCAGAATTATTAGATATCTCCAGACAAACTAATTCCTATATGGCTAGCGTACACTTTACTGGTTCAATTAAAGAAAATGATGAACCCATTACGCAATTGGATGAAATCTGGCATTTCCGCCAATTTGATGGCAATGGCGCCTGGGTTGTTGGTGGTATTCAGCAAAACGATTTTCAAGCTTAAAGCTATTGTATCCCGTATTAGCTAATACGGGATACATACTGTATGTTTATTCATTAGGCTATTACGCACACTTTGCAACTACCTTGAAGTTCATGTTGTTCGTCGTCAGTAAACCCATATTGAGAGCTCCCTCCAAAAACGATTGAAATATCAGCCAAATTTTCAGAAAACATGCGGGGACTATATGCTTTATGAACAGAAAAGTGCTTATTTATGAGAGTACCATTGGCTTTTTGAACTAAGATATTTAACTCAGTATTGATAATTTCAACAACTCCTATAACTAATCGTCCATTGTGAGTTTCCTGCCTCAGTACACTTATTTTGCTATCTATAGGTAATAATTCTTGATGCTCTGCGGAGAGATTTTTTTGTTGCTGATATTTTTTTTGCTTTTCTATAAATGCTTCTTTACTACAATGGAGTGTAAATTTGACATTAAGGTTCGCGCTTTTAACTGGCAAGTAGGCATCCTCACGTATAAGCTCTTCATTTGCTTTATTCTCATCGTGTGACTCGTATACAAACGTAGGCTCAGTTGTCTGCGAAAATATTAAGTTTGTTAGGTCTTTTACACTAATTGTCTGGAGTTCAATGCTCCTAAAATGAAAAGCAAGCCCCCCCGTTAAAACCACATAGCATTGTTGAGCCATTATCTGATTCCCAAGAGTTCAAAAAACAACCATTTTAATCAAAAACAAAAAATAATACCAGAAACGTCTTCACCCTTATCTTTATTTCTTTAATTTCCCTTTTTTAATAAGATCAACTAAGTAAGAATATGCAGCAAATACTCCTACTACTTGAGCTTTTCAATAGGATAAGTAGCACGTGCAATAATAGGTTGGGTTGTAAAACCCAACCTCAGGGATGTTTTAATTACATGGGGATATAAATGTTTGTAAACTACAAAAAACTAGGTAGGATGGTTTAAACATACTGTACTTCAATGATTTCGTAATCAACCATGCCACCTGGTGTATTGACGGTTACGACATCGTCCAACTCTTTCCCAATCAGTGCTCGACCAATTGGAGAACTGTATGAAATTTTATGCAGTTTAATATCTGCCTCATCTTCACCAACGATCTGATATGTGATATGCGCGTCTGTTGCTACATGACAAACCGTCACTGTTGAACCAAATACCACCTTACCGTTATTCGTTAATTTACTAATATCAATAATTTGTGCATTAGATAATTTCGCTTCCAATTCTTGAATACGGCCCTCATTAAAGCTTTGCTGTTCGCGTGCAGCATGATACTCCGCATTTTCCTTTAAATCGCCATGCGCACGCGCCGTAGCAATTGACTCTACAATACGTGGCCTATCGACAAATTTTAAACGTTGTAGTTCTTCTTTAAGTGCTTCTGCACCTTGTATTGTCATGGGATGTTTATTCATATCAACCTCTAAATGTAATTCCCTGGTAAAGATACCTCTTTGCCTCCCTATCCTGGTTGTCTCCCCTAGACCAGAATAGAAATTTTTTAGGGACAATGAAGCCATAGTCCCCCAACAAATGATATCAATAGTTAATGTAAATCCTGTAAACGAGTTACAGTCTCTCGGTCTTCATATTTCATCGCAAG
This sequence comes from Legionella rowbothamii, assembly GCF_900639985.1. Classification (GTDB taxonomy): domain Bacteria; phylum Pseudomonadota; class Gammaproteobacteria; order Legionellales; family Legionellaceae; genus Legionella; species Legionella rowbothamii. The sequence goes on along the minus strand of NZ_CAAAIM010000004.1, from coordinate 160,229 downwards.
ACATGCTGCTTCAGCACCAGAAAGAGTTGTCGTATAACTCACCTTGTGCTGCAAGGCATTGCGTCTGATTGCAAAGGAATCTGCAATAGCTCGCTTACCCTCAGTAGTATTTACAATGAAATCGATCTCATGATTTTTAATGAAATCCAATACATGGGGACGTCCTTCAGCAACTTTAAATACCCTGCGACAATCAACTCCTGCCGCTTGTAATGCTAAAGCCGTACCCCGGGTGGCAATGATTTCAAAACCTAATTCTATTAGGCGTTTTGCAATCTCTCCCACCCTAGTCTTATCTGCGTCACGCACTGAAACAAAAGCACGTCGCCGTTTGAGGATATTACACCCAGCACCTAATTGTGCTTTGGCAAAGGCTTGTCCAAAACGTCTCGCGATCCCCATTACCTCTCCCGTCGACTTCATCTCAGGACCAAGAATCGAATCGACTCCGGCAAACTTAATAAAGGGGAAAACCGGCAGCTTAATAGAGTAAAATGCCGGCATATGATGATTTTGGCTTAATCCCTGCTCTTTTAAACTCATACCTAACTTACAACGTGCGGCGATCTTCGCTAAAGGTAAACCCGTCGCTTTGGAGACAAAAGGAACGGTTCGTGATGCACGGGGATTCACTTCCAAGACGTAAATATCATCAGCTTGAATTGCAAATTGTGCATTAATTAAACCAACCACACCTAATTTCAACGCCATTTGACGCATTTGTTCCATCAGATCTTGTTGCACCACCACACTCAGACTAAAAGGAGGTAATGTACAGGCAGAATCACCGGAATGAATTCCTGCTTGTTCAATATGCTCCATGACCGCACCAATCAATACATCCTTGCCATCACAGACTGCGTCAATATCTACTTCAATGGCATCATTTAAGAATCTATCCAGCAATACTGGTGAATCATTAGACACCGCCACTGCATGGGATAAATAATGCCGTAAATCTTCTTCTTGGTATACTACTTCCATAGCCCTTCCACCTAAAACGTAAGAAGGTCTGACAACCAAGGGATAACCAATTTTATTGGCTAAGGCGATGGCTTCCGTCTCGCTACGTACAGTGCCATTTTCTGGTTGATGTAGACGTAATTCAGTAACTAATTTTTGGAAGCGATCCCGGTCTTCCGCCCGATCAATGGCATCGGGTGAGGTACCAATAATGATCACGCCATTTGCCTCTAAAGCACGCGCCAATTTTAATGGAGTTTGCCCACCGTAATGAACTATTACCCCATCTGGCTTTTCTACATCCACGATGGCAAGCACATCTTCAAGCGTTACCGGTTCGAAATACAAGCGATCGGACGTATCGAAATCTGTAGAAACAGTTTCTGGATTACAATTTACCATAATGGTTTGGCATCCAGCGTCTCTTAATGCCATTGCCGCATGCACACAGCAGTAGTCAAATTCAATTCCCTGACCAATGCGGTTAGGGCCACCGCCAAGAATCATAATCTTTTTCTTATCATTCTCAGGACGGGCTTCGCAACTATTCTCATAGCAAGAATACATGTATGCGGTATCGCTAGGGAATTCACCAGCACAAGAGTCGATGCGCTTATAAACGGGTAACACGCCAAGTTCTTTACGCCAAGCGCGTACTTCGTCTTCAGTACAGCTTAGTAATTGTGCCAAATAGGCATCAGCAAAACCTCGGCGTTTTAATAGTCTCAACGTCGTTTTATCAAGTTCATTAACCTTCTTATCTAGGATAGAACGTTCAAGCTGTACCAATTCCTCAATTTGTGCCAAGAACCATGGATCCACCCGACTCTCCATATGAATTTCTTCAAGCGACAAATTGTGACGAAATGCATCAGCTATATACCATAAGCGATCGGGTGTCGGTTCGCGTAAATGGCCTCTTAATTCCGCTAAATCGTCATTCTTAAATAACGAGTGTAAACCACAACGTCCGGTTTCCAAACCACGAATCGCTTTTTGTAAAGATTCCTGAAAATTAGCCCCGATTGCCATTACCTCACCAACCGACTTCATTTGCGTGGTTAAAGTATCGGAAGTTTGGGGGAATTTATCAAAGTTAAACCGTGGCACTTTAGTAACCACATAATCAATGCTCGGCTCAAATGAAGCTGGAGTCTTACCGCCAGTAATTTCATTCTTCAATTCATCAAGCGTGTAACCAACCGCCAATTTTGCAGCAATCTTCGCAATCGGGAAACCAGTCGCTTTAGAAGCCAGGGCTGAACTTCGTGAAACCCGAGGGTTCATTTCAACTACGAGTATACGCCCATCTTCAGGATTAACCGCAAACTGAACGTTTGAACCACCAGTATCAACACCAACTGCTCGCAAAACTTTAATTGCGGCATCACGCATGCGTTGATATTCTTTATCCGTTAAGGTTTGGGCTGGCGCCACCGTAATGGAGTCCCCGGTATGCACCCCCATAGGATCAAGATTTTCAATGGTACAGACAATAATGCAATTATCATTTTTGTCACGCACCACTTCCATTTCATATTCTTTCCACCCCAATACAGACTCATCAATGAGCAATTCATGGGTGGGTGACAGTTCCAAACCACGCGTACAAATCTCTTCGAATTCTTCACGATTGTAGGCAATACCACCACCGCTTCCGCCCATGGTAAATGAAGGACGAATAATCGCGGGATAACCTAATTGTGCTTGAACCTGAAAGGCCTCTTCCATGGAGTGCGCAATAGCTGATCGCGGCATTTCCAAACCAATTTTAATCATTAATTGCCGGAACTTTTCGCGATCCTCCGCTTTATCAATCGCCTCTCGAGTAGCCCCTATCATTTCTACGGAGTATTTTGCCAAAACACCTTCACGAACCAGATCAAGAGCACAGTTTAGCGCCGTTTGCCCTCCCATCGTAGGCAATAAGGCATCAGGACGTTCAATTTCAATAATCCGTGATACTTCTTTCCAAGAGACAGGCTCAATATAAGTTGCATCGGCTAACTCCGGATCCGTCATAATCGTTGCTGGGTTAGAATTAACCAGAATAACTCGATACCCCTCTTCTCTTAGCGCCCTGACTGCTTGGGTGCCAGAATAGTCAAATTCACAGGCTTGCCCAATAACTATAGGCCCTGCACCAAGTATCAATATGGATTTAATATCAGTTCGTTTTGGCATGGCAACAACTAAAAAAATAAAGTGATGTATTTTACCGATTTTTGCTTAAAGTTTATACCTTTGATTGCGATTCTTTAATAAATTAACTGTACTCATTCGCCAGGACAATTTGCAAGCCCGCCTCTGTTAGAGATAAATACTTATAATGCGGGTCTGCAGTAGTACGCTCTAGCCATTCATTGGCAATACAAATATCCGTTAATTTTTGTGCCTCCTCTACAGAAACAGGCATATTAAGTTTTTGTGATAAAACTGCTGCTGCTTCATCTTCAATTGTTAAAAACACTTGATCACGAGTAACTCCTAAAAGCTTCATCTCATCATAAAATAACTTTAAAATATTCAGTTCATTCACAATAATCACCTTAACTGAAAAACCTTCATTAATATCAATTATTAATGAAGGTTTAAAAAATTTCCAATTCAAACGACAAATTTAACTAAATGCTACAATATTTGAATTTAAACCCTTACAAGTACTGTTATTACACAGCTCAACAGAATAACCAGAATACAACCCTGGAAGTAAGGAATTACCAAGACTTACTTATAAACCTACTGTTCCATTATAACGGTACTGATCATTACCATACTCCCCCAGTAAACCAAAGGCCCAAATATCCGATAGCCTTTTAACATATTGTGCTGTTACATAAGTGTCGGTGAGATCACTATAGTTCACACCTAAATTCAGTGGTCCGGTTAAACCCAATTGCTCACTGCTAAGAGCAAGATTAGCAGGCGCATCCACCTGCGGCACTCCATTATTAGATATTAGGTCGAAAAGAGGATGAATTTATTGTTGTGTTTCCAACATTCATTATGGGAGTCCTTCCCATAGAAGCAGTTCCTTGAATACCAGCTCGAGCAAACGCATTAAAAAACATTAATCCAAACGCTACAGTCCTTTTCAGAGTTTCAACATGGATAGATCCATTGAATTTTTGATTAAACACGTAGAATATTAGTTTTTCAATTAAATTCAACAAGATCTCTTATAAAGAATATTAAAATTTAATATTTGTTGAATTAATTAAATTCTCCTGAATTGGTATAAATTATATACAAAATAACCTTTGTTTTTAAAAATAGTCTATACTTATGTCGCAGAATTATATTTTCTTTAATCTTTTATTTAAAAAAATTGACATCGAGAACCCACTTATTACAATAGATGATGTACTGTAATGGATAAATATTAAAAATAAAATAAGTTAAGCCAGTTTTATCATTAATATTTAATATTCCTTCCATGTTAGAATTTGAATTTGATTTGAATAGAGAACTTTATAAAATTGTCGGAGAACGCCTTAAAAGCGTAAGGATGCAGTTGGGTTTTTCCAGGCGCGAATTTGCAGATAAGTGTGGTTTTTCTGCTGCAACACTTCAAGCGTGGGAAGACGGTAGGTATCCTGTACCCAAAAAAAGCATGGTCAAATATGTAAAAACCTTATTTGATTGCGGGCTGATCACATCTCCAGAATGGTTTATAAATGGCGAGGGGCTACCTCCGAGACCAATTAATAAATTCTCGCTCAATTCCATTGCAGAAAAAGATGCTATTCTGCGAGAGATTAATTTTTTTGAAACAGAAAATAAAAACCCTATCATTACGGTAATTACCGATGACTCTATGCAACCTTTTTATGCAATTGGAGACTATGTTGGTGGTAAGTTAGTTCCTGTGGATTATGCAGAACGCTATATCGGTACTTTCTGTATTGTTAAGTTAATCACTGGAGAAACTCTGGTGAGAAAATTAAGGCCCAGTTCAGAAGAGGGTCGTTATAATTTGATCTGTACTAATTTAGACACAACGTCAACTTCACCCTTCTTACTCAATTGTGAAATTACTGAATTAGCTCAGGTTATTTGGCATAGAAAAGTGGAAGTATCCCTAGAATTAGAGTAGTCCTTAAAATATGGAAGAAGTAGATGTCATCATTGTTGGTGCAGGGGCAGCAGGCCTTATGTGTGCCATTGAAGCCAGCAAACGCCATCGAAAAGTACTGGTGCTCGATCATGCCAATAAAGTCGGCAAAAAAATCTTAATGTCTGGTGGTGGCCGTTGTAATTTCACTAATTATTATATTGAGCCTGAGAAATACAACTCCCACAATCCCCATTTTTTTAAATCCGCCCTATCACGATATACACAATGGGATTTTATTTCACTCGTTAAAAAACACTCCATTTCCTTTCATGAAAAAACTCTAGGACAATTATTTTGTGACCATAAGTCAAAAGACATTGTCGACATGCTCTTAAAGGAATGTGATAAAGCTGGAAGCAAAATCCAATTACAAACCAGTATCGAGAAAATTCAAAAAAACGAACACTTTAAACTGCATACCACAAAGGGAACATTTCAGTGTCAATCATTGGTTATTGCCAGTGGTGGTTTATCTATTCCCACTATGGGGGCCAGCCCCTTTGCTTATAAAGTGGCAGAACAATTTGGCATAAAGGTGTGGCCCACTCGTGCAGGCTTAGTCCCCCTAACCTTAGATGTTACGGAAAAGGAAAAAATAGCCTTACTTTCTGGAGTTAGTGTGGATAGCATTGCCAAAAATGAACGTATTGAGTTTCGCGAAAATACCCTATTCACTCACCGTGGTTTAAGTGGTCCCGCAATTCTGCAATTATCCTCTTATTGGCATGCAGGAGAATCGATTGATATTAATCTGCTCCCCGAAATCAATCTGTTAGAAACATTAAAAACCGCAAGAGCCACCAGCCCTCATAAGCAATTAAATTCCGTGCTAGCCAATTACCTACCTAAACGAGTTGTTGAATTGTTCACTCCTTCGCCGCTGGCAGAAAAAAAACTGGCCGATTTAGCGAATCGCGATTTAGAACAAGTAGCAAATCAAATTAATTCATGGCAGATAAAGCCCAATGGCACAGAGGGGTACCGCACTGCCGAAGTAACTATTGGTGGGGTTGATTGCAATGCGGTTTCCTCAAAAACCATGGAAGCTAATGAAACTCCTGGACTTTATTTCATTGGTGAAGCATTAGATGTTACCGGGTGGCTGGGTGGTTACAATTTTCAATGGGCCTGGTCTTCAGGATGGGCTGCCGGACAAGTTGTGTAGAGCCATGTCACCTCTAACTCAGTGAGGACGTTTCTCAATATGAAGTAAGTGCCATAAGTAAATGTACTGCCACCCTTCAGGAAGTCCCTCGTCGTAAAATCCTCAGGATACCATTGGCAACATCGGAGGAGGTGCAGTAAGTTACCTCACCCGAGTCATCAAATAAATCCCCAGCACGGCAAAAAGAAATGTAGGACCTAAAGCTGCTAATGCTGGTGGTAATTGGAATACAGTGCTTACTGGGCCAAAAAAGCGGCTTAATATATGAAAACCGAATCCAACTGCAGCACCAACCAATAACTTAGAACCCATAGTCGAGGAGCGTAAAGGACCAAAAATAAAGGGAATCGCCAAAACCATCATCACCATCGTAGTGAATGGTTGCACTATTCGTTGCAGAAATGCGAACTGATAGGTATGCACATTCTGATGGCTACGTTTTTGCTCGCGAATATAACGATTTAACTCATGTAAGGTCATTTCGTCGGGATCGATACTGCTAATGGTTAAGATCTTAGGTTTTACGGGAACATCCCAGGGAATAGTGGCAAAAGTCTGTGCGTTCGTACTGTCCTCATTAAACTCAGTTTGTTGCACATCATAAGCCATCCAGGCTTGGCCGGTATATTTAGCTTCACGAATAAAACGAGCTACTTTTAGATGACGCTGCGCATCGAAACGAAACTGATAAATATCATGCAATACATAACCAGGTAAAACCTGACCTACCGAAATAAAATCATTATTATTACGTAACCAAAACCCTTTTGACGTTCTTAACGTCTGCCCCCCACTCACTGCTGCCGTTTTATAATCATTGGCATAATGAGACAGAAAGGGAATAACCGTTTCTCCCATAATAGTAACGAGTACAATCAAAAGAACGGATGCTTTTAAAACGGCTCCGGTGATCTGCAATATCGATTTCCCTGAAGAGCGCATCACCACTAATTCACTATGATTAGCCATAATACCTAAGCCAATCAAGCAACCTAACAAACTAGCCATAGGGAAGAATAAATAGACTTGATAAGGCATCTGCAATAGAACAAAAAAAGCCGCTTGCATAATCCCATAATCAACACGCCCTAAATCCCCAAGCTGATCAACAAACAAAATAAAAATCTGTAACCCGACCAGCATTAAGGTAACCATCCCAATGGACATAAGAACAGTTTTTGCAATATAACGATCTAGAATGTTCATGCTAATTTCACCTGATTACGCCAGATTAGGAATAATCCCAGAGCCGCTACGAGTAGATGAATCCACCAGAGACCTATCCATTGAGGGACCGCTCCCGAAACCACAGCATTGCGCCCAATGAACATCAAGTTGGCATAGAGGATGTAAATAAGAATTGCCGGGAATAATTTAGCATATTTACCCGATCGTGGATTAATACGACTCAAAGGCACCGCGACTAAGGTGAGTGTGAGCACCATCAAAGGTACTGACAAACGCCATTGCAATTCCGCAGCCTTACCCCGATCCGTATTATTCAATGGCCATAAACTTGCGGTACTGAAGGTACGCAAATCATCGCTTATTTTGACAATTGGGTGCGGTAAACGCGCTTTATATTCGCCAAATTCTGCAATTTGATAATTGGCGTGTCCGGGAGTTCCTTGATACTCCTTGCCGTCTTGCAAGATAATATAGTCCTCTCCTGTTTTTGCGTCAGTTTCCGCATAGGCTTTATCGGCCCATAAGACATCCCAACGAGTCTTTTCCTTTTCCGTACTTCGTTTTGCCAAGAATACTTGTTCAGCCTTTGTATGATCGCGGCTCATTGATTGCACATAAAAAACTTGCTGCCCATCATTAATCGCATGAAATCGCCCTGGCATTATTGTTTGCACTAACGTTTGAATGCCCGTAGTACGTAATAATTTGGCACGTTCTATATAAATATACGGACTCGCCCAGATCATCACAGCAGCGACAATAACAGCAACGAATGATGCCATAATAAAGCTGTGCTTTAACAATTGGCCCGAGCCATAGCCACAAGCTCTTAATACGGTCATCTCACTTTCGGCATACAAACGCCCATAAGCGACAAGCATGGCAATATAAAAGCCTAAGGGAACCAGCAAGCTTAACAAGGTTGGTAATTCGAGCATCATTAATTTCATAATAATAACCCCGGGAATGCTTCCTGAAGCAGCCCGATTTAAATATTGAATTAATTGATTACTCAAAAAAATTAAAACGAGTATGGATGTTAGCGCAATCAAAGTGACAAACACTTCTTTAGCTAAATAACGAAAAATGATCACTCAATGCCCCTGTATCGAGGATATAAACAGCCCTTTGTAAATAGAAACAGCTTCCCTGATAAAAGATACATTGTAACCTCTTGCCCGCAACTAAAAAAGTTTTTTCTTTGAGAGGCTGTCCCCGATTGGGAAGATCTAACCAGCGCAGCTTGGTTGCAGGCAGGCTTAATAAATTAGCCCACATGGGCAAACAAAAAAGGAAAAACCTTAGACTATAATTCAATTAACTTATTTTAAAAACGCTCGACAAAGAAAAAAACATCTTCATCAAAATTCTGTGGAAGTCGGGGCTCAGCAAAAACGATATAAAGCGTTGGAGACCATGATGCGTGTTCTAATAACTGGCGGTGCAGGATTTATAGGTTCGAATTTAGCAAAATATCATGTGCAAAAAGGGGATGAAGTTATTGTTGTTGATAATCTATCAACCGGCAGGATGGAAAACATCAAAGCATTACAACAAGAACCAGGCTTTACCTTCTACAAAAAAGACTTACTCAAATGGAAGGGACTTGTTCAAGCACTTGTTGGTGTCGATAGAATCTATCATATGGCTGCAGTCGTTGGCATGTTTCATGTCTTAAATCACCCAGTTGAAACTTTAAAATGCAATATTTTTGCAACCTTAAAGCTCATGGAAACCATTCTTTCTCTTGAGGCCAAACCCTTAGTAATCATCGCATCCAGCTCTGAAGTCTATGGTAGTCAACATAAAACCATGAGCGAACATACCCCATTGATTATTGAAAGTAGTATCTCCAGTCATGCTTCATATGTAATTAGCAAACTCACTGATGAATCAATTGCCTTAGCTTTTTGGCATAAGCATCAAATTCCAACCATTGTTCTACGACTATTTAACACCGTTGGGCGCAATCAATTATCTCGATATGGCATGGTCGTACCCCGATTAATTAAACAAGCACTGCATAATGAACCAATTACGGTTTTTGGCGATGGTACGCAAAAAAGATCCTTCTGTAATGTGGAAGATTCGGTTAATTTAATTGATCGGCTCGCCAATAATCCAGCATCTCTAGGAGAGATTGTGAATGTTGGTTTTAATGAAGATATAAGCATTAATACCTTGGCAAAAAAAATTAAAAAAATTTGCAAAAGCCAATCGCCTATTACACATATCCCGTTTAGTGAGGTTTATCATAATGATTTTATCTACATCGCTGATCGCAAACCAGACCTCAGCAAATTATTGAAGCTGACCCACTATACTTATAAATGGAATATAGACACAACCATTGCAGATGTTGCAGCCTACTTTAAACAAATAGGTATAAAATGATAATTACTTACTTAGGACATGCAGGCTTTTGTGTAGAAACCACATCAACTATTATCGTTCTAGATCCTTGGCTATCCCCCTTGGGCGCTTTTGATTCTTCCTGGTTTCAATATCCCAGAAATCACCATATGGCCAAATATGTTATTGATTTATTTAATAAAAGCGGAAAAGAAAAATACATCTACATTAGCCATGAACACAAAGACCATTTTGACCCTGCTTTTTTAAGTTCGCTAAAAAATAGAGACTTCTCCATTATTTTGGCGGAGTTTCAGCATCCCATAGTCAAAGATGAGTTAATGCAAATGGGTTATCAATGTAAACAAATCATTGAATTAAAGGATAAGGAAAATCTGGTTTTTCAGGATGGCTCCAACCTCACCATGTTTGTTATTGATTCAGAGCTTGAATGCGATTCTGCCGTCCTCATCAAAGCAAACGCTAAAACATTTCTAAATATTAATGATTGTAAAATTAACGAGCGTTTAGAAAGCATAACCAAAGAATATGGACCAATTAATGTATTCGCAGCCCAATTTTCCGGAGCCATTTGGCATCCAACCTGTTATGACTATGATCTACTCACCTATGAAAAAATTTCCTTAAGCAAAAAAACAGTGAAATTTGAACTAACGGCGCGAGCTATTGAAACTGTAAAACCAACTTTTTATTTTCCTTCTGCAGGTCCTCCCTGCTTTTTAGATCCGATGCTTATCCATAAAAATTTTGAGCCGATTAATATTTTTCCCCGGGCTCCTGAACTCATTGAATTTTTAAATAAGCGCTGCAAAGATTCACACACAAAATGGCCAGAGTTAATGCCAGGAGATACTTTAGATGTTGTGACATCCCACTGGATTCATTTAGCACCTAATCGACTTAACGATGCGGAGTTTTATCAAATTGTACAATCCTATGCAAATGATTATAGTGATTATTTTTATAAGCGTGAGCTTGAAAACCATAAGATAAATCCACAACAAGTTTTTTTAGCGTTACAAAAGGACCTAGAGGAAAAAATAAAATGCTTAAAATTAGTCCATGAGGAGGTTACGGTCCCCCTCTATTGGAAAATTCAAGATTATGATTTGATGTATCAAGTTAATTTTAAAGACAAAACCTTAACCATAGTCAAAGCCATCCTGGATACTCATCATTATTACCTAATTGAAGCCCCCGCCTGGCAAGTACATAAGGTACTGCAAAAAGAAATCAACTGGCCTGATTTTGCATTGACCTTTAGGGTAAAACTATCGCGTAAACCCGATTTGTATAATACGCTAATTCATGGATTTATTACTTTAGATGCTAACAGTATTGGCAGACTGTGTGAATTAATGAAGTCTTATTTAGAGCGTCGCGAGCGCATCATCGTTCATTATGAAGGAAAGCAGTATTCTATTTTAAGATATTGCAAACATCAGGGAGCAGATTTATCGCAGGGCTGGATTGAAAATGGCTGCTTAGTTTGTCCAAGACATCGTTGGCATTATGACTTGAAAGATGGAGGTAAATGCATCACCAACCTAACGAGTATCGAAGCAATTTGCCTGGATGCAAATAAAGAAAAAAAATAGAAAATACTTCTCGTTGACAGTAATTTTATTGCCATGCAAAATGATTGTAAGACGTTGTACACCTTCTGGGTATGTAAATTTTGTCATTGCGAGGATCGTAGTGGCGAAGCAACTCAAAAACTCGAGGCACGGAACCCTAGGTTGCTTCACTTTGTTCGTAATGAAGACAATTTGTTTTACTCTGCGCACACTTGCAAGACAGCTAGCTAGTACACGTGAGGATACTTGTGTTTTATGAAAACATTATATTACATCGCATCGTTAATGCTTTTTTTAACTACACAAGCCTTTGGGCAATTAAGTGCCGCCGTTTTTTATGGGGAAAAAGTACCCGTTACAGAATTATGCATGCGCAATATTGTCATCGTAGATCCCTATTCCGATTTTAATCCAAAAGACTATTGCAACTCGATAAGTCAAGCGTTTGCCTATGTAAGTCTTGGCGAGGTGGCTTTAAATTCTCCTTATATAAAAAAAATTCATCCCGAATGGATCATTGGTAAAAATGAAGCCTGGAATAATAATAACGTCTTAGATCAAACGCAGCCCGAATGGCGACAATTTTTTTTGGACCAGTTGATTGAACCGTTGTGGAATAAAGGATACCGTGGATTTTTCTTAGACACGCTCGACTCCTACTATTTAGCAGTTCACGATCCTAAAGGCCAACAAAAACAAATTGCGGGTATTATCAGCCTAATTAAGGAAATAAAAAAACGCCATCCCGATGCCAAAATCATCCTAAATAGAGGTTTTTTCTTATTGCCGGAAGTACGCTCCGATGTGTACGCCGTACTTATTGAATCTCTTTATAATGCTTGGCACCAAAACAAGAGGAAATATGAGCCGACCCCTGCGCCAGAACGCGCGCAACTGCTTACCGAAATCAATAAAATTCGCGCAATGAATTTACCCATAATCATTGTTGATTATTTGCCTCCAGAACAAAAAGATAAGGCGCCCTTATTGGCAGCTCAATTGGAACAACAAGGATTTATTCCTTGGATTGCAGATAGTTTATTACAAGAAATTTATATTAAAAAATTCCCCCAATTTACCCGAAAAATTTTAGTAGCCTTTACTGATGACACAAAACTACCGACACGCTTTAGCGCCTCCTTACAATTTATCGGTCCCATATTGGAGTATATGGGTTATGTCCCAGAATACCTTAACCTAGATCAACAACCCCACTTACCCGAAGGAAACTTACAAAATCAATATGCCGGCATTATTTTATGGATTGATAGCAATAAAGAAAGACCTTATCTATATGATTGGGCATTAAAACAAATTGCTCATAAAATCCCCTTAGTTTTTTTAAATAAGTTCGGCATAGACAATGCGCCAGCACAGCTAACTAAATTAGGCTTAATCCTTGGTTCAACCACCTCATCAGATAAAAATTTAGTACCAACCAAAATGAATAGTAACTATGTGGGGTTTGAAATGGCCCCACCAATATTTCCCTATGCATTTCTAGCCTTACGCGCGAATTCAAGTACCGTTTTGTTACAAATGAAAGGTGAAAACCAAGAGACAGAGGATGCAGTTGCAATTACTCCTTGGGGTGGCTATGCCTTAGCACCCTATGTAGTTCAATATATGCCCAATTATAAAGCCAAATGGGTTATTAATCCCATTAACTTTTTTCACGATGCCTTACGTTTAAAAGATATTCCTGTACCCGATACCACAACCGAAAACGGCAGAAGATTAATGATGGTGCACATCGATGGTGATGGCTTTTCTTATCCGGCAAAATGGGTTGATGGGCGTATGGCAGCAGAAGAACTTCGCGATAGGATTTTAAAAAGATTTCCAATTCCTACCAGTGTTTCAGTAATTACGGGAGAAATAGCCCCTAATCTCGCCCAGCCAGAGAGCGCCCCCAAATTAATTGACATAGCAAAATCTATTTTTGCACTCCCCTGGGTAGAAATAGCCTCCCATAGTTTTTCCCACCCATTTTTTTGGCAACCCCAAGATAAAACACTCTATGCCTTTGGCGAGGCACCATTGGGGATTAAAACAACTAATTATATTTTTAACCTCGCTACAGAAATAACCGGATCCGTCGACTTTATTAATAAATACCTAGCTCCTGCAGATAAAAAATGTCATTTATTTTTTTGGTCGGGTTTAAGCGAACCCTCTGAACAAGCCTTGGCTCTAAGCTATCACGATAAATTACTAAATATTAATGGCAACGGTTCATTCATTACGCATAACTTCCCGTCACTTACAGGAATCCGTCCCATGGGATTTCAGTTAGGGGGGTATTATCAGGTTTTTGCACCGATTAATTTGGACTTTTATTACATTGATGGATTTTCAGGCCCCTTATATGGCTATGAAAACGTCATTCAAACCTTAGAGCTAACCAATAAACCACGTCGATTTAAGCCCATTGATCTGTATTACCATATTTATTCGGCCAGCTATCCCGCAACTTTAGAAGCCCTAATAAAAGTTTATGAGTGGGCTTTAAAACAGCCGGTTATGAATATTTTTACTTCTGAATACATTAAAAAAGTATTGGATTATTATAAGCTTGTTATGGGTCAAAAAGATAATTTTTGGATTATTCATTCCAGTGGCAATCTACGAGAACTCAGATCATTAAATCACCTCGGTTATCCCGATTTAGAACACAGTACCAATGTAATTGGTTTTAAAGAAAATACCGAAGATCGATACATTCATTTAGGCCCAGGCTCGCTAACATTACTAACATACCAACAAGAAAAACCTACCCGACCTTATTTAGTAGAAGCTAATGCGCCTATACTCTCCTTTGCACGCAAGGAAAAACAACTTAGTATTCATTTTCAAGGGCATAGGCCATTAGAATTTACTATAGCTAATGTACAAAATTGTAAACTATCTTCAAATTTTGTATTGAAGAGTCAAGCTAATTCAGATAAAACAGTAAGCTACACATCAAAAGAGACAAATGATGAAATTCATTTTGATTGCCGATGAAGAAAATGCCGACAAGCTTTTTTTTCCTGTCTGGGAAATCATGATCTTTATCGTTGTAGTCAGTTTTATTTTTTACCTTCTTTTTCCTAGGAACTTATTGCAGAAAACCTTGGAAACTAAGGTCTCAGCACCCGTCGTACTCAATTATCTGCGGGCTTGGGAACAATTAGAGCCCGAAAATACAGAGTTAGCTTTTGCCGTCTTACAACAGGAAGCTAATTTAGGATTAATGAATGAAGCGCAAGCTAAATTAGCATTATTGAAAAAACGACCCGCGAATAGCGAAGCACAAGCCCAAATACAATGGATAGAGTATTTGATGTTGCGCTACAAAACCGACCATGCAAAACTTAATACCCAAAAGCGTATTGGCTATTTACAAGCCTTAAAACAAAAAACAGCTGCCTTAGCGCAATCACCGTTAAGCCCTGACCAATTAAAAACGTTAGCACTTGATAGCCAAGGAATTGCCCAAAACGCAGTTGCCTTAAAAATCTTTAATCGCCTAAAGGCGATGAATGAGCTAAAAACACCTGAAGACTTAGCGATGGGTGGAACTATTGCCATGGGAAATAATGCCCATGAAAATAGCGCAGAATTTTATAAAACGGCTTATCAACTAGCGACAAAGAACCTTGAAAAAAGAAAATATGCCCTACAAGTAATAAAAGTTCTGTGGGCAGGAAATAGATTAAACGAGGCGTTGGCTTTTGCAGAGCAATTACCCGAGGCCGTTATTAATGACCGTGATTTTTTATTGTATATTTCTCATTTAGCTATCGCGGCAAACCAGCCGAAAGTTGCTGAAAAATATGCTTTAAAAGCGCTATTAACTAGTGAAAATAAAAAACATGAATAGAACTAGTTTTAACAAGCAGAACGGCAACTTGCAACAGATGACTCCAAACAAAATAATGGATCATCTGAATGCAATATAATGCTCATAAATTAACCTACCACCGCCCTACTCGGAAGTTTCTTCATCGAACACGGGTTTTCGTCATTTTATTCTTTCTCTCCGTTAAGGGCTTTACTTCGCCACAAAGTCAACCAGCTAATTTATTGTCACCAGATATGCTGCAACAAATAAAAAGTATGCCCTATGATGACATGGTATTTAAAACTGCGTTTCAAAGCTTAGTCTACAACTCACACATCCAAGATGCCTATCAACTTGCATTAATTGCTGTAGCAAATCGCCCCCAAGATTTGTCATGGCATGAAAAACTTGCCCAAACTGCTATTTGGGTGGGCGATTATAATACTGGCTTTAAAGAGTGGCTATATGTTGAAAAAGAAAATCACAATATTGAGACCATCAAATACGTCATTTCTATAGCTAAAATTCAAGGCTTTGATCAGGTATTAGTTACCTCGCTTCGTTTGTTCTTGGAACAAAATCCTAATGATGTAAATGCACAAATAGATTTAGCTAATGCATTGAATCGATTAGGAAAGCCACAGAAAGCTTTAGCTGTTTTAAGTAAAATCCCCACCAAGGAAGCAAAAGAAACTGTTGCCCAAATTTATATGGACTTAGGTCAATGGGATAATGCCTTAAGTGCATGGCAATCATTGGATAAACATTATGGACCAACGATAAAAAGTGTCATGACTGAAGGACTTATTCATTATTCCCGCTCACAGTTTGCTGCGGCTGTAAACATTTTAAAATTAGGTATTCCCATAGCAAAATCTGAAGATACGGAGTTTTGGCAAACCCTAGGTGATCTAGCCTGGTTAATCAATGATACATCAACCATTGCTGTTAGCTATTCACATGTTTTGAATTCATCTTCAAATTTGATTCGCCTTATTGGTTTAGAAATGGAGCGCAATCCTCAAAAAGCGTTGAACTATAGCCTCCTCGGTTGGCAACGTTATAAAAATGATTTTTATCTAAACTCTATCCTCTTTTCAGGACTGAAATTAAATCAGTGGCAAACATTAAATACCGTATTAATGAACTTGCCTGAAAAGCAATTACAGCATCTGTCACAAAACAAATTATTCTGGGAAGTGCAAGCTGCCTATTATGCCTATATGGGGGCACAAGAATCACAAAGAAAAGTATTAATCCAAGGCCTAAAGTTACATCCCCAAATGCTCAACCTTGAAAGTAGCCTGCTGTGGTCGCTCATCACTAATGGCGAAACCTTGTGGATAAAAACGGTAATGGAAGATATTTTTCAACGAAACCTCATGAATAACGAAGAGCTGTGGCATCCATTTGCTGAGGGATTTAATGTATTAAATCTTTATTTTCCTGCACTAGTGATGTATCAACAACATTTACTTACAGCTGAGCAACAAGAGCAAATACTCATTGATTATGCAGCCCTTCTTGAGCGAGCTCAATTATACCAAGAAGCTCAAAAAATGAGGGCTTTGATTTGGCAAAGATCTCTAGCTAAATTGGAGGCCAGATCCAAGGAGCGCAATCGGGAGTTAGTTCAATCTTTAGCACAAATAGCCCCTTTTTTCGTTTCTGGTACGGAACAAGCAATGTTATTTAATGCCTTAATGGCAGCATCTCCTACCAATGATGATGTGAATATATTCTTAAATTGGCTTGCACCACGCCATTATGATGAACTAATTACCTATGTGCAATGGACCTATTTACATGGTTCCTTACCGGATTGGGCCGGCATCAACCTCGCACTAAATAAAAATGATTTGCCCAGCTTACAAGCAATCATGGCGCATTCGGAAAAAGAGTGGCCACGCGCCGATCGAATTAATGCTGCCGTTCGCCTTGAAAATAAACCATTGGCTGTTAGCTTAGCATTTCAAGAACTCACTGAGCGCCCACAAGCACCAGACATTTATTCTGAATTCACTCAATATGGCTTGGAATTAGCCAATCATTGTAGTATTGGAGAAGAGTACGAACAATTTATTAATGTCATTGGTCCACGTACCAAGGTAGAAAGCAAATTACGATTGACCAACTCATTGCGCATCACCCCCTCCTTCAGCTTATGGCGTATTCGTTCCAATCAAGCGGAACAGATAACCAATGTACCTAATTACGATACTCATGCAAATGTCTCTTTAGAACAAACCATTCATCGAGGAACCATTCGTTATAACCTCGGTTATAGAAATGCTTTAAGTAGTTTTATCCCCGCCTCGATGGAACTTAATTATACCTTGGCGGGAAATTGGCAAGGAAACTTCAAAATCTATTATAATCAGGAAGATTTACAAAATTCCTATTTACGTATTGGGGGGGTACAAGATCAACTCAATCTGAGTGTATTACATCATTTAAGCAAACGTGATCTGTGGTCTTTAGAATTACAAGGATTAAACTATTACTCTCAAAACCGACATTACTTGGCAAATGGCTTTAACGTTTTGGGTTTATATCAACATAAGTTTTGGTTATCGTATCCTGACTACACTATTGGCGTGTTTGCTAATTCATACAATTTTTATAGAAATGGAAGTTTTGGTGGCAATGTAACAACATTATTCCCCGCATTAACACCAGAACAACTTGCAAATCCTGCTTTAGCAGCAAGTGCGATTAAATCCAACTATCAGCAATTAATTCCGAACTCGTATAATGAGGGAGGCTTAATATTTAGTTTTGGAGAGGGAGTCCAGGAATACAGCCACATCTTTCGCCCTTTTTTGTGGGCTAGTGTGTACTACAACACAATTACCGCATTATCAAATAACATAAGAGCAGGTGTTAATGGAACTATATTAGGGCGTGACTCTTTGCTAATCTATGTAGAACGCGGTTCGGCAGCGGCCACAACTAATGCAATTAATTATATGATTGGCGCTCGGTATATGATATTTTTTAGTTAAAAAACAGGAGTTTTATTGTGATAAAAAAATGGATTTTTTTACTGACCCTGGCTCTGCCTTTTCTTTTTGCATGCACCAAGAGTGTCGTCAATTACAGTTCATGCGTACCCATTAACCTGAATGAAAAGATAGCGGTCATTCCCTTTGTAAATAATACAGAGACCCCGCTTGCCGACGCCCGCGCAATGTCCATAACCGCCTCCGTTTTAGAATCCAAGGGCGTGTGCCACCTTGCGATTTATCAGAACAGGATGTCAGGAAAAGTCTTATTTCCAGGAATGAATCAGGTGGAATCAAGAGCTGCCCTACTCAAATGGGCTCGCCGCGTTCATGCACGCTATGCCATGACAGGAAACGTTAATGAATGGACTTATAAAGTCGGTCTTGATGGGGAGCCGGTTGTCGGTATCGCGCTGCAATTAATCGATCTGAAAACAGAGCGTGTTGTTTGGACTGCTGTAGGTAGTTCAAGTCGCGGCAGTCGTATTGCAGTAACTACCGCTGCACAAGATTTAATAAACTCATTGCTCAGCGGCTTATATCAAAGCAATTGTATGCGCGGAAAATAGCATGAACAATAAAAACACGCTGGCTGGATGGGGAGAGTCGTTAGTAATAACTATTTTATTTCTATCCGCTAGCGTGTTTTTGCAGGCCCCCCTTTCTCTATCCAGTCCTTTTCCATGGATATGGTTTGCTCCGGTATTAGTTGCCTTGCGTTATGGCTTATGGCCATCACAAATGAGTATGTTAATATTGATAGCCTATCATTTATATCTTTATCCTCAACAACTGCATCTGATTTCTTTTCAATTATTTGTTTTGGGCGGTTTTTTATTGACCTTATCTTGCGCGCTATTTCATTCACGCTGGGCCAAAAAGCTTATTTATAATGAACAGATCTCTGAATACCTACAAAAAAGGATACAAAATACCGCTTATGCCTATAAGGTGGTTTTATTAGCTTATCAACGCCTTGAACATAGTATTATTTCCAAACCCGTTACGGTGCGAAACTCCTTAATGGAACTGCGCGAGCTTTTAGCACGACAAGAAGATAAATTAAATCCTGATATTTTATATCGCTTTTTAAATATCATCTCATTTTACTGCTCCTTAGAAGTAGCCGGAATTTTTCCGGTAAAAAATAATAAAGTTCTTCCCGAGGCAATTACCACAATTGGTAAAGTTAAGCCGCTAAATCCAATGGATTTTTTGATTCACGAATGTCTTGATAAAAAAGCAATGACCTATATTTCCACTCAAGAAATATTAAAAGGCCACTGGACTGAATATTTGGTTGTGGCTCCTTTTTTTGATCAAAACGAGTCCATTTATGCCCTCTTAATCATTGAGGAAATGTCTTTTTTGAAGCTTAATGACGAAAACCTAGAAATACTTCATTTGTTTCTAGGCTATTTTGTAGCGGCTAATTTAGTTGAACATGCCCATGCTTTACTCGAAAAATACCCTGACTGTGACATCGACTTTGCCAATGAATTACAACGTCTATGCATGTTACAAAAAACAGCTCATCGGGACAGTGCTGTGGTTGCTTTTTGGTTTAATAGCCATCCCCATCAAGAAGAGTATTTATTCAAATTAAAACAAGAAACGCGGGGCATCGACACCCTTTGGGAAACTCATGAGAACGGTATTAAAATTTTATTAGTCTTAATGCCGTTAAGTAATCGTTTAGCAATAGAAAGTTATAAAGCACGTATTGAAGCTATTTTTACAAAGGAATTTAATATTAAATTAAATGAAGCAGAAGTTAAGTGTCATTCCTGCCTGGTATCCTCATTTACTACCCCACTTGAGCTGCTCAACGATCTACTGGGGAAAACATGATATTAATCGTAATGATATTATTTGGTGTTAGTCTCATAATCGAGCTTAACCTAATAGATTTAGCCTCGGAATCGCTTGTAGCCGCCCCCCTTTTTCCTCATTTTATCTCCTGCTTAATTCTTAGTCTAACCGCGCATTTTTTTTTAAAATCCTATTTTAAGCAGGTTAGTTGGAGTTTTTCAGTATTTATTTTCTTGCTGACTTTTTTCATTCCCATCTGGGGAATATTGATTGGCTTTTTTGTGGTATTTACCCTTTTTCACTTTCACAAGCAATTTTATAAGCATGCAGAAAGCTTAGATAACCGCATTAACATTCAACAGCTTAAACCCATAAAATCACTCTACGGAGAAGGTGGTGCCCTCAGAAACCTACTTCATAGCTCCAATCCCTATCAACGGACGGAAGCATTAATTCGATTAGGGCAATTTGCCGACGTTAATAAAATTATGTACCATCTTTTGGCTGATGAAGCAGATGAAATTCGTTTATTAGCTTTTAATATTTTAGAGCAACAAGAACGATTTATTTCTGAAGATATTGAACAACTGTTAAAATTATTAGACACTGATAAGCTTAGCGAAGAAATACGCGCAAAATTCGAAAAGAATTTGGCACTGCATTATTGGGAATTAGTTTATCGCCATTTAATCTTTAGTGAATTAGAGCACTCCATTATAGAAAAAGCGCTTTCTTATGCCTTATCCGCTTTAAGAATTTTACCAGAGGATGCTACGCTATGGGTGCTGTTAGGCAAGATATTTATCCGCTTGAAAAAATTTCCTGAAGCGGAAGAAGCCTTTAATAAAACCCTCTTCTTTAACGTGCCGCCTTCTCAAGTACTGCCTTACTTAGCGGAAATAAAATACAATCAACGCGATTATTTAGCAGTAAAAAAATATTTAGATTCAGATGTACTATTGGATGTCTCTCTTATTGCACCGGTTAAATACTTTTGGGACAAAAAATGAATCAATTAGAATTTCCAAAAGCTCAAGAAGCAGATATCTGCTTAATATTAGAAGGTACTTATCCTTTTGTTGGGGGCGGCGTAGCTCATTGGGCACGAGAATTAATTCGCGTATTACCACAATACAGTTTTGCAATTATATTCCTAGGAACAAGTGCTGATGATTATACTGGCTTTCATAGCTCTCTTTTACCGAATGTAGTCCATTTAGAAGCCCACTTCTTATTTGAAAAACAAGAGCACATCGATCATTCTAATCGGGATATTGATCCAGAAACAAAAAATAAAATTACCTCCATGCATCAAAAATTCGACAAGTTTATTCACGATCAATCAGATACGATGCCCGAATTATTTGAATTAATGGGGGATAAAGCCCACCTCAACAAAGATTTATTCTTACACTCCAAAACATCTTGGGATCTCTTGATAAAAAAATACAAAGAACAATATTCTGATCAATCCTTTTTTGATTATTTCTGGGGTATTCGCAGTCTACACCGCCCTTTTTGGGAACTAGCAAAGATTGTGGACAAGGTTCCCAAATTCAAAGTATTACATAGTGCCTCAACTGGCTACGCTGGCTTTTTAGGTGCGTTATTACAAAAGAAATACGAGATCCCACTCGTTCTTACAGAACATGGAATCTATACAAAAGAGCGGTGGATCGAGCTAATCAGTCACTATTTTTTTGAGAACGTCGTAAAAGAAAACTCCCCATTTTCCCGTAAAAGTGGCTTACTTGAAGTTTGGGTACGCTTTTTTAAAGTATTAGCAAAAATAACCTATAGTGCATCTAATCCTATTATCAGCTTATTTGAAGGGTATCAAGCACGCCAAATTGCAGATGGAGCTCAACCTGAGCGAACTCAAATAATGTCCTACGGCATTGATTTTACGCATTACCCCTTTATAGATAAACAACTTAATAAGACAAAACCCGTCGTTGCATTTATTGGGCGAGTAGTTCCAATTAAAGATGCAAAAACCTTTATCCGAGCAAGTGCCTTATTAATAAAAAAATTACCGCAGGTTGAGGCTTGGATTGTAGGATCATTAAATGAAAATAAGCATTATGTAGCTAATTGTAAAAAGCTAGTAGAGATGCTGGAACTTGAAGACAAAATTAAGTTTATCGGCGAACAGAAGATGATGGAAATTTATCCACAAATCGACCTGCTGTTAATGACATCCATTAGCGAAGGTTCTCCTTTTGTAATGCTTGAAAGCTTTGCTGTGGGTCTTCCTGTTGTTTCAACCGACGTGGGTGGCTGCCGTGAACTCATTGAAGGCAAAAATGAAGAGGACAAATCATTAGGATTAGCTGGTCGTATAGTGCCTATGGCAGACGCTGAAGGCATAGCCAACGCAGCGTATGAGTTACTCACGGACGAAAAAACATGGAATAGTGCTAAACATACTGCTGCAACTCGAGTGCGCAAATATTACAGTATGGATGAGCTAATCCAAAACTACACTTTAATTTACGATGCAGCGATAACACATGGCCGGAATTGGATTTGAATTATTAAAAATGTGGAAACAGGGCTCTTATCGGAGCATGTTAACCGCGTATAGTTTCACTGCCCTTATCGGAGCAGGGCCGGGACTTTTTATTATTTTCAGTCTAGGAATTATTTGTTTTTATTCCTTTCTTTCTACCGCCAATTTACTATTGGGCTATCAATTTTTATCCATAGTCACCCATCTTTTAGCCACAAGCATGATCTTAAGTGCTTTATTCCAGTATTCCTTCTTTCGTTTTATGGCCGACAAGATTTTCTCGATTGAATTTGATCAAATAACACCTAATTTTATTGGTGCTTTATTCATACAACTTTGTTTTAGCGTATTTATTTCAGTTCCATTAGTCTTTTATTTCTTTTTAGAACAAAGCCTCAGTATAAAAATTTTGCTTATCTCCTCGTTCAATATTTTATGCATGATTTGGCTTTCCATCGTTCTATTGAGTGGCCTAAAAGCGTATCGATTTATTATTTGGGGATTTGCTCTAGGCTATTACTGCATGATTGTTCTCTATTTTTTATGGGCGCGAAATGACTTAATTGCTTTCTTATTTGGATTCTTGCTAGCACAAGTAATTATATTAGGTTTTTTATTCTACGCAATTTTGGATTATTACCCAGCCAACGAGTGCATTAAATTTGATTTTCTAAAAAAAGAAAATCTTTATTTTACCTTGGTGTTTTCTAATTTTTTTTATGCCTTAGGATTTTGGATTGATAAATTTCTTTTTTGGTATCATCCTAATACAGGTTTTTTAATCTATCCACCGCTAAGATTATCCCCCCTTTATGATTTACCCATGTTTATTGCATACATTGTGGCGATCCCTGCTACTGCGATTTTTTTATTCCATATTGAAGCGAATTTCGCATTGGTTTATCCCCAATATATGAAAACAATTTTTCAAAGAAAACCCTTGTCGGAAATTGATGCAGTTCGAAATGAGTTAATACAGGCGGGTAGAAACTCTGTATTTAGCCTTTTTAAAGCGCAATCAGCCATGCTTATCATTGCGTTTCTCTCGATGAGCTATATTTTTCAGCAATTGGAAATTTTACCAATTTACCTTAATTTATTATTTATCCTTTTAGTTGCTGTTGGTTTAAATATCATCCTGTTCGGATTATTAAATATTTTATATTACATGACTCAATACCTACATGCGTTAATAGTCAGTCTTGTGTTTGCTGTATGCAACGGTGCATTTACGCTAATTTCGTTGTATGCAGGGCCTAATTACTACGGCTATGGCCTGGGATTTAGTTCGCTTATCGCAATATCCTGCGCACTCCTCTTTTTAAATCATAATTTTAAAAATCTTGAGTTCACTACATTTATGATGGTTGATTAGACATGCTAGGTGGATGGCATAGGCTATACTCCCATATATAATCCATCACCTAAGGATGGCAAAATGGGTAACTACTTGGTGACTGGCGGTGCTGGCTTTTTAGGCTCCCATCTGGTTGATTTTTTAATCGAAAACAAGCATGAAGTTACGGTCATTGACGATTTCTCTACCGGAAACTATGAGCATCCCCAAGCGAAAACGATTAAAACCAGTATACTTAATGAAGAACTCGTTCGTCCTTATTTTCAAAATATTGACGGCTGTTTTCATTTAATTGGTATTCCTTCGGTGATTATGACCATGGAGGATTGGTTTCACTTTCATGCAACGAACATGCAAGGAAGTTTAATTGTTTTTAAATTAGCCATTGAGGCCGGTAAGATTCCCATTGTGTATACCTCTTCTTGTGCTGTTTACGGTGATACCCCACACCTCCCCCTTACAGAAAACCAACTCGTGAAACCACTTTCATCTTATGGTTGCGATAAATTAGCGGTGGAGTTAAATGCTTATGCTTTAGGAAAAAACTACCAATTACCAACTTTAGGTTTACGCCTGTTTAATTTATATGGCCCAAGACAAGCTCCCGAATCGCTCTATTCAGGGGTAATCACTAAGTTTATTAATAAACTCAAAGACACCAAGTCTCCTATAATTTTTGGTGATGGTACTCAAACTCGAGATTTTATTTTTGTGAAAGATGTGGTCAATGCCTTGGTCAACGCAATGAGGAAAGTAAATACTGATGGCGGCGTTGTTAATGTATGTACTGGCAAAGGAATTAGTATCTCTCAATTGGCGCTTGAAATTGCGAAACTTATGGGGAAAAATATAAAACCTACCCATGCTCCCAAACGTTCCTATGATATTCTACATTCTGTAGGCAGTGTAGATAAAATGCACGCTTTAGGTCTTACAACAACGTATGATTTCTCTACTGGATTACAAGAAACCATTGATTTTTTCTTAACCAACACCCCCTAATACAGGATAAAAACTTCATTCAAGGCACCAGGGAATCTATTTCAGCATTACGCCTCCTCTTTACAATTCCATCGCAGATCACTACATAAATGTACAGAATACGCAAAATATAATCTATACTTCCTATTAAGATGAACGGCATACAAAAGGGATATTATGACGCAAATCGTTGCAATAATAGGAGTTGGGTATGTTGGTTTACATAGTGCGCTTACCCTTTCGAATGCAGGAATCAAAGTCATTGCTTTTGATATCAACCAACAACGCATTAACGAGCTGGCATGTGGCATTGACCAAAATATGGAAATTACAGATGTTCACACCAAGAATATTAATTTTACTCATGATCCTGAGCAATTAAAAGAGGCCAATTATTATTTAATCTCCGTGCCGACTCCCATAAACTCACACAAAGTACCCGATCTTCATCCATTAAAGACCGCATCAAAACTTGTTGCTTCTGTGTTAAAAAAAGGAGATCTCGTTATTTTGGAGTCAACCGTATTTCCTGGGGCGACTCGCGAGTTGCTAATCCCCATTCTTAATAAAAACAGTGGATTAATAAGCGGCACTGATTTCTTGGTGGGCTACACTTCTGAACGCATCGTTCCTGGAGATAAACGTTTGACCCAACTCACTACTTCAGTGCGGGTTATCTCCGGACAAAACGAAGAGGCACTAAGAAAAATAGAACAGTTGTATCAATTAATTCCAGAGATAAAAGTGCATAGTGCACCGAGCCTTGAAATAGCTGAATCAAGTAAACTTCTGGAAAATATCCAACGCAGTGTTAATATTTCCTTGATGAATGAATTTGCTCAGATAATGGATAAACTGAATATCCCTTTTCATGACGTCTTAGCAGCCGCAAAAACAAAATCAAATTTTCATCCATACACTCCAGGCTTGGTTGGAGGACATTGCATTCCCGAGGACCCATATTACTTAATTCACCAAGCCAGTACCTCTGATTGTATCCATAATTTAATAAGCTGTGCCTGTCAAACGAATCAACAATTTTATTATTTTATAATGAATAAATTAACCACGCTGCTCATTAAACAGAAAATCGTTGTGTCTGATGCCAAAATTGCTATTTTAGGGATGAGTTTTAAAGCAAATGTTAATGATATCCGTCACAGCTTATCAATTAATTTATACGATAATCTCAAATCTATGGGCATCAACGCCCTCGCCTGCGACCCATTAGTAATTCATGAAAAAATAGATATGGATTGGATTGATTTAGAAGAATTAGAACAATGCGATGCGATTGTGCTTTGCCAAGCACATGAAGAGTTTATTCAATTTGGCGTGCAAAAGATAAGTGATAAACTCGTTACCAATGGTGTGTTTATTGATATTCCTGGCGTCTATGCCCATTCTTCGGGGCTGAGAAAAGATATTCTTTATTGGGGATTATAGGTCTGCGATAGTTCAAAATGTGCCTGGTTGCTTGCAACCAAAGCACATCTTTTTATACTCTACGAAGCTGATTTTTTAGCTTCATCAACCAAGCTTAGCATTGCTTTTTCAAAGATTTGAAAAGATTTTTGCATATAATCTAGTGCCTTATGACCATTTTCAACAGCCAAATTAATTTGCTTTTCAAATAGTTCTTCAGGCTTTTTAATCTTTGCAAGCTCTTCTGGTTTGATGTAAGTCACGGCTTGTAGTGTTTTCATATTTAATCCAGCAATGGCTTGAAGTGGCTCTTGTAACTTCTTAGCCATATCGCTCCATTTTTCAAAATTAGGTTGATTCATGATATTCTCCACCATTATGTTGCATTGCACAATTTAATAATAGTACATGATCTCTTTTTTTGTCAATAGATTAATAAATTATTTTGCTGCATCGCAACATTTTATTTGTTTTGCACTAAAGAATATTTTTGAAACATGCAAAACTTGAGATAAAATAAAAAAACCGCTTAAATAGCGGCTTTTTAAAGTAGGTAGAAACTTATAATCAGTGCTTATCAGATCCAGTTCTTTTAGCTTCTTCAACCAGACTCAACATTGCCTTTTCAAAAATTTGAAAAGACTTTTGCATATAATCCAAAGCCTTATGACCATTTTCAACAGCTAAATTAATTTGCTTTTCTAATAGTTCTTCAGGCTTTTTTATGCTAGCAAGTTCTTCTGGTTTGATATAAGTAATACCTTGTAATGTTTTAACATTTAATTCAGCGATGGCTTGGAAAGGCTCTTGTAACTTCTTCGCCATATCGCTCCATTTTTCAAAATTGGGTTGATTCATGATATTCTCCACTATTATGTTGCATCGCACAATTTAATATTAGTACATTGTAATCCTTATTGTCAATGTATTAGAATATTATTTTTTTTGCAGTGCAGCATAACCCGCATCTTGAAGCATCAGAACTAAGCTGAGCTATGAAGCCCAACTGAGTATAATCAATGCTTCGCTGCGGGGCCTCAGCCTACCTACGCAACAGTATGGCCCTAAGAGTATGTGTGCTTTTTACTTAAGATTTAAATAAAGACTGCCACTGCTGCATCATTGTCTGCATTTGCTGATTCCAGTTTTCAGTAGCTTGGGTATAAGGATTAGTTTGTAGGGGTTTTTCCATAACCGCAAACATTTGCTCCATCATTTTTTTTAACGAAGCATGCATCGGATGATTCGCTAAAGAAATGATCTGTCGTAAAATTGCCGAGGATAAAAATTGATTTGCTCCCGCTTCCATCTCGACAATAATTTGTAACAAAATGGTATTCGTTAAATCTTTCCCAGTCATTGAATCTTCAACGGTAAATTGTACCCCATCCACGACATAACGTTGTAGCTCTTCAAGAGTAATGTATTGACTGGTTTCTGTATCATAAAGGCGACGATTTTTATATTTTTTTATTAATCGAGTCATAGCGTTCTCATGAATGTTGATATAGTCTGAATTATCTGTTCTCAGCTCAATACTCCATCTTATCAAAAAGTTGTATTGTGAAGAACAGATAACTCGTTACTGCCAACTAATACATATGAAGTCCACCGTTCACACTCAAGTTTGCACCTGTAATGTATCGGCTCCTCTCATTAACTAAAAACTCTACTACCCACGCAATTTCCTCAGGTTGTGCCAAACGTTTTGCAGGAATTTGTTCGATAATAGATTCCAAAATATCCGGGCGAATCCCTTTCATTAAACGAGTATCCACATAACCAGGAGAAATACTGTTTACCGTAATATTTTTACTCATTAATTCTTGTGCCAAGCTCTTGGTAAACCCATAAATACCGGCTTTAGAAGCAGCATAATTTGCCTGAGAAAATTGGCCTTTTTGAGCATTTACAGAAGAAACATTAACGATTCTTCCTGATTCGTGTTCTCTCATATTTTCGACAACCTGACGGGTTACATTAAACATTCCATCTAGGTTAACCCGCAATACTTCGTCCCACTGCTGTTTGGTCATTTTAGTAAATACTGCATCACGTGTAATACCTGCATTATTCACTAAAATATCAATATCACCGAATTCTTTTATAATGGAATAGATGACTTTTTCACACTGCTCATAGTCACTCACATCCATATGTCGAAACGCTATATTTCGATACCCAGCTTCTCGCAACTCTTCTTCCCAGGCGATGCCATGCTCTTTAGTAGCAAGATCAAGGGCAAATACATGCTTAGAAGAGGCATTTAATTGTTTTGCGATTGCAGTACCAATATCACCGGTACCCCCAGTAATTAATACGACGTTGTGACTGTGCATAGGACTCTCTACTGTTGTTTTACCTTCATTAAGCATAGACATAACTCCCAAGAGTAACAACTTTTGGGAGCTATTCTTTTTTAATTGGGAGGTTTTACTGCATCGATATATATGGAAAGAAATTACATATACTGGCCACCGTTAATGTCTAAATTTGCTCCTGTCATAAAACCACTGGCTGGGGAAGCAAAAAAAGCAACTGCATCAGCAATTTCTTGGGGATGCCCCAAACGCCCAACAGGGATATTAGCAATAATTGCATCAAGAACCTCTTGTTTAAGACCTGCGAGCATCGAGGTTTCTATGTACCCAGGCGATATCGTATTTACGGTAACTCCTTTGCTTGCTACTTCTAAAGCAAGACTTTTAGTAAAACCAAATAATGCGGCTTTGGTAGAAGCGTAATTACACTGGCCAAATTGGCCTTTACGCCCATTGATTGAAGAAATACTAATGATACGGCCATATCCCTTATCCAACATATGTGGGATTACATTACGTGTCATGTTAAAAACGCTGGTTAAGTTAGCATCAAGAACTTGCTGCCATTGCTCGGGAGACATTTTCCTTAAACTACAATCTTGAGTAACGCCAGCGTTATTAATCAACACATCAATGCGTCCATAACGCTCCATCATTTGTGCTGCTATTCTTTCACAATCAGCAAATTTGGCTACGTCACCATAGATAATGTCGATATCAAAGCCTAATTTTTTTTGTTCTTCTTGCCACTGTTTGGCTTCTTCATGTCGCCCATGTTTAAAATAGCAAGCAACGACCTGATAATCTGTCGCTAGACGCTGACAAATTGCACTACCAATTCCGCCGGTACCACCAGTAACGATTGCAACACTCTTAGTCATAAATAACTCCCTGTTATTACTCCAATCTTCATAGTACTACTATTCTTAAAAACCTCAAAATACCTTTTCTAAGGCTTTTGAGTATAGAAGAAGTTTAGAGGTAAGCAAATGGATTATAAAAGAATTTATAGCCAGATTTGATTGTAACTGGGAGTTTTGCCTAAAATCTTAATTACCGATTTTAGGCAAAACTGATTGCTTGCAATCAGGTTCAAAAGAATAACTAATTTGTGTGATAAACAGGAACATATCCCTTTAATTGTTGCGCAAACTGCTTGAGCACCTCAAGGCCTGACTCTTCAGCCTGCCGGCACCATTGTTGCAGCGCATCAATCAACTCTTTTTGTGTTGCAGCTGTTTTTAACCAAACGTTTTGCAGTGATTGTTTGTATGCATAAACAACACGTAATTGCTCACGTGCTTCTAACAGATCAGATAAGCGCGCTTTGGCTTTAGAACTGAGTAAAGAATCCTCTCTGCGCAATAAACTGCCTGCTCTCGCAAGCATTTTTTTCGTTTCCCTACTGGCATCACTATTAATTCGCTCTTGCTTTAATATTGGACGAATCACCCCTTTATAATAATTAGACATCACTTGGAAACGATTCGAAATAACTGCTTTTACAGTATCGATGTCTACTTGCAACTTGCCCGCATCCATAGCTAACTTTGGTGGTAATTTTTTAACCCTTGCCAAACCAAAGAAGGACAGAATGCGAATGTACATCCAACCAATATCAAACTCCCACCACTTCACAGAAAACTTGGCTGACGATGCGAAAGTATGATGATTATTATGCAACTCTTCACCACCAATCCAAAATCCCCAAGGAATTATGTTCGTTGCAGCATCACGGCATTCATAATTACGATAGCCCCAGTAATGACCAATTCCATTAATTACGCCAGCAGCATGGAAAGGAATCCACATCATTTGAATTGCCCAAATGGTAATTCCAGGAAGGCCAAAGAAGAATAAATTGATGAGAAACAACAATACAACGCCTGAAGCAGAATAACGCGAATAAATATTTCTTTCTATCCAATCAGTCGGGGTGCCATGAGAGTATTTAGCAACCATCTCTCGATCTTTACGCGCAGCACGGTAAAGCTCCGCTCCCTCCCAAAATACTTTTTTAATACCTAGAACTACAGGACTGTGAGGATCTCCTTCCACGTCAGTCGTTGCATGGTGTTTACGATGAATAGCAACCCAGTCTGCAGTAACCATTCCCGTAGTTAACCATAACCATAAGCGAAAAAAATGGCTCACAATAGGATGTAAAGTTAAAGCTCGATGAGTTTGATAGCGATGCAGGTACAGCGTTACTGCGGCAATGGTAATTTGCGTCAAAACCAGGACTGCAACCACATACCCCCAAAAAGACAGGTTTAGATAACCAAAAAGCATAATCACTCCGCGTCTAATGCTAGTTTATGAAAAAGCCATTTCCGTAGGCAAAACACATGGCTTGTAAGCGGTGTTTCACATTAGCTCCATTAAGTATAGTATAAGGATAACACATTTTTACTCATTCCGTTGCAACATTTCGTGATGTAGTCGATAATTAATCTTATCTCATCATATACACATTTTGGAATAATGCTATGAACAATAAATTTCAAGTACCAAAGATCTTTGAGACTCTAATTCCATTTATTATTGCCGGAATAGCCATTGCCTTATTTATTGGCCTGCTATTTATGTTTTCCTACGTTGTTATTTGGGGATTAATTATTGGTGGAATTCTTTGGCTCATCTCAGTAGTTAAAGAACTAATTTTTCCCAGTACAAAAAAAACACCCATTAGTAAAAAAACGCAGGGGCGTATCATTGAACATGACGATAAGAAATAATGCCTGAATTACCTGAAGTTGAAACAACCAAAGAGGGTATTAAACCTCACCTCGAAGGGCAATTTATTCAAAAAATTGAAGTCCGTAACTATGGATTTAGAATTCCAGTGCCCTCTAATATTAATGAGCTTTGCGCAGAAAAAAAGATCCTTACCGTAACACGCCGAGCAAAATATATTTTGCTGCAATTAAGTAAGGGCTATCTTTTAATTCATTTAGGAATGTCAGGACACTTACGCATTATTTCTGATGCCAGTTTACCTGAAAAGCATGATCACATTACCTTATATTTAGCAAATGGGAAGGCTCTAAGGTTTTGCGATCCTAGACGTTTTGGTTTATTTATTTATATAGATGAAAACCCACATCAGCATAAACTCCTTACTCACTTGGGTCCCGAGCCACTTTCTGAAGCCTTCGATGGTCATTACCTATATCAACGCTCTCACAATAAAAATAAACCCATAAAATCATTTGTTATGGATAATGAAATCGTTGTTGGTGTGGGTAATATTTATGCTACTGAAAGCTTATTCTTATCGAGTATTCACCCGGCTACCCCAGCAAAAAATATTAATGAAACCACCTATCATCTTTTGGCAAAGCACATCAAATCAGTGCTACAACAAGCCATAAACAGTGGAGGAACGACACTTCGTGATTTTTATGCCTTTGATGGAAAACCAGGTTACTTCAGTATCTCGCTCAAAGTTTATGGTCGTAAGAATCAACCCTGCATGCAATGCCAACACTCGATTCAAACCGTTATGATCGGGGGTCGTAGCTCTGCTTTTTGTCCCAATTGCCAAATATTGGCCCAGAATCGTGGGGCATCTGGGCAATTGTAGTGACTTAAGTTATATTAGCGGCTAATTTCACTTAACATAATAATAATGAAAATAAACCAGATAAGAACAGCATGGGTCGTTGGTTCCTTATTTTTTTATACAGCAGTAACGAGCATCCGCTGTATTTGCAAATATTATTTCAGTAACCTCACCCGAGCATGGACAGATAAAGCACTTCATCACTGGGTTGATCAATTGCTCAATAGTGTCCAAGTAAAGTATAAGGTAGTTAATCCATATAAAGTACAACCTGAACCAGGAAAAGCAACGATCATTATGTGCAACCATTCTAGTGCCTATGATATTCCTCTTGGTTTTAAAGCATTTCCCAATCATTCCATCCGTATGTTGGCTAAAAAAGAATTAGCTAAAGTTCCCTTAATGGGTAAAGCCATGCAAGCAGCAGAGTTTCCATTTATTGATCGTAAAAATCGCTATCAAGCAATTAAAGATTTGGCTTTCGCAAAAAAATTAATGGAAAGTGGCATTGTTCTTTGGGTTGCTCCTGAAGGAACTCGCTCTAAAGATGGAAAGCTGGCTCATTTTAAAAAAGGTGCTTTTATTACTGCAATCGAATCGAATGCGACTATTATTCCTATCGGTATACGTGGTGCTAATAATATTCTTCCTGCTCGTACTTTTAATATTCATCTCAAACAAGAGGCAGAAATACATGTAGGTAAGGCCATTGATACAACAGAATTTACTATGGATAACAAAGCAGAGTTAATTCAGCAGACCTATGATTCGATTAAGGCATTGATTGGCAAATAAACCACATGCCCACAAATACTTATTAGACTACACTGCAGTGATAAAGTTAAAGAAATTTTGCAATGACTTGCAAGTGGGGCGTTGAGCTCGGTGCATTAAGCCGCATGTTGGGCCATGGGCTCAACATGCAATTTATAAATATATCCTGAACTTAACGGCTTTGAGAACTAGTAAAAGTTTTTCTCTAATACTTCACCCCATACCCACTAACACTAGTAACAACACTCGCTGCCAATCCGATCGCTCTCGGATCAGAAGCAGCCGTAAGGATATTAGTATCCTTATCCCACGTAATTGCTTGCATATCACCATAATATTGCCTCAAAGGCTTCAAGGTATATCCCATAGCCTTAAGTGCTTCTTGAATTTCTGGTGAAAAAGTATCCGGCTCAAACTGCAATAAATCAGGAAGAAACTGATGATGAAACCGCATTGCCGAAACCATGCTAATGGCTCCAAAATCATCGTGAAAAACCAAGGAAGCAAGCAACACCATCGTGGCAATACGGCTACCTCCCGGAGTACCTAAAATGGCGACACGCCCAGGCAGCTCAAGGAAGGTTGGTGTCATAGTTGATACCGGACGTTTTCCTGGGACAATGCTGTTTTTATCACTTCCTACAACCCCAAATACATTTAAGGTTCCTACTTTAGCGGTGAAATCATCCATTTCATCATTAAGTAAAACGCCTGTTCCTTCAGCAACTACGCTGGAACCAAAAATAAAATTAACGGTCATGGTTGCCGCAACACGATTACCTTCCTCATCAATGATCGAGATATGGGTAGTATTACTTTCTTTAGTAGAGTTATTGCTAGCTCCCTGTAATACCTTACTCGAGATTGCTTTATTCTCAGGAATTAATGCTTTTAATTGTTTCGCATTCTCAGCCGAAACCAATTTATCTACGGGCACAGACACAAAATCCGGATCACCTAAAAACTCTTCGCGCTGCCAGTAGGCCAAACGCATAGACTCCGTCAAATAATGTATCCATTGCACTTTAGGCAAGGAAGATAAAGAATAATGAGATAAAATATTTAACATAGTTAATAAAGCTACTCCCCCCGCAGAAGGAGGAGGAGCTGTAATAACAAGCATATTGTGATAAGCACCCACTAAAGGTTCTCTAAGTTTCACTTGATAAGCGGTAAGATCGGATAAGGTCCATCGTCCACCCGCAGCATTAACTCCTTTTACTAGACGCTGGGCAATCTCTCCAGAATAAAACCCCTTGTCGCCCTGTTCTGCTATACGCTTTAAGGTATTAGCTAAATCAGTTTGAACCAAACGCTCGCCGATTTTATAAGAACGTCCATTTTTTACAAATATTGCCGCGGTTGCGGGATATTTTTTAAGCTGCTCGAGTCGGCCTTTCATATTAAAAAAATGATTAAGCTGCTTATCAACTAAAAAGCCATCCTGAGCTAGTCTGATTGCAGGGGCTAAGGTTTTATTTAAAGGTAAACGGCCATAATGTTTTGCCAGATAAACCAAAGCCGCGGGATGTCCTGGAATGGCGGCAGCCAACCCCCCATTTAAAGATAACTCAGGAACAACCTCTCCTGCTGCATTTAAATACATATCTTTGTGAGCAGCTGCGGGGGCTGTTTCGCGAGCATCAATAAAAACATTGGAACGAGTCTTTTCTTGATGTAATAACCAAAAACTCCCTCCACCTAAACCTGAATGATAAGGCTCAACCACCGCCAATACCGCTGCTGCCGCGATGCCTGCATCAAAGGCATTTCCACCATGCGCTAAAATATCCAATGCAGCATTAGTCGCTAAGGGATTAGCCGTAGCTACTGCATAGCCAGGGGGATGATTGGGGGTTGGTTTTGCATAGGTATTAAAGCCAGGAAGAAAACAACTGAAAATTAACACTGCAGACCAAAAATGCTTTGGCTTTCTTCTATTGAGAATCATTATTTTATCTCTTTTGCAATTCCTCAGCCACGCAAGAAGGAACAAATTGAGAAACATCTCCATTCAAATTCGCAATTTCGCGTACCAAACTGGAAGAAATAAACATAGCCCGTTCTGATGGCGTTAAAAATATGGTCTCAATACTCTGAGATAACTTACGGTTCATTCCTGCAAGTTGAAACTCATACTCAAAATCAGAGACAGCGCGCAAGCCACGTAAGATTACCGTTGCATTTTGTTCTTGTGCAAAATCGATGAGTAAATTATCAAAGCCCATGACCTGCACTCCTGGTAAGTCTGCCAGGGTTTCTTGTAAAAGACGTATTCTGGTTTCCAATGGAAAAAAAGGTTTTTTTGCCTTATTCGTCGCAACAGCAACAATAAGTTCCGGGAAAATTTTCGCTGCTCGTCCTATAATATCCACATGACCATTGGTCACCGGATCAAAGGTGCCTGGATATATTGCTTTTGATTTCATATGATTTAAGACTGATTGCTAAGAAGACCAGTCTAGCGTATTGTTGTACAAAAAACTACAATAATCCTGGTAAAACAGTAGGATGCGATGCTTTACCAGATCACGGACCGAGGTGAGTATGGATAATTTAAAACGTTTTATTGTGCTTCCTATTTTTTTATTGACAGCATGTGCGCCCCCAAGACCGGCAATGATGCCAGAACAACCAAGCAAAATAGCAAAAGCAGGCCCTAAAGTAGGCCCTAATGAAACACTAACAGAAAAACAACAGGTGACAGGCAAAGCCGAAACGGTTTCGTCTTGGGAAATTCGTGGTGCCTTAGCAGCCAAAAATAAATCGAAAGGCTGGTCTGCAGCAATGAATTGGGCGCAAAACGGGCCGAGCTCATACCAAATCCGTTTAATGGGACCTCTAGGAGCTGGAGCTGTTCTAATTAATAAAAAAGGCAGCACGATTACCTTCCAAGATGGTCCCAAAAGAATTACATCAACCAATGCGGATGAGTTATTACTGCAACAAACAGGAGTCCGGCTTCCAGTAAGTAATCTCTACTATTGGGTCCGAGGCCTCCCCGCTCCCGGCAAAGTAGGTTCTCAACAACGTGACCCCGCCAACCACTTAGTTATGCTAAGACAAAGTGGTTATACCGTTACCTTTGGAAACTACACAACCGTCAAAGGCGTGGCCCTTCCTGGAGTTGTTCGTTTAGACGGAAATGGAGTGATGGTGAAAGTTGTTATTAAAAATTGGTCTATCTAAAAGTACGTCATTTCGAGCATAGTG
This sequence comes from Legionella rowbothamii, assembly GCF_900639985.1. Lineage (GTDB taxonomy): Bacteria > Pseudomonadota > Gammaproteobacteria > Legionellales > Legionellaceae > Legionella > Legionella rowbothamii. The sequence continues at coordinate 124,055 of NZ_CAAAIM010000004.1, read as the reverse complement.
AGGGATCTCCTGAATAAGACACAACGTCACATTGTCCTTATTCAGAAAAATCCTTCACACGAAGTCCTCTAGACGCCCGCCTTGAGTTCAAATTGAACGAATTAAACAAGCAACAACCTATGGTAAACATAAATTTAAAAAATTTATAAAATTTATTGCTTTCAAAGTTGACATGTTAATAAAACCACTGCAAAATACCTCCACATCGCAAGGATGGAAGCTTTTATAATTTATGGAAGTTTTTATATAGAATCTGCAATTTTTTAGGGGTGTCGCCAAGCGGTAAGGCACAGGGTTTTGATCCCTGCATACCTAGGTTCGAATCCTAGCACCCCTGCCACTTTCTTGTTGATTCACAAGTAAACAGACAGCAGAAGATAACCTGGAAGGATGCATTTTCATTGGTGCTCAAATAATAATAATATCTTTTTGGCTGTCTTCTGCTATGTGTTTAAGTTACGATGAACCTAGGTCTAAGGCTTTTTACACATGTCCACAATGATGATATTTGCCGGTAACGCGAATCCGGAGCTAGCACAAAAAATTTCTTCCCACTTACAGATCCCCATAGGCAAAGCGACAGTTGGTACCTTCAGCGATGGCGAAACCATGGTCGAGATCCTTGAGAACGTTCGTGGACGGGATGTATTTATTATTCAGTCGACTTGTGCCCCATCAAATAATAATCTGATGGAGCTACTTGCTATGGCGGATGCACTAAGAAGATCTTCTGCAGCCCGTATTACTGCTGTAATCCCCTATTTCGGTTATGCACGTCAAGATAGACGAGTACGTTCTGCACGTGTGCCTATTACGGCAAAAATTGTTGCTGATATGATGGCCTCTGTAGGAATATGTCGTGTTCTTACTGTTGACCTGCATGCGGATCAAATCCAAGGTTTTTTCTATATGCCGGTAGATAACGTTTATGCAACGCCGATGTTACTTGAAGACATTGCCACAAGAAATCTGCAAAATGTTATGGTTGTATCGCCTGATGTTGGTGGGGTGGTCAGAGCTCGTGCTGTTGCCAAACGCATTGAACATGCTGAACTCGCAATCATCGATAAACGTCGCAGTGGACCGAATAAGTCCGAAGTAATGCATATTATTGGCGATCCAGCAAATAAAGACTGTATTATCGTGGATGACATTGTTGATACAGCAGGAACTCTTTGCTCTGCAGCTCATGAATTAAAGAAAAGCGGCGCGAAAAGCGTAAGAGCCTATATAACTCATCCAGTTTTATCAGGCCCTGCACTCAAGAACATTAAAAACTCTCACATCGATGAAGTAGTAATTACCGACACTATTCCTTTATCAGAGGAAGCACGTGCCTGTGAAAAAATTCGTGTAGTCAGTCTTTCCGACATGCTGGCACAAGCAATGAAGCGTGTGAATATAGAGGAATCTGTTAGTTCTATGTTTGCCGAATAAACCATTCAATCCCCTATCTTGGCTGCTTTTAAGCAGCCAAGATCTCTTAAAATCCGCCCCTATTATTCACTTCCAATAATCTTAATATTCTCTTAATTTAGCATTGATATAATTAGCGCAGTTAACAAAAAAGAGAGCACTATGTCTAAATATAACAACCTATTTAGATTTTTCGATAAAGTTGAAACTACTTATAAGGATATGCTCGAACACATACAGCAAGGATTACGACAAGAACAGCACCATATTGAAACTAGCTGTGAAGAGGTTAACTTTTTGCTGAGGTTAATTGGCGCATTACACCTTAATTCTGATTATGAAGCCAATCCTGCTCGTGCTCAGGAAGTATTACAAGAAATGCTAAACGGTGGACATCTGAATTTGGAGGATGGTGGTAAATTTTATGATGAGTTAGTTAACGCGTTTAATACAAGCATTAGCAAGCGGATCTCCTCTCATCATTCTGTAGCCCAGCAGTATTCTCTTTCCTATCCAATCTCAAAAGAAGTTCTTTTTGGCATAACCGAGAATGCTGAAGGTAAAAAAATAACCTGGATGCAATTTGAAAAGCATGACACTAAAAACTTATTAAATATTATTTTGCACCTTATTGACTATATTAAGTACCGAATCACCGGGAAAAATATTGGACCATTTGGCTCCTCTGAGCATACTGATAGTAATCCTTTGGTTATTACGAAAGGGATGTGAGCAAATTACGGTAATACAAGAAGTTGATCAAATAAAAAAAGGAGCCTCAGCTCCCTTTTTTATTTGATCCAACGCAAAATTAATCACGTGTACCAACATATTTGTCATCAAAATAACGTCGTAACTTAGTTCTCAATGTTCCACGACTAATTCCCAGCATAATTGCAGCTCGTGACTGATTGTACTTACAGTGTTCCATTACTGCTCGAAATAAAGGTGTCTCAATTTCTTCAAGTACAAACTGGTATAAGTCAACAGGATCAGTTCCCTTAAGCTCTGAAAAATATTTTTGTACTGAATGTGTTACGCTCTCGGCTAGTGAAGCGGTGTTATCCACTACTTCATTACTGATTGTTGTCATTATTATTAGCTCCTCCTTTTAAAAACAGTATATTACCGAATCAAGCCCTGTCAGACAAGGGTCGAATTGAAAAAACTACGTTAAATCAATATAGAATAACTGATACTTGCGCTATCAATATCCCAAACTTGCTTAAAAATAAAAAAGGGGAAATTGCAAATACAATTTCCCCTTTTTTGAACAATGCAGATTCGAATTAAAACTTTAACATCGATTCATTAAATGGCTTACCATTCACAGTAAATTTACCCTGCTCTAAGGTTACCTCAATTAAATAATCAGTGCCTTTTTCGACAATTAAACCAGATTGTTTGAGCGCATTTAATTGTTGCTCAACTTGCTGCTCCACTAAGGCTGGCTGTGCAGGTTGTTGTGCCGCAGCTTGGCCTGGTTGTTGAGTAGCTGACTGAGCACCTAGCTGTTTAGCAATTGATGGTTGAGCATTAGGTTGTTTCGCCATTTGTTGTGCTACTGCCTGCTTCATTAAGTCTCTTACTGTAGCAGCTGGCGCGCTTAACTTAGCATTGCCATGAATTTTTTGAATTAATTCAAATGGATTAGCATTTTCATCTTTAGGTAAAGAAATAAGCAAAGTACCATCAATCGTGCCTTCAGGTATCTTGAAATTGAGTTTAGAAATCTCTAGCTCAGCTCCTTTGTTGAATAGTTTAGGCAACTCAGGAAGCAAGGCAATCATTGCTTGTTGGCGCTGTTCTTCAGTACCGTTTTGCATTGTATTGGCTTGCTGGTTGATTTTCGCCAATACATCCGCATCAAGATTTCTTATAGAGATTTGGATTTCCCCAGGCCCATAACTTTGCGCATTCGCTAAAATTGACTTAATTGTCAGAGTAAAACTTGTATTAAATAAATGCTGTTCAATATCGCTTTTTGATTTAAATAGCAAATCCACAATCTCGAATATTTTTTGGCCTTTAAGCTGGATATTAAATATAGGCAAATTGAAGTTCGCATCACCTAAATATAAACCAGTATCTGTTTCATGTAGATCATAATCACTAGATACTTTACCCAAATCAACTTGAGCATCCCCCTTAACAAGACGGACACCATCAACAACCACTGTGCCGCCAACCTTTTTCATTCCAGCAGACATTGTTGTTGTCGCATTCAATCCTAACCAATTGACACGACCACCATCTTTAGAGATCAAATTAAACGTAGGAACACTAAAATCCAAGGTACTTTGGTTAAAATAGTTCACAAAAATACTTAAGTCTAATTGGGGCTTAGTTGATTCAGCTGTGAAGTTCGCATTAAATTGATCAACATATTGTTTAGGAAATGGGAACACAGCTTCAGCATATCCAAGTCCAAATCGTACGGAGTTATTAGCAAAAATAATTGGGCCATGATGAATCGTCAGAGGCATTTCCATTGCATAATCTTGTGCAGGAACAGTTTGCGCAGCTCCATTTGCATCGATTACATGCTCAGGAATATGTAGCTGCCATTGGATCTGAGCTTCAGAGCTAAATAGACCTCGATTATATTGCTTAATCTCTGCTCGCAATCCATTATTCGATTGGTCAATTACCTCAATATTCTTTCTGATTGTTTTTTCAGTAAGAATGCCCATACCATAATATCCGCCTATAACCAAAGCGGCCAGGATAATTATTAATCCTGCCAATTTTTTCATTATGCTCTCCATGTTAGTAATTCGATTTGCAGCATAAAGTATAACAGTAAATAGTCTTATTGTGCGATAAACTAGTGATTGAAAAAAAAGAAAAAATTGAACAAAAGGAAGTAATGTATCTGGTTGCTTACAACCAAGATCTGCCATCTGAATATGAGCTGGACCCGAATGACCGCGGCCTGCCCCGCGGTATTCAGATTTATCTTGCGTCTCACTGCGTACTTATGAATACCGCGACCAGGCCGCGACATATTGCAAAGGTCGCGCGTGATTATGCGTGTTCTATCGGCTTACAATAGGTTTCTTTAACGAGAAGAGCTAATATCAGCGCGATGAAAGAACATACTGGCAATATTTTTAAACCCGCTTGGAAATCAGACAACAATAGTGTTTCTACATTATACGCCCGAACACCAGAAACCATATCCACCAAACGCCCCACTAAAGGCTGTAAGGATGCACCAACAAAAATGGAAATCATATTCGTAAAGGCAATTGAGGTACCAACTACATTACGATGATGAATTTCCGTTGATACTGCATAGGCAATGGCCACTCCAGTGTTAGTCAAACCGAAAAGGAAGAAAATAAAATAGGCGTAGTTTTGACTTAAAGACGGACTAAAGACATATATAGAGGTCAGTACCATTCCACATAAAGCAGAAATAATCATTAAGGGTTTACGACGTCCCATTTTATCAGACAGCCACCCAGAAATTGGACCGCTAATTCCCCAGCCAATGAAAATTAAACCAGTAGCAAAAGCAGCAGCATGAGCGCCTAAACCATGGCCAAACTGTAAATAAGCAGGTCCAATTGCTTCGCCAATTACGGCGGTAGGTCCAAATAAAAACCCGGCATATAGTGCGTTAATCCAAGTTTGTCGACAGGATAAAATGATCTTTAAGCTTTGCAGAATACTGATGTGGTTAACCGAATGTGAATCACTGCGATGTCCCGCCGGAGTATCTTGAACAAACTGATAAAGAAGACCAGCTAAGGCAATAAATAAGAAGGCGATAATAAGCATACTATGACGCCAGCCTACATTACTTACTAAAAAGGATACTGGTGCTTCCCCAGCAGCAGCTCCTAACATTCCTAGGGATTGGGTTAAACCGGCTAATAATCCCAGCATGGTTGGTGGAAACCAAGAAGTAGCCAATCGTAATGAACAAACAAAAGCAAAGGCAGCACTAAAGCCAATCAACATTCGACCAACTGAAGCCATAAGTAATCCATCAGCTAGGCCAAAAACACAGCAACCAAAGGCTGTGACCAGAGACATCACGGTCAATAACCCGCGTATACTTAGACGATCGACAGTAAGGCCCACGGGAATCTGCATGAGAATGTAAGGAATATAAAACGAAGCGGTTAAAATACCGAATCCAGCCTCATTGATTCCGAAATCCATTTGCAGATAACGATGCATTACGCCTGGTGCAACACGCGCCATGTAATCGGAAAAATAAAAAGCAGCTGCTAAACCCCAAACTAACCAAGCAACCCCTAAATAACTATTGCGATTATAGATATCTACTTTAGCATTATGCATTTTGTTCATAAATCTCTACTCAATAAAGCCCTAATTCGCCTTGTTTTATAAGCATAAGCAAATGATTATTGCCGGGCTAGATACTCCAAAAACAAAACTCCTATTACCTGATTCATAGTAACGTTGCTCTAAAAAATCCTTACATTCAAAAATGTAGTTACCAGATTATCGAGTTGAACAAAGCCACAAATTTCCGTAGAGCAACTACAGAGAATCGGTGTTTTTCTCTCAGAATAACTGAAATTATCCTAGGATTATACTGTTGCTGTCATTTATTTCAACACTGTTATTACGAGGTAATTTAAGTCGAAACTTAAATTACCTTAATACGTAAAATCGTTAAATATTGCTTCCCAGTAGCTAGAAAGTGCCGCAAACCTCATCCAGAATAGTTTGTTGGTGTGACTGCTGTTTTGCCTGATACAAAACATCCTGACAAATCCAGAGGCGATAATGAGGTATTTCCTATTTGAAAAAGAAAGACCGGCAGTCTCTATTGGGAAGTTGATAGAACAAAAAATTTTAGAGAGGCGGCAAATAGCGAGAAGCTTCTGTAGAAAATTGGAATATCGCCAATAATATTGATTCTGATTCCCTTGGGCAGTTTCTTAAAAAGATTTTCGAGGATCATGATATTATAGAGCGGTACGGCGCAGTTTGAGATGAAGTAGACGACAAGGAAAGCCCCAATTAACGGATGAGCAAAATCGGTTTGTAAAAATTGCAATCTACGAAAAAGTGCAAAAAATGGTAAATTAGTATACAAATGAGCATCATTACATATTAATTAATGATGACATAGACTCCGGACGGGTTGCCAGCGAACCTGGAAATAATCCTTAAACGCAAGGGTTCAGCCTGGCACCGCACCGCCAAGTTAACTGTAACCCGACGGTGCTAAAGTCTTATTAATTTTTAAAAAACTTTAATACCATAGAACGCATTCTTGCTGTTTCAGAAGGATTGAATTCCTTATAAACTTCACTACCGATGTTTAAACACACGGTAACTTGCTCACCAAGCCCTTTGAGTAAATCAACCCCGGATAATTTAAGTAAATTAATTTCTGCGGTAATTTCTGCGGCCCACGCATCGAGGTAAGTCATCTCAGTGAATACAGGAAGAAATAGCTCATTCCCCTCCTGGAAAAACAAAACCCGTGGCTCTTCACCTTCTGTATTTTTCTCTACAGGGATAATAAAGTTGGCTTTAATAAATTCGAGATAGGCTTTATTGGCTTCTTTTGAAGCTCCAGCAGAAATAAGCGCTTCTTTTATGGCGTTGTCGAGTGCATTCATCAGCGTGATTGATCCGGTAAAAGGTAAATTATAACCAAGTCTACCTCTGATGAACAGCACTCACCTGAGTAAGTATCCTACCAGGGTCTTAGGCTACTAACTCAAACAATTGATAACCAACGAAAGCAGAAGCGGCAATTGCTCCACTAATTTCAATTACCAGTGATAAGAAGCTATGCTTTTGGCAATATTGCTGATCATTTGCAGCAATTTCTGGCTCTAATATGGCCTCTTCTTGTGAATACGCACTGATGTCAAATAAAGGCTCATCACCAGATAACGCATCCCACCACCCTTCTAACCAATGCTCGGCTTCTTTAGATCCTTTTGGAAAAGGATTATCTTCTTCTGCCGCATAAGCTAACGCACACTCATATCCTAAGGCATAGCTCTCTTCATGGCTTGGATGATCAATGTTAAAACGTAATTTAATATGTGGTAGTAAGGCAGTAATGTCGTTCATGATTGTACCCTCAATTTATGTATCCTGTATGTATTTTTCAAAGCTCAACTGTGATACTCCAAGTTGTATTATAATTAAAGCTATGTGCCATTCTTTATCCGCTCATGCTGATAATTTCTGCACTTAAAGCAATTTTACGACTTTAAAATACTGCAAACAGCTAAATTAGAAACCTTTACTCATTTTTGACAATTTCTTCAAATACCATGGACTTATCAGTTTTATGATTTCTATATATATAGATGCAATTACTAGGCCAACTTTGGGATTTTGAGAAATTTATTTTTAACTTGTTGAAAAATATTAATTTTTTATTTTTTGACATAGGTATAACTCAACTACACCTTCGGTTGAAACATTTAATGTAGGCTGGTTACTAAACCCCGCATTGAAGGTGTTACAAAAATTTTTGCTGGGCTTAACAGCCCAGTCTAACTTTTTACTTTAGTTCACTATAAAAAAACTCCTGGCCGCAAGCAACCAGGCTACGATACTATGTCAAAGAATTGAGAGGAAAATGTGTTGCCGGCAAATTTTGCCGTTAGGGTGCCAAACGGTGGTGTATCCAGCGTCCTTCTTGCCGGTAATAATGAATTCGATCGTGCAAACGATTGTCTCTTCCTTGCCAAAACTCAATCTCATCAGGGATAACCATATAGCCGCCCCAATATTCTGGCCGCAATAGCGGTTCCTGACCATGTTCCTGAATTAAGTCATTTAATTCTTTTTCCAACATTTCTCTACTGGAAATTTCATGACTCTGCGGGGAGGCAATTGCGCTAAATTGGCTTTTTATCGGTCTTGATGAAAAATAGGCATTGGATTGCTCCTGACTTACTTTTTGTACGTGCCCTCGTATACGAACTTGTCTAGCCATTTGTGGCCAATAAAAATTAAGTGCAGCATAAGGTTTATTTTGCAGCTGCATTGCCTTGCTGCTTTGGTAGTTGGTGTAAAAAATATAATTGCCATCCTCCAAACCTTTTAGTAAAACAACTCTAGAGTCGGGGTGGCCATGGCTATCTACGGTAGCAAGTACCATTGCGGTAGGATCATTGGTTTCATTTTTTAAAACATCGGCGAACCATAGGTGAAACTGTTCGATCGGATCATCAGGGATATTCTGGTCTTGCAGCTTTAATTCACCATAATCACGTCTTATGTCAGCAATACTTCGAAAATTTGTCATGGTGTTTACATCCATTTTAAAAAACACTGTTGCGTGGACGAGTTAAGAAGCCTATTTATTATGTAGGTTGGGCCCATGGCCCAACAAGAAGCGTCTAGTCACACCAGAGCTCAATGTTGGGCCAGGAGTCCAACCTACAAGTCAACATTTTCTTAACTTAATGACAGAGCTATGCCTGTATCTTACCAGCCAGTTACTTCTGCAATAGCATCGCCTAAATCAGCAGGAGAACGTACTGTTCTTACGCCAGCAGCTTCTAAAGCAGCGTATTTCTCAGCAGCAGTACCTTTACCACCAGAAATAATCGCACCAGCATGGCCCATACGCTTACCAGCAGGTGCAGTAACACCCGCAATGTAGGATACAACAGGCTTGCTTATGTTGGATTTAATGTATTCAGCAGCTTCCTCTTCTGCAGAACCACCAATTTCACCAACCATAATAATTGCTTCCGTTTGCGGATCTTTTTCAAATAAAGCCAATGCATCAATAAAGTTCGTTCCTGGGATAGGATCGCCACCGATACCAATACAAGTACTTTGTCCGAAACCTTTATCAGTAGTTTGTTTTACTGCTTCATAAGTTAAAGTACCTGAACGCGAAACAATACCTACTTTACCTGGTAAATGAATTGAACCTGGCATAATTCCAATTTTACATTCGCCTGGAGTGATAATTCCTGGGCAGTTTGGTCCAATTAAACGAGCTTGGGTATTATTCTCTAAGTAAACTTTAACCTCCAGCATATCAAGAACAGGAACACCTTCAGTGATACAAACAATTAATTTAATTCCTGCATCAGCTGCTTCAATAATCGAATCTTTACAAAATGGTGCTGGAACATAAATAACTGTTGCATCTGCATTCGTTGCCTCTACCGCATCACGCATCGTATTAAATACAGGTAAGCCTAAATGTGTTTGGCCGCCTTTGCCTGGAGTTACCCCTCCAACCATACGTGTTCCATATTCAATTGCTTGCTCTGAATGGTAAGTTCCTTGCTTGCCAGTAAAACCCTGACACAATACCTTGGTTTCTTTATTAACTAATACACTCATTGTTGACCTCGAAATTTAGTTTAAGCCTGCAGATTAATGCTGCAGGCAATCGCTCATAGCAATCAATTAATTAAGCAACAGCTGCCACAATTTTCTTCGCAGCATCAGTTAAACTGGTTGCAGCAATTACGTTTAAATCACTTTTATTTAAAATGTCAGCGCCTAATTGAGCGTTATTCCCTTCCAATCGAACGACCACAGGGATCTTAACATCGACTTCTTTCACCGCAGCCAAAATACCATCAGCAATGAGGTCGCAACGAACGATACCACCGAAAATATTCACCAAAATACCTTTAACTTTATCGTCAGATAAGATAATTTTTAGTGCTTCACTCACACGCTCTTTTGTTGCACCACCGCCCACATCTAGGAAGTTTGCGGGCTCACCACCATGAAGCTTAATCACGTCCATAGTAGCCATTGCTAGGCCTGCGCCATTAACCATACAACCAATTGAACCATCAAGAGGAATGTAATTTAATTCCCAATCGCTAGCGCGATTTTCACGCTCATCTTCTTGTGATGTATCGCGCATACCTTTCAATTTGGGTTGGCGATATAATGCGTTACCATCGATATTTATTTTTCCATCCAAACACAATAATTGTCCTGATTTAGTAACAACTAATGGGTTGATTTCTAATAAGCTTAAATCGCATTCAACAAACATTTTACCTAAGCCCATCATTAACTGAGTAAATTGCTTGATTTGGTCATCTTTCAAGCCTAATTTAAATCCAGCTTCACGACCTTGAAATGGCATAACACCTACTAATGGGTCCACCACCACTTTGAAGATTTTCTCAGGAGTCTCTTCAGCTACTTTTTCAATTTCAACGCCACCTTCGGTAGACGCCATAATAACTACACGACGCGTTGCTCTATCAACAACAGCACCAAGATATAATTCACGGTCAATGTCACATGTCTCTTCAACCAATACGGCATTAACAGGTTGTCCATGTGCATCTGTTTGATAAGTTACCAGACGAGTTCCAAGTAATGCCTTAACTGCTGCAGCTAATTCATCACGGTCAGAAACTAATTTGACACCACCTGCTTTTCCGCGACCACCGGCATGCACTTGTGCTTTAACAACCCAACGTTTGGTTGATAATTGAGAAGCAACTTGCAGTGCATCTTCAACCGTGTACGCTACTTGGCCATTTGGCACCGGTAAGTTGTAGCTAGCAAATAATTGTTTGGCTTGGTATTCATGTAAATTCATTGCAATTACCTTTATAAAAAAGCAAAACCCGCAGACACGGGCTTGCTGTTAATTGTGATTATTAAACATTAAGTAAAAGACGAGCAGGATCTTCCAATAACTCTTTAACACTCACTAAGAACTGTACGGAATCTTTTCCATCAATTAAACGATGATCATAAGATAAAGCGACATACATCATTGGACGAATAACAATCTCACCTTTCTCAACCACAGGCCGGTCTTCGATTTTATGCATACCAAGAATACCTGTTTGTGGTGGGTTAATAATTGGCGTTGCCAATAATGAACCGAAAACCCCACCATTAGTAATAGTAAAAGTACCACCCTGCATTTCTTCCATAGACAATTTACCTTGTCTAGCGCGGCTGGCAGCATCGTTAATTGCCATTTCAATTTCAGCCATGCTCATTTGATCTGCATCACGAATCACAGGCACTACTAATCCGCGTTCAGTCGATACGGCAATACCAATATCATAAAAACCATGATAAACCACATCTTGACCATCAATAGATGCATTCACCGCAGGGAAACGCTTTAATGATTCAACAACTGCTTTAGTGAAGAAAGACATAAACCCTAATTTAACGCCATGCTTCTTCTCAAAACCATCTTTATATTGAGCACGCATATCCATTACGGCTTTCAAGTTAACTTCATTAAAGGTAGTTAACATAGCGGCATTATGTTGTGCTTCAAGTAAGCGTTCAGCAATTTTTGCTCTTAAACGAGTCATCGGCACACGACGCTCTTCACGCGTTCCCATTGCAGCGACTGGGGCTGATGCCGATTTGTTTGTTGCTGGAGCGGCTTTACCGCGATTAGATTCAATATAAGAAAGAACGTCGTCTTTGGTAATACGACCATCTTTACCACTGCCTGGAATCTGACCTGGTTGTAAATCGTGCTCTGCCATCATACGACGAACTACGGGGCTAGTTGATTTATCTTCATGAGCACTCACCTCAGCACTGCTTGCAGTAGCTTTTTCTTCACTTGGCTTGGAACTAGTCTCAGCAGCCGCAGGAGCTGCAGCACCTGCAGTGATTTTTGCCAGAAGTTGACCCGAAGTTACCGTATCTCCAGTTTGGAAAAGAATTTCACTGAGCACGCCATCAGCAGGAGCTGGCACCTCAAGAACTACTTTATCTGTTTCCAGATCCAATAGATTTTCATCACGAGTAACTTTATCACCTACTTTTTTATGCCAAGCAGCTACAGTTGCATCAGCAACTGACTCAGGCAGCACAGGTACTTTGACTTCGATAGACATGGTTATACCTTCTTATTTTATTAAATTCATTTAAGAGAGCACTGTCTGGAGCAAACACCAGACAGCAATAGCCTAAAATTTATTTCAACAACGCTTGTTCAACTAATGCCAATTGTTGTTGTGCATGCAAGGCGGGACTACCTACTGCTGGTGCCGCAGCAAATTCTCGTCCTGCATACTGCAATGATTGCTCAGGGCGTAAACAATCTTTCATATTATGCTGAGAAGAGAACCAGACGCCTTGGTTTTGTGGTTCTTCCTGACACCAGACTACATCCTTAGCATTTGGATACTTATTAATCTCTGCAATAAGCGCTTTTTTAGGGAATGGATACATTTGCTCAATTCGTACAATAGCAACATGATCCAAGTTTTTATCACGACGCATTTGCAATAAGTCATAATAAACCTTTCCACCACAGAGCACCACTTTCGTTACTTTTTCCGCATCTAAAGCATCAATTTCCGGAATAATTGTATGAAATTTACCTTTAAATAAGTCTTCTAGAGGTGACACAGCTAACTTATGACGTAATAAACTCTTAGGAGTCATCACAATTAGTGGCTTGCGGAAATCACGAATGGCTTGTCTTCTTAATAAATGGAAGATCTGAGCTGGTGTAGTTGGTGTACAAACCTGGATATTATGCTGTGCGCAAAGCTGCATGAAACGTTCCAAACGTGCAGATGAATGTTCAGGTCCTTGGCCTTCATAACCATGAGGTAGCAACATCACTAAACCACACAACCGACCCCATTTTTGCTCACCAGAGCTAATAAATTGGTCAATAACTACTTGTGCACCATTAGCAAAGTCACCAAACTGGGCTTCCCAAAGGACTAAGTAGTTAGGCTCCGAACATGCATAGCCGTATTCAAATGCCAATACCGCTTCTTCAGATAACACCGAATCAATAACGGAAAAACCCCGACCATGTCCATTAGAAATGTGCTCTAGAGGCGTAAATGAGTCCCCAGTTTCAATGTCATGCAATACTGCATGGCGATGTGCGAAAGTCCCTCGACCACAATCCTGGCCTGACAAGCGAACACCATAGCCTTCTTGAATTAGACTTGCATATGCCAAGGTCTCTGCATACCCCCAATTCATGGGTAATTCACCAGCCGTCATTTTGTCACGTTCACTCAATAAACGTTGCACTACTGGATGCAAAGAGAACCCTTGCGGCAAATCATTTAATTGCTTTGTAAGTTTTTGTAGATCACCTTTAGTAATGGTGGTATCTGCTTTATCCGTCCACTTACCATTGATGAAAGGACTCCAATCCATAGCATGTTTACCTTCATAATCGCCATGAACTAAATTAACCACTGGCTTACCTTGGTCTAAACCATCACGATAAGCATCAATTAGTTGTTCTGCATCTTTAGAAGTCAACAAACCTTGTTGAATTAATTTTTCTGCATAAAGCTCACGCAAGGGACGCATGGATTTAATTTTTTTATACATTGCGGGCTGCGTTACAGCAGGCTCATCAGCCTCGTTGTGGCCATGACGACGGTAGCAAACGAGATCAATAACCACATCGCGGTTAAATTTCATTCGGAACTCAAACGCAATTTGGGTTGCAAACACTACTGCTTCAGGATCATCACCATTAACATGGATGACTGGCGCCTGAACCATCTTGGCAACATCAGTACAATAAAGAGTTGAGCGAGCATCCAAAGGATTGCTAGTCGTAAAACCAATCTGGTTATTGATGACGATGTGGACCGTACCGCCAGTTGCGTAACCACGAGCCTGAGAAAAGTTAAAGGTTTCCATCACCACGCCTTGACCGGCAAACGCAGCATCCCCATGAATTACAACAGGCACTACGGAATCTTTCTTCTCTAAGTCATTACGGCGATTTAAACGCGCACGCACAGAACCTTCAACTACTGGCCCAATAATTTCCAAATGAGATGGGTTAAAAGCTAGTGCTAAATGCAATACAGAGCCTGAAGCCGTTTTAATATCAGAAGAATAACCAAGATGGTATTTTACATCTCCGGTACGTTCGTATTTAATTTTACCTTCAAATTCTTGGAAGAGTACGCTAGGTTCTTTACCTAAGACGTTAACTAGTACGTTCAAACGTCCGCGATGCGCCATACCAATAATTAATTCTTTTACATTATCCTTGCCTGCGCAATTAATGATTTCTTTCATCATGGGGATTAAAGAGTCACCGCCCTCTAATGAGAAACGCTTTTGCCCAACATAGCGAGTACCTAAGTAACGCTCTAAACCATCAGCAGCGATTAAGTCCTTCAAAATTTCCATTTTTTTTGCAGCATCAAATGTAGCGCGGCCGCGAACTGATTCCATTTTGGTTTGTAACCACGTAGTTTCTTCAGTATCAGAAATATGCATGTATTCGATACCAATGCTGCCGCAATAGGTTTCACGTAAGGCTTCATAGATTTCATTTAAGGGCATTTCTGGGCCATTAAAAGAAGTGCCAGCAAAAAACTTACGGTTTTTATCTACGTTGGTCAGATTATGGTAATTCAAATCTAAATTAGGAACAGCGGGACGCGCTATCATTTCTAATGGATCGAGATTTGCTGCTAAATGTCCTAATGCTCTAAAATCATTAATTAAACTAGCCACTTCATATTGATGGCTATCTCCAGATTGAACAACATGAGTAGCTTTCTTGTCCGCGTTCTGCAAAAAATATTCGCGAATATCACGATGAGATAGCTCTTGATTAGAACCGTTAACCTTAGGTAAGGCACTAAATACTGCTCGCCAATCGGCAGAAACCGAGTCAGGGTCAGCAAGATAATCTTCATAAAGACTATCAACGTAAGCCATACTTCCACCAGACAAGTAGGAAGAAGCCCATTCATTTTGCAGATTGGAACTGCTCATTATCGTTCTCCAAAGGGTGTAGCTAAAGGTTTATGTAACGACTCCACCCCTGCATTATGGAAGGGGTGGATAAATTGCATCATTACTGCGATTAGGTTTCCTGTCTCAACATTTGCGTGCGAATTTCTGCGATCGCTTTAGTTGGATTGAGTCCCTTCGGGCAAACATTCGTACAATTCATAATAGTACGGCAACGGAACACACTGAATGGATCCTGTAATTTCTCCAAACGATGATTCGTTGCAGTATCACGACTGTCTGCTAAAAAACGGCGTGCCTGTAATAATCCTGCAGGGCCTACAAATTTCTCTGGATTCCACCAGAAGGAAGGACATGAACTAGTGCAGCATGCACACAAAATACATTCATATAATCCATCCAGTTGCGCTCGCTCCTCCGGAGATTGCAAACGCTCTTGAGCTGGAGCTACCTGGTCATTTTGTAAATAAGGTTCAATACGCTCATATTGTTGATAAAACTGCGACATATCAACCGCTAAATCTCGAATCACTGGAAAACCAGGTAAAGGACGAATAACAATTTTATCCGTATTTAATTGAGAAACGTGGGTAATACAGGCTAAACCATTCGTTCCATTAATGTTCATACCATCAGAACCACACACCCCTTCACGGCATGATCTTCTGTAACTGATGGTAGAATCTTGCTCGTCTTTCAAACGCTCCAGCAACGTCAACAACATTGGATCGCTTTTAGCCGGTATTGTCAACTGATAATCTTGCATGTAAGGCTTAGCATCCACATCAGGATTATAGCGATAAATTGATAAAGTCAAATTTCTATTATCTGACATTCTTATATATCCTCTTTAGTAAACGCGTTCTTTCGGCTCAAAAGGCGCAATATGTTTAGGTGATGCATTAACCGGACGAAAATCGATTACTTCACCTTCCTCAAAATACAGTATGTGTTTAATCCAATTGGCATCATCACGCTGTGGATAGTCTTCACGGCTGTGTGCCCCACGGCTTTCGGTACGGACAAGTGCCGAATGTGCTGTCGCATAAGCAGTGGCCATCAAATTATCTAATTCTAAAGCGCTAACCCGATCGGTATTAAAGACCTGACTTTTATCTTCCAGCTGCGCATGCTTCAAACGCTCACGTAATGCTTCTAAACGTTTTAGACCTGACTCCATAACTTCACCAGTACGGAATACGCCAAAATCTTCTTGCATTACGCGTTGCATGTCAGCGCGAATAACCGCAATGCTCTCACCATCCTTAGATTCATTCCAACGATTATAACGAACCATAGAAGCAGCAACATCTTCGTCGCTGATATAAGCCATGTCAGGCAATTGATTGGATTGCCATAATTCTTCAACATGGATTCCAGCCGCACGACCAAACACTACTAAGTCTAATAAAGAGTTTCCACCTAAACGGTTAGCACCATGTACGGACACGCAAGCACACTCACCTACCGCATACAAGCCTTCTACGATATGCTCTTGGCCATTAGTTTTACTAATAACTTGGCCATGCACATTGGTCGGTATCCCACCCATACTGTAATGGCATGTTGGTACCACAGGAATTGGTTCAACAATTGGGTCAACCCCGGCAAATTTCATCGATAATTCGCGAATTCCTGGTAAGCGCGACATAATTAGATCTGCACCTAAATGATCCAACTTCAACTTAACGTAATCAACACCACCCGGATCAAAACCTTTACCGGCGCGCATTTCCAAAGACATAGAGCGGGCAACCACGTCACGTGATGCCAAATCTTTAACTCGAGGGGCATAACGTTCCATAAAACGCTCGCCATCTTTATTAATAAGGTATCCGCCCTCTCCGCGGCAACCTTCGGTGACTAAAGTACCGGCACCAGCGATCCCTGTAGGATGGAATTGCCACATTTCCATATCTTGTAAGGGAATGCCAGCTCTTAATGCCATGCCAAAGCCATCGCCTGTATTAATGAAAGCATTGGTAGTCGATTGATAAATACGACCTGCACCACCTGTAGCTAAAATACATACTCGTGATTGGAAAAACACCACCTCACCCGTTTCAATGCTCATTGCCGTAACACCAGAAATACGGCCTTCTGCATTTTTAACGAAATCTAAAGCATACCACTCGCTAAAAACGTGGGTTTTCGCTTTTAAATTTTGTTGATATAAAGTGTGAAGTAAGGCATGTCCTGTACGGTCTGCTGCAGCACAGGTACGAGCAGCCTGCTCACCACCAAAATTCTTGGACTGCCCACCAAATTGACGCTGGTAAATTTTACCATTGTCCATGCGCGAAAACGGCAAGCCCATATGTTCTAATTCATAAACAGCTTCTGGGCCTGTTTTACATAAATATTCAATACTGTCTTGGTCACCGATGTAGTCAGCTCCTTTCACAGTATCATACATATGCCAACGCCAATCATCCTCATGTGAGTTTCCTAAAGCACAAGTAATACCACCCTGAGCTGAAACTGTATGTGAACGCGTTGGAAATACTTTAGATAAAAGTGCCACTTTTAAACCAGAGTTTGCCATCTGTAGTGCAGCGCGCATTCCAGCACCGCCAGCACCAATAATTACTGCATCAAATGTATTCCGTGCAATAGCCATGCTTACCGCCCCCAAAGGATCAAGAAGCCCCAAATCAATTGACTAAGGAGCCATAAAAGAACCAACATCTGTACTGATAAACGTAAAACAGTACATTTCATATAATCGGTAGTTACTGTCCAGATACCAATCCAGGCATGCAACGTTAACGCAAACAACGCTAAAGCAGTTGCAATTTGCACCACTGGATTGGTAAATAGGCTATGCCATTGTTCATAACTCAATCCCGGATGCAACAATAAAAATCCAAAAAAGAAAAACACATACGCAGCAAAATATACTGCTGTAACACGTTGAACTAACCAATCTTTTAACCCATTGCCTGTTAAGCTGGTGACATTAGTTACCATATCCAGAATCCTAGTAAAATTGACAAAATAACGGCAAAAACTATTACTAAAACAGCAGTACGCCGACCAGCACACAGATGCTCACCAAATCCCAAATCCATAATCATATGACGGATACCTGCGAGCACGTGATAAATCAATGCGGCCCCGAAGGCCCATAAGATCAACTTATAGCACGGATGTGTTAATAATGCCTTCATCTGTGCAAAAGTCTCTGCTGATTGCACTGACTGACCAAAAATAAACAACATTATTGGCAATAATAGGAATAAAACCACCCCTGAAATCCTATGTAATATCGACGCGATGGCCATAGGGGGAAATTTTAAACTACCCAAATCAAGATTAACGGGTCTTTTCTTGTTCACTGTTAGTTTCTTCCTTAATTTGAAAAGTTATAAAAGGACGCACGAATGCGAAGTATAGCACTCTGTTTTTATCACGCAAGATTAAGTCATAATGTGTGGAGATATAACGGTTTAAATGGCTAAAATTTAGCCGAAATTAGGAGGGCATGTCATTCTGAGGAGGTAACGGCTATGGATCTTCTGAATATGGCATTATACTTTTGCATAACACTTATGCTTCTTTCAGGAGATCCCTTGCTGTCTTCGGATGAGCTGTCCTCTTAAAAGAGGGATAATTAACAACCATTTAAATCTTCATACCCGGAGATTTATGGGGTTGTCTAAAAGTTGACCGGGGTGCCTCTGGAGGATAGCCATATTTTTCAGCATTTTGTTTTACAATCTGCAGATAGCGCTCACCCCAAGCTCCTGGGTCGAAGTTGGTGACTACTACGTTATAATTTAGGTTAATAATTGACTCAAAAGCCTTTCTTTGTGATAACAAGTGTCCACCAAAAGCAACTTGCACTTCTACTTCAGTACTAACGCCCCCAGACTTCAATCGCTCTACCAGAATATAAATCATTTTTTCTATGGTATAGAATAACTTACACATGGACATACCTGAATTAATCATGTCTTCGCCTTTCGAGGTAGAAAGTTTCGAACCATAGTCATGAATATCATAGACAAACTCATATTCCTGAGTCCCAGGTATAAGTTCCGGCTTAATTACTATAGGCGGAGATATTGGCGGAATAGTAGGAGAAATAATATAAAGATGGAAATCAGCCCAATGCCACCAAATCTGATAAACCCGCTCTACTAAAGCTACGGGATCATTAAGATCGGCTTCCATTTCCAACTTGCGCAAATCAATACCGCGCTCTTCGGGCATATCTGCTAAAGGATCAATATTGCTTTCATCTGGTTCATTGGCCATGTATGAGTATCCAATGTAATGCTTCTGTTTATGATTATATATTAGCCCAAATTTCACGAATGAGCATCAAAGTTGGATTACATAGTGGTAAAAAAGATGTAAAAAAATAATAAAAACAGTAAGTAGGCTATAAAAAAACCTCGCCAGCACGCCATCCCAAACTACGAGAGGGAGCCCTGGAGATGGCTTAGATGAAGAACTAAGTAGAGTATCGCATTCAGGAGATATCCTACCGTGGTGGGACTTTATAGATGGCTTAGGTCTGATATTGATAATATTCAGGTGCATTAATACGGCATTTAAAACAAGTGCTCTGACAATTCGCTTTTTCCTGGCATTTACGAATTACCCCTTTTTTAACCCAAAGATCCAACATAGGTTGTAAAGCAGGTAAATCTAAACGAAACTCTCGAGTTAACTGTTGTGTGTTAACCACGCCCTGGCGACAAATATAATCACGTATTTGCAATAACATTCTGCCCTCCCCTTATGCGTTTACTGAAATGCCATAGAATAGGGAGCAAGACAAACGTCAAGACGGATGCTAAAAGCCAATAATGACCATATGGTGAATGTTCTATAAATTTGGCTCCCTGATAAAATCCAACCGCCGCCAAATAAGCAACAATAAAGGACCAAGTAACCGATATCCACATAAATTTTTTATTTGCTTCCTGACGAATAACCGCCATGGTGGAAACACAGGGAATGTATAGAAGAACAAATAAGAGATAAGCATAGGCCCCAATTTGCCCATCGAAACGCTGGACCATAATGCCATAGACTGACTGCGATACAGAATTATCTGCAGCACTCGCTAATACGGGATTTGCAAAAGCGCTACCTAATTGCGATAAATTTTGAGGCACAGACCATAAAGCAGCTTCAATACCGCCCCAAAAATCAAAATGTGCTGCAGCAATTTCACCTAGGTGCCCTGCTTGTGCATAAAGAGAATTTAGCGTACCAACCACAACCTCCTTGGCTAACATTCCTGTTAATAAGCCCACGGTCGCAGGCCAATTGTCTGGATGAATCCCCATCGGGGTAAATAAAGGAGTAAGCCATTGCCCCATTATCGATAATAAGGATTCGCTATTTGCCTCAGCAGCATTAATACCACCGCCCAAAGTAATTGCATTTAAAGCTCCCAATATCACACAAATGGGAATAATTAATTTCCCTGCACGGAGAACAAAAAACCGCAGCCGCATGGCAGTTTCTTTGCACAAACGGCGCATCGACGGCTTGTGGTATGCGGGTAATTCTAAAATCAATGGCGAAGAATGCCCTTTAAGCATGGATTTACGTAAAATAAATCCGGTGAGAATCGCCATTAGAATCCCAACTAGATACAATGAAAATACGATATTTTGACCACCAGAAGGGAAAAAAGCAGCTACAAATACGGCATAAATGGCCAATCGGGCACTGCATGACATAAAGGGGCTCATCATAACTGTCAATAGTCGATCGCGTTCGGAATCTAAAGTACGTGCCGCCATAATCGCTGGGACATTACAACCAAAACCCACAATCATGGGTACAAATGACTTGCCCGGCAATCCCAAGACACGCATAACTTTATCAACAACAAAAGCGGCTCGAGCCATGTATCCTGAGGTTTCTAATAAGGATAAAAAGAAAAACATCGCCGCAATCACGGGAATAAAAGTTAACGTCGTATTAATTCCTTTTCCAATTCCATTTGCCAAAATAGCAATGAGCCAATTCGGAGCATGAGCTTGTTGCATTAACCAAGCAACTCCTTGCACAAAAATGGTATCTGTACTGATATCAAAAAAATCTTGGAATGCCCCACCTATGTTGATCGCAAATAAAAACATTAAATACATCATGCCAAAGAAGATTGGCAATGCCCAAAAACGATGCAATACAATACGATCTAACTTGGCAGTAAAATTTTCGCTCGCATCACTACGTTTTTTTTGCACAGCAGTAACTAACTCATGGATTTTCTGATAACGAGCATCTGCCAATAAGACATCAAGCTCTAAATCATTATCATTCAATGCAGATAAAGCCTGAGTTATTCGCTCATTAACCAAAATCACATCGCCCTCAGCAATTCTGCGTGAAAAATAGTACGCGAGTGCTTGGCTATAACCTTCAGCGATTAAAGCATTTTCTATCTCCATTAAGCCTTGGTGTACTGGGGATGCTAAAGGAAGAGTCCACGGCAAAATGACTTGCGGTAACTTGAGCAAAGCCTGTTCTAAGGCCGCCAGCCCTACCTTTTTATGTGCCTGAATAGCAATTACTGGACAACCTAACTGTTGTGTTAATGCGGTCACATCAATGGAGATGCCTCGTTGCTCGGCAATGTCGATCATATTTAAAGCAACAATAACAGGTTTACCCAGCTCTAAAATCTGGCTAGTTAAATATAAATGGCGCTCTAAATGACAGGCGTCCACTACGTTAATAATGCAATCTGCCTGCATGGTAGCAACTGATTGCGCGGCGATTTGTTCATCCTGACTCACGCCACCGGAGTTAGCCACTAAGGAATAAACTCCTGGTAAATCAGTGATGT
Source organism: Legionella rowbothamii (assembly GCF_900639985.1). Lineage (GTDB taxonomy): Bacteria > Pseudomonadota > Gammaproteobacteria > Legionellales > Legionellaceae > Legionella > Legionella rowbothamii. Next base: position 102,130 of record NZ_CAAAIM010000004.1, on the reverse strand, counting down.
TAATTAATTGTTTCCCTAAAGAAAAAGACCCTGTTTTCTTTTCGACAGTGACCCCAGGCCAATTTCCGATACGCTGATTATCACCAGTTAATGCATTGAATAAGGTGGTTTTGCCACAATTCGGATTGCCTACCAATAAAACATGGGTCATATACGCTCCAAAATCAATTGGCTTGCCTCTTCCTTACGCAAGGTCAATGCAGTGCCTCGTACATCAATTTGGATGGGACAACCCAAAGGCGCCATTCGGACGACACGAAACTCTGCTCCACATGTAACCCCTAAAGATAGGAGCCTGCGTCTATATTGCACATCAGTAGTACCATAGCTCACTAATCGAACACGGTCACCCTGAGCTAATTCAGTTATTCTGGTCATGGAATAATCAAAAGACATTAATATATTAGATCTATTCTAACACAAACGATATCGAGAATCATTCTCATTTAAGAAAAATAATTCGCCGAACGATTACTCCATTCTGAGTTTACGATATCAATTTATAAACTCCATAAACCAGCACCAAAATAAATCCAATTTTTAGATAAAATGCGAGGCGTGTGTTCAGGTATAAATTATGCAGATACGCGAAAGGATGCTTATAGATTAAGGTGCGTAATATTTTTTTACAAACCGGAGTGGGGACTCCATGCATTGCTTGCTCGTGAATGCGGACACTTGGTCCATGATTGGCCTCAATAATCGCTCCATTGGAATGGTCAAGTGGCACATTTATATCCGCGCACTGCACATCAAAACCAACTAACTCCAGCCCTAATACTTTGGCTGCTCGGACAAAAAGTCGCTTGTTTTCTTTGCAAATCTTTTTTCCTAAAGAAATATAGGTTCCGCCACGAGTGGCATTCGAGGTATAAGCTACGGTAACCCACTCCCCCCTTGGTGGAATGTAATTCAGATCAATATCTAACTCTTTTAGGCGAATATTAAACTCTGTATCGATGCAAATCGGTCCAAGAGTATCATTAACTTTTTGGCGTTGCTTATTAGTTATTTCTACAAGTTCTTGCAAATTGTGTTTACCATCACCAATCACATGAGCTGGATGCCTTAATACAACGCCAATCACATTATTTTTTAATACCAATACGCGATACGATTGTAAATTACCAAGATATTCTTGAATCAATAAAGATTCATACTTCACAAACTGTTCGCGCAAATGCTCATCCAGCTGTGCCAGACTTTGTATATTACATAACACATCCTCTCCAAGCCCCCCCGTAACTGGTTTTACAACCAATGGAAATGACAACTCGGAAATTATCTCTTCAAGTTCTCCATTTTCAAATTGCTCCTGGTAAATGACTGTAGTGTTTGGTACTGGTAAACCAGCTTGTTCGAGAAGAGAGTTAGTGGCATATTTATTTTTGGAAACAAATGCATTGGTATAACTATTTAACGGGGTAACGGCACGAAAAAAAAAATAGTGTTTTGAGCCTAAAGAAAGTTCTAATGTACCTAATTCAGAATTATACGTTACAGGAAAATGCATCTCCAATGCATGTTTCTGATAACATTCAGTGTTTTTATTCATGGAAGACAACTGGTTTTCCTTATGAAAAATATATGAAAATAATTATCATCTAAACATCGCTCATTTGACAATAATATTTTTTTAACTCACCATTTAAATCATAAACATCAATAGGTTCTTGCATGCACGACGATTTAAAGCCCTATCGTTATCCTAACAGTTATCTTGTCAAAACGTTAAATAATAAAGGGCCCTCATCAACATATATTGATGAGTATGGGAAACAATTTATTCACTATGCAGCCTCACAAAAAGAGCCTGTTTTAGAGCTAGGAACCGCTTATGGTTTTGTCGCAATTGAAGCATTAAAAGCTGGAGCAACACTAATTGCGAATGATTTGGATCAACGTCATCTCGATATTTTATACAATAATACTCCTGAAGAATGCCGTTCGCGTTTAACTTTATTGCCAGGCGAATTTCCCAAAGACATTAATTTAGCCAATGAAAGTATTGCTGGCTGTTACATTTCACATATGCTCGGCTATCTAGCTGTAGCGGATTTACCAGTAGGATTTATGAAACTTTATCGTTGGCTCAAACCTGGTGCTTCATTATTTATTTTATCTTCCTCACCTTATCGTACTATTTATAAAGATCTGATTCCTATCTATGAACAACGAATTAGGGAAGATCAACAATGGCCGGGTTATTTTACAGGAATAAAAGAACTTGTTAGCGGCAAACTCGCCCGCTATGCTGCGGCAGATACCTTACACTTTCTAGATGACAAAGTATTAAGCCGTGAATTAATGGGTGTAGGTTTTGTAATTAAAGAGGCTAAATTATATCCCCGAAAAGATTTATCAGAAAAAGTTGCTTTTGATGGCCGCGAAGGGGTCATTGTTATTGCTCAAAAACCATAGAGGTAGTTTATCGTAATCGTTCATCAAAGGTGATTTTATGGGAAAAGTTAAGGTTTCTTCGAGCTTTATTAATCAAGAAAAGCTCCCCTTAATCATACAACCGCAAGACCAGCAACTATTAAGCGCTGAGCATCTAGTGCAATTTCTTAATGAGGAAAATGCATTATTTCAGGAGCAATTATTAGAGTATGGCGCCGTCTTATTTCGTAATTTTCAAGTCAACTCTCCCGATGCATTTTTGAAGGTAATTAATGCATGTGCTTTGGGTACTGTTTATAATTATGATTTTTGCACGGTTCCTCGCACAAAAATTCAAACAGGAGTCTATACCTCCATCAATTACACTCAAAAAAAAATTCCCATGCATAATGAAAAAGCTTATGACTATGACACACCAAGCCATATCTATTTTAATTGCGCACAACCTTCTGAGACAGGTGGATGCACGCCCTTAATTGATGGTAATAAATTGTGGTTTTCTCTTCCAGAACCCTTAAAGAGCAAATTAGAACTTCATGGGGTGATGTATCGTCGCTATTTTTATGGTGATGGTATAAAACTGAAATTAATCAGAAAAATCGGCGGAGGGATTAATTGCAGAACATGGATGGAACAGTTTGATACCCAAGAAAAAAGCGTCGTTGATGAGATATTCGCCAATAGCATTTACCAACATCAATGGACTATAGGAAATGGCTTAATCACTAAAAAAATAATGCCTCCTTATCGTCGGCATCCGATATCAGATAAAATAGTTTGGTTTAATCAATGTCATAATCTTAATCGTTATTTTAACACGAACACTGGCTTTATTCGTTTGAAAGTTAAAAATCCTATTGCCCGTTATATTATGGAGCGGCCTAGCTTATCCCCGTTGACGGCTCGTTTTGGCAATGATGAGAATTTTTCAAAACATGAAATCGAGTTAATTAATCAATTAATGCTTGAGCAGCAAGTAATGACTCCATGGCAAAAAGGTGATGTAATGATTGTTGATAATTACTCTTGCTTGCATGGAAAAACAGCCCATACTGGTGAGCGCTTAATTTTAGTTGGTATGAGCCAAAGACCGACAGATGTATCCGATATAGTCGACCCTAATTTAGAGTAAAAAAATGATTAACAAAAAGGAATTCGCGATTGGCGAGTTGTACTATATAAATGAGCTTGAAGTTTCTATCCTCATTAGAGAAATATATGGGTTGGATGCTTATTTACGAGATTATCTAACCTTAGAACCCAATTCAGTGATCTTTGACATCGGCGCTAACATAGGTATTTTTTCTTTATATGCATTATATCAGTGTGAGGAACAAGCAAAAATCTACAGCTTCGAACCGATCCCCGCTACATTTGAGTGCTTGCGTAATAATTTAGCGTCTTTTGGGGAGAAAGTGCAGGTCTATAATATGGGAATTGGTAATGTTGCTGAAGAATGTACGGTTGAATTTACCCTTTTTGGCGCAGCAACAGCCACGGCAACCTATCGACCTGAAGATAAAATTATTTCAAATTTTCGCCCCCAATTGAATTATGATACCTTGTTGAAACTATCGAGTCGACGGGATCGTAAATTATATTACCTATTAAAGTATCTGCCTTTTCTGCGGAATTATCTTATTAAAAAGAATTACAAGAAGCGCACGACATCGCACAAAGTTCAATGCAGACTTGAATCTCTAGGGCGTTTTATTGAAAAAAATAATATTGATCATATCGATTTTTTAAAAGTAGATGTTGAAGGAGCTGAATTTGAAGTCATTAAAAGTATTTTCCCTCATCAGTTTTCTACGATAAAACAGTTGGCAATAGAGGTTCATGATATTGAGCATCGGGTTGAACATCTTGCAGCTTTTCTCGAAGAAAAAGGATATGAGCTCAAAATATATCGAAGCCCGGTTATGGAAAGGCTAGGATTTAACCATCATATGATTTATGCAAGACAGCAAGAGAAATTGTAGGTTGAGCCATGGCCCAGCCTACATGAGTACTCGCTTACTCAAACTCATTGCGCACTCTATCCCATCTCCTGTACTTCCCGCTTAGGATGACGACTTAAATAATCAACCGATTGCATTTCCATTAGCCGACTGCGAGTCCGTTTAAACATATCCAACAATTCGCCCTTTAGATACAACTGCTCAAGGGGAACTGCGGCGGTAATAATAATATTCACCCCGCGGTCATACATTACATCAATAAAATGAATAAACATGATTGCTTGTAAGGTATGATTTTCAGTTAACTCTGGCACATCGCTGATAAAAATAGAATCAAACTTATCCGCCAGTTCTAAATAATCTAATTGGCTGCGCGGCAAGTTGCACAATACATTAAAGTCAAACCAGATGGATTTATCACCCCGCTCCAAATAAAGAATATCTCGATTTTGGATCAAAATCGTCCCAGGTCCTTGGGGGGAGGCAACCAAGCTTAGAAATTGCTGTTCCATCTTCTGTTGAGTTTGCTGAGTCAACGGAAACAAATAAGCATCGACTAATGGCTCGCGCCCGACGCGATAATCTCTTAATTCATTGAGATTTAAAACCTGGCAATTTTTATTAATTGCAGTAATCGCAGGCAAAAATCGCTTACGGTGCACCCCGTTTTTATACAGATCGTCGGGCATGGTATTCGATGAAATAACTAAGATGACCCCATGTGAGATTAAAGCCTGTAAGAGTTCTGCTAAAATCATGGCGTAGGCTACATCGTGCACCAAAAACTCATCAAAACATAACACACGAACTGATTTAGAGAGATTTTTCGCAATGTGCCGCAAAGGATCTTTTTGACCTTGTAAACGTCGTAACTGAGCATCAACTTGTTGCATAAAATGATGAAAATGAAACCGCGCTTTTTTGCTTTCCCCAATATGGTCATAAAAGAGATCGACCAGATAAGTTTTACCCGCACCTACAGGCCCATAAATATATAAGCCCTGGATATGAGGTTTACGTATCCAGGAAAACCAGGATGTGTTTGCCTTTTCTAAATCCTGCGCCAGACGTTCCATATGTGCCAAAATCTCTCGTTGCAGGGGATCATCATTAATCTCACCACGCTCAATCGCATCGTCATAATAGGCCGTCAAGGTCATATGAGCTTTACCTGTGTACTAAGATATTCAGCCAGTTTATTTTTAAGCTCAATTAACTTGCCATGGAAAAAATGCGTTGTCTCGGCAAAACGAATCACGGGTATTTCTGGTTGGGCTTGAGCAGCAAAATCAAAGACCATATCAGGCGGCACCACTTCATCCTCGTCACCCTGAATAATTAGCCAAGGATAAGGCCCAGGGCTAAATTCCTTATAATCATAGTGATGTACAGCAGGGGCAACACTAATCAAAAGCTTATGCGCGCATTGCGCTGCGACACGATAAGTCACATAAGAACCAAAAGAAAAGCCGGCAAAAATAAATCGTGCCTCAGGTTGCTCCTTTTTCCAAGCCAGTACTAAAGAAAGCATATCCTCACTTTCACCAATCCCCGCATCATACACCCCCTCAGATAGGCCAACACCGCGAAAATTAAAACGCAACGAGGGAATACCTAAGTCTTTGAATGTACGCGCCAAAGTAGTTACTACTTTATTGGTCATCGTTCCCCCCTGCAAGGAGTGAGGGTGTCCTAAAAAAGCAATGTAATTAGAAACACGTTGCTCTGGAACCGTCAAAACAGCTTCCAATTGACCAACCACACCGCGTAAAGTTAAAGGATGCTCCCCCGGCACAGCTAATTTTTCAGTGATTTGCATACAAAACCTGTTATTATAACGAGCATAAATGATAACTCAGAATCAAAGATGATGAAAATGCATAACGAACAAAAAGAATCGACTATCCCAAGAGAAAACAAAGCAACACTCTGGTCTAAGCGTTTTATTCTATTAGTCGTAGTGCCTGCATCAGTTCTTGTGTCAGTAATGGTTTTATATCTATTCGGTGGTCGTTATGTTTCAACAGATAATGCTTACATCAAGGCCGACCTGATCCCGCTTAGCCCTCAAGTTTCAGGAGCCATCCAAGAAGTATTTGTTCAAGAAAACCAAGCGGTGAAAAAAGGCCAGCTGCTTTACCGTATTGATCAACGACCTTATAAAGTCGCCTTAGCCAAAGCAGAATCTAAATTGGCCCAAGTAAGTATTGATATCAAAGCACTCAAAGCCAATTATCTCGAAAAGAAAGCAGAAATTGCTTTAGCGCGTACCAAATATAATTTCTCGTTACGCAACAAGCAGCGTCAGCTGGGCCTGGCAGAAAAACATTTTGCGTCTCAATCCAGCCTTGATGAAGCCAGTGAAGGAGCTGAAGTTGCAGCACAACAAATTATCACAACAAAACATAGCCTGCAAAGCCTCGCAGAATCACTTGCTGGCAGCGTAAATGCACCAGTAGAACAGCATCCGACATATCTGGTGGCCAAAGCCGAATTGGAACAAGCGCAACTTGATTTAGACCATACCGAAATTAAAGCCCCTGTTTCAGGAACCATCAATATCCCGCCCAAAAAAGGCCAATATGTAACTCAAGGAACAATAGCCATGTCGTTGGTGGCACATGAGCATCCGTGGATTGAAGCCAATTTTACTGAAAAGGAATTGACATACGTACGTCCAGGACAAAAGGTAACTGCTTCGGTAGATATTTACCCAGGGCAGAAATGGACCGGTATAGTCCAAAGCATCAGCCCTGCAACTGGCTCTGAGTTTTCCATTATTCCAGCGCAAAATGCTACAGGAAACTGGGTTAAGATCGCCCAGCGAGTTGCGGTGCGAATTCAATTAGATCAAAAAGCAAACAGTCCTCAACTACGCTCTGGTTTAAGCTCCTGGGTGGAAATTGATACAGAACATAAACGTTATGCGCTTAAATAATTATGCTCGAAAATAAGCCCGGCCCGAACGTAACAAACAGGCTATTCATTACATTATCAATAATGCTTGCTACCGTAATGCAGTCACTAGATACGACCATTGCTAATGTGGCTTTGCCTCACATGCAAGGAGGCATGGGCGCTACTCAAGAGCAAATTTCCTGGGTACTCACCTCCTATATTGTTGCCGCAGCAATCTTCACTCCACTAACTGGCTTTTTAGGGGATCATTTCGGACGGCGACGTATTTTCATTTGGTCAGTGATTGGTTTCACCGTTGCGTCCATGTTATGTGGCGCGGCACAGACCCTCCCGCAAATTATTTTATTCCGTCTACTGCAAGGAATTTTTGGTGCAAGTTTAGTTCCATTATCTCAATCCGTTTTACTGGACACCTATCCCCCAGAGAAACATGGCTCAGCTATGGCGATGTGGGGCATGGGGGTCATGGTTGGACCAATTCTTGGTCCATCTTTAGGTGGTTGGTTAACTGAGTACTACAATTGGCGTTGGGTATTTTACATTAATTTACCTTTCGGTATTTTTGCTTGGTTAGGCTTAACCATGTATCTGCAAGAAAATAAATTAAAACTTGGCAAGCATTTTGACCTAATGGGTTTTGCATTTTTAAGTATTGCTATTGGTGCCTTACAGTTATTTTTGGATCGCGGTGAATCTTTAGACTGGTTTAATAGTGATGAGATTATCATTGAAGCTCTTATTGCACTTATCTGCTTGTACTTGTTTATCACCCATATTCTTACTTCGCGCAGCCCATTTATTGAACCAGCAATGTTTAAAGATCGTAACTTCAGTGTGGGACTAGTGTTTATTTTCATTATCGGTATTATCCTTTTAGCGACCATGGCGCTAATGCCTCCTTACATGCAAGGTTTATTAAATTATCCAGTAATTGATGTAGGGCTGCTCTTAGCACCGCGTGGGCTAGGAACCATGACAGCCATGATGATTGTAGGAAAAATCTCTGGGAAAGTGGATACGCGCTACCAAATCTTCCTCGGCCTAATGCTTACCTGTTACTCCTTATGGATGATGACCTTATTCAATGCCAATATTAGTGGTCATGACATTGTTTTAAGCGGAGTCATTCAGGGACTTGGCTTAGGTTTTATTTTTGTGCCTCTCTCAACCCTATCTTTTGCTACCCTACCGACTCAATATCGTAATGATGGTACGGCACTATTTAGCCTATTACGAAATATCGGCAGCAGCATTGGGATCTCCATTGTCATGACCAAATTAGCCCAAAGCACACAAATGAATCATGCAGCCTATGCGAATTACATAACCCCTTTTAATATGAATTTACAGCAAGCAAGCCAGTCTGGTATTTACCCCTTAAATTCACTTAGCGGCCTTGTTTCTCTTAATGCAGAAGTTACACGCCAAGCCACCCTGATGGCTTATTTACAAGATTTTCGCTTTATGATGTGGCTCGTTTTATGTGCCTTACCATTATTATTTCTCTTAAAGGCTCCAGCAAAGAAAGCTAAGGAAAAAACGCCTTCTCAATTACCTGAATTTGAACTATGATACCTGAGGCTGTTAATTGCATTAAAACAATAGAATTATCAGCCCCATGGCGCGTTGACCCCAAGTAAGTATTCGCGGAAATGTGAATACGTCGTCCCGAACACAGTGAGGGATCTCCTGAATGTGGCATAAATGCAATAGTTAAGTGTAAGGCCCCATTCAGGAGATCTTTCCTCCGGAATGACGTACCGTTGTTATCGAACGCTTACAACACGGCAGCGACCCCTTATCATTTCAATTTATGGAGGACTTGATCCATGCGACAGGTACCTAAAGTATATTTTGGTTTTATTAGTCATGCGCCACTTAGTCTGCTAAGGAGTGCCGCATGAAAATTCATGATTTTAAACGCAAAAAGCAAGAGCAGCAAAAAATCGCTATGCTCACGTGCTATGATTATCCCTCCGCCTGTACTATTGCTGAATCTGATATTGACTGTGTTCTTGTTGGCGATTCAGTGGCAATGGCAGTACATGGCCATGATACAACCATTACGGCAACCATGGACATGATGGCTCTGCATACTGAGGCAGTAGCTCGTGGTCTAAAACAGCAATTTTTAATTACCGACCTGCCCTTTTTAAGTCATAAAATTTCTCTGGCTCAAACGGTTGAAAACGTAACTCGCCTTTTGCGCGCAGGTGCTCATGCGGTAAAAATCGAAGGCGGTGATGCAGATACTTGTAAAACGATTAACCACCTAGTGACTGCCGGTGTTCCCGTAATTGGTCATATAGGCCTCACACCACAGTCCATTCACCAATTAGGTGGTTTTAAGGTTCAGGGAAAAAGCCAGGAACATGCAGATATCCTAGTGCAACAAGCGCTTGAATTAGAACAAGCTGGTTGCTTTGCCCTCGTCATTGAATGTGTTCCTCAACAGGTTGCTAAGCGTATTACCGATGCATTGAGCATCCCCACTATTGGTATTGGGGCGGGTATAGATACTGACGGACAAGTCCTGGTTTGGCATGATATGTTAGGCCTGCAAACCAGTCATAACTTTAAATTTGTTAAACGCTACGCTCAAGGCAAAGAAGTATTGCTTAATGCAATTAATGCTTACGCAGGTCAAGTGCATCAAGTGAGTTTCCCAACACCTGAGCATACATTTTAGGTAATGGAATTTACATACCCTGAGCACTTTTAATAGCGTCAACTTCAGCAACCATTGTAAAGCAAAGGCTGGGCTTCAAAAGCCCAGCAACATTGTTGCTGCTCGTTCCGATGGTAGCTTTTCAGCCCCGCCTACACTCATCAAGATATGTGTAGAAGCAATGCTTGACACTATTACAAAAATACTTATGCACCACATGTAGGAGTAATTCATGCAAATTTTTCATGATCTTCATGAATGGATAAGCTTTCGAAAGCAGCTTTCCGTAAAACACACTATTGGCTTTGCACCAACTATGGGCAATTTACATGCAGGCCATGCTTCTTTATTTTTAGCGAGTCAGAAAGAAAATCAGTATACTGCCACCACTTTATTTGTTAACCCCACCCAATTTAATCAAGCAGATGACTACAAACATTATCCTCGGACTTTAGAGGCAGATATTTGTATTATGGAGGAGTCAGGAGTTGATTTTTGTATTTTGCCTACGGAAAAGGCAATGTACCCTGATCAGTATAACTATCAAGTTCATGAACACCAACTTTGTCAGCTTATGGAAGGAACACATCGTCCAGGTCATTTTAACGGTGTACTCACTGTGGTTATGAAATTACTGAATCTGGTTAAGCCTCATAAGGCTTATTTTGGGGAAAAAGATTACCAGCAGTATTTACTGATCCGTGAAATGGTTAAGGCTTTTTTTATGGATATAGACATAATCCCCTGCCCTATTATTCGGGAATCCAGCGGTTTAGCTTATAGCTCTCGTAATAATCGTTTAAATCGAGAAGAAAAAGCATTAGCAGAAGTGTTTGCCCAACTATTCCAGCAAAAAGACAAGACCTGCAAACAAATTGAAGCTGATCTAAGAGCGAGAAATATAACCGTTGAATACATTGAAGAATACGAAAATCGCCGTTTTGCGGCTGTACGTATCGGCGATATTCGTTTAATCGATAATTATTGTTTGTAGTTTTTAATGGGGTAGCCTGGTTACTTGCAACCAGGCTATATTAGATTTAGGCCGATATGCTTTCCGGTACACTACAATAACTCAGGTACCGCTCCTGCAACCACCTCACCAATCGTAACAACTTGAGGTGCCCGTTGATAGGTAGCCCCAACTAAGGTTGATTGTGCAGGAATACCAGCCCATTGGGTATTCTCAGGCAAGCACTCGCCTTTCATTAATAAAGAGAGACTTCCTAAGGTAGAGTTATCTTCCATTACTGTGTTGTAGAGTACGATTGACCCAGTACCGATGTTACAGCCTGAATTAATGGTAACATTAGATACCTTAAATATACGATCTTCATAAAGATGTGTTTGGATTATAGTTTCCGCATTAATGCACACATCATCACCAATGTTGATTAAATCAAATTCAGAAAACTCAGCACTATCAGTAAATACTCTTTTTCCAGCCTTAGTTCCTAAACAACGATGAATCCAAAGTGCAAAGGGAGTACCTAAAACCTTATTTGTTAAATGAGGATTGGTGTAATAGTTATAAGAATATTCAATGACATCATTTTTCCAAATAAAAGGATCCCAAATAGGTTTAGTTAGGGGCTTTAATTTGCCCAAAAGGACCCATTTTAAGCCGACTAAAACTCCAACCATACACACAGTAAGGAATAGCTCAGAAACGGGCAAGACAAGCGCCGTAACGCCCCAAGAATAGGTTGTTAACATGTAGTCCAGAATATAAAGCATGTTAAATAAAACGATTAATGAAAAAGATGTAGGTAAAATAATCCGTAAAAACTCGATTAGCAAACGCGTGCAATACAATTTTTTTGATGGATAAAACGTCTCTTTATCAGAAAAACCAACAAAAACTTCACGTTTTGGTAGATAAACGGCTGGAGAACCTAACCATGCAGAATTTACTTCTGTTGCCTTATCCCCTGGAGGTGTTATTGACAAACATCCAAGCAACGCACGCTCACCCAGTTCTTTACCTGCAGAAAGTAAACTAACATTCCCTACAAAACCACGACGGCCAACAGAAACTGGAGCAAAATTAATTGCACCCTGATAAACATGGGGCCAAGCTAAGGCGACAGAGCTTGCCGTAAACCCCCCCTCCTCGATCGTTACTAAGTCAGGAATAATGTGAGGGGTCTCTCCCATCTCTACGCTTTTGCCCAGTTTAGCACCTAAAAGTCGCAAAAATGCCGGCAAATAAAGGGTATCGGCCATCACTGAGATTTCATCGCTATCTAGCATTTTTACGATGATCCAATGACGAAGATAATAAAAGCTTTTCAGCGAATACTGGCCAGGTTTTACCTTGTCCATAATAATTTTTTTGCAAACAATGACACACAGATAATACAAACTTAAGAAAACAACAGAACCCAAAGGAACTGCAAAGAATATCGTTGTGAAATAACTGCCTTGATCATAATAATAACTGATAAAAGAAAGCGCCGGAATCAGACATAAATAAAACATAACCATAACAAAGACAATGCCTAAATAGTGCAAAATACCAAACGTCGTATTTTCCAGCATTGTTGACTCTTCCACGTCTACTTTTTTCCTCGCGATGTGATCCGCCGGAAGCATGCCTGGGACTGCAGGAGAGCCCGAAAAATAAGCTCCTTTAGGAATAAAACCTTGGTCAGGTAACATGGACATATCATCCAATACCGCATTATCTTCAACAACGCTATTTAAGCCAATAACCGACCGAGAACCAATATAGCAATTCTTACCAATAGTAATAGTACCTATTTTCAGCCAACCATCTTCAACAATATATCCATAAAGCCGGCTATCCGTATTAATAGACGTATTATCACCAATCACCAATAGGTCATGAGCAGCAATCTGCATGGAGCCTATATGACAGTTTTTACCTATTTTTGCCCCTAACAGACGGTAATAAATCGTGACTAATGGAGATCCTACTAGGTACTTAGCCAAAAATAAGTTTTTTTGCAGTTTCTGTACCAACCACCAACGATAATAGAACCAACCCCAAAGCGGATATTCACCCGGCTTCACTCGGCCTAATAAAATCCACTTCATAGCGACGGTAATCATTAACGAAATAATAGGTAATGATAAAAATAAGGCCAAAAATGCTAACTGTGATTCACGAGAAATAATTGAATATTCTGAAGTCACCCAACTGTAGCATAAAACCACCGCCAACAATTGAAAGGTGCCCACTCCATATTGCAATAAACAGCCGAAAAACTGCCCAACACCGCATAAATAATATTTCCATTGAGGGGCACGGTATTTTGGCTTACGCGGAGCTTCTGCTTGTTGGGCTGGGTTTGAATTGTTGAATTTTTGCTCTAGCTGGCCAATTGTGGGATTTTTATATAAATCTAAAATAGATATATTTCGTAACGCAGGAATCCTACGTAAGCTAGATATCGCTTTCGCTGCCAGTAGAGAATGTCCACCAAGATCATAAAAAAAGTCAGCATCTGCAGAAATGTTAGGATAATCCAGCACCTTCTCCCAAACATGGGCAATTTCTTTTGCCAATTCTGATTTGGGTGCTACATATGTGGTCTCTGCTTTTGCTTGAGTTGGTTTAGGCAAGGCCTTGCGGTTTACCTTGCCACTCGATAAGACCGGAAAAAATTCCAGAACCTCTGTAATCGCTGGAATCATATAATCAGGTAAATTAGTTTTTAAAAATGATCTGAGCTCACTGACACTAAATTTTGCATTTTTTTCGAGTAAAACATAAGCAACTAATGTTGGTTGATCTAGGGTTTGCAAAGAAACTACTGCTTGCTTAATGCCTGGGTATTGCATCATTACGGCTTCGATTTCATTAAGTTCAATACGAAAACCACGTAGTTTCACCTGATCATCAATCCGCCCAGCAAAGCGTATATCACCATGTTCTGTTTTAGATGCTAAATCACCAGTACGATACAAGCGCTCTTGATTTGCTGGATTAATTACAAATTTTTCCGCTGTACTTTCTGGACGATTCACATATCCTCGGGCCAGGGCTAAGCCACTAATGCATAACTCACCCTCTTCGCCATCGCTTACTTCATTTAGATGTTCATCAACAATCACAACGCCATAACCAGGCAGTGGCTTGCCTATGGTAATTTCTTTCTCTGGATGACATTCCGCATAAGTTGCAATAACGGTGGCTTCCGTAGGACCGTAAGTATTAATAATTCGAAGCCCTTTACGGCTCCAATTTTTAACCAAACTGGCAGGACAGGTTTCGCCGCCTAAAATTAATAACCGTAAATCAGGTAACTGCCCTTCTAAAGTAGATAATAGTGTCGGAACGGTGGACAGTACACTAACCTGATGTTGATGTAAGAAAGAAATTAAACCCAGGCCTGAGCGAACCTCTTTTGCAGTACATGCAACTAAAGCAGCGCCATTAGCAAAAGCCATCCACAGCTCTTCTAACGAGGCATCAAAAGCTAAAGAGAAACCTTGATAAACACGATCATTGCTGGTTATCGCATAAAGAGTACTTGCCTCGGTTACATAATGACAAATACTGCTATGTGGAATTTCTACTCCCTTGGGCTTGCCAGTCGAGCCTGAAGTGTAAATGACATAACATAAATCATCTGCATCTTGCTCATTTGAAACTGAGGTCAGTCTTTTGGTCGGCTGTTGTGAAAGTTCCTCATTAAGCTCATCAAGCGCATAAGCCTTTGGCCATGCTAGTTTTTTTTGTGCTAATTGGCTTGAGGAGGTTAACACTGCCGTAAATTGCAGATCAGAAAAAATATAATTAATTCGCTCCTCAGGGTAATCTACTTCAATAGGAACGTAAGCTGCTCCTGCTTTAAGAGAAGCGAGTATGGCAATATAGCATTCAACGGAGCGTTCTAAAAGAATACCGACAATGCTGCCTTTTGATACGTTGTTCTCAACAAGATAATGAGCCAACTGGTTAGCACGACATTCTAATTCTTGGTATGAAATAAAAGCATTATCGCAAATTAAAGCAATATTACTGGCAAAGCGATCGACGGATCGCTCAAAAAAATGATGCAACTGCATAGTGTTATCACCGGATGAAAAACTCAAGTTGGCTTGCTCCTACTAAAGGCACCATTTCCACAACTTCATTGATTTTTGATAAAAAAGCACAGAAAACCCTATACTTTAAATATATTATATTTAGCATCAATAGTAAAAGGCTTATGAAAAAAACACAGAAGCGGAGCTATATTTGAGGGATTATAATTCTTTATTGTCTGACAAGCGACACTCTAAGGATATAATTTTTTTAAAAATCATCGTACCTTATACACGACAGTAATTTTCTGCGCCCCAGATCGAACAAAAAAAAGATCATGCTGGACTTTAATGCCACATTGCACACAGCACATCCTCCTGCAAAGGATACGAGGGAGGAGAATGTGCCATTAGCTAAAAAATTTCTTGTAGAAAATTAGTCATTGCCAACCAGGAACGTTTCGCTGCAGTGGAATTATACATTAAGCCTAATTCGGTATCATGAGCATTAGGGTTGGTGAATGCATGTTGCACTTGACCATACATATGCAACTGCCAATCAACCTTTGCTACAGTCATTTCTTGACAAAACGCATTGGCTTGCTCGGGATTTGCCAGAGGATCTTCATAACCATGCAAAACTAAAATCTTGGCTTTAATGGGGCCCGACTTCATACTTCCAGGCTTATTCAGTAGCCCATGAAAGCTAACCGCACCTTTGATATCAGCCCCTGAGCGTGCTAATTCTAAAGCACACATGCCGCCAAAGCAAAAGCCAATGATCGCAACCCGCTCCTTATCTACTTCAGGAATGGAGAGAACCGTCTTTAAAGCAACATCCAAACGTCGACGAAACAATGCTTGATTAGAAACCAAGGGTTGTATTAATGCTGATTTTTCTTCCGTCGTTTTGCCAATCTGAGCATTCCCAAACATATCCAGTGCAAAGCCAAGATAACCCATTTCAGCAAGCATCGTTGCTTTTTGGCAAGCAAATTCATTACGTCCCGACCAATCATGAGCTACAATTACTGCGGGCCGAGTACCTTCTTTAGAAGAGTCGTAAGCCAGAAAACCATGAAGTTCCAGTTCATCCTGATGATAAATATAGTTTGAAGTATGCATGTACTATCCCTGAAATAAACAGTAACGATAGTCTAGGTGAATCTAATTAAATGTCCAGTAATTTAACCTGGGTAGTGCATAAAAAAGGCTGTGATTTTTATGAGTAAATATAAGGGATTTTTAATATATAGCCATTTGATAATAAACGAATTGTGAATCAATAAAAAAATTGGTCTACACTAAAAGAAAATGAAAGGAATTAATATCATGTTAACTACATCATTAACATACGTTAGGGATTTATTACATGCGAAATTCTGCTATCAAGTTTTTATTACGCCCATCCATTTCCCCCTAGAAAAAGAATATCGAAATTTTGCCAAATTAGCCTGTGAAATTATGGAGAAAAGGCGTACGGAGGTAATTCATAAGGAGTATCCCCGTCATCACGTATTACATCGGTTTCTCCCCATTAAAACAACTAAAGATAAAAAAATTCTTATTACTCATGGCTGGATATCTCGCGCTGCTTATATGATGCGAATTATTGATTCTTTGCAACAACAAGGATATGAAGTATATGCCATTGATTTCCCCGCTCATGGTGAAGCCAAAGGGCTACAATTGCCGTGGATGGATGCCGTCAACGTAATTAAGGAAACCGTAAACCAATATGGTCCTTTCTATGGAGCCATTGGGCATTCTTTTGGTGGTTCCATGTTGCTTAATACGTTAAATTTATCCGGACAACTTCCGGAATGGCGATTACTTCATAAACCGGAACGTGCCATATTAATTGCTTCTCCCACGCACATGCGTGGTCCAGTAACTCACGTTGCTAAAAAATTCAAGCTTAGTGGACATGGGTATGTTCACCTGCGTCATCTCATGGAAGAAGATGCGAAGGTAGGTTTAAATCGGATACAACTAAATCATTTCATTTCCCAATCCCCGAATATTCCCTTTTTATGTATTCATGGAGACTTAGACAAAACGGTGAGCACCGAGGAATCTATCCGTTTTTGTAGACAGTACCCTAATGCGGATTTGCGAATTTTGACAGACGCGAATCATGTCAGTGTATTAATGGACGAGCGGGTGGAGAGTTTGGTGCGAGATTTTTTAGAGTAATTGGTGCTGCTCACCTACTTAGTACAAGCAATGCTGGAGCCTGTAAATAGAAAATCGAATTACCGCCTTGACCGCGGTAATTCGAGAATATTATATTATTTGGCAGGGAACAAACTATCCGGCTACGCCTCAATATACTGACGTAACTTCTTCATCGCATTTTTTTCAAGCTGTCGCACACGTTCAGCAGATACACCATATTTTTCTGCTAAATCATGCAAAGTCAGTTTATCATCGGCTAACCAGCGTTGCTGCAAAATATCTTGGCTGCGCTCATCAAGCTGCTCTAAGGCCAGCATTAATTTCTCGCGACCTTGATCCCCACTGTCTTCTTTTTCTAACACCAGTGCGGGATCATCTTCTGCATTAAATAAATAGCGCTCTGGTGCATGGAAATCATCACCATCATCCGCATCAGAAGCCTCATATGGAGAATCCATCGCATTCAAACGTTGCTCCATCAACAGAACGTCCTTAGTACTGACACCCAGATCTCTTGCCACAGCTTCAACTTCTTCATTACTAAACCACCCCAAGCGATTCTTCATCTGACGAAGATTAAAAAATAACTTGCGCTGTGCTTTAGTAGTCGCAACCTTAACAATACGCCAATTGCGCAATACAAATTCATGGATTTCCGCTTTAATCCAATGGACTGCGAAAGAAACCAAGCGCACGCCCATTTTAGGGTCAAATCGTTTTACAGCTTTCATTAACCCAACGTTGCCTTCTTGAATTAAATCATTTAAAGGCAAACCATAGCCTAAATAGCCTCGAGCAACTCGAACAACATAGCGTAAATGAGCAAGAACTAAGTGTCTAGCTGCTTCAAGATCCCCTTCAGAATGAAAACGCTCGGCATAGGCAAGCTCTTCCTCCAAAGTTAACATAGGAATTTGATTAACTCTATGAATGTACGCATCAAGACTGCCTATCGGTAAATTCATAGCAGCAAGTTGCAAATGTTGACTCATACGTCTTCCTCTTGGAATTAAACTACAATTGAGGTTCTATAGAAGCTAGTTGCCGTTTTACCGACAAACAGGCCCCTAACCAACCTAGTATAATAGCAAATATAATGAGTAGCAAGATTTGGCGCATTGAAAGAAGATCAATCGAGTAGTGCATTTGATATACAAATGCTAGGTGATTAACTGCTCTTGCTAAACTTAAAATAAAAATGTTCACTAAAAAGGCAGCGAAAACAGCCCCAATAACCCCATACCAAATTCCTGAGTATAGAAAAGGCCGAAGGATAAAGGGATCTTTAGCACCAATTAACTTTAAAACTTGAATCTCTTCCTGACGACTATGTAATGCTAAACGCAATGTCGTACCGATGATCAGCACTACCGCTAAGGCGAGCAAGACTAATAAGCCATCGGCAAAATGCGAAGCAAATCGTATCAGCGCGTCAAGGCGACTAATCCACTCCATATCAACCTTCGTTTGCTCAACACCCACCAAGGCTTGCAACTGTTGGACCAGCTGATCCAACTTAATGGGAGAATCAACCGATAGGGCTGGCTGTACAGCCACAACCGCCGGCAATGGATTTTCAGGAAGATAACGCATGATATCCTGCATTCCCTCTTGCTTTGTTAATTCCGCGAGTCCTTCTGCCGATGATGTTAATGAAACCCGGCCGACCCCCTCAGTATCACGCACCCTCTGTACAAGTTGTTGCTGTTCAGCTTCCGTCAAATTAGGTTTTAGATACATAGAAATTGGGCCGCCTCGTTTCCAATCACCTGTCAGTTTATTGATATTATCGGTACATACCCAAAAAAGAGCGGGCAATGCCAAAGCAATTGCAATCACCACTGAAGTCATTAAGGTCGCCACCGGTTTGCTGCACAGATAATTTAAACTTTGAGTTGCAGCCTGGACATGATAGGCAATAAACGGTTGTAATTTCTTTAACATACCCTGCCTCCTTTCAGCATGACAATTCGATGTTTCATGCGGGCAATTAAAGGCAAATCATGGGTCGCAATCAATACACTTACACCAACCTGATTAAATTGCTCAAATAGGGACATAATTTCCGTAGACAGCTTGGGATCTAAATTTCCAGTAGGCTCATCAGCCAATAATAAAGCCGGTTTATGTACTACAGCACGCGCGATGCCAACCCGTTGTTGCTCTCCTCCAGAGAGATGAGGAGGCAGCATTTTTTCCTTGCTTAATAAACCGACCATGTCTAAAGCAGCATGAACCCGTTTTGCAATCATGGGATAAGGAGTGCCCTGGATTTGTAAAGGTAAGGCGACATTATCAAAAATGCTGCGATCATTCAGTAAATAAGGCGATTGAAAGGTAATGCCTAATTGACTGCGGTGTGCCGCTACATCGCGACGTTTCAAATGATTTAAACGCACGCCATTCACTGTTAATTGTCCAGACGTAGGCCATTCTAAAAGGGCGATTAGCTTCAATAAAGTGCTTTTACCCGCTCCCGAATGTCCGGTAAGGAACGCCATTTCGCCCTTTTGTAACGAAAAATTAACATTGCTTAAGGCTTCATAGCCACCAGGATACCGTTTACTCACCTGCTCAAATGTGATCATGAAACAATGCACCAACAAATTGTTCAGCATTAAAGGGACGTAAATCCTCTATCCCTTCACCAATCCCTATATAACGAAAGGGTATTTCTAATTCACTCGCAATAGCAAACAATATTCCACCTTTGGCAGTTCCATCCAACTTGGTCATGGTAATGCCCGTTAATTTCACTGCCTCATGGAATTGTCGTGCCTGTATTAATGCATTCTGCCCTATGCTTGCATCCAAGATCAACATCGTTTCATGAGGTGCTTCAGGGCAAAGCTTTTGCAAGACCCTTTTTACTTTTTTCAACTCATCCATCAGATTGCCCTGGGTATGCAAACGTCCGGCGGTATCAGCAATAAGTACATCGACTTTACGCGCTTTTGCTGCTTGCAGCGCATCAAAGACCACTGAGGCACTATCTGCCCCAGTATGTTGGGCAATGACAGGGATATCATTTCGCTCACCCCAAACTTGCAATTGCTCTACAGCTGCCGCTCTAAACGTATCCCCTGCAGCCAACATAACTTTTTTGCCTTGTTGTTGAAACTGTTTCGCTAATTTACCAATCGTGGTCGTTTTTCCGGCGCCATTGACGCCAACCATTAAAATAACAAAAGGCGAATGATCTTCGGTCTCTAAAGTTAAAGGGGTATCTTTTGGAGTTAAAATGGATTGTAAATGCGCTTTAAGAGCATCATAAACTGCCTCACCATTAGCTAACTGCTTACGCTCCAAGCCTTCGGCGATTTGTTTTAATACCTTTTGCGTCGTATTAATTCCAAGATCCGCGGTGATGAGTATGGTCTCTAGCTCATCCAGTAATTCTTGGCTAATCTCTTTTTTACCTAATAAAAGCCGTCCAATACCATCACCCAATTGGTGACGTGTTTTACTTAAGCTTTTGCGAAAACGAGCAAAAATACCTTCTTTGGTGGCTTCCAGTTTAGGTTCTACAGGAATTGGAGCTACCTCAGAAATAGACTCTTCGATTTCCTGTTGCTCGGTGCTCTCAGGCGGAGCTTCACTTTGGCTTCGTTTAAACCATTTAATCATATTAGTATACAAATCCTAAAAAATGTGGAATTCTATCATCTTTTTGCTTAGAGGTTAATTTGTGCGCAAAATATTGATCACCTTACTTATGGTACTATCTTGCCAAACCTTCAGCCAAGTTCAAGAGTATACCTTGAATAATGGATTAAAAATATTGGTTAAAGAAGATCATCGAGCTCCTATTGTGGTATCCATGATTTGGTACAACGTAGGCTCCGCAGACGAGCCTGGCGGTATCACAGGGGTCTCTCATGCCATTGAACATATAATGTTTAAAGGTACTAAAAAATACCCGTTAGGGGTCTTTTCTAAGACAATCGCGGAAATTGGCGGCCAATCGAATGCGTTTACCAACAATGATTACACCGCTTTTTTTGAAAAAACCGATGCCTCCCGCTTAGCAACCAGCTTTGAACTTGAGGCTGATCGCATGAATAATTTACTGCTTAGTGCCGATGAATTTGCGAAAGAAATTAAGGTAATCCAGGAGGAGCGTCGTTTACGAACTGACGATAATCCCCAAGCTCTAGCCTTTGAACGCTTTTTAGCAACCGCTCATTTAGCCGCGCCCTACAATCATCCAGTTATTGGTTGGATGAGCGATCTAAAACAAATGAGTGTTGATGATATAAAAAAATGGTATAAACGCTACTATGCACCAAATAACGCAACCCTGGTAGTAGTAGGCGATGTAAATGCAGAGCAAGTTCATGCGTTAGCACAACAGTATTTTGCAGCCCTTCCTCAGCGAAAAATTCCCGTACGTAAGCCACAACAAGAACCCCCGGCATTAGGAAAGAAAGCAATTCAGGTACAAAGCACAGCAAAACTGCCGCTGGTGATGATTGGTTATTCGGTACCTGGAGTAAAGACAGCAAAAGCAGCATATGAACCTTATGCACTGGAAATTATTGCTGGTATTATGGATGCCGGTGAAGGGGCTCGTTTTGCCAAAAATCTCATCCGAGGGCAACATATCGCGACAGGAGCCAGTACCTACTACAATCTTTATACTCGCTATCAAACTCAATTTATCGTTTATGGCGCCCCCAGCCAAAACCAAAACGTGAACGTTTTGGAAAAAGGCTTAATTGAACAATTGGCCGATTTGAAAAAGAATCTCGTGAGTGAAAAAGAATTACAACGCATTAAAAATCAAATCATTGCCCAAAAAACTTATGAAAAAGACTCGATTTTTAGTCAAGCAATGGAGCTTGGTTTGCTAGAAACCGTAGGACTTGGCTGGAACAAAGCTAATGAATATACCCAAGCAATTAATGCGGTAACTGCGGAGCAAATTCAACAAACGGCTCAACGTTATTTTCAAGACAATAATATGACCGTCGCCAAGCTAGAGCCGCAGACCACTCCTAAGGTGAAATCATGAAAATATTAACTACCTGCCTTATGGCGTTAACCATCGGCTTATACAAGCCGGCTCAAGCGACAAACTTTAAAACTGAAAAATGGCAAACAGCGAATGGCGTACACGTAGTGTTTTACCCCGCAAAAGAAGTACCGATGCTGGATGTTAGTCTCGCATTTGCGGCAGGTTCCTCCTACGATGGAGAACACTATGGTTTAAGCTCCTTAACCGGCCATTTGTTAAATCAAGGCAGTGCGGGCCAAGATGCAACCGCGATTGCCGAGGCATTGGCAGATACTGGAGCACAATTCAGTGTGGAAAATAGCAGAGATATGATCATTTTAAATCTGCGCTCGTTGGTCAGTAAGGATAACCTTGCTCAGTCAAGTAAAGCATTTACCCAAATTATTAATCAGCCTGATTTTACAGATGAGGCGTTTGACAGAGAGAAAAAACAATTACTAATGGCTATTGAGCAAAGCCATGAATCACCCGAAGATGTTGCGGATCGGGCATTTTTCAAGGCCTTATACCAGCAACATCCCTACGCACATCCAGTTAATGGCACCACCAAATCACTAAATACTATTACTAAAAAACAAGTAACGGACTTCTATCACCGTTATTTTGTAGCGCCCAATGCGGTACTCGTCATGGTGGGGGATATTAGTAGTGAAACAGCTCACCAATTAGCCGAACAGTTTACAGGAAAGTTACCTAAAGGTACTCCCGCTCAGCCTGTTGCCCAAGCAGCGCAGCTACCTCAAGCCGAACATGTGAAGACCTCCTTTCCATCATCGCAAACCATGATTCGTCTTGGTCAAATAGGTATTGATCATCAAAATCCCCGTTATTTCCCGCTGATGGTGGGGAATTATATTTTAGGTGGTGGCTCCTTAGTTTCGAGACTGGCTATTGAAGTAAGAGAAAAACGAGGATTAACTTATGGTGTTGAGAGTCAATTTTCGCCCATGCCTGGAGAAGGGCCTTTTCTCATCAGTTTATCAACTCGTAATCAGCAAGCTAAGCTGGCTCTGGATATCATTCAAAAGGAATTACACACTTACATCAACAATGGCCCCAGCGAGCAAGAACTGGATGCAGCAAAACAATATCTTACCGGTAGTTTCCCACTCTCTTTAGCAAGCAACCGCAGCATTGCAACCATATTGTTACGTATGACTTTTTACCATTTACCAGATGATTATTTGGATACTTACGTCGCTCGCATCAAGGCCGTAACCAAAGACGAAATAAAACAGGCATTCCAACAACAGCTAAACCTGGATAAATTACTTCTCGTTACAGTGGGGCAATCTTGAAACAGGAAATTCGAATTATAGGAGGTCAATATCGTGGGAAAAAGTTATCTTTCCCCGATATTGAAGGTCTAAGACCCACCCCTGACCGAGTACGCGAAACCGTATTTAATTGGTTAATGCACGATATTAGAGACGCGCGCTGTCTCGATGCCTTTGCGGGCAGCGGTGCTTTAGGCTTTGAAGCCTTTTCCCGTGGTGCGGCTCAAGTCCTCTTTGTGGAACAATCACCCCAGGCCTATGCGAATTTGCACAAAATAATTACCTCTTTTAATAGCCCTATATTAAAGATCATAAAGACGGATGCCCGCGCTTATCTACAATCCAGCAAAGAGCAATTTGATATTATTTTCCTCGATCCCCCGTTTGCACAAAACTACCTTCCTCAATGCATTCAGGAACTGACCCAGAATGATATTTTAGTTCCCGGTGGTTTGGTTTATTTGGAATCGCCAACAGCAATCGAATTGAATGAAAAATCCTGGCGAACTGTGAAACTCAAAAAAGCCGGCCAAGTAGTCTACGGTTTATTTGAAAAATTATAGGATACGCATAAGCTGGGCTGAAAAGCCCAGCAAATACTGTTGATGTCATTTCCTAATGCGGCGCTTTTCAGCATAGCCTATAAAAAAAGCTACCAACAACAACCAAACCACGACCAAATAGTCAAAGCTCAAACTAAGTGCTGATTTTATAGATAAAATCTCTCTAGCGTAGCAAAAAGCGAATTGATTTAACAAGGCTTTTTGGCGATTCTTTTCCAGAATTTACGTTATGACTTGACAAGGAGCGTGGCTCCTGTTTCAATCATTCCAATATTATCTAGACCGAAAGAATTTGAATGAACAACAAGCTTGTCACGCTTTTAATTGCTTCAATCCTGCTTGCCAGTTGTAAATCTACGGGAGTCTTTTTTAAAAAGCCCCCCGTAAATAACCCTAGTGATGATGCCACCATTAAACTGGCAGAAGCGGCAGTTTCGGTTAGCGATTCAATGCATGAAATGGCTCGCATAGAAAAAGTAGTCGTGCCACCACACAAAGATAATATCTTAACTATACCCAATGCCTATAATCTACAAGCTCGTGCAAGCGTAGATTGGTCCGGGCCGATTGAAGAATTGACCGCGCGCATCGCGAAGGCTGCGCATTATAGAGTACGTATTCTCGGAAAATCTCCAGCGATACCTGTACTTATTAGTCTTACCGTTAAAGACCAAAGCTTAGCTGAAATTCTGCGTGATATAGATTATCAAGCTGGAATAAAAGCTTTTATTCATGTTTACCCTAACAGTCAGGTTGTTGAATTACGTTATGCCAAAATTTACTCTTAGTCTCACTGTTCTGGTGTCTGCCTTATTGGTGGCATCATGTCACAAAACACCTTATCTAGGTGATACCGGTTCATTGGCTGGTTTGCAAGCCATGGCCAATGTAACGGCCAAGGAAAGAACCAGAAAGCAGTCTGGTAAATTTCGCCAAATGGCTCTTAAAGAAACAGCCCTCAGCCTTGGAGCTCAAGCAGGCTTGGCATGGCGAGCGAAAGCTATTGATGAGCAATTGGCCAAACAAACGCGCACCTTAGATACTATCTATGATTTTAATTCACTCACTCTGGAGCATAATATTCTCCCGCCCGTATTATTAGAAGGAAGAAATACCTTAAATCTAGCAGATGCACAAAACATTCGTGTTGCAGATCGCACTTATAAAGTAGCAAAGCAAGCCCATTTTGTGACGACCCCTCCAACATGGCGTCAATATTTATGGTTAGATTATGTTAAACCAGAATATCCAAACCATACCCTGCTTCCTAAAACTCGAATCGAGAAGAAAATTTGGTGTATGTATGTAGCTAAAGGTTGGAAAAACGGTATTGAGCAAGCCAATACTATTCTTGAAGAAAACATTGCTCGTATCAAAGAAGACTTTGGCGGCATGATTCTTTACCGCAAACTATTAGCAATGAATATGGTTTCTCCTCCCTATGTATCCCATACTGACTTAGGGGTTACTGGGGATGCCTCCGAAATTCGTATTGATGATCGCGTCTTACGTATTACGGCACTACCTGCATTAAATATCAATAGTAATGAATGGCGAGCAGCTGTAGCCAAAGATGAGAATGCGTTGGAACAATTTAAGAATATGGAAAAACTGGCAAGTCAGTCTAAAATTATCATAACAGACAAATCTTGGCAGCCTGTTATTACACCAACGACGAACTGATAATTTAATTATGACTACAGACCATTTAATGCCTGATGAGCCAACACGTTTTACACCATTATTTATGGATAAAATGTTGGAGCATACGGAGCGACTAAACGCATCGGATATCACCATTCAAACGGGTGAACCTATCTATGCCGAAGTTTATGGAAAATTGCTGCGCATTACGAATCGCCGCTTATCCAATACGGAGCTTGGCGATTTAATTAATTCTATTTATGGACCTAACGCGACCACCCAGCTCCTTTCAGGAAAAGATATTGATACGCACTATGAATTTCGCCCTAATCGTGGCGTGCGTTATCGTTATAGGGTCAATGGTACAGCGTGTCTTGTTGAAGGCCATGATGCCATTCAAATTACCCTTAGGACTATTCCTACCACTCCTCCTAAGCTAGAAACCATGAATCTTCCTGACATCGTGCTTGATGCCGTTGCACCACAGGAAGGAATTGTTTTTATCACCGGAGCAACGGGCTCGGGTAAATCAACCCTTTTGGCCTCTATTATTCGCGACTTAATTGAAAAAGAAGATTCACATCGTAAAGTATTAACCTATGAATCACCTATTGAGTTCGTTTATGATGAAATTGAAACGGTTTCGTCGATCGTAAGTCAGTCTGAAATTCCTCGCCATTTGCCTAGTTTTGCGGATGGAGTAAGAAACGCTTTACGCCGCAAGCCTCGTCTTATCATGGTTGGGGAGTGTCGTGACGCAGAAACCATTAGTGCGGCTCTGGAAGCAGCACTCACAGGACATCCTGTATATACCACCTTGCATACATCTGGAGTTGCAGAAACGATGCGTCGTCTCGTAACCTCCTTCGCAGGGGAAGAACGTTTGGGACGAACTATTGATATTCTGGAAACCATTCGACTATGTATTTGGCAAAAGCTAGTCCCCACTGTAGATGAAAAACGGGTAGCATTACGCGAATACCTAGTATTTGATGAAGAAGTCCGAGATATTTTATTAGAAAGTGATCCCAATGATGTCACCGCAGCAACACGTAAGTTGGTGCGACAAAAAGGACAACTGATGACCTGGGATGCCAAAAATAAATTCGAACAAGGAATAATTAGCGAACGCGTCTACAAACTGATTATTGCTGGGGCAAAAGATTATCAGCAATAATTAAATTAGAGGGGTACAGCTATAAACGGAAACGCTTTACGTTATTATAAAAGTGCTCAAGCCTTATTTTTACCAGTAAAACCTATTGAAGTTTTAGAGGGTTTTGAGCTTCGCCTACATAAACACCGTTATTTTTTTTGTGGTGCCGAGCCTCCAATAAACTATTCCAGCAGCACCCGCATCGGCAGGCATAAATATGTTGCAAACCGCTTGCTAGAAGAAGCAGAAATTCCTGTTCCTAAGGCAGTTTTAGTGGATAAGGAAGAGCTGGAAAATGATGCATTTACCGAGCAAACAGATCAGCTTGAATTTCCTTTGGTGGTAAAGCCATTAAATGAGCGGCAAGGCAGAGGGGTTTTATGCAATATCCAAAGTCTTGATGAATTAAGAACCGTACTAACCCAAGCCTTTGCCAGCTATGAACAAATCATTGTGGAAGAATTCCATGCCAATTTACGCTCCTATAGGGTCCTAGTATTTAATCAAAAAGTAATCGGGGTGGTACTACGCCATCCGTCCTTTGTTATTGGCGATGGGAACCATAACATTAACGACTTAATTGAACTAAGTAATAAAGAACGCAACCGAATCAATGAGTTTTTAGGGCCTATTAGTTTGGATGCAGAGGCTTATACTTGCCTTAAAGAACAAGGGCTAAAAGAAGACTATATTCCTCGAATCGGGGAAAAAGTAGACTTAGGCTACACCAGTAATGCCACTCGTGGGGGCACCTACGAGAATATAAATAAAAATATATGCAAAGAAAATCGCAAGCTCATGATTCGCGTTGCCAATACACTCAACCTCAAATTGGTTGGCATTGATATACAATGTGAAGATATAAATAAACCAATAAAATACCCTGAGGGGGTTATTATTGAAGCCAATGAAATCCCTAGTATACGCATCCATGAACTTCCTATGTCTGGACCGGCCAATCTGGTAACCCGAAAAATAATGCGCCATTTTATCTATCGGCACCCTTTTGCCTATTTATGTTCGCTATACTTTAATAAACGCACAGCATTTTATTTTAGGGCAGTGATTGTTGCCATAATTATCGCTGTGCTGTATCCATTACTCAAGACTAAAGGCATTATATGACCGATTCCATACAAATGTTGGATGCCTCATTAAGAGATGGTGGACATCGAACAAATTTTCATTTTAAGGACACTGTATTAGAGGGGTTTCTGCCCCTTCTCGACCATTCAGGCATTGAATACATTGAAATTGGCTATCGCAATGGTTCCTTGCATTTTATTGCAGACTTAGGGCGAGCCGGATGGTGCCACAAAGATTATTTACTCTTTTGTCGTGACTTGATTAAAAATGCAAAAATAGCAGTCATGGCTCATCCCCGTAACGTAACTGAAGAAGACCTAAAAGAACTCAAAACCTGTGGCGTGGTTTTATTAAGAATCTGTATTGCGCGAGGAGAACTCCCCGTTGCTCTCCCTTTAATCAAAATAGCCCAGGATCTAGGCTTGATGGTCTCGGTTAATTTCATTCATATTTCATATTACACAAATAACGAATTAGATGAAGCAGTTGGTTTAGCCAGTAGCCATCAACCAGATATTATTTATTTTGCAGATTCAAATGGGAGCTTATTACCCTCTCGCACTAAAGAAATCTACGACCGCTATATGAGAGATACGTCGATTCCCTTTGGTTTCCACGCTCATGATAATATCGGCCTAGCCCAAGCAAATGCGTTGGCCGCACTCAATTCAGGAGTTCGTTTTATTGATGCCTCCCTTGCTGGAATGGGTAAAGGCATAGGTAATTTGCGAACCGAGTTTTTCACGGCATACCTCCATGCAATTGACATTAAAAAATATAACTTACAAGATGTCTTGGATGCTGCCAATTATGTACGAGATGTGCTAAAAATAGGACATGAAGCAATTGAGATGGATGAGTTCATTCGAGGGATTACTGATCTCTCTACCGCAGATCTCAAGGCATATAAAGAAAAAAATAAATTGTCCTAGAGGTACATCAACATGCAAAAAAAGAAAATATTAGTCATTGGGCCTGTTTCTGCACACGCTGAAGATATGGCATCGATTGCTAAAACTTTATCGTTCCTCACTGAAGACTATACCCTTGATTACCTTGACTCACTGTCCATTATGGAAGAACTCCCCAATGCTGCTTATTACACACTTTGGGAACAAAAATTATCAACCTACATCAATGATTATGATGCCTTTTTCGGATTTTCATTTGGTGGAGTGATCATTCAACAATGCTTTTCATTGTTTCAGCCATTGAATAAGCCAATCATCTTATTTTCAACCCCCACGTTTGCTGATAGTTCCTTAAAGCAGAAGCTAGGCTTAGTCATTCATTTATGCCAACAAGATAGACTTGAAGATGCCCTCCAGGCGCTCTATGAGCCTGTTTTTTACCCTAATCCCATGCCCCCGCTATCAAGTACTGAGTTTAACCGAGAGGAAGCCTATGAGCGGCTAATTTTTGGTTTAACCCGAGTATTACAAACAGACTCGAGGACTATAATACAAAACAACCATGTACTCCATTTACATTTGATCGGCGAATACTCAGACCTGGTGAATAATAAAAACGTTATTGCTGCTCAGAACAGCCAATTAGTGATTGTGCCTCATTCCAGTATGCGGGTACTGCAAGATAACCCCGCCTATTGCCAAAAAATTATTTTGGAGGTTTTAAGTGGAGCTCAATAGAAAGCTTAAAATCGCCGTACTGCCCGGAGATGGGATTGGCATTGAGGTTACCAAAGCAGCGCTGCCTATATTTACTGCACTCGATCTACCCATTAGCTTACACTTAGGCGATATTGGTTGGTCGTGTTGGCAAAAAGAAGGTACGCCTATTCCAGAAAAGACTTGGGATCTGATCCAGGAGTGCGATACGGTTTTATTAGGGGCTATCACTAGTAAACCTCAACGAGAAGCACAACAGGAGTTACCGCTTGAGTTGCGCGATCGCGATCTTAGCTACATCTCACCAATTATTTTACTAAGGCAAAATTTAGATTTATACGCTAATGTACGCCCGTGCTTTTCCATTCAAGCCAGCGAAAAACCATTTAATTTTTGCATCATCCGCGAAAATACTGAAGGACTCTATGCGGGTTTTGATTATGCTCCACCTCCAGAAGAAATACTTGGTTTGCTCGCCAAGAAAAAAAACTGGCAACAGATTCCCGCCCAGGAACTAAGTTGCGCGCTGCGCTTGCAATCAACTGGAGGCTTAACACGTTTATTTGAATTTGCATTCCATTATGCAGAACAACAGCAAATGCAACGAGTCACCTTTGCAGATAAACCTAATGTTTTACGCCTAAGTGGCCATTTTGCCCGCGAGATATTTGAGTCTGTAGCTCAAAAATACCCACATATTCATGCCGATATCCTCAATGTTGATGCCGTTGGGCTGTGGCTTATTCGCCGCCCCGAAGAATTTGGTGTCATTGTAGCAGAAAATATGTTTGGTGATATTTTATCCGATGTCGGAGCTGGGGTCATGGGCGGTTTAGGATTTGCACCCAGCGCCAATATTGGGAAAAAACAGTGCTATTTTGAACCCGTTCACGGCAGTGGGCCTCACATGCCTCCCCAAACAGCAAACCCCACCGCCATGTTCTTAACAATAAGCATGCTCCTTAAACAATTCGGTTATAAAGAGCAAGCCAAACTGATTAATGAGTCAGTGCGTGTGATCATCAATAAAAGACGGTTTGTAACCTATGATGCAGGAGGTAACTCAAGCACTACAGATATGGCCAATGCGATTATCGACCAATGCATGCGCTTCGCCCAAAACCAGCATAAAACCCCAACGCTAAGTGAAAAAAACTCCATGGATGCATACCTGAAAAAACTATATACCTTTAATACCACCGAAATATCGGATGCATTGGATGCCTGCAAGGTTGAAGGTGCGTTGTTACATATAAAAGCATTAGCACCTGGCATGAAGATGGCCGGTCCCGCCTATACCGTATGCTATGCGACTAATGAGCAAAAAAGCTCCGAATTTAAGAATGCTGCAAATTACATCGATGCAGTACCAGAGCACTCTGTTGTTGTTATTGATAATAACGGGCGTATTGATTGCACCGCCTGGGGAGCCATCCTTACCAAAATGGCACTGCATATGAATATAGCAGGTACGGTCGTCAACGGAGCTATTCGTGATGTAGACTTTATTCGCGAGGCTAACTACCCCCTTTTTTGCGCTGGAACCTACATGCGCTCAGGCAAAAATCGTATTCATAAAGTAGCTGAACAATGCCCCTTGATTATTAATGAGGTTACGATTAATCCAGGTGATATCATTTTTGCAGATGATAATGGGGTTTTAGTCATCCCAAAACAATTAATATCCGAGGTGATTGAGAAAGCGGAAAAAGTAAAATTCACCGAACGTAATATTACTAAGGCGATTCAAGAGGGTTTCTCATTGGAACAAGCACGAAGTGATTATCGTTATGACCAACCCTGGCTTGGTGCTAAAAAGAAATGAACAAATTAGCAGATTATCAATTTATTGATATTCATTACCATGCAAGTCCCGATCTCTATGCACGTCGCTGGAATGCACTACAAGCAGGAGAAATTTATCAATCCTTGCACGGAGCCGTTTTTTTAACCAGTCATCTTGGTGCAACCAGCATTCAAGCCACCTTAGCGCAACAACAAGGATTACCGGTTTTTCCTTCGTTGATTTTAAATCAGCTGGCAGGTGGAATTAATTATCGCGTCATTATGCAAGCATTGAATGAATACCAACCGCTAACCCCCTCAAAATTGTTGGTACACTTTCCTACAATTACGGGTCGCAGCTATCCCTCAAAAATTTCACGTCAATTAAGCTATCCACATTTAAGTCCATATAGCCAACGCGGCGAAACTCTGTTTAATAGCAAACAGCAATTAGGTAAAAATGTAGTTGATATTTTAAAAATGGCAAATGACTATCCAATTATTTTAACCACTGGACATGCATCCCAAGAGGAGGTTTACTGCTTAGTGGATGCTTGTATTCGCTATAAAGTACCTGCATTAGTTTTAAATCAACCGGCCCATCCATTGGTTAATTTAAAAGCACCGGACTTAATGGAATTAGCCCAGAATGAATTTGTCTGGGTTGAGCAAACGGCATTAACGTATCTTCTAGGACATCAGGATAAAGAAGATTTTAGTGCAGTATTGCAGAACATTCCTCGCGTTATTTATAGCTCGGATCTTGGGCAAACAACGCAGATGGATATTAAGGAATGGGCCCGTTATTCCTCGCAGCTATTTACTGAGTTGCAGCTGTCGGAACAAAGAAAAAACGAGCTGTTGCGGGGGCATGTGATTAAGCTGTTTTCGTAGCTATTGCGCGCGCCGGCCCTATTCCGAAAAAACTTCTTTCAAAAACACCTCTGTTGTTTGCCAAGAACGTTGATCAGCCTGCTCGTTGTAATGCAACCCCATCTCATCATCATTCGCTAAGGGATTAGTAAATGAATGAGCAGTATTACCATAAATATGGATTTGCCAATCCGCTTTCCGAGCACTCATTTCAATCGCAAATTGATTGACCTGCTCTGGTTTAACCAAAGGATCATCATAGCCATGTAAAACCAATATTTTAGCTTTAATAGGAGCAAATAATTCTTCTTCTGGAGCTTTGAGCACGCCATGAAAACTAACTACACCTTTAACATCAACGCCAAAACGTGCCAAATCCAACACACATAAACCACCAAAACAATAACCTATAGCCGCAATATTGTTTTTATCAACCTGAGGTAATTCCGTGAGTAAATTAAAGGCGGATTGAATTCGCTTAATTAACATTTGACGATCATTCATAAAAGGAGTCATTAAAGCTCGTTTTTCTCCCTTTTCAAAAGCTACTTGCGCTTGCCCATACATATCAATAGCAAAGCCCACATAACCCATCTTAGCAAGTTGTATGGCCTTATTACATGCCTCATTACCCCGGCCCCCCCAATCATGGGCAACCATCACCGTGGGCCGTGGCGATGAAAAGTCTTTGTTGTACGCGATGAATCCTTTGCAGATTGTATTCGCGTCATTGTAATTTATTTCATCCGTTACAATCACACTAAACCTCAACTCATTAAAACACTAAGGTCTGTGTACATCCCAGTTTAACCACCGAAATGTAAACAGACCTAATTTCAATAAATAACCTATTCTGGTTAACCGCCCTCACCACCAAGACCTTTGAGTTTGCCACCAAGACCGCCGCCTTTACCGCCGCCGCCACCGCCGCCACTTTTACCACTAGTAGCCTCAACGCTACCGCTGCCGCCGCCACCACTACCGATGGCACCTTTAGCTTTATTGAGTCCTTTCATACCAATACCACCAAGTTGCTTGTCAATTTGACCTTGAGCATCTCGGGTTTCTTTAATACCGGCATCTTGTTGCTTTTGAACCTCACCAGCCCATTGTGCGGACTCTTGTCCTAAGCTTTCAGGGTTACCTCCAATCCAGCGTAATACCTTATCAGGTAAATAGGATATTAAGGTAAAGGATTTTTGTATTAATACTAAATACATCGACGTGTAGGTCAAAATCGAGAAGAAGAAGGCATAAACACCAGCCCAATCCGAATAACCTCCAGTACCTGAAGCCATGTCATCGACCCCGCCGCCTAAGGTTGAAATCGCCGTGCCTAGGCCACTCTTATGCGTATTGTCCTGTTGAATAAAGGCAATGGCTGTATCATATCCGGAGTTAAGAATCCATACGCCAACGTACGACAAGGCAATACCAGCAATATATCCAATAATCATCATCGATGGCCTTAAAAAGACGTTGATTAAGATCATGATTGCCGCTTCACCTTTACCGAAGGCATCATGCCCTTCAGGGTGAGTTACCCCTAAGGCCACTATTGGTGCGGCCACCATCGCTTCAATCACCGAAATCAACCATGACATCGCACCGAAAGTGAAGATCATGTAAGGCAATATCGGAATATAATATGCCGTAGTAAAGCCTATGGTGGTCATAACCCCTACCCAAGCGAGTAAAAGAGGCAGAGCCAAAGAAATCAACGCAAAGATAAAGATACCAAACACCGGGATTAACGCACTGGTAACCGCCATATTTAGTAACATAAGCCAGAGGTTACCAGAGAAGTTAATGTATTGGGTCCCCATATTTGCTAAAGCCACAATAGGGTTAACTCCTGGAGCAGAGAGAACTTGCACCCCTTGTTTAAAGATATCAGCCATACCACTCAGAGGAATCATCAGGAATGCCATGACTACCTGGTTAATTATCTGTCCAAAAATCTGCATCAAGGTGTTATAGATGAAGAGGAATATGACATTATAGAATAAGTTCCCCAACAATTGTCCTAAACAGAAGGAGAAGAACAAGATCTGAACCTTACCGCATGAGAAGCTTTGTTGTTGTAATGTATATAATGACGTATCAACATGGAAGTTAATGGTATTCGCAAAGGTCAAAGGTTTTAAACCGGGTTGTCCTGGCGTTTGCATCATTACTGAGTTATTGACAAAGCCATAGACTGTCGATGATTGTAAACTAGGAACGGCAGGTCTATTAGGATTTGCTGTCATATTAGGTTTAGGCACAAGACTACTTGCCGAGGTAGAGGTAGGAGATGAAATACCAGAACCGTCAATTAATGATTGCACCATTGCTATAGGTGAACGATTCCCACCAAACCAAGTACACAATGTTGAGTAAGAGCCTCCACTACAACTGCCATTATCACCAAAAGGCGAGGTAATCTGGGTTGCATCAAAAGAGCTTTGATCCAAACCGGTATTACTATCTGTCATGCTCGCGTTTTGGGTCGCACTACCCTGAATTTGTACTAGATTAAAGAAGTAAGCTCCTGCCATAATCCAGCCTTGGGTGGAGGCTTGGGCAATGAATGCTCGTGCATTACTGGCATTAGCACTATCGTTCATTTGAGTTAGCAGGTTTAGCGTTGGCATCATAATGCCGTTATAATCATTTATTGCATTAATAAACTCTGTTCCATTAAACAATGTGCCG
Organism: Legionella rowbothamii; assembly: GCF_900639985.1. Lineage (GTDB taxonomy): Bacteria > Pseudomonadota > Gammaproteobacteria > Legionellales > Legionellaceae > Legionella > Legionella rowbothamii. Next base: position 67,283 of record NZ_CAAAIM010000004.1, on the reverse strand, counting down.
CCACCAGCACTCCCTGCAGCAGGCCCCCAAATCAAGCAATTTTGACCATATGATGAACATACAGTCGAGTTTTGAGTATAAGGTACTCCAAACTGCTGATTTGCCAAATTGGCAATAAATGGCGTAGAGCTGCTTGAATTATTCGAACCTGGTGCCGCAAATCCTGGAGCATTACCAATTATAGTTTGGGTTACATTAGATAAATCCACATACATTTGTTGGATGGCAATTGCCCGTGACAGCTGTGCGGTTTGTAACTCATCGGGTGTAAGAGAAACACCCCCTATGCTCGTTGTTTCACCAACCACTCCCTGACTAGAACCCAAAGCACTTGAGTTGCCTCCCACATTATTGGTATTAGATACAGTACTACTTGAGGGTTTAATACCAAAGGTCGTTTTGAGAGCTGACAACACGGCATTATCAGATTTGGTTGTGGTATTCGTAGTTGAAGTAAGGGTATTAATATTATTCCAGCGGATCTGGCCGCAAATACCATTTAAGAAATTATAGGGAGAACCAGTGTCAAAATTAGGCATTGACACGGTCCAATAACTTGCAGTGGGATTATTATTTTGCGTAGTCACTGCATTGACCGAACCAAGAAAATCAGGAACAGAAGTATTACAGAACGTAGCCATAGTTCCGGAAGGTGTTCCCGAACAAGGCCCTGAGTTTTTTGCCTTTTGATTTAAATAATTTTGCCGCTGATTTTGTAGCTGTGTTTGCAAACCCAGCATACACACTTGACCTGCAAGAATATTCATCGCGCCTGAAGCAATGCCTGACATTCCGGCAGAACCATTAACAAGCGCTGAGGCAGGGTTTACTTGTTGGGCTTGGATTATAACGCCCCCACGGTTCAAATAACTTAAAGCCGCATTCCAAACTTTATCTGCGGCTCCAACACCTTGTACCACAATCCACATAACAAAAATTTGCATCAAGCAATAACCGGATGCTTTAGGGATTAATAAGGATAAACCTACGGTGGAACGTACTGGAATCCAAATAGAAGACCATTTTTGCCCTAACATTTGTCCTTCATGGGCTGTATTCATAGTCGAGACGAGTAGGGTGTACATTATAATCATACCGCCTAAAGCTAAAACGGCAGAGTTAAACACCCCAAACATGCTACCCATTATTTGGCTGCCCGTACCGCTGATCACGCCATCGACGATACCAAACAAATTACCCAAAAACACAATTGAATAGTCACTGGCCGGCGGGGCAAAAGTCAGCGAGTTATCCGCTAAAGCCAAAGCGGGGAAGAGGAAGAGGAGTATAGTTTTTGTAAGAAAATTGCTCATTTTTTCTCCCCTAATAATCCTTGCCTGAACCATTCGTCAAAGGTACAACCCAACTTACGACTTTTAATTTGGTAGTACCAGAAATGGTAGCGAAAAGCCAATGCCAATGCGATTAATGTGACTATTAAGCTCACTAAAACCGCCATAAATGAACCATAAAAAAGTTGATAACCGGCATAGCCCAAAATCAGGCCTGCTGCGATTAGCATGACGATACTTAAACGAAACAATGCTTTTTGCTTTGTCATTAAGGTTGTATCATTAAGATTTAATTTAGTTGCGGCCTCTTCAAAGGACTCAACCTCCTTATTCTGTTGTGGTACAAACAATCGTTTAAATCCATTAGATAGGTATAGAGTAAAAGACCTCACCCGTTCCCAATCAAACCATGCGCGAACATTTAGAATACTGCTAATAAGCTTTACAATTCTCGATTCTGATTGCTTCTTCATATTTTTTACTTCTTTAAATTAGAAATCTATCTTTTACCCTTCATAATATACTATAGTAGTAAGTAATGAATTCGTCCATTAATCTAACACAGTAAAAAAAGAGTAAATCATGCCCGATCTTAGCCATGAAGCATCCTCCCAATATTGGTTTGAATATATCGACCCGATGATCTACCGCGTTATTACTTTTATGGAAAGTGTTGAGGACTGGACCCTCGATGGAAATCCCGAATTTGAGGCTGCTATGGAGCAGTTGGGTAAGGAGCTTGACGACATTGAAAAAATCGATTTAGGACTCCTGTCTGAAGAGGAAAAGTTCATTCGTATCGTAGGAAATATTAAATCAGGGAGAGGACTACGTTTGTTGCAAGCAATCGATACAGTTCATCCGGGAAGCGCTTCACGTGTCCTAATACATGCGGAAGAAACGAGTACTGGAAGCCATGATCCTGCAGGAGTTTTTCTTAAGAGAAACATTGTATTTGAACGTTTACGCTTATTATCGCGAGTTTTTTGTCAATATCGACTCAAACTCGTTTTGCGCGCACTTGAAGGGGATGAATGATGAAACGACTATCAAAATTCGCTGTGATTAATTTGTTTTGCTGGACGGCACTGCCCGCTGTAGCAGATGACCTTTCCCAGTACGGCACCCAGCAAACAGCAACCAACACACAAAATTTAGTAGAATATTTAGTAAATCTTGGTGGCTATTTAGGGTATAACATTACTCAATCGCCTACCAAGAATAACAGCACAGTAAGTCAAACCCTACTTAATGCCAGCACAACCCAAGTTGTGCAAACCTACATGTTTAATACCTTTTTAGGCGCCCTCCCTGTTAACGCCTTCAGTGCTGCCTTAAGTCAAATCGTTCCAGGAGAAGTAGCTGGTGCCTCATCAATAAATGCTTGGGCCAATAACACCTTCAATGCACAAAACTTCAGTAACCCCTCATCCCAACAGCAAGGCAAGGTGTCCGTTGTCAATAATATTGACCAGCAGACCTTTCAACAAGACCCTGTGAATCAAGGAATATTAAATATACTCGGTACACCAGATAACAGCTATTGTATGAACTACGATGGCACTGCTTGGGTCGGATGCTCCTCTAATGCCAATGGTGGTAACCTAGTACCAGCAAGCGTGGTTTCTTCGAATATCATTGGGGAACTTCCCTCGACTTACCAATATTTTACATATCAATATAACCAGCAATTTTTAAGCCAGTTAAATAGCAATAATCTAACTGCGCCACTTTTGTATTCAACCCAAAGTACATCGAGCAATACAGGTTCAACTATACCTACATCTGGCCAATCTAACTCCCAAAATCAAGGCTTAAATGCACAAAATCAGGCTCAGCAAGCTGCGAATTTTATTCGCTATGTTTCTGGCTCTGTAACACCATTACAATTACCCAATCTTAAGTCCTATGATACCTTATATAGTACCGCAACAGCATCAAGCGGTTCTCAGCAGCCTACACTTGAACAAATACAAGCGAAAACTACGCTTAATAATTATTTTACTTCACTACGGACCTATGCAGCGCAATACTCTGTAGGACTAAGTAATTTATATTTCATTATGTCAAAAAGGCTACCACAAAACCAAAGTACTACCGGGCAGGCACCAGCAAGCCAAGCATTGAGTGAGTTTCAAATGGCGACTTGGAGATTATTTAATGCGGATATGAGCCAAAATAATCAATGGATCAATCAAATTAATACAGCTTCTCCAGCAACGGTCGAAAAAGAAATTGCAACCTTATTGGCTGAAATTAATTATCAAATGTACTTAGGTCGCCAAATACAAGAGCGTATTTTACTTACAAACAGCATTATGCTTTTGCAAAATACTCGCTCAACACAACCTAGCGGGAACTTCACTGGCTCGGGCTCAACAACAAACTCATCTCAATAATCTCATCATGTGGGCCTTAAGGCCCACAGTTTTTTTATCATCTGCTATGATAATTCATGCGACTAAAGCTCAAAACGTGCCGGAAGGTAGGCTGGGCTGTTAATCCCCAGAAAAAATGGTCTCCACCACACACCCAATGCGGGGCTTAACAGACCAACCTACATCTATGAAGCTCTTTTATACACCAAATAAACATTATCAATCGTCTTTTGCGAACGTCCTTGCGCATTACGTGCAACAGGTCCCGACTCAAACCGAGCAACAAACTGATAATGTGTCAAAAAGTCAGAGCCTTCGAGTAGGTTTATTAAGAAATCACACCGAGCCTCAAGGACTGGCTTACTGATAATAACCCAATTGGGTTTTACCTGCTCACGAATATAAGAGGCATATAAGGCAAAGTTACTGTTATAAGGTGGTTGTGTTAACTCCGCGTTATTCAAGCACTGGCTATCAATAAAACGTAAATCAGAGCGAGCATTAAAAGGAATTACCCCACAATCCCCTAATAAAATAGTATCCCCCTTTGCTGCCTGCTCATTCAATAATCGGGCAATCAATAACCTGCTTTGATTCCGACTTTGGTAATTGTTGGCCAAAACATGGAGAGAAGCCAAATTATCCCTCGGGATTAATAAAAACGTTATGAAAATAAAGATAAAGCAAACGAGCAGCTTTAAATCTTCTTTTACTATATTAAAATAATGTAAAAACTCGAATACTCCCAAAACTGCTAACAAAGAAAAGAGCGCGAAAGGAGCTAAAAATAAACGTAGCATATGTGCTAAAACAGGATCCGCCCCCCATAACATTAGTCCATAGAGCACGGAAGGCAACCACAACAGGATATGTCGGCAATCTTTAGGCGCCAACAAATAAGGCAAAGAGGCGACAATTAAAGGGATAATGACGCGGATATAATCAAGATCAACCACCCCACGCTGTCCGGTCAAAAAAGCTTTACATTGGTAACTATTTGGAATCCAATGCCCAAAATAACGCACACGCCAAATAAAATAAATTGTATAAGGAAGCACCAAACATACCAGCGTAATGATTCCCCATAAATAGCCCTTTTTTTTGCTCAGCAGCATCGTGCTTATGCGTTTTGATTTCCACTGACAAAAAATAAATAGGACAACAGGGACAGCCCAAACGATTCCCTCAAATCGGGTTAAACCAAGTAATAGCAAGCTAATATTAGTGATAGCCCAAGCCCGAGTAGATAATCGACTATCTCCTGTTGACTGCTCTAACACAGGAGAAAACCCCAAAGCCACTGCACATTGCCATGTTAATAATAGGGATAAAGCACAGAAAAAAGCACTTTCTAATCCACTAACCGTCCACCAAACCACTCCCGTATAATGGCTAAAAATGAACACTGGGAGCATTGCCAATAAAGGACTTAAAAAAAGCCGGCTCAAACGATATAAAAAAAACAGCGCCGAGCCTAAACTAAAAACGGAAATCCATTTCATCGTCAACACAACAGGCCAATGTAGCTTAAAACTTAAAGAAGCCATTAAAAGCCAAAGAAAATTTGAATATCCTTCAACCCGAGGTAACAACGCAGGCCAGTTAATCCCCTCTCCCTCGGCCAACTGACGTGCATAAAGCCAGGTAATGTAGGCATCGTCGGTGGTAAACCCCCATGCCGCCGCTATGGAGACGATTAAATAATAAGTACAATAAACCGCAAAAATAATTGCTAACCAACTTTCTTTTCTCGATGATAAAGAACTCAAAATTGAATGTTCCGTTGTTTCTAAAAAGTGGTTCAAGCATAGCGATAAGCAGTTATGCTGTCATCCAATTTTTATATCTCTAAAGAACTTCGAGCATAATAACCTGTTCGATAAAAAACCAATTGATTTAATTAAATCCATTAATTTCCAGAGCAAGAGCCTGTTAAAGCCTTTATATAAAGATAAATTAACAATTTTGCAAAAAAAGGGTGCAAAAAATGTCACATGTGATATGATTTCACTCAAATTGTAACATACTGTTTTTAGGTCAATTTCAGCTACTGACTCACAAATAAACTAAAAGATAAAATAAAAATCAAATTTAGCGGGTAAATATGTCTAAGACTTTAACTTTTTATGTTTCCGGAATGACTTGTGGTGGCTGTAGTGGCCGTATTCATCGTATTGTAACCCAGAAGCTAGCTGCAAAATCCCTCGTGCTTGAGGCATTTGATGTCGATTTTTCACAATTTAGAGATCCCAAAAGGACCACCATGGTTATTTCGGATTCGCCTGACACGCAATTAACAAGCTGGCAAGAAATAAAACAATACATTGAAGACCTCGGGTTTACCTGTAAAGAATATGACTACACTCCCCCAGAAGAGCTTCCAGTAACACTGCCACTCCTAGAGGAATCCCAAGAAGCACTTCGAGTAGAGCATACCCCCCCAGTTCTAGAAGAAGCCATGGCTATAGAACCGCCTTCACCGAAATCCTCTCCTCAACTCAGCGAGCTCTTCATTAGCCAAGCAAAAAAGTATTTTTCGTCACATTGGTTTAAGGGATTTCTCGGCTGTGGTGCCGGCGTTATTGTGTTAATCGCTTGCCTAAGCGGTGCATCCATGTCACTTGCAGTGATGCTGCCACTTGCAGCACTCAGCACTATGTTAACTTTAGCATTAGGTGCAAACTCCTATGTTGATGCATGGAAAAAATGGCGAGCAAGCCGCGCCCTAACCATGGACAGCCTCTTCGCCCTAAGTACAAGCTTGATCCTGGTTATTTCTCTTGCTTCATTATATGCCCCTTGGCTGCCTATGATGTTCGATGCTGCTCTACTTATCTATGGTTTTAGACATATTGGCCTTGGTATCGAAGACAGTATTAAAGCACGCATTGGGACGGCTAAATTCCAAGATCGAGCATCTAAAATAGTTAGAAAAATTAGCACAAACATTGAAGATGACGCTGCAGAACATGAAGAAAATGCGCTGTTAACCCACATTCAACCCGGTGATGTCATCCTGGTTAAGCCAGGAGAGATTATCCCGTTAGATGGAATATGTCTTGAAGAAAGCACTATTTATAATACGATTACTACTGGAGCAATTCTTCCCCGCCATTTCATGCCTGAAGCTAAAGTGCTTGCAGGAATGCGCCTTGCGGAAAATGCAGCCCCGTTAAAAATTCGCGTTAGCAGAAACTATCAAAATTCCTATCTTTCCCGCCTCGACACCCAAATTGCCAAGGCAGCTTTAGATAAATCCCCTATTGAGCTACAAGCAGTACAGCTTTTAGAATACTTCATTCCCTTGGTGCTATTACTTGCATTAACCGCGGGAACTGCCATTGGCCTATTTTTCTCAATAACCGCTGCAATTCAATGCGTGGCATCAATTTTGGTAAGCGCTTGTCCTTGTACATTAGGCTTAATTATTCCTCTTGCTGTGACTTCCGGGATGCATAAAGCAGCTGAAAATGGGGTGCAATTTAAGAGCACTAAAGTGCTACAACATGCCGAGCACATAGATACAGTTATTTTTGATTTGAATGGCACCCTAACGACGGGTATTCCTGAAGTCAAACAGATAAAAGCACTCAATGAGCAAGAAATATCTGAATCGCAACTCCGCAAAATTTGCGCAGCTCTGGAAAAATGGTCCAAACATCCTACAGGCAAAGCCATTTATGCGTATACAAAAGACGATAATTCAGATGAGTTAGAAGTAACTGAATTAAATAAAAAGCACCACTCAGGAATCATTGGGGAAATTAATAGCAGCAACTACATCATCGGTAGCCTCTCCTTAATGAAAAAGCAAGGAATAGAGCTCCCTAGAGATGCAACCTTACCTGAGCTAGAAAGTGGAGATGACCTAGTCTTAGTTGCTCGAGATAAAACCATCATTGGCTATATGGTAATGACTGACCCGCTGCGCAACGATGCTATTCGTACGATCAATGCCTTAAAAAACATGGGTAAAGAAATTCACCTATGCACGGGAGCAGCCAGAGAAACAGCTCGCCGCTATGCGAAAAGACTTGGCATCAATCCTGAACATGTATATGCAGAGTGTGTTTCAAATCAAAAGACAATTTATATCCAGGATTTAAGAAACAGAGGACGTAAGGTAGCCATGTTTGGTGATGCAGGAAATGATGCGGAAGCTATGGCTGCAAGCGATTTTAGTGGGGCTATTGCGTCTGGAGACCAAGTTACTCAAGAAGCCGCTGATGCCGTAATTCATCCAGGTGCATTAATGGCAATTGCCTCATTGTTTGCTATTTCAAAACAAACAGTCGCGAATATCAATCAAAATATGGTGGGAAGTTTTACCTACAATTTTGGTATGGTCGGCGCCTCCGGACTCTTATTTATTACCGCAGGCATCACGATCCCCCCTGCGATAGGCGTTGTTCTAATGATGTCCCAAGCCTGCCTTATCTTGTGGAATGTTTATCGATTCAAAAATCAACCACTTGAACATTTGGCAGAAGAGGCTCAAGAAACTCAGAGTCAAACAATGTCCCATACAAGCATGATGAGACGAATGCCCACATGTGGCAATAGTGAACGCTGTACACCAGATTCTCAGTCCGATCTTCTAGAGGACATGACTCCTAACCCTAGTTGCTTAGTAGAGTCAGGAGTTTCAAACGATACAGATGCCCAAGTGCCACAAATATGCCGTGTTTAATGGCAAGTACAGGATGGTGATTGAGTATTATCTTTACAAACTAAGTGACCTGTAGATTTGTCACATCGAGCAACACCACCATGATTAGAACAACAACCTTTAGTGCTACCAGAAGTAGTAGTTCCCTTGGTAGTTGTAGGGGTTGTTGTGGTTTTTGATTTACCGCCCCACCAGCTACTTTTGGGTTTTGTTGTTGTAGTAGTTGTGGACTTGGTTGTGCTCTTAGTTGTCGCAGGGACTGTTTTCGTTGCTTTATTTGTTGTAGTGGTCGTTTTAGGTGTCACAGCCTTCGGGCTTTTTGACTTAGGACAAGTACAGGTTGGAGAGGCAGTGCCATCCTTACACATCTGCACCCCGGTTGTTTTATTGCACGAGGCTACCCCACCATGACCTGCGCAACACGCGGCATAAGCTCCTGCTAATGGACTAGCAAATAAAAATAAGGCAATAATAAGACGATTTAAACTGCTACATTTTACTGCTAAATTATTATTCTTCATTTGGAACTCCATGTCCGTGGTTCACATAAGTAAATATAGACCATGTTTTGCTTAAAATGCATAATTAATATTCTGCTAAGATTAAAAGAGGATCCTCTCCATATTTAACGTCCATTATCAGCGGAAATTTTGGAGAAAATTACCTGTACATATAAAAATAATTTCTTATGAATCCTTGGAAAATGATGACAGACATTAATTATAAAAAACTCAACGCATGGATGTGGTTCATCTTCTTATGCCTGATTATTGTGATGAGTTTTGCATTAGTTACCCTACACCGTTGGATAGGGGAGCCTTCTTCTGCCTTCCATGTTGTAATGCTTATTTTTACTTTTTGCTTACTGATAACCATTCTAATGGCCGTATGTATGTATTTAATACTTAAGTCACACGAAAAAAGTAAATCTCTCTTTGATAACGAACAGCACTATAAAATGATTCTAGACAGCATCAAAGACAATGCAATTTTCACCCTAACCCCTTTAGGCCATGTAAAAAGTTGGAATATTGGTGCACAACGAGTTTATGGGTATTCAGAAAAAGAAATCGTGGGTAGACACTCCTCCCTGTTTTATCCCCATGAAGATATCGCGAGAGGCATCCCTACAAATATAATAACCATTGCCCAAAAAAAAGGCAAATTTGAAGGTGAGGCAATACGAATACGTAAAGATGGCAGCCCCTTTTGGGCACATATATTAATGGAGCCGATATATAACGATAAACAAAGATTAGCAGGTTTTGTTAATATAATTCGAGATGTCACTGAAAACCGCAAAATGGAAGAGGAACACTCAAGACTAATTGCTCTAATCGAAGAATCATCTGATTTCGTAGGAATTGCCGACTTACAAGGAAATTTATTATACCATAACCGAAGTGCTAAACGGATGGTTGGTTTACCTGATGACTATGATATGTCATCGATGAAAATTTCCGACATGCATCCTTATTGGGCCGTACAAAAAGTAATTAACGAGGTCATCCCCACCGCCTTTGAAAAAGGATTTTGGACTGGAGAATTAGCATTATTACACTGTAATGGCCGCGAAATCCCTGTCTTACAATCAGTGACCTTACATCGAAATGCAATGGGAGAACCAGCCTGCCTTACCACCATTGCACGCGACATCACTGAGCGTAAAGCCGCTGAAGATGCAACCAAAGCCAGTGAAGAAATATTCCGTTCAGCCATGCAACATGCCGCCACCGGGATGGCCTTAATCTCACCTACAGGAAAATGGTTAAACGTGAATCACTCAATGTGCACCATGCTCGGCTATAGTGAGGAAGAATTACTACAAAGTGACTTTCAAACCCTAACCTATCCTGACGATTTAGAAACTGATTTGGAAAATGTGCTTTTGATGCTCAATAAACAAATTGACAACTATCAAATGGAAAAAAGGTATATTCACAAAGATGGTCATCTTGTCTGGGGATTATTAAGTGTCTCTTTAGTTTGGGATAATGATGGCACCCCCAAATACTTTGTTTCGCTAGTACAAAACATTTCCTATCGCAAGAAAGCAGAGGCAGCAAATAAAAAGCTCCTACAAGCCTTAGAAAGCTCAAATGCAGAATTAGAGCGATTTGCTTATGTGGCCTCCCATGATTTACAAGAACCAATACGTATGATCAATAATTTCGGCGAACTATTATTAACTGAAAAACAAGATAAACTTGATGAGGAGGGTAAAGAGTATTTAAAAATTATGACCGATGCAGGCCTGCGTATGCGTGCCGTGATTAATGATTTACTTGCCTATTCCCGTATTCATGAAGACTCTGAGAATATCTTCTTTGATGGAGAAAGTATCTTAAAAAGCGCATTAGAAAATATCAAAGCATTAATCGAAGAACAAAAGGCCGAAGTAACCCATGAGCCCCTGCCTACGCTTTATGGTAACCCCATGCAGATTATGCGCGTGCTGCAAAACCTGATTACCAATGCCATCAAATATCAAGCACCAGGTAATATCCCTGTGATTCATATTGGTATAGAGGATGCGGATCCCTATTGGAAAATCACCATCCAAGACAATGGGCTGGGAATTGACGAGCAATTTATTAAAGAGATTTTTGAACCTTTTCGGCGCCTACACGCATGGGATTCAATTAAAGGAAGTGGACTTGGTCTCTCAATTTGCAAAAAAATTGCCGAAAATCATAATGGTTCTTTATCAGTCACATCAAGGGTAGGAATTGGTAGCAATTTCACCCTCACCCTTCCAAAACATGATAACATTTTACATGCCTGAAGAAGAGGACTAGTATTATAATAGCAGGTAAAATACGTTGATGTCCTCGCAGTAACGATACTTACGGATAAGTTAAATAACTTAGGAAAAAATGATGCACGATTCATCTGCCTCTAATCCTCTAAAAATCTTGCTCATTGAAGATTCTGTTGGTGATGCAATGATTATTAGCAAGGTATTACAGCAGGCTATGCCTCAAGCTCATCTATTGGAAAGAGCCTCAACAATTAGCGAAGCGCTAAAGATTGTCTCTGAACAAGAGTTTGATGTCGCATTATTGGATCGCACTCTTCCGGACTCTCACGGATTTAATGGACTACATAGTATTCAGAATATGTCCCCCAAATTGCCTATTATTTTTTTAACCGGTTATAAAGATGAACGTTTGGCTCTTGAAGCCATCAAGCAAGGAGCTCAAGATTATTTATTTAAAGATCAATTGGATGCAGCATTGATCAAACGTGCGATCCAATATGCCGTATTAAGGAAACAATTCGAAGATGTGCTCATTATACGAGCCAATTTCGATATGTTAACCGGACTTGCCAATCGCATGCTCTTTGAAAATCGCCTGGAAATTGCGCTGGCAAAAATGAGGCAACTGGGAGGCATCATTAGTGTACTCTTGCTTGATCTCGATAAATTCAAACAAGTTAATGACACATATGGACATATTGCCGGAGATAAATTACTGAAAGAAGTAAGCTCGCGCCTTAAACAATCACTGCGTTCCTATGACGTGGTAGCCCGCTTTGGAGGGGATGAGTTTGCAATCCTCCTTGAAAATTTATCTGACCCCCATCAAAGCGAAATTGTCGCAAAAAAAATTGCCTCCTTGATGGACAGACCATTTAATTTATCTGGAAATGACCTTCCGATTACACTCAGCATTGGCATCGTTAACTGTCATAATAATCGTTATATCAGCAGTGAATCCGTCTTATTACAAGCAGATGCAGCAATGTATGAAGCAAAATCTCTTCCGGGAACGTCTTATCGAGTTTTTGGGGGTAAGTAACATCCATTCATCCCTATCCCTTCACTACCATTAACTTAAAGATTGTATAAAGTGTAGGTTACTCCATTTCTTTAACTTAATGGCTGTTAGGGAGAAAGTAAGAAGGATTTCTCCTAAGCCAGCCCCACCGCTGCAGATAGGAATAGCACAGCTCAAAAAAAGTAGGTATATTAACGTGAATTCACTTTAAAGAGATAAAACAATGGGGCGCGTTATTGGATTTGCAGCCAGCTTAGTTATCGTATGGATAGTAGGTTATTTTCTTATCGTTGGCAGCAGCATCTTAATACCCGTTGTTTTGGCAATCTTTATTTGGCACATCCTAAATACTATTAGTAGTATTATTCAGCGTACCCCCAAAATTGGTGTTTTACTTCCTAACTGGCTAAGTATGGTTTTAGCCTTTGGCGTTACTGCAATTTTTATCAGTATCTTCGTGAATATTATTTCAAATAACGTCAGCAATGTTGTTTATGCTTCAGGACGTTACCAAGAGCATTTGTTGTCCATTATTGATGGTATTGATAAGCGATATCACATTGAAGTGTTAACTAATGTTAACAACATAATAAAAACCATTAATATTCAAACGATGCTTCTAAAAATCTCAGGGGTTTTTACCACTCTTGCCAGTTCCACCGTACTCATTGCCTTATATGTTGCCTTTTTATTTGTGGAGCAGCACTACTTCCTCAGAAAAATCGATGCCCTAGTGCCCTCGCTAGAAAATCAGCAGTTAGTTAATAATATTTTGACCCATATTGTTAACGATACCCAAATTTACTTAGGCTTAAAATCGCTGTTAAGTATTGCTACGGCAATGGCAAGTTGGTTCATTATGAAATGGGTGGGAGTCGATTTCCCCGAGTTTTGGGCTCTCCTCATTTTCTTCCTCAATTTTATTCCTAATATCGGCGCAATTATTGCCATTTTTTTCCCAGCCACTCTCGCTATAGTACAATTTGCTGACTGGCTCCATTTTCTAGAAATTATTATTGGTCTTGGCTCAATACAATTTCTAGTCGGTAACATAGTTGAACCACGTTTTCTTGGTAACTCATTGAATTTAAGCCCCTTAGCTATTTTGCTCTCATTAACAGTTTGGGGCACGATCTGGGGGGTTATGGGAATGTTTCTTTCTGTCCCCATTACCGTAATGATGATGATTATATTTGCTCATTTCGAGGCAACTCGGCCCATTGCCATTTTATTGTCCCAAGACGGTGATATTTTTAAATCCTACGAGACAATTTCTGGTGAAAGGATACCCGAAAAAAATTGGATACAGTATTAATTAAAGGATTTTTGTAATGAATAGACTGTACGTTGATCCGGACATTGAAAAAGCGTCTACCCTGCCAGCCCAGTTCTACACCTCTGTAGACTGGTACGAGCAGACCAAAGAAAAGATATTCGCCACGACCTGGCAATTTTGTTTGAGTACCGAAGAATTACAATTAGATGCCAAATTAATTCCCTTCACCTTGCTCCCAGGGCTTTTGGATGAACCCTTATTATTTGTGCGTGACCATCACGATACAATCCACTGCCTAAGTAATGTCTGCACTCATCGCGGAAATATTCTCATTAATGTCCCCTGCACTGCCGAGAAAATTAAATGCGCCTACCATGGCCGTCGATTCAGTTTGCACGGAGAGTTTTTGCATATGCCTGAATTTGAAAAAGCCTGCAATTTTCCCTCCGCAAAAGATAATTTACCCCAAATCCCTTTCGGTGAACTATCCCCTTTTCTTTTCGCATCATTAACCCCCAAGATACCGTTCAATGAGGTCTTTAGCGAGATACAGGAACGTCTTTATTGGCTTCCTATGGAAAAAATGCGCCTGGATAGTAATCGCTCCCGAGATTACCTGGTCAAAGCACATTGGGCGTTATATTGCGAAAATTACCTTGAAGCCTTACATATTCCATTCGTACACCACTCATTAAGAAAAGTGATTGATTGCACCACCTACAGCACTGAATTATATCCCTATTGTAATTTACAACTTGCCTTAGCCAATCCAGGAGAAGAGTGCTTTGATTTACCTAAAGACTCACCTGATTATGGCAAACAAGTGGCCGCCTATTACTATTGGATATTCCCCAATACCATGCTCAATTTCTACCCCTGGGGGTGCTCGGTTAACGTAGTCAAACCCCTTGGGCCAGAGCTAACTAAAGTTTCATTTTTGACCTATGTTTTGGACGAAGCAAAATTAGGCAAAGGGGCAGGAGGTGATCTGGATAAGGTCGAGCGTGAAGATGAAGCCATTGTGGAGTCGGTGCAGAAAGGGGTTCGCTCTCGCTTTTATGATACTGGACGTTTCTCCCCCACAAAAGAACAAGGAACACATCATTTCCAGCGCTTGCTGTGTGAGTTTCTTAATGACTAGGGTCTATTAACCCTATAAATGATGAGAGAGTGTTTACTCTCAAGATACAAGGATTGATAATGCAGGAATTAGCCAAAGAACCCACCCTACAACGACAGTTTAGCGCTCGTGTTCTAGTTATGATCACATTGGGGGGCTCAATTGGCACTGGGATTTTTTTAGCCAGCGGCAGTGCCTTGGCCTTAGCAGGCCCAGGAGGTACCTTACTTGCCTACTGTACAATGGCCATTATGGTTTATTTTTTGATGACAGGCCTAGGCGAAATGGCCTCATTTATGCCGACAACTGGGTCTTTCTATGTTTATGCTTCAGAATTTTGCGATCCATCTTTAGGTTATGCTTTAGGATGGAACTATTGGTATAGCTATGCCATTTATATTGCTTCCGAAATTTCAGCAGCAGCCTTGATTATGCGCTATTGGTTTCCTGACAGCTCCCCCTTCATTTGGTGTTGTATTTTTTCCTTTTTAATCATTGGCTTTAATGCCATCTCCACTAAAACTTTTGGTGAGGTAGAGTACTGGTTATCATTTATCAAAATTACGGTGGTCGTACTCTTTATTGTCACTGGTTTTCTTTTAGTTACTGGGGTTGCAGGTCAACAAACCGGAGGTTTTCACAACTGGTACGTTGGTGATGGCCCTTTCCATGGAGGCTGGAGCGGGATAATCGGCGCCTTCGTAGTCGCTGGATTTTCGTTTCAAGGTACAGAACTCATAGGTATAGCCGCGGGAGAAAGCACTAACCCACGGAAAAATATCCCCAAAGCCATAAAAATGGTCTTCTGGCGAATTTTAATATTTTATATCTTATCCATTTTCATTATTAGTCTATTATTGCCCTATAATGCACCGCAACTTGCTACTGAGGATGTCATAACCAGCCCCTTTACCTTGGTGCTCAAGCAATATCATGAAAATTTTGCAGCAAGTATCGTTAATGCCGTCATCTTAATTGCCATTATTTCCACTGCCAATACAGGCATGTATATAAGCAGTAGAATGATGTGGTATCTGGCCAAAGAAGGTCATATGCCGCGAGTTTTTTCTACGGTAAATCATCGAGGAATACCGGTTTATGCTTTGGCCTTAACCAGTAGCGTGACCATTTTTGCCTTTTTATCCTCTGTATTTGGCAATGGTACGGTTTATTTTTGGTTACTCAATGCCACCAGTCTTTCTGGATTTATTGCCTGGATGGGTATTGCCATTAGCCATTATCGTTTTCGCAAAGCCTATGTACGTCAGGGAAAAGATCTGTCCAAACTGCCTTATGTCGCCAAAGGCTATCCTTTTGGCCCTATCTGTGCTTTTGTTTTATGCACGATTGTCATAGGGGGGCAAAACTACTCGGCACTCATAGCAAATCCTATTGATTGGTATGGTTTACTTATTTCATATATCTGTATTCCCTTGTTTTTATGCATTTGGTTGGGTCATAAGTGGATAAATAAAACCAAGGCTATCTCATTGATGGATTGCAAATTTACCTCTGAATAGTCCCCGTGTGAGCCACTGCGGATTTTATTTCTTGTTGTTTTAAATTTATACTAAATAGGTAAAAATAACTTTTTGGATGTTGTATCGTGATTATTCATAGTGAATTCAAGCCCGCTTGGTGGCTAACAAATAAACATGGCCAAACATTGTATCGCACGCTAACTAATCGTTTACCGGCACCGATTGATTTCCACGAACGCGTTGAATTACCCGATGGAGATTTTATTGATCTTGCCTGGGCAATTAATGGACTTAGCTCCAAAGCCCCACTGGTAGTTTTACTTTACGGTTTAGGTGGCAGTGTTAACTCTGCCTATGTAGCTGGTCTACTGTCCGCATTTAATAAATCCGGTTATCGGGGAGTGCTCATGCATTTTCGTGGAGCAAGTGGCGAACCCAATCGCCTGCCTCGCGCTTATCACGGAGGGGATACCGCAGATTTATCCCATGTCCTTGAACTGTTAAAAACCAGGGAACCTAATACCCAAAAAGCCGCAGTTGGAATTTCCTTAGGAGGTAATGTCCTGCTGAAATGGCTTGGTGAGGCAGGCTCAGAGGCGTTAATTGATGCGGCAGTTGCAGTTTCAGTACCCTTTCAATTGCATGATGTAGTAAATCATATTAATAAGGGGTTTGCTCGAATATATCAAGCAAACTTGTTACAGCGCTTACGAGCGGTATTTTTGCAGAAGCTAGACATTGTAAACTGCCAACTGTCTATATCAGAGGAGCGCTTACTTGGCTTAAAAACACTCTATGAGTTTGACCAACAAATCACCGCCCCCTTACATGGATTTGCCAGTGTAGAAGACTATTATCGAAAGGCCAGCTCTCGACAATACTTAAGCGGCATTACCGTGCCCACCTTAATTATTCACGCCTTAGATGATCCCTTTATGACCCCAACCACAATCCCTGGAATTCAAGAGTTATCCGAGAATATAATACTGGAATTAAGCCAACATGGTGGTCATGTAGGCTTTATTACGGGCAAAAATAAACACCACTCTAAATGCTGGTTGGAGCAACGTATTAATTGCTTTTTTAATGAGGTACTGGTTATAAAGCAAACAAATTAAACGTTAATGAAAAGGATGACACATTATGCCCCATACCCTACTCCACAATTCATTCTGTATGCAATTAGACATAAAGTGGCCCCTTATCCAAGCTCCTATGGGTGGGGGCCCAACGACTCCGGCATTAGTTGCTGCAGTGTCTAATGCTGGCGGCTTAGGTTCCTTAGGGGTAGCTTATTTATCTCCCCAAAGCATTGAACAAACGATTAAAGAGACACAAAGACTCACCCGGCACCCATTTGGCGTTAATCTATTTGCACCTGCACGCCCACCTAACCTGAGCCAAGAGGCGATTAACGCAGCTTGCAATGCCACCCAAGGCTATCGGCAAGAGCTTAGCCTCACAGAGCCCTCATTGGAGGCACCCTTCGCAGAAAATTTTGAGGAACAATTCACTAGTGTATTACGATGTCGTCCTGCAGTATTAAGTTATACTTTTGGCCTCATAAAAAAAGAGTTGTTGCAAGAGTGCCGTCGGCAAAAAATTTTTACCATGGGTACAGCAACCACCTTGGAAGAAGGGTTAACCCTACAAGAGTACGGGGTGGATGCCGTAATTGCCCAAGGTGCAGAAGCCGGTGGACATCGTGGGACTTTTACCCCAGAGCAGTATGATTCGCTAATAGGGACCTTTGCCTTAACCCGCATTTTATCGCAAAACCTAAAGATCCCTGTAATTGCTAGTGGCGGTATTATGGATGGCCGCGGTATCGTTGCCGCCCTAACCCTAGGTGCCCAAGCTGCACAAATGGGCACTGCATTTCTTTTATGCGAGGAGGCAGGGACTTCAGCGCCCTATCGAGTAGCATTAAATCAGGTCCAAGATAAAGGAACACGACTGACCCGCGTATTTTCTGGTCGCTGGGCACGAGGAATACCAAACCGGTTTATGTTGGAAATGGAGTACGCTTCCATTTTACCCTTCCCCGCGCAAAATGCGTTTACACGAGATATCAGAAAAAAAGCAACGGAGTTAGGCAAATCAGAATTTTTATCCCTATGGGCGGGCCAAGGAGTTAATTTAATTCGCAACATGAGTGCGAGCCAATTAGTTGAGACCTTATATAAGGAAGCAGTGGAGGCGTTAGCTCAACGACAATGATTGTTCGCGTATAGAAGAAGCAAATTATCGCGGTTTAACTATGGTATCGAAGATTTTTCTTGCTTCTCAGTCCGAGCTTATGAATACCGCGGTCAAGCCGCGGTAATTCGTGCGTCTTATTGGCAGAAAAATTGAAATAAGTGCCATTAGTTGCATAGTAATCACGATACTCTGAATTGTTAATTCTTATCCTTAAAACGAATGGCTTCCTCAGAACCTCCAGTAACATTTCCTGGGGTATAAGAGTGAGCACCAGTTCCTGCAAGCTGCCCTTTATCGACAATCAAGTACACATCTCGAATAGGTCGTTTAGCCAACCAACACTCCAATATCTCACGCGTCCCTGCTGCATAACGTGCCTGGGCCGAAAGGCTAGTACCGGAAATATGGGGGGTCATGCCATGATGAGGCATTGTTCGCCAAGGATGATCTTTAGGTGCGGGTTGAGGGAACCAAACATCCCCAGCATAACCAGCTAGCTGCCCACTTTCACAAGCCCTCACTATTGCATCGCGATCACAAATTTTACCACGCGCCGTATTAATCAAATAAGCACCACGTTTCATTTGGCTAATTAAGTGCTCATCAAACATATTTGATGTCTCAGGTGTCAATGGACAATGAATCGAAACTACATCACAAATCTTCACCAACGAATGAACGTCCTCATGAAAAACTAGTCCCAGCTCTTTTTCAACATGTTCTGGTAAGCGATGGCGATCCGTATAATGTAATTTAACGCCAAAGGGCTTCAAACGCTTCATTACCGCAACTGCAATGCGTCCACCCGCCACAGTGCCCACCGTCATTCCCTCAAGATCATAAGAGCGGGTCGCACAATCAGCAATATTCCATCCTTGCTTTATCACCCATTCATAAGACGGGATATAATTACGAACCAAGGATAAAACCATCATCACCACATGCTCAGCCACGCTGATGCTATTGGAATAAGTTACTTCAGCAACCGTGATATTATGTTCCATAGCGGCTTGCAAATCGACATGATCAGAACCAATACCCGCAGTTATCGCTAATTTAAGTTTCTTCGCGTTGGCTATACGCTCAGCAGTCAAATAAGCTGGCCAAAAGGGCTGTGAAATCACCACGTCCGCATCAACTAACTCCCGTTCAAAAACAGAGTCAGGACCATCTTTATCGGAGGTGACTACAAACTGGTGCCCTTGCGCTTCAAGAAATTGTTGCAAGCCCAATCCACCAGAGACAGAGCCTAATAAGACCCCTGGTTTAAAATCCAAATGTTGTGGTGTAGGCAAACTTTGGCCATCAGGATAATGCGCTACAGTTGGTAAATCATCACGCGCATAAGAGTTAGGATACCCAGTAACTGGGTCATCATAAAGAACACAAAGAACTTTAGCCATACATTCTTCCTTAAATAAAATGGTTAAATACAACCAAGGGGGGAGGATTAGAATCGCATAAAATCTTTTGATAAATCAACTATGTTTTGGCGAGGTTATTTCAAAAATATTAGGCATTTTTTAAAATGACTAAACAACCGATTCTCAGTTCTTTTTTTAACCTTATTGGTGTATAATAAGCCCCTTTATCCTTGACACACAGAGATTTTTAATGCACTTAACTATCCATGAGAAATATCAACTCTTAGTTGTTATTCTAAAAACGGCTACTGATGCAGCAAAATTAAATAACATCCCTGAACTGAAACGTTTGGAAGAGCTTAAAAAGCTTATTGATACAGCGGCCATAAGCCATAATAGCAAAACGAAAGGCACGGGAGAATCTCTTAAAACAACATACGAGCAAGTAAAAAAAGAATTAATTGCCCTCCTTAGCAAATTTAACTCAAAAGTTGATTTTGAAAAACTTTTTAAGCCCAGTGAAAAAACATATAAGAAAATTAAAGAAAGTAGAGGAACTAACTTCTCCTTTACTGACGTTGTAGCCCATGTAGAAACGCAATTAATGGATGCACTTAATCTTCAGCACAATTATGAAACAAGCTCATCAGAACTTAAAACTAAAGCCCCCAAAGAAAGCCTGCATGGCCGTCGACGCTCCAACACCGAATCATCCATTCCTCAACTATCTACGTTGAACTCATCCTTGATAGAAGAGAAGCCAAGCTCATCCAGCAGTACTCAATTAAGAGGAGAATATGGCCAGAAACGCTCGAGAAACTTGAGTTTTTACAAAGTACCTTTACTTAATACCACAGCATCATCTTCAAATGCCAAGCAATCACCGCGTTCAGCACGACCAGACAACCTGGAAACTTATTTTGACGACTTATTTGCCTGTGATAGCGAAAAGGCCTCTCAATTTGTAATTGCCTTAACAACTCGAGGGTATTCTTGGGGTATTCCCGTCCTTAATGCCGCAAGCAGTAAAGATCATGTAGACATCGCTAAAACATTATTTGAAAATCTTTCCCCAAAAAAGTTAATTAGTGTGTTTGCTGAGGTATTCAAATTGGATACCCAAGAAAAGTGGTGCCGTGGTAACCAGCTCATTTATACCTTACTCCAACAATACATCGCACAACCTAGCCTTAAAGACTATAAAAAGTCAGTTTGGGATGCTGTTTTTATGTTAAGACAACCAATAGACAAGATTAGTATTAAGCAACGTGACTCAATACAGTTTACAGCGAAAAGCTTTTCTGCAGAACAACAAGATATTAATGCCTTACAGCAGGCTTTTGCCTTCACCGTGAAACAAATACTTGCTCCGCAAAACATCCCGCCCCTAATGCAAGAAATCATAAAATGTGCCTACCATGATTTAGTAAATAGAAGTGATATAAAACGTGACTATGGTACTCTGATGCGTACCCTGATGACGCCCTTCGTACTCCGTTTTATCAGTCCCATTATTATTATGGAAGCAGAACAAAATTTAACATTAGACAACCTAAATACATTAGGGGTGATTAATTTACAAACAGAAGATAAAGGGCTCTGTGAACAGAAATTAACTACATTAAAAACCTGGTATAAGACTATCATTACTGCGATTCAAGCATTAAATTCACCATTGAAGAATACCAATGAAAAGCAATCCAAGCCCAACGGCACATGGATTGACCAACAACTTGGCCAGCAATCATTAGCAACTGAAATGTTTGACACAGTAACACAAGACGAATTATTCCGAATAGAGCTCTATGAGGCCATCGAAAAAGGCTTACAACTAGAACCAATAAGCTCAGTAACCCCCACCTATGATGATAGCCAAATACCATCGCTTAAACCTGCTATCATAGAGCTGTTAAGTGAACTATTGATGACTGAGGAGTTCTCTGGATTGACCTTTCGGAAAGATGGCGCGGTAACGAGCCCACGCAAAGAAGGAAAAGCCAGTGTTTTCTCCGTTTTTGCCGTAGGACCCACAACGCCCACCGCAAACGATTTAGATGCATCGTTAAACTCACCTAGGTCATCCAATGCCAAAGGCAAGTAGTCTTAATGCAAAGCGGCATGGATAGGCTAATTTTTCGGCGTGCCACGGCACGCTGAAGATTTGACTATGAGAACATTTATCTGCACTACAGCAACGCGGCAATGGCTCTTATATGACTTAAGACAATACTTCAGAAAGCTTATCCATTACCTCGTCAACCGAAATTAACTGCATGCTTTCATCACCATGCACATGCTGCCCCCACACGTCCTCCACAGACGCGCTACCTAAAATTTTTTCTGCAGCTTCTGGATAACGATTCACCACCAAATGTTGAAAAAGATAAGGACCAGAAATAAGCGGGTTGGTTACCGCATGTAAAGCAATAACTGGTGTATTTACCGCAGTGGACATATGCGATGGTCCCGTATCTGGGCAAAGAACAACCGTTGCTTTACTAATCAATGCCAATAATTGCTTGGGTTTTGTTTTTCCGGCCAAATTAATCGCGGGAATCTCGTGAAGAATTTGCTCGGCCAATTGCTTATCAAAATCACCAGGACCGCCCGTAATGACCACCTGAGCCTGCCATTTTTCCTGTGCCTGGCGCAACACTTCAATGTAACGAGCCACAGGCCAACTGCGCTCGGGCTTGCTTGCAGCAGGGTTAATCACCAAAATAGGGCCATTTTTTGGCAAGTGTTGAGCAGCCCATTCATAATCCGCAGGGCTAATTGGTAAATCCCAACGAATCACCTTATCCTTAATGCCTAAAGCCTCGGCAAACTTTAAAAAACCATCCAAAGTATGCTCAAAACCTGGAGTAACACGCTCATTGACGAACCAACCATGGCCATCATTAGCACGATGCTCATCGTAGCCGATCTTACGTTTCGCTTTAATAAAAGGATACAAAAAATTAGTGCGCAAACTGGCTTGAGGAGCTAACAGCACATCAAAAATCCGGCCACTCATTTGTTTTTTAAAGCGCCAATAATCAACTAATCGATGAGGCTTATCAATTACGATAAACTCAACACCATCCATACCTTCGACTAAATCAAAAGCAGGCCGGGATATAATCCAGGTCAATTTGGCGTGAGGTAAACTGGCTTGCAATGTCCTGATGAGCGGAACCGCCATTAGGACATCACCTAAAGCAGATAATCGAACAATACAAATAGAATCAATCATTCTGTAATACAAATCGCGAACCACAGTAAGGGCAAACTTCTACACCAGTTTTATCTATAGGTAGATAAACCTTGGGATGCGCATTCCACAAAACCATATCATCTGTAGGACAGCTTAAAGGTAATTGATCACGATGTACTACATAATTTTTTTTTGTACTTGCTGGTTCTAGTTGTTCTTTTAACATTGTGTTCCTCAATTAGAAAATACCCCTTTTTGATTTGAAAGGGCAAAGAATCAAGTGCAATGCACCACAAAACATTTAGCGATTATCTAATATTTCCCCAGTTTTCGCTATAACCTCATTAGTAAAAGCTGTATTTTGTGGATCAAAACGCATCCCCTCCCCCCAATGCCGCAACCAAGTTAATTGCCTTTTTGCTAATTGGCGGGTAGCGGCTATACCTTTTTCACGCATCGTCGGGTAATCATCATTGCCGTCTAAATAGTCCAATGCTTGGCGATAGCCGACACAACGCATGGAAGGCATACTGGTCGTTAAACTCCATTTATGCTGTAACCGACGTACCTCATCAACAAAACCTTGCGCTAACATCTGCTCAAAGCGTAATGCGATACGCTCATGTAACCAGGCTCGATGTTCTGGAAAAAGGATGAAATTAGCAAAGGTATAAGCGGACTCTTTTTTTTGCTGCTCCAAAAAATCAGATAAACAAGTCTCGGTTAAATAATAAACCTCTAAAGCACGCTGAATCCTTTGCGTATCATTAACATGAATGCGGAGTGCCGCTTTAGGATCTACTTGTGTTAATTTTTGGTGCAGGGCTTCCCAACCATGCTGAGCCGCCTCCGCTTCTAATTGTTGCCGCAATTCTGGATTCGCTTCGGGTAAGGGCGATAAGCCTTGTTGTAATGCATTAAAATACATCATGGTCCCACCGACCAATAAGGGAATCTTACCTTTTTGGATAATGGTATCCGCTAAAGAAGCCACATCGGTACAAAACTGCGCGGCGGAATAGGTTTCCGTGGGGTCCTTAATATCGAGCAAATGATGTGGTGCAGCTTGCAACTCCTCTTGGGTGGGCTTAGCCGTACCAATATCCATATCCCGATAAATCATGGCGGAATCAACACTAATAATTTCCAAAGGATACTGCTTAACTAATTCAATCGCTAAAGCAGTTTTCCCTGAAGCAGTGGGTCCCATTAAACAAAAAATCAATTTAGACATGTAACAAACTCTGACAATGTTCGATTGTTAAAACCTTAAAGAGCCCTTCTCGCTTATCCTCTCCTCCATGAAGGCGAACAAATACCTGTTCCAATTCGATTTTTTCTTCGCGACTTAATAATCGTGGGTCAAAAACCTGGGACTGGCTCATTAATTCGCTAAGCTGCTCCAAGCTCCATTGATCGAGAGCACTCACAGTATCCAAAAATAAACGTAAATCCAAATAGGGAACACTTACAGGAATAGTTCGAATCAGCACTTCATGTATACCCGTAAGTTCACAACGAATACCTAATTGCTCAAGGCGTTGACTTAGTTCCGTTATTTTATGGGCTAATTGCTGCGGTAAGCTATAGCGAATCGGTACCAATAAAGGGCGATGAGCCCAAGGTAAGATCTGTTGCGCCAAACGTTCCCGCACTGCATGTTGATGCAAAGCTAACAAATTTATGAGATAAGGCTTATGCTGAACAAAACTAAGAATATACTGATTATTTAAAATAACCCAAGAAACATCTGTTTCTTGGCGTGTTCGTTCTCTACTTAACAACTCCAATTGCGGATAAGGCTCACGAATTTCTTTTGCACATGCTGTAGCAAGCTCATCACTCGGTTTATAGCTTTTTTCGGGCTCTGATTCAACCGTAACCGACCGTAATGCAGTTGCTAATTGTGAAGTAAAAAAATCATGAACTAAACGGGGTTGTTGAAAACGTACCTCATGCTTGGTGGGATGCACATTAACGTCCACCTCGCCATGCTCAATGGAAAAATACAATACACAAGCAGGGAAGCGTCCTGGATATAGCAAATCATCATAAGCTTGCTTAATGGCATGAGTAATTAATTTATCTTTGACCATACGCTGGTTAATATAAACCCATTGACGATCATTTTGACTACGCTGAAATCCTGTATCACTAATCCACCCATAAAGCCGCATAGCACCACGTTCCACGTCTAAATAAATAGCGTTCTTCATAAACTTGCTACCCATAATGCGCGTCATTCGGGTTAAGCGAGTTTGCTCGTTAATTGCGGGAGGAAGAGCTAAAATCTGTTTTCCATTATGCTTTAAAGTTAAAGCAATGCCAGGAGCACTCAAGGCAAAACGTTTAACCACCGTTTCAATAGCCTGAAACTCTAATTTTTCGCCTTTCAAAAATCGTTTACGCACAGGTGCATTAAAAAATAGATCAACCACATCAATGGTTGTTCCCTGATTGCGCGCACAAGGAGTAATCGACATTTCGGTGCCCTGCACCCGCAGCGACATCGCGGTATCTTGCGTTTCCGGTTTGGAGCTAATCGTTACTTTAGCCACCGAAGCAATACTAGCCAAGGCTTCACCACGAAACCCCATGCTCTCTATAGCGTATAAGTCGTTGAGCGTGCTTATTTTACTGGTGGCATGAGCCGCAATCGCTAAGGGTAAATCATCCGCAACAATGCCTATGCCATTATCGCTGATTTTGATTTGATTCAGTCCACCATAACCAATCTCAATCATAATGGCATCAGAGCCTGCATCCAAAGAGTTCTCTAGTAACTCTTTGACTACGGATGCCGGTCGTTCAATGACCTCACCCGCAGCGATTTGGTTTGCAATTAAGGAAGGTAATTGGTGTATTCTCATGCCCATGCCGCTGGAATCACTAGTTTTTGACCAGCCTTCAGATGAGTTATTCCCCGTAATTGATTCGCTGCCTGCAATGCATTCACCGTCACACGATAACGTGCTGCAATTGCTGGTAAAGTTTCTCCTGCACGCACTAAATGAAACTTGCTGGCAACCATTGCCTCAATTCGCGACCCATGAGGTGGATTTTCCCAAAAATAGCCTTTGATTCCTTGAAAAATTGCCTGACTTAAACGCAACTGGTAGGCTGGGCTCGTCAGATTTCGTTCCTCTCGGGGATTGGAAATGAATCCGGTCTCCACCAAAATTGAAGGAATATCCGGGGATTTAAGCACCACAAAACGAGCTTGCTCCACCCGTGAATTATGCAATGTAGCGAAACCGCCTAACTGAGTTAAAACGCGTTTGCCCATCTCTAAGCCAGCATTAATGGTTGCGGTTTGTGATAAATCGATTAATACTGAGCGCACGACGCCATTTCGATCATCTAACTCACCTAAATTCACCCCACCCAACTCAGAATAGTTTTCTTTTTCTGCTAGCCAGTGTGCCGCCTCACTGGTTGCGCCTCGTTGAGATAGAGCAAATACTGAGGCACCATTCGAATGAGGATTATGGAATGCATCCGCATGGATCGCGACAAAGATATCCCCATTATATTTGCGGGCAATATCCAAGCGCTCTCTAAGTCCTACATAATAATCACCTGAGCGGGTGAGTACGGCATGCATTCCTGGCTGTTGATCAATAAGACGCTTTAATTTAAGCGTAATCGCCAAAACCACATCTTTTTCCTTAGATGCATGTGGGCCGCGTGCACCCGAGTCTTTACCCCCATGTCCGGCATCTAACACCACAATCACATCACGTAATGCCTTTGCGGGACCGGTGCTGACTTTAACTGGGGCCTGTCGAGAAAGTATAGGGGTAACCGGCGGTTTCGCTGGCGCATTTACTGGGACTGCGATTGCTGCAGAAGAAGCGAGCACGGGTGCGGCCACTGCAACCGGCTCATTCGTGTACATTAAATCAACGCGTACACCATATGTACCCCCAGGAGGTTGCCAAGGAGCGGAACGAATCTGTACCTTTTGGCTTACATCCAAAACCAATCTTAAGGTTCTGAAATCAGCATTCCCTGTACGGATATGGCGAATAAGTGCGTTAGTTAAACTTGGATGGTTTAAATTAGTTGCTAATTGCGTGTCTTTTAAATCAACAACTACACGATGAGGTTGAGACAAGACAAATAGCTTATGCATGAACGGCCCATCAAGCGTAAAAAAAAGGGACGTTTGATTCTTTTGTTGTTTTAAAACAATTGCCTTGAGTTGACCACCGAAGACTCCTAGCGAGCTAAAAAACAGCACGAGTAATAAAGACCAAGAACGTAAGATCATAATTCCCCTGAGAGGCAAGCTAAAATTCTTTGGCTAGCTTCACTGAATGCAGTAATTTGCACCTCGCGTCCAACCCCTTTTATAATTAAATTAAAATGAATATCTACTTTAGGCAATGCCCTTCCTGCTTTTTCAGCCCATTCGATACAGCAAATGCTCTCTTTGGTGAAATAATCGCGAAAACCTAAATATTCTAATTCTTCTTCGTGATGAATACGATATAAATCAAAATGATGAATGACCCCACTTTGATAAGGATAACTTTCTACCAGCGAAAAAGTCGGACTTTTGATTGCCGACTGCACACCTAAACGACGTAACATCGCACGCACAATCGTTGTTTTTCCTGCCCCTAAATCACCACTAAAACTAAGAATAAGAGGAGAGCTAAGACAAGAAGCCAATTGGGTTGCAAATTGCTCACTTGCTTGTTCGTCAGGTAAATCTAAAATAACCACTTTATTTAACTCATTCACAGTAATTTAATACATAAGGTAAAACATCAAACAAATCACTAGCTAACAACCCGGCGCCCCCTTGCGTATAAGCAACTTTGTCCCCAGCAAGTGCATGAGCATACACCCCACAACGAGCAGCCTCAGGTAATGACATACCTTGAGCACAAAGACCGGCAATAATGCCGCTTAAAACATCCCCCATACCGGCACTCGCCATTGCGGGGTTGCCTTTAGGGCAAACAAAGGTTTTTTGTTCAGGGGCTTGGATTATTGAACCAGCTCCTTTCAATACGACCACTCCCCCATACTGCTTTTGAACGTTTGCGGCAGCCTGGTACCGATTCTTTTGTACTTGCTCTGTAGAGCAAGAAAGTAATGCCGCTGCTTCGCCGGGATGTGGTGTTAATATCCAATTATCATCCAATTGTGGATGTTCTGCCAATAGTCTTAATGCTGAGGCATCAATAACCATGGGTAATTGCGACGTAATGGCCGCTAAAAATAAACTAACCGCCCAATCGCTATCGCCCAAACCAGGACCAATAACACAAACACTTGCTCTGGCCAATAAGGGTTGCAACTCGCGTGCGGAATTTATTCCCCATACCATCGCTTCAGGGATCAAGGATAAAGCGCCTTTCGCATGCTCTGGTATGGTTGCAATACTTACGCATCCGGCACCCGTGCGCATGGCAGCCTTAGCAGCCAAGCTAATAGCTCCCGGCATACCAAGCCCACCCCCAATCACCAAAACATGCCCATAATCCCCTTTATGAGAATTTTTTTTGCGAGGTGCTAAAGGTAATCCAATATTAGAGGCTCCTAACAAACTGGCTATAGGCTGCTGCCTGGCAACACAAGCATCCAAATGTATGGGGCAGCAATAAATATCACCACAATAATCAGGAGCATCCGCTGTATATAGTCCGGCTTTAAGTGCGATAAAAGTCAAAGTAACTGAAGCTTTAACACAAAGATTCTCAACACAACCAGTATCGGCATTAAGCCCCGAAGGAACATCTAAAGAAACCACCGGTATGCCGCTGTCATTAATCTGATTAATGGCTGAACCGATAAGCCCATGCACTGGGCCTTGCAAGCCAATGCCTAACAACGCATCTACAATGAGCTCAACCTCACTCTCGATAGGCTCATCAACAGGCTGGCACTCGACTCCAGCATCAAGAGCCATTAATGCTGCGTATTGCGCCGCATGCGGAAGATCAGCTAAGGCCTTCGCCTGGTAAATCGTAACGGTTAATCCATTTTCATGGGCCAAACGAGCTACCACATAGCCATCGCCGGCATTATTACCGGATCCGCAAAATACCGCGAGATGTTTTACCTGAGGATAAAGTTTTTTAATGTACGCAAAAGCCTCAGCTCCTGCTCGAGACATTAATTCATTTTCATCAAGATTATATACAGACGTTGCTTGTTGTTCACAAGCTCTGATGTGTTCACAACGATAAAGGGCATTCTCTGGTTTAATCACCTGTTTGCTCCGATAACGATTGGGCTATTAGTAGACCCGGGTTTGAACTGAACGTTATGGCACGTCATCCTGAAGAATTTATAACCAAGAGCCTCCTGAATAAAGAACAATACCAATTCATAGCACCGATATCTCATTCAGGAAATCCTTCACGTTGTTCAGGATGACGAATCCTATACTACTTAACTAATTTTAATGCTGGCTTACTTTTAGCCATAGCCGTAGCGCCATCTGCACCAGCGCTTGCAGGAGGTGGGGATGAGGGGGGCTCATCTTCCAGCTCAAACGCAATCCCACGGCCATTTTCTTTAGCATAGATCTCTAATACTGCACTAGGAGGCACAAAAATTTGCTCGGTTTTCCCTGAAAAACGTGCAGTAAATACGATGCGATCGTTTTCTAATAGTAAACCACGGGTGGCTGCTGGAGATACATTTAACACAATCCGTGCCTCAACGATATGCTCGTGAGGAACCTGTACACCCGCATAGGCGGTATTGACCAAAACATAAGGTGTCAATCCGTTATCTACGATCCAATCGTAAAAAGCACGAATTAAATAAGGTTTGTTTGATGTCATAGTCATGTTTATGCCGCTCTTAATTGTCGCTCAGCATCAGTTAAGCTAACTTGAAACGACTCACGTTTAAACAAGCGCTGCATGTATGCAATTAATCCTTTATGCTCCTGCCCAATCTCAATACCTAAACGAGGCAAACGCCATAATAAAGGAGCTAAAGCACAATCCAACAACGAAAACTCATCGCTTAGGAAATAAGGCTTGTCAGCAAAAACTGGATCTAAGCTAGTTAAACTTTCAAATAAGTTTGCTCTTGCCGCGTCAACATTAGTATCTCTTAAAATTTGATTCATTAAGTAATACCAATCATGCTCAATACGATGCATCATTTTGCGTGTTTCTGCACGTGCAACCGGATAGACGGGCAATAATGGTGGATGAGGAAAACGCTCATCTAAATATTCCATAATAATGCGTGGTTCATACAGTACAAGCTCTCTATCAATCAGAGTTGGCACTGTGCCGTAAGGGTTCAGAGCTAAAAGATCAGCACTGGGTTCATTTTGCTTGGCAGGTAGAATTTCAACATTCACTCCTTTCTCCGCCAAAACGATACGAACCTGATGACTATACACATCATCAATATCAGAAAATAAAGACATTATAGTGCGCTTTGCAACAATTGCCATTAGCAACTCCTATCATTTCATGAAAATCGGTAAAGCACCGAGGGGTAATAACTCTCGAAGGAATTACTGAGCTATTACTCAAATCCCTACCCTACAGTACAAACGTGATATTTTACCATATTTTTAACCTTTTGGGTTACTTTGTTATCTAAACTATGATATTTTTTGCCAATATATGCGTTTCAAGCCGAGTGCAACCAATAAAAATACCATTAAAAACGCTAACACAAAGTACCCTAGTTGATGACGAGCCCCTTGGGTAGGCTCACCAACATAAACAAGAAAGCTAACTAAATCCTGCAATAGATTATCAAGTTGAGTGGAAGATACCTCCCCCTCTTTAACCAATGACAAATGAGCCGCATGCCCCTGAGTGCCTCGCACTAAGATCATTTCTCCCGTTAAGGGCTCTAAGATATTCGGCATAGAGACCCCCGGTACCAATAAATTGTTTACCCCAAAAGGCCTGGAATTATCCGTATAAAAACTTTTTAAGTAGGTAACTAACCAATCAGCCCCCTTTTCTCTCGCGACTAAAGATAAATCTGGGGGTACAACGCCAAACCATTGCTTGGCATCTTCTGGAGGTAAAGCGATGCGGATGGGATCATTCACCGCGGCTTCAGTAAAAATAAGATTATTTGTGAGTAAATCCTCATCAACACGTCCATCGAAACCAACAAGGCCTAAACCTTCCGCCATGTGGTTGTAACGCAAATATTTTAATGAATGGCAGCCAGAACAATAATTCATAAATAGCTTGGCTCCACGCTGCAAACTAGGCTTATCAATTACTAAAGATTCAGCCCCCAATATGGGAGTCCATAAGCATCCCAAGATCCCTGCTAGAAGTGCTCTTTGTTTTAGCATAATTAATCCCCTAGCCGAAACGGAACAGGGCGTGTGGCTTCCAAGCGCGTATAAAGGGGCATAAAAATAAAGTATGAAAAATAAAGAACGGCACAAATGCGCGCGATAAGTAAACGCGGAGGATTTACCGGAATGGTGCCTAAATACCCTAAAATTAAAAATGCCATAACGCCAACGATTAACATAATACGTGAAAAACAACCTTTATAGCGCATAGAGCGCACAGGGCTACGATCTAACCAAGGTAAAAAGAACAATATGCCAACAGCAGCTCCCATGCCAATAATCCCCAAAAGTTTATCAGGAATAGCGCGCAAAATGGCATAAAACGGGGACATGTACCACATAGGAGCAATATGATCCGGAGTCACCATGGGATTGGCGGGAACAAAATTACTGTGCTCTAAAAAGTAGCCTCCCATTTCTGGTGCAAAAAATACTACTGCAAAAAAGAGAAGCAAAAAGAACAGCACCCCAACCAAGTCCTTAACAAGGTAATAGGGATGGAAAGGGATGCTATCCGTAGGATTTCCGTTCTCATCCAATTTATTTTGAATGTCTATACCTTCTGGATTATTTGAACCGACCTGATGCAACGCAACGATATGTAAAAAAGCCAGCAGTAATAAAAGTAGTGGTATGGCAATAACATGCAAGGCAAAAAAGCGCTGTAGCGTTGCATTGGTCACGGAGTAATCGCCCCTTAGCCAAATTTCGAGGCTGTCCCCGATGTAGGGAATACCACCGATCAATGAGGTAATTACCTCTGCCCCCCAATAGGACATCTGCCCCCAAGGCAGCAAGTACCCTAAAAATGCTGCCGCTAAAAGTAAAATATACAATAGCATGCCCAAGAGCCACACTAATTCCCGGGGCCGTTGATAAGAGCCATAAAGCAGACCACGAAATAGATGTAAATAAATCACAATAAAAAATGCGGAAGCACCAGTAGAATGCATATAGCGGAGCAACCAACCATAGTTGACGTCACGCATAATATACTCTACTGAAGCAAAAGCCTGCTCTGAGCTGGGCGTGTAAAACATCGTAAGCCATAAACCAGTAATAAACTGATTTACTAAGACCACCAGTGCAATTGAACCAAAAAAATAGAAGAAATTTAAATTCTTAGGTACATAATATTCGCTAAAATATTGTTTCCAAGTGCTCGCCAATGGGAAACGCGCATCCAACCACTTAAATAATCTTTTCATTCATTTTTCTCTAAAGTCATCACTAACACAGCCGTATTAAACGAAGTCGTAATACGCGGGATTGTGGCACAAAGTCCTGTATTACAATATCCGTTCAAAATACGTTATTTCGTTGTCCGATGCACACGTACAATACGAGCTAGGTTTTACTATTCTCACCAATTACTAGAGTGTGCGTATCAATAAAATAATAAGGAGGCACTTCCATATTTATCGGTGCAGGTACATTTTTAAAAACTCGCCCGGCTAGATCAAATGTAGAACCATGACAGGGACAAAAGAAGCCCCCCGGCCAATCCGGACCCAATTCCCCAAGTGTCGGCTTGTATTTTGGCGAGCAACCAAGATGGGTACAGATGCCAATTAGTATTAAATACTCAGGATTAATTGAGCGATGTATATTTTGCGCATAGGCTGGTTGTTGGGCGGTGAGGGATTGAGGGTCTCTTAATTGCATTGTATTTTCATTAAGCTTTTGTATCATTTCTTGAGTACGGCGAATAATCCATACCGGCTTACCGCGCCATTCCACAACTGCTTGCTCACCAGGCTCCATTTTACTTAAATCAACTTGAATAGGAGCACCATCAGCTTGTGCTTTTGCACTTGGTAACCAAGAGGATACGAGTGGTGTTAAAGCACATAAAGCGCCAACACCACCTAAAACACAAGTAGTGCCTAGTAAAAAACGGCGTCTGCCTTCATCTACAGAATTATCTGTTTTTTGATTTGGATTAGTGATTTCACTCATTATGAGAGCACCTCAAAATGATGTTAGGGTAACTGGAACTAAACATTAGAAAAGATATAACGTTTAATCCGAAAGTATGCTGAGCAGTGAAGCCCAGCCTACATTCCATGGTAATATACTCTATAAACACCAATAAAAAACCCCGCTGGTGCGGGGTTTTTTGTGTCCAATAAACGATTAACGTTTGGAGTACTGAGTAGCACGACGTGCTTTGTGTAGACCCACTTTCTTTCTTTCAACACGACGTGAATCACGTGTCAATAAGCCGCGAGCACGAAGCTTTCGACGATATGAATCTGGGCTTGGCTCTGCATCTTCTGCTAAACCATGCTCATCATAAGCAACTAAGGCTCTTGCGATACCTAGACGAACTGCACCAGCTTGGCCAGAAACACCACCACCAACAACAGTAATGTAGATATCAAACTTGTTAACTAAATCAACCGTTTCTAGTGGCTGCATCACAACCATGCAAGAAGTTTCACGGCAGAAATATTCTTTCAAAGTGCGACCATTAACTGTGATCTCACCTTTACCAGGGCGCAAAAACACGCGAGCTGTTGAACTTTTTCTACGGCCAGTGCCATAGTATTGCTTCATTTCAGCCATAATACTTATTCCTCAATATCAAGTTGCTTGGGTTGTTGTGCAGTATGCGGATGCTCGTTGCCAACATATACTTTCAGCTTACGATACATCTCACGACCCAAAGGATTTTTTGGTAACATACCTTTTACAGCTAATTCGATAATCCGAGCAGGATTTCTAGCCTGTAATTTTTCAAAACTATCTGATTTGATACCACCTGGGTGACCTGTGTGACGGTAATACATCTTGTCTTTAAATTTGCGACCAGTCACAGTAACTTTTTCTGCATTTGTGACGATAATGTAGTCACCAGTATCAACATGGGGGGTATACTCAGCTTTATGTTTTCCGCGTAAACGACGGGCAATCTCAGTAGCTAAGCGACCTAAAACTTTATCGCTGGCATCAACCACGAACCAGTCACGTTTGACTTCATGGCTTTTGGCACTAAATGTCTTCATTAAATGAACTCCGAACTGCCTAAATTAGTAATCTTCTATCATGGACGGGCGATTTTAACCAAAACAGAAACATCCTACAAGTAAAAAGGATAAAAATTTACAAACAAATAAATAAATCCGCGTAAATATAACAAATTCTGGGTGATAAAACCACTATAAAAATATTGTTCAGTTAAAGAAACTAAAATACAATTGTTTAATTACTGAACCAAGATGATGTATGCATTTACATAATAACGCCAATTTAAAGAAAATAACATTAGCCCCCATGTGTAGGCAGGACAGGGAAACCCAGCAATAGGGTTACGTCGAAGTATCTCTGCTGGGCTTTTACCGCCGAGCATCTGATGTTTTTCTTAATTGGCGGATTAAGCATTCACAAAGTCCGCATACATCTCGTTGTCAATGCGCACAGTAACAACGACCGTATTTAATAATCCTTGTAAGCACTTACACAGTTATACGTGCTCAGGATCAATAGCTAATTTCTGGGCAATAATCCCAGAAATCAAATGTGAATCAATGATTGTGTCAATATCGGTAAAAGATGAATAGGTATACCAAACACCTTCAGGATAAATAACAATACAAGGCCCTAAATCACAACGTCCAAGACAACCTGATTTACTCACACGAATTTTCCCCGGGCCATGCATTCCCAGCTCCGCCAAGCGTGATTTCATGTAAGTAAAAAACTCTTCACCACCAGAGTTAGCGCAGCATTGTTTGCCTGCAGCCTTCTGGTTAGTGCATAAAAGTACATGTTTCGAATAATAAGTCAACGAACTATTTTCCTATTTCTTCAATTTTGGTTTTCAACTTCAAACCTGATTTAAATGTCACTACCCTGCGGGCAACAACCGGTATTTCTTCACCCGTCTTAGGGTTTCTACCAGGTCTTTGTGGCTTATCCCTTAGGGTAAAATTACCAAAACCTGACAACTTGACATGATGTCCATGTTCCAGTGCATGCCTTAACACTTCAAAGAAATTTTCGACCATTTCTTTTGCAGCAGTTTTGGACATGTTTAATTCATCACACAAGGTTTCAGACATTATTGCTTTGCTAAGTGCATTCACGATTATTCCCTCAATATGATTGAAAATTCATTTTCTAACGCTTTGATTATAGCACCGATTAAAGAATTGATCTCAGCGTCAACTAATGTTCGACCATCATCTTGTAACGTCATTGCAACAGCTAAACTTTTCTTACCATCTGGAATACCTTGGCCAGTATACACATCAAATACATCAAAAGCTTTTAACCAATTTTCTTTGATGATAGATCTAATTGCCGACTCAATCTGCATCACACTAATTTGCTTATCCACTAAAAACGACAAATCTCTACGAATCTGGGGATATTTTGAAATGGGTCGGTAACGGGGCGCACCATGACCTATGAGTGCATCTAAATTTAACTCAAACAAAAACACATCGTCTTGTAAATCTAAAGCGTCAATCAAGCGCGGATGCAATGCACCTATCCATCCAGCAAATACGCCATTCACCATAATTTCCGCTGATTGTCCGGGATGCAATGCAGAATGTGATGCAGCAATAAACTCAACTCGGTTTAATTTTAATGCGGCAAACAAGGACTGCAAATCACCTTTTAAATCAAAAAAATCGAAGGTACGGCTCCTTTCACTCCAGTTTACATCTCCGAGTGAGCCCATCATAAGTCCTGCAACGCAAGGACGCTCGGATAATTGTTGTTGCTTAATGTCAAAAACCACGCCGACTTCAAAAAACTTTACTGACTGTTGCTGGCGATGAATATTATGAATCATCGAAGCAATTAAACCAGGCCACATTCCCACCCGCATTTGCGATAATTCAGATGAAATGGGATTTAATAACTGCATGGTTTGGTATTGTGGATAAAGTGCTTCTTGCAACTGTGGATCCACAAAGCTGTAACTGATGGTCTCATTATATCCATTATCGCTAAACCAATGCGCCACACGCGTTGCAATTTCTTCATTAGTACAAGTTGCTCCTGCTTGTACGGAAGCCTGCATCGGCTCTGCTTTTAAATTATCATAACCATAAAGACGAATAATTTCTTCTACTAAATCAACATCTTGTTGAATATCAAACCGGTGGGAAGGGGCTGTCACATCAAGAACCGAAGTGCTGTGCTCATTGACAATAGTGATACCAATTCCCTGTAGCAAGCTTTTCATTTCTTCGCGCGAAATATTAAGGCCTGTTAATCGTTGCACTTTATCGGTATCAAAAGAGAAGCTAACTGTAGCTGGTATATGCGCGGTATTATTCGCTTCAATTATCGGCCCTGCTTTTCCGCCCACAATCGACAGAATAAGCTCGGTAGCACGCTCTAATGCCCTTCTTTGTAAATAGGGATCCACCCCTCGTTCAAAACGCTGTGACGAATCACTAAATAAGCCAAACTTTCTAGCAACACCGGCAATAGTAATGGGATTAAAGAATGCACTTTCAAGAAACACATCAGTTGTGTGCTCTTGCACAGCACTGTTTGCCCCACCCATAACTCCTGCCATTGCTAAAGGTTTTTCTTGATCGGCAATAACTAATACATTCTCATTGAAGTTAAGTTCTTGCCCATCGAGCAATTCCAATTGTTCATTTTCATTACTAAAACGAACATTAATTTCGCCTTTAATTGTACTCAGGTCAAAGGCATGCATTGGCTGCCCAAGTTCAAGCATAACGTAATTCATAATATCAACAACAGGATGCAAGGAGCGAATACCAGCTCGACGCAGACGTTCCCCCATCCATACAGGAGTACTTGCATGAGGACTAATATTACGAATAATACGACCACAATAACGCGCGCAAGCCTCAGGATTTTGTAAGCTCACTGGCAAAACGTCATCAATGCTAGGAGCAACTTCAGGAATGGGTTTCTCGAGCAACGGTAATTTATTTAATACAGCTACCTCTCGAGCAATACCTAAAACACTAAAGCAATCCGCACGGTTTGGAGTTAAATCAACATCAAAAACATGATCATCTAAAGCTAAATATTCACGTAAATCCATACCTACTGGAGCTTCGTGTTCCAGCTCCAAAATGCCATCAGATTGTTCTGCCATTCCCAGTTCAGCTACTGAACACAGCATCCCCTGAGATAGCTGACCACGTAACTTTGATTCTTTAATTTTGAAGCCACCAGGCAAAACAGCACCAATCATTGCCAATGCAACTTTTAGCCCAGCGCGTACATTCGATGCGCCACAAACAATTTGTAAGGGTGTGTCAGTATTAATGTTAACTTCGCATAAAGTTAATTTATCTGCATCAGGATGAGGCGTAGTACTTAGAACTTCAGCAACGATTACGTGGGTAAACTCTCCAGCTACAGGGCTTACTGCATCGACTTCCAGACCTGCCATTGTTAATTGATCGGCTAACTCTTGTTCTGTTAATGAGAAATTAACCCATTCACGTAACCATAATTTACTTAATTTCATTTATAGTCCTTACCACCTAATTAGAATTGACTTAAGAAAGTAAAATCATTTTCAAACATCATACGTAAGTCATCGATTCCATAATACAACATGGCTAATCGATCCATACCCATACCAAATGCCCAACCTTGATATTCGTCGGGAGAAATATTGACCGCTTTTAAAACATTTGGATGCACCATACCGCAACCTAATACTTCTAACCAACCAGTGAACTTGCATGAACGACACCCTTTACCGTTACATTGGGTACATTCAATATCTACTTCAGCAGAAGGTTCAGTAAACGGAAAATAAGAGGGTCTGAATCTTAATGCGAGTTCGCGTCCAAAGAAATGAGCAAAAAAGTCTTGCAACAAACCTTTTAGTCCAGCCAAAGTAGCCTGCTTATCAATAAGCAACCCTTCTACCTGATGGAACATTGGCGTATGTGTTAAATCGGAGTCACAACGGTAAACTCGCCCAGGGGCAATCAAACGGAATGGTGGTTTACGTTGCTCCATTGTCCGAATTTGTACCGGTGAAGTATGTGTTCGCAAGAGACGACCATCCCCGAAGTAAAAGGTATCGTGCATTGCACGTGCGGGATGATGCCCAGGAATATTTAATGCTTCAAAATTATAAAACTCAGTCTCAATTTCAGGACCATCAACAATATCAAATCCTAAACGGCTAAAAAATTCATTAATTCGATGTTTTACTTGGGTTACAGGATGTAGTGAACCACTGTTTTTATTACGACCGGGAAGAGTAACGTCAACTTGCTCTGCAGTAAGCTTTTCTAATAATTGCTTTTCTTTGAGCTCGTACATTTTTACTTCAATCAGAGCGGTAATTTCACGTTTTACCTGATTGACTAATTGTCCCATTTTAGGCTTTTCTTCAGCAGATAAATGAGCTAATCCTTTTAGGATTTCAGTTAATCGGCCTTTTTTACCTAAAAAATCTACGCGAATTAACTCTAAAGCGGCAACATCTT
The DNA here is from genome assembly GCF_900639985.1 of Legionella rowbothamii. GTDB lineage: Bacteria > Pseudomonadota > Gammaproteobacteria > Legionellales > Legionellaceae > Legionella > Legionella rowbothamii. The sequence goes on along the minus strand of NZ_CAAAIM010000004.1, from coordinate 28,758 downwards.
GCGCATGATTAATTGCGTCTGCGGCCTGTTCTTGTATGGCGGTGATATCCTGCATAATTATACCCACAAGTAAAAAGGAGGCCTGAGCCTCCTTAAGAAATACATTTTAATTGCCTAACTAACTGTTATTACAATTAAGCTAAACCATTATTTTGCTAATGCAGCTTTTGCTTGTTCAGCAACAGCAGCAAATGCAACTTTGTCATGAACCGCTAGATCAGCTAAAACCTTTCTGTCTAAATCAATTGATGCTTTTTTCAAACCATCAATTAAACGGCTGTATGATAATCCACATTCACGAGCTTGTGCGTTAATACGAGTAATCCATAATGCACGGAATTGACGTTTTTTCTGGCGTCTATCACGGTAAGCATACTGACCCGCTTTAATCACTGCTTGTTTGGCAACACGATAGGTACGACTACGGGCACCGTAGTAACCTTTCGCTTGGGCCATTATTTTCTTATGACGCGCTTTGGCAGTCACACCACGTTTAACTCTTGGCATTTTCTATTCTCCCCTTAACTACCGTGCAACATACGTTCTGCTAAACGCGCATCGCATGCTTTCAAACTACTTGCACCAACGCGTAAATGACGTTTTTGCTTTGTAGACTTTTTGGTGAGAATATGGTTTCTGTAAGCGCCACGGCGTTTTACTCGACCACTTGCTGTTTTAATGAAGCGTTTAGACGCTCCACGATGTGATTTTAACTTCGGCATAACATATTACTCCGCATTTGTTCTGCTACTTAGTTTTTTTGGGCGATAATACCATCAGTAATTGTCTTCCTTCGCGTTTTGCATGTTGTTCAACAACAGCAACTTCAGCAGTATCCTGTTGAATACGCTCGAGAATCTTCATACCAAGTTCTTGGTGCGCCATCTCACGACCACGAAAACGTAGTGTGATTTTGACCTTATCACCATGGTTGAGGAAACGGATCAGGTTGCGTAGCTTGACCTGATAATCTCCATCTTCCGTCGTAGGACGGAATTTCAGCTCTTTAACCTGAATTTGCTTTTGCTTTTTCCTAGCTTCAGCCTGTTTTTTGCTCAGTTCAAAGAGAAACTTTCCATAATCCATAATACGGCATACAGGAGGTTTGGCTGTTGGGGATATTTCCACCAAATCCAAGCCGCCTTCTTCGGCCGCACGCAGGGCTTCACGTGTTGATACAATTCCTGCCTGATTACCATCGACATCAATTAAGCGTACCTCAGGTACATTGATCTGTTCATTAATTCGTGCGCGATCACTTTCACGCTTAGTCGGTGCACTAATGGCTTAATCTCCCCAGCTTGTTAATTGGATATTGATCCCTTATGGGCAATTTCTTGCATTAAGGTATCACAAATTGTATCTATTGTCATCACTCCCAAGTCCGTACCTTCACGGGTACGCACAGCAACTTGGTTTGCTTCGACTTCTTTGTCCCCGATCACTAAGAGATAAGGAACTTTTTGTAAAGTATGTTCGCGAATTTTAAAACCAATTTTCTCATTTCTCAAGTCAAAGTTGGCACGAACCCCTCTTTTTTGTAAAATTTGTGTCACTTTTTCAGCATATGCATTTTGTTTTTCACTAATTGTTAAAACAACGACCTGTACTGGAGACAACCATAAAGGCAATTTCCCCGCATAATGCTCAATCAGGATCCCCATAAAACGTTCAAAAGAACCTAAAATTGCACGATGCACCATGACTGGAGTTTGCTTACTACCATCTTCTGCTATATAGCTTGCTTCTAAGCGGCCAGGCATGGAGAAATCAACTTGAATAGTTCCACACTGCCAGATTCGACCTAAACAATCAGAGAGTGAGCATTCAATCTTTGGACCATAAAAAGCGCCCTCGCCAGGAGCATCAACCCATTCAATATTACGGTCTTTCATCGCTTGTTTTAAAGCATCTTCAGCCTTATCCCAAACCTCATCACTACCAACCCGTTTTTCGGGACGTAACGCAAGACGATACTTAATTTCATGGAAACCAAAATCAGCATAGACTGACTGCACTAATTGCAACATCATATCTACTTCAGATTGAATCTGATCTTCTGTACAGAAAATATGGGCATCATCTTGCACCATATTACGTACTCGCATTAAGCCATGTAATGAACCTGAGGGTTCGCAACGATGACAGTTACCAAACTCAGATAAGCGCAAGGGTAAATCTCTATAGCTTTTCAAGCCTTGGTTATACACCTGCACATGGCAAGGGCAGTTCATTGGCTTGACCGCATAGTGACGATTGTCTGTTTCCGTAACAAACATTTCATCTCTAAAGTTAGCCCAATGACCTGATTTTTCCCAAAGAACGCGGTCGACTAATTGTGGCGTCTTAATTTCTTGATAACCAAAATCCACTAAGCGTGAACGCATGTAACGCTCAAGCTCTTGATAAATAGTCCAACCTTTAGGATGCCAAAAAACCATCCCAGGCGCGATATCTTGAAAATGGAACAACTCTAAGCTCTTACCTAATTTACGATGATCACGTTTTTCAGCTTCTTCAATACGGAAGAGATAGTCTGCTAAAGATTTTTTATCTGACCAAGCCGTACCATAGATGCGTTGTAACATTTCATTATTAGAGTCACCACGCCAGTAGGCTCCAGCAACCTTCATTAATTTAAATGCTTTTAAGAAAGCGGTCGAAGGCACATGGGGCCCACGGCATAAATCTTCAAAATCACCTTGTTTATAAAGGGAGAGCACTTCATCTGCAGGAATGTCAGCAATTATCTTTGCCTTATATTCCTCACCAATACTCTTAAAATAACTAATTGCCTCATCACGTGGCAACTCTCTGCGGCTCACAGGATAATTGGCCTTAGCCAATTCCATCATTTTCGCTTCAATCTGCGCTAGATCTTCAGGCGTAAATGGCCTCTGGAATGCGAAATCATAATAAAAGCCATCTTCAATCACTGGACCGATGGTTACCTGGGCTGTAGGAAATAAACTTTTAACTGCTTGCGCCAATAAATGCGCCGTAGAGTGGCGAATAACTTCCAGACTATCGTCTTGTTTTTCAGTGATAATAACTAAAGAGCAGTCATTCTCGAGAAGATAGGAAGTATCAACCAAACGTGAGTCGACACGCCCAGCTAACGCTGCTTTGGCCAACCCAGGACTAATACTATGTGCCACATCATAAACAGTCAGAGGCGCTTCAAAATGTTTTACACTTCCATCAGGTAATTTAATGTTTGGCATGGTTAGTATCCGTATGTCCGTCGATCACTTTATCTCAAAAAAAAACCCTGCGGAGCAGGGCTTAACATAATCTGAAAATAACTACAATCTAAGCGTGAAATATTCTACACTTAATAACTTAAAAGAATTCTGTTACATTTGGTAGGCACGAGTGGGATCGAACCACCGACCACCACCATGTCAAGGTGGTGCTCTACCACTGAGCTACGTGCCTATAAAAAGACCTGCATAAAGCATAGTTAGGCAGTATATAATAGTGCTTATTGCAAAGCAACCTATTATTTACTGTATTGTTGCAATTAACTATTTGACTTTTTGACAAAGAAAATACATAGTGATCGTCTGTTGTCTAACTTATAAGAATAATAATCATGGCAATTCATCCAATAAATAGTATTTTAAATTGGTTCAGAGGCACAAACTCAACGTTACGCGGGTTTTCAAACTGGTACCAACAAAATAACTCCTTTATTGATACCCCGCTCGCATCTCAAGAATGGGATAAGCAGATTTCTAAAAAGCAAGTACGAAAAGCTATTGCAACCAGCAATGAAAAAACCGATCTTTGTCAACAAGTAGAAACTCGCCTGGCACAAGATTATGCAGACTTGCTCGATATACAATTAAGAAGTGCCTTTCAAAAACTAGAAGTAACCGACATAGCAAACCCGGTTGGATTTTCTGACATCAGCCGTGGCAGCATCAACATGCAAAACTATTTTCAATGTTACAATATAATGGATAAGTTCATCGAAGCGGATATACTCGGGCATAAGAAAAGAGCTACGCAATTGCATGCCTTCGAACGCTGGGTAGAGGTTGCCAACATCCTTCTTACTCAATGCCAAAATTATGAAGCATTCACTTTAATTATGTTGCGTTTGGCTACCGTAGAAACTGATTTAAAAAATTTAATCGGCTTATCAGATAGTTCCAAGACCACCTATAATACTCTTGGAGCATATATATGCCCTATTGGGAATTTCAGAGAATTAAGAAAACATATTCAAGAAAATAACGACCCTAGAGTACTTAGACCAAGCTTTTTATTGTCAAGAGATGTATTGTTTCTCAATGAAACTTTGGGAGAAAGCAAAAACTTGACGAGTGCCGATGTCAAGACCACTCATGAGAGCTATGAGAACATTAAGAAAAAAGAAGAAATTCTTGCGCAATTTTCTTCCACAAAAAATACTGAAATTAAAAAGCAACCCTCCCATTTGCTAACGACTTATACAATTCTTGAAGAGCAATATAAGGCGCAAGCTGAATTACAACAACGAAATGACAGCTTAGCAAAAGAAACTGCAAAACATACCCCCCTCAGAAGAAACTCTGCAGATGCCGAGCTTCCTAAGAGGAAAACTGAACTAGTGGTTGAAGAGAAAGGACATAAAAGGCAACGCAGCAAATCTCTTGATTCTGCGCATGCGCCCAAACTAGAAATCACTGCACCAAAAGAAGAATCTAAAAAGCACTACAATAACAAAGTAGGACTTACATTCTGGCACAAACCAAGCAGTATAGAGCTGAACGTTCCTCGCGAATTTATACTCATGTTGGGTATGAGTATATAAAAGCCAATTCGATGCCTAACGTCAAGCTAGATAAATATGCACGGGAAAAATTAGAGAGTAAGGGCATAGACTGGGCTGAAAAGCCCAGCCTAGATTTAACATCAATCAACTTGCTATAGAGATGCACCGTGATGCTAAATCCCGTTACCACTTAAACCCGATAACCAGGAGAAAGACGTTCCGTTTCATCTTCCTGTTCTTTACGCGCCAACTGTACCTCAGACATTAAGAACCTAACTTTTGACAGCCATCCCTTATCCCAACCTGGATTATCTGCAGTTGACCTTTCAAGTGCCTTCCAATTTGTTTCAGTAGGTTCATTTACATAGGCTTGCATTACCTTCATCACAGCCACTTTAGGCTGATGCAGTTCATCGGTATCTGGACCTTTATCATGTCTATCCAAATAAGCTTGAATAGCGGCATTTACTCGGCCTTTTATCTCTTTTAAACCTGTTCCTATATCGTTAAATTTTTGATTATTAGCATCAAGCTGCTTAATCAAATTCTCTAATTCCTGACTTTTATCTTTATTAGGCTGATTCTTGTCATACTCTAGCTTTGCAGCCAGTAGCAGCTTCCAATCATTTATTGTAGGGTTTGTCTTATCGTAATAGATTTTTAGCGCATCATATAAATTGTTAAGCGGAGTCTTAACTGTTTTTTTCGTATTAATGAAGCCTATATCGATACCTGATGTAACCGTAAGTTTCTTAAAATCTTTTTCCTTTTGACTTTCAATATGACCTATTATGTCTTCACGATCTGCTTTTGCCAAAAGAGTCTGAGCGTTGACACGTCTTAAAAGCAAACGCATACCTTGAGTAAATTCATCTGCGCCAAAGATACTGCGCCATATTTTGTCGAAAATACCATCTTTTTGAATGATGCGAGCTAAATAGTCTTCATCTGCTTCAATTTTTGATGCAATCGTATTCGCTTTGGAAGGACGTGCAGAAGGATCCATCGCCATACGTTTTATATCAATTTGCTGAGTAAGCGTTTCCCGAATGTCAGAAACAATCTCTCGCTTAGCATTCTTTACAATGTCCTTATGGGCGAGGGTTTGCAAAATCTCATTTTTTGTCATCGATGGATTTTCATATAGCTTTTGTATAACTCGCTCGATAAAGGCGACGGTCTTACTGTCTTCGACGCGCCTATACGCATTCCTTTTTACTCGTATAGATTCTAAAGCAATTGCTACATCAAGGCCGAGCTTAGCTTGAGCACCCTCTTTAGTATAACAATTATAAGGCGCATCTAGATCCTCAATATCACTAACCAACTTGATTACGCAATAATCGGGATGCCTTTCGTCAAAACCACGAAAATTACTATGCTTGTCCGCTAGATTATTCATTTCACGCTCTAACGACTCAGTCCAGCCTTCACGGGGCTTCTTTACTCTACCCCGCATGCGGTCCAATTCTTTCCAGCGTATGTAATCAGCTGTTTTTTGATTCCCGTACATTACCGCGCTTACCTTCCCGTCCTCATTTCCATGAAGGATTGAAATTCCAGCATGGGTAGTTACGGAAACAACCCCACCAACCTTACTTCCTTGAGGATGAGTAGCCGCTTTAACAATAGTTTGGGTAAAACCTTGTTTATGCAATTCTTTGGCAACCTCAAAAGCAAGGGGATGTTCACCAAAACCACCCTCACAAGAAACTAAGGTTAACGATTTAAGTTTTGTCTTATCTTTTCCTTGAAATTGTTTCGCGAACTCTTGAATTAATTCTTTTGGTGTTTTATCACCAATGTGCTGCCGTGAATCATCACTATGAGCTAGTAAAATTAATTCGCTTGGCATTTCCTGGGGAACTTTTGGATTGAACTCAACTAGTGGAATCTGGTTTACATTCTTACCGGCATGTTGGGCTAAATTTTCTCGAAGCTTTGCTGCCGTCGCCAATTCGGTATTGTCTCCAATATAATAAATTGCTTGTTCTAATTTTGCTCTGCTCATTTTTAATCTCAAAAGTTCGCTTTAATTATAAAAACTAGGCTCAGTTTTCGCATTGCCCTAGTATAAAACAGCGAAGCTTAAGAATTGATTAAGAAGAAGACATTTAGTACGCAAAGCCAATAAATTTCTATTCAATTAGTAAATAAAAAAGGCTTGAATGATTCCTATCATTCAAGCCTTGGGTTTTGCGAGGTTAACCGCTATGGTTAATCCACTGCTCCTGTTTGTTGAACTATTCATGGCACTATGTTCCATCGGTGTGCCATGTTTTTCCATGTATTTTGGACTTTGTTGAAATATTTCCCTAAATTTCAGAGCCATTATAACGCTTAAGTTTCGAATGTCAACATTTAATTTCGAAACGAAACCAAAAGTTTCCAATTAATACTAACATTTGCAGGTTGCCTCGGCCTTTGCTACAATTCCGTGTAGTTTCCACTCTATAAGTTATTGCACGCCCCATGGAAAAAATTGATTTAACAAAACAATTTGCATACCGCTTACGTGATGCCATGATCGCTGCAGGCTTTAACTCACAACGCTCTACATCTGGCGTTTGCATTCATAAATTATCGGAAATAACTGGCTATTCGTTACAAATTTGTCGAAAATATCTTCGTGGCGAATCCATACCTGAGCCCTTAAAGCTGGTTGAAATCGCTACGAAACTTCATGTTTCGCCAGGCTGGTTATTATTTGGTGACTCCCATGATGATCGCGGTTTAGAGCAAGGAAAGGTATCAATTAGTAAAACATTGCTTCACTATATTTTCGCCAAGGCAGCAAATCTATATAATAGCCCACTTATGGAACAAGAGGTCTCTGACTTCTTGATGGAGTTGATAAATGATGTAAGTTTAATCAACGCTAATGAAGAGCAGTCAAAAAGAATTATTGATCTGGCTTTAGCTTCTGTGAAGCATTTTAGCCGGCCACATGGAAATTGAAATAAGAATGGTTTTATGGAAAATTGTCGTAATGAAGTAACGCGTCATCCAGAGTTACTGGAAGCCCTTTTTGCATTTAGAAGTAAAGTCTCCGCTGTGTTCCGAGACGTTTTAGGGATACATGAAATTGATCATATCGCCTTTGCTCGCATCAACAAGAACAATCAACTACTAAGCTTATCATCAACACCCGCGATGGAGTTTAATTTATTTAATAGTCCACTTTGGCGTTATGATAAAAGTTATAGGCATCAATGGTTTGAATTATGTGTACAGGATTATTGGCAAAACTTATATGACTATACCCGTTATGATGAACTGTATTATGTAAAACAAATCAAACATGCTTATCCGATAGGATTAAGTCTGGCGGCAAAAATGGGCGAAGAATATCTTATCTATTCTTTAGCCAGCCGGAAATCCTGTGCGCATACCCGTGAACTATTTGCGAATCAACATGAGGATTTTTATAAAATTGGGCAATATTGTTCAAACAATCTAATCCCCCTTTTAAATACCTATGCTCCTTCACCCTCATCCCTACCCATACAGGTTGAACTATGAAACACCAAAATAAATCAATCCTCGGCGGCCTTATGGGGAATGTCGTAGAAGCCTATGACATGTCTATTTGTTATTTTATGGCGACAGAAATGTCTCGCTACCTCATTGGCGATAATAAGGGTAGCCTCACCGTTGTTTTATCTTTAATTTTTATTGCTTATTTAGCTAAACCCTTAGGTGCATTCATCCTGGGTTTATTTTCAGATTTATATGGGCGTAAAAATGTCCTTATGGTATCGATCCTGATAATGGGGGTTTCCACTGCTTTAATCGGTGTTATTCCGGGATATCAACACATAGGCCTTGCCGCAGCAGGCTTACTATTGACCTTGCGTATCATCCAAAGCATGGCTTTAGGTTCTGAGTTTTTGAATTCATCATCATTATTAGTTGAAAGTGGTGACAATCAGCAACGCGGTTTTCGTGGCTGTTGGTCTTCGGTTGGTGTAAAGGCAGGCTATTTACTTGCATGTCTGGTTGTTGAGGGTATGCGTTATTTAGCTGATGCTCACCCAGAGATAGACTATATCTGGCGTATTCCCTTTTTATTTGCCTTGCTAACAACGATTATTGGTTTTGCCATCCGCGCAAAGATGCCTGAAAGTCTGGCATATATTGTCTATTATGCGAATCGCGCAAAACCCACGACACGAGATATTTACAAACAATCGCTAAACTACATCAAAAAATATCCCTTTATGTTCCATTTTGCATTTTTCTCCAGTTTTCTTTCAGTCACCACCGGCTTCTTTTTTTATCTCTATATTCCATTGCACGCAATTCAATATGCACATCTTTCTCGTTCATTAATTATGACGTCAAATACCTTAGCTCTAACCTTAGTCACCCTACTAATCCCAATTTTTGGTTGGCTCTCTGATAAACAAGATCGTTTAAAAATGCTCACCTTTGCCAGCAGTGGTTTATTGGTGCTTGCATATCCATTTATGTATGGTATTAATTACGGCAGCGCTGGTTATTATATTTTAATGCAGCTGCTTATCTCGATTCCCTGCGCTTGTTATTATAGTGTGGCTACCGTATTACTCACAGAGCTATTTCCGCTCCAAATACGATGTACTGCCTTATCGATTGTTTATTCAATTGCGGCAAGCCTGGCAGCAGGAGTACCGCCACTGCTTTCCGACTATTTAGCACGCAAAACCCAAATGCCAAGCTCTCCCAGCCTAATCATTATTATCTTAGCGGCTATAGTATTAACCAATATTAAAATTTTGGCGCAACGATATCGTTTGGGTAAAAACCAATATGCTAGTGCCTCGATTAGGGATGAGTCGCCAGTGTTTAGTATTCATTATAACTGAGGTATTACGCTGCGCTAATACCGGCTACGGTTCCGTATAGAGAAATAGATTCAAAATGAAGCCCTGGTTGCGAGCAACCAGGCTAGACTTACTATTCATCAACAACTAATGCAACCACAGGAGTTATTGCTGTAATAGCTTGCTCAATATCTCGCATCAGATGAGGCAAATGGCTTTCTTCTGCTTCATTTAATTTCAATTCTACTTCGGCACGTAAAGTTTTTAATTTATGATCAAGCTCAAGAATTTTTTTACGTGTATCTGTATCAATTTCATTTAGGAAAAACGGCATACCTATCTTCATGAATACGCTCCAAATAAAAAATACATTTTTAATGTGAGTTCTGGATAGGAATTCGCACGTTTATCTCTTCCGCCAATTGACTCAACAATGCTATCATTGGACTTTTTGCAGGCAGTGAGTTTTATGTTGTTACATTTCCTTTTCATCATGGGCATTTGTGTCGAAGCGGTTACAGGTGCATTGGCTGCTGGCCGCAAAAAAATGGATTTTTTTGGCGTCATGCTGATTGCATGCATTGCAGCACTTGGTGGTGGCACTGTAAGAGACTCGCTATTTAATACTTACCCATTGACGTGGGTACTTCATCCAGAGTATCTATTATACACGTCCTTATGCGCATTTCTCACTATTTTTATTGCCCATTCACTGATAAAAATAATGAAACTCTTTTTAATCCTTGATGCGCTTGGCTTATCGACCTTTGTTATCATTGGTACTCAGAAAGCGTTAAATCATGGATTATCCCCAAGTATTGCGGTAATTAGTGGTGTAATCACCGGTATTTGCGGGGGCATGCTACGCGATATTTTATGCAATGACATTCCCCTTGTTCTAAGAAAAGAATTGTATGCGGTCATCGCTATTGGCGGGGCACTACTCTTTATTACTCTGGATTATTTCCAAGTTGCGGAAAGCATCAGCGTAATTATTACCTTGATAAGTATCTTCATTGCACGACTGTTGGCTATTTTCTTCCATATTGAAATACCCATTTTTGATTATTCGGAAAGTATAAAGAAACGTAGAAGTGAATAGAATTTGTTTTGACACTAGCGTTCACAGGCTACGAAAAATATCGAACTCTTTAAAAGCAAAAAAGGCGGTCATTGCGAACCAATTGAAGCAACGCAGGATTCCATACATTGAACTCCTGGGCTGCTTCATCACGTCGTTCCTCGCAATGACGAAATCAACGTGCTCTGGGAACGATTAAGAAAAATTACTCGACTTCTTTAACTGAAAGAATACTTACTTCTTCAACTGGAACATCTGCATGGCCCATGTTTTGTCCAGTTTTTACTTTAGCAATTGCATCGACAACGTCCATGCCTTCAACAACCTCACCAAATACGCAATAACCAAAACCCTGCATTGAATCAGCAGTGTAGTTTAAGAATGCGTTATCTGCGACATTAATGAAAAACTGCGCTGTAGCAGAATGTGGGTCCATCGTTCTTGCCATAGCAATCGTGCCACGCTTGTTCGGCTTGCCATTTTTTGCTTCATTCTTGATAGGACTTTGCGTTTGCTTTTGTTCCATATTGGAATCAAGTCCGCCGCCTTGAATCATAAAGCCTGAAATGACGCGATGAAAAATTGTGGTATCGTAAAATCCACTACGCACATAACTTAAAAAGTTTTCTGCTGTAACTGGAGTATTTTCTGTATCTAACTGAAGATGAATGTCACCTTTAGATGTACTAATAACTACCATTATTTCTCCTGTGAATTAATTACCAACTCGCGCATTTTATCACAAACATCATGCATCACATGGATATTGTGAATCGTCGCCAGGGCAGTAAAAAGATTAGACTTCTGTTTTATTAAGTGGTGTAAATAAGAGCGTGAATAATTACGACAGGTATAACACGTACAATCCGGCATAATCGGTGACATATCATCAGCAAAGCATGATTTCTTAATTTGAATACGTTCATTCTCATACTCACTGGCAAAACGCAGCCAATTACCTTCTTGTACTAACTTACCGCAATATAAAGCTCCATGTCGTGCGTTACGCGTTGGCGCAACACAATCAAACATATCGATCCCTTCTGCAACTACGTCCAAAAGATCTTGGGGGGACATACCCACCCCCATGGTGTAACGCGGTTTATTTTCAGGCAAATAATCGCGTACCCAACGAATTACTTCAACCGTTGTGTTCATGTCAAAACCAATAGTCTCACCACCAATAGCAAGCCCATCAGTATTCATAGATGAAACAAAATCAGCACTTTCACGGCGTAAATCCTTAAACGTGCCCCCCTGAATAATACCAAATAAAGCTTGCTGGTAGCCATAACGTGATTCAGGGTATTGCTGATGATAATCAATTGATTGTTTTAACCAGCGATGCGTGCGCGTCATAATATGACTCACTTCATCTTTAGTGCAGCTATCTGGAGTACATTGATCAAAAGCCATAATAATATCTGCACCAATAATCTTCTGAGTCTCTAAAGACATTTCCGGAGTCATATGGATTATTCCCTGTTTACCAGGCAAGACAAAATGAGCCCCCTCTTCATCAATGGTACAAATTTCTTTATTTCTGGACAAACTAAAAACTTGAAAACCGCCGCTATCAGTTAGCATAGGGCCATGCCAGCCCATAAAAGGATGCATTCCACCAGCCTTTTCAATGACGTCCATGCCTGGAGCACACAGCATATGATAGGTGTTGCCACCTAAAATAATTTGGCTATGAGCTTCTTGTAACTCTGCAGGCATCATATTATTCACCCCTGCGCGAGTACCAACAGGCATAAATACAGGGGTGATAAATTCACCATGAGCAGTAGTAACACGGGTGACCCGGGCTTTGGTGGCCGAATGCCGATACAGCACTTCGCAAGAAAAGCTTTTCATTTAGTCAAAAATAATTCAAAGAAAGCGATGATAGCTAACTCGACTTAAGATTACCAGTCAAGGATACTCAGAAATATTAATCCCATATCGATCTATGATAAAATCATGCGCTAATTCGAACGATAATCGGGTCTGAGACCTGAAAACTACGTCATCAAAGACGTGTATTATGTTAAACGAGGAGCATCATTATGCCATCGCAATTCATGGTTGATATAGAGGGAACTGAACTATCCAATATTGAACGGGAACTTTTAGCGCACCCTAATGTTGGTGCCGTAATTTTGTTTACCCGTAATTTTATTAATCTGGAACAACTCGCACAATTGATTGCTGAGATAAGAAGTACTAATCCCGCTCTTTTTATCGCAGTTGACCATGAGGGAGGCAATGTTCAAAGGTTTCAACGTCAAGGATTTAGCTCCATTCCTGCCGCCCGCTCCTATGGCAAAGTTTATGATCTTCATCAGGAAGTTGGTGTAGCCCATGCCCAAGAATATGGGAAAATCATGGCGCAAGAACTTTTAGCCCATGATATAGATTTGAGCCTCGCCCCCGTCTTAGATCTAGAAGGCAACAGCCGTGTAATTACCGGTTTAGATAGAGCATTCCATACCGACCCAAATGCCGTTGCCGAATTAGCAGGTGCCTTTATTCAAGGCATGAACGATGCAGGCATGCCTGCGGTTGGAAAACATTTTCCCGGCCATGGTTCTATCGTATCAGATTCACATATTGCGATGCCTGCATCTTCCGCATCGATCGAAGAATTAGAAAACAACGATTTAAAGCCCTTTAGTGAATTAATCGATAAAGGCTTATTAACTGCGGTTATGCCCGCCCATGTAACCTATGAAGCCATTGATAAAAATAACCCCGCGGGTTTTTCCAAGATCTGGTTGCATGATATCCTGCGCACTAGGTTAGGATTTAAAGGGTTGGTCTTAAGCGATTGCTTAAGTATGAAGGGTGCCGATATTGGCAATCTAAAAACTAGAGCCGAACGCGCACTAAATGCTGGATGCGATATGTTGATCGTATGCCACCAACCACGCGAATTATTATTGGAATTAATGCAAGCGCCTTCTCTTGAGCACACTCCAGAATCTGTGGCGCGCATTGCGACATTTAAAAAACAGATGTCCCGTTTTTCTCAGGGACATATTTCGCCTTATTCCTTATATGGGAAAAAATCTACTGAAGAAGCTCAGGTTATTGCCGGGCCTAATGATGAGTTTAATAAGACGGTGGAGATTTAAGAACTATTGGTAATGCCATTCGTAGTCTGTATTCCACGATACGGGTTGGGTTGGCAAAATCCCCCTCGTTACGCGCTGCGCGAATACGGGCTACCTACACCCTATACATCATATCAAAACGAGAACGATGAGTATTCCAAAGCAAAAATATCCCCATCAAAATCATAAAAGTAAAATACATGGCACTCCAGCCAGCCATAGAAACGCCTAGCCAACGCCAAGTGACTTCAGCACATTCCCCAGATCCCCATAACATGGCTTGAGCCACTGTTTTCCATGGGAAATAGCGAATCATAATATCCAAACCAGGCATACAGGCAGGAACGTTTCCTGCAGGCAATGATTGCAACCACAACTGGCGGGCGGCAAAAAACAACCCTAAGGCGGCAAAAAATACTATCCATCCACTAATGGCATGCGCCCTTTTTTGAGTACGGAAACTTAGGCTCATAACTGCCAATAAGCAAAAGACGCAAATGCGTTGCATCATGCATAGAGGACAAGGCGCTAAACCAACCACATATTGAAAATAAAATGACGCAAACAGTACAAATAAAGTAACTGCTGCATTGAATGTTTGAATTCTTCTGAAATTTAATTTTGTCATGATCTTGGCAACATATAAGAAATTGCAGCTTTCAGATCATCCTCACTGCACTTAAAACAAGTTCCTTTTGTAGGCATCGCATTTAAACCCTTTATTGAAGAAGCAACTAAATCATCTAATGTTCTACCGGCTATACGAGATTTCCAATCTTGCTCATTACGAAACTTAGGAGCACCCGCCAACCCATCTTTATGGCATACAATGCAATGCTGCTCATAAGTTTCTTCCCCAGGCTCTTTTTTGGCGGGCTCTGCCACCGTTTTATGCTCAGAACTGGGTTGTCCTTGCACTGTAACTTGACCTACGGGTTGAATTCTTAACTGCGTTTCCTGTCTCTCTGTATTACTATCTGCATTCCCTGCAAATGAGAAAAATGATAATAACATCACCACAGACCACTTCATACCCGTACACCTCGAAAACACAATTTAAAAATCATACCTATAAGTAAGCTTTTTTTCCAGCCTACTAGATAATTATTCATTTCGAACCCAGGTACCTAAAAATAAGCTATATTAAAAATAGTATAATCAAAAGGAACTGATATGGATAACACAGAAAAGATGCAGGTCCCAATGGTCGATTCATTACAACGTCATTGGGGATGGCTGTTAGGATTAGGAATAATACTGTTGATTATGGGTACTATTGGTTTAGGCATGGATATTATGCTGACCTTAGTGAGCATGTACTTTTTTTCAGCCATGCTGCTAGTTTCAGGTTTATCGCATTTTGCTGATGCCTTCAAATACAAAAAATGGAAAGGGGCTGTTTGGCAAATTCTTATCGCGCTTTTATACGTCATTGCGGCCGGTGTGGTGTTGTACGATCCTATTCTTGCTTCCGCAGTGATTACTGCTATGCTGGCCTGGCTGCTAATTATTATTGGCGTAACTCGCATCTCAATGTCCATTTCTTTAAGAGATACTGAGGGTTGGGGTTGGATATTATTTGCTGGTATTACTTCCCTGATTTTAGGAATTTTAATCCTCATCAAATGGCCGATGAGTAGCCTATGGGTTATCGGGATGTTCATTGCCATTGACATGATCGTTAGTGGTTGGACTTATATTTTCATGGCTCTTGCACTACGTGCTGGTTATAAAAAATAAACATTATGTACCCTGGATGAAGGTAAAGCTCTCATCCAAGGTACATTTCTTAACGTCAACCTCACGTTCATGCAAATAAAATGCTATGATAGCGCATTATTAATAAGTCGTTCTAATAATCTATGAATATCAAGACGCTACGTATCGCAACACGTCAAAGTCCTCTTGCTTTATGGCAAGCCAATCATGTACGCGATTTGTTATTAGCACAATGGCCCATGCTAAAAATTGAGCTTGTGCCAATGACTACCTCTGGAGATAAATTCCTGAAAGATAAGCTGCTTGCTGTAGGTGGTAAAGGGTTATTTGTCAAAGAATTAGAAGAAGCTTTATTGGATAAAAGAGCTGATATCGCCGTTCACTCATCAAAAGACATGCCCGCGGAATTTCCGAAAGGCCTAAGCTTAGTAGCCATTTGTAAACGTGATAATCCCTATGATGTATTGGTCAGTCAACAATACAGCAGCCTGCAAAATCTCCCCCCCAACGCCATTGTGGGAACAGGAAGCCTTAGACGGCAATCACAATTATTGGCGTATCGCCCTGATTTATGCATCAAAACTTTACGAGGAAATATCAATACTCGTCTCGCTAAATTAGAGTCTGGCGAATATCAAGCCATAATCTTAGCCGCGGCAGGCCTCGAGCGCATGGGATTTACGGAAGTAATTCGCGAACAAATTCCCGACCACATTATGCTCCCTGCATGTGGGCAGGGAGCATTGGCTATTGAATGTAGAACGGACGATCAGGAAACCCAAACTCTAGTAGCCGGGCTCAATGATCCTACCTCCGCTATTTGTGTACACGCCGAGCGCCAGGTGAATGCGCTTTTGGGAGGAAACTGCCATGTTCCTTTAGCGGTTTTTTGTGCACCAATCGCCGCCAATCAATTGATGTTGCGCGCAAAAATATTAAACGAAGATGGTACGCATATCCTTAGCAATCAACAAACAGGATCACCAGAGGATGCACCCCAATTAGCCATACGTTGCTCTCAAGAATTACTTGCTCAAGGTGGAGCAGAACTTCTGGCGTCAGCACCTAAATGAATCGTTCACTCCATGGCTTACGTGTGTTAAATACACGGCCACAAGAACAAGCCCAGCCTTTAAGTGCACGCATCCAAGCGGCACAAGGCATCGCCATCGAATTACCTACATTGGAAATTCAAGCAACGGATGATTGGCTGGGTCAACTGCCCGATTTAAAGAGTATACAACAGGCTATTTTCATTAGTGCGAATGCCGTTCAACAGTGCTTTATGCAATTACAACAAGCTCAAATTCATTGGCCCTCAACCATCAAGGTCATTGCCATAGGTAACGGCAGCGCCACAATGCTTAAGCAATTTGCGATACAGGTACATGCTACCCCTTTAATAGCAGATAGTGAGCATTTATTGGCATTACCGAGCCTAAAACACCCCCAAAAACAAAAAATTCTTTTATTTAAAGGTGAAGGTGGTAGACCGCTTATTGAAGAAAGCTTGTTGCAACAAGGTGCTGAATTAATTGCATTAAATGTTTATCAACGCGTCCTGCCAAAAATAAATGATCAATTTATAAAATCAATATGGCGCGATGATTTAGTGGATATTATACTGTTAACTAGTGAGCAGTCTATGCGCCATCTTTTTCAACTATTTCCTAAAGATGCTCATCATTGGCTGCGTAGTAAAACATGCCTGGTTATTAGTGAACGCCTGGCTCAAAGTGCCTCCTCATTGGGAATAAAACATATTATTCGTAGCCATCCCGAGGGGATAATGAATGCATTGTTTGACTCTGTTATCAAGGATTAATTTATGACCAATGGCAATGAAGAACAAAAAAAATCATCCGAACCAAAACAAAAACAAACTATGGAGCAAAGCAATAGCCCCTCAATGAAAAACCACGCCCCTACAAAATCAACCATGACCATTGGGGCTGTTGTAATTGCGATTGGCGCTCTTACCTCATCACTATATACGCTATCACTCAATAAACAATTACAAGCGCAATTAGCCAATCAGAGCAATCAAAACAATCAAATAAACCGACAATTAGATAAGTTAGAACAAAATGAAGATAAAACTCAAGCTCAACTTGAGGCCAAGGCCAATATGCTTGAGGAAATCCGTTCTAACCTACAAAACCAGTTTGGAGAGCTAAACAAACAAGTGCAAGCAGCGATGAGCCAACGATTTTATCAAAATCAAAATTGGCTGTTGCTCAAAGCACGTTATTATCTTGAGTTAGCGCAAATCAATGCTCACTGGAGCAACAGCGTTGAAGCAACCATCAGCTTATTGCAACAAACGGATCAATTATTACTGCAATTAAATGACCCTAAAATCTTTGAGATCCGACAAGCAGTCGCGAAAGACATTGCTGAATTAAAAGCAGCTCCTAAAATGGATATTGCAGGAACACTAAGCCAATTGGATGCAGCTCAAAATAGCCTTGAGGATTTAAGTATTGCCTCGACGTTAAATGATATGAAACCAACAGCAGAAACACCTGCTACCCCAGAAAATAAAACATCGGTATGGCGTCTTCGTTGGCAAGATAGCATGAATGTATTAAGCAAACTGGTGGTCATTCGTCGTAACGAGGAACAGATTAAACCACTGATATCCCCTGCTCTTGAAATGATACTCAAGGAAAACATTCGCTTAGATTTACAAGAGGCACAATGGGCAGTACTCAATAATAATCAAGAGGTCTATCAATTAGTGCTAAATCAAGCAATAACAACCCTGAAAAAGAATTTTAATGAAAATGCTGCCAATACTGCAGCACTCATAAAAAAACTAAATGAGCTGCAGCAAATTCAGTTAACCCCAAAAAGACCTGACGTTGGTGTTAGCTCCTTACCTTTATTAAATCAATTAATTGACTCCAAAGAACCTGCTGTCAAGCCGGCCGATAAAGAAGGACAGGGAGGAACCTCAGAATGATGCGTCTTTTTATTGCGTTTTTCATCTTATTAGCCGCCATCATTTTAGGGGTGCAGCTCAATAAAGATCCTGGCTATGTATTAATTGCCATAAATCATTGGACCGTTGAAACCACCTTGTGGGTAATGATTTTAGGCTTGATTCTGGCATTTCTTATCGTCTATTTAGTTATCCGCTTATGTCACAAAATTACTCGTGCTCCTAGAGCGCTCAGCCGTTGGCACTCTAAGCGCCTAGCGCAAAAAGCCCAAGCAATTACACGTAAGGGATTAATCGAATACAGTGAAGGATATTGGGATAAAGCGAAAAATCATTTAATTCAAGCACTTCCTAATACGGATACGCCACTATTGAATTACTTAACCGCAGCTCGTGCGGCACAAAAAATGGGCGATAGCCAATTACGTGATGATTTTCTGCGTGAAGCACAACAATCCATGCCCGAAGCAAAAATTGCCGTTGAACTTACTCAAGCTCAATTGCAATTGGCAAATCATCAATGGGAGCAGGCATTAGCTACTCTCAGACACTTACATGATATTGCTCCACGTCATCCTTATGTTTTAAAACTACTTGTGCAACTGTATCAAGAGGTTCGCGATTGGCCTCAACTCATTGCCTTACTGCCTAGCTTAAAACGATATAATGTGATTGAGCCACAAGAATTTGAAGTCCTGCAGCACAGTGCTTATTTGCAAGCGCTAACGGATCTAACAAAGCAAAACCAGCCTGAAGCAGTATCTGAGCTATTTAAGTCATTGCCAAAACCATTAGCAGCAGATCCCAATATTGTTACAGAGTATGTGCGTTTCTTACTTAAAAACAATGAGCATGCCAAGGCAAAAGAATTATTACGCCGTAACCTGCGCAAGGAATTTAATCCCCAACTTATTAAACTTTATGGCTCATTACCCAGTGATGATAGCCAACTTGCCTTTGCCGAAAGCCTATTAAAAAAACATGCACACTCAGCTGAACTTTATCTATGTTTAGGGCAATTATCTATTAATCGTCAGTTATGGGGTAAGGCGAAATACTATCTTGAACAATCGAATGAAATCGAGCCCTCACCTGTGGCATATATGACCCTAGGCAAACTACAGGAAAAGTTAGGTGATGCGAGTCAAGCTTGTGAGAGTTATAAAAAGGGGTTGGCGTTAACAACACATCAGGTATTAGTGTAAAGGAAACCTGGTTGCATGCAACCAGGTTACATTTTCCTTATATGGAATACGGTGAATTACCAGTTAAATCCGAAAACCCATATAATTCGGTTTCTAAATCAATAATTTGTTGCTTTACTTCGTCGATTCTATTTATGTAGTCGCCATCTATAATTTGCTGGTTTAGGCGTTCATTTAACGTCATTAACTTGCTACGTTGCTCTTCAGTCATCTGAGGATTGTTCAGCTTAAAAGCAATATCCCATATTTGCTTCACTATATTATTATTCTCATCATTTAAGGCACGTAGATTACTGCGTAATGCTTTAATCTGCTCTTCATCTGGATTTATTTTCCCGCTTTTGCCGTATAACCCATGTAATTTATCATTGCTCATAGTCGATCCTTAAAATAATGCTCTTGATTAGTCATTTTACTCGCGGGTTTTGGATGGGACTATCCTCATCCATAGTTGGTTCACGCGCTTCAGTAAATTGTGCTTTCAAATCTTTAAACGTCTGAGCGGAATGAGCCATATCAATCTTATCTCCCGTTTTATAAACCTCTCCACCTTTCCCCCAATGCCGATGGGAAGCAAGTGCTTCCTGAACTTTATTTGCAGGTCCATCTTTACTAATCACAGTTCCACGTTCAAGAAGCGGTATAGTACACAACGCCGCCTCAATTCGGGCTGCTTTTGCCACAACACCTCGCGTATACCAGTGACTACTCTCACGTAAATTGCTTGCGGCATTCTTCACAGCGGAGACCTCGGCTGAACTTACGGAAACTAATACCTGATTCAATTGTTCTTTAATTTCCGCTAATTTTTGCGGGTTTGAACTATATTTTACTAATTCTTTCCGCATGTCCGCTACGTACGTATTTAGAAGAACATCGTGATCATTCACTTTATGGGATAAAATATTTTCCAATATTTGCTCATGTTCTTTAGCTGATTTACCTTGGTACTGTATAATGGCAAATCGTTCTGCAACCTCTCTGCTATTAGATTCGCGCGCATGCTCAGGAATTACCCTACCCTCCCCATTTGCCTGAAACGAATCCATATGTGCAATAAGACTATTATAATCTTCAAGTGCTGCTTCTGAATGTAAATAATCCATAAATGATGTATTTTGCAAAGCACTAGCAAGTAATTGGCCTCGGCGTGATTTAATTAAATCAACGTAACGCTCTCCGCCTGCAGGAATGTAGGCATCAACAAAATGTTCAATAAAGCTATTTGGCAAAAGAGTAATCATCAATAATGCCTGATTCACTTCAGCACGAAATTGCGGCGAGCTACTTAAAGAAGGAGCAACAATATTGCTGGCACTAAGAGCGGTACCTTGCGAAATGAGATCAAGCCAGTTGAAGGCATAAAAGTCCTTTGGGTAAGGAAGTTGTGCGATTGCCTCCGGAGTTATATTATACGAGTCCTCATCCCCGTAGCGTCCTTGCGCAAAACACCAGTCCCCATCAATTTTCGCAACCCGGCCCTGCGCATCAAGTCCAATATTTCCATTTTTCAGATCTATTTCTTGCAAAAACATAGCCCCGACAAGCGCTTGCCCCAAACCAGTATAATGTCCATTCGCAAAATTATGAGCTTCGCCTAAAGGCAAATCACGATACCCTTGGACCTCTTCAGAAAGAATATAATGGACGCCTGTGGATTTGTCTTGTAAAAGCCGCGTTTCACCTTGATGGGGAATAATTAAGCGAAAGAACTCTTGTGCGAGAACCTCTATTCTGGCAACAGCCGGATCGGGCATTTCCTTTTTAATCCAGGTTTTACCTGAACCATTTAAAGTACCTCGAGAAACATTATGAGAAAACAAAGCGTTACTCGTTACATGAGCAGTTGCTGCGGGAGTAAATTCGTCGCGAACGTTCTTTAATACCATGCTTTCTTCACCCTATATCTTATGAAGTACTTTAAGTATAGGATGAGAAAATTACTTTGCGTATCAGTGTGGCTATAAAAAACCTGGATTATGGCAATTATCATTGCACCCTGATTGTGTCTTTTCTACCTGAATAGTTACATGTTGAATACTAAATTCGTGTCTTAACTGTTCAATCCACTCCATCCGTGATTCATCACTTAGTTCGATTTCAGGCATGTATAAATGCACAGACATTGCATTTTCCTGGGTACTCATTGCCCATATGTGCAAATCATGAAAGCCATCAACTCCTGGTTTTGCCAGTAAAAACTCACTCACTGCAGACCAGGAAATATTCTCTGGCACCCCATCTATAATTAGTCGAAAACTATTAACAAATAAAGACCAAGTCCCTTTTAAAATAATAAACGCAATCACTAAACCAACCACAGGGTCAAGCCAGAGCCAACCGGTAAAGTAGATCAAGACTGCAGCAACTACTACGCCAACCGAAATTAGCGCATCATAAAATAAATGCAGATAAGCACTCTTGATATTAAGATCATCTGAACCTCGCATGAATAAAAGCGCAGTTGAAAAATTAATCACAATGCCAATACCAGCCACGATCATAACCGATACCGCTTGAATTTCAGTTGGGGAGAACAATTTATACATTGCTTCGGTAGCAATAATACCGCAGGTAAATACCAACAAAATACCATTGGCTAAGGCAGATAAAATAGAGATTTTTTTCAGCCCATAGGTTGCTTTCATCGTGGGTGCGCGCTTCATAAGACTCGTTGCAATCCACGCTAAAACCAAGCCTAATACATCCCCTAAATTATGGAATGCATCAGCTAATAAACTGGTTGAGTTTGATAGGTAAGCAAACACAATTTGCAAAAGAACAAATAGACCATTCGCAGTAATTGCAATTAAAAAAGCCCGATCATAGGTCACTGGGCCATGCGAATGAGAGTGACCATGATGCTCATGGCCATCCTTATGTGAATGTGTACTCATAAATCCTCTTTATTTTCTGTCTCGGCGGCATTGTAGTAATTAACCCCTATTTTAATTCGATTACGCTCCTTTTGCCTACGCCAAGCATTTGTATCCCGTAATGAATAGACACAACCACAATATTCTTGCTTATAAAATTGCTCACGCTTTGCGATTTCATACATGCGCGCTGAACCACCATTTCTTCGCCAATTATAGGTCCAATACACCAGTTCCGGGTAATGCCCGGCGGCGCGCAGACCACTGTCATTAATTTGGTTCATATCTTTCCATCGGGAAATACCTAAAGAACTACTAATCACAGGAAAACCATGCTCATGAGCATATAAAGCTGTACGTTCAAAACGCATATCAAAACACATGGAGCAGCGTTTACCACGTTCAGGTTCCCATTCGAGACCTTTGGCACGCTCAAACCAATTATCTTTGTCATAATCCGCATCAATAAAAGGTATATTATGTTTTTCAGCAAACTTTATATTTTCCTGTTTCCTAATTTCATATTCTTGAATAGGATGAATATTAGGATTGTAAAAAAATATTGAGAAATTAATTTCTGAACTGATCAGCGCTTCCATTACCTCACCAGAACAAGGGGCACAGCAGGAGTGCAGTAATAATTTATCTGCTCCATTAGGCAATTCCAATCGCTCTCTTTCTATCATGGTGCTATTTCCGGTAAATTTATAAAATGTTGGCGATAATAAACCAATTCAGCAATGGAGTCTTTAATATCATCTAATGCTAAGTGTTTGGATTGCTTGTTAAAGCCATTTAATAATTCAGGTCTCCAACGAATCGCTAATTCTTTAAGAGTACTTACATCTAAATTACGATAATGGAAAAAGGCTGCTAATTCGGGCATGTATTTATATAAAAAGCGTCGATCCTGGCATACGCTGTTACCACACATCGGGGATTTTCCTTTATCAACGAATTGTTTTAGAAAATTCACGGTCTCTTGCTCAGCATGTTTTTCATCCACGGTGCTTTCTAAAACCCGTGCCACCAATCCCGATTGACCATGCTGTCGAGTATTCCAAGAATCCATGGCATCCAACTCGGCCTTTGGTTGAGAAACAGCAAAAACAGGACCTTCGCCAATAATATTTAAATGGGGATCAGTTACGATTGTAGCAATTTCAATAATGCGATTTGCTTCGGGGTCTAAACCCGTCATTTCTAAGTCAATCCAGATCAAATTATGATTGTTTTTCATTTATATTCCAGGAGTTTAATATTAAGTCTACACAGGCTACTCGATGTTGGTGTAAGGCATGTTTAATTGCCTCTCCAGTATAACCCTGCGCTATTATAGTTTGTACATTTACCTTAGCACATTCTGCTAATAAGCTACTCCATAGCTTAGCTTGTCGATAATCAACCTTTCGTCCACATCCTTCAGCATCAGCCTGGCAGGCAATGAGCATATTGTAAAAAAGCTGCGGACGTCGAAACGCATCCGCTTGTTCTAAAACTTTTACTATTGTCGCTGCTCGTAACTCTGATAAACGATGAATAGTTAAATGAAACCGTGAAACGGTCATTGCCAATGTACGATATTCATTTGGAATTCGCAAACGCGCGCATAAAGCGTCTATAATGGGAACACCACGCTCTTCGTGTCCATGATGACTCGGCCAATTCGACATCGGTGACGTTGCTTTTCCTAAATCATGGACTAAAGCTGCGAAACGAATCACTGGATCCGTGGTTAAAACAACTGCAGCCTGTAAGACCATAAGCGTATGCACGCCACTATCCACCTCATGGTGATAGCGATGAGGATTCGGAACACCAAATAAAGCATGTAATTCGGGGAGAATGATACGCAATGCATCACACGCTCGTAAAGTACTAATAAATTGTTCGGGGTTTTGTTCTTCCAAGCTTCGTTGCCATTCCTGCCATACTCGTTCTGCGACTAAATGCGCTAACTCCCCATTGCGCACCATAGAATACATCAAAGAGCGCGTTTCATCTGCCACCTTAAAACCCAAATGATGAAATCGTGCTGCAAAACGCGCAACACGTAAAACACGCACCGGATCCTCAACAAATGCCGAAGAAACATGTCTTAATACTTTATCGCGTAAATCCTGCTGTCCTTGATAAGGATCAATTAATTGCCCTTGCTCATCCATAGCCATAGCATTAATGGTTAGATCGCGGCGAGCGAGATCTTCTTCTAGGCTAACCGTTTTGCTGAAATCACAAGTAAAACCATAATAACCTGGCGCAGCTTTGCGTTCTGTTCGCGCTAACGCATATTCCTCATTAGTTTCAGGATGCAAAAATACCGGGAAATCTTTCCCAACCTGTCGAAATCGTTTTTTTAGTAATTCATCAGGGCTTGCGCCAACTACTACCCAATCCTGTTCTTTTACAGGTAGATTTAACAAGCGATCGCGAACAGCCCCACCAACTAAGTAGACTTTCATTATATGTAATTTGCCTTCATACTGTGTGAATCAAAATATTTGTTAAATTTGTGTTTTAAATTTGCAACAATGGTAATAAATTTCTGTCTTATTACCCAATAATGCACAAAATTTAAAAAAACTATCCTAATTATAATATAGATTGCAATCATGAGTAAAAGACGTATTAACAAACAACAGTCTGCACGTATTGAAAAAATTCAACAAACGTATCAAACGAATAAAGAAAACCATGATAATTTAGTGGATGGGCTAGTTATTACTCGTTTCAGTCGTCACGTAGAAGTTGAAGATAATCAAGGCGTTCATATTCGCTGCTCCATTAGACCTAATCTTGAAACATTAGTTGCTGGTGATCGGGTGGTATGGCAAAACGAAGGTACGAATCAAGGTGTAGTAGTAAGCCTTTACCCAAGGCAAAGTGTGCTTGCGAAACCAACAGGCTCCGGCGTAGTAAAACCGGTTGCTGCCAATATTACTCAGATTATTGTTGTTGTTGCAGCTAAACCAGAAATTTCCTGGCCGCTTCTAGATAGCTATTTGGTTATGGCAGAAACCCTACAATTACCAGCGATTATACTCTTAAATAAAACTGATTTACCTTGTACGGAAATTAAAGAGCAATTAATGGGAGACTATCGCCATCTAGGCTACCCACTTCTATTTATTAACCAAGATGATGTTGAGGGTACGGCTCAATTAAAAAAAATATTGGACCATCAGGTAAGTGTCTTTGTAGGACAGTCTGGCGTGGGAAAATCATCGCTAATTTCTGCAATTTTACCCCACGAACAAAACATCGCGACTGGGGCTATTTCAGAAGTATCTGAGTTAGGACGACATACCACCAGTAATTCACGCTATTATCATTTACCTAGCGGTGGTGCTTTAATTGATTCTCCTGGTGTTAGAGAATTCAGTTTATGGCATATTGATGTGGCAGAAATTGCGCGTGGCTATAATGAATTCAAGCCATTTTTATCACAATGTAAATTTAGAAATTGTACCCATAAAGATACACCCCACTGCGCAATTATAAAGGCAATGCAAGATGGGCTCATTGCTAAAAAAAGATATGCAAATTTTCTTAAACTTTGCGCTCAATATAAGACCTAAAGAGAGGAGCATTTATATTCCCCAAGTATGGTAATACATTACTGTATCCATTCAGGGCTTATTTAAACTTCATCATTGCGAAAAGCGAAGCGACGAAGCAACCAGAGGTTCGATACACGACACCCTAGGTTGCTCACAAGAACGACATTTTTTTATTCCTTTAAGAACAACGTGAAACGGCATAATACGCGCTACATGTATTTCTTGGCAATCAGCTAGGTTGCCCTAGAGGATCAGACGTGGTTTCAGATTCTTTTATAATCGCATTCCTATCAGCACAGCTTAAAATCGGGTTCTTCAAATCAAATAAGAAGCGTCGGATTTTTCCTTGTACTTCATTATCAAGATGACCTAACTCCAATTTAGTAGCGTAATGTTCAATCACTTCAATTAAATGCTTCGTTCCCAAAACAAGAGCAGGATCAATCTCATAATTAAGTTTCGCTGGGAAAAAGCTAGGGGATTTTTCAATAGGCTGATGATAGCCCAACGTCACTAAACGGCTATTTATATGTACTATACAATTATTTAAAAAATCAGATTCAATTCCATCAGCCGATATATAACTACCGGAGGTCATAAACGTTACTACAGTAAGGCTTTCAGGTTCGCTTAGTTGAGAAAGAAATTGTGAGAATAATATATTAACGCGCAGCTCTTTTCTAAAATCACCTTGTTCCTGAGCATATGTCGTCACTAAGGCATCCAAAAAATCTATAATTTGATGCTTAAATACAATATTAGTTTGAATAAGTTTTAATAGCCGATGGATAATTAACTCTGGAGGATACCAATGGCCATCAATCTCTGCCAAAGAAGAGATATTAGCTTTTTTCAACCAATCACGAGAGGTGCCTGTCCTGATTTTTCGAGACCAATGAGCATTCTCTCTTACGAGAGAAGCAATTTCGTTCTTAATAACATTGTAATATACATCGATATAATTAGGTTTTTCAGAATTAAAGACTTTTAGTAAACTCGTATAGATCCCATTACATTCATGAGGAATTTCATTCTCTTGATCCCATGCAAATATTTCCTGTCCTTTATAAATAAAAAAACCCAGATCAAATTTTGTCACAAATAATGATACAAGTAGACGGCAACAGTTAATATAGGCTTCAACCTCATTTTCTGGGGAATGAACTACCTTTTTTTGCTCTTCAAGATAGAATGATCTCAAAATATTATTCTTAGTTTCTAACTCAGGCTGAAGACTAAATAACAATCGTGTAATAGCTAATATTTCCTGCTCCAGATTAAATTGATTCGCATCAAAAATTGCTATCAAGATATCGATTAAATAATGTTCTCGCCCCTTATAAAAAACTCTTTGTCCATATAAAGAGTTAATATTAAGAGAAGCACTCTTATAGACCAGCTCGAAAAAGTTACTCGCCTTTTTTTGAAAGGCACAAAATTCATTACCATCAACCTTCAAACTAATATAGCACTCAACTAAATTAAATAAGGGGATTAAAAAATTTATTGGGAATTCACCATCGTTAGAACCGCGTGCAAAAACTTTTCTTTGCAGAAAATCCCAAAAACTTCGGAAATATTCAGTTACTGTTTGCTGCTCATTGGCTTGCGTTTGGCTGTCCCAAATTTTGGTTTCAATAGAAAAAAACGAGTTAACTTTACAGCGTTTTAAACTGCTTAATTCATCCAATGTAAAAATAACTGCGGCATCTGAATTCTTGCTGGTCGCTAATACAAGTTCATGATCTAATAAATGATCGCAAAGGCTCCTTTTACGGCAAAGAAGAGTACCTTTATTCGCCAGATAAAAATTAGTCATTGTTTCAGTTTCGGTTAACTCTGAGTGATCATGCGGATCATTATCATTAGTAATTGTATGCATCAGTATTTTTAAATATGGAATACTTGCATGCTTACCTAATTCTCTTGCTAAATTTACCCATTTTAGCTCTATGGGTGAATTACTTAGTGTGTAATCATGCTCTTTACCGCGCACGACATCCCAGCGCTCAGTAAAGCACCCCTCTAAAAAGAGAATATCTTGCCTATCAAGGAGTGTTTCAGGAGATTTATTGAGAAAATAGGCGCCAATCTTTTCTAAAAGAGTTACATCGCATTCAGCCTTGCTCTCTTCTTTGCGCAGTTCATTGATATATTCCGATATACGTTGGACTTTCATAAAATTTATTATTTATCCTAAATGGAAATAACTTAAACTAAAGGGAAAAAAAAATCAACTTTTGATTAATAAAATGACTTTAAAATCAACTAACTGCATAAATAACGCATCAATAGATTTTGGTTTTACTAGGAAGGTTATTTTTGAAAGCTCAGGACTAATCTATTTTAATCGGCCTATGGGGGAATTAATATTAATTATTACTATTTTACGTGCAACCAGGTTTTCCTTAAGCTGCCAATAGTGAAATAAATGAGCAGCGTTTGAAAAAGAACCATACCGACATTTTCTATATAAAATAGCAACTCGAAGCATAAAACTTGGATTGCTTCACTTTTTCCGCACTAGCGAGTGTTTTTTTATTTAGTTAATTTCCCGATTAGCTCTCTTTCAGCCCCTTGAGGCTTGTTTCTAACCTGTAGATTAGGCCTATGACCCAACAAAGCATCTAGCCGCGCCAGCGCGCTATGTTGGGCGATAGGCCCAATCTACGTCAATGCAAGGATGTGCGGGAGAAATAGGGTTAATT